>CAZGEJ010000023.1:0-84247 GCA_964524885.1 uncultured Binatia bacterium (SeqCode)
AACGACTGATCACGCTCGACCGAAATGAGTGATCACGCTGCTCCGAAATTCGCACTTCTCCAAGATCTCGTCGTAGCCGCGCATCAGGATGGGTTTGGCATCGAACCAGAACCGCGCCGTCGAAAAACAGTAGCGTTCGAAGGCACCGGCCTCGATTTCGTGGATGAGCAGACCGTCGCGGGCGACGCGAAAGCGGACCAAGCCGCCGGCACGTTGCACGTCGACCAGATCCACGCGGTCGGTCGCGACGACCTCGGCAAGTTCCGCCATCAGTGCGAGTCGGTCGATGCGCCCGTTCGCCAAGTAGGCGAAATCCCAGTCCGAGTCGCGCCATGTGTCGCCCCGCGCACGTGATCCAAAGAGCACGAGTAGCGACAGTTCCGCATGACGACGCGCGAGCGCCTGCAACTCCGGTAGAATCTCTTGGAGCCCGCGATGTGCCATGCGCGGATCTTAGCGACTTCGGATGCGATTGCACGTCCCAGGGAAAGCGCCGATGGAAGTCGAGTGGGGATGCAGAATCCGGACGCCCAGAACTCTGTACTCGTCCAATCCTTCCGCCCACGCGACTGGACTCTCCGCTCTCCATCGAGGCGTTCAACCCGGATCGGGTTGGTGTCTCGGTTCTTCCCCGGGTCAGGTGCGGTTCTGGCGCAACATGAACGGATCGCGCTGCGCCGATGCAGCGCGGAAGAGTCGGGCGCTCGAACCGAGCGGATTCCTCGCGTTTGGCAGGGCCCGCGGTGTAAGCGGGGGCCGTTCGACGTGTGATCAGTGACGCTTCCGTCGCCCTCGCTTCGAGGACCCGTTTGCGGCAAAGCTTGGGTGCAGGAGGTGGATCATGAGTAGGGCTTTCGACAAGATCGCGGGTGGACTGGCCGATGCTATCGCCTATGCGGAAGGTGATACTGGCAAGGGACGCATTGCCGCAGGCCCGGACGTCAAAGCCATCCGCGCCAAGACCAAGCTCAGCCAGGTGCAGTTCGCCGCGAGGCTGCGCGTGCCCGTCGCCACGATCCGTGATTGGGAACAGCACCGCCGCAACCCTGACGCCCCGGCGCGTACGCTCCTCGCCATGGTAGACGCGGACCCAAAGGCAGCCCTGGAATTGATGGATCGGGTAGCGGGTTGAGGCAAGGTCAGGTGCGCCACGAACCAATCACCGCCACGTCCAGTCGCGCCGAGAATTTCTCTCTGCGCAGGCCGCCGCGATCGACGCCACCTCGCTTGGTGTCGCCGTGGCGGGGCAGGTTCGATGGGGCCTTACGCCGCGTTACGGCGCTCGAGCGACTCGGCGAGGAGGAGTTTGATCAGTGCTTGGTAGGGAATGTCGCGTGCCGAGGCAAAAGCCTTGATTTGATTGAGTAGCGTCGATGGCAGACGAATCGACACCACTTGCGTCGGCGGAACCTTGGGCAGCTCAATGCCGATGTCGCTGAGCCTCAGCGGTTTACCCGCTTCGATCAACCCAGAGGTATCATGGCTGTCGTAGTCCGCGATCTCCGTGGGGGGTCTGTCGTTGGCGCTACGTTTTCGTTTCATAGATTCGCCGTTCCTTCCGCGATGCTGGTCGTGCTGTGATTACGCGAACCTTTCGCGCACGCAGGGTGAAACCAATCATCAATACCCGCGCCTCGAGACTGCGGCCGTAGAGGATGTACCGGGGTTCGTCGCGAGTGGAATGCGCTTTGTCGGCGAACAGCCGATAGTGTGGGTCGAAGAAGGCACTCTCCGCCTCCAGGCGCGATACTCCGTGCTTGCTCTCGTTCTTTTGGACGTTCCACTGGTCCCAATCGAAAATGACCTCAGCCATGAACTGCCCATGGAGACGTTAGTTGCCGGTGCATGTAGCGTCAAGCACTACTTCTGCGATGTCGTCGACCTGATTCCATCCCTTGTTGGGTACAGCACCGCCGCAACGCGGACGCCTTTGCGCGCACCCGCCACTGACCTTCCTTGGCGGAAGGCACCCGCCGAGATGCTGGGATGGTGCGTTTACGGGTGGGCCGGCTCCAGGGGGACGTTGTCCTTGCCGTCGTAGGGAGGGGTGAAGACCACGAAGGCGGCGGAGACTTCGTCGCCGCGGTTTTCGAACCAGTGCGCTTCGCCTCGTTGCACGACTGCGACGTCGCCCGGTTGCATCGGTAGGGATCGCTCTTCGACGTGCAGAATACCTTCGCCCCGCAATACCGTCACCGCGAGGTCGTGCTCGAGATGACGGTGCGGCATCTCACGCGTGCGGATCTGCACCAGATGGAAGCTCTGCGTCTCGTTCTTCTGCAACAACACCGGCAGCAGCGGCGCCTCGGCCGCGATCGGATGGCGCGCCAAAAGCTCGTCGAGGCCGACATCGGCTTGGCCGGGCAATCGTACGCGCGGGGCAGCGGCACAACCGGCTGCCACCGCCGCCAGCGCGAGCAGCACGATGCCGAGCGCCGCGCGCCGCTTCATGGCAGTAGGCTTGCCGGCACGTCGACCAGCTTGGCGCGCAGGAACTCGCCGAAGCTCTTGGCTTGCGGGTCGCTGCGCGTCGACGACGCCACGCCGTCGCCCAACAATCCCTTGACGATGAAGTTGAGACTCAACAGGTTCGGCAGCTCGTAACGCTCGATCTCCAGGCCCGCCGCCTCCGGCAACAGCTCGGCCAACTTGGCCGTCGTCAGGTACGACGCCATCCAGGCATACGCCTCGGGCGTGCGCACCCAGAAGCCGACGTTGGCGTTGCCGCCCTTGTCGCCCGAGCGCGCCCCGCACAGCAGTCCCAGCGGCACGCGCTGCGTCGGTCCGCTCGGCGCCGCCGGCAGCGTGACCCCCGCGACCTCCGCGGGATGTTCGCTTCCCGCTCCGGGGGGTGGCGTGATGTGCAGCGTGCGCTCGCCGAGCACCACACGCTGGTCGATCTCACTCGATGGCACCAGGGTCGGCCAGTACACGCCGAACGGAGAGCCGTCGCCGGGAGGTGAGGTGAGGAAGAAGCCGGGATAGCTCGCCAACGCCATCTCGACCGCCTTGTTGCTGAACTCGCGCCCGACCTTGCGCTGGTCGTGGTCCTTGACGGTGACCCGCAGGTAGGCGAACGCGTCGTCGTTGGTGCGCGGGTCGGGCCGGTTGGAGCGGATCAACTGCACGTCGCTGGCGGCGAAGTTCTCGCGGCCGCCGAGCAACGACCACAGCGTGTCCTCGGCGAGCCGCGCCTTCTTCTCGATGTCGAGTCCGGCGACGACGAACGTCATCGAGTTGCGGTAGCCGCCGAGGTAGTTGATGCAGACCTTGGTCGTCGCCGGCGGCGGCTCGCCCTTGACGCCGAAGACCCGCACTCGATCGACAGCGTCCTCCTCGACCCGGATCGAGTCGAAGCGCGTGGTGACGTCGGGATTGAGATAGCGCACGCCCTGAATTTCATAGAGCAGCTGCGCCGTCACGGTGCCGACCGAGACGCGTCCGCCGGTGCCCGGATGCTTGGTGACGATGAAGCTGCCGTCGGCGTGCATCTCGGCGATGGGGAAGCCGGGCCGTTCGAGGCCGGGGATCTCTTCGAAGAAGGAGTAGTTGCCGCCGGTGCACTGGGTGCCGCATTCGATGATGTGCCCGGCGACGACGGCGCCGGCGAGTTGGTCCCAGTCGTCGCGTTTCCAACCGAACTTCCACGCCGCTGGGCCGACGACCAGAGCCGCGTCGGTGACCCGCGGGCAGACGACGATGTCGGCGCCGTTTTCGAGTGCCGTGACGATGCCCCAAGCGCCGAGGTAGGCGTTGGCGGTGACGACGCGCGGTGCGAACGGAGCGAGGGGCGCGCCGGTATCGAGATTGCGCAGTTCGTGACCCTCGCCCAAGAGGCGCGGCAAGGCCGGCATCAGGTCGTCGCCTTCGATGTGGGCGATCTTCGGTTGCACGCCGAGTCCGGCCGCCATCTGCGCCAAGCGTTGCGCCAGCCCAGCCGGATTGAGACCGCCGGCGTTGACGACGATCTTGATGCCGCGCTCGCAGCACAGCCCGAGGACGTCTTCCATTTGGCGCAGGAAGGTCTTGGCGAAGCCGCTCTCCGGGCTCTTCATGCGATCCTTGGCGAGGATCATCATGGTCAACTCGGCGAGATAGTCGCCGGTCAACACGTCGATCGGGCCACCTTCGATGACCTCGCGCGCCGCGCTCAGGCGGTCGCCGTAGAAGCCGCTGCAGTTGGCGATTCGCAAACTCGTCATTCGTTCCCCCATGCGGGCGTGCGTTTTTCGGCGAAGGCGCGCATGCCCTCGGCTGCTTCGTCGGACGCAAACAGGTTGCCGATCAAATCGCCCGTGTAGCGATAGGCTTCGTCGGTCGTCATCTTGGGGACGCGGCGCACCAGTTCCTTGGCGGCGCGCACGGCGTTCGGGCCGCCCAAGCGGAGCATCGCGATCAGGTCGTCGACGGCCTTGTCGAGTTCCTCGGGTGCGGCGACACGATGCACGAGACCGAGCTCGCAGGCTCGATCGGAATCGAAGCGTTCACCGGTGAGAAACAACCACATGCCGTTGTGTGGGCCGATCTTGGGCAAGACCACGACCGAGATCATCGCCGGGATGACGCCGATGCGCACTTCGCTGAAGCTGTATTGCGCCGCGGAGGAGGCGACGACGAGATCGCAAGCGGCCATCAAGCCGAGGCCACCACCGAAGGCGTGGCCGTTGATGCGGCCGATGACCGGCTTGGGCGATTCTTGCAGACGTCGCAGGATGCCGATGAAGGGCGGTTCACCGCCGTCGCCGCGCATGCCGCCGGCCTTGAGATCGGCGCCGGCACAAAAGGCCGGGCCGTTGCCGGTGAGCACGATGAAGCGCACCGCCGCGTCGGCTTGCGCCGCGTCGAGAGCCTCGGCGAGCGCCGGCACCATCTCGTCGCTGAGCGCGTTGCGACGCTCGGGGCGGTTGAGCGTGATCCAGGCGGTCACACCACGTCGTTCGTTTAGGATAGGGCTGTTCATTGCAATTCTCGTCTTGGAAAGGCTGTGCCGTGGATCAATACGGAGCATCCTCAACTTTGGCTTCTCGGACGCTGGGTTCTAGGAACGGATTGCGAATTTGCAGGCCGCCGACACGAAAACCATCTTGCATATCCTCGGAATAGAGCGTGCTACACCCGCTGGCGATCGCGGCGCTTACAATAAGGGAATCCCAGAAGGAAAGGCGGTGCAATTGCTGGAGATCAATCGCCGCGAGGATGACTTCGGTGCGAACCTGTACCACCTCCAAGTTCGCAAAGAGTTCGACCTTGCGCCTAGCGATGGTCGAGGGCACCTTCAGCTTGCGTGTGGCGGCCACGAAGTATTCCTGGCGTACCTGGGTCGAGACCACACCGGTTTGGCCAGAGCGGCAACGTGCATAGAGTCGAAGCGCCGTCTCGCGCTTGACTGGCTCGGCGCTGGAGTCTGTATAAACGAGGATATTGCTGTCGAGAAAACTACGAGCGTTCATGTAAGGCATCGCGGTCGAAGCGCCAAGTTTGGGCCTCGTCTCGGCTCGCGAGGCTGAGTTGGCGCATCTCCGCGATATCTCCGTCGGCGCCTCTGTCCACGGCCAACCCGATGAGATAGTTGCGGACGAGCTGACTGAGATTCAATCCCATGCGATCCGCGACAGCGCTAGCCTTTGCCGCAGTCTCATCGTCGATCGAGAGGGTCAAATCCATGGTTTGTCGCTAACACGGGGCCTTGGCGCGCGCAATCCGCACTTTCGCGGCCCGGCTTCCACGCCCGCGATTCCAAGTTACGTTGGCGTGGCTGTATCGCTCTCGTCGAGCACGACGAGGACGGCCCCGGCGTCGACTTGATCGCCCTGCGCCACACGCACCTCGCGGACGATGCCGGCATGGGGCGCCACGATGTCGTGCTCCATCTTCATCGCTTCCATCGTCAGCAGCACCGCACCACGTTCGACGGGCTGGTCGACCGTCACCCGCACGGAGAGGATGCGTCCGGGCATGGATGCCTGACAGCTGCCCGCCACCTTTTCGAGCGCGCGATCGGGGAAACGGGGGTGTTCGCCGAGCGTGGAGCGCCCGCGCGAGCTGTGCACCTCGACGACGTCGCCATGCTGAAGCAGGTGGTAGGCGCGGCGCACGCTGCCGATGCAGGCGAGAAGATGATCCGCGCCGACCTCGAGGATCTCCGCCGTGTCGGCTTCGAGGCCTTCGACCTGCAACGCGAACCGCTGGCGTCCGAGATGGCGATACGCGACCTCGATGTCGCCCGCATCGCCGCTGAATTGGACGCGTTGATGCACGGCGGGGTTGTTGCGCCAGCCCGAGGGTAAGGTGCTCAAGACGTCGGCGGCACGCCGATGCTGGGCTTGTTGCCAGAGGGCGGCGGCGACGGCGTGCACGCGGTCGATGTCGGGTTGATCGGCGACCGGTTGGGTCAGTTCCGGGTGACGCGCCAAGAAGGAGGTGTCGAGTTCCGCGGCGCGGAAGGACGGTGTGTCGAGCAGTCGAGCCAAGAACTCGGCATTGGTTCGCAGCCCTTGCACGACCGTGCCCGACAGGGCGCGCGACAACTTGCGCGCCGCTTCGTCACGCGTCGGCCCATGGGCGATGACCTTGGCGAGCATCGAGTCGTAGTGGATGGTGACGGCCGAACCCGCCGCGATGCCGGAATCGAAACGCACGCCCGGTTCCAGCGCCGGCTGCCAGCGGTGCACGCTGCCGATCGCCGGCAAGTGGTCGACCCGCGGATCCTCGGCACAGAGACGCACTTCGATGGCGTGTCCGCGCGGCACGAGATCCTCTTGCCGGAACGGCAGCGGGCGGTGGGCGGCGATGTCGAGCTGCAGCCGGACCAAGTCGAGTCCGAGAATCGCCTCGGTCACCGGGTGTTCTACCTGCAGGCGGGTGTTGACCTCCAGGAAGTAGAAGCTCTCGTCGGCGCCGACGATGAACTCGACGGTACCGGCGTTGACGTAACCGAGGGCACGTCCGAGGGCGACGGCGGCTTCGGTGAGACGTTGGCGTGTCTCCGGGCGAATGGTCGGCGAGGGTGCCTCTTCGACCACCTTCTGGTGGCGGCGTTGGATCGAGCACTCGCGTTCGAAGAGGTGCACCAAGTTGCCGTGATGGTCGCCGAGGATCTGCACCTCGACGTGGCGCGGGCGTTCGACGTACCGCTCGACGAGCAAGTCGTCGCGTCCGAAGGCGGCGAGAGCTTCACGCTTGGCGGCAGCTACCGCCGCGGGCACGTCGGCTGAACGTTCGACGATGCGCATGCCCTTGCCGCCGCCGCCGTAGGCCGCCTTGAGCAACACCGGGAAGCCGACCTTCTCGCAGTGGGCGACGATGGCGGCCTCGTCCATGTTGCGCGCGTCGAAGCCCGGCACGACGGGCACGCCGGCATCGACGGCGACGGCCTTGGCGGTCGTCTTGTTGCCCATGCTCTCGATGACCGCCGGGCTCGGGCCGACGAAGGTGATGCCGCGGGCGATGCAGGCGGCGGCGAAGTCGGCATTCTCGGCCAGGAAGCCGTAGCCCGGATGCACCGCGTCGACGCCGCAAGCGAGCCCGGCATCGAGGATCTTCTCGCCCGCGAGGAAGGAGCCCGAGGCGACAGGTGGACCCAAGTAGATGGCTTCGTCGGCGAGGCGCACGAAGGGGGCGTCGCGATCCGGGTCGGCGTAGATGGCGACGGTCGACAAGCCCATGGCGTGGCAGGTGCGCGCGATGCGCACGGCGATTTCGCCGCGATTGGCGATGAGGACTTTGCGGAACATGCGTGCCTCGCGCTTCACATGCGGAAGACGCCGAAGGCGTCGCTGCCGCGAACCTCGCCGTTGAAGGCGGCGCTCAATCCCATGGCGAGTACGGTGCGGGTGTCGCGCGGATCGATGACGCCATCGTCCCAAACCTGTCCGGTGGCGAAGAGGGCGTTCGATTCCTTTTCGATCTGCTGCTCGACCATGCTGCGCAGGGCGCGATCCTCCTCTTCGTCGAACGGTTGCCCGGCGCGTTCGGCGGCGGTGCGCCGGACGATGGAGAGCACGCCGGCGAGTTGTTCCGGGCCCATCACCGCGATGCGGTGGTTCGGCCAGGTGAAGAGGAAACGCGGATCGTAGGCGCGGCCGCACATGCCGTAGTTGCCGGCGCCGTAGGAGCTGCCGATCATCACCGTCAGCATCGGCACCGTGGAGTTGGAGACGGCGTTGATCATCTTGGCGCCGTCCTTGATGATGCCGCCGCGTTCGTACTGGGTGCCGACCATGAAACCGGTGATGTTCTGCAGAAAGATCAGCGGCACGTCGATGCGGTTGCAGAGCTGGATGAACTGCGAAGCCTTCTCGGACGATTCGGAGAAGAGAATGCCGTTGTTGGCGATCACGCCCACCGGGTAGCCGTGCAGGTGGGCCCAGCCGGTGACGAGCGTGGTGCCGTACGTCGGCTTGAACTCCTCGAAGCGCGAGCCGTCGACGATGCGGGCGATGACTTCACGCACCTCGAAGGGCTTGCGCACGTCCATCGAGGCGATGCCGAGCAGCTCGTCGGGATCGTAGCGCGGCTCCTCGGGCGTCTGCATGCGGGCGCTGCCGCGTTTGCGCCAATTGAGGTGCGCCATGATCTCGCGGCCGATGCGGATGGCGTCGAGTTCGTCTTCCGCCAAGTAGTCGGAGACGCCGCTGACGCGGCTGTGCATCTCGGCGCCGCCGAGTGTCTCTTCGTCGGCGTCTTCGTTGATCGCCATCTTCACCAGTGGCGGTCCGGCGAGGAAGACCTTGGCGCCGCCTTTGACGAAGACGGCGTAGTCGGACATGCCCGGGACGTAGGCGCCGCCGGCGGTCGAACTGCCGAAGACGAGACAGACCGTGGGGATGCGTTCGGCGGAACGGCGAGTGAGTTCGCGGAAGGTCTTGCCGCCACGCACGAAGATCTTGGCCTGGTGCGGCAAGTCGGCGCCGGCCGATTCGGTCAGATTGATCAGCGGCAGGCGGTTTTGCGCCGCGATGTCCATCGCCCGCGCCGACTTCTCCAGGGTGATCGGGTTGGTGGCGCCGCCGCGCACGGTCGGATCGTTGGCGACGATCACACATTCGACGCCGCTGACGACGCCGACACCGGTGACGACGCCGGCGCCGAGGGCGAACTCGGTCCCCCAAGCGGCGAGGGGCGACAATTCGAGGAAGGGGCTGTCGCGGTCGAGCAGCAATTCGATGCGTTCACGCACCAGCAGCTTGCCGCGTTCGCGGTGGCGGCGGACGTACTTGTCGCCGCCGCCGGCGTTGGCGCGCGCCAACTCCGCCTGGATCAGCGCCAGCTGTTCCTCCATGCCGGCGCGGTTGCTGCGGTAGGTTTCGGAGCCCGTGTCGATGTGTGTCGGCAGGACCTTCATCGGCGCCTCGCGCGGCTCAGATCCCGAGGATCTTCGAGACGACTTGCTTCATCACCTCGTCGGCGCCGCCGCCGATGGCGGCCAGGCGTGAGTCGACGAAGGCGCGTCCCGCCGGGTTCTCGTACATGTAGCCGGCGCCGCCGAAGAGCTGCACGCAGGTGGTGGCGACGAACTGGTGCATGTCGGTGGCGATGACCTTGCCCATGGAGATGTCGAGCGTGGCGTCCTCGCCGCGCACCATGGCGCGGATGCAGCGGTAGGCGAATTCCTGGGCGGCCTCGATGCGCATGCGCATCTCGACGAACTTGTGGGCGTTGACCTGCATCTTGCTGAGCGGCTTGCCGAAGGCGTAACGCTGCTGGCAGTGTTCGAGGGTCTGATCCCACAGGCGGCGCGCGGCGATCGGCGCGCTGACGACGACGACCATGCGTTCGTCTTGGAACTGCATCATCTGCTGTTGGAAGCCGCGTCCGACCTCGCCGATGGTGTTGGACACGGGCACGCGGACGTCGTCGAAGAACAGCAGGCCGGTGTCGGAGCCTTTGTTGCCGATCTTGTCGAGCAGTTCGTAGCTGAAGCCGGGCGAGTCCGTCGGCACGATGATTTGGGAATAGCCGTTGTAGCCGGCGTCCGGATCGGTGATGGCGAGCAGGCAGAGCCAGTCGGCCGTCGATGCATTGGTGATGTACATCTTCGAGCCGTTGATGACCCAGTGGTCGCCGTCGCGCACGGCGCGGGTCTTGATGCCGGCGACGTCGGAGCCGGCGGACGGTTCGGTGACGGCGATGGCGGCGACGTGTTCACCGCGGATGGCGGGGGTCAGGTACTTGCGCTTGAGCTCGTCGCTGCCGAAGCGGGCGAGGGCCGGGGTCGCCATGTCGGTTTGCACCGACAGGCCCATGCAGACGCCGGCGTTGTCGCACAGCGAAATCTCTTCGAGCCAGATGGCTTGGTAGGAGTAGTCGAGTCCGAGGCCGCCGTAGGCGGGGTCGTAGCGGATGCCGAGGAAGCCGAGGGCCCCCATCCTGGGGTAGAGGGACTTGTCGAAGCGGCCGAGGCGGTCGAACTCGCGGGCGCGCGGGGCGACTTCCTCTTGGATGAAGCGGCGCACGGTGGCGCGGAAGGACTGGTGTTCGGGGGAGCCGTAGATCTGCTCGGCGGACGACTGCATCGGGGAGGCCTCCTGCACGACGAAAGATGGTCGCTCGGTTTACCTCATTCCCGCGCCGTCGCAATAGCCGGCGCGTCTCCGACACCGAGGTGGGTGTCGGAGACGCGCCGCTCGCATCAGCGTTGTACTTTGCGGATACGGCTGTTGAAGGTATCGGCGATGTAGAGGTTGCCCTCGAGGTCGAAACCGATACCGAAGGGGCGATTGAGTTCGGCGTCCAGGGCCGGTCCGGCGTCACCGCTGAAGCCGGGGCTGCCGTTGCCGGCGACGGTGATGATGATGCCGGTCTTGAGGTCGATCATGCGGATGCGGTGGTTGTCGGCGTCGGCGAAGTAGAGGTTGCCGTCGGGGCCGATTTCGAGATCCTGCGGGAAGTTGATCTCGGCCTCGGTCGCCGGGCCGCCGTCGCCGCTGTAGCCGGCGAGGCCGATGCCGGCGATGGTGGTGACGAAACCTTGCAGGAAATCCGGGCTGGTGAAGACCACGCGGCGGATGCGGTGGTTGAGGGTGTCGGCGAAGTAGAGGGCGCCGTCGTCGTCGAACGCCAGGCTGCCCGCCGGTTCGGGCAGCGGCCCGTCGGGCAGGTTGATGTGCGTGCGCAGGGCCTCGCCGTCGCCGTTGTAGCCGCGCACGCCCGTGCCGACGACCGTGGCGACGATGCCGTTGTGGCGCTGCCGCATGAAGTCGTAGATGACGCGGATGCGCTCGCTGCGCTGGTCGATGAAGAAGAGGTTGCCGTCCTTGTCGAGCGTCGCATGTGGCGGCTGGTTGATCAGCGCCGCGTGTGCCGGGCCGCCGTCGCCACGGAAACCGTAGGGGCCGCCGATGACGACGCGCACCTTGTTGGTGTCGAGATCGAGGGTGCGCAGCTTGTGGTTGTGCCAGTTGGCGAACAGCAGGTCGCCATCCGGCAGTTCGATCACGTCCATCGGGTGATTGAGATTGACCGTCAGCGGATCCGCGCCGGGGTCGGTCAAGTCGCTCAGGTCCGGCGGGCCGTCGCCGTCGAAGTCGGTGCCCAGGACCGTCGTGAAGGTATCGTCGTCGAGGATCTCGCGCACGCGGAAGCTGTTCCAGTCGATGACGAGGGTGCGGCCGCGCGGGGTGAACTCGATGTCCGTCGGGTTGTAGAGCCAGCTGTCGAGGCGATTCTTGCCTTCGCCGTTGTAGCCTTCGAGACCGGTGCCGGCGTAGGTGCAGATGCTGCCGCTGACGCCGGTACACGGCACGGGCGGGGGCGTCGGGCGCGGGGTGGGTGTCGGGATGAAGACGGCCGGCCGGTCGGCGACGCTGCGCACGCGGTGGTTGAGCGTGTCGGCGACGTAGAGCGTACCGTTGGGGGCGACTTCGACGCCGTAGGGGCGATCGAGGTTGGCGGCGCTGGCGACGCCGCCATCGCCGCGGAAGCCGCGGATGCCCGTTCCCACGTGCGTGGTGATCACGCCGTCCGGATCGATGCGGCGCACGACGTTGTTCTCGGTGTCGGCGATGTAGATGTAGCCGTTGGCGTCGACGTCGACGTCGGTCGGAAAGTTCAACTGCGCCTGGGTCGCCGGTCCGCCGTCGCCGCTGTAGCCGGGATGACCGGTGCCGGCGATGGTGGTGATGGTGCGGTCGGGATAGGAGATCTTACGGATGACGTGGTTGTTGGTGTCGGCGACGTAGATGTTGTCTGCGGCGTCGATGTCGATGCGGCCGGCCGGCGCCGCGGCTTGGCCGACGGGCGAGTCGAACTTGGCGTCACGGCAGTGGCCGCCGTCGCCCGCGTAGCCGCGTTCGCCGCTGCCGCAGAGGGTGTCGATCGTGCCGTCGGGACGAACGATACGCAGGCGGAAGTTGGCCTGGTCGGCGACGATGACGTTGCCGGCGGAGTCGACGACGACGCCGCTGGGCAGATCGAGTTTCGATTCGAGCGCCGGACCACCATCGCCCCCGAAGGAACGCAGGCCGGTGCCGGCCAGGGTCTTGAGCATGCCGGTCTTCATGTCGACGTGCTTGACCTGGCTGTTGTGCCAAGCGGCGAAGAGCATGTCGCCCTGGTGATCGAAGGCGATGTTGACGGTGTGGTTGATCTTCGCCTGCGTCGCCGGCCCATCGGCGGCGTCACCCACGGAGCCGGTGCCGACGACCGTCTCGAAGGTGCCGTCGTCGTTGATGCGCCGGAGGCGATGGTTGTTCCAGTCGACGACGTAGAGGTGGCCGTCGGGGGCCCAGGTCATGTCCTGCGGAAGGTAGAGGTAGCTGGCGGTCGCCAGCTGGCCGTCGCCGTTGAAACCGGCGTACTCCGAACCGGCGATGGTTTGGATGACGGGAGGTGGACACCCCTCGAGGGCGCAGGTGACGGCCATGATGATTTCCGTCACCGTGACTTCGCCATCGACCGGTTCCTGATCGAACGGCGCACAACGCCCCACGGCCTCTTCGCCGAGCGCGATGCGAACGCCAGGGATGATCTCGTCGACGGTCACCTCGTCATTGCCGTCGCAGTCGCCCGGGCAGGCCGCGGCGGGGAAGGCGACGGCGACGAGAGCCGCCACGATGGCTGTGCGTACCATCCAAGTGTTCATACCCCCTCCTCATCCATCCATGTCGAACGGTGTTTTCGTAGCACGTTTGCGTGCGAATCACACATGGGCATCAGTCCCCACAGCTGGCCTTCGGTTGCAAGTCGATCGCCGTGGGGATGAAGCGATCGCCGCCGTAGACCAACACACCGGCGCTCAGGCTCACCGACAGATCCCCGCCGACGCCCCAGGTTCCGCCGTCCGGATCGATCCAGACCGCGTGGAAGTCGCGTGGCGTGCCGATCCCCGAGGCGCCGCGCACCCAACCGTCGCCGCCGCGTAGCGCCACCGTGCTGGAATTGCCGATGGACACGGGGGTGCCGTCGCGTGGAACGAACACGCCGTTCAGCTGGGCGATGCCGCGCGGCGTCCGGTCGACGAAACCGTCGCCGGCGTTTTCCACCAACGCGCCGTCGATGAAGCCGCCGGTGGCGACGACGATCGATTGGTTGCCGTGCACCGTGAACAGCGGGCGCACCGTGTCGCTCTCGACGCGCGACCAACTCGTGCCGTCGTAGTGCAGGATCGTGCCGCTGCGGCCGACGGCGTAGATGTCGTCCGGCGCCCGTCCCCAAATCTTGAACAAGGTGGGCACGCCGGCGGGAAAGTTGACGCTGAGATCGACGGACGACCATTGCGTGCCGTCATAGTGCCAAATGATGCCGCCGCCGTTTTCGTTGCCGACCGCGCCGCCCACGACCCAGATGTCGTCGGCCGACTGGCCCCAGATGCCGAACAGCGTCGGGTTGCCCGGCGTTTCGAAGCGTTCGAAGGAGTCCGAGGCGGCGTCGTATCGCAGGATCAAGCCGCCTTCGCCCACCATGTAGAACGAGCCTTCGATGGGTTCGAAGGTGATCCACCAGAGCGCGCCACGCGCGCCCGTCGCCAACCGCCGCCAGCAGCTGCCGTTGTAGTGGAAGACGTACGGCCCGAAGCCGTCGTTCGGGTCACCGCCGACGACGAGCACGTCGTCCGCCGCGTTGCCGGCCGCTGCCAGCAGCGCCGCCGGCAGGCCATCGAAGACCAGCCGCATCGGCTCGATGCGCGGTGCGCCGTCGTCTTCGGTGCACATGTAGTCGCGCGCGACACAGGCGGGTTTCAAGTGGCAGCCGAGGCAGGCTTGCTTGTTGTCGGTGGCGACGGTGCGGTTGCGGTTGACCCACTGCCACTGCCAGTTGCCGTGTTCGCTGTCGAAACCGTCCGCCTGCTTGCGCATGGCCGCCCAGCGCACCAGCTTCGAGTCGTCACTGCAGTCGGTGTGGTTGAACTCTTCCTTGACGATGACGCTGCCGAAGGGCAGCGGATTCTCTTCTCCCAGGTACGCGTCGACGGCGACCGGGTTGGCGAGCACGCGCATCGAGCCGCCGCCGTGTTCGACACTGAAGCGGCAGCTGCGCACCTCGACGAAGTTGTTGCGGTAGCTGGCCGGGAAGATCGGCGTGGCGACGACGATCGGTGACGGCGAGGCGGTCGGCGTCGGTGACGCGGCCGGCGGGATCGTCGCGGTGGGGGTGGGTGTCGCCGGACAGCCGAAGAGAGCGAGGTTCACCGCGGTGATCAGTTCGTTGACCTCGACCGCCCGCGAACCGTCTTGGTCGAAGACGGGACAGTCGTCGAGAGCCACGGTACCGAGGGCAATGCCGACACCTCGGACGATCTCATCCACGGTGAGGGTTGCGGATCCGTCGCAGTCTCCCGGGCAAGACGCGCGTGCGGCCCCCCCAAGCAACACGATGCCGCAGGCGACGAAGGCCCATGATTGCCAGCGCAGGATCGAGGACAACATGTACCTTTCCAGAATCTCAGTTCTGAGAATGATTCGCAAATAGGGATTGCGTGGTTGCCGAGGGGCGAAAACCCGTGGCGTGCGGAGGAGGTTGGCTTGCTTGCAGAGCTGCCACCCCGAGAGTAGAAGGTCGGCGCCGCCACCGGTTCGGCAGCGGCGAATCCCGAACAACGCAGGCCGAGTGCCGTCTCCTGGCGGACAGCGCGGCGGCGACAGGAGAGAAGAGATGGCAGAAGTCAAAGCGACCAACATCGTCTGGCACCACGGCGTCGTGACCAAGGAAGACCGCGAGCGCGTCATCGGCCACAAGGCCTGTACCCTGTGGATGACCGGCCTGCCGGCCTCCGGCAAGTCGACCATCGCCGTGGCCCTCGAGAAGGCGCTGTGGGAGCGCGGCATCCACGCCTACGTCCTCGACGGCGACAACATCCGCCACGGGCTGAACAAGGACCTGGGTTTCTCGCCAGAAGACCGCACCGAGAACATCCGCCGCATCGGCGAGGTGGCCAAGCTGTTCACCACGGCCGGCGTCATCAACACCACGGCGTTCATCTCGCCGTATCGTTCCGACCGGGCCCAGGTGCGCGCCATCATGGCGCCGGGTGAGTTCGTCGAAGTGTACGTCTCGTGCTCGGTCGACGAATGCGAAAAGCGCGATCCCAAGGGCCATTACAAGAAGGCGCGCGCCGGCGAGATGAAGGACTTCACCGGCATCTCGGCGCCGTACGAAGCGCCGGAAGCGCCGGAGCTGACGGTGCACACCGACAAGAACACGCTCGAAGAGTGCGTCGGTCAGGTTCTCGCCTACCTGGAAAAGAACGGCTACATCCCCGCCGCCTGAGCGGGGACGATGCTGATGCAGGCGGTCGGGGCGTCCGGTGGGCGCCCCGACGACCGCCGCGTCTCGCCGGCTCGACGAGCCCGGCGCCTGATTCAGTCCTTACCGATTTCGATGGTCGCGCGCAGCGAGTTCCAGCTCCGGCAGCTGGGACAGACGCCGCTCCACTCGCGCCGGCCGCGGCCGCAGCCGCGGCATTGGTACGAGTAGGCCGTGCCGTCGGCTTGCGTGAACTCGACCATCGCCTGTTCGACTTCGCCGCGCTGGCGATGCAGCTCGGCGCGCACCCGGTGCAAGAAACCCGGCGCCGCCGTGGTTCCCTCGATGGCGCGCAGATCGTCCGATGCCTCGTTGACCTGGTTGTCCTGGAGATGGAGGTGGGCCAGGTGCAGCCGCACGTGATCCATCTGGCACTGGTCGGGTTTGAGGCGTCGCAAGGTGGCGCTGATGCGACCGCGCGCCGCGGCATCGGTCGAGATGCGGGCCAAACGTTCCACCAGCACCGTCTGCGGCGTGGCGCGTAGGGCGCGATCCCACACGGCGACGGCTTCGTCGGTGCGACCGGCGGCGACCAAGGCGTCGCCCAGGCTGACCGCGACCGGCAGCGCCAGGCTGCGGCGTTCGGCCAGGCCTTCGAGAGCGCTGACGCGGGCATTGGCGTCCTCGACGGCCAGGCCGTCTTGGTAGCGCACGATCGTCAGCAGTTCGCGTTCCTTGTTCGCCTGCTGCGCGTCGCGTGTTTCGGCGACGAGCGTCTCTTGCGGTGCGATGGCTTCGTGCCAGCGGCCGCATTCGATGTAGGCGTCGCGCAGGGCGGAGAGGACACGCGGGGCGCGCGGATGCAGGGCGCGCAAGCGTTCGAGAACCTCGAGCGCCGCGTTGCGATCGCCGGCATGGCGGTGCGCCTCGGCGAGGGCGATGAGGACGTCGGGATTGGTGTGATGGTGCGCGTTGGCGGCGTCGCGCAGGAACTGGCGTTCGCGGGCGACTTCGTTGGTGGCGCGGTAGGAGGCGGCCAAGGCGAGTACGGCGTAGGCGCTGTCGGGTTGGCGCTTGTAGGCCTTCTCGAGCAGGGCGCGGCCTTGGCGTGCGTCGCCTTGCCACATGAGCTGCTCGCCGCGCTCCTCCATCTGCTGGAAGCGCTGAAAGTTGCGTTCGCGCCGTTGGTCGCGCCAGCCGAGCAGCGCCCGGCCGCCGGCCTGCACCATGACCGCGATCAAGACGGTGACGGCGCCGCAGAGGAACGACGCGACCATCAACGCACCGAGCGAGTAGGAGAGCGTGATCGTCGGGGTCAGCTGAAAGTCGGTGACGGTACCGTTGGTGGCGACGAGGTAGATGACGGCGCAAACCAGCGCCAAGCCCGCGAGGATCAGCAGTACGCGCTTCATCGGATTCGGTTAGCGTGCTTCCTGCGCCAAACGCAAGTCACGCGCCTGCGAGGCATAGGGCTCGGGCAATTCGACGCGGGGTGCCTTGGCGAACAAGCGGTCGAGATCGAAAAAGGTTCGTTGCGGTTCGTAGAAGATGTGCACGATGACGTCGGCGAAGTCGATCAAGACCCAGTGCGCCTGGGGCAATCCTTCGACGCCGATCGGCTTTTCGCCGGCGCGGCGCAAGTTGTCCTCGACGCTTTGGGCGATGGCCTGCACTTGGGTGTCGGAGCGACCGGTGCAGAGGACGAAATAGTTCGCCACCGAGGTGAGCGCGTGCACGTCCAGGACGACGAGGTCGTAGGCCTTCTTGTCGAGGGCGGCAGCGGCACAGGCGAGGGCGGTGGCCAACGAGTCGGCCGGTTTCGATGTCTCAAGACTCGCGCGCATAAAGTTGGTTTTCGGTGATGTAGCGCTCGACGGCGGTAGGGGTGAGATATTTCACGGAGCGACCGTGCTGCAGCAAGTGCCGGATCTGGGTGGCGGAGATGGCGAGGTCGCTGATGCGTTGGAAGGCCACACGGTGTCCCGAGACATGCTCCAACTCGGAGCCGCGGCGCTTATAACGGAAGTCGCCACGAGCGGCAACGGGCACCCACGCGAGCGGTTCGAGGGTCGGGTGCGGCGGGCGCGAGGTGACGACGAAGTCGGCCAGTTCGAACAGGCGGCGGTAGTCGAACCAGGTGCCGATGTCGCGGAAGGCGTCGGCGCCGATGACGAAGACGAGGCGCGCCGCGGGATGGCGGCGGCGCAGGGTTGCGAGGGTGTGTACCGAGTAGGACGGCCCCGCTTGGCGCACCTCGACGTCGCTGGCGCGGAAGTAGGGGTTGGCGCGCACGGCGCGGCGGACCATGGCCAGGCGGTGTTCGGCGGGGGCGAGGTCGCGGCGCGACTTGTGCGGCGGTTGGGCGCTGGGGACGAAGAGGACGCGATCGAGATGCTGGGCTTGGCGGACTTCTTCGGCGCTGCGCAGGTGGCCATAGTGGATGGGGTTGAAGGTCCCGCCGAAGATGCCGAGGCGCATGCGGGGGTTGTAACGGGTTCGCCGCGCGGCGGCCAACCGCGCCGGCGCGATTTCCTGCTTGACGACCGACCGATCGGTCGATAAAACGCGACCACACGGTCGAACGATATGGCAGCGCCTGCGTTGGCGGAACTCCGCCCCCGAGACAAGATCATCGATGCCGCCGAGGCGCTGTTCGCCCGCCGCGGCTACACCGGCGTCGGCATGCGCGAGCTCGCCGAAGCCGCCGGCCTCGGCAAATCCTCCCTCTTCCACCACTTCCGTACCAAAGAAGAACTCTACCTCGCCGTCGTGCTGCGCATGCTCGACTCCTTCGATCAGCGCCTCAGCGCCGCCCTCGCCGCCGGCGGCGGGCCCCTCGAACGCTTCGACCGCTGGATCGATACCGTCCTCGACCTGCTCGCCGAAGAACCCAACGCTTCGCGCTTGTTGCTGCGCTCGCTCTTCGAAGACGACGACTTCGCCGGCGACTCCGACGCCGAACAGCGGGCCGACGAAGTCTTGGGTCGAATCCTGCAGAACTTCGCCGCCTTGCTGCGCGAAGGCATGCAAGCCGGCGTCTTTCGCGCCGCCAGCATCCCGCACACCGTGCAGAGCGTCATCGGCCTCACCGTCTATCACTTCGCCTCGGGGGATCTCGGCGCCGAAATCGTCGGCCGCTCGATCTTCGATCCCGCCGAGGTCAAACGCCGTAAATCCGAAGTCAAAGCCCTGTTGCGCGGCGGCCTCGTCGCCGACCGCAACGCCTGAACCACCAACGAAGGGAAGTTGCACATGGAGAAGATTCTCGCCGACCACCGCCGCAAAGTGGGTTCCTTCGAAGTCGTCGAATTCGTCGACGACCGCGAAGTCGCCGCCCTACGCAGCAAGATCGACGTCGACGTGCCGCTGGATCTGCACTGGACCTGGGATTACAGCCAGAACGTCGAAGAGCTGCGCAACCTGTACGAGAAGGGCAAGGCCGGCCAGTGGAACGCCGAAACCGACGTCGACTGGAGCATCCCGTTCCCGAGTGACGAGTGGTTCCTGCCGCGCGAAGGAGCCCTGCTCCTGCCGTCGATCCTCACGCTGATGGGCGCCGACGAGGCCACGTGTCGGGAAGCGGCGCGCGACGAGTTCACCCACATCGTCTCGCAGCTGCTACACGGCGAGCAAGCCGCCCTGCAGATCTGTGGTCAGCTCACCAACGCTTGCCCAGGCATCGACTCCAAGTTCTACGCCGGGTCGCAGGTGATCGACGAAGTGCGCCACGTCGAGGTTCTCTCCAAGTTCCTCGCGCGTAAGGTCGGCACCATCTTCCCGATCGACCCCACCCTCAAGGTGTTGCTCGAGAAGTTGCTCGAAGCGCCGACGTGGAAGCTCAAGACCCTCGGCATGCAGACCCTGTTCGAGGGCATCGCCGTCGGCATTCTCGACGGCATCGGCAAGGTGACCACCAATCCGTTGCTCAAGGACATCCTGCGTCGCATCCACCTCGACGAAGCGCGCCACGCCGCCTTCGGCGTCCTGTCGATGCGCCAGGTCGTCTCCGATTCGACCCCCGAGGAAATGGCCGAGATGGAGGACTTCGCCTTCTCCGTGCTCGAAACCCTCAATGCCAACCAGCAGCTCGACATGTTGCGTCTGCTCGGGCCCAAGTATGGACTCGACGGCGCCAGCGTCGTGCAGATGGTGCACAGCCTGCCGAACTGGGCGGCGATCAACAGTGAAATCTACATGCACACGGTGGTGCCCAACCTGACGCGCCTCGGCCTGATCACCGAGCGCACCGAGGCCAAGTACCGCGAGATCGGCGTCGTCTTCGGCGACAAGTACGACATCGCCGTCGCCCAGGCGCATTGATCCCGGCCAGTCCGGAGACGAGCAGGGCGGGCCGGGGCCCGTGCTGCTTGTCTCCGGCGGCAGAGCTTGCCACTTTGGGGCATGCTCTCACACCGGCCCGTTCCGATCGTACCCGACTCGTTTGCCGGTAGGTGACCGATGATGGGTGCGCTCGACGAACTGCGGCACCTCGAGTGCGGCGCGGCGCGGCTGGAACTCGTCGAGGGCGACCTCACCGAGCAGTCCACCGACGCCATCGTCAACGCGGCTAATGCGTCGCTGCTCGGCGGCGGCGGGGTCGACGGTGCGATCCATCGAGCCGGTGGCCCTGAAATCCTCGCTGCCTGTCGCGAACTCGGCGGCTGCGCCACCGGCGATGCCAAACTCACCCACGGCGGCCGCCTGCCGGCGCGCTACGTGATTCACGCCGTCGGGCCGATCTACCAAGGCGGTTCGCGCGGCGAAGCTTCACTGTTGGCCTCGGTCTATCGCCGCAGCCTCGCCATCGCCGCCGAACACCGCTTGCGCAGCATCGCCTTTCCCTCGATCAGCACCGGCGCCTACGGCTATCCGATCGCCGAAGCGGCGACGATCGCGCTGGCCGAGGTCGCCGGCGGGCTCGCCGCCCATCCTTCGTTGGCGTTGGCGCGCTTCGTCCTGTTCAGCCCGGCCGACGCGCGTGTTTACGCTCGCGCCCTCGCCGGCGTGGCGCGGCAAGTCCTACGATGACCGCGATCGCGTCGGCGCAGCTGTCGCTGTTGTTCGAGGTCAGCCGCTCGCTGCACTCGCTCATCGAACTCGACGAGTTGCTGCCGGCCGTCGCCGAACGCACCAAACAACTGCTCGATGCCGAAGGGTGCTCGCTCATCTTTCTCGACGAGAGCGGCCGCGAACTCTACTTCCCCTACGTCAGTCCCGAGAACAGTGAAGTCGCGGCACGCTTGCGGACGCTGCGCATGCCGGCGGACAAAGGCATCGCCGGCGCCGTGCTGCAAAGCGGCAAGTCGTTGCTGGTACCCGACGTGCGCAGCGACGGCCGCTTTTATAGCCGGGTCGACGAAAAGACCGGCGCCACGACACGGTCGATCGTTTGTGCGCCGCTGCGCACGCAACGCGGCACCCTCGGCGTGATTCAGTGCGTCAACAAGCGGGGCGCGCAGGGATTCGATCCCAGTGAACTGAACTTTCTCGAGGCGCTCGCCGGCAGCATCGCCATCGCCATCGAGAACGCGCGCCTGTACCGCAGCGTCAAGGACTCGGAAGCGAGCCTTCGCACCCAAGTGGAGCGGCTGCACCGCGAGCGACCGGCGCGCCAACGATTCGCCGGTGTGGTCGGTGCGTGCGACGAGATGGAGAAGGTGTTCCGCCTCATGGAAAGCGCCATCGGGTCGCCGATCTCGGTGCTGCTCCAAGGCGAAACCGGCGTCGGCAAGGAAGTCGTGGCGCGCGCCATCCATTGCGAAGGGCCGCGACGTGACCAGCCGTTCGTCGCCATCAACTGCGGTGCCTTTCCCGAAACGCTGCTCGAGAGTGAACTCTTCGGCTATCGCAAAGGCGCCTTCACCGGGGCCATTGCCGACAAGCCCGGCCTGTTCGAGGCAGCCGACGGCGGCACCATCTTTCTCGACGAAATCGGCGACACGCCGCCGATCACCCAGATCAAGCTGCTGCGCGTGCTCGAGCGCGGCGAGTTCCTGCCGTTGGGGGACACGCAGGTGCGCCGCGTCGACACGCGGGTCATCTCGGCGAGCAACAAGGATCTCCTCACCGAAGTGCGGAACCAACGCTTCCGCGAGGATCTCTACTATCGACTGAGTGCGTTTCCGATCCACGTGCCACCGCTGCGGCAGCGGGCCGAGGACATTCCGTTGCTGGTCGCCTTTCTCCTGAAACGCGTGGTGGAGAAGTGGGGCAAGCCGGAGCGCAGCATCGACCCCGAGGCGATGGAGTTTTTGTGTCGCTACAGCTGGCCCGGCAACGTGCGTGAACTCGAGCACGAACTCGAACGCGCGGTGACGCTTGCCGGCGACGCGAGCGTCTTGTCGCCGGCGGTGTTTTCGGAGCGGATCACCGGGGGCGAGTCGGTGGCCAAACCGGTTCCGCGGCTCGGTTCGTTGCGCCAGGCGCGAGCCGCCTTCGAACGAGACTTCCTGGCGCGCAGTCTCGAGGCGCACGGCTACAACGTGTCGCACACGGCGCGAGCGTTGGGCGTCAGCCGGGTGATGTTGCAGCGCAAGATGAAGGAGCACCGTCTGCGCGAGCGCACGCCGCCGCGCTGAGGCTAGTTCAAGCGAGGAGCGCCGGGGCGCGTCGCGGCAGCACTTGAGCACGCAGCCAGTTGCGTAGTTCGAGGTGGCGCAGAGGTGCGGCGAGGGCCGGCGAGCCGGCGCCGAGGCGCCCGATCAAGTCGGCCCGCGATGCATCGGCATGCAGCGCCTCGAGATCCTCGGTGTACCGTACCGCCGCAGCCTCGTCGGCGAGGGTGCCCTGGGCGATCAGTTCCGGCGCCCGCAAGACGGACAGTCGGGCGACCTCGTGAAAATCGTATTCGGGATGGTACTGCACGGCCCAGAAGGACGCCCGGCCGTGGTCGACGGCGACGGCTTGGATGCGCGAGAAGGCATTGCCGGCCAGGCACGTTGCGCCCGGCGGCAAGCGGACGATTTCGTCGGCATGCGAGGTGAAGGCATCGAAGCGGCGCGGCTTGTCGGCGAACAAGGGATGCTGGACGCCGGCCTCGGTCAGCTCGATGTCGCGTGATACGCCGAACTCGCGACCGCGTGGGTTGCGGGCGCAGGCGCCGCCAGCCGCGGTGACGGCGATCTGCGCCGCCCAACAGCTGCCGAAGCTCGGTGTGCCGGCAGCGTACGCAGCGCGTGCCAGGGTGATCTGGCGTTCGACGCGTTCATCGTCGTCGGCGTGGATGGTCAGGCTGGAGCCGGTCCACACGATGCCGGCGTAGTCGGGCAGCGAAACTCCCCCGGGGAGCCGCGCGTCGGCATCCGCGGGGCAGAGGTGATCGATCGCGACGTCCGGCAACCACTCGCGCAGGATGCGGGCGTACAGTTCACCAGGGTCGGTCGCACCGACCGAGGCCAAGGCGGCACGCCCTTCGCGCGGATACGCGTTGAGGACGAGGAAGCGCAGCGCGTCCGACATGAGCGCCGAAACCTCGCTTCAGACCGGACGGTCCCCGGCGATGGTGACGCGGTACATCAGCCGTTCGAACTGTTGGTAGTCGTCGATGGCGTAATGCTGCACCGAACGGTTGTCCCACATGGCCACGGTGCGGGGCTGCCAGCGCAGGCGGCAGGTGAATTCGGGGCGGACGCAGTGGTCGTAGAGCAGGGCGAGCAGGGCGTCGCTTTCGTGCTGCTTCAAGCCGACGATACGCTGGGTGAACATCTGATTGACGTAGAGGCTCTTGCGTCCGCTGACGGGGTGCGTGCGGATCACCGGGTGGACGACCTCTTGGCGAACGGCGTCGGAGTAGCGGTAGGTGATGGGAGCCTCGCCGCGGAATTTCTCGCGCCCGGTGACGTCGGGGTCGTAGGCCCGCACGGCGCTGTGCACCGCCTGCATGCCGTCGAGCATCCGGCGCAGCGGTTCGGAGAGAGCCTGATACGCCTTCTCCATGGAGGCATAGAGGGTGTCGCCGCCGTAGGGCGGAATGGTCACGCCGTACAGCACCGAGCCGAGGCTGGGCTCCTCGAAGAAGGAGTTGTCGGAGTGCCAGCCGACGCCGAAGCTGGCCGAGGCACCGGCCGGCTTGAGGACGCGGATCAGCTCGGGGAACTCCTCCATGCCGTTGGCGATCGGATGGATGTCGGGCGTGCCGAAACGGCGGGCCCAAGCGATCTGCGCTTCGTGCGTCAGCTCTTGGTCGCGAAAGACCAGTAGGCCGAAATCGACGAAGGCACGGTGCACGGCGTCGAACCGTGCGTCATCGACGGGACCGGCGAGATCGATGCCGAAAACCTCGGCGCCGAGGGCGCCGGAGAGCGGGCGGATGTCGAGAGCGGAATGGGACACGTGGCTCCTCCTCAGCCGCACGTTCCTACAAGATTCGCGACGAGCGCGGAAGCTGGCCGTGGGCGAATTCCCGACTCCATTCCACGACTGGCGGAGCCGTTTTGACCGAGGGCGGATTTCTGCCATGACTGCCCCACACGAAGGGGTCGACGGGAGCGGGCCGCGCGGCCCGTGAACCGACGATAGGCGCGAGGGTCGGAGGCATTCCGCCCGCGCGGGCCAGGGAGGAGTTGCCAGTGGGCGCCGCAGATTTGGGACTCGAGCAGAGGTCGATTCATACCATTCGCATGCTGTCGATCGACGCGATCGAACAGGCGAATTCGGGCCATCCGGGGCTCCCCATGGGGGCCGCGCCGATGGCGTACGTCCTTTGGCAAAACCACCTGCGGCACAGCCCGCGCAATCCGCAATGGGTCAACCGCGACCGCTTCGTACTCTCCGCCGGCCACGGCAGCATGTTGCTGTACAGCCTGCTGCACCTGACCGGGTACGACGTCAGCCTCGACGACGTGCGCCAGTTCCGCCAGTGGGGCAGCCGCACGCCCGGGCATCCTGAAGTCGGCGTGACCGCCGGCGTCGAGGCGACCACCGGGCCTCTCGGGCAGGGCTTCGCCAACGCCGTCGGCATGGCGATCGCCGAGCGTCACCTGGCCGCCTGCTTCAACCGCCCGGGCCACGAGATCATCGACCACTTCACCTACGTCCTGAGCTCCGATGGCGACCTGATGGAGGGCGTGTGCGCCGAAGCCGCGTCGCTCGCGGGCCATCTGCGCCTGAGCAAGTTGGTCGTCCTGTTCGACGCCAATTCGGTGTCGTTGGATGGTCCGACGGCACTGTCGTTCACCGAGGACATCGGTGCGCGTTTCGCCAGCTACGGTTGGCAGGTCATCGAAGTCGCCGACGGCGACACGGACATGGAGGCCATCGATGCGGCGCTGACCGAGGCCCGGGCCGACACGCAGCGTCCTTCGCTCTTGATGGTGCGCACGACCATCGGCTTCGGGGCGCCGACCAAGGCCGGCAAGGCCGCGGCTCACGGCAGTCCGCTCGGACCCAAAGAGGTGGCCGGGGTGCGTCTCGCCTACGAATGGCCGAGCCAAGAAGCGTTTCACGTACCCGCGGACGTGGGCCAACACCTCGCCGGGGCAGTGGCGCGCGGCATGGAGTTGGAGCGCGATTGGCAGAGTCGGTTCGCTGCCTACGCCGAGGAACACCCGGAGGCGGCAAGGGCACTGCAGTCGATGTTGGACGAAAGCCTGCCGGAGGGCTGGGACGCCGCGCTGCCGACGTTCGACCTGGGGGCCCAAGTCGAAACCCGTGCCGCCAGCGGCAAGGCGATCAACGCCATCGCCGCCCACTACGGCGGTCTGATCGGCCTCGACGCCGATCTTTCCTCCTCCACCAAAGCCTACATCGAGGGCGGCGGCGACTTCGTCGGCGACAGCGGCATCGGGCGCAACGTACGCTGCGGCGTGCGCGAGCATGCCATGGGCTCGATCGCCAACGGCATCGCCTACCACGGCGGCCTGCGGCCCTTCACCTCGACCTTCTTCGTCTTCGCCGATTACATGCGACCGCCGGTCCGCTTGGCGGCGATGAATCACCTGCGGCCGATCTACATCTGGACCCACGATTCGATCGCCGTCGGTGAGGACGGGCCGACGCACCAGCCGGTCGAACAACTGGCCTCGCTGCGGGCCATGCCCAACTTGGTGGTGCTGCGTCCGGCCGACGCCAACGAAACGGTCGCCGCTTGGCGCGTGGCGTTGGAGCATCAGAGCGGTCCGGTGGCCCTGGTGCTGACGCGCCAAAAGGTTCCGGTGGTGGTGGACGCGTCGACGGCACGCGAGGGTGTCACCCGCGGCGCCTACGTCATCGCCGAAGCGAGCGGCGGCACGCCGCGCGTGGTGTTGCTGGCGACCGGTTCGGAAGTGTCGCTCGCGGTCGCCGCGCGCCAGCGTTTGGAAGAGGAGGGCGTCCCGACCCGCGTGGTCTCGATGCCGAGCTGGGAGCTGTTCGAAGCGCAAGACGCCGCCTACCGCGAGCGAGTCCTGCCGGCGGCCTTGACCCAGCGTGTGGCCATCGAGGCGGCGAGCAGCTTCGGTTGGCAGCGTTACGTCGGCAGTCAGGGGGCGATCCTCGGGATCGATCGCTTCGGGGCGTCGGCGCCGGGAGAGATCAACCAGGAGCGCTTCGGTTTCACCGTCGACAACGTCGCGCGGGTGGCGCGCGCGGTCATCGGAATCGGGTGACGGCATCACCTGGGTGCGGGAGAATGTCGCGCCTGGGCTGATTCGCCGATTTTTTGGTGCTACGTTTGGCACATGGGTGAGCGTCGCGACCGCGAAAGGCCAAACGAGCCGGATGGTGACTTGGGTGTCGTCACCGAGCGCCGCACCGAGCGCAAGCTGCAGAAGCCGCGCCTGTATAAGGTCTTGCTGCACAACGACGACTACACCACGATGGAGTTCGTGGTGTTCGTGCTGCAATCGATCTTTCATCGCTCCGAGGCCGAGGCCGTTCAGGTGATGCTGCACGTGCATCGCAAGGGCATCGGGGTCGCGGGCGTCTACACCTACGAAATCGCCGAGACCAAGGTAGCTCAGGTGCACGCGCTCGCGCGCCAGAACGAATATCCGTTGCGTGCGAGCCTGGAGGAAGAGTGATGCGCATCAGCCGCGAACTCGAGGTCACCTTGAACCTGGCGGTCGCCGAAGCGCGACGTCGCCGGCACGAGTTCCTCTCGATCGAACATTTGCTCTACGCGTTGTTGAAGGACGACCGCGTCGCCGAGGTGGTTCGCCATTGCGGCGGCGACGTCGCCAAGCTGCAACGCGGGCTCGAACAACTGTTCGAAGAGCATCTGGAGACGCTACCCGACGGCGTCGAAACGCCGCCGCAGCACACGATCGCGTTCCAACGCGTCATCCAACGCGCCGCGGCGCACGTGCAGTCTGCCGGCAAGGAAGAGATTCTCGGCGAAAACGTGCTGGTGGCGATCTTCCGCGAGCCCGACTCGCACGCCGTGCAGCTGCTCGACGAGCAGGGCATCACGCGTCTCGACGTCATCAGCTACATCGCGCACGGCATCTCCAAGACGCGCGACGAGAGCCCGATCGGCGGCAACGACTTCGACGACGACGACAACGACGTCGAGGACAAGCCGAAGAAGGGGCCGCTCGAACTGTACACCACCGAATTGGTGGCGAAGGCGGCCTCCGGTCGCATCGATCCGATCATCGGCCGCGATGCCGAGATCGAACGGACGGCGCGGGTGCTGTGCCGGCGCCGCAAGAACAATCCCGTCTTCGTCGGCGAACCGGGGGTCGGCAAGACGGCTTTGGCCGAGGGTCTGGCTCTGCGCATTCACCAAGGGGACGTGCCCCGTCTCTTGCTGGGCGCCGAGGTGTACGCCCTGGACATGGGAGCGCTGCTGGCCGGCACGCGCTACCGCGGCGATTTCGAGCAACGATTGAAGGATGTGCTGGCGGCGCTCGAAAAGCGCGCCGGGTCGATTCTGTTCATCGACGAGATCCACACGGTCGTCGGCGCCGGTGCCGCCAGCGGCGGTTCACTCGACGCCTCGAACATCCTCAAGCCGGCGCTTTCCTCCGGCAGCCTGCGCTGCATCGGGGCGACCACCTATTCCGACTTCAAAAGCTTCTTCGAACGCGATCGTGCCTTGGCCCGGCGCTTCGAAAAGATCGAAGTGCGCGAGCCGACCGTCGAGGAGACGGTGCAGATCCTCAACGGTCTCAAGGACCGCTACGAGAAACATCACGGCGTGACGTACACGCGCGGGGCATTGCGCAGCGCCGCCGAGCTGTCGGCTCGCTACATCAACGACCGGCATTTGCCCGACAAGGCGATCGACGTCATCGACGAAGCCGGGGCCGCGATGCAGACCATGCCCGAGGCGCAACGGCGCAAGTCGGTGCGCACGCGCGAGATCGAGGCGATCGTCGCCACCATGGCCAAGATCCCGCCCCGGTCGGTGTCGGTGTCCGAGACCGATCGCCTGCAATCCTTGGAACGGGATCTCGGCCTGACCGTCTTCGGCCAAGACGAAGCGATCCGTACCCTGGCGTCGGCCATCAAGTTGGCGCGCGCCGGCCTGGGGCATCCGGAGAAGCCGGTGGGTTCGTTCTTGTTCGCCGGGCCCACGGGCGTCGGCAAGACGGAAGTCGCACGCCAGCTGGCCTCCGCCCTCGGCATCGCCTTCCTGCGCTTCGACATGAGCGAGTACATGGAAGCGCATACGGTGTCGCGTCTCATCGGTGCGCCCCCAGGCTATGTCGGTTTCGATCAGGGCGGACTGCTCACCGATGCAGTGCGCAAGACGCCGCACGCGGTGCTGCTGCTCGACGAGATCGAAAAGGCGCATCCGAATCTGTTCAACATCTTGTTGCAGGTGATGGATCACGCGACGCTCACCGACAACAACGGCCGCAAGGCGGATTTCCGCAACGTCATTCTCATCCTGACGACCAATGCCGGCGCCCAAGAGATGGCGGCGGCGGCGATCGGTTTCGGCGGCCGGACCAACGAAGCGCAGGGCGCGAAGGCGATCGAACGGCTATTCTCGCCCGAGTTCCGCAACCGGCTCGACGCCATCATTCGCTTCGGCGGCCTGGCGCCCGAAACGATCGAACGGGTCGTCGACAAGTTCGTCCTCGAACTCGACGCGCAGCTGAACGACAAGAAGGTGTTCATCCAGCTGACGCCTGCCGCACGCAAGTATCTCGCGGCCAAGGGTTACGATGCGGCGTTCGGTGCGCGTCCGATGGCACGCCTAATTCAAACCGAGATCAAGCGTGTGCTCGCCGACGAGATCCTATTCGGGCGTCTGACCGAAGGTGGTCGGGTCGAAATCGATGCGGGCGACGAGGGGCTGGTGTTCCGTTACGAAGACGCGGCTTCAAGCTGAGCCGGTTGCATCGTCAGGGCGGTGAATCACCGGACTGTGTTCTTCGAGCCACTCGACTTCGCCGTCGACGCTGGCGCGTTCCTGCTCGAGGAAGCGGGCCACGGCGGCGGCGAAGCGAGGGTCGGCGACGAAATGCGCGCTGTGCGTATGACGCGCGTCGAATCCGCGTAGATACTTGAATTCCCCACCGGCGCCCGGCTCGAAGCGGCGCAAGCCGTGCGCCAGACAGTACTCGATCGAGGCGTAGTAGCAGACGTTGAAGTGCAGGTAGCGGAACTCTTCGAAGGCGCCCCAGTAGCGGCCGTAGAGCGTATCGCCTTTGCGCACGGTGAACGTTCCGGCGACGATGCGTCCGGCGCGTCGGGCGATGAAGAAGCAGAGGCGGTGCTTCCATCGCTGCCGCAGCAGATCGAACAAACCCTGGTTGAGATACTGGCGACCCCAGTACAGCTTGTCGATGGTCGACTTGTAGAGGCGGAACATCGGAGCGAACAGGTCATCGTCGAGGGTGTCGCCGTGATGCGCCGTGATGACGATGCCTTGCTCTTGCAAGGCGCGGCGTTCGCGTTTGATTTGCACACGCCGCTTGCTGCGGAAGCCATCGAGGTAATCGTCGAACGTCTTCCAGCCCGGATTCACCCACTGGAACTGGTAACCGCGGCGGATCTCGAAACCATTCCGGGAGAGAAACTCGATTTCGTCAGGAACGGCGAAGTTGACGTGTGCCGACGAAAGGCCATTGGCGCGGCAGAGGTTCTGCAGCGCGGCGGCGAAGTGCGGCAAGATCGCCGCGCGGTCGGCGGCCGGATGGGTGAGAAAGCGGCGGCCGGTGGCGGGCGTGAACGGAACGGCGACCAGGAGTTTGGGGTAATACTCGATGCCCGCGCGGTAGGCGGCGTCGGCCCAACCGTGGTCGAAGACGAACTCGCCCTGCGAGTGATCCTTGAGGTAGAGCGGGCAGGCCCCGACGAGGGTGCCGCCGTCCCACAGGGTGAGATGCTTGGCGGTCCAACCGCTCCGGCCGCCGACGCAGCCGGATTCTTCGAGGGATGCGAGCCACTCCCATTCGAGGAAGGGACTGGCGTCGCCGACCAGATGATTCCAGTCGTCTGGGGGGATGTCGGCGAGGCGATCGAGGAGTTGCAGTTGCATGGGTCTGTCGGCCGCGAGGAGCGGAGCGCCACGATGGTAGCGCTCCGCGTCCTCGGTGGAAGTCGCGGCGCGACAGGGAACGGCTTACTTGGCGGCCGGGGCCGGAGCCGGAGCTGCCGGAGCCGCCGCCGGGGCGGGCGCTTCGATCTTGAGGAGTTCGACCTCGAAGACGAGGGTGGCGCCGGGCTTGATCTTCGGCGGTGAACCGCGGTCGCCGTAGGCGATGTCCGACGGGCAGATGAGCTTGGCCTTGCCGCCTTCCTTCATCTTCTGCACGCCCTCCGTCCAGCACTTGATGACGCCGTTGAGAGGGAAGGTCGCCGGCGTGCCGCGCTCGACCGAGCTGTCGAAGACGGTGCCGTCGATGAGGGTGCCGTGGTAGTGCACCTGCACCTTGTCGGTGGCGGCGGGCGACTTGCCGGTGCCGGCCTTGGTCTCGACGTAGATCAGGCCGGAGTCGGTCTTGACGGCGCCCTTTTCGGCAGCGGCCTTGGCGAGGAAGCCCTTCGAGGCTTCCTTCTCGGCCTTGGCGGCCTCTTCGGCGCGTGACTTGGCGAGTTCCTGGAACTTGGCGCGGAAGTCGGTGAGGTTGACCTCGTTGGCCTTGCCGAGCAGACCGTCGCGCAGGCCTTTGGTGACCTCCTCGACTTCGTCGGGCTTGAGGTTGAGTTGCTTCAGGCTCTGCGTCAGGGCGACGCCGAGGGCGTACAGTGTCTCTTTGTCGGCCGACGCGGATTCGGCGGCATAGGCCGGCGAACTCAGGGCAGCGAGCAGCGAGACGATGACGAATCGTCGAAACATGGGTGCAAGAGCTCCTTTCCTTAGGTGACTGGACGGACTCGGGCTCTACTAGCCGGGCCGAACCGGCGAGGCAAACGGCCGAGGGTCAGTCGAAAAAGACGCGCAGACCCTGTTTCTCGCAGATCGGCAGCAGGAGCTTCAGGGCGCGCGCCTCGATTTGCCGGACCCGCTCGCGGCTGACGTTGAACATCTTGCCGATGTCTTCGAGGGTCAGGGTGTCCTGATTGCCGGTGCCGAAGCGCAGGCGGAGGACGTCGGCTTCGCGCGGGTATTTGCGGGCGAGTTCGTGCAGGGCCGACTCGATGTGCTGGTTGAGATCGGTCGCCGTGACGTCGTTCTCCGGATCGGGGCTATCGCTGGCGAGCAGCTCCTCGAGAGGGCGGTCGTCGTTGCCGCCGATCGGCGACTCGAGCGACAGGCACTGGAAATTCTGGTGCACGACGTCGAGGCGGTCGGCGTCGACACCGCTGGCGGCGGCGATGTCGGCACGTTCGACCGAGGCCCCGTCGGTCTGCAGTTGCTGGGTCGCGCGCCCGACTTTGCGGCGGATCTGGTTCCAGTGCAGGGGCGTGCGGATGAGGCCGGAGTGCAGGTCGCCGGCGCGGCCGATCTGTTGCCAGATCCACCAGACGGCGTAGGTGCCGAAGCGAACGTCCCGGTCGGGGTCGTATTTTTCGACGGCCCGGATCAGGCCGAGCGTCCCTTCCTGGACCAGGTCGAGGAACGGCACGCCGTTGCGGCGATAGCGCCGCCCGAGCGACAGCACGAGCCGCAGGTTCGCTTCGAGGAGACGGTCGCGGTCGCTGCGGTAGGCGGCGACCGCGTCGCGCAGGCGGTCGCGAAAGTCGACGATTTGCGTCGCGAGTTCCGGCTCGAATCGTTCCGGATGGGCAGCCAGGCGCTCGGTGCGTTCGAGCATGCGCAGGATGTCGCGCTCGCGGAAACCGAGGCCCTCGTCTTCCTTGGCGATACGTTTGCGCAGGGGTTCCGGGGCGGATTCCTTCAATTCGACGAGTACGGCGCGGGCGCGGACGAGGCGTCGGCCGATGAGCACTTCCTCCTCGCGGGTCAGCAGGGCCGGCGCAATGCCGCCGGCGAAGTAGCTCCACGAGACGTCGTGCTCGTCGCTGTCCGTGGCCGTCGACGCCTCGGCGGATTCTTCCTCGGAATCCTCGTCGTCGGCTTCGTCGTCCTCGTCGAGATCCCGCTCTTCCGCGGCCTCTTCCTCGTGCCGCTCCTGCGTCTCGAGACGCGATCCAGCTTGCCTGCGGCGCAGGATACGGGTCGGCCTTCCGCCGGGCATTGGTTTGCCTGAAGTTGCTGTACTCACGCGATGCGAATCCGGGTTCGGGTTGGGCTCGCGACTCTTCGGGGCGAGCGTGGCGCGCACCTTACCTGGATCCGCGACGTTTCGTAAGTGGCGGGGCCAACTGAGGGGCTCGAAGGCGACGTTCGCTGGCTTGCGCCGTCGCTGCCGGGTACTGCATACTCCGCACTTTCGGCGATTCATGGATTTCTCATTTTCCGAAAGAGAATTGGCCTTCGCGGCCGAAGCACGCGCCTGGCTCGAGGAGAATTTGCCGCAGGCTTGGCGCAAGGACCACGTGTGGAGCCGCGCGGAGGACTCTCTTTGGGTCGACATCGCACGCGCCTGGCAAGGTCGTCTCCACGCCGGCGGCTGGGCGGCGATCGCCTGGCCGCGCGAGGACGGCGGCCGTGGCGCCACGGTCATCGAGCGCTGGCTCTTCGAGGAGCAGCTCAATGCCGTCGGGGCGCCGCGACCGATCGCCAGTAGCGGCGCGATCGATCTCATCGGCAGCGCCATCTTGCGCCACGGCACCGAAGCGCAACGGCAACGGTTCCTCGAACCTCTGATGTCGGGTCGCGACCTTTGGTGCCAGGGCTTCTCCGAACCCGGTGCCGGCTCCGATCTCGCGTCCCTGCGCTGCAAGGCCGAGCGGCGCGGCGACGTCTACATCGTCAACGGCCAGAAGGTGTGGACCAGCCACGGCGACCTCGCCGACTGGTGCTTCCTCCTCTGCCGGACCGAACCCGATCTGCCGAAGCACAAGGGCATCAGCTTACTGCTGGTCGACATGAAGACCCCGGGGGTCACCGTGCGACCGCTGCGGCAGATGACCGGCGATGCCGAGTTCTGCGAGGTGTTCTTCGACAACGTCGAGGTGCCGGCCGACCTGCTGGTCGGCGCGCCGGGCGCCGGTTGGCAAATCGCCATGGGCATTCTCGCGCACGAGCGCGGCCCGGTCTGGACCTTCACCTTCCAACGCAAGATTCGCCGCAGCTTCGAGCGGGTGGTGCGCCTCGCCCGCGAGCGGACCGGACGGGTCGACGATCCGATCCTGCGGCAGGGACTGGCGCAGTCCTACATCGAGGTCGAGTTGCTCAAGTACATCGGCTACCGCAGCCTGACGCGCCTGCTGCGCACCGGTCACCCTGGGGTCGAGAGTTCGCTCGAAAAGGTCGCCGGCAGCGAGACCGACGGTCGCTTGCAGGAAGTCGCCATGCGCGTCCTCGGTTGTTACGGAATGCTCGACGACGCGCTCGAGCCGGAGGCGATCGAGGTGGCGCGCGAGTACCTCTACGCCCGCTCGGAAACGATCATGGGCGGCACGTCGGAAATTCAACGCAACGTCATCGCTCAGCGCATCCTAGGTTTGCCGCGCGACTGATGGCGGCAAGCGTGCACCACACCATCCATCGCAGAGGTTGAGGGAGAACGCTCGATGTCGGATCTCGGATTCTGGAACTTCGCCAAGGCCAACCCCGCGGCTCTCGCCGTCGTCGACCCGGAGGGTCGCAGGACGACGCGCGGCGAACTGCTGGCGCGCAGCAATCAATTGGTGCACGGCCTGCGGGCGCTCGGCCTGCGCCACGGGGACTGCATCGCCACGGTGCTGCCGAATGAGACGCCGATGCTCGAGCTGTACCTCGCCGCCGCCCAGGGCGGCTGGTACCTGACCCCGATCAACCATCACCTCACGGGCCCGGAGATCGCCTACATCCTCCAGGACTCCGACGCCAAGGCCTTCGTGTGCGACGGGCGTTTCGCCGCGACGTGCAGCGCGGCCGCGAACGAAGCGAGCTTTCCCGCCAAGCAGCGCTTTGCCGTGGGTGGGCTCGACGGCTTCCGCTCCTACGCCGAGTTGACCGACGGTCAGTCGAGCGACACTCCCGCCGATCGCCGCGCCGGCATGGTCATGAACTACACCTCCGGCACGACCGGCAAGCCGAAAGGGGTGCGGCGCCGCTTGCCCGAGATGGATCCGGACACGGTCTTTTCGATGTACGCGCTGTTCCTGTCGTTGTTCGGGATTCAACCCGAAGCCGACAACGTGCATCTCTGTGGTTCGCCGCTGTACCACACCGCGGTGTTGATGTTCGCCGGTGGTTCGCTCCACTTCGGCCACGCCGTCGTGCTCATGGAGAAGTGGACGCCCGAGCTGTGCCTCGACGCCATTCAGACCTACCGCGTCACCACCAGCCACATGGTGCCGACGCAGTTCCATCGTTTGCTGGCCCTGCCGGAGGACGTGCGAGCGCGCTACGACGTGTCGTCCGTGCGGCACATGATCCATGCCGCGGCCCCGTGTCCGGTCGAGACCAAGCACAAGATGCTCGCCTGGTGGGGCAAGTCGATTTACGAGTACTACGCCGCCAGCGAGGGTGGTGGGACCGTCGTCACCCCCGACGAGTGGCTGCGCTTCCCCGGCACCGTCGGCAAGGCCTGGCCGACGGCAGAGGTGCGCATCCTCGACGACGACGGCAACGATACGCCGACCGGAACCCCGGGCACGGTGTACATGAAGCTCGGACAGGCGGACTTCGAGTACCACAAGGACAAGGACAAGACCGAAAAAAACCGGCGCGAGGGTTTCTTCACCGTCGGCGACATCGGCTACCTCAACGAAGAGGGTTACCTGTTCCTGTGTGATCGCAAGATCGACATGATCATCTCCGGCGGCGTCAACATCTATCCCGCCGAAATCGAAGGCGAACTCCTCGCGCATCCGCAGGTCGCCGACGTCGCCGTCTTCGGCGTGCCCAACAGCGACTGGGGCGAGGAGGTGAAGGCGGTCGTCGAGCCCGTGCCCGGCGTCGAGGCTTCGCCCGCCTTGGCCGACGACATCCTCGCGTTCGCGGCCGGACGACTCGCCAAGTACAAGCGGCCGAAGAGCATCGACTTCGTCGCCAGCATGCCGCGCGACCCGAACGGCAAGCTGTACAAGCGTAAGCTGCGCGACCCCTATTGGGAGGGACGCGACCGCGCCATCTGAGAGCGATCGACGAGGAGCCTCTCTTGACCCGATTCGACTACGACCTCTTCGTCATCGGCGCCGGTTCCGGCGGCGTGCGCGCCGCGCGCATGGCCGGTCAGTTCGGCGCCAAGGTGGGGATCGCCGAGGAGCGATACTACGGGGGCACCTGCGTCAACGTCGGCTGTGTGCCCAAGAAGCTGCTGGTGTATGCGGCGCACTACCACGAAGAGTTCCGCCACGCCCAGGGCTTCGGCTGGAACGTGGGCGATCGCGCCGTCGACTGGTCGCGTTTGATCGCCAACAAGAACAAGGAAATCGAACGCCTCAACGGCGTCTACGAGCGACTGCTGCGCAACGCCGGGGTCGAGATCCTCGACGGCACGGCACGGCTGGTCGATGCGCACACCGTCGCCGTCGGCGACCGGCAAGTGAGCGCGCGTTACATCCTGGTCGCCAGCGGCGGCTGGCCGAGCCGGCCGGACATTCCCGGAATCGAACTCTCGATCACCTCGAACGAGGCATTTTATCTGGAGACACTGCCGCGGCGCGTGCTCATCGTCGGCGGCGGCTACATCGCCGTCGAGTTCGCCGGTATCTTCCGCGGCCTGGGCGCCGACGTGAAGCTGCTGTACCGAGGCGATCTCTTCCTGCGTGGCTTCGACGACGACTGCCGGACCGTGCTGGCGGAAGAGATGCGCAAGAAAAAGATCGATCTCCGCTTCCTCACCGAGGTGCGGCGGATCGACATGATTCCTGGCGGACTGCGCGCCACGCTGCACGACGGGACGACCCTCGAGGCGGACCAGATCCTCTACGCCACCGGACGCCATCCCAAGACGGCCGGACTCGGCTTGGAGAACTGCGGCGTGGAGCTGCGCGACGACGGCGCGATCGTCGTCGACGAGTATTCGCGCACCTCCGTGCCCCATATCTTCGCCGTGGGCGATTGCACCAACCGCCTGAACCTCACGCCGATGGCTTTGGCCGAAGGGCAGGCGGTGGCCGAGACTCTGTTCCGCGACAATCCGACCAAGCCCGATCACACCAACGTGCCGACCGCCGTCTTCAGCCAGCCGAACATCGGTACGGTGGGCCTTACCGAGGCGGAGGCGCGGGCGCGCTACGGCGAGGTCGACATTTACCGGTCGCGTTTTCGCGCGCTGAAGCATACCCTGACCGGATCGGATGAGGTGACCATGATGAAGCTCATCGTCGATCCCGCCAGCGACCGAGTTCTCGGGTGCCACATGGTAGGTCCCGAGGCGGGCGAGATCATCCAGGGATTCGCGGTGGCCCTGAAGTGCGGTGCCACCAAGCGTCAGTTCGATTCGACCATTGGCATCCACCCGACGGCGGCAGAGGAATTCGTCACCATGCGCCAGAAGGTCACGGCGTGACGCGACCGGCGCGTCGAAGAAGGGTGATCCACGTGCGACACCACAAGCCTCGTTCCCTCGGGTGCACGGCCTGGACGTTACTGATGCTGCTGGGCTCGGTCAGCTCCGGGTATGCGGCCGTGGGCGAGTTCCAAGTCGTATGCCCGACCAATCCTGTCGTCACCGGCACTTCCTTCGACACGGAAATCCGTTTCGATGCCGGGACGCGCGTCCCCGCGGCTCTCGGCTTCAACCTCGAATACCCGAAAGCCGCCGTCGCGATCAGCTCGGTGGAGGGCGGCAACACCGCCGAATTCGCCGCGGCGCCGCAAACCGATGCGGGTTCCTTCACCTCCGGCATCACCTTGGTCACTGCGGTGAACACCGCCAGCACGACGAGCCCAATCGGGACCATCAGCATTGCCCGCGTCCGCTTGACGACCGCTGGAGCTTCGCCGGGGAAGATCAACCTGCAGGCGGATCCCGTGGTGGCCCTCGATGTCAACGGTCAAACCTACACGACGGTGATCGGTGCCTGCAGCGTGGACCTGATCGCGGGGCCGACGCCCACGCCGACGGCGACGCCGCGTGCGGCGGTCGTCTGCGTCGGCGACTGCGACGCCAGCACCGACGTCACCGTCGACGAAATTCTCACGGGCATCGCGATCGCCCTCGGCGGCAGGCCGGCAGCGGATTGCCTGCCATTCGACGAGGATGGCGACGGCCAAGTCATCGTGACGGAGATCGTCACCGCAGTGAACGCCAGTCTCGTCGGCTGCCCCGCACCGCCGGCGACGGCGACCCCGAGTGTCACACCGACGGCGACCGCGACGGCGACGCCGGTCCCCAACGAGGCACCGCAAGTGCTGCGGGCCGATGTCTACGTCGGTTCTCCGGGAGCAGAGATTCGCTACCCGATCGGGGCGACGGATCCGGACGGCGATGCGCTGCAATTCCTCAGCGAATCGCTGCCCGAGGGCGCCAGTTTGGATTCGGCCACGGGGGTCTTCTCGTGGATACCGACGCCCGAACAGGTCGGACCCTTCTATGTCCCGTTTCGGGTCGTCGACGATGCCGCCGTTCCGGCATCGGCCGAGGGCATGCTGCGTCTACAGATCGAACCACTGAGCCCGTGTACGGACGTCACGTGCAACCCGGCGACGGGCTGTACGTTCACGCTGAAGAGCCTGTCGGAGAACTGTTGCGCCGGCGATGAACCGCCTCGCATTCCCTATGTCGATGCCGGATGCCCCGAGGGGCCGGTACTCTTCGCCGGACGCAATACCACGGGGGGCATCGGCCGCTTGGCCCAGTGCAGCTGGCTGCGCGTGCTCAACTTCGCGCAGGCGGGCGCGGCGGTGCGCCTGAACTTCGAAGCCCGCTGCCTGTCGCAGTTCACGGGAATCCGCGTCCGCATGCGCATGCAGACCAAGGATCGGCTGATGGTCGACGACGATATCGGCCTGACCTTCTTCGAAGGGAACAATGGCTACATCGAACGCGTCACGGTGCCGTTCGACGTGCGCGGCGGCGGTCCCTTCTTCGACCTCGACTTCGCCGAGGCGAACCTGACGGTGATCGCCACCGACGGCACCGGAGCGACCGTGCGGACGGACCGCAGGGTACGGCTCACGTTCGAGCCCGTGCCGGACTTGGTCGATCCGGTGGCCCCGGCACCCTGAACGACGATGGCCGGGGTTCTGCGCGGCTGGCGCAGAACCCCGGCCTCCGAGGACGCGGGGCTGAGGTTGGGCAGGCGGGCGGCGAGCCCGCGCGACGCTTCAGCCCTTTGCCTTCTTGGCGGCAGCTTTCTTGGTCGTCCCTGCCTTGCTTTTCGTCGTCGTGCCGACGCGCACGGTGAGCACCGGACATTCGGCGGTGCGGACCACCCGTTCGGCGACGCTGCCGAGCAGCACGTGCGACAATCCCGTCCGCCCGTGCGTCGCCTGGATGATCAGATCGGCCTTCACCTTCTTGGCTGCCTCGACGATCTCGCGGTAGGCGACGCCGTCGCGCAGCAGGATGGCGAGTTCCGTCCCCTTCTTGGTGTAACGGGCGACGAGCTGCTCGAGCTGCTGTCTCGCGCTGCGGCGCTGCTCGGCGAGGAGATTGCCGAGTTGCGTCGCCATGCCGGCGTAGAGGTCGGCCGGAGTGGCGTAGGCCACGGGCTCGAGCACGTGGACCACGGTGATGGCGGCGCCCATCGGTGCCGCGAAGTCGATGGCGTAGTCGAGCGCTTCGAGAGACGATTTCGAGAAGTCGATCGGAACGAGAATACGTTTCATGAGATTCCCCTTGCTGGCGCGATCGGAGTCAGGCGCGCGCCTTGCCGGATGTTTTGGGGCTATAGCCGCGCACGGTCAACACCGGGCAGGGCGCATGGCGGATCACCTTTTCCGTGATGCTGCCGAGCAGTGCGTGCGCGATGCCCGTGCGCGCGTGCGTGGACATGACGATCAGGTCGACGTCTTCACGCCGGGCCGTCTGGAGAATGACGTCTTGGGCGGCACCTTTCGCGAGCAGGGTGCGCACGCGCAAGTTGCGACCGCGCAGATCACTCTCCAGGCGGGCCAAGTGTTGCGCCGCGAGGCTCTGTTGTTCTTCGGCGAGCGACCGCGCGCTTTCCGCCGGCAAGGCCGTTTGGCCGGCGACCGCCAAGTGGATGGGTTCGATCGCCAGCACGACCAACAACTCCGCGTGGTGTGCGCCGAGCCGATCGATGGCAAAGTCCAAAGCGCTTTGCGCACCGGTGGAACCGTCGAGGGGGATCAAGATTCTGTCGATGGCCATGGCATGCCCTCCTTCGCGCATGTGTTTTCGTGAGTATAGGCTCGTTCGGCGTGCCGCCGAGAGCGGATGGCGTAGCCCGTTTCGGCCTCGCCGGCGTCGACTCGCGCGGCATAGGCAGGCGCGTTGAAGTAGTCCGTCAGAACGCACCGCAGCGGGCACACCTGGAGTCCGGGATTCCAATCGATGCGACGGCCCGTGTCGTCGACCACACGACCCTCGAGGAACGCGCGCGAGACGTCACCGACGGGCACCGCGTGCAGATCGGCGAGCATGCGCTGAAAGCGTCCTTGTTCGAGGGGGTCGAGGAACGAGAAGAGCCGCGAGTGGAAGAAGATGTAGGCGTCGTGAAAGAACTTCGGCATGCAGGCGATGCCGTCGTGTTGCATGTCCTCGGCCAAGCGTCGCAGCGTCTGAAAGGCCAGCGGAAGAACGCCGAGACCGGGATGCTCCTGTAGCGGCAGCGGCGGACGTTCGGGTTCGAACATTCGGCTGGGATCCTGTTCGCGTAGCCAATACGCGACGAGTAGGCGGATGTTGGCGGGCAAGGCGAGGCCGCGGCGTTCGCTCTCGCCGCGCTCGATCGCCGCCTCGGTGAGACAGCTTTCGAGAAGCAACGAGCGCTTGCCGGCTTTGGTGCCGTGCAACTCGACGTGCGGCAACGCCATCCCGGTCGAACGGACCAAAACATCCAGGCTGGAATAACCGCGCCTTTCGACGGCACGCAGCAAGCCGGTGGCGGCGAAGTGGGCGCGCAGGTCCTCCGCCGTATAGCGGTCGAAGACGCGTTCCATCTCAGGCCTCGGCTCCGGCGAGCCAGATGTAGTAATTGCTCGGAATGCGCCAGCTGGTCGGTCCATATCCCCCCGCGGTGACGACCGTGAGAGGAAGGTCCGCGCCGCGCACCAACTCCGTGACGTAGCGATCGCGTGCCAACATACCCGCTTCGCTGATGGCGAAGTCGCCCAGCGTGTCCTCGACGAAGGGATCGGCGCCGGCGACATAGAACACGAAGTCGGGGCGAAACTCCCGCAGCACGCGGGGGAGGTGATGCGCCAGCGTGCCGAGGTAGACCTCGTCTCCGGTGCCGGGTGGCAGTTCGAGGTCCAAGTTGTTGCGCTTGTCGATCCAGCACCAATTGCCGGCGTGCATGGAGAAGGTGAAGACGCTTTCGTCGTGGCTGAAAATCTCGGCGTTGCCGTTGCCGTGATGGTAGTCGAGGTCGACGATGAGCGGACGGCGGCAGAAGCCGTCTTGGCGCAGCCTGCGGATGGCGATGGCGACGTCGGCGATGGCGCAGAATCCCTCGGCCTTGTCGGCTTGGGCGTGGTGATAGCCACCCGAGGTGTTGGCGCCGATACCGTTTCCGCCCGCGGCGAAGCGGGCCGCCGCCAGCGTGCCGCCGGTCGCGGCGAGGAAGGGGAGCAGAAGGTCCTTGCCCCATGGGTACCGTGGGTCGAGAAAAAGCAGGCGGGCCAGCAGATCGCCGTCGTCGAGGCGATCGACGTAGTCGGCGGTGTGGACCAACAGCAGGTCGGCGGTCGTCGCCGGCGACGGTTCCTGCCAGTCCCCAGGGCCGACCAATCCGCTCTGCACGACTGCGTCACGCACGCGGCGGGGCTTGAGGGTGTCGAACGTGCCGCGCGGGCCGGCCTCTTCGACGTTGCCGAGGTAGGCATCGCTGTAGAAGAAGCGCAGCGGCCAACGTCTGTGGGTCATGACGGTGAGGTAGCGGAGCAAATCGCGGACCGCGAGAGCTCACGCGGCTGCGACGACGACCGTTCCCATGCGTGGGCAGAATCGCGAGGGCCCGGAGGCGTGATTCTCGGATTTGGGAATCCTCGGGTCGAATCGAGGTTGAATCGAGCTCGGCGCCGCTGGCAAAGAACTTGCGCTGTCCTTCCATCGAAAGCCACATGCGGGAAAGCACCTTCTCGAAAGGTGAGAAAGGGGAATCCGATGGTTGTCCGAACGAAGCTGGGAAGAGGCCGTTGGTGGCGTGTGGTACCGCTCTGGGGGCTTCTCCTCGCGGCGGCGCCAGCTTGGGCCGAGGAATCGAACCTGGAACTGGGGGGCAAGCTCTACCGTCAGTACTGTGGTGCCTGCCACGGCCTCACGGGCGAGGGCGACGGCGTGGTTTCCGGGCTCATGCGCCCGATGCCGACGAACCTCACTCTCCTCGCCCAACAGAAGGGTGGGATCTTTCCGTTCATGGAAACGATGAACCACACCAACGGCACGACCGCCATTCGCGCCCACGGCAATCCCGACATGCCCGTGTGGGGCGAAGTGCTGAAGGACCCGCTCCGCAGCGACGGTCAGATTCGTGCCGACGTGCAGGGGCGCACCCTGCTCATCGTCAAGTACATCGAGGGCCTGCAGAAGAAGTGATCAGGCATGAGCGGAGGGGGTGCCAGCCAACGCGGCGGGAACGACCATGACGGGACACTTCGCGCCGCGTAGCACTCCCTCGCTGATGCTTCCGAGAAGGATACGGTACAGCGCGCCATGACCGTGCGATCCGATGACGATGACGTCGGCCGCGATGTGCTCGGCGCGCGCGAGGATCGTCGCTACCGTGTCTCCCTGAATCGCGACGGCACGCACGTGCGTCCCTGCTTGGCGCAGCTGGGTGGCGAGCGTGTGCAGTTGGCGATGTTCCGCGCGCAACTCGGCGGCGACGAAATCGCGCACGCTCTCCGGGCCCGTTTCGTAGCCGACGAAGGCGGGATCGGGGGCGGCGACGTGCAGCAGGTGCAACTCGCTGCCGAAGCGATCGGCGAGAGTGACGGCACAGTCGACGACGTAGGGCGTCACGTTGGAAAAGTCGACGGGAACCAGAATATGGCGCATGGCGGGCTCTCCTCGCGGCGGCGGGACGCACGCTCACCGGCGTTCGTTCCGCCGCTGCGTATAGCGTTCCTCGTCCGCCGTTGCGAGGGTCGAGCCGGGGAAGAGAAATGGAAAGAGACTCATGGCAGTGCGCAGTAAGGTAACCCTCGACGGCAACGAGGCGGCGGCCTCCGTCGCTCACCGGCTCAGTGAAGTGGTGGCGATCTATCCGATCACGCCTGCGTCTCCCATGGGTGAACTCTCCGACGAGTGGTCGGCGCGCGGTCAGACCAATGTCTGGGGCACCGTCCCGCTGATCACCGAGATGCAGTCCGAGGCGGGTGCCGCCGGGGCCGTTCATGGCGCGCTGCAGGCGGGCGCCCTGGCTACGACCTTCACGGCGTCGCAGGGGCTGCTCTTGATGATCCCGAACATGTTCAAGATCGCCGGCGAGTTGACGCCGTTCTGCTTGCACGTCGCCGCCCGCACGGTGGCGACGCACGCTCTGTCGATCTTCTGCGATCACTCCGACGTCATGGCCTGTCGCTCGACGGGCTTTGCCATGCTCGCTTCGGGTTCGGTGCAGGAGGCGCACGACCTCGCCGCCATCGCGCACGCCGCCACCCTGCGGGCACGTGTGCCGTTTCTGCATTTCTTCGACGGCTTCCGCACCTCGCACGAGGTGACGCAGATCGAACGACTGAGTGACGACGATCTTCTCGCCTTGATCGACGCCGAGGCGGTGCGGGCGCATCACGCGCGCGCCCTGACTCCCGAGCATCCGGTCGTGCGTGGTACGGCGCAGAACCCCGACACCTTCTTCCAGGCGCGCGAGGCGGCCAATCGCTTCTATGCGGCCTGCCCGGAGATCGTGCAGCAGGAGATGGACCGCTTCGCGGCCCGCCTCGGACGCCGCTATCGCCTCTTCGACTATGTCGGGGATGCGGCCGCCGAGCGTGTGATCGTGCTCATGGGTTCGGCGGCGGAAACGGCGGCCGAGACGGCCGAGGCCTTGTGTGCTCGCGGGGAACGCGTCGGCGTGCTGAAGGTGCGACTGTACCGCCCCTTCGCCGCGACGGCATTTCTCGCTGCCTTGCCCACGAGCGTGCGCTCGATCGCGGTACTCGACCGGACCAAGGAGCCGGGCGCCATCGGCGAACCGCTCTACCTCGACGTGATCGCCGCCTTCGCCGAGCGGGCTTCCGGCGCGGCGTTGCCCATGCCGCGCATCATCGGCGGACGTTACGGTCTATCGTCGAAGGAAGTGACCCCCGCCATGCTGAAGGCGGTCTTCGACGAACTCGCCCTGAGCGAGCCGCGCCGCCACTTCTCCCTCGGCATCGAAGACGACGTCACGCGCGAGTCGCTGCCGTATGATGCCGATTGGGAAATCGAGCCGGACGAGGTCGTCCCGGCAGTGTTCTACGGTCTCGGTTCCGACGGCACCGTCGGCGCCAACAAGAACTCGATCAAGATCATCGCCGACGGCACCGATCTCTACGCTCAGGGATACTTCGTCTACGATTCGAAGAAGTCGGGCGCCGTGACGGTGTCGCATTTGCGCTTTGGGCCGCGACCGATCCGGTCGGCGTATCTCATTCGCAGCGCCCGCTTCGTCGCCTGCCATCAGTTTCATTTCCTCGAACGGTTCGATGTCCTGCGCCATGCCAAGCCCGGTGCGACCTTTCTGCTCAACGCGCCGTACGCACCGGAGCAGGTCTGGGAGCATCTTCCCGTCGAGGTACAAGAGCAGATTCTGGAGAAAGGCCTGCGCTTGTTCGTGATCGACGCCTACCAAGTGGCCGGCGCGGCCGGCATGGGGCGACGCATCAATACGGTCATGCAGACGTGTTTCTTCGCCATCTCCGGCGTCCTGCCGCGCGACGAGGCCATCGCGCACATCAAGGAGACGATTCGCAAGACGTACGAGAAGAAAGGCGAGGCGGTCGTGCAGCGCAACTGCGACGCGGTCGACCAGACGCTGGCCCGCTTGTTCGAGGTCGCGATCCCGGCGACGGCCACTTCGACGCTACATCGGCTGCCGCCGGTTCCCGCCGCTGCGCCCGACTTCGTGCAACGTGTCACCGCGGCGATTCTCGCTGGGCACGGTGACGATTTGCCCGTCAGCGCCTTTCCCGTCGATGGCACCTTTCCGGTCGGCACGACGCAGTGGGAAAAGCGCAACTTGGCCCTCGAGTTGCCGCTGTGGGATCCGTCCATCTGCATTCAGTGCAACAAGTGCGCTCTGATCTGCCCGCATGCGGCGATTCGCGCCAAGGTCTACGAGGCCTCGGCACTCGACGGAGCGCCCGACACCTTCCGATCGGTGCCTTACAAAGGGCACGAACTCGAGGGGGGGCGCTACACCATCCAGGTGGCTCCAGAGGATTGCACCGGGTGCAGCCTCTGTGTGCGCGTCTGCCCGGCGAAGGATAAGTCGAACCCGCGCCACAAGGCGATCGACATGGTGCCGCAGCCGCCGCTGCGTGACGCGGAACGCACGAACTACGAATTCTTTCTGGCTCTGCCGGAGATCGATCGCGCGAGTCTCCATGTCGACGTCAAGACGTCGCAATTCCTCGAGCCTCTCTTCGAATACTCCGGCGCCTGTTCCGGCTGCGGCGAAACACCCTACGTCAAACTGCTGACGCAGCTCTTCGGCGATCGAGCCTTGATCGCGAACGCTACGGGTTGCTCGTCGATCTACGGCGGCAACTTGCCGACGACACCCTACCGCACGAATGCCGACGGGCGTGGTCCGGCCTGGTCGAATTCCTTGTTCGAAGACAACGCCGAGTTCGGCTTTGGCTTCCGTTTAGCCCTCGACAAACAAGCCGAGTTCGCCCGCGAGCTGCTGCGCGGCTTCGAAGGACGCTTGGGTACAACGTTGGTCGAGTCACTGACGCAGCCCAGTCCAACCGACGAGGCGGGCATCGCCGAACGACGGCGGCTCGTCGCCGAACTGCGCCGCGCCATCGACGGCGATCCGAGCGAAGCGGCGGCTCGCCTGCGGCAAGTCGCCGATGCTCTGGTGCACCACAGCATCTGGCTGGTCGGTGGTGACGGCTGGGCCTACGACATCGGCTTCGGCGGACTCGATCACGTGTTGGCGCAGGATCGAAACGTCAACGTGCTGGTGCTCGATACGGAGGTGTATTCCAATACCGGCGGTCAACAGTCGAAGGCGACGCCGCTGGCGGCGTCGGCGAAGTTTGCGGTCGCCGGCAAGGCGCTGGCCAAGAAGGACCTGGGCTTGATCGCGATGGGCTACGGGCACGTCTACGTCGCCTCCGTCGCCATGGGGGCAAAGGATCAGCAGACGGTGCGTGCCTTCCAAGAGGCGGAGTCCTATCCCGGCCCGTCGCTGATTCTGGCCTACAGCCATTGCATCGCCCACGGCTACGATCTCGCCTTCGGTGCCGAGCACCAGAAGCTGGCGGTCGAAAGCGGTTATTGGCCGCTGTACCGTTACGACCCACGCCGGCGCGCCAACGGTGAGAATCCGTTCCAACTCGATTCCACCGCGCCGAAGCGTAAGTTCACCGAACTGGCTCGGGAGGAGGCGCGCTATCGCATGGTCGAGCAGCGCGATCCGCAACGCTACCGGCAATTGGTCGAACTGGAACAGCAGGAAATCGCCTTCCGCCGGGGTCTATACGAAGCCATGGCTCGGCGTGACGCCAAGGACGAAGGCCAGAGTTGACGGACGAGGAAACGACGATGGATCTGACCACCGAGTATTTAGGGCTCTCGTTGCGGCACCCGCTGATGCCGGGTGCTTCGCCCTTGGTCGACGACCTCGACGAAGTGCGGCGCCTCGAGGATGCGGGCGCCGCGGCCATCGTCATGCACTCGCTTTTCGAGGAGCAGATCGAGCGTGAAGCGCTCGACGTGCACCTACATCTCGACTCACATGCGGAGTCGCACGCGGAGGCATCGTCCTACTGGCCGCGGCCGGATGAATTCGCCCTCGGACCGGACCGGTATCTCGAGCAGATTCGGCGCATTCGGGCAGCCGTCGGTGTGCCGGTGATTGCCTCCCTCAACGGCACGACGCCGGAGGGATGGCTCGATTATGCGCGACGTATCGAGCAGGCGGGAGCACACGCGCTCGAATTGAACATCTACTACATCCCCACCGATGCGAGCGAGAGTTCGAGTCACGTCGAGGCGCGTGTCGTCGAGGCGACGCGCTCGGTGTGCGCCGCGGTGAAGATCCCCGTGGCGGTGAAACTGTCTCCGTTCTACTCGTCGCCGGCGCATCTCGTAGGCGAGATCGAAGCTGCCGGTGCGCATGGGGTAGTGCTTTTCAATCGCTTCTACCAGCCCGAGATCGACATCGACGCGCTGGAAGTCTACCCCCATTTGCATCTATCCGACCCGTCGGAGCTGCTCCTACGCGTGCGCTGGCTGGCGATCCTCGCCGGGCGATCGCGGTTGTCGCTCGCCGTCAGCGGTGGCGTTCATACGGCGAAAGACGCGGTGCGTGCGATCATGGCTGGGGCGCACGGCGTCCAGATGGTGTCGTCGCTCCTCCTCTACGGAACGGACCATCTGGCCAAGACGCTGAGCAACCTGTGCGAGTGGATGGAAGAGCACGAATACGCGTCGATCGCCCAGATGCGGGGGAGTATGAGTCTGGAGCGGTGTCCCAATCCCGCGGCCTTCGAACGGGCGAACTACATGCGGGTGCTGCAGAGTTGGAGTTGAGCCGGGAGACGCAGATCGTCGGCTCCGAACGGAGTTGCCGCAACGAAACGAAGCCGCGTTCGAGAGAACGCGGCTTCGTTCGTTGTGGGTGCTTACTCGAGGTAGGCGGAAGCGGGCAGAGCGGTGTTGTCGAGGTAGAAGATGCTCTGCTGCAGGAGCTGGATGGAATACGTGGCGTTGTGCACGCCCTTTGAGCCGTCGTAGGCGACGAAGGCCCAGTTGTACCCCGCGGCGCGCTGCTCCTTGGTCGTGACCGTCTTGTCGCCGAGCTTTCCTTCGAAGTTGTCGATGAGAGCTTGGCGCGCTTCCGGCGTGACGCTTGCGTCGATGATCACCTGCTCGAGTAGGTCGAGCAGACCGAGGACCTCTTCTTGGACTCCTTCGTCGGAGCCGTCGCCGTCGTAGTCCTGTTTCGCCAAAACATCGGTGAAGTCTTCGAGTTCACCGTGACATGGCTGACAGGCATGGACCGTCGGGAGGAACGTGTGTCCCGTGAAGGTCGGAATGCCGTTTTCCGGATCGCCATCGTTGGGGCTGGCGTGACAGGTCACGCAAGCATCTTGCACGAGGATGTGACGGCTGGTGGAGAAGGTGAAGTCCGGATTGATGTCGTTGTAGGCGTTGACACCCGCGAGCATGTCGCCTTGGTTCGAACGGTGCGGGCCGAAGTTGTTGGCACCGTTGTTGATTTGGTCGTTGACGTTGGCTTCGGTGCGGCGGCCGTTGTGGCAGGACATACAGAGGCGTCCGGCCCCGGCAGCTTCGACGAGGATCGCATTGGGGAGAACCACGTCCGTGACCGAGGCGTCACGCAGGTTGCCCGGATTGTCGTTGCCGTGGGGATCGTGACAGACGGCGCAGGCGTGCGGCGCGGTGGCCGTCGGGTTTTCCGTGGGAGCCACGTAATTGACAGGATCGTCGAGGTAGCGCGGCGCTTCGAGCCCATTGTGGCACTTGGCGCAGGCGGCCCGGGTGGCGGCCGTAGTCACGACTTGGGCGTGCGCCGACGACTGCCATTCGTCGTAGGTCGGGTAATGTGTACCGTTGTGGCACGAACCGCACACGGCTGCGTCCATCACGACTTGAACCGACCCGAAGTCGACGGCAGGGTGTTCGCTGCCGGCGCCGTGACAGTTTTCGCACTGGACGCCTTGTAGACGCGGTACGGCCTGCTCGTCGTAGCCGCCGTTGTTGAGCGACTTGTCAGCGTTGAGGCCGTAAGATCCGACCGTATGGCAGCCGACGCAGAAACCGTTCTGGTCCTGTCCGATCTCGGCGAGCGTTTCGATCGCGCCGGCGTGTGCCGAAGCGCTCCACGGGGTGTACTGGTTGCCGCCCGGAGCGTCATCTTGCGCGTGGCAGCCACTGCAGATCTGCGCACCGACGTACGAAGGCTTCTCCGCGGGGACGTATTTCTTGACGTCGACGTTGACGCTCGCCAGGCCGGCGCGCGTGCCGTCGCTGACGACGACCGAGAGCGAGTAGGTGCCCGCCTCGTCCGGGGCGGTCCATGACGTGGCGGCGACCGACGGGTTGCCGAATCGTCCCGCGGGGGCGGACCATTCGAAGGTCAGCGGACCGCCCGAACCGGTAGCGGTGACGTTGACGTCGACCTTGTGACCGCTATCGGTGGTGGTGGCGCTGGCAGTGGCCGTCACCGGGATGTTGGTGTCGGGCAGCACGGTGATGTTGTCCCCATCGTCGCCACATGCGGCTAAGGCCGTCGCGGCGACCAGGGCCGCCAACACCTTGAGTCCACCTTGTAGTTTCGACATTTGCGTTGCCATTGCGATGTTCATCGCCTCCCTCCGTGTTCCTGCGGGGCTCGTCGTTCAGAATGCGTAGCGAATGGCGCCATACACGAGATGGCCGTCGTAATCGTCGTAGCCACCGGTTTCGTCGTCGTCGCTGGTGAAATAGCCGTAGCGGATTTGTGCATCGACCGTTTCGGTGAGCTTACGGCGAGCGCCCACCGTGACTCCGTGCTCGGTGACTTTGCTGCCGTAGGGCTGGCTGTACTCGGCATTGTTCTCGTAGTTGTCGGTGAAATAGAAGGAATAAAGGGCTTCGACGTCGGTACGCTCGTCGACGACGAGCCCGGCGATGAACTGTGCGCTCCAGTAATCGTTGGGCACGATGCGCACGACCTCTCCCGGTACACCGTCGAGATCGTCGCTCCGCGTATCGGTTTCGTTCATCACGTAACTGCCGACGCCCTGCATGTACGCCGGTCCGGGCGTCCACGAACTGCTCAGACCGAAGGCGTGACTACGCAGGTGGGCGGCCTCGATGTCGTCGAGTTGATCCTTGCGGACGTCGATCGTCGAGCGAAGGTAGTCGTAGGTTCCGGACAGACGAATTCCGGCGGGCAGTAGGTAGGTGAGGCGCGATTGCGCGCCGTAGCGAGCGATGTCGGTGTTACGGATGTAGGCCGAGTAGCGGTCGGGACTACCGGGTTGGTTGTCGGTACTGTCGGTACCGTGGTCGTAGTCGGAGTCGCGACGCTCGTAATAGGTCTTCGTGAGCAAGCTGAAGCGGCGCAGCGGATACCACTGCGCGCCCACGGCATAGCGCTGGTCGACCCCTTCGACGTCGGTTTGGCGGGCAAAGGCGGGCCGGTTCAGGTTGCTGGAGAGCAGGGTTTCGGCGATGTCGCCGCGTCGCTGTTCCCAGTCCGCGCGCGTGAAGAGGACGAGCTGGCGCACGCCGGTGTAGCGCACGTCGAGACTCTCGGACACCGAAGTCGTGCCGGTCGTGGTGTCGGCCGCCAGCGGCGTCTCTCGGGTCGAGAGAAAAGGCAACACGCCGGCCGCCTGCACGAGCGTTTCGGTCTGTTGCGAATCGGCATCGATGTCTTGCCGCTCGACGCGGGTGCCGAGCCGGATACGGAGATCGCGCCGCGGCAGGTAGAGGGCGTTCAACATACCGATGTGCTCGACGATGTCGGAGGAGCCCGTCATACCGAGGAAACCGAGATCGTAGCGTTGGCGGTTGGCGTAGTTGGGCTCGAAGATCGGGTCGTAGCCCGCTCCGTAGATGCGGCTCCCGGTCAGATCGTTGTCGAGCTGGGTGAACGAGTACGCCGACGTGACCATCGTCTTCTGACGCGTCAGCAGGTTCTCGGTGAACGCTCGGACGTTGATCAGCTCGCTATCGACTCCCTCATCATGGGTCGCATAGCGCTCGCTGCCGGTTTCTCCCGGCTGAAAGGCCATGTTCCGGCCGTTGTTCAAGTCGGAGGATTCGTAGCGGAAGCCGGCGCCGACTTTGGTGCGGCGAATTTTGTGGCTGACGTCCACGGCAACGGTGTCACGCTTCTCGTCGATGTCGAAATACGCCGGAACGATGGCGCGGGCGCCGCGTCCACCGGTATTGGTCGTCGGTCCCCAAGCGAGGGAACCCTTCTTTCCGTCGCGCTCGCGATGGTCGTAGCGCGCCGTGACCTCGGGCCATTCCGGCACGCGCAAGCCTGCTTCGAGCCAGGCGTTGCTGCGGTCGATGGACAGCTCGTCGTCGAAGGGAAGGTAGTAGGCCCCGGTGGGTGGAAAGAAACCGCCGCTGCCGTCGTACCACTGCCGTCCTTCTTGGTAGCCGGCATCGATGTAGCCCCGGTCTTCCTCGGTTAGGAGAAGGCGAGCCAGATAGTCGTGGTTGTCGAGCAGGGCGCGCCCCTCGAACTTGAGCGTGCGTCCGTTGTCGAGATCGGCCTCGATGTAAGCGCTCTCGACACCACCTTGGCCGCCCGAGCGGACCTGGTGCCGCTCTTGGAAACGGGCGTCGTCGCCGTCGACGAAGGTTCCGAGCCCGGCCGGTTTGACTTCGGCAGCGAGGATTTCCGCGGCCGAAGCGGCGGAACTCGAACCGAGCCAGACGACCAAGCCGGCCAACGCGAGGCGGTGCAAGCGGATTGGGGATGCGTGCGTCGGGGTGCTCATGAGCTTGTCCTCCGCGCCTCAGAAACGTAGCGACGGGCTGACCTGCGAGCCGTGCACGGCCTCGTGGCAGCCGGCGCTGTTGCAGGTTCCCTGCGTCAGGAACAACGAATGATCGCGTCCGCCGACGTCGAAGGTGCCTTCGGCGAGCTGCGGCTGCATGTGGCACTTCAGGCAGAGATTGGCGTTGCGTTCGGTCAACATCTTGGGGTTGACCGAGCCGTGCGGCTGGTGACACGCCGTACAGCCCTCGCGCATGGCCTCGTGTTCGAAGACGAACGGCCCGCGTTGGGCGGGGTGGCAGCTGACGCAGCCGTCATCGAGGGAGAGCAGGGCATCACTACCCCGCGCCACCGCGGCGCCGCGGTGCGGATCGTGGCAATCCGCGCAAGCCATCTTGGCCGTCGCGGTCCCCAAGGGTCCGGACGTCACCGGGTGGCTGTGTGGCAACGAGAACTCCGCCTGCGCCCCCAGATGGCATTGAAAGCAGACGCGCGGATCACGACTCGGATTGATGATCGTGTTGCGTTCGCCGCCCGAGTCGACGTGCAGGCTGCCGGGGCCGTGGCAGGACTCGCAGCCGATGGCGACGGCGTTCTTGCCCTGAGCCGTCAGCAACGCGTGCGTGGTGCCGGGAAGATCCCGCACCTGTTGGGCGTGGCAATCGGCACATTCGCTGGAACCGACGAAGTCGGCGCCGGCGATCTGCGGCGGGGCGAGAATCGTGCGCTTCGCCGAGGTGCACGAATGCACCGCGAACGTCGACACGGTCGCGCCGATGATGATGACGATCGCCGCGATACCGCGACGTCGTGTTGTTCGACTCCTCATGGGTAGGTGGAACCTCCGTTCCCAACGCACATCCACCGTCCTACCCAAGGCCCCCTCGGCTTGGTCGGCGCTTGTATGCACGATTGCTCGGCGCAGCGCCAGAGGAAAATGGATGAGTCGTCGCAATGAGGGCATTTTGTTTCCTCCCGGCTAGGTCGTCTCAGCGGCAACTCGGTTGCCTGGGGAAGGAGCGGATGGGCGTGGCGGCGGAATGGTTTCGTAGGCCGCGACCGAGAACAGTGAAAACATGATGCCGAGGACGAAGATCATCGGGCTGAAGGGGACGATCGGATCCAAGAAGGGAAGGGTCCCGGCCCGGGCAGACAGGAGGAAGCCCGCAACGGTGAGGCCAAGGCCCAAGACGATCATCGAGGCCGTGGCGACGGCGCGCAGGAGCCGCGCGCCGCGGGGGTCGGTCTCGACCGGTGCCGGCTCGAGCGGATGGATGTCGACCACGGGTAGCAAAGGGAAGACCTTCCAGGCGATCAGGTAGAGGCAGACCCCCAGACCGGCAAAGCCCAAACCGACGCTCAGCTCGCTCCAGTTCGGTGCGTAGTAACCCACGCCGAAGGGCAGCAGCAAGCCGTGCGTCTGCGACGGCACGATGATCAGCACGCGACGCACCAAGCCGCCGAGGTTGAGCAAGAGGCAGGCGATGACCAACGCCGACGTTCCGACTCGGCCGTTGAGATAGACCGGCAACAGCAAGGCCGCGGGAACGACGAAGCAGGCCACCGACGCCCAGAACCACGGGGCATAGACTCCCGCGATCATGGCCTGAGCGATCTCCGTGTCGGCCACGTTCGAGGCATAGAGCGCGGTCATCAGTTCCACGACGACGATGTACACATACAAGAGCGTGCTCAGCCAGACGATGCGAGCCACGGCCTTCAAGGCCGCCTCCGTGATCACGTCGTCGAGGCGCGCCGCGCGCCGTGCCGTGCACAGGATCAGCGCCAACATCGCACTGCCGGTGCTGGCGGCGATGGCAATGAAGCTCGGCGCCTGCACCGCGCTGAACCAACCCGGACGCCCTCCCTGCACGCCGAAGACGAAGCCGAGCGTCGACATCGCCGTCACTTCGAGGGGCAGGAGACACGCCGAGAGCCAGAAGCTGGCGCGGTCGTGCCGTTGCTTCTCGATCGCCGTCCCACGCCAGCCGCTCGCCCACAGGCGATAAGCCCACGCCAAGCGCGGATAGCGCGCCGCGCAGGCTGCGGCGTCGGCCCGGCCGTCGAGAAAGACATACACCGAGTTGGCGAAGAGATAGACGGCCACCACCATCGTGAAGGTGCCGTACAAAGGCGAGGTCGGCTTGGCGAATTGCGGCAGAAAGAGAATGCCCTCCCATGGACGTCCCAGGTCGGCGACGATCGAGAGCGCCCCCAGTGGCAGACATACGAGGGTCATGACCTCGGCCATGCGCCGCACCACGCGCGCCTCGTCCATCCCCAAGAGGCGGATCAGGGCCGCCGTGCACGCGCCGCCAAAGCTCAGGCCGATGAAATAGACCGCCAGCGATTTGCCAAACGCCCACGAGGCCCCGCCTTGGCTGACCGATCGCAGTCCCGTCGTGATCAGTCCCTCGGTGACCCAATAGCTGTAGGCGTAGATCCCCCACGCCGTGGCTCCGCCGGCGACGGCGAACGTCAATAGCCACGTGGGCGTCAGACGCCACAGGCGAAGTCGATCGAGGTCGGCGTGCTTGGCGTTCATCGTCATTCTCGGTCGCGTGCCAAGTACCAGACCCGCGGTTGAGTCCCAAGATGTTCCAGTAAGCGAAACGCACGCGGACTCGCGGCCAAGCGTGCGAGCCGATTCCCTTCAGCATCGAGATCGCCGAAGACGATCGCTTCGGCAGGGCACGCCTGGGCGCACGCCGGCAATCGCGACACTTCGTCGTCGGTCAATTCGCGATCCTCGATGCGAGCCGTTTCCTGCAACGCCCGGATGCGGTGGTGGCAGAAGTTGCACTTCTCGACGGTGCCGCGTGGGCGCACGGAAACGTCCGGATTGAGGTACTGCACGTGCGTCTCCGTCCACTCCGGATCGCTCCAGTTGAAGGAACGACGACCGTAGGGACAGGCGACCTGGCAGAAGCGACAGCCGATGCAGCGGTCGTAAATCTGCGCCACGATGCCCTCGGCCGTATGGTAGGTCGCGCCTACGGGGCAGACTTTGACGCACGGCGCGTTGTCGCAGTGCATGCACGGGAGCGGCAGGATGTCGGGCGGCCGTTCGCTGTCGATCCCTGGGGTGCTCCGCGGCAGCAGATCCATCCAGAACACGGCGGTGCCGCGGCGCTCCTCGCTCGGGCCGGCGACGGCGACGTTGTTCTCGACGCGACAGGCGATGACGCAGGCACCACATCCCGTGCAACGATCGAGATCGATCGCCATGCCCCAGCGCGGCTTGCGGCCCTCGGGGGAGTCGTTCTCCTCGTTCGCGCTTTGGCGCGCGCGTAGGCGGCGCGGCCATGCCGCCAGCCAGGCGATGGCAAGCATGCCCGCGACGACGGCACGCCGCGCAAAACCGAGGCGTGGCAATGTCGTCGTGCCGTTCATGTCTTCACCTTGCGGATCGAAACCCGGTGGCCTTGGAGGATCGGCGCGCCGCTGACCGGATCGACGGAGAGCGGCAACAACCGCATCACGTTGATGCCGTAGCCGCGGGCGAATCGTCCAAACGCCTCGTGGCCACCTCCGCGCGCGATGCGGATCGTGCCGGGACGTGTCCCCGCTTGCACCCGTACGACACAACGAAGCGTCTCCTCGCCCTGAATGAGGTCGATCGTATCGCCATCGGTGATTCCCAGCTTCGCCGCGGTCTTGGGCGCCAGGGCCGTCGCCGTGGTCCAGGGTCGAACTCCAGGTTCGGTGGGCAACTCCTGCAGCAGCGGCAGGTTCGCGCCGCTTCCCTCGGCGTAGGTTCCCGGATCGTAGGCTTCGACGAGCAGCATGCCGTCCGCGGGCGCGTTGGTGGACGACGGCTGATGCGGCAGGCACGCCAGGTCGAGGTCCTCGGGATAGCCGATCTCGCGCAGCAACACCTGCGGCTCGATTTGCCGATCGAGAGCCGCGGCTTCGAAGGCGCCCCGCAGCAGGCTGGGCGACAGTTCGAGTTTCCCCGACGGGGTGCCGAACGACGGCCCGGCCAGCGGCTGCTCGTCGGTCCAAAAACCCTTCTTGGAGAGGGCCGACCAGAACGCCTTGCGCGACTCGCTCGTCAGGTTGCCGCGCTCCGTCCGGCGCAGGCCCTCGATCCTTTCGCCCATCGCCTCGCGGAAGTCGGGCCATGGCATCGCCGACGCCAGCGGTTCGCCGAGCGAGCGCGCCAGCGTCAGCAGCACGTCGGCGCTCGACCGCGTATCGTACAAGGGTGTCACGACGGGCTGGCGAATCGCCATGGTGGCGATGCCGTCACTCGGAGTCGGCTCGCCGTCCTCCCAGCGTTCGAGGAACGTATGGTCGGGCAGGACGAGGTCGGCGACGGCCGCCGCGGTCTCGTCGAGAAAGGGGGAAAAGGTGACGACGAAAGGAATCTTGGAGAGTGCACCGACCCATCGCTGTGGCGCGGGCCAGGCGTGGCAGGGATTGCTGTAGTACAAGAGGAGGGTGTCGATCGGCGCATCAGCCGACCCGGCGAGGCTTTCCAGCAAGCTCGCGCCCGACGGTGTCCCAAGCAGCGAGCGCCGCAAGGCTGGAGCGGCGGCGCGACCACGGCGGGCGATGTCGTCGAGGGTGACGGTGGGCCAATCGGCAAGCGGCGCGCGGCGGTGGCGCAGGACGCCGCCCGGATTTTGCACCGAGCCGAGTAGGGCATTGAGTGCCAGAACGGCCATCGCCGCCTGCAGTCCATCGGAGCCCTGCAGGGCGGTGCCCCCGAGCACGACGAAGCCAGGTCGATTGTGCGCCAAGTCGGTGGCCAGACGCTCGATCGTCGCCGCCTCGATGCCGATGGCGTCGGCAACCTGCGCCGGCGCGTAGGATTCGGCGATCACCCCGGCGAGGCCACGGTGGCGCGCCCCGTGGTCGTCGGTCCAGTCCTCGAAACCCATGCAGTGTTGGCGGACGAAGGCCGCGTCGTGCCACCCGTCGCGCACCAAGACGTGCGCCAGCGCGAGCGCCAACGCGGCGGTGGTGCCGGGTCGGATCGAAATCCATTCATCGGCGTTCGCCGCGGTACGGGAGTAGGACGGCTCGACGTGAACGATCCGGGCCCGCCTGCGGTCGCTGCCGCGGTGCAACTCCGCGGTGCGGCGCGCCAGGTAAACCGACTGACACGACGAGTCGAGCAAGCCGCTGCCGAAACTCAAGACGAAGCGGGTCGCGCTCCAATCGTGCGCCGGCAGTTCGTCGATGCCTTGCATGACGAGGTTGGCGACGCGCGCCGCCCCGCCTTTGCGCAACCGATCGTCGGCGAAGTTCGGCGTGCCGTAGGATTCGGCGAAACGCTCGAAGAGATCTCGCACCATGCCCCGGTCCCGGCCGCAGAGAATGGCGAGTTTCTCCGGCGTTCGTTCGGCCCGCAGACGGCGCAAGCGTTCGCTCAGGATCTGCAAGGCGTCGTCCCAGGTGATCGGTACCAATTGGCCGTCGATACGTTGCAGCGGCTGGCGAATGCGGTCGGGGTCGTAGAGCACTTGCAGACTGGCCAGGCCGCGCGGGCCGATGCCGCCGCGATTGATGGGGTTGTCGGTAGCGCCGTCGATGCGCACGGCGCGACCCTCGACGACGCGCACGCGGATGCCGCAGGCGGCAGGGCATTGGGCGCACGAACTCGCGACCGAGGCCTCTTGAAAGCGCCGCCACGCGTCGGTCCCAGGCATCGGTGGTTTGTCCGCCCGGTACGAGTCGCGCCCGCGGCTGCAGGCGTTGAGGGTCAGGCCAGCCGCGCTTCCCGCACCGAAGCGGAAGAGGTCGCGACGCCGTAGGGAAAAGGGGGTGGTCATTGGTGGCAGGCGATGCACTCGAGCGTCGCCCCCTCCTCGGCGTGGCAGTCCATGCACGCGCGCATCGACAGCAGATCGCTCGTCGGGAAGGCGTGCGGTCGTTCCATCTGGGCCACGCCCGGATGGCAGCTGTCGCACTCCATCTCGGCGACCCCGACGTGCATGCGGTGGGAAAAATAGACGTGGCCGAGGTTACGATTGACCTGGAGGAAGGGAATCTGCTGCTTGCGCTTGGCGTATTGGCGCACTTTGGCTTCCTCCTCGGCGTTGTCGCCTTGGTCCTCCTGGTGACAGTCGTAACACTCGCGGATGTCGGGCAGGCCGGCCCATCGCTGCTCCGCCGCACCGGCGTGGCAGTCGAGGCATTCCATTTCCTCTGCCTCGATGTGCACCGCGTGGTTGAATGCCAGCGGTTGCTCGATGGGGGTTGCGGCGGTCCAGGTCGAGGCCGCCACGGAGGAGAGGCCACAGGTGGCGAGTGCGGCGAGCGCCAACCCCAGGGCCAGGGGTCTTGGTGGTCGATGGTTCATCGCGCCCCAAATCGGTTGGCACTCGCCGTCCCGGCACTCCTACTTGGCTGCCGTCTTGAGCGACGCGAGGTAGGTGGTGAGTTCCTTCAGCTTGTCGTCGCTGCCCTTGAAGCGCTTCTTGTGCTTCTTGCCGTCGTCGTTCTTGACCTTCTTCTTCAGATACTGGGCCATCCACTCGGCGTCATGCTCGCTGCCGACACCAGACAGATCCGGCGATTCCTCGCCGTCATCGTCTCCCTCGAGGGACTCTTCGCCCTTCTTCACCTCGATGCCGGCTGCCTTGATCGAGTGGCAGTCGTTGCATTTGGCCGCGATGAACGCGGCTTTGCCGGCTTCATCGGCCGCGGCAGGGCGGGGCGATACGATGACCAAGGCACCCAGAATCAGCAACACCAACATAGGCATGGCGGTCTCCTTCCATCCGCTCGATACACCCACGTTCCGGGGTGTATGGGTTGATCTTTCGCGAACCTGAGAAGCAAGGAGCTTGCCGCGCAAGATCGACGCTTTGGCAAACGGTTCGGTGCTGACGATTCCCAAATTCGCGAGAAGTTTGTGCCGCAGCGTTTGGTCAATGCTACGAATCCGTCGAAATGCGAGACGACGGAGGCACGACGCAGGCACGCGATCGCGTCCCTGCCGGTCGCCGGAGCGGGCCCCCAGTCGCGAAGGCGGTCCGAGCTCGAGGAGGCCCATTAGAGCTCCACCGCGTCGAGGCGGCGCAGGGCCCCTTCGGTGAAGCACGCGAGCAAGAACCCGGGAGCTTCGCCCTCGGTATGCGCCGTCTGACCGACCGCTGGCGCGTTGGCGAACACGACCTCGTGCTCCCCTGCGATCTTGCCAAAGTCGATGCTCCGCGCCGTCAACGTCGGCCGCTGCAAGGTGAACGCATGCGCCCGATGGACGTGCCCGGAGAACAAGCTGACCGGTCCACGGGCATCCGCCAGTCGGCGCAGCAGGGCCCCGGGGTTACGGAAGAATACGCCGCGGCGGAGGCCACTGGTGAACAGCCGCGACTCGAATCGGGTCTCGGCTCGATGGTCGGCCGCCGCCGGCAGGGACGACGCGAGGTCCACGGCGACCCGGCTTCCGGGCGGCGGGTTGAACAGCGGGGCATGCAGGAAAATCGCCGCACCGCCCGCCGGCGCCACGAGCGACTCGATGGCGCCCAGTTGCGCCGAATCGATTCCCTCGGAGTCCGGGTGCTCCCAGCACGTCGTCAGAGAACGCAAAAAAGTCGAACGCCGACCCGACTCGACGCCGCGCCAGCGCGGGAGGACGTCGCGACCGGTGTCGAGGAAGAGAAGACGCAGTCCCGGCAGATCGACGGAATAGTTCGTGGCGGGAGCCAGCTTGGCCCGATGCGGCATGAGCGCGCAGTCGCCGTTGTCGTCTGTCGTCTGCAGCGCCCGCAGATCCGACCAGCGCCAGGGAACGGGATCCCAAAGTCCGGCGGCTCGCAAGATGGTGGCGGCACGTGGCGGCGGCAGGGACACCGCCTCGTACGGATAAATGCGCGGCCGCCATGGGTACCAGCGGTAGTCGTGATTGCCGGGGATCGCGAAGCTGGGCACCACCAGATCGCCGACGAGTTCGTTGAAATAGTCGACGTTGTCCGCACTTTCGTGTCCGTCGGCCGTCTGCCGTACGTGATCGACCAGGTCGCCGCCGAAGACCACAACATCGAGGGAGCCGGCTCGCGCCAGAGCGTTGGCCGTATCGACGAACCGACGCACCAGGCGACCGGGATGCAGCAGGCCAGGGTGCAGGTCGGGCGCGTGGCGGGCCGTCGCCGCGTCGATTTCGTTCCAAACGGCGGCTACATGCAAATCGCTGGCGAAGCCCAAATGCAGGGTGCTGCGCTCGCGACCGTCATGCCAAGCAACACATCGACGCCGCAGGCAGGTCTGGTCTTGGTAAAGGTCGGCGACGCGATACGGCGGCACCGCTGCCGCGGTGGCTGGTGCAGGGCGAAGCACGGCTTCGACGAGGTGGAGCCGCCGCGGCGCATGGCGGACGATCGCGGCGACTGTGGCAGGAGGGGAGTGACGGTCGAGCCGGTCGAGTCGTTCGAGGTGCAGGGGTAGGTTCGCCGGACCGAGGAGCGGGTGGAGGGAGAGGGTGGCGGCCCACTGGCGCAGGTCGGGATCGTCGAGTTCGGACAAGAGAAGGAGACGGAGCGGTTCGGCGGGAGCGAGGAGCGCGGGAAGGCCCGGCGACGGATGGAGGACGTGCACGTGGGCAAACATCGGGCTCAGCTAGCAAATTGTCATACCAGTTGACAAGCATATGGTCGTGTGAAACTAGGGGCGCATGAGTCAAGCCGCCGATGTGGCCTCCCTCGTCCCGGTCAGCCGCCAGTCGCTCTCCGATGCCGTGTTCGAGCAGTTGCGCGACCAGATCGTCCGCGGCCAGCGGCCTCCCGGCTCGCGTCTTCCCTCCGAACGCCTTCTCTGCGAAGCCCTCGGCGTCAATCGCGGCGCCGTGCGCGAAGCCCTGCGGCGCCTCGAGCAAGCACGTCTGGTTTCCGTTCGCCACGGCGGTTCGTCGCACGTCCTCGACTTCCGTGCCTGCGCCAGCCTCGACTTGCTCGGTTCGCTCGTACTCGGTGCCGACGGACGCATCGACGGCAGCGTCGTGCGCAGCATCCTCGAAATGCGTTCGGCCATCGCTCCCGACGCGGCCCGCCTGGCGGCGGCGCGCCGCAGTGACGCCGCCGCGGCGTCGCTCCGGCAGGCGGCGGAAGCCATGCGCGACGCGGGCGACGACCTGGCTTTGCTCCAGGAGCGCGCCGTCGGCTTCTGGTCGATCGTCATCGATGCGGCGGGCAATGTCGCCTATCGCCTGGCCTACAATTCGATGCGCGAGACCTACGACAAGGCACGCGGCCTGATGGCGCCGGTGCTCGCCGCCGAACTCACCGATTTCGATTCCTACAACGCCATCGCCGCCGCGATTGGCCGAGGCGATGCCGCAACGGCCGAACAGCGCTCACGGGCGCTCATGCACCGCGGCGAAGCCGCCGTGAATGCGGCCCTGTCCCAAATCGAAGCCTTTGAATCTACCGCGAGGTCATGAACATGAGCCAAGACGTCGTTTCCGAGTCCAACCCCAGCGCCCGCAGCGACAGCATGGCGATGCCCTCGCTCGCCGGTCGCGACAGCCCGCGGACCCTCGGCGAGGCGGTGCCGATCTTTCTCGCCCACGGTAGCCCGCGCATCCTGCTGGTCGCCGTGACCGTCGCCGCGGCCGTGCGTTGGTCGATGGGCCAATGGTCCGCCTGGGATGTCGTCCCGCCTCTCGCCTTGCTCCTTCTCTGGCCCATCCAGGAGTGGCTGATCCACGTCTTCATCCTGCACTTCAAGCCGCTGCGCATCGGCGGCCGCGAAATCGACTTTCGCGTTCCGCGCAGCCATCGCCGCCATCACCTCGACCCGTGGAATTACCGCATCCTGTTCATTCCGATGCAGTCGTTCCTCTACACCCTGCCGCTGGTCTATCTGATTTGGACCAGTGTCATGCCGACGACCGCGGCGGCGTGGACGGGCATCCTCGGCCACCTGGTGTTGGCGCTTCATTACGAGTGGATTCACTTTCTAGTGCACACGCGGGTGCAGCCGAAGACCGCCTTCTACCGGCGTCTGTGGGACAACCACCGGCTGCACCATTTCAAGAGTGAGCGCTATTGGTTTGGGGTGACGCGGACGGAAGCCGACTGGTTACTGGGGACGGCGCCGGGGGCCAAGGACGTTCCGACCTCTCGCACCTGCCGCGACCTGTTGGCCGCCTGAACGAGGGTGGCCACGAGCTCGCAGGCGCGAGCTTCGGCCCAGGGTCGAGTGGCGGGCGTTGGCCCCTACGCTTCGAAGTCGTCCAGCGGATCGGTTCGACATCGCCGCCGCCTCGCGCCAGATTGCGCCGCATGCGCTGGAGGCGGGCGCGGTGACGCAGCCGCAAACGACGGAGGAAGTGCCGACGTGGGCCGTCGCCGGCACGCTGGCGTTGGCCCTGTTGCTGCGGCTGTATGTCGCGGCCGCGACGACGTTCAACCCCGACGAGGCCATGCACGTCGTCTGGGCCGACGCCGCCGGGTGGGTCGAACTGCGCGAGTTCATCCGGCGCATCCAGCACCCGCCGCTGTTCTTGCTGGTGCTGCACGGTCTGACCGCGCTCTTCGGACGATCGGAATTCTGGCTCCGCCTGCCCTTCGTCCTGATCAACGTGCTGGCGTGCGGTTGTGTGTACTTGTGGGTACGCCGGCTGGCGACAGCACGGGCGGCACTGGTGGCGTTGTTTTTCGCGGCTGCCTCGCCCGTCATGGTCAACGCCGCAATCGAATTGCGTCAAGGCGGGCTCGCCCTCGCCGGCTGTGCCGTGGCCCTGTGGGCCCTCGAAGAAGTACTGCGGCAGGCCCGCTGGCTCGCCGCAGGGATTCTGCTGGCCGCTACGTTCGTAGCGTCGATGTCGCACTATTCGACGGGCCTGCTGGTACCCGTGGTGTTGGCCTATTGCCTCGTGCGTCGGGTCCCGACGGCGCGTGCCCTGTGGCTCGGAGGTCTCATCGTAGTCAGCGTCGGTGGCGCCTTGCTGTATACGAGTGGTCCCTCGCTGTTCTGGCACCTAAGGACCATGAGCCGAGCGCCGTCGTACCTGTTGCCCCATCTCTTCTCCGGCACGACGGCGGAGGTGGTGCCGTTCATCAATCGAGCGGTGCAGGGAACGTGGAGCGAACTCGTCGGCATTGCGGCGATGGCGACGCCCGTGAGCTGCATTGCGGTGATCGGCTGGGCCGCGGCTGCGTCCGCGGCATCGCGATTTCTGCTGGCGGGGCCGTTTCTCGTCGCGCTGCTGGCGGCGCTCGTCGGACTGTATCCGATGGGGGACACGCGCCACGTCGCCTATTTGTTGCCGTTCGCCGCGGCATCGGTCGGCATCGGCATGGCGACGATCGTGCGTCCGCTGGGCAACCTGGGTCTAGCGGGGGTCGCGCTCGTGAGTCTCGTTTGGCCCTACTACGCGCCGACCGACAACCTGCGCAATCAGGTGTTGGCACGCCATCGCGACGAGGCGTGGGACTTCGTGCGCCGCACCGTTCCGCCCGACGTTCCCGTCGTGCTCGATGAGCAGACGATGTACGTGCTGCTCGCCGCCGAAGGTCATCCGGAGCACGTTCCGGACGTGGTCGCGACGCGCTTCAAGTGGATCGAGATCGGCGGGCGGCGGGTGCTCGTCCACCGGAAGCGGTGGTGTTTCGCGCCCGAGCAGATGGATGAAGTCTTGCGGGACTCCAGCGAGCTGGTCTCGCCGTCGTCGCGGTCGCACGAGTTGGTCGTGCTTTCGAGCGGCTGGGAGCTGGCGCCACCGCTGACGACGGGGGTGGCGCCGGCGCGTGTGGCGGCGTACCGATCGTACGGTCCGTTCAGGGTCCTGGTCGTTCGGCCGGCCGCGTAGCACCGCGACGTACGTCGACGCCGGTTGATCGAGAGCCGCCGCCTGCCATGATGCAGGGCGCATCGTCGCAGGAGGTTTCCCTTTGAAAGTTCAGCAATTTCTCGGATTGCGCGCGACTCACAACCCACACCGCTGGGTCTTGCCGGTGGACCCTTCCATCTGCGTGCGCGTCGGCTTTCTCTTCGGCGGCTGTGGCTTGGCGGCCTCCGTCACGGCGCTGGAAGAGACCTCCGGGCGGCCCCTCGTCTGGGCGACGGCGCAGTATCTCGATTACGCCCGACCACCGGCGATCGTCGATCTCGATGTGACGCTGCCCGTGCGCGGCAAACAGACGACACAAGCGCGAGCCATGGGGCGGGTGCTCGACCAAGAGATCTTCACCGTCAACGCCGCTCTCGGAGAACGGCCGCTCGACCTCGTGCACCAGTGGGGCAACATGCCGCAGGTGCCGCCACCGGGTGATTGCCCGCCGGTACCGCAGATGCCCGTACCCGGCGAAATCGCGGGCGCCATCGATTCGCGCGTCGAGCTGCGGGTGGCGCGCGGTCGTTATGGCGCCGAACGCGACGGCACTCCGAGTGTCGACGGCCGCTCGGCGCTGTGGGCCCGGATGAGCGGCGACGTCGAGCTGAGCGCCGCCAAGCTGGCGATCATCGCCGACTGGGTTCCGTCGGGGATTGGCCAGGCGCTCGGACGGTGGGCGGGCGGCAACAGTCTGGACAACACGATTCGTATCCTGAGGTTGGTGCCGACCGAGTGGGTCCTGTGTGACATTCGCGTCTTCGGCGTGGCGCGCGGCTTCGGGCACGGCGAGATGCTGCTGTGGTCGGAGGATGGGACCCTGTTGGCGACGGCGAGCCAGTCGTTGATCGTGCGGGTCTTCGACGACGGGCGTTTTCCCAACCGTGACCGAACGGATTCCGGTTCTTCGCAACCTCGCAACAGTTGACCCGCTGTGAGCCAGCCACGGCATGGGCGCTGTTCGGCACGGCTCTTGCGTAAGGAGTAGGGCAGACCGAAACGGTCCCTCCGGAGAGCCCCACGATGCGCCACTCGCTGCGCGACGGGTTCTCCAGTTGTCCCCTCTTTTGGCGGGGTCGGCCCGATCTTCCCATCGGACCGGCCCCGTCGCCTTTCTCGATTCATCAAATCTCGAAGTGAAGCGGCTGCGCCAACGGCTGACGCAGGTCGTCGGTCGACGTCGAAGCCCACCACGGTGAGTGCGGCGCTGTTCCTAACAAGCGGGCGCGAGCGCTACATCGCTGCGCTGCGATGTAGGCGACCCAAGGCCGCGACGGAGGCCGGCCTCGCATCGTTCGCCCGATGTCGCATGGGACGGACGATGCCGGGCCGGCTCCGTTCGAGCCGCGGGATCGGTGTCGGATGGAGCCGACGCGGGATAGGTATCAGTAGGCGACGAGAGCTTCGAGACGACCGTTGTCGCTCTGCACGACGATCAAGCGCGACATGCACGGCATGCAGTAGACTCGATCGCCGGGACGCAGTTCGCGGCTCGAGCGAATCACGACCTTGCACACGGGGCAGATCACCTCGTTGGGGGCAAGGGTGTCGTCGGGGCCGCGCAGCTTGCGATAGAACTTGCGGTACTTGACCGGGACTTCGTCGAAACCCGTTTCTTCCAGCTCGAAACGCTGGCGCGGGCGTTCGTGTTCGGCTTTTTCCGGACTCAGCAGCGGATCGGTCATAGCGTGAATCCCAAACGGGCGACGGACTCGAGATAGGCCCGGCCGATGCGATCGTGCTCGTCGGGCGACAGGCCGAGGTCGCGGGTGGTTTCGCCGAGAGCGTCGAGCACGAGGTGGTCGAGTTCCCGTTTCACCACGTCGAGGCGCGTGCGCAGGTGCGGCGCGGCCTTCATGCGCCGGCCGATCTCGTTTTCGCCGAAGCCGATGTGACGGCGCTCGTCCTTGACGATGCCCTGCAGCACCTGTTGCGTCACCGGGTCGGCTTCGCGGGCGTGATCCTGGAAGACGGCGAACTCGAGGGCCTCGAGGATGACGTTTTGGGCGAAGACGGCGGCCTCCCAGTCCTTGCTGGCGACGAGATCGAGCAGGCGGCGTTTGAAGGCGAGCAGGCTGCGGTTGGCGCGACGCTCGACTTCGACCTCGGGCTCGGCGACGCCCAGGTCGCTCAGGCGGTGCAACAACACCTCCAAGTGGCGACCTTCGTCGGCGACTTGGGTGGCGAGGAAGATTTTCGAACGACGGTCTGGGGCGATGGCGATGAGACCGCTGGCGCCCTCGAGCGCCGCGGTCTCACCGACACAGTAGTTGCACAGCACCGAGATCAAGCGATCGCGGTCGACCCCGACCGGGATGCCGTTGGTCACCTCCGGGTCGTGACCGTAGGTTTGGCCGCCGAGATAACCCTCGACGGACTGGAACCAGAACTCGAAGGAGTGGACGCGATCGAGGAACTCGTCCGGCGCGAGTTCGTGCACGTCGCCCCCTGGCCTCGGTGCGGTGCGGCGCATGGCTCAGGGACGGGCGGGCGTCTGGTACTCGAGTCCGATACGGCCGAGGCGCGTCTTGAACTCTTTGAGCACCGTGTCGGCGAGCACGCCTTCCATGTCCTCGGGGGCCATGCCGGCGAGGTCGACGCCTTGGTAGTTGGCGTGGACGCCGTGCGCCTGCATGCGGGCTTCGAGCTTGTCGAATTCGGCCTGGGCCGGGTTGTTGCGGAAGGCGTCGGCGAAGGTGGCGAGCATGTAGTAGGACATTTCCTTCTGCATGCGTTCGATTTCGGGGCGCTTCTCGGGGTGTTCCTTGATGAGCGAGCCGATGCGGTTTTCGCCGAAGCCGACGTGGCGGCGCTCGTCGGCGATGGTGCCGGCGAGGGTATGGGCGAACTTGGGGTTCATCGCGTTGCTGAGGGCGTGCAGCATTTCGAAGACGCTGAAGGCCATGCCCTCGAGGACGATGTTCTGGCCGACGACACCGGCGATGAAGTCCTTCTTGTCGACCTTTTCGAGGAGGACGCCGGCGAACTTGACGAGGTTGGGATTGGCGTAGTGGGAGATGACCGATTCGAGTTCGTTCTTCTTCACGCCGAGGTCGAACAGACGCTGGGTGAAGATTTCGACGTGGCGCGCTTCGTCGAGGGTTTGGGTGGCGAGGAAGCGCTTGCTGCCTTCGTCGGGCGCGGCGTTGATGAGGCCGGACGAGGCGGAGAGGGCGCAGCGTTCGCCGACGACGAGCTGCACGGTCGAGCGGATCGCCTCCTGGCGCAGGATGTCGTTGGCGAGAACCTCGTCGGGCTCGTGTTCGTTTGGGGCGTGGCCGAACTCGGTGCCTTCGAGGTAGCCCTGCGGACAGGATTCGAGCCAGTTTTGGATCGAATACGCGGAAAGGAAATCTGCCATGTTCGCCTCCTGCGACGCTGCGTCGCGTTTGCCGCCCGCCCGGACCCACCCCGGGCTCGTTCGACGACGTATACGAAGCGGAGTTCGTATTCAGCTTCCGTGCCAGCCGGCGAACGTTTACAAACGTTCACCGATAGCGTTCTCCTTCCCATCGGCTGCAATCCGCTCCCTGGGCCATCGCAGGCACGAGAATCCGCCCGGCTTCCCGACTCTCCCTTCCGCCTGCTGTGGCGCGGACCGACTTGTGCTTTGTTAGCCTCACGGAAGTCGGCCGTCGCCGGCTCGAGGAGGTGTGCCGTGCTGGTTCGCTACAACATGTCCGCTCGTGTCGTGACCGTCGGACCCCAGGAATCCATCGCCCACGCCCGCCGCATGCTCGAACGCCACGGCGTACGTCAGCTTCCTGTCGTCCACGAAGGCCTCCTCGTCGGTATCGTCACCGATCGCGACCTGCGCTCGGCCGCACCCGAGGACGAACGCATCGAAGCCGTCATGACCCGCAACCCCATCACCATCGGCCCAGGGCAGTCCGTCGACGAAGCAGCCCACGAAATGCGCCGCGCCAAGGTCAATGCCTTGCCCGTCGTCGACGGCGAAGAACTCGTCGGCATCCTGACGACCTCGGATGTCCTGGAAGCCTTCATTCGGCTCACCGGCGTCGCCGATGCTTCCTACCGCATGGTCATCGACGCCACCGGAGTCGGCGCGAGCCTCGACGAAGTGCGCGCCATCCTGCAGCGTTGTCGGGCCGACGTGCTCTGGCTGCGCCGCGGTCGCGGCCACCAGCACAACCATTTCCATGCCCGGCTCCGCACCGATCGACTCGACGAACTCGAGGCCGCCCTCGCTGCCGCGGGCTACGAAGTCGTGGCGACCATTTCGAGCGCCGAACGAACCGAAGGCACCTGACTCGGTTCCCGCCGTACGGTCCGATCAGTTCTGCCCACCACAATCGGCGCCAAGATAGAACGACGGCCTGGGTCCCGTGCCCGCCGTCGACGGGCAAGATTGCGCCGGATCTTTCCCGACGGTCAGGACCCAGGAAGATCGGCGAACGTCGAGGTTGCACGCCCGGGCTCTATCCCGCGGTTTCCAACCATGCTTCGACACGCCGAAGTGCTGCCGCCAATGCGTCCTTGGTGCTCTTGCTCAGGAAGGCCGCCGGCTCCATCGGCACCGATGCTGGCGTCACGGCGACGCCGATGAGACTCAGCCGCGCCGGCAATGGACCCAACTTCGTCGCCAGTTCGATCGCTTCCTGCACGCCAAACCCATGGCTCGACAAGGTGCGCAGGCCGCCCGGCTCGAGTTCGTGCAACTCGACTTCCACGACGCTGCCCGCGGGATGACTCTCCCCGGCCAGCACGGCATCCAAAATCAACACCGCCTCAGCGTCGTGCAGATGCTCGATCAATCCCAGACCCGGTCGGTCGAGGACGCGCACCTCGACATCTCCGCCGTGTCGCGCGGCGACGCGCTCGGCCAACTCCCATCCGACGCGGTCATCCCCCCACGGGCTGCCGACGCCGAGGACGCGTTTCATCGCCGAATCAATTCCAAGCGTAGGAAGTGCGTCGCGCAGGAGATGCACGGGTCGTAGTTGCGTAGTGCCGTCTCGCACAAGCGTGTCGCCTCTTCATCGCTGCGCCCAACCAAGCTCGGTCCCAACTTCCGCAGGTCGTCTTCCATTTGCGCTTGGTTCTGCGACGTCGGCGGCACGATCGTCGCCGCGACGATTCTGCCGTCCGCATCCGTCTCGTACCGGTGATACAGAATTCCGCGCGGCGCCTCGGTCACGGCACAGCCGCTGCCGGCTCGCGCAACGACGTCGACATGCGCCGGCACCGGGGGGACATACGCATCCACGAGACGGCGCGCCTCGACCACGCTCTGCAACAATTCCGCCGCGCGCGCCACGATGCTCGTGTACGGGTTGCGGTTGGGGAACTCGACGCCGGCCGCACGCGTCGCCCGAACCACCGCGTCATCCAGGCGATCGAAGTTCAGGTTGAGCCGCGCCAAAGGCCCGACGAAATAGGCTCGTCCGTCGCTCGTTCGCGACTGCAAGGCGTGCGAGTAGGGCACCTGCTGTTCGTGAAAATGTTCGGCGAAGCGCGTCTGCTCGACGTCGAGCCCCCGACTCGACACCAGATGCCCCTCATTGAAAGGATACTCGTCGGCATGGCGCAGGGCGACGAACTCGGTATCGATCGACAGCGTCGGAAGTTTCAGCTGGGCCGTCCACGCCAAGCAGGCGAGGGCATCCTCGTAGGCCTCGGCCAAGGGTTGGCGCAGCGCCGCCAGTTCAGTACGCGTCGGTACCCGCGTGAATCCGCCGAGGCGAACACTCACCGGATGCACCGCGCGTCCGCCCAACAATTCCAGGATGGCGTTGCCGACCCGCTTCAGACGTAGGCCGCGCTGCACCGCCGCCGGATCCATCTCCGCCAGCGCAATGACACTGTCGCAGCCGAGAAAGTCCGGCGCTGCCAGCATGTGGATGTGCAGCGCGTGGCTTTCGATCCATTCGCCGCAGTACAACAGCCGCCGCAGGGCACGAATTTCCGGCGTCACCGTCACGCCGAAGGCCCGTTCGAGCGCATGCACCGCGCTCATCTGATACGCCACCGGACAGATGCCGCAGATGCGCGCCGTGATGTCGGGCGCCTCGGCTGCCTGGCGTCCGCGTAGAAGGGCTTCGAAGAAGCGTGGCGGCTCGAAGATCGCCAGCTGCACGTCCTCGACGACGCCGTCGCGCAGTTCGAGACGCAGCGACGCCTCGCCTTCGACACGGGTCAGATAGTCGACCTTCAGCGTGCGGGTCTCAGGGCCGGGCGAGGGCATCGCTCTCCTCCCGAAATGCCGGCGCCTGCCCGGTGAAACCGCGCAAGCGTTGCGCCGTCTCCTGCGGACTCAATCCGTGCGCCTGCGTCAATCTGCTCCACGTCGGCACCTGCGCTTGCTCCGCCGGCCCGAAACAGCCGTAGCAGCCACGACCCATCCGCGGACACACGGCACCGCAACCGGTGCGGGTCACCGGTCCGAGACAGGGCTCGCCGCGAGTGACGACGACACACGCCGCGCCGCGTCGCTTACACTCGAGACAGATACTATGGCTCGGCAGTCGTGGACGTGTACCCGACAGTACCGAGCGCAGGCAGCCGAGCAGTTGATGCCGATCGACCGGACAGCCGTGCAGTTCGTAGTCGACGGCGACGTGCGCGGCGATCGGCGTCGATGTCGGCAACGCCTCGATCCACTGCGGCGACGGGTAGACGGCACGCTTGTAGTCCTCGACGTCGGCCCAGTTCCGCAGAGCCTGAATGCCGCCGGCGGTGGCACAGGCGCCGATGGTCATCAAAAACCCCGCCTGCCGCCGAATCTCCGCCAGGCGCTCGGCATCCTCCGGCGTGGTGATGCTGCCCTCGACCAACACGACGTCGTACGGACCCGGTTCCATGGTCGAGCGAGCCTCCGGGAAGAAGGCCAAGTCGATCTCACCGGCCAAGTCGAGCAAGGCCTCTTCGGCGTTGAGTAGCTGCAGCTGGCAGCCATCGCACGAGGCGAATTTGTAGACGGCGACGCGTGGTTTCATCGAGCATCCTGTTCGAAGATGGGTCGCGCCCGTTCGTAGTCGAAGACCGGCCCGTCCTTGCACGCGAATACGCCGCCCAGCTGACAATGGCCGCAGATGCCGACGGCGCACTTCATGTTGCGTTCGAGCGAAACGTAGATGTCGCTCGCCGCATGGCCGCGTTGCAGCAGGCGCCGCGCCGCGAAGCGCATCATGACCTCGGGGCCGCACATGAACACCACGGCCGAGGTCGAGGCGCGCAGATCGTCGAAGAGGTTGGTCACCACCCCGACCCGATAGTGCCACGCCGCGTCGGGTCGATCCGCCGTCAAGTACACCTGGGTGCGAGGCGCCGTGGCCCAACGCTGGAAGCGCTCCGAATAGAGCAGATCGCCCGCGGTCTTGACCCCGTGCAGGATGTGCAGCTCGCCGTAGTCGTCGCGTCGCCGCAGGACATACTCGATGGCACCGGCCACCGGCGCACAGCCCAGGCCGCCGGTGACGACCACCAAGTCGCGCCCCTGCGCCCGCTCCAGCGGCCAGCCGCGTCCGAACGGGCCGCGCACCCCAACGGCGGTGCCGGGTTGCCAGCGGCGCATGACCTCGGTGACGTGACCGACGATGCGCACGGTGTGCACCAGGCGTTGCGGTTCGCTGGGGTCGGAGACGATCGAGATGGGCACCTCGCCGACGCCGGCGACGTACAGCATGTTGAACTGACCCGCGGCGAAGCGGTACTCCCGGCGCGTTTGCGGATCGTCCAACTCGAGGGTGAACGTCAACACGTCCGCCGTCTCCTCGTGGCGCTCGCTGACGTGTGCCGCCATCGGAACATACGGGTTCATGCGTTCTCCGCCGGTAGCCGCAGGGCGTTGCACTCCTCGACGAGATCGATACCCGCCGGGCACCACGTGGCACAGCGCCCGCAGCCGACACACCCGCTGGTGCCGAACTGCTCTTGCCACGTCGCCAGCTTGTGCGTCAGCCACATACGGTAGCGGTCGCGCACGTGCGGTCGAAAGTTCATGCCGTGGATCTGACCATGCGCCGGATCGAAACACGAAGCCCACTGCCGCACCCGCGTGCTCTGACGGCCATGAATCGCGGTGGCATCTTCGATGCCGTGACAGAAGCAGGTGGGACAGACCATGGTGCAGTTGCCGCAAGACAAACAGCGCGCCGCGACGTCGTCCCAGCGCGGATGCTCGTGGCTCGAAAGCAGGGCCTCGGCTAAACCGCCGACGGCGAGGCGTTGCGGCATGGCTGAGGCGCAGGCGTCGGTGGCCGCATGGGCTTGCTCGACCAGCCCTGGCGGCGCTTCCAGTAGTTCGAGCGATGCCAGCAACGATTGCCCCAGTTCGCTGCCGATCTCGACGACGAAGCGATCCTCCAGCTCGGTGAGCCCGAGATCGAATCCGGCTTGGGCGCGCGGGCCCGTTCCCATCGACGTGCAGAAGCAGGTCGGCAGCGAACGGGTGCAATGCACGACGACGAAGGCGGTGCGCTCGCGACGCACGGCGTACGCCGCATCCCGCACGCTGTCTTGCAGAAAGACGCGGTCTTGCACCGCGACGGCGGCGATGTCGCATGCGCGCAAACCGACGATCACCAAGAACGGGGCTTCCGGCTCGATGGGATGAAAGTGAAGGCCATCGGCATCGACGCGCACGTCGACCAGGGGTTCGACCGGGGCGAAGAGATGGCGTTTGGCGGAAGTCGGACCATGCACCACTCCGAACACTTCGCCCGGCACACCCTCCACCAACCGATAGCGCCCCGGCTCTTGCCGGTCGCGCCGGCCGATGGGGAGTTCGTGGGTGTAGCGAATCTCGTCGAAGTCGACACATCCGTCGCGCTCCACCGGCCCCAAAACCGTGCGTCCGCTACGCCATAGGGCGTCGAGGAAGAGCTGGAATTGCGCTTTCGGCAGCACACGCGGCGGTTGCATCATGGCGGTCGCGTCAGCCTTGGCTGGGCGCGTCCTTGGCCGGGGCGGGGGGCTTCTTGGCCTCGGCCTCGTTGTTCGCGCCGCGGCCGAAGGCGCGCAGGCGGCGTGCCATGCGGCGCAGACGCCGGTACGCCGAGTGATGCACGGTGCCCGGGGTGTCGATGTTGCCCGCCGCCACGCCGGTGAAGACTTCGAGTCCCTGGTCGATGCTGGCGATGGGGTAGAGATGGAAGGTGCCGGCGCGGATCGCCTCCTGCACGTCGCGCCCGAGCACCAAGTTGTCGACGTTCTGGATCGGCAGCACGACGCCCTGACGCCCGGTCAAGCCGGCCTCCTTACAGATGGCGAAGAAGCCTTCGACCTTCTCGTTGATGCCGCCGATCGGTTGGATGGCGCCGAACTGGTTGACGCTGCCGGTAACGGCGAGGTCCTGGCGCAACGCAATGCCGGAAAGACTGGAGATCAGGGCGAACAGCTCCGCCGCCGAAGCGCTGTCGCCCTCGATACCGGAGTACGACTGTTCGAAGGCGAGGCTGGCGGACAAAGCCAACGGGAAGCGCTGCGCGTACATGTGGCGCAGGTAGCCGGTGATGATGAGAACGGCCTTGTCGAAAGTGTTGCCGCTCATCTGAGCTTCGCGGTCGACGGCGACCAAGCCCGCTTGGCCGAGCGCGACAGTGGCGGTGATGCGCGACGGGCGACCGAATTCGTAGCCGCCGACGTTGACCACCGCCAAGCCGTTGATCTGCCCGACGCGCGTGCCATCGACGTCGAGAAGCAGGGTTCCCGCGTGGATCAGCTCGCGCAGCTTGGTTTCGGTCCGATTGAGGCGAAACGCCCGCTCGTCGAGGGCTTTTTCGATGTCCGCCGCGCCGACGATGGAGGTACCGCGTTTGTTGGCCCAAAAGGCGGCTTCGCGCATGAGATCGCCCAGTTCGGTCCACTGGCTCGGTACCTTCTTGCGGTGTTCGACCCAGCGCGCCGACTGTCGCAACAGGGCGCGTACGGCGGCGGCATCGAAAGGAGGTAGGTTTTCGTTTTTGGCGATGCGGGCGATCTCGCCGATGCAGTTCCGTTGGGCGTCGTCGCCGGTCGCTTCGTGGCCGAACTCGGCGCGGATCTTAAAGATCTCGCGGAACTCGTCGTCGTAGAAGTAGAGCATCTGGAACACGTCCGTCGGCCCGACGAGCACGACCCGCGTGTCGAGTTGCATGGCCTCCGGCTTGAGGGCCGAGGTGGTGAACAAGGAGAAGGGATCGTAGCCCTCGATCTCGAGCTGCTGCTGCTTGAGGCATTGCTTGAGCCAACGCCAGACGAACGGTTCCATCAGGGCGTTGACCACGGGAATGACGATGCAGCCGCCATGCGCCCGCAGCAGCGAGCCGGCGGTGACGCGAGTGAAGTTGGTGACCAAGCGCCCGTGGCGATCGACCATGCGTTCGACGGCACCGAAGAGGTTGCGGTAGGTCGGTGCCGGTTCGACGATGATCGGTGTGCCCTCGTTGTCGCTGTTGTCGACGAGCACGTTCACTTGGTAGTCGACGAAGAGTTCGTCTTCCGTCGGCATCGGCATGAACGGCGGCATCATCTGCTGCGGCGGCTGCTCTTGGAAATCGCTCAGGTGCTCGAGGACGTTCTGTCGGACTTCTTCGAGATAACGGCGCACTTCCTCGTCGGGGTACTTCTCGGCCAATTCGTCGATCGAGGGTGCGACCGCCTCGCTGGCGACGCGGCGCTCGATCTGTTTCACCTCGCGCCCGAGTTGACGCAGCAGCTGCTGGTGCTGGCGCAGGACCGCTTTGACCTCGCGCTGCAGTTCGCGGTGTTTCTGCCGCAGGTCCTCGCGCTGTTCGTCGGTGAGCTCGGCGAGTTCGTTGTCCGTCATCGGGCGGCCGTTGCGGATCGGCGTGAAGGCGATCTGGCCGGCCGGGCCGAGCTGCAGGGCGAAGCCGGCTTGTTCGGCCTTTTCGGCCAACTGGCGATTGATCGCGTCGCCTTGCTCGCCGAACTTCTCCGAAATGCGTTCCTTCTCTTCTTCGAAGGTTTCCTTGCGGAACGCCTCGGGCAGCAGCCGCCGCAGGTCGCGCACGAGATCCTGCATGTCATCCTGCAACCGGTGGCCCCAACCGCGCGGCAACAAGAGGGCGCGCGGCCGGTCGGGGTTGCGAAAGTTCTGCACCAACACCCGATCGCCCGGAGCCGGCTGGCCGTCGCGGAACTTCTCGAGCAGCTCGACGACCAGCGACTCGCGATGGGTGCCGCTGAGACCGCAAACGTAGATGTTGTAGCCGGGGTGGCGCACGCGCAGCCCCAACTCGAGCGAGGCGAGGGCACGCTCCTGGCCGAACCAGTCGGCCGTCTGCTGCACGTCGTTGGTCGTCGCAAAGGCGAGATCCTCGGGGCCAACCTTGAGTTCGAGTTCCTCGGCGCTCAGGCGCCGCGGAGCCGGGGCGGGAATCCGCATCGGGGTCGCTTGGGTCACGGTTCAACCCTCACTTTGGCGCAGTCGCACGCGGACGCGCACCTTCTGTTCTTCGAATTGCACCTCGAAGCCGTCGACCTGGGCACCCGCCGGCAGCGCGTACGTCTGCCGCCTCTCCTCGTAGCGGTCGGTCGTCACCTGACGTGTGCCAGTGCCGACGGTGGAAAGCGAACGACCGCCGAGGGTGACGCTGATGCGATTCGCCTGCAGCGTGACGGCCACGTCCTCAGGCTCGATGTGTCCGGTGGGAATCTCGACTTCCCAGACCGACCCCGGCCCGGCCGGACCGGGATGGCGCAGACGCGGCCGCTGCGGGCTCCAAGGCGTACGCAGTACCTCGTCGAACAACCGGTTGATGTCATCGATGAAGCGCGACACGGGCAACTCCTATGCTCCGGGCTGGCTCGGCTCCCTCATGGCAGCCGGTGATCGTACTTTGGAACGTCGTCGTCCCGGGCTCAAGAGATGGACGATGCGGGAGTGATGCCAGCTTCGGCGCGGCAGGGAATGACGCGGAACAGGAGAGGCGATTCCCAAAGCTGGGAGTGGCTCAGGCATGGATGGCTGAGCCTGGGAAGCGAGGAATGGCGGCGATCCGTTCCTCAGAGTTCGAAGAACCCCGCCGGGATTTCCCAGGCATGGGAGGCTCGGTGCCTCTTCGATTGCCGGGTGGTCCGCCGGCACTTGGCACGACACTTGGTAGGGAAGAGGGTGCAGGCATTGGGAGTGACGCCGTCGCGATGGACGCGAGGGCGAAATCCCTACCAGCAGGGGTGACTCGTTGACCAGCCCCCTTCCGGACTCCGAGAGGAGTTCGTGGTCTTCGAGTCGCCCCTTTCTTTCGCCATCGCACGTCACCTCGAATCACGCGCACCGATCCATCGCGGCTCGAGCGGATGTCCGCATCTTCCTGGTGCATCTTCGACCACAACCTCCTGCGGCGCCGATTGACTCGCGCCGGTTGCCTTGTAAAGCGAAAGGCATGACCGCCGATCCGATGCGCAAGTTTCAGTCGTGGTGGCGTGAGGCCGAAGGTTCTGGCAATCCGCTGCCCGAGGCGATGGCCCTCGCCACGGTCGACGCCCAGGGGCGACCGTCGTGCCGTTTCGTCTTGCTCAAGGGCACCGACATGCGCGGCTTCGTCTTCTACACCAACGAACGGTCGCGTAAGGGTCGCGAACTCGCCGGTAATCCGGAGGCGGCGCTGGCCTTCTACTGGCATGAAACCGGACGCCAGGTGCGGGTCGCCGGGCACGTCAGCCTCGTCGACGACGCCGAGGCCGATGCCTATTGGCGAACTCGGCCGCGCGGTAGTCAGCTGGCCTCCAGTGTGTCGGAGCAGAGCGCCGAGATCGAGTCGCGTCGCCTTCTCTTGGCCAAGCTCAAGGTCGTCGAGCGCCAGCTGCATGATCAGATGGTGCCACGCCCGGAGCATTGGCGCGGCTATGTCCTCGAGCCGCGTGAAATCGAGTTTTGGACACGCAAGGAGCCGCGCCTGCACGAACGCGAGCACTTCGAGCGTCGCGGCAAGCTCTGGCAGCGACGCATCCTGCAGCCGTAGCGATGGCCGAGTTCCAACCCAAGCACGAGCGCTACGACGTCGTCATCATCGGCGGCGGAGTCGCCGGACTGTCGCTGGCCTATTTCCTCGCCGAACGCGGCGTCGACCGCGTTCTCCTTCTCGAACAAGAGAACTTTCCCGGCTACCACGCCACCGGGCGTAGCGCCGCATCGTTGGTCGAACTCGACAAGGTGCCGACGTTGCGCGAACTGAAGGTGCTCGGCGCGGCTTTCTTGCGCCACCCCCCCGAGGGGTTCACCGACGAGCCGTTACTCGATCGCCGCGGCGTCTTGGTGTTGTTGCGCGACGCGGAACGGCACCAGTTGGACGATGAGGCCGAAACCCTGCGGCGCTTCGGCATGTGTCTCGACTTCGTGACGCCGGAGGCAGCCTCGGCTCTCGTGCAAGGAGCGCTCGACCCCAGCCGCTTCCACTCGGCGGCTTATTTGCCCGACGACGGCTTCATCGACGTGCACGCCCTGTTGCAGGCCTTGCAACGTCACGCGCGGGCCTGCGGCGTCGAATACGCCTTCGCCGCGCCGGTCGACGGCATCCTGCACGAGCACGGCCGCTGTGCCGGCGTGCGCGTCGGCACGCACACGGTGCGGGCCGGCCACGTGGTCAATGCAGCGGGAGCATGGACGCAACGAGTCGGCATCATGGCCGGCGCGACGCCGGTTCGTCTCGAACCGCGGCGGCGCTGCATCCTTCTCTTCGACCCGCCCGATCCTTTCGACATCGGGCGCTGGCCGATGGTTTGGAGCGATGCCGATCGTGTCTATCTGCGTGACGATGCCGGCCGCATGTTGCTCTGTCCGATGGACGAGCAGGTGATGGAGCCCTGCGACGCGCAGTGGGACGAGTACGAGCTGGCCGCGGGCATCGAACGCATGCAGGGTCTGTTTCCGGAACTGCGGCCGCGCGCCATTCGCCATCGCTGGGCGGGTTTGCGCACCTTCGCTCCCGACCGTGTGCCGGTGGTCGGTTTCGATCCCGCCATGCCCGGTTTCTTCTGGCTCGCCGGCCAAGGCGGCTGCGGCATCGAGACGTGTGGCGCTCTCGGTCAGATCGCGGCAGACTTGCTGACGACCGGCACGTCGGAACGGTTCGACGTGCGACGTTTGTCGGTCGCGCGCTTCGCCCAGCCATAGCTGACGAGCCAACCTCGTCGAGGAGAGAGAGAATGAAAGAATTTCCCCACCATTACGTCGTCAGCGCTCATTCGACAACGTCGCGTGAGCTGATCCATCTCACCTCGCCTGGGCTGCCGGCCATCGAGTCGGCGTCGCCGACCGAGTTCGACGGACCCGGCGATCGCTGGTCGCCCGAAACCTTCCTCACCGGTGCGGTGGGCGATTGCTTCATCCTGACCTTCCGCGCCGTCGCCGAGGCGTCGAAGTTTCACTGGCTCGAACTCACCTGCGACGTCGACGGCGTGCTCGACAAGGTCGAACGCACCATGAAGTTCAAGGAGTTTCAGTTGCACGCCCGTCTTTGCGTGCCGGCGGGCACCGACAGCGAGCGGGCTCGTCGCTTGCTCGAGAAGGCCGAACGCAATTGCATCATCGCCAACTCACTCGCCGCTCCCGTGCACAGCGAGTTCGAGGTCGTCGTCGGGTGAGCGCAAGACGCGCTCCCCGGCGCGTACGCCGCTCAAGACTTCGATGCGGCCATCTTCCGTGGTGGCACCCAGCGTGACGAGCCGGCGGTTGGCGCCGGCTGCGTCCGCCACGTAGACGAAGTCGAGCTGGCCGACGCGCTGCACGGCCGACGCCGGTACCAGCCAGCGCATACGTTGGCCGGCGGGCAGCAGGACGCGGGCGAAGGTACCCGTGAACAGTTCGTCGTGGTGGGCCAAGCCGAGCTTGACGAGGAAGGTTCTCGATCCGGTTTCGGCCTGCGGCACGATTTCGTCGACGCCAGCGTCGACAGTTTCGGCGCCGAGGCGAATACGCACCGTCTGGCCGACCTTTAGTTGCGAGACCAGTGATTCGCGTACCGCCACTTCGACACGTAGGGCCGTAGGATCGTAAAGAGTCATCAACGGCACCCCCGGTGCCGCCGTGTCGCCGGGTTCGGCGAGTCGGTCGACGACGCGTCCGTCGACGGGTGAGGTGATGGTGGCGTAGTCGAGATTGATTCTGGCCCGTTGCTGCACCTCAGCGGCGCGCGCCAACTCGGCGTCGGCAACCCGGGCCGCAGCCTCGATCTGATCGAACTCGGCTCGACTCATCACCCCCTTGGCCACCAATTTCCGGGCGCGCTGCAGATCACCCTGCGTGCGCTGCTGCGTCGCCGTGGCCGCCTCGATCGCCCGCTGTGCCTCGGCGGTGCGCGAGGCGAGGTCGGCCGCGTCGAGACGCACCACCACGTCGCCGCGCCGTACGCTGTCACCGGCGCGCACGGGGATGTCGACGATAGTCGCAAGGATGCGCGCCGATACCGTCGTCTTGCGTTCGGCCTGAACGGTACCGGTGGCCTCTTCGATGATCGGCAGGCGCTCTTCCTCGACGGTGATCCATTCCGCTCCCTGCCGTACGGTCAGCGGGGCCGCGCCGTCGCTGCCGGGGGCGATCTTGTCGGTGAAGAAGCCCGACATCCACAGGATCAACAAGGTCACGGTCAGTACGACGGCTCCGGCGCGGAGCGCGGCGATGGTGCGAGACGAGCGGGTCATGAAGCGTACCTCGGGACTGCGACACGAAAGCTGGCGCGACGCTGGTTCATGCTTCCTCCTCGAGCGGTAGGCCGTGTCCCGGGCGGTGGCGGTAGATCAAGTCGTAGGTCACCGGAATGACGAGCAGGGTGAAAGCTGTCGAGACGAACAGTCCGAAGATCAACGCCCAGGCCAAGCCCGAGAAGATCGGGTCGAGGGTGATCGGCCACGCCGCCAACAACGCCGTGCCGGCCGTGAGCACGATCGGGCGGAAGCGCACGGCTCCGCTGGCGAGGAGTGCCGGTTCCAGGGGCATACCCTCGCGCAGGCGTTCGTGCACGAACTCGATCAGCAGAATGGCATTGCGCACGGCGATGCCGGCCAACGCGATCATGCCGATCATGGCCGTGGCGGTGAAGAATACCGGATCCGGCGACGCACCCACGGGTTCCGCCGTGAGCGCATTGAGCAGCCAGAAACCCGGCATGATGCCGATCATCGTCAACGGGATCGAAATCATCAGGATGAGCGGCATGAAAAAGGAACCCGTCTGGTAGACGATCAATACGTAGATACCGAAGACGGCCAGGCCGAAGGCGATGCCCAGGTCGCGGAATACGTCGAGCGTCACCTGCCACTCGCCCTCGCCGGTCCACACCGCTTCGGTGCCCGACGGCAGATGCCACGGGTCGCCGCCGCCGTTGCGCCAATACGCGCGAGAGGCGACCGGACGGCTCTCCGTCGCGTCGGCGTCTTGGTCGGCGATGACGTCGAGGATGGCTTCGGCCGGAGCGCGTCCGGCGGTTTCGGCGAAGACATACGCCACTCGGCGGAGATTCTTGTGGTAGATCGTCGGTTCGCCGGTGACGTCGTCGAAGCGGCCGAGTTCGCCGAGTTGGACCAGGGGAATGGGCGCAGCACGCAGGCCGCCGGCATCGCGGGTCTGCACGTACCCTGGGCGCCCCTTGACGTGCAGACGCGATAGATCCTCGACCGAGCTGCGCGCCGCGCGCGGCAAGCGCAGGGTCACCGGCAAGGGGTTGACCTCGCCGAGTTCGTGCAGCCGCGTCACCGGAGCCCCGTCGAGAGCCAGCTTCAGCAGCTGGCCGATGTCCTGCGTGGCGATGCCGGAGAGGGCCGCTTTCTCCTTGTCGACGCGAAAGCTCCAGCGCCGCTGCTCGGATTCGACGGTGGTGTCGACGTCGGCGACCTGAGGTTCGCGCCGTAAACGCGCGGCGACACTCTCGGCGGCACGTTCGAGACGACTGTAGGGTACGTGCTCGGCGCCGTAGATCTCCGCCGTGATCGTCGCCAGCACCGGCGGACCGGGCGGCACTTCGACCAACTTGATCGCCGCATCCCACTTGGCCGCCGCGGCTTCGAGAAGGGGCCGGATGCGTAGGACGATGGCGTGGGATTGGGCTTGGCGTCGATCCTTGTCGACCAGATTGACGCGAATGTCGGCGCCGTTCGGCTGTTGGCGCAAGTAGTAGTGGCGCACCAGACCATTGAAGTCGATCGCCGAAGCCTGACCGCTGTAGACTTGCACGTCCTGCACTTCGGGCAGGGACAGAGCGACCCGTGCGAGATCACGCGCCGCTGCATCGGTGCGCTCGAGGGTGGTTCCTTCGGGGAGATCCAGCAGGATCTGGAATTGGTTCTTGTTGTCGAACGGCAGCATCTTGAGCGGCACCAAGCGGGCCGCGCCGAGCCACAGAGCGAAGAGGAAGAGCAGGGCGGTGCCGCCCAGAAGGATCCCGGCCAGGCGGCGCGAAGCGAGAAAGGGGCGCAGCACGGCGCTGTAGATGCGGTAGACCGGACTGGCCTCGAGGCTCCACACCTCGCCCTCGTCTTGCCGATCGTCGTCCTTCAAGACGTGGTAGCTCATCCACGGCGTGATCGTGAACGCCACCACCATGCTCATCAGCATGGCCAACGGCACGTTGAAGGCCATCGGCTGCATGTACGGGCCCATCATGCCGGTGATGAAGAAGAGCGGCACGAAGGAAACGATGACCGCCAACGTGGCCAGAATGATCGGCGGCCGCACCTCCTGCACCGCCGTCAGCACGGCCCGTAGCGGCGGCTCTTTGCGCATGCGCAGGTGGCGGTAGATGTTTTCGACGTCGACGATGGGGTCGTCGACCACCAGGCCGAGCGCCAGCGTCAGCGCGAACAGGGTGACGCGATTGATGGTGTAGCCGAGGAAGTAGTTGACCAGGAGGGTGAGCGAGAAGGTGATCGGCACCGCCACGGTGATGATGAACGCTTCGCGCCAGCCGAGCACCAGGGCGATCAGGGCGATGACGATGAGCACCGCGACCGCGAGACCCTCGAGCAGTTCGTTGACCTTCTCGTCGGCGGTTTCGCCGTAGTTGCGGGTGATGACGAGGTCGGCGCCGACGGGAAGCAGTTGCGCCGCCAGGCGATGCGCTTCGTGCTCGATGGCTGCCGCGACCGTGACCGCGTTGGTGCCCTTCTTCTTGGACACTGCGATGTGCACGGCAGGAGTGAAGGGATCGGTGCCGGCGGCCGCGTCGCGCCGCGCATGCCAGGTGTAGGCGGTCGCCTCGGCCGGGCCGTCGCTGACGCTGGCGACGTCGCCCAGGCGCACGGCGGTACCGTCGACGACGTTGACGATCGTGCGCTCCAGTTCGGCGGCATCGCGGAAGAACCCACCCGCTTCGAGCAGGAACCGCTGGTCGCCGCGGTCGAAACCTTGCGTGTCGACTTCCTGGTTGGAGACCTGCAGGGCCCAGGCGACTTCGAGAGCGGAGGTGCGGCGCGCCGCCAGCGCGGCGGGGTCGAGGTCGACACGAATCTCGCGCGGCCGGCCGCCGATGATGTCGACGCGGCTGGTGTCGCGCACCCGCTGCAGACCGATCTGCATCTCCTCGGCGATACGCCGTAGGGCGTGGTCGTCGAGACGCGCCGGATCGCGCGTGGTGAGGGTCAGATTGACGATCGGCACGTCGTCGATCTCGACCGGCTTGATCACCCAACCGCGGACGTCGGGCGGAATGACGTCCGTGTGCGAGTGGATCTTGTTGTAGATTTTGACCAGCGAGTCTTCGCGGTCTTCGCCGACGTAGAAGCGGACGGTGACGATCGAGGCGCCCGGGCGCGACATCGAGTAGACGTATTCGACCCCGTCGATCTGCAAGAGCAGGCGCTCGAGGGGGGTGGATACGAGGCGTTCGACCTCGTCGGCACTCAGGCCGGGAGCTTGGACGAAGACGTCGGCGAGGGGCACGACGATCTGCGGCTCCTCCTCGCGCGGGGTGGCGACGAGGGCCAGCGCACCGGCGAAGAGGGAGAGGGCGATCAGTAGGATCGACAGGTTGCCGCGGACGAAGGTCTCGACGATGCGCTGCAAGGCGGAATGTTGCATGGGGAGGTTCATCTCGACGCCAGAGGTAGACGCAAGGCGGGTGCCACGCCGTAGAACGCGCCGGCAGGAGAAACCGCCCCGCTGCCGTCGCGCCCATTCCCGGTTTCAGGAATGTTGCCCCGGAGTCAACCAACGTCACCGCGACGGCAACGGCGGTGTCCTCCCGAGTCGGCTCGATCGTCGGATGTCGGCGTGGGCCGCGCCGATACGGGCGTGGCACGCTGCCTGCTCTCGTGCGGCGGCATGGCGAACGACAAGGTGAAGCTGGGAGTGTTTTGGAAGAAGACGACGCGCGAGGGCAACCGGCCGTATCTCTCGGGCGCGGTACGGCCGGAGGGTCTCGACGAGGCCGTGCGCCTCTTGCGCGATGGCGGCCGCTTTCTGGTCCTGTCGAATCCGAACAAGCGCGACGGAAAGCGGGATCCGGATTGCGAATTGTTCGTGGTGCCGGGGGGCAACGGCGAACGCGGCGCCGGCTGAGCCCTTACGAATCGAGGCGCAGCGGCTGGGTCAGCTCGATGTCTTCGAAGATTTGCAGGCCGCGATCCGCGAGGCGTCGCAGCGCACGCCCGGCGGGCAGCAAGCCCTCGGGAGAATAGACCCCGCCGCTGCCGTGCAGAACCTCGCGTTGGGCCAACATCTGCGCGCCCACCGATAGGCTCAGGCCGGCGGCGTCGCGCAGCAGACCGACGGCGAAGGCCGTCCGTTGGGTCGGCACGCCGGCGGCCCAGCCTTCGACCTCGACGCGGATGGCACCGGGGCGAGGGGCGGGTTCGAGCCAGCGTTCGAGCCAGCAGACCATCTCGACCACGACGTCGATGCGGGCCCGCGTACCGAAGGCGCCCCAACGCGCCGGCAGGGTCAGCAGACCAGCGCCGCGGCCGAAGCCGAGCATGACGGTGACCTCTTCGATGTCGGGGTACCTGCGTGGCAGGGTGACCGACTCGGCATGGCCGGCGTTCCACACCCGCACCGGCCCAACGTGGGGGATTTCGACTTCCTGTTCCTCGCTCAGCGGCGCCACCCGCTGCCGTTTGCCGTTGCGGTGGACCAGGGTCTTGCTGCCCAAAAGGTGGAAGAGGTGTTGCAGCACGGCGCGCCCGCCGGCGCCGAGCAGTGGTTGATAGCAGTAGATCGCGACCCGCCGCAGGCGCTCCATGCCGGCAGCCATGTGGGCGACGGTCAGGTTGGTGACCCCCGGGCTGGCGCCGAGGCCGATGAGAATGCGTCGGTCCTCTTCGACCGCTTCGCGGGCGAATTTCTCGAAGACCTTCTGGGCTGGTTCCCACTCGTCGCAGATGCTGGCGTAGTCGATTTCCGCCTCGAGGGCGGCCGATACGAGTTTCGTCTCGTAGCGGTGGAAGGGACCGAGGGCGGAGGCGGCAACGTCGTGCCCGCGCATGACGCCGACCAGGCTGTCCTTGACGTTGGCGTCGACCGCGGCGACGTGCAGGGTCGCGGGGCAGCCGCTCAGTCGTTCGGCGAGGGCGCGGGCGCCGGCGACGTTTTGGTCGGCGATCGTCACCTCGGTCACGCCCGGCGACGTGGCCAGGTCCTCGACGGTCCGACTGCCGACGTCTCCCGCTCCTCCTAATACGACGATCCTCATGCGCCCATCCGTGCTGCTCGTGTTTCTAAGCGCATCTTCGGCCCGTCGATCAAGTATGCCGCTCAGCGCCGGCCGCCGCCGCGGCTGACGGCGAAGTGCACGAGCCCGGGGAGGTGCTGGCCGAGCCAGGCGCCGACCTTGCCGTGGCCGGTGAAAACGTACTCGCGGCGGCGCTTTTCGATGGCACGCACCATGACGCGAGCGGCCTTTTCGGTCGGCCACATGAGGGCTTGCGGTCGGGGATCGCGGCGTTCGGGGTGCCGGTGTCCGTCGTTGTCGATCTGGGTGATCTCGCTGGCGACGAAGCCAGGATGGATGGTGGTGCAACTGACCCCGCTGCCTTGCAGCTCCTGCGAGAGGGTGAGGCCGAGGGCGCGCACGGCGAACTTGGAGGCGCAGTAGGCGGAGCCGCCGGGGATGCAGATGAGGCCCGAGACGCTGGCGACGAGGGCGAGGCGGCCGCCGGTCTTGCGCAGCTCGGGCAAGGCATGGCGGGCGGTGCTGGCGACGCCGTTGACGTTGATGTCGATCTGGCGCCGCCACTGATCGTCGCTGAGGCTTTCGAATTTCCCCATCACCGACATGCCGGCGTTGGCGACGGCGACGTCGAGCCGACCGAAGGTGGCGACGATGTGGGCCACGGCGGCGGCAACTTGGGCATCGTCGACGACATCGCACGGAACACAGAGCGCGCGGCGCCCGAGGGCTTCGACCTGGCGAGCCGTTTCCTGCAGCCGATCGGCCCGCCGCGCGGACAGGGCGACGTCGGCTCCCTGGCGCGCCAACTCGAGCGCCACGGCGGCGCCGATGCCGCTGCTGCTCCCGGTGACCCACGCAACCTTTCCTTCACACCATCCCATCGTTTCCCTCCGACGATTCGCTGCGGCAGCCTGTAGCCCGAAGCGCCGAACGAATCCACGCGCCGCGGAAAAGGTATGCGTGGAAGGGGAAAGTAGGGCCCACCTTAATCTTCGACCTGGATTCCCCCGGCGGAGATTGACGTGCGACCCGGAGTGTCGAGTGTCATTTCTCACGAGCATGACCCACCCTGAGGCGAGTTTTTCTCACGGCATGA
>CAZGEJ010000024.1:0-82208 GCA_964524885.1 uncultured Binatia bacterium (SeqCode)
CCAAGGGCCAAGGGCCAAGGGCCAAGGGCCAAGGGCCAAGGGCCAAGGGCCAAGACAGTTTTGGGATCAGAACCGCGCGCCGACTGCAAGCCGCGCCCTCATGGAGTTCTTGGCCCTTGGCCCTTGTACCTTGGCCCTGCCAACGCAGCGCGTTGGCCGTACTCACACCTCGTCGCCCACCACCCAGATGGCGAAGTACTGGGCGCCGCCGCCGTAGGCGTGGCCCAAGGCGGTGCGGCAGCCTTCGACCTGATGCTCGCCGGCGCGGCCCATCACCTGCAACGCCGCCTCGCCCAGGCGCAGCATGCCCGAGGCGCCGATCGGGTTGGTGCACATGACGCCGCCGCTCGGGTTGATCGGCAGGTGCCGCCCGAACTTCTGGTCGCCGCGGTCGATCACTTTCCACCCCTCGCCCTCGGCGCAGAAGCCGAGGTTCTCCAGCCACATCGCCTCGAACCACGAAAACGGCACATAGATCTCGGCGGCGTGGATCTGGTTCCACGGGTCGGTGATGCCTGCCTGGTCGTAGACGGCCTTGACGCAATCGCGTCCGGCCCGCGGACTGACCTGATCCCGCCCCGGAATCCACATGCCCTCGGCGTACGACGCCCCGCCCTTGATCCACGCCGGCTTGCGCGGTCCTCCCTTGGCCGCTTCCGCCGAAGCCAGCACCATCGCCACCGCACCGTCCGACGACGGGCAGGTCTCGAGGTAGCGGATCGGCTCCCACAACATCGGTGAGGCGAACACCTCTTCGATGGTCATCGGGTCGCGCAGGTGGGCGTATTCGTTGCGGCCGGCGTTCTCGCGCGCATTGACCGCGGTCATCGGGCCGATGTGCTCGGGGGCGCCGCTCTTGGCGATGTAGGCGCGGCAGTAGGGGGCGAAGAAGCCGCCGGCGCCCGCCACCAGCGGCGGCGTGAACGGCAGGCTCGGCGACAACGCCCACATGGCATTGCCCTCCGATTGTTTCTGGAAGGCCACCGTCAGCACCCGCTCGTACAACCCCGAGGCGACGTGCGTCGCCGCAGTCAGCGCCGTCGAGGCGCCGACCGACCCGGCCGTGTGCACCCGCAACAGCGGCTTCATGTGCGCACCCAAGGCACCCGCCAAGTATTGCTCCGGCTGCATGATGCCTTCGAGTTGGTCCGGCGCCTTGCCGATGACGACGGCGTCGATGTCCTTGTGCTCGAGCCCGGCGTCGAGCAGAGCCCGGTCGACCGCTTCGCGCACCAGCCCGGCGATGTTGACGTCGCCGCGCCGCGCGCTGTGATGGGTTTGCCCGACGCCGACGACGGCTACCGGTCGCTTCATGACCACCTCCGCTCGGTCCCGCAGACGAAGACCAGGTTCTGTTGCAGACAATGCCCCGAGGTCGCGTGCGCCACCCCGAGGCGGGCGCCGTCCACCGCGTGGGCGCCGGCGCGCCCGGAAAGCTGGCGAAAGACCTCGCCCAGTCGGATGAGCCCGGTCATCATCAGAGCGTGCCCGCAGTGCGCCCCGCCCGAGGGGTTGAGTGCCGGCTTCGGTTGGGTCTCATCGATGCCGAAGGCCAGACACAGCAGGATCTCCTCGGCCGGGTTGGTGGCGCTCAGTTCGACGACGTCGGCATCGTTGGCCGATGCCAACTCGGCCATGGCGCAGGCCCGCTCGGCTGCCAGCCGCGCGCTCGGGCTCTGCGTCAGATCGCGCGAGCCCAAGCTCTGCAGTTCGATGCGCTGGTCGACGCCGCGGATCCAGACCGGACGGTCGCACATCTTCTCCGCCTTGCCCTCGGCGGCGAGCACCAGGCACACCGCCGTCTCGGCCTTGCCGGCGAGGTAACCTTGGCGCAGCGGCGCGACCTTCCACGGCGTCTTCTCGAGATCCTCCGCCGTCACCGCCTGTTGCAGCAGGGTGTCGGGGTTGCGGGCACCGGCGACGCGGTTGCGGGCGACGATGCGCGCCAGGTCGGCATCGGTCAGCTGATGCTTGGCCATCAGCGCGCTCGCTTGCAAAGCTGCCGTCGATACCGGGTCGAGGCCGATCGGTCCTTGGTAGAACGGGTCGAGCTGCAGGTTGAGGACGCGTTCCAGCTCACCTTCGGAGGTCTTGCCGTAGCCGCAGACGATCGCCGTATCACAATCGCCCGCTTGCATGCGGGTCCAGGCGTAGTGGGCGGCGAAGGCGGCGTCCATCTCGACGTGCAGGTCTTGGCGCGGCGGCCAGGAGCCCATGACGTCGAGGGCCATGACGAAGCCGAAGGGGCGGCCGTCGACGTAGTCGGACGAGCCGGCGACCTGGTAGTCGATTTCGTCGCGGGTGACGCCGCATTCCTCGAGGGCGCGGCGGACCTGCGGGTAGAGCATTTCCTGGGCGGTGTTGTGCGGATCGCGTTCGACGAGGGGCGCCTGGGCGAAGCCGACGATGGCGACGTTGCGGAGTTGGCTCATGTTCGGCTCACAGACGGTTGATGAACGACTCGACCGGTGCGTCGGGCTCGCCGGTGGGTCGGAAGTAGAGGATGTCGTCGTGGTCGCCGCGGCGCTCGTCGTCCGGCTTCCACACCGCTTCGACCCGCATGCCCATGCGCGCCTCCTCGGCTTTGCATTCCTGGACGAGGGCAAAGATCGAGATGTCGGCGCCGTCGAGAGCGATCGAGGCGGCGACGTAGGGCAGCTCGACGGCGCGCCCGATGACCGGGATGTTGACGACACAGAAGGTGGTCATGATGCCGGTGTGGGCGACTTCGACCAGCTCGGCGGCGGGGGCGAAGCTCTCGGGCGAGTTGATCAGCGGCGGCACGAACACCTTGCCGGTGACCGAACAGCGCGAACCGAGGATGCGCTTGTCCTTCAAGGCCCGCAGATACGCGGCGCGGCGGTCGCCGGCGACGTAGTGGTAGGGCAGGTGGATCGAGGCTTCGACGAACTTGACCGGATTCTCCGGCGGTTGGCTCATGGATGGGCTCCTGGAGTCGTCGGCCTCAGCCGACCACGCGGAAGGATTGGATGTCGCGGATCGTGCCGCGACGCTCGTCGTCGGCCGCCCACACAGCCTCGACGCGGCTGCCGACGAAGAGGCGGTCGAGGTCCTCGGTGACGATGTGGGCGAGGGCCGTGTCGGCCCCGTCGAGGCGGATCAAGACGAAGGCGAATGGGTGGGCGCAGGGGTGGAGCTTGTCGATCGGATCGAAGACCCGTGCCACCGCGGTGACGACGCCGCGCTGGCCGACTTCGACCCACTCGCCGGCGGGGCTGGCGTCGAGTTCCGAGTAGCCGACGGGAGGCACGACGACGCCGAGTCCGGCGACGCGCTGGCCCCAAATCTTCTTCTGCTCCTTGAGTCCGGCGAGAAAGCGCCCGACGTCGGTGCCGGTGGAACGTTTGTAGACGAATTCGGAAATTTGCTCGGCGAACATCGGTTCGATCGCGGCGGGCTCGCTCATGGTCGCTCCTATCTTCTGCGGGAGGTCGGTTCCGCCGCCAGCGGCGACCGAACGCGGCGCGGATCTTTCGCAACGAACGTTTGTTTGTCAAGGCGACCAGTGCTAGGCGTTGCCCGACATAGCCAAGCCAACTCGTAGCCCTGCGCCCAGGCGCAGCAAGGGAGGGGTCGATGCTCTCGCAGTGGACGATGCTCCGTGGGACGTTCGTGCTCGGCGTGTTCCTCGCCGGCACCTCTGCCTCCGCCGAAGAAGCCGCGCCCGCGGCTGCCGCGCCGGCCGCACCGTTGGCCGTCGGCACCGTCTTGGGGCCCGACAACTGGCAGGCCGCCGAGGGCTTGCTGCCGTCGGAAGTGCTCGAACACTACAAGAAGGGCGAGTACCGCAATCGGATCGTCGACTACCCGGCCGGCAAGGCTCGCTGGGACGCCGCCTTCGAAGCAGCGACGAAGGAAAACGCCACGACCCTCGACGTCGACGACCGCGGCACCATCGTCGCCAAGGCGACCGGCGAGCAAACGTCCTACTACTACGGCATCCCGTTCCCCAACATCGATCCGAGCGACCCCAAGGCCGCCGTCAAGATCATCTGGAACCAGTTCCTCGCCTACTGGAGCGGCGGCTCGAGCTTCAACAAGACGCTCGTCACCATGCTCAAGCCCGACGGCGTCGACCGCGAGATCATCGCCGACGGCTGGTTCGAGTTCTTCGACGGCCAGAACGAACGCTACCGCCAGCCCAATCCCTTGAACCTGCAGAGCCGCTTCCTCGGCGTCGCCACCGAGCCCGCCGACCTGCAAGGCACGGCCTCGCTCACCTGGCGCTACCGCGACCCAGGCAAACGCGACTCGCAGTGGGCCTTCGTCCCGATGCTGCGACGCGTACGACAGGTCAGCCCCGCCAATCGCTCCGACGGCTACCTCGGCTCCGACATTTCCGGCGATGATGGCTTCTTCTTCGACGGCAAGCCGGAGGACTTCACCTGGAAGCTCGTCGGCAAACGCGAGGCGCTGCGCTTGGTCGACCCCAACGCCGTCGCCGGCCCGATCGAATTGCGACCGGCACCGGAGGGCGGCTGGATCACTCTCACCGACCTCAACCCACCGACGGTGGGCTATCGGACCAAAGGCTGGACGGGATCTTCGTGGGCGCCGGTCGACCCGGCCCTGGCCAAGCGCACGGTGTGGGTCGTCGAAGGCGTGCCCAAGGACAAGTACTACCTCTACGGCAAGGTTGAACTGTGGATCGACGCCGAAACCTGGGACGGTGCCTGGAACCGCAAGTTCGCCTGGAACGGCGAGCTGATCGCCAACTACCAGGTGCTGGCGCGCGTCAATCACTCCGTCGGCGAGGGTGATCAGCAGGAGTGGGTGGCGGCCAGCACCATGGTGTGGGCCTGCGCCGAAAACCTGAAGCTCAACCGGGCGACGCTCGGCGGCATGCGTTCCTACCCGGACGCGCCGTTCTATCGACGCGTCAAGTTCGACAACAACCTCTTCGAGTCCGCCGGGTTGGTGCGGTACGGCAAGTAGTCGCAAGCGACTCCGCCTCGCGAATCCCTGACGCGATCTGGGCTAACACGATGCCGGGCCTGGGAATTTCCATTGCTCGGCCTCGTGCATGCTGGTATCCCCTCGTCCAACGTCCGGCGGATTCGAAGGGGGTACAATGAAGAAGCACTTTTTGGCTTGGGCTTTGGCCTCGTGGTCGGGAGCCTCGATCGCGTCCGCCGCGACTCTGTGTGTCGATCCTGGCGATCCCGGCTGTGCGGCGACGATTCAGGCGGCGGTCAACAGCGCCGGTGCCGGCGACACGGTCCAAATCGCCGCGGGCGTGTATTTCGAAGCCGTCACCGTCCCCAGTGGTAAGGACGGGCTCATTCTGACAGGTGGTACCATCGACCCGCATGGGGAGCCGTACGATCCCAACGAACCCGCCGATCCGAACGACCCGATCTGGAACCCCGGGGCCGCCGCCATCCGGGTGGAGTCGAATGGTGTACGCATCGAGGGCGTACGCGTGCAGAACGGCAACGGCAACGGCATCGAGGCATTGGCGAACGGTCTGACGCTGGTCAAGGTCGTCGTGAGGGGCCCGAATGGGCACTGCGTCCGGGTCGTCGGTGACGACACCGTCGTCAGCGGCAGCGTGTTCCGCGGCTGTGGCAGCAACAACGTCGACATTGAAGGCGAACGCGCACAGTTGTTCAAGAACAAGGTGTCGCTGTGCGACAGCAACTGCGTCGACATCGAGGGCGATGACGTGGTCATCGAAGGCAATCTCGTCTCGCAAGCGGAAGACGGGACCAGCGTGCGCGTGAACGGCGACCGACTCGCCTTCCGCAAGAACAAAGTGTCCAACGGCGACGACGACGCACTTCGCGTTATCGGCGACGATGCGGTCATCGAGTCGAACAAGTTCGTTGGTATCGACGATAGCGCCATCGACCTCGATGGCGATAATCCGACGATTCGCAAGAATTCCGTTTCGACCGTGTCGAATCGGGCGATCGATGTCGACTGCGAGTTTTGCACGGGCGGTCTCATTGCGAAGAACAAGGTCGTAGCTGTCAGCGGCGATGCGGATTGTTTCGAAATCTACGTCGATGGCAAAGACCCCAACGACCCGAATGCGCCGAGTATTCCGCCGACCAATCCCTTCGTTGTCGAGGGCAACGTCGCGAGTGAGTGTGCCGACTCCGGCTTCTCGCTTTCGGGCAATGGCGTGACTGCGCGCAAGAACTCGGCCAAGGACTGCGGCGGTGACGATGGCGAGGAAGGTTTCGATATCTTCGGCGTCGGCCATACCCTAGAATCGAATTCGTCGACCGGTAACTTCAGCACCGGCTACACGATCAACGGAACCAATCACGTTCTTCGTGGCAACAAGGCGACCGCCAATCTGGGTGACGGGTTCCTGATCGAGGGCAACGGAATAGTGCCTGGGCTTACGGACGGCGGGGTCACCCTCGAAGACAACAAGTCCAACGACAACCTCGGCCAGGGCTTCGCGGTGAACGTGGCCGACCCCAACGACCCGCCGTTGGCGAGCACGCTGACGGGCAATAGCGCCAGCGGCAATCGCACGGACTTCTGTGTCGATGCCGGTACCACCCCGACCCTGACCGACAACGACTTCGACACGACTTCGACCGATTGTCTCGATTTCAATTGATGATCTGAACCATTGGGACCGCGAACTCTCCAACGGCCGCCTACTCATGGGTGGTGCGTGGGCGGTTCGCGGTCCCTGGGATCTGCATGCCTTCTCTGCTCGGCATTGCCCGCGAATTCCCAGGGCTGCTAGACGAGATCCATGCCGTTGTCCCAGTCGTCCGATTCACCGCCCCTTCCTTCCTCCGGCATTCTGCGTTCGCTGTGGACCCTGGCGCAGCCGCCGTCCTTCACGCCGCGCCGGCCGCACGCTGCGGCGCAACCGTTTCGCCATGAGCGCCGGCGCGGCATCGCGCCGCTAGCGGACGTCTATCTTCCCGATAGCGCGGGACCGCACGCCTCGGTGTTGATCGTGCACGGTGGCGGCTTCGTCGTCGGGTCGCGGCAGATGAAGTCGGTGCGCTATCTGGCGATGCATCTGGCGGAGGCCGGCATCGCCGCGGCGACGATCGACTACCGCATGATCTTCCGCGGCGGGCGATTGCCGGAAGCGCTCGACGACGTCGCTGCCGCCGCCGCCTGGTGGCGGGAGCAGAGCGGCCGATTCGAGCTCGATCCCGAACGCATCGCCATCGCCGGCTTCAGTGCCGGGGCGACGCTGGCGCTGTTGCACGCGGCGACCCAACCGTATGCCGGTATCGTCAGCTTCTTCGGCGTCTATGATTTCAACTACATGGGCGGCCTCTGGGCCGAGGCAATGCGCCGCCTGCTGCTGCGCAGCGGCGATCCCGAGGTCTGGGCGGCACATTCTCCGTTGACCCACTGCCACACGTCCGCGCCGCTGCTGCTGATCCACGGCTCCGCCGACACCCTGGTCCCCATCGCCCAGGCACGGCGCCTGCGCGACCGCCGGCAAGAAATGGGATTACCGGTGCAGCTGATCGAATACCCGGAGGCGCCGCACGGTTTCCTCAACGACGCCACCTACCCGCCGACCCGCGCCGCGGTCGACGCCGCCATCGCGTTTCTGCGCTCGCACGCCACCGCTCGCGCTCGATGAGCTGGGCGGTGAAGAGGGGATTGTGTCGAGACGTGAGAGTCAGTAGTGGACGATCATGAAGCAATTCACCGCCGTGCTGCACCGAGGCGAGCCCGATGATGGCGGCTTCTGGGCGACCTGTCTCGAGGTTCCGGGAGCCAACGGCCAGGGCGCGACGACCGAGGAATGCCTGCAAGACCTTGCTGCTGCTGTGAAACTGATCCTCGACATCAATCGGGAGGAGGCCTTCGCTGACGATCCCGGAGCCGTGGAACTGGTCCTCAGCGTGGCGTGAAGCGATGAGACTTGATCCGCCATCTGGAGGCGAACGGTTGCCGCTCGCTACGGGAGGGGTCGAGTCACTCGATCTACGTCAACGATACCACCGGACGTAAGGAGGCCGTGCCGCGCCACGCCGAGATCAAGCGGCACCTAGGCCGTTCGATCTGTAGGAACCTGTCGGTGCCGGAGCCGACGTTCGCCTGAGTACGTTGCTCTGCGTAGAGTTCCCAAAGATCGGGTCAGACGAGCGTTTGGGCTCCGGCGCCGGTCGTGTATAGTTTCGTGTCGGCCCGACGCGGGTCCGAGTAGAATAGTTCTTCAGGAGACCGATCATGAATGCCAGTGAGATTCGTAAGGGCCTCGTCGTCCTGCACAATGGGGCGCCCCACCGCGTCCTCGACTTCCAGCACCGCACGCCGGGCAACCTGCGCGCCTTCGTCCAGGCCCGCCTGCGCAATCTGCTCACCGGCCTGTCGACCGAAGTGCGCTACAGCTCGACCGAGTCGATCGACCGGGTGACCCTCGAGCAGCACCAGATGCGCTACCTGTACAAGGACGGCGACGACTACCATTTCATGAATCTGGAGAGCTACGACCAGATCACGCTCGACAAGGAGACGTTGGGCGACAACATCTACTACCTGGTCGACGACATCGAGATCGAGGTCGAAACCTACGAGGGCAAGCCGATCGGCATCCGGCCGCCGCAGTACATCGACCTGAAGGTCATCGAGACGACGCCCGAATTGCGCGGCGCCACCGCGGCCAACAGCCCCAAGCCCGCCACCCTCGAGACGGGTCTCGTGGTGACGGTGCCGGCCTTCGTCAAAGAGGGCGAGAAGATCCGCGTCGACACCTCGACCGGCACCTACATGGAACGCGTGCGCTGATCACCAACCTTCCCGGGAACGCCGAGCCCGCCTCGGCGCTTTCCGGTCTCCTGCGCCACGCCGCGGCCGCGAGCGGCGAGGGACGACCTCATGCCGTCGCATCGTTTTCCACGTGGATTCATTTGGGGCACCGGGGCCTCGTCGACGCAGTGCGAAGGCGCGGCACCGGCGTCGAACTGGATCGATTGGGAAAGCGCCGGACGCGCCCCGCGTTCGGGTGACGGCAACGGCTTCGCCCAACGCTACGGCGACGACTTTCGTCTCTTCGCCTCGCTCGGACTACGACATCACCGCTTGTCGATCGAGTGGGCCCGGATCGAACCGGAACCCGGTCGGCGCGACGCCGCGGCGGTGGCGCACTACCGCGACGTCCTTCTCGCCGCCCGCGCCGCCGGCATCGAGCCGTGGGTTTGCCTGCACCACTTCACCGTCCCGCGTTGGTTCGCCGAGGCCGGCGGTTTCGCCGTCGCCGCCAACCGGCAGGGAGCTTGGCTGCGTCACGTCGATTTCGTCGCTGAAACCTACGGTCCGCTGGTCTACGGATGGAAGCCGGTCAATGAACCGGTCGCCTATGCCGCAGGCGGTTGGCTGGGTTTCGGCTTCGCGCCGGGGCGCAACGACCTCGGCGAGTTTCTCGCCGTGCTCGAGGGCATCCTGCGCGCCAACGCCGAGGCGGCCCTCCGCCTGCGCGGCACCGGCAAGCTGGTGGCGACGATTCATAACCTGTCGAGCGTGCATCCCGTGGGCGATGGAGCCGATCCGGCGGCAGCCATGCTCGACGCGGTGCTGTGGGATAGTTGGCTGTCGGCCGAACGCGACGGCGTGCTGCGCCTCATCGGGCAGCCTCCATGCGAGGTGCCCGAGTACGCCAACGCCTTCGATTGGATCGGCTTCTCCTACTACTCCGCCATGGGCGTGCGCGCCGATCTCTCGCCGGCTCCGTATCCGGAACAAGCGCCGCTGTCGCCTCTGGGCTATGCCGTGTGGCCGGAAGGACTCGAACTCGTGCTCGAACGCCTGCATCGAGAACTGCCCGGCCGTCCCTTGCTGGTGAGCGAATTGGGCCTCGGCACCGACGACGACGACGAGCGGGTGCGTTACCTCGACACCGGCCTGGCGATCGTACAGCGTGCCCTGACACGCGGCGTCGACGTCAGGGGCCTGTTCCATTGGACGGGCGTCGACAACTACGAGTGGCTGCACGGTTACGACGTGGCATTTGGGCTGTGCGATCGCGAGCGTCGTCCGCGTGGCAGCGCCAGACGGCTCTCCGAAACAGCGCTCGAGGGTTGAGCCGCCGGCATGAACTTCACATCGGACAACGCCGAAGGCTGGGCTCCCGAAGTCTTGGCGGCGCTCGCCGAAGCGGGCAGCGGCGCGGCATCGCCGTATGGTGACGACGATTGGACGCAGGCGGTGCGGCAGCGCTTACGCGACGTCTTCGAGTGCGACGCGGAGGTCTTCCTCGTCGCCACCGGCACGGCGGCCAACGGTCTTGCCCTGGCCGCCCTGTCGCCGCCCCACGGCGCGATCTTCGTACACGAGGCGGCGCACGTGCAGGCGGACGAATGCGGCGCACCGGAGTTCTTCACCGGCGGCGCGAAGCTGATCCCCCTGCCTGGACGACACGGCAAGCTCGCGCCGGCGACGCTCAGCGCCGCACTGGCGCATCACTTCGAGGGATTCGTGCACCACGCCCAACCCAGCGTGCTCAGCCTGACGCAAGCGACCGAGAGCGGCACCGTGTACACGCCCGACGAGGTCGCTGCATTGGCGACGGTGGCACGCTCGCGCAACATGGCCGTGCACATGGACGGAGCGCGCTTTGCCAACGCGCTGGTACACCTCGGTTGCACGCCGGCGGCGATGACGTGGCAGGCTGGCGTCGACGTGTTGTCGTTCGGGGCGACCAAGAACGGCTGTCTCGCGGCCGAGGCGGTGGTGTTCTTCGACACAACGAAGGCGCGCACCTTTCCCTTCCTGCGCAAACGCTCGGGCCATTTGCTGTCGAAACACCGGCTGCTGTCGGCGCAGATGCTGGCCTATTTGGAGAACGACCTTTGGTTGCGCCTAGCGGCGCAGGCCAATCGCCAAGCCGCTCAGCTGGCGGCCGGGTTGGCGGCGATTCCCGGCGTGCGCCTATGGGCACCGGTCGAAGCCAATGAAGTGTTCGTGTCGTTCCCCGGCGACGCGACCCGGCGCCTGCTCGAACGTGGCGCCGCCTTTCATCCTTGGCTCGTCCCCGGCGATCCTGCCAATGGCACCATGTGGCGGCTGGTCACCTCCTTCCGCACGCGTGACGAGGATGTCGAACGCTTCCTCTCGCTGGCGCGCGTCTGCGTCCAGGAGGCGGGCTAACGCACCGAGCGGATGTCGCAGCATGCCCGGCAGGCAGGTGTTGCCGAAGCCGTGGCGTCGCGGACGAGGAGCGGCACCGTCAGTCGTCCTCGGCGCGCCGAAACTGGGAGGTTCCGGCGACGATGGTTTCTTCGACCGTGATCGAGTCGATGTGCTCGGGGTAGTCGACCGGCGATCGCGATAGGATCACGAGATCGGCGAACTTCCCGGGTTCGAGCGAACCCTTGCGGTCGTCTTCGAAGTGTTGCCAAGCCGCATCGATGGTGATCGCCCGTAGAGCCTGCATCGGATCGATGCGCTCCTCGGGGCCGATCGACGCGCCGCCGGTGCTGCGCCGATGGACGGCCGACCACACCAGACGCAGCGGCTCGAGCGGCACCACCGGGGCGTCGCAGTGGATGGTGAAGCGCAGGCCGCGGTCACGCGCGCTGGCCAGCGGACTGATGCGTGCCGTGCGCTCCGGCCCGAGGAAGCGGGCGCTGTGGCGGTCGGCCCAGTAGTACGTATGCAGTACGAAGAACGACGGCACCACCCCGAGCTCACGCATGCGATCGAGCTGATCCGCACGAGCCATTTGCGCGTGCACGATGACGTGCCGCGTGTCACGCCGTGGTGTTTCGCGTTGCGCTTGCTCGATGGCGTCGAGAATGTCGTCGATGGCGGCGTCGCCGTTGCCGTGGATGGCGAGCTGAAAGCCGGCGCCATGGAAGCGGCTGACCATCTTCTGTAGCGCGACCTTGTCGTGGCGCGGGTAGCCGCGGTAGTGCGGGTCGTCGCCGGGAGCAACGTGGTACGGAGTCGATAGGTAGGCGCTGTAGCCCTGAATCGAACCATCGGCGATGATCTTGATGGCGCCGTAGCGTACCCAGTCGGGATCAAACGACCTTAGTTCTCGCGTGCCGGCGAGGGCCTCGTCGCCGAGCTTGGCCTCGGGCCAGAAGATCAAGCGTAACGGCGTCAGCCCGAATCGCGAGGCGGTTTCCATCGCCAGCAGTTCGCTCGTCGCAAAGCCCACCTGCACGGTCGTGACACCTACGGCGAGAGCACGGCGGCTGCCTTCGCGGAGGACTTCGATCGACCCGAGAAGACCAGGATTGGTGACCGTCGTGATGGCGCGCTCGGCCGGGGTTTCTTCGAGCACCCCGTTGGGACGTCCGGTGGCGTCGCGACGGATGATGCCCCCGGGAGGATCCGGCGTCGTGGCGTCGATGCCGAGGATCTCGAGGGCGATGCTGTTGGCGACCGCGAAGTGCGCCGAGATGTGCACGGCGAGAACGGGACGCACGGTCGATACGCGGTCTAAATCGTCGCGCGTCGGATGGCCTTCGGGCTGGAGGAGCGAATCATCGTAACCCAGCCCGACGATCCAATCCGTCGTGTCGATTTCACCGTACGCCTTGAGCCGCTCGACCAATTCCTCACGCGTTTGCACCGTGCCGATCGGCGGGCTGTTGAGATCGGCGGCGCGCGCGTACATGCCCATCGCGGGAAAATGACCGTGCGCGTCGATGAACCCCGGCAGCAGGGCGCGCCCGCCGAGGTCGACCTCGCGCGGCGAGGATCCGGCCCATGCGCGGACCTCCTCGATGCTGCCTACGGCAGCGATGCGCTCCCCCTCGATACCGAGCGCTTCGACCGTGCGGTTGGTGGCGTCCATCGTCAGGATCGGACCCCCGAAGTAGACGGTGCGTTCGTCCGCACAGGCCGAGAGCATGAGAATCCAAGGCCAGACGAGTACGAGCGCGTGGAGACGAGCGATCCGGCGAATCTTCATGGGCTGACCGCCGCCATAGCACGATCGCGCGAGGAGTCCGAAGTGGCGGCTCGCCGTCATGACATGAAGGAAAATTCGGGGTAGCTCTGCGGACGTGACCGGATCGGAGCATCATACCGCCGCGCCCTATGGGACGGCTCTACGTCCGCTGGTGGACGACCTCTCGTATCCCGAGGGGCCGCTGGTGCACGACAGGCGCGTGTACTGGGTCGAATACGCCCGCCATGCGTTGCGTGCCTTCGACCCGGACTCGGGCCGGCTCGAGACGATTTGGCAGCAGGAGGGGTTCGGGCCGGCCGCCGTCGCCCGTGCCGCCGACGGTAGCTGGTGGCTGACCGGAAGCGATGGCGGGGCGTTGCTCCGTCTTGATGCGCTCGGTCGGCCGGATCGGCTCATCGCTGCCGACGACGACGGCGGGGCCTTGCCCGGACCCAACGATCTCGTCTTCGATCGGCACGGTCGGCTCTGGTTCACCGTATCGGGCGTCTTCGATCCCGCTGCTCCGCCGGCGGGCGGGGTCTATTGCCATGATGGCGACGGCCGTGTGCGGCAAGTCGTCGGCGATCTGCATTACGCCAACGGCATCGCGCTCACTAACGATGGGCGTACCTGTTTCGTCGCCGAACACCTGCGCAATCGCATCGTGGCGTTCGAATTGAGTGCTGACGGTCGACTGACGCGACGCCGCCTGTTCGCCGATTTGGCACGGCTGGCGCCGCTGGCGAGCGATGAACCACTGCTCGGACCCGACGGCCTGGCCTGTGCGACCAACGGTGACCTCGTCGTCGCCCAATTCGGCGGCGGTCGACTGCTGCATCTGCACGCGGATGGCAGTCTTGCGGCCATCGTCCCGGTGCCGTTGCGGTATCCGACCAACGTCGCTTTCGATGCGGACGAACAGACCTTGCTGGTGACCGCCATGGGTGACAACCAACCCCCGTACAGCGGCGCTCTCTTCGCCAAGGACTGGCCATGACCCATCGATCCGGGGCCGAGCGCATCGTCACCTTCGACGTCCTGCGCGGCATCGCCATCGGCACGATGGTGTTTCTGCACAACGCCGCCTTCCATCTGGCATCGCTCAATGAAGCCCTGCGCGACCCGCCGCCGTGGCTGGTGTTGTTTGGTTTCTTGTTGCTGTGGGCCGGCTTGTTCGGCGTCGTTTCGGGGGCGGCCAACGCCACCGCGACGCTACGACGATTGCAGCGCCAGGAGGCATCGGAGCGGGCGTGGCGCTACCCGACGGTACTATTGCCGGCGGCGTGGCAGACCTTCGCGATCTTGTTCGTGCTGCATTGGGTTTGGACCGTCGTCGTCGGCAACTCGGCGGTGACGGCCGACGCGAACGATCCTACCTTGCGCGTGACGATGGTGCTCGGGTGGATCTACTACGGCTTCGTGCCACGCGTGCATCCCGAGAACTGGGTGTTCGCCAGCGCCCTGTGGATGATCGGGTCGAACGTGCTGCTGACCTCGCTGACCTTACGCTGGTACTACCGCGACCATGCGCCGCGCGCGGACGACGGCTTGTCGAGCTCCCTCTTGCGGCTGGCGGCCGTCGTCTTGCTGGCTACGCCGTTCGTGCGGAGCGCCTTGTTCGAGCCGATGCGGCAACTGGTTGCCGAGGGCGGCGCCTCGATTGCCGCGGCGGTGCCGTTGGCCCTGTTGGTGAACGATCCCAACCCGATCTTTCCCTTCTTTGCCTACGGCTTGCTGGGTGCGGTCGTCGGTGTCGCCTTGGTGCGTGAGGAACCGCGCGCCGGACTGTATCGCACGCTGGGACGCGTTGGGCTGCTGCTCGTGGCCGTCGGCGGTACCGGGCTGGCGGCGCTGGGGGGCCTGGTGCTCGCCGACCGCGAGGGCATCTGGGGGCAATCGCCGATCTACTTTGCCTCGCTGAGTTACGTTTTGCTCGGCATCTTCGCGTGGTTGTTGGTCGGACTGCTGGCCTGGCTCGACCCAGGGGTGGAGTCACAGCGCCGCCCTTTTCGTCCGCGTGCCCTGCAGCCGCTGCTACGCTTCGGTCGCTCGAGTCTGACGATCTTCTTGCTCGAAGGCATTCTGGGCATGCTGCTGCGCGTCGCGCTCGACCGGGTGTCGCCGGGTTGGAACGTGTCATTGGCGGCGGTTTGTGCCTTTGGCGTGGCGAACGTCGTCGCCTGGCATTTCCTGTTGGTGCAGTGGGAAAGGTTCGGCTTTCGTTATTCGATGGAATGGTGGATCGATCGCCTGCGTGGCGGTCGACCGCTGGAGGACACACGAGCGCGATGACGACGATCAACCCCTACCAAGCGGGTGCACCGTGGCCGTGCATGCGCGCCGATGCCCGTAACAGCGGTCGTTCCCCTCTCTTGCGCGCGGCGTATGCGGCGCCGGCATCGGCCGAGCTGCGACGTTGGTCGACTGGCAACGGAATCTTCAGCACGCCGGTGATCGGCGCCGACGAGACGATCTACGTCGGCTCCGCCGACAAGCGCTTCTACGCCTTCGACCCGGTGACGGGTGCCGTTCGCTGGAGCTACGCCACCGGCGAATGCATCGACAGCGCCGGTTGTATCGCCGCCGACGGTACCATCTACTTCGCTTCGTGTGATGCGGGACTGTACGGTCTGTCGCCGGCGGGCGAGGAACGCTGGCGCCTCAATCTCTTCGAGAACCGCCGCCACTTCACGCCAAGCACGATCTTTTGGTGGGAGGGCAACGTCGTCCTCGGGCCGAACGGCTGGCTCTATGCCGGCAACGACGATTTCAACTTCTACGCCATCGAACCCGGGAAGGACGTGCGCTGGGCCTACTTGACCGGACTCCATATCTGGAGTGCGCCGGCCTTCGGCGAGGATGGGTCGGTGGTTTTCTTCTCGTTCGATTGCCACGCCTACAAGCTCGATCGAGAAACCGGAGCGCGGCGTTGGAGTATCGATACCGGCAACTTCGTCGTCTCGTCGCCGGCGCTGGCGAGCGACGGTACCATCCACTTCGGCAGCTTCGACGGGAACGTCTACGCCCTCGACGGCGGTAACGGCGGCCTGCGCTGGCGTGTGCCGACCGCCGGCCCGATCTACGCTTCGCCCGCCTTGGCCGAGGACGGCAGCGTCTACGTGGGCTCGTCGGACGGCAACTTGTACGCCCTCGACGGACGTGATGGTCGCCTGCGGTGGTCCTTCTATACGGGCGACGCCATCCGCGCTTCCGCTTCGCTGGGACCCGACCCGGAGGGACGCAGCCCGTACCTGATCTACTTCGGCAGTGGCAACGGTCGTCTGTACTGTGTCGAACCCGAGGGTACGCGCCGGTGGGCGTTGCGCACGGCAGCCGAGGGAAGCGAACTCGATTCGCCGAACATCAATGCCTCGATCGCGCTCGGTCGCAGCGGTCTGGCAGCAGCTACGGCCAGTGGCCATGTGTTGTATGTCCCGTACGACCACTACCTTCGCCACCCCGACGATCCGGCATTCGAGCGCGGCAGCGGCGACGGTTACCCGAGCGATGGGGCCTTCTTCTACTTCATCAACCCCGGCGGCGGCATGAGCCCGGAGCCACTGGCGTCGACGTCGGCGCCGGTGGTGGTCGACCCATCCCAAGCGCTCAGCCTGAGGTTGCTCAAGCGACGCGACGGGCGGACCCTCGCGGCTCGCCTGATCGAGGGCTCGATCGAGGTGGAGTCCCAGCCATCGCGACCGATGCGCCTGACGCTCCAGCCCGATCGGGCACAACTGAATGTGATTCCTGCGGCCGGCGAGGGGCAGGGCGAGCAGGGGACGCTCGTCGTCCGGGCCCGCTACGGTGTCGACGGCGAAGCGCCACGCGACGTCTCGGCTACGCTGCCCCTACGCTTCGCACCCGCAGTCGATGCTCCGTCGATCGAGGCACTGCCCGAGCGGCCGTTTCGCATCACCCACATGTCGATCTTCGACCCGCCGATCGTGCCGTCGTTCGACCAAATCGGCATCGCCAGCCTCACCTTGCAGCTGCGCATCGTGCACGTCGATGCAGCGACGGGTCGCGTGGTGGCCTGGGGACTTCTCGAGTTCGGCAGCTCCGAGGAAGGCGAGGCCGTCCAAGTGGCGATCGCACGGCATCTCTTTTATGCCTTTGCCGGACACTATGAGCGCGGGCGCTTGATCCTCGAGGCGCGCGCGTGCGCCTTCGAATTGACGGCCTTCCCCGTGCCGCTCGATCTCTTGCGACTGAGCGGCACGTGGCAGGGCGATGCCGGTCCGTGTCTTGGTAGCTCACTCGTGGCGGAACTCGACGTCGGCCGGCGTCTCACGTGGTCCTGGCGTAGTGTCTCGCGGCTAGTGCACTTGGATTGGAGTGCCATGTGGGAGTTCGCCCGTCGTTGGGTGCCGGACGTCGGTACGGCGCTGCGGTCGTTGCCGTCGTTCGCGCGGTTGTTGTCGCGGGCGGTGCCGTTGGGGTGGCGCGTCGGGCAGCGCGAAATGTACGGCCCCTGGGGTCTGATCGGCGAGGATGGCTGGTTCCGTGGGGTCGGTAGTTTCCGGTCCTCCGCCGATCGCGGTCTCGACACCGCGCGCTTCGTGGTTCGTTCGTTCGGCTTGGATACGGCGAGGCGATGCGTCGAGGCGACGATCACGACTGCGGCAGGCGAGGCGCCGCGTGGTGTGATCCCGGGCATCCTACTGATCGATCGACGCGAACACCTCCCGCTGCTGCTCGACTACACCACAGCGACGCGTATCGAACGCACGGGCGACGCCATCAGCGTGAGCCTGACACTTCCCGAGGACGTGGATCTGCGGCCGAGCGAATGCAAAGCGATCCTGATGGTCGACGTGACGCCGTTGGCCGAAGTGCAGCTCGCGTGAGGAAAGGGTGCGCAGGATGAAGACGGAAGCGATGGTGGCCTTCGCCGCGGCGGAGCCGATGCGCCGCGTGGTGATCGACCTGGAGGAGCCGAAGGCGAACGAAGTGTTGGTGCGGGTCGCCGCGGTCGGCGTGTGTCGTAGCGACCTGCATGCCTGGATGGATCCGCAGGGTTGGTTCCCGGCGGTGCTCGGCCACGAGGTTGCCGGTCACGTCGAGGCCGTGGGCGAGGCGGTAACCCATGTTGCTCCCGGCGATGCCGTGGTGTTGAGCTGGCTGCCCTATTGCGGCACCTGCGACACCTGTCGGCGCGGCAAGCCGCAACTCTGTCCCGCAACCTTCAAGAGCCTTTTCGACGGCACCTTGCTCGACGGCACCTCGCGGCTCTCGTACGAGGGCCGATCGCTATATCACTATTCATTATTGTCCGGATTCGCGCGCCACGCCGTGGTCCCGGCGCGTGCCTGCGTCAAGCTACCGCATGGGATCCCACTCGATGAAGCCTGCATTCTCGGGTGCGGCGTGGCGACCGGCTATGGCGCGGCCGTCAAGGCAGCCCAAGTCCAACCCGGCGAAGCGGTAGCCGTACTTGGCGTTGGCGGCGTCGGCTTGGCCGCGGTACAGGGGGCGCGCAACGCCGGTGCGACGAGGATCGCGGCGATCGACATGCAGCCGGCCAACCTCGCGCTGGCCCGCAGCCTGGGGGCGAGCGAGGTCCATGGTGCCGACGCTACCGCCGAGCTGACGAGCGCGTTCGATGCGATCATCGACACGACCGGCCACGTCGGCGCGACGCGGCGCGGATTCGAGATGTTGCGCCCGGGCGGGCGGTTGATCGTCATCGGCGCCTTCGACAGCGACGAACTGGTACTGCCCGCGCGCGGCTTCCATCGCACCGGCAAGCGGGTGCAGGCGTCGTTCTACGGCGACATCGATCCCATCGGGGGGTTGCGCGAGTTGGCGGACTTGTATGTCGATGGGCGGCTGACTCTCGGTGCTTGCATCAGCGGTCGCGGCAGGTTGGACGACTTGAACGAGATGCTGGCGGCGATGCGCGCCGGTCGCGGTGGCCCCGGACGCAGCGTCATCGTCGTCGATGGCTAATGCGGGCTGTGGCGCTTGGACCAGCGGCGCAATGCGAGTAGCGTCGGGGAACGATCGCCGCGGGCGATCGCGTGAGTGAAGCGATGAATGACGACACGCAGACCGCAGCTGGAGCGCCGGAGCTGGCCGAAATTCGCCAACAAGTCCGGCGATGGATGGAACGTTTTCCGCCGGACTACTGGCGGCGGGTGGACAAGGAGCAAGCCTTTCCTGTCGACTTCTTCGAGGGGGCGGCGGAACAAGGTTACTTCGGAACCCTGTTGCCGCCGGAGTTGGGGGGAAGTAGTGCCGGACCGGCGGTGGCGAGTGTCCTCATCGAGGAAATCAATCGCTGCGGCGGCGACGCGACCGTGCTCAACGCGCAGATGGCGATCTGCGGCACCATCTTGCGCGACGGCAGCGAGGCCCAACGTAATCGCTACCTTCCGGGGGTCGCCAGTGGTGAGGTACGGTGTCTCGCCGTGGCGGCGACCGAGCCGGACAGCGGCGCCGACATGCGCACCCTCAAGAGCAGCGGCCGGCGCGACGGCGACGACTGGATCCTGACGGCGCAAAAGGTGTTCATCTCGCTGGCGGAACACACGCGCCTGATCTTGCTGCTGGTGCAGACACCCGAGGGCCCGACGGTGTTCTTGCTCGACCGTGAGGAGTGCGACGACAAGATCGAACTGCAACCGGTCGACATGGTGGTCAATCGTCTGACGACGTCGCTTTTCGTCGACGAGTTGCGTGTGTCCGATTCGAGCCGCATCGGCGCGCCCGGCAAGGGCTTGCAGTGTTTGATGAAGGGATTCGCCGCGCGCCGGATCTTCGCCGCCGCGGAGTGCATCGGCAACGCGCGCTTCCTCTTGGATCGGGCTCTCGAACACGCCAAGCAGCGGGTGGTGTTCGATCGGGTCATCGGTTCCAACCAGGGTGTGCAATACCCGTTGGCGCAGGCATTCGCGCGCGTGGAAGCGGCGGACCTGATGCGCTGGGATGCTCTGGCGCTGTTGGCGTCCGGTGCCGAGGCCGGGCCGCGGTCGGCGATGGCGAAGTTGCTCGCGTCGGAGGCCTGCTGGGAGACCGGTCGCGCCGCCATGACGACCTTCGGCGGCTGGGCCTTGGCCGGCGAGCTTCACGTCGAGCGCAAGCTGCGCGAGAGCATGGTTTTCGTGTTCAACAACATGCTGTGGAGCCATTTGGCCGAACACGGTTTGGGATTGCCCAAGGCGTTTTGAGGGTCGGTTTCCAGCGCCGAGGCGCGAAGACGCAGAGCCTGCGCAAGCAAGAATCTACTCTGGAACCCGGCGAGTTGCGTTGCTGGAAGCGAAATCGAGGAGACGGACATGTCCATTCATCCGCGTCGCGTCGAGGCGAAGTTCCCCGGCTACGTGTACGATAGCGCGCCGCGCAACGTATACTGGGAGATGACGCAAGCCTGCGATCTCGATTGCCAGCATTGCCGCGCCAGTGCCCAGCCGTTGCGCCACCCCGGCGAGCTGACGACCGACGAGGGCAAGGCGCTGATCGACAGCATCAAGGAACTCGGCAGCATGCTGATCTTCACCGGCGGCGACCCGATGAAGCGGGCCGATCTGTTCGAGCTGATGCAGTATGCGCGCGACAGCCACGTGCCGATCGCCATCACCCCGTCGACGACGCCGACGCTCACCGAAGAGGTCGTGGCGCGGTTCGCCGAGATCGGCATAAGCGCACTGGGTGTCAGCCTCGACGGCCCGACGGCCGAGGTGCATGACGCTTTCCGCAAGGTCGCCGGCACCTTCGAACGTTCGCAACAGGCACTGCGCTGGGCCCGCGAGCACGAGATTCCAGTGCAGATCAACACCACCGTCACGACGTTCACCTTGCCCCATATCCCGGAGATGTTTCGCTTGCTGTGCGAGCGGCATGCGCCCCCGGTGAAGCGCTGGAGCCTGTTTCAATTGGTTCCAGTCGGTCGCGGCCACGAACTCGGCTTGCCGACCCCGGCGCAGATCGATGCGCTGTTCGCGTGGGTGTACGACCACGCCAAGGATGCCCCGTTCCACGTCGGCACCGTCGAGGCGCCGCATTACCGTCGCTATTGGATCGAGCGACGGCTCGCCGAGGGGATGAGCCCGAGCGAGTTGGGCAAGCTCGCCGGACGCATGGGCTTCGGCGTGCGCGACGGCAACGGGGTCATCTTCGTGTCGCACCTCGGCGAGGTCTATCCCGCCGGCTTCTTGCCGTTTCCCCTGCTCGGCAACGTCAAGACGACGCCGTTGCACGAGATCTACCGCACCGCGCCGGCGCTGTTGGAATTGCGCAACGCCGATGCGCTGCATGGCCGCTGCGGGCGGTGCGAGTACCGCTGGGCTTGCGGCGGCAGCCGGGCACGCGGCTATGCCACGTCGGGCGACGTCATGGGCGAGGACCCGTTGTGCAACTACGAGCCTGCTGCGGCATGAGAAATCGCCGGCGATGACGCCCGGACGCCACACCGAGGGACAGCTGTTCGGGCACCCGGCCGGGCTGTTCACCCTGTTCTTCGCCGAGATGTGGGAGCGCTTCTCCTACTACGGCATGCGGGCGCTGCTCGTGTTCTACATGACCAAGGGCTTTCTCGGGTACGGCGACGAGCGTGCCTATGGCGTCTACGGCGCCTACACCGCGCTCGTTTACGCCACGCCCTACCTGGGTGGCATGCTCGCCGACCAATTGCTCGGAGCGCGCCGTGCCGTGATCTTCGGCGGACTGCTGATGGCGGCGGGCCATCTGTTGATGACGTGGGAGTCGAGTCTCGCCTTTCATGCGGCGTTGGCGCTGCTGATCTGCGGCAACGGCTTCTTCAAGCCCAACATCTCGTCGCTGGTCGGCAGCTTGTATCCCGTCGGGCAGGGTAGTCGCGACGCCGGCTTCACCATCTTCTACATGGGCATCAACCTGGGTGCGGCCATGGCGCCGTTGTTGTGCGGCTACGTCGGCGAAACGTACGGCTGGCACTACGGTTTCGGCCTTGCGACCATCGGCATGCTCGCCGGGGTGATCATCTTCGTCGCGCCGACGCGGCTGACCCAGATCATCGTCCTCGGCGGCGCCGTGACCTCGGCCGGCGCCATGGTGGCGATGCAACTCGACGGTAATCGGTTCCTGCTCGGCATCAACGTGGCCGTGGCCATGGCCTTGATCGTTGCCGGTATGGTCGCGTGCACGGCGCTCGGGCGTGGTGGTGCCATGGCGGATTTGGGGGCGCCGCCCGATCCAGAGCGTTTGCGGCACGTGGTGTGGGGGCCGTTACGACTGGAGCACCTCGTCTACGCCGGGACATTGGCTGCCGTGCCGGTGTGCATGTTCCTCGTGCAGCGGGCGAGCATGGCGGGGTGGGTCCTCAGCGGCTTCGGCCTGCTGGCGCTCGGCCTGATCGCACGCGAAATGACGCGGGCCACGAGGTTCGAACGCCGGCGCATGACCGTCATTCTGGTGTTGATGTTCTTTTCGATGAGCTTCTGGGCCTTCTTCGAACAAGCGGGCAGTTCCCTCAACAACTTCACCGATCGTAACGTCGACCGTGTCGCCGAAGCTCGCCAAATCACGCCGGACGAGGTCGGAACGACACTGCGTCTCAGGCTGACCCAAGAGCAAGTGGGCCACTACAATGGCGAGCGCTTGGTGACACTCGACGGGTTGAGCGCCGCCCGCGCGGCGGGGCAGGGTGAGGTCGACTGGCAGGTGGTGCCGGAGAACGTGGGAATGGGGGTTGGCGGCGATGAGGTCCCGGCTTCGGTGTTCCAGGCGACCAACCCGATTTTCATTTTATTGTTCGGGTTGCTGCTGAGCGCGGTGTGGACGACGCTCCAGCGGCGTGGGCTCGAACCGGCGACGCCCGTGAAGTTCGCCTTGGCGCTCTTGCAGGTGGGGCTCGGCTTCGCGGCACTGTGGTACGGCGCGCGCCATGCCGATGCGCGCGGCATGGTCGGGGTCGGTTGGTTGTTGTTGGGGTATCTGCTGCAGACGACCGGAGAGCTTTGTCTGTCGCCGGTCGGTCTATCGATGGTGACGCAGCTGGCGCCGGCGCGCCTCGTCAGCACATTGCTCGGGGCGTGGTTCTTGGCGACTGCCTTTTCGAACTATCTTGCCGGCATGATTGCCGCATGGACGGGAGTCGTGCAGGCAGATGGTAACGGCACGCTGGTCCCGCCGCCGTGGGAAACCGTCGTCGTGTACGGCGACGTATTCGGTGTGATCGCGCTGACTGCCATCGCTTGTGCGGTCACTTGTTACGCTTTGTCATCGTGGCTGGGGCGCTGGGCGGACAGCGTGGAGTGAGAGGGAGCGGCCCCGTCGAGGCGAGGCCGCTCCTGGGGGTTCACTGTACGGTCGTCACGGCGCTCGCCGTGGCGGCGCTGGTATCGGCACTGGGAGCCGCGCTGCTGGCATTGACCTCGATGCCAACGGCGCCGGCGGCCGGTAGACGGATCCCGAAGGTCTTGCGCGCTTTCTTGCCCGGCTTGATGTCGCCCAAGGTGCAATCGAGGGTAGTGCCGGCGATGACGCAGCCGCGCGGGGCACGCGTCAGGGCCAGTTCCTCAGCGGTGACGCCGGAGACATCGACGGTCAAGCGGGCACCGGCTGCTAGCGCCGGTCCGGCGTTGACGACGGAAGCGCGGAAGCTCGAACGCTTGCCGGCGCGCCCGGTGGCTTTGGAAGTCAATACGACGACGAGGTCGGCGCTCTCGGATAAGGCGTGGAATGTCGCGGTGCAGCTCGATCCGGCCGCCGCCGTCAGCGACGTCGTCAGTTCGGTGCCGTTGCACGTCCCCGCCCAACCGCCGAAGAAGGAGTCGGCATCGGCCGTGGCTGCCAGAGAGACCAAGGAATCCTGGTCGAAATCGGCGCTACACGCGGCGCCGCAGTCGATCCCGGCTGGGGTGCTGGCGATGGTGCCGCTGCCGGTGCCGTTCTTGTCGACGCTGACGCTGACGGTAGCGGGCGGTGCTACCGGCGCGAGATTGAGGGCGACCATCTGGGCGCCGATGTAGTTGCCGAGTTCCCCTTCGAGAGGCAGGTCGCAACTGCCGTCGGCACACATCGCCTCGTGGTTCTCCGGATCGTAGGCCCCGGTGTACTCGTAGAACTCATAGCGGCGCGTGATCGACTTGTCGGAATCGCCCATCTGGACTTCATTGACGAGTTCGTCGTCGCCGACCACTTCGTCTTCGGCCGCGGCTCCGTCCGGTCGATCCTGCAGAACCTTCCACTCCATCTCGGTTTCGGTCTCGTCCTCGGGCACTTCCGGGTCCTCCGAAAGGAGGCGTTCGAGGCGAGCAGGGTTCGGCGACTTGGTGACGAACACCTTGACCCACATGGCCTCGCCCCACTGGGCGTGCACCTCGCGCGGCTCGGGGGGCAGGACGGCCTGCACGATCGGTGCGGCGCCGGCGACGGGGTTCGGGACGACGTTCCACGACGGCGCCGGGATGCTGCTGTTGGTGCCGGCGCGGCGCAGGGCGCCGGGGGTGGCCGGATCGGCGAGCAACCAACGGTAGGTGGTGCGGGTGGCGTTGGCGCTCAAGCCGAGGCCGAAATGCTCGCAGCCGCTGGTGAGGTAGTTCCCCGACCCGCCGGTCCAGCAAGCGTGGCCGTTGGTCGGCGTGATGACCGCCGGTGCCTGCGGCGTCGTCGCAGTGAAGACGTGGTTCACCGCGTCGTACGGACTTTCGTAACGCACGTAGACGCCGCCCGGGAAGTCGACGATGTGCGGATTGCCGTAGCGCTGGTACGGGCTGCCAAAGGTATAGGTGATGTCGGCGCTGGAGACGCCCTCGAGTTCGATCTCGAAGCCGTGGCAGTCCTCGCCGGTGTCATTGAAGACGTCGAAGTTGCTCAGGCTGCCAAAGGTGTTTTGGGCCAGCGCAGGCTGAGCAAGGCCGGCAGCGAGGATGGCGACGGCGGCGAGCCGAGTGCGGAGGCGGGAAGCCGACGGTGGGGTGAAATGCATGTGTGGTCCTTCGGTTGCGCACGAATGAAGAACCACAGACGCAAACGGCGTGCCGCTCGTTCCGCCTCGATCCGGATGCCGTGAGAGTCGAATGCCCCGCGCCGAGCCTGCAAGGATGTGCGGGGTGGGCTGCAGCCGCTTGCGGGGAAGCGGCCGCAGCTGCCTGCAGGCGTCGCTATTCGACCGTGACGGTCGCGTCTTCGATGACGATGTCGTAGCGGTAACCGGCGCCGAAGTCGCGATCGACGCCCAGGTTGCCGCGCACGACGACCAGGTCGCCGACCTTGGCGACGGCGCTGGTGGTGACGGTGAGGTCGCCGCTGGCGCCGCTGGAGTCTTGGACGTGCAGCCAGTTCTTGCCCATGACCTCGGGCGTGAACTTGGTGACGCGTCCGCGCACGGCAACTGGTTTGCCGGCCAACTCGGCCTTGCTCGTGTACAATTCGGCGACGGTCTGCCCGCCTTCCACCTTGGCGATACCCGCCAGGTCGATGCCCGCGGCCGGGGCTGCGGCGCGTGTGCCGTTTTCGCGGTGCGCCTTGAGCGGTGCGAGCGGCACCGGCGGCAGGGCCGGCGCGGCGGGTGCGGGGGCGTTACCCGGCGCTGCGGCGGGGCCGAGCGAGTCGACGAAGTAGATCTCGGGGAAGGTGCGTTGCAGCGTTTTGCTGGTGAAGTTCTTCATCGCCATGCCCGCCGGCACGGTCAGCTCTTGGCCCACCGTGATGGTCGTCTTCGGTCCGGCGGCCCAGACTTCCCGGCTGCCGTCCGAGACCCGCACGTAGGTGTACGGCCCGGCATCCATGGTCTCGACGACTTTGCCGGTGAGTCCGCCCTCGGCGGGGCGGGTCGGCGGCGGCCCATCGGCGAGAGCCAGCGACGAAACCACGAGCAAAGAGGAGACGACGAGAATCCGCGCAGCGCTTGCGATCATGACCCTAAGCTTGCTCGACAAGCCGATCCGGCGCAACGGTTTGGGGGCCGGCGCTTGGCGCCGGCAGGCTTAGGCTTAGGCTTAGGCTTAGGCTTAGGCTTTGGGGGGACTGCGTTGGGTGCCTTGGTCTGAGTCTCTGCCTTAGCCTCCGGCGCGGCGCGCCGGTTCAGAGCAGCAGGGTTTCGGGGTCGAGGTCGAAGAGCGTCCTCCCGTAGACCTCGGCGGTGGCGTCGGGCTCGAAGATGACGTGGCAGCGCATGACGCGCAGGTCGCGCAGGCGGCGTTGCAGCGGCTCGTCGTGGCGATGTGCCGCGGCGCCGGCGGCTTCGGCGATCGCTTGCACGATCTCGGTGCACAGGCCGAGCACCCAGCCGCTCTGCATGCGCAGCCGCGCCCGTTCGGCGATGGAGTCGTGCGGCGTCAGCCTCTCCAACTCGACCGCGGTCCGCTGCATCAACAGCTCGGCGCAGCGCAGCTGCATGTCGGCGCGAGCGGCGCGCATCTGGATGGCCGACCGCTGGTAGTGCTTGCCGCGCGCCCAACTGCGCTGGCGTTGGCGCGTCTGGTCGATGAACTCGCGCAAACTCGCCCGCGCCGCGCCGAGCGCCGGCGCCGCCGCGACGAACGCCAGCAGCGGAGGCATCGGCAGCCGGAACAGCGGATCGTCGCCGAAGAGGGCGGCACCTGGGGTGGTGCCGGTCGCCATCCGTACGACGTCGAGAGCACGCGCCTCCGGCACGAAAGCATCGTGCACGGCGACGTCGTGGCTGCCGGTGGCGGCCATGCCGTCCATGTCCCACGTGTCGATGACCTCGAAGTCGCTTCGTGGCACCAGGAACAAACGGGCGCCGGTGGGCGGCGCCTCGGGGGATTCGCGCACGACGGCGGAAATCAGCGCCCAGGCGCCATGTGCCGCGCCCGAGCCGAAAGGCCAGCGTCCGCTCAGGACGAAACCCCCGTCGACCGGCCGCGCCATGCCGCTCGGAGCGACCAAGCCGGGAGCCCGAATGCCGCCGTGCTGCAATGCCTCGCGCTGGGTGGCCTCGTCGAACAGACAGACCATCCAGGCGTGCACGGCATAAAAGGAACAGACCCAGGCGCTCGACAGACAACCCTCGCCCAAGGTGGCGATGGTCTCGAGGTACTCGGTCAGCGGCAGGCGCCGACCCTGGCGGCTCGCCGGCGTGAGCAGCGAGAACAAGCGGGCTTCTTCGAGGGCGGCGATGACGGCATCGTGCGGGCGGCGCAGTTGTTCCGCCTCCCGCGCATGGCGGGCGAGCAGCGGCACCAACTCCCGCGCCTGGGTGATCGGATGGGCCAAAGCGGTCATGCCGCGGCTCGTAGCACAGCCCCGGCCGAGTTCCACCGCCGGCACGACCGCCTCTTTCCCGCCGCCGCGAGTTCGACTACGGCTGCGACGAAGCCAACGGAGGAAGCTCATGCCACGATTGCGACAGGTGCCGCGGAGCGAGGTGCACGCCAACGGCAAACCGATCTACGACCTGCTGTTCGGCGACCGCTGCCCGGTGGCCGAGCCGGGAACGGCCACCGGCTCACCGGGAGACTGGTGGACCGTGTTCGCCGTCGTGCCCGACTGTTTCGACCATGCCGTGCAGGGCTTCGCCTTCTACCGCAGCCCGAAGCGCAAGCTCGATCCGCGCCTGCGTGAGCTGGGTCAAACCCGCGCCGGCTATGCCCGCGGCAGCCGCTTCGTGTTTTCCCAGCACTGCAAGGCGAGCCGCGACGTCGGCCTGAGCGAAGAACAGATCCGCGCCATCCCCGCTTGGTCGGTGGCCGACTGCTTCTCGCCCCTCGAACGCACCGTGTTGGCCTACACCGACTGCCTGGTACTCGAAGGCGGACGAGTGCCGGACGAACTGTTCGCCTGCCTCAAGCAGGAACTGTCGGACGAAGAGATCCTCGAATTGACCTACGTGACGTGCATGTACGAGATGCACGCGACCATCTGCCGAGCCCTGCGCCTCGAATTCGACGACGTCGAGGACCGCATCACCGAGGTGCCCGGACCGGGCAGCGGCTCGCTCGACGTGATGGCGATGGTCGACGCCAAGAAATGATCGCGGACGCCAAAGCATAGGAGATTCCCATGCAACTACGAGTCACGGTTCTCGGCTCCGGTTCGTTCGGCACCACGGTGGCGCATCTGGCGTCGCACAACGTCCCGACCGTGTTGTGGTCGCGCAGCCCCGAGACGGCGGACGAGATCAATCGCGAGCACACCAACGATCGTTACCTCAAGGGCTATCGCATCTCGCCGGGGGTGCGGGCGACGGCGGACATCGAAGAGGCGGTGCTGCAGGCCGACGTCATCGTCGTCGGCGTGCCGTCGCTCGGCATTCGCGCCGTGCTCGAGGAGGTGGCGCGCTACCTGCGTCCGTGGGTGCCGATCGTCAGTCTGGTCAAGGGACTCGAGCCCGGCACGCATCTGCGCATGACCCAGGTGATCCGCGAGATCCTGCCCGAACATCGTGCCGGCGTGCTCACCGGGCCGAACTTGGCGAAGGAGATCATGGCCGGCTTCGCCGCGGCCAGCGTCATCGCCTTCGAGGACGTCGACGTATCGCGCCAGCTGCAGGCGGTGTTCCACTCCGGGTTGTTCCGCGTCTACACCAACACCGACGTCATCGGCTGCGAGCTGGGCGGAGCCTTGAAGAACGTCATCGCCATCGCCAGCGGCATGGGTGACGGTCTGGGGGTCGGCGACAACACCCGCTCGGCGGTGATCACCCGCGGCTTGGCCGAGCTGACGCGTCTCGGCATCGCCATGGGCGGGCACGAGTCGACCTTTTACGGTCTGACCGGCATGGGCGATCTGATTGCGACGTGCACCAGTCAGCAGAGCCGCAACCGGCACGTCGGCGAGCAACTCGGCCGCGGCCGATCGATCGAAGAGATCATCGCCGAGATGAATCAAGTCGCCGAGGGGGTGAAGACGAGCCGGGTGGTGATGGAACTCGGCGCCATCCACGGCGTCAACCTGCCGATCTCGCGCGAGGTCTACGGGGTGATCTACGAAGGGCGCACGGCCACCGAGGCGTACCGCGGCCTGACGCCGACGCCCGGGGCCGAGAGTGACCCGGACTGAGACGACGATGCAACGCGGAGACGCAGAGGTCGAAGGGATCAGGCTCGGCAGTGGGCTCGCGCTTTGGTGAGCAGGCGCCGGAGCCGAGGATCGTCCGCGCGGGCGAGGGCCTCGTCCCAGCTGAGCCACTCGGCAGCGTGCGACTCGTGCGGGTCGTGGCTCATCGCTTGGGGGTTGGCGGCGACGACGAGAAAGCGCACGTCCAGATGCTCGTGTTGCGGCTCGCTGCCGCGCGCCGGGATGGTGTGGATGTCGACGTCGAGCGGTTGCGGCGCGGTCGGGTGCAGGGATACCTCGCAGCCGGTTTCCTCGTGTGCTTCGCGTAGGGCGGTGCACTGCATGCTGCCCCGATCCTCCGGGTCGGCATGGCCGCCGGGCTGCAGCCAGCGATGCAATTTGCCGTGGTGTAGCAGCAGGACGCGGCTGCCGTCCGCTGTGACGACGACGGCGCTGCCGGTGAAGTGGGCTTCGGCCTGTGCGCGCGAGAACGGCTGCGGCAACGACGCCGCGAACGCGCGCATGCGTCGCAGATCGGCTTGCTCCAGCTCGTCGCTCGGGGTGTGAGCGGCGAGCAAGTGCTGAAGGGCGTCGACGTTCACGGCCAGCCGGCTCCCGGCACCTCGACCTCGACGACCTCGATGCGGCCGTTGTGCTCGGCGCGGCAGCGTTCGGGGGTGGAGTCTTCCGCGGTACAGATGAACAGATGCTTGCGCTCGGGGCCGCCGAGCATGCAGGCGAAGGCTTGCTGCGCCAGCGGGATGCGGGCGCTGACGTGCCCTCCCTGGTGGACGCGCACGACCTCCGAGGTGAGCGGCGAGGCGACCCAGATGGCCCCTTCGGCATCGAGACAGATGCCGTCCGGCACGAAGCCGTCGAGTGCGGCCCAGACACGGCGGTTCGACAGGCTGCCGTCGGCGGCGACGTCGAACGCGGTCAAGCGTGCGGCGAAGGTTTCACCGACGACGAGGGTCTTGCCGTCCGGTGTCAGTACGGTCCCGTTGGGGAAGGTCAGATCCTCGGCGGCGACGTGTGTCGAGCCGTCCGGGTCGACGCGGACGATGCAGGCGTTCACGGGAGCACCGCCGCCCGGTGCATAGATGTCCCAGCCGAAGTTGCCGACATAGGCCCGGCCCTGAGAATCGACGAGCATGTCGTTGCAGTGGTGGGTGGCATAGGACGAAAGGTCGGCGACCTGGGTGAGTCCGGTGGGATCGAGACGCAGCAGGCGGCGGTCGACCATGGAGACGACCAGCAGGCGACCGTCGGTGGTCCAGCCGAGCCCGGACGGTTGTTGCGGCACGTCGACGACGGGCTCGAGGCGTCCGGCGAGATCGACATGGTAGACCCGAAAGCCGTGGATGTCGGAGAACCAGAGCTTGTCGTCGCGCCAGCGCGGGCCTTCGCCGAAGGCGATTCCTTGCACGAGAGTCGTCGTTTGCATGCCTACCTCCCAGGGAGGGGCAAGCTAGGGCACGAGCGGGGGCGGGAGCAAGAGCACCACGACGCTTGACCCTCGGGCACGGGGGGCCTACTAGGACCGCCGAAGGGGTTGGGGTCGAGGCACGGCGCGTAGCCGTCGGGACTCGGCGGTCGCTTTCGTGTGCGCCGTGACCGTCGAGGAGGAGGAGAGCGAACGATGGCCACGCAACCAACTTCACGCGCGATGAAGCTCTTCGCCAACTGGCTCAGCCTTGCCGGCTTGATCATCGCCGGGGGTGGCTTCGTCGTCTCGGGCACGCTCCTCGTGCTCGACGTCCTGGCGCACTTCGCCAACCCCTATCTCGGAATCTTCACCTACATCGTCGGGCCGTCGATTCTTTTCGGCGGGCTAGGCTTGGCGGTTTTCGGGGCTTGGCGGACGCATCGCCGCTTGCAGAGCGGCGCGGCGCCCGGCGACCGGGTGATGCCGGTGCTCGATCTGAACGACCCGCGTCACGTCGGCATCGTGGTGACCTGCGTCGCCGCCGGTCTGGCCTTCGTCAGCATCTCGGCCATCGGCAGTTACCGCGCCTATCATTTTTCCGATTCGGTGTCGTTCTGTGGCGAGACGTGCCATTCGGTGATGAAGCCGGAGCATACGGCCTTCCAGGGCTCACCGCACGCCAACGTGCAGTGTACGACGTGCCATATCGGGCCGGGGGCGGATTGGTTCGTCAAGTCGAAGCTCAACGGTTTGCGCCAGGTCTACAACACCCTCGCCGGCAGCTACGCGCGGCCGATTGCGGCGCCGGTGCACGATCTGCGTCCGGCCAAGGAGACGTGCAACACGTGCCACTGGCCCGAGAAGTTCTTCGGCTCGGTGTTGTTGCAACGAACGTATTTCCGGGGCGACGAGGACAACTCGCCGTGGACCATCGCGATGCTGCTGAAAGTGGGCGGAGGTGACCGCGAACATGGTCGTCCGCAGGGCATCCACTGGCACATGGCGATCGAGAACAAGATCGAGTACATCGCCGCCGACGAGAAGCGGCTGACCATTCCTTGGGTGCGCAGTACCGACGGCAAGGGCAACGTGCGCATCTTCCAAACCACCGAGGAAGAGGAAGTGCTCGATGCGGCGGCCATCGCCAAGGCCGAGGTGCGGACGATGGACTGCATCGACTGCCACAACCGCCCGTCGCACCAGTACCACTCGCCGGAACGAGCCTTGAACGAAGCCTTCTCCGCCGGCCACCTCGATCCCCAGCTCGAGTCGCTCAAGGCCAACGCGGTCGAGGTGTTGACCGGCGAGTACGAAACCGAGGAACAGGCACTACAGGCGATTCGCGCCGGGCTGACGGAGGCCTACGAAGACGAAGACGAGGCGGTGGTCGAACGGACCATCGCCAGGGTGCAGAAGATCTACTCACGCAACTTCTTCCCCGAGATGAAGGTCGATTGGATGGCGTACCCCGATCACATCGGCCACATGATCTCGCCCGGCTGTTTCCGCTGCCACGACGGCAAACACGTCGCCGAGGATGGCAGCGTGATCACGACGAAGTGCGAAAGTTGCCACACCATCATCGCCCAGGGTCCCGGCACCGAGGTGGCGAGCATCACCTCGACGGGCCTCGAATTCGAACACCCGACCGACGACGACTGGAAGACGTCGCGCTGCGACGAGTGCCACGAGGGCCTGCCGGTCGAATGATGAAGTCTACGGACGCGGCCGCTCACGATCGGGGTGGTCTCCACGATGGCGCCATGCCAAGGGTAGGGTAAGGAGACGACATGCAGACGCGACGCTTGGGCAAAGACGGTCCGCTCATCTCCGCGCTCGGACTCGGGTGCATGGGGATGTCGGAATTCTATGGCGCGACCGACGACGCGGAGTCGACGGCGACGATCCATCGTGCTCTCGACCTCGGCATCAACTTCCTCGACACGGCCGACATGTACGGCCCGCATCGCAACGAGGAGCTGGTCGGTCGTGCCATCCGCGCGCGGCGGGATGAAGTAGTGCTGGCGACCAAATTCGGCCTGGTGCGCGATCCCAGCAACATGATGGTGCGCGGCATCAACGGCCGCCCCGAGTACGTCAAGCAGGCGTGCGACGCCAGCCTCAAGCGGCTGGGCGTCGACGAGATCGATCTCTACTACCAGCATCGCATCGACCCCCAGGTGCCCGTCGAGGAGACGGTCGGCGCCATGGCCGACCTGGTGCGGGCCGGCAAGGTGCGTCACCTCGGATTGTCCGAGGCAGGCGCGGCGACTTTGCATCGGGCATACCGCGAACATCCGATCGCCGCCTTGCAGACGGAGTATTCGCTGTGGAGCCGCGATCCGGAGGATGAAATCCTGCCGGCGTGCCGCGAACTGGGCGTTACCTTCGTCGCCTACAGTCCGCTCGGGCGCGGTTTCCTGACCGGCGAGATCCGCCGCTTCGAAGACCTTGCCGAGGACGACTACCGACGCTACTCGCCGCGCTTCCAGGGCGAGAACTTCGCCAAGAATCTCGAGTTGGTGGCGCGCATCCGCGACATGGCCGCCAGCAAGGGCTGCACGCCGTCGCAGTTGGCGCTGGCATGGGTTCTCGGCCAAGGGGAGGAGATCGTGCCGATCCCCGGCACCAAACGACGCAAGTACCTCGAAGAGAACGCCGCGGCCGTGGACATCCAGCTGACGGCCGAGGACCGGGAACGCATCCGCGAGATCTTGCCTCCGGGAGCGGCAGCGGGAACGCGCTACCCCGAGGCGATGATGGCTTTCGTCAACGCCTGAGCCGGACGCTCGTCCGGCCCGTGCGCAGTGCGAATGATGCTGTCCTTTCGCGAGCGGCTGCCCGTCTTCGCTCCACAACTGGAAAAGTCGTACCGCGACTACTTCATCGAGTCGGACGTTCGCACCGCAACCTTCGTCTTGCTGGCGATGTTCGTCCCGCAGCTGGCCCTGGTGACGAACGATCGACGCATCGTCGCGTCGGACGAGACGTTTTGGGCGCTCGTGGTGTTGCGCACGTTCGGGTGTGGATTCGGCCTATGGTCGGTGTGGTACTTGCGGCGCGGCGTGACGCCGCGCCGGTACGATCGCCTCATCGCGCTGCATACTCTCATGGGGATGCCGGCGTTCGCATTCATCGCTTGGACGCGGCCGGCGTCTCCGGTCGGCTTCTTCGTCTCCGGCATCATGATCGTCGGGGTATTCTACTTCGTGCTGCCCGGGCGCCTTTGGTATCGCATCGTTGGGGCGCTCGGCGTCAGCCTGATCCTGGCCATGGTGCCCTTTTCGTCGGAGACACCCTGGTACCTGCAAAACCACGTCGTGCCGATCCTGATGTTCCACGTCTTGGCCATTCCGGTGCTGCTGCAAGAGGAACGCAGCCGCCGTACGCGTTACCTCGCGGTACTCCGTCAGGAACGGACCCAGACCGAATTGCAGAGCCAGGCCGAGGCGCTTGCCGAAGCGCGCGCCGAGTTGGCCAGTGCCAATCAAGAGCTGGAACGCCGCATCGCCGCGGGCTTGCACGAGTTGCGTCTCACCAATGAGTCGCTGGCTGCCAGCAACGCCGAATTGGTTCGAGCGAACAAAGCCAAGGACATCTTCCTCGCCACGGTGTCGCACGAGCTGCGCACGCCGCTGAACGCCATGCTCATCGCCAGCGAGGCGATCCTCGAAGGCGTCTACGGTCCGATCGGCGACCGCACGCGGCGACCGTTGGCGACGATTCGCGAGAGCGGACTGCATCTCTCGCGCATGATCGGCGACGTGCTCGATCTGGTGCAGATCGAAAGCGGTCACTCCAAGTTGGAACTCGAAAGGGTCGACGTCGCCGAGGTGCTGCAGGCCGTGGCCGGCATGCTGCACGACGAGGCTCGCCTGAAGCCGTTGACGTTGCGCGTCGCCGCGACATCGGGGGACCTCGCCATCGTCGCCGACCGCCGCCGTTTGACGCAGATCGTCCTCAACTTGGCGAGCAATGCCGTCAAGTTCACCCCGGAGGGTGGCCACGTCGAACTCGCCTGCGAGGATCGCGGTGAGCAGGGTGTCCGTCTCTGCGTCCGCGACGACGGCATCGGCATCGAACCCGAAGACCAACAACGGATCTTCGAGCCCTTCGTGCAGCTCGATGCCGGACTGGATCGTCGCCACGGCGGCGCCGGTCTCGGCTTGTTGTTGGTGCGTGATCTGACCGCGTTGCATGGCGGTCGTATCGAGGTGCGTAGCGAGCCGGGCGAGGGAAGCTGCTTCTATGTCGAGCTGCCGCGTGTTGCCGCGGCAGCGACGACCAATACCTCGTCGCGCCGTGCCCCGGCGTGAAGCGTCTCGACCTCGAGGATTTCCAAGCCGGCGTCGCCGACGACGTGGCGGAAGTCCGTCTCGTACGTGACGCGCCCGAAGTCGATCGTCGTCAGCCAGCGCAGCCACGGCTTGAGCGCCTCCAACCAAGGAGATGGCTGCCGCTCGAAGGTTTGGGTGAAGTAGACCCGGCCATCGGATCGGAGTGAGGCGAGCACGCGCCGCAACGCCCCGGCCGGGTCGGGCAACAACATGAAACTGCCGCTGAAGTAGATCGCATCGTAGGGCCCGCCGCCGTGATCGTAGACCGACTCGAGGCGGATGGCGACGCGCTCTTCGAGGTGATGCCGCCGGACCTCGGCGCGCGCTCGCTCGATGTAGTCGGCGTCGATGTCGATGCCGACGATGTGCACGTCGGTTTCCACCAAGCGCGGCGCGTGCGCCAGGAGGGCGGCCGCGGTGCCGATGCCGACGTCGAGAATGCGGCTTCCGGGCGCCAGGCGGCGGAGCACGGCGGCATACCAGCGAGCGGTCATGCCGGTGATGACCGCATCGTAAATCGCGGCGCGCGCCTGGCGTAACGGATTCATCGGGACGGCGGCTCCCAGCCGGGCTCGGCGAGCGTGAAGCCGGCGAAATCGAAAGCCGGACTGACGGTGCAGCCCACCAAGGTATAGGCGCCGAGCGAGCGCGCCGACTGCCACGCTCCGGCGGGGACGACGAGTTGCGGCGATTCGCCGCGTCTCACGTCGCGACCGAGCACGCGGCGTTGCACGACGCCCGCCTCGTTGGTCAGGGAGAGTTCGAGCGGCGCGCCGTCGTAGAAATGCCAAATCTCGGTCGCGTCGACCCGATGCCAGTGACTCCGTTCGCCGGCCCGCAGCAGAAAATAGATGGCGGTGCCGCTGCCGCGCCCGCCGCCCGGCGGGGTGTCGCGCCAGGTCTCGCGATAGACGCCGCCTTCAGGGTGAGGCGTCAGGCCGAGAGCAGCGATGATGTCGTCGGCGGTGCAGACAGTCGGGGCGTCGGCGTCGAGAAAATGCCAACCGGAGAAGCACGCAGCCTGGCCGAGCGGGTTGTCGCGGGCGTCGACGACGTTCCACACGATCGCGTCGTCGATGCGGAAGCGCCGGCCCGAGCGGGAGATGCGGATGCCGCTGTAGTCGGCGATGAAACCTCGGTGCGCCAGCCGCGCCAACATCTGAGCCCGTTCGTCGCGGTGGACCGGCTCGGCGGTGCAGCGCGAGGGCGTCGACGTCAGCGTCGGCCAGTCCATGTCCCACAGGCGCAAGGCCGTGGCGTTGGCGTAGTTGAGGATCGGATCCGCTTGGGTGCCGTGCGAGACGACGACGAACGGCGCTTCGAATAGGCGTCGTGCGTCGCCGCGGTCGTCGCCGGTCGACTCGATCAGTGGCCGCCCGAGCCAGCGGCGGTAACTTGCGACGAGCAGACCGGCCCACCGGACGGCCTCGTCCGCGTGCCAGGGGCCGGCGTCGTCCCATCCCGTCGGCGCGGGGCGTTCCGTTCTCGCTTCCAATTCGGCCATGCTAGGGTCGTCTCGAAGGGAACATGCACATGCGATGCGCGACGACGCAAGGCGAGGGTGGTGGAGGGCGACGGCTGCGGCGATGGGTCGGCTTGACGTTGCTCGTGGCGATGTGTGGCAGTGGCTGCGCCCAGTTCCGCATCATGCGCGACAGTCGCAACCTGACCCAGCGATGGGAGGGCGTGGCGAGCCCGGATTTCGCCTTCAAGACGCTCGACGGCGAACACGTCCGGCGCGACGCGATTCTCGGCCGTCGCGCCGTGTTTCTGTTTTGGGCGCCGTGGTGCACCGTCTGCCGCCACGAAATTCCGGAGATGAATCGGCTGGCCGATGGACTCACGCAGAGCGCGCCGCAGATCTTCGCCATCAGCTTCGAGGACGAGGCCTCGGTGCGGCAGTTTCTCGCCGAACAACCGATCAGCGGGCGCGCGGCGGTCGTCGCCGACGGTGAGTTGCCGGCGCCGTTCGACTTGGTGCCGGCTTTCCCGGCGTGGTTCGTCATGGACGCCAAGGGGCGCTTCGAACGGGTACGCTTCGGTTACCAAGGCGAGGGGGCCATTCGCGCCATGCTGACCGGCGAACCCGGGGCGTGAGCTGGGGGGCAACGCAGAGGCGCCGCGGCGCGCCGAGGCGGACCAACCGTTTAGGGTTCACCTCGCGTCGGGGCTTCGATGTTGCTGGCCGGTTCCTTCAATCAGGGCGCACGGATGCTTGGCGCAATTGGGCGGCGATCGGCTCGACGACGGATTCCTCCGGGCAGGCGACGTCGAGCCGGGGCGGTCCGCCCCACGCGATGTCCTCGAACACCATCCCGCCGCATTCTCTCCGCGCCGCGTAGCGCGGCAGGACGTGAAAATGCAGGTGCGGGTCGACCATCATGAGGGCCAGGTAGTTCAGCTTGTCGGGGGCGAAGGCCCGGCGCAGCGTCGCCTCGATGGCCCGGCACACTTCGGGCAGTTCGGCCGCTTCGTCGGGTTGTAGTTCGCCCAGACTGAGCACGTGCCGGCGCGAGGCGAGGATCAAGGCGCCCAGCGTCACCTGCTTACGCCGTACGAGCACGCGCCAATGCTGGGTGGTGATGATCTCACCCCGCGGATGCCCTAGTTTGTCGAACAGATCGCAGCACATGTATCGATCCTGTCTGGGCGATGCTTCAGGCAGCCGGCGCCAGGTCCCATCGCAGCGGCACGTGCTTGATGCCGCCGACGAACGACGAACGCACCCGCTGTACCGGGCCGGCCAATGCGGCGCTACGCAAGCGTTGGCACAGAGCTTCGAAGACGGAACGAATTTCCAGGCGCGCCAAATGCGCGCCGAGGCAGACGTGTTCTCCCCGCCCGAAGGCGATGTGGTCGTTGGGTGAGCGGTCGATGCGGAACACGTCGCCATCGGCGAACACGTCCTCGTCGCGATTCGCCGAAGGGTAGAAGAGACAGGCGCTCTGGCCGGCGCGGATCGTCTGGCCGCGCAGTTCGTAGTCGCGCACCGCGGTGCGGCAGAACTGGATCACCGGCGTCGTCCAGCGCACCGTCTCTTCCACCGCCGTGCCGATGAGTTCCGGTTGGGCGCGGAGTTTTTCCCACTCTTCCGGATGGTCGAGGAACGCCAGCAGGCCGCCGGTCATGGCGTTGCGCGTCGTCTCGTTCCCGGCGACGACGAGGAGAAAGTAGTAGGACAGCAGCTCGACGGTGGGTAAGGCCTCGCCGCGCACGGTGCCGTTGGCGACCGTGCTGATGATGTCGTCGGTCGGTTGGCGGCGGCGTTCGTGGACCAGGCGGTCGAAGTACTCGAAGACCTCGATGCGCGCCTGGTCGAGAGTGTCGGCGACACCTTCGGCTCGCTGAAACTCGGGATCCTGCGGCGCGATGATTTCGTTCGTCCAGCGGAACATCAGTTCCCAATCGTCGCGCGGCACGCCGAGCATCTCGGCGATGACGGCGATGGTGATCTTTGCCGAGACGTCGCGCACGAAATCGATCTCGGCGTGCCGGCCGGCCTCGTCGAGAACCTCGCGGGTGATGCGGCGCACCTTGTCGCCCCAGAATTCGGTGGCGCGCGGCGTGAATCGCTGGCTCGTCACCTTGCGGTAGGCTGCGTGGTCGGGCGGATCCATGTCGAGCAAGTGACGCAGCGACGCCTCGGGCGGTGCCGGCAGGTCGCGGGTGAAGACGGCCAGGCGCGGCGCGTTGAGGAAGAGCTCCGGCTGTTTCGACAATTCGACGATGTCGGCGTGCTTGGTGATCGCCCAGAAGGGCTCGACGTTGTCCCGTTCGTACCAGAACACCGGGGCGTGGCGCCGCAGGTAGGCCCATTCGCGGAACGGGTACCCGTTGGCTTCGTAGTGCTCGGGGGTGACGACGTCGAGGGTGTCGAGGCTGAGGTCGGCGTGGGGCATGTTGCAATCCTCTCGAAGTGCCGTCTACGAGAGGCGCACCGCTGGGTCAATCACGAAGTCGGAGGCCCGTCAGGGCCAGAACCAACCGCCGGAGGGTAAGTCGAAGGCCGTCGCCACGGTGATGCCCCGTTGGCGCAGCGCCGCGACGATGGCGGCATCGCGTTCCGCCGAGATGCCCACCTTGCGGTTGTGGAACTCGATCAGGAACTCGTCGACCAAGTCGACGCTGCCGTCGCGCAGCATCTGCTCCAAGACCTCGTACTCCGCCCCTTCGATGTCGAGCTTGACCAGGAGGAAGTCCTGTGGCGTGAAGTTGCGCCGCAGCCAGGCGCCGAAGTCGATGCTCGGCACGCGGATCGGGACTTTGGCCAAGCCGCCCGTCTGCTTGGCCGCCAGAATGCTGCTCGAAGGGGTGGTCTCGGCGACGTAGAACTCGACGCTGCCGTCCTCGATCCAGATGGCTTGGCCGAGCACGGTGACGTGCGGAAAACGGGCGATCTGCGGCACCAACGCGGGGTTGGCTTCGAAGGAGTAGACGTCCCACGGGTAGAGCAGACGCCGCAGGCTCAGGCGGAAGTCGGTGATCGTCTCACCCAGATGCGCGCCGCCGTCGACGAAGACGTAGCGCTCTTGACGGAGTTCGAGCACCTTCAAGCGCAAGAAGAGGAAGGTGCCGCCGGCTCCGACGACGCAGCAGAAGAACAACAGCAGTCGTCGGAGCCAGCGCGACATCAGCATGGCCTCAACGTAGGCCGCGGAAACAGGTGCGCACTTCGTCGACGTAGGTGGCCGGCTGTTCGAAGGCGGCGAAGTGGCCGCCCTTGCTCGGCTCGTTCCAGTGCAGGAGCGGGCCGAAGCGCTTTTCCGCCCAGCGCTTCGACGTGCGGAAGATCTCCTTGGGGAAGATCGTGCAGCCGACCGGAACCTTAACCGGATCGAAGGGCGGGTTGCGGAAGCTCTCCCAGTAGAGCCGCGCCGACGATCCGGCACTGGCGGTGAGCCAATAGATCATGACGTTGTCGAGCAGCTCGTCGCGGCTCAACACGTTCTCCGGATGCCCGTCGCAGTCCATCCAGCTCCAGAACTTCTCCAGAATCCACGCCGCCTGGCCCGCGGGTGAGTCGGTCAGCCCGTAGGCCAGGGTCTGCGGCCGGGTGCTCTGTTGTTTCGAGTAGCCCGAGTCCCACTGGTCGTAGTGCTGCAGTCCCTCCATGGCGCTCAGCTCGTTGGGCGTGAGGTCGTTCATGGTGTCGGGGTCGGGCAGCGCCAGCGGCATGTTGAGATGGATGGCGCGGCAGTGCTCCGGGTCGCGGATGCCGATCTGCGTCGTCACCATGGCGCCCCAGTCGCCGCCCTGGGCGAAGTAGCGGTCGTAGCCGAGACGTTGCATGAGCTGGCTCCAGGCATCGGCGATGCGCTCGATGCCCCAGCCGGGTGCCGTCGGCTTGCCGGAAAAGCCATAACCCGGCAGCGACGGGCAGACGACGTGGAAGGCGTCGCTCGCGGCGCCGCCGGACTTCGTCGGGTCGACGAGTGGCTCGATGACCTTGTGGAACTCGACGATCGAGCCGGGCCAGCCGTGGGTGATGATCAGCGGCTGCGCCTCGGCGTGCGGCGAGCGGGCGTGGATGAAGTGGATGGTGCAGCCGTCGATGTCGGTCTTGAACTGCGGGAATCGGTTGAGTGCCGCCTCGCGCGTCCGCCAATCGTAGCCGTCGGCCCAGTAGGCACAAACCTCCTGCACGTAAGCGAGCGGGATACCCTGCGACCAGTCTTGGACGGTCTCGCGCTCGGGCCAGCGGGTGGCGCGCAAGCGGCGGCGCAGGTCGTCGAGTTCAGCGTCGGAGGCGGCGATACGAAAGGGAACGATGGCGTCTTGAGGCATGGCGGCTCCATAACGCGGCGGCGGCGGATCAGGCAATGGCGCCGCCGTCCTGCCGGGCTCAGACGTTGCGCATCAGGGCGCGCGTGACGCTGGCGACGTCGTCCGCCGTGGTGACCTCGAGCCGCTCGTGCACCGGCACGGCACGCAAGACCAACCCGGACTCCAGCCCGCGGCCGAGGGCCTCGGCGATTTGCCACTCGCGTCCTGGGCCGGGGTCGTGCCGTAGCCAGGGGTCGACGCTCCGCGGCAGCCAATACAACGGCATGGCGACGAGGTCGGTGTCGACCGTGCCGGGGGCGGGTTTTTCGTGGATGGCGACGACGTGATCGTCGTCGACGAGCACGGCACTGCGGCTGGCGGTGGCGGCAGCCCCCATGGCGAGCACCCCGACGGCGGCATCGGTGGGGTGCCGCCGGCCGAGGCCGATCAGCGCGCGCAGGGCGTCGACGGGGAAGAGGCTGTCGCAGGCACACGCCAGGTAAGGGGCGTCGTCGAGCAGGGGCAGGGCCTGGGCGAGGGCGTGTGCCATGCCGCGTCGTTCGGCTTGGGTGGCGAAGGCGATGGCCGGGTGCTGTCGGGTCAGGAAATCGATCAGGCCGGTGTTGTCGGGATGGACGACGGCGACGATCCGGCTCACCCCGGCTTGGCGCAGACGGTCGATGACCCAGGCGATCAGCGGCCGCTCGGCGACTGGTACCATCGGCTTCGACACGCTGGCGCCGAGGGCTCCGAGGCGCCGACCGGCGCCGGCGGCGACGACGACGGCTGTGACCGGCCGGCTCACACGATGCCCTGCGCCCGGTAGCGCGCGCCCTGGTCGGCGTAATGGCGGGCGGTGGCGAGGATGTGCTCGCGCTCCGCCGGTCGGATGGCGCGGGCCACCCGGCCGGGCTGCCCGAGCACGACACTGCCGGGCGGGATCCGGGTGCCCGGGGCGACCAGGGCACCGGCGCCGACGATGCAGTCCTCGCCGACCTCGACCCCATCCATGACGATGGCGCCGATGCCGATCAGGCAACGATCGCCGACGGTGCAACCGTGCACGACCGCCCGATGGCCGACCGTGACGTCGTCGCCGATGTGGGTAGCGAAGCGTTCGCGCGTGACGTGGACGACCGAATTGTCCTGAATGTTCGTGCGGGCGCCGATGCGGATCGCATGCACGTCACCGCGCACGACGGTGCCGAACCATAGGCTCGAACCAGGCCCGACGACCACGTCGCCGATGACGTGCACCGACGAATGGACGTAGGCGGAGGGATCGACGTCGGGGTGCTTTCCGTCGAACGCGACGAGCATGGCTGGACGCTAACGGAGTCGCGGGTGGAGCACAAGATATTGTGGAGGCTCCGGCGCGGTTGCCAAAGCCATAGGGCTCTGTTACGAGATCCCATGATTCGAGCTCGGGTCCCGAAACGTCCCGATTCAGGCCCATCCGCCGCCCGGCGGGTGGGCCTTTTCGCATTCGCGGCGGGACCCGCTACGCTGCGGAAGGATGCCTGAAATGTTCACCTACGACATGCCCGATGGTCTGACCTTCGACGACGTCCTGTTGCTGCCGGCCGATACCGACTTCATGCCGCACGAGGCGGACGTCAGTACCCGCTTCTCCCGCGGTCTGCGCCTCAACATCCCCCTCGTCAGCGCCGCCATGGACACCGTCACCGAGTCGCGCACCGCCATCGCCCTCGCCCAGGAAGGCGGCCTCGGCGTGGTCCACCGCAATCTCTCGGTCGAGGACCAGGCCGCCGAAATCGCCCGCGTCAAGAAGTGGGAAAGCGGCATGGTCATCGACCCGGTCACCGTCGAGCCCGACCAGCCCATCGGTCAGGCCCTCGAAATCATGCAGCGCTACCACATCTCCGGCCTGCCGGTGACGCGCGACGGCAAGCTCGTCGGCATCCTCACCAACCGCGACCTGCGCTTCGAAAAGCGCCTCGACCGACCCGTCTCCGAGGTCATGACCGGCAAGAACCTGGTCACGGCGCATCCCGGCATCGACCTGGAGCGCGCCAAGGAGATGCTGCACGCCAACCGCATCGAGAAGCTGCTGATCGTCGATGCCGAGAACCGACTCAAGGGTCTGATCACGGTCAAGGATATCGAGAAGGCGGCCCAGTTTCCCAACGCCGCCAAGGATCATTTGGGCCGGCTGCGGGTCGCCGGGGCGATTGGTACCGGCACCGATCGCGAGGAGCGCATCGCCCGGCTGGTCGCGGTCGGCGCCGACGCTCTGGTCATCGACACGGCCCACGGACACTCGGCCTCGGTGATCGACACCATCGCCTACGCCAAACGCAGCTTCCCCAACGTCGAGTTGGTCGCCGGCAACATCGCCACGGCGGAAGGCGCCCGCGCCCTGGCCAAAGCGGGAGCCGATGCGATCAAGGTCGGTATGGGTCCGGCGTCGATCTGCACCACCCGCGTCGTCTCCGGCGTCGGCGTGCCGCAGCTCACCGCCATCGCCGAGTCGGCCAAGGTGGCACGCGAGTTCGACATTCCGGTCATCGCCGACGGCGGCATCAAGTTTTCCGGCGACCTCACCAAGGCCATCGCCGCCGGCGCCGACAGCATCATGATCGGCGGCCTCTTCGCCGGCACCGAGGAGAGCCCGGGCGAGACGATCCTCTACCAGGGCCGCAGCTACAAATCGTATCGCGGCATGGGCTCGATCGAGGCCATGCGTGAGCGCGAAGGTAGCCGCAATCGCTACATGCAGGACGCCGAGTCGAGCACCATGAAGCTGGTTCCCGAGGGCGTCGAAGGCCGGGTGCCGTACAAGGGCCCGCTGTCCTTCATCGTCGCCCAACTGGTCGGCGGACTGCGCGCCGGCATGGGGTACACCGGCTGCCGCGACATCGCCGCGCTGCAGACCAACGGCCGCTTCACCCGCGTCAGCAATGCCTCGCTGCAAGAGAGCCACATCCACGACGTCTTCATGACCAAGGAACCGCCGAACTATCGCCGCGACTGAGGCGAGACCACGGGAGCCGCTGCGCATGATCCTCATCCTCGACTTCGGCAGTCAGTACACCCAGCTCATCGCGCGCCGCGTGCGCGAGGCGCAGGTCTACTGCGAGATCCATCCCTATATGCTGCCGATCGAGCGCATCCGCGCCATGGCGCCGGAGGGCATCATCCTCTCGGGCAGCCCGGCGAGCGTGTACGCCGACGATGCGCCTCTGCCGGCACGTGAGATCTTCGACCTCGAGGTACCGATTCTCGGGATCTGCTACGGCATGTGCGTGCTCAACCAGCACCATGGCGGACGGGTCGAAGGCAGTGCGCGGCGCGAGTTCGGGCCGGCGCGCATCGTCATCGACGATGCCAGCAGCCTGCTCGCCGGTCTGGGCGATACAGCGGACGTGTGGATGAGCCACGGCGACAAGATGGAGACGCTGCCCGAGGGTTGGCGCATCCTGGCGCACACGGAGAACTCGCCCATCGCCGCCTTCGCCGATCCAAGCGACCGCCGCTTCGGTGTGCAGTTCCATCCCGAGGTGGTGCATACGCCGCGTGGTCGTGAGATCCTCGGCAACTTCCTCTTTCGCGTCTGCGACGCCACGGCCGACTGGACGATGGAGAACTTCGTCGAGCGTGAGGCCGAACGCATCCGCGAACGCGTCGGTCGCGCCGGAGTGGTGTGTGGTCTCAGCGGCGGCGTCGATTCGACGGTCACTGCCGCTCTGGTGCACAGGGCCATCGGTAACCAACTCACCTGCATCTTCGTCGACAACGGCGTGCTGCGCGCCGGCGAAGGGCGCAAGGTGATGCAGTACCTGCAGGATGCCTTCCACTTCCGGGTGCAGCTGGTCGACGCCGGCAGCCTGTTCCTCGAACGGCTGCGTGGGGTCACCGACCCGGAGCAGAAGCGACGCATCATCGGCAACACCTTCATCGAGGTGTTCGAGGCCGAGGCGCGGCAGCTCGACGACATCGAATTCCTGGCGCAGGGAACGTTGTACCCGGACGTCATCGAGTCGGTGTCGTTCAAGGGACCGTCGGCGACGATCAAGAGCCATCACAATGTCGGCGGGCTGCCGGAACGGATGCGGCTGCAGTTGGTCGAGCCGATGCGCGAGCTGTTCAAGGACGAGGTGCGGGCTCTCGGGCGGGTGCTCGGGATTCCTTCGGCGATCGTCGACCGCCATCCGTTTCCCGGACCCGGCTTGGCGATTCGCATCATCGGCGAGGTGACGCCGGAGCGCGTCCAGGTGTTGCAGGCCGCCGAGACCATCGTCGACGAGGAGATCCGCGCCGCGGGCCTGTACGATTCGCTGTGGCAGGCCTTCGCGGTGTTGCTGCCGGTGCAGACCGTCGGCGTCATGGGCGACGCCCGGACCTACGAGGACGTACTGGCGATTCGCGCGGTGGAGAGCGTCGACGGCATGACGGCCGACTGGGCGCGGTTGCCGAACGACGTACTGGCGCGCCTGTCGAGCCGTATCATCAACGAGGTAGCCGGCGTCAACCGCGTCGTCTACGACATTTCCTCCAAGCCGCCCGCCACCATCGAGTGGGAGTAGACTCGTGGGTGTGGGGAGCGAGGCTCGGTAAGCAAGGCTGTGAGTGGCGGACGACGCCGTCATGGACCGGCGTAGGAAAATAGGAACATCGCTGCATCGAATGTTGTCGCCGCGGAAATGAGGGACGCAGGACGGACCATGACGATCTCGACGATCTCCAGCCGCGAGTTCACCCGGGACGCAGGTGTAGCCAAGAAGGCGGCGGAGAAGGGGCCGGTCGTCATTATCGACCGTGGGCGGCCGACCCATGTCCTCCTGCGCTTCGAAGACTACGAGAAGCTCCTCGGCAACGGACCGAATCTGCGCGACGCGCTCGCCATGCCCGGCGGGGAAGCTATCGAGTTCGATCCTCCGAAACTTGCAGGGCGATTGGCGCCCCGTGCCGATTTCGACTGATGTTTCTCCTCAATCCTTGGAGTCCGCGATGAGCTTCGTTCACCTGCACGTTCACACGCAATACTCGCTGCTCGATGGGGCGAACAAGATCGACCCGTTGATCGCCAAGGTGCAGCGCTCGGGGATGCCGGCGCTCGCCATGACCGACCATGGCAACATGTTCGGCGCGGTCGAGTTCTACAAGAAGGCGCAGAAGGCCGGGGTCAAGCCGATCATCGGCTGCGAGGTCTACGTCGCACCCAAGAGCCGCTTCGATCGCGGCGGCCGGGTTGACGACTTCGAAGCCGGCGGCAACTACCATCTGATCCTGCTGGCGATGAATCGCGAGGGCTACCAGAACCTCTGTCGCCTGGTGACCCTCAGCTACAAGGAAGGCTTCTACTACAAGCCGCGCATCGACAAGGAGCTGTTGACCGAGTTCAACGGCGGCCTCATCGCCCTGTCGGGCTGTCTGGCCGGCGAGGTCAATCAGTCGATCCTCCAAGGCAGCATGGATCGGGCGCGCGGCGTCATCGAACAGTACCGCACCATCTTCGACGGTCGTTATTACGTCGAGGTCCAGGACAATCACATCGACGACCAGAACCGCGCCAACGTCGAACTCGTCCGGCTGGCGCACGAGATGAGCCTGCCGCTCGTCGCCACCAACGATTGCCATTACCTCGAAGAGGGCGATCACAAGGCGCACGAAGTCTTGCTGTGCATCCAGACCGGCAAGACGCTCAACGACGAGAAGCGCTTCCGCTTCGGCACCGACCAGCTCTACATCAAGACCCCCGAGCAGATGGCTGCGGCCTTCCACCATCTCCCCGAGGCCATCAGCAACACCCTCGACGTCGCCGAACGCTGCAACCTGGAACTCGAGTTCGGCAAGTACCAGTTCCCCGTCTTCCGCACCCCCGAGAAGGTCTCCCTCGACGACCACTTCGAGGCGGAAACGCGCAAGGGTCTCGAGGAACGCCTGACCGTGCTGCGTCAACGCAGCGACTGGAGCGAGGACAAGCTGCCCGCCTATCTCGAACGTCTCGATCGCGAGATCGGCGTCATCAAGGAGATGGGCTTCACCGGCTACTTCCTCATCGTCTCCGACTTCACCCGCTTCGCGCGCAGCAAGGGCATCCCCGTCGGCCCCGGACGCGGCTCCGCCGCCGGCAGCCTCGTCGCCTACGCGCTCGGCATCACCGACCTCGATCCGCTGCCCTACAATCTGCTCTTCGAGCGCTTCCTCAATCCCGAACGCAAGTCCATGCCCGATATCGACATGGACTTCTGCTTCGAACGGCGCGACGAGGTCATCGACTACGTGCGCCAGAAATACGGCGAGGACTGTGTCGCGCAGATCATCACCTTCGGAACGTTGAAGGGGAAGGCGGCGATCAAAGACGTCGGGCGGGTGCTCGACTTCCCGTACCAGGACACCGACAAGATCGCGAAGCTCTATCCTGCCGCCAAGCAGGGCAAGGACGTGCCGCTGGAGAAGGCCCTCGAACTCGAGCCACGCTTGCGCGAGTGGCGCGAGAAGGGCGAACAGGAAGAGCAGCTCTTCAGTTACGCCCTGCGCCTCGAAGGCCTGTTGCGCCACGTCTCGAAGCACGCCGCCGGCGTCGTCATCGCCGAACGACCGTTGATCGAGAGTCTGCCGCTGTTCGTCGACAAAGACGGCGCGGTGATGACGCAGTTCAGCTACGGCGACGTCGAGGCGATCGGCCTGATCAAGTTCGACTTCCTCGGCCTGAAGACCCTGACCATGATTCAGGGCATCGTGCGGCGCATTCGCGAAGGGCGCGGCATCGACATCGACGTCAACGACCTGCCGCTCGACGATGCCAAAACCTACAAGCTGATCGCCGCCGCCGATACGGTCGGTGTGTTCCAGCTGGAATCGGGCGGCATGCGCTCGGTATTGAGTCGGTTGCGGCCGACCAACTTCGAAGACGTCATCGCCGTGCTCGCGCTGTATCGTCCGGGCCCGCTCGACAGCGGCATGGTCGAGCAGTTCATCAAGCGCAAGCACGGCAAGGAAGAGATCAAGTACCTGCACCCGGCCCTCGAGCCGATCCTGCGCGAGACCTACGGCGTCATCGTCTACCAGGAACAGGTGATGCAGATCGCCCAGGTGCTGGCCGGGTACAGCCTCGGCGACGCCGACAACTTGCGCCGCGCCATGGGCAAGAAGAAGGCCGAGGAGATGGAGAAGGAGAAGGGCAGGTTCCTCGCCGGCGCCGAGAAATGCGGCGAGGACTTGAAGGTCGCGCGCGAGATCTTCGAGCAGATGGAGACCTTCGCCGCTTACGGCTTCAACAAGTCGCACTCGGCGGCCTATGCCCTCGTCTCCTTCCAGACGGCCTACCTCAAGGCACATTACCGCGAAGAGTTCATGGCTGGTCTGTTGACGCTCGAAATGGGCGAGACGGACAAGACGTACAAGAACATCGCCGAGTGTCGCGAGCGCGACATTCCGATCCTGCCGCCGGACGTCAACGAGAGCCGTTCCGACTTCACCGTGGTGCAGAACGAAGGCGGCAAGCGCGCCGTTCGCTTCGGGCTCGGGGCCGTGCGTGGCGTCGGCGCCAAGGCGATCGACGCGATCTTGCAGGCGCGCGATCAGGACGGACCGTACGCGAGCCTGGCCGACTTCTGTGATCGCGTCGACACCGGCCAGGTGAACAAGCGAGTGATCGAGAGCTTGATCAAGTGCGGCGCCTTCGATTCGACCGGCGCCAATCGCCGGCAGATGTGCGAAGGGCTCGAGGCGGTCTGCCAGTGGGCCGCGCCGTCGAAGGCGACGGTGGACGTCAACCAAATCAGCCTGTTCTCGGCCGAGGTGCTGAAGAAGACGCGGGCGCAGCCGCCGGCGCTGCCGGCCGTGGCGGATTGGGAAGCGCGCGAGCGTTTGCAGTGGGAGCGCGAGACGATCGGCTTCTTCATCACCGGCCATCCGCTCGACAAGTACGAACGCGACCTCAAGCGGTTCACCGATTGCACGACGGACGGGGTGCGCAATCGCAACCACCAGGACAAAGTGCGCCTGGGCGGTGTGATCCATTCGCTCAAGCTGAAGAACAGCAAGAAGGGCGATCGCTACGCCACCTTCAACCTGGAGGACCGTGACGGCGTGATCGAGGTGATCGCCTGGCCGGAGACGTACCGTAAGCATGAAGCGGTGATCCACTCGACCGAGCCCGTGGTGGTCGCCGGCGCGGTCGACGTGCGTGACGAGCGCATGCAGATCATCGCCGACGATCTGACGCCTCTCGTCGAGGCGCGCGACAAGTCGGTGCGGCAGGTGCACATCGCCCTGATCGCCAGTCAGGTGCAGCCGGAGCGTTTCGTCGCGTTGCGCGATTGTCTGCAAGAGAATGCCGGCGGCTGCCCTTGTTTCGTGCACATTCTGCTCGAGGACATGACCGAAACCGTGATTGCGCTGCCGCCGTCGCTGCGGGTGGCGCCGAGCGATGCCATGGTCGCGCAGGTCGAGAGCCTGTTCGATCAGGTGAAGATGACCTTCCAGTGAGCCGACGCCACGAATCCGAAGCCAAGGGCGCCGGCCGTTCGCAGCCGCGTCAGGGCGCGCCGCACGAGGTGGCCGAGTCGCGCGGCCCCGAGCGCGTGCTGCTGGTCGGCGGCGACTGGGGCCAGAAGGGTCTGCTCGACGCCGAGGAGTCGCTCGCCGAACTCGGTCGCTTGGCCGAGTCGGCCGGGCTGCTGGTGGTCGGCAAGGCCCTGCAGTCCCTGAAGAAGGTGCAGTCGGCGACGTTCGTCGGCACCGGCAAGGTGGACGAGTTGCGGGAACTCGCCGTGCAAGTGTGCGCCAGCGTGGCGATCTTCGACGATGCGCTGAGCCCGGCCCAACAGCGCAACCTGGAACAGGCGCTGAAGATCAAGGTCATCGACCGCAGCCAACTGATCCTCGACATCTTCGCGCAACGCGCCATGAGTCTTGCCGGTAAGCTGCAGGTGGAGTTGGCGCAGCTCGAGTACCTGCTGCCGCGACTGACACGCCAGTGGTCGCACTTGTCGCGCCTCGGCGGTGGCGGCGTCGGCACACGTGGCCCGGGCGAAACCCAGCTGGAGGCCGACCGCCGGCAGATCCGCTCGCGCATCAGCGTGCTGCGCCGGCGCCTCGACGAGGTCGAACGGACGCGTGACTTGCACCGCCGGAGTCGCGCCGCGGTGCCCTATCCGACGGTGGCGCTCGTCGGTTATACGAATGCCGGTAAGTCGACGCTGATGAACCGCCTCACCGAAGCCGGCACGCTGGTGGCCGACAAGCTCTTCGCGACGCTGGATCCGACCGTGCGCCGCTTGTCGCTGCCGTCGGTCGGCACCGTCATGCTCATCGACACCGTCGGCTTCATCAACAAGTTGCCGCACGGATTCGTCGACGCCTTCAAGAGCACGCTCGAAGAGGTTCGCTCGGCCGACCTGCTGCTGCACGTGATCGATGCCTCGAACGAACATTGGGAACAGCAGGCAACCGTGGTCGAGGGCGTGCTGGGCGAACTCGGCGTCGCCGGCGCGCCGCGGCTGACGGTGCTCAACAAGATCGACCTGCTGCCGGCCGACCGGCAGGCGCCGCATATCGAAGGGCCCTGTGTGCAAGTGTCGGCGGCGACGGGCTACGGCATCACCGAGCTGCTGGGGGCCGTCGATCGCCATCTTCAGGGCAGCCGCGAGCGGCTGCAGGTGCGTATCCCGGCCAGTCGCGGCGACTTGCTGGCTCGCTTGTACGATGGAGGCACGGTGCTCGAACGGGCTCAGTCCGGCGAATGCATCGAGGTGACCGCGATCGTCCCCCCCAAGCTCGCCGGTCAAATTCGCAAGGCGATCGCCGCGGAGGTCGTGGCATGCTGACTCTGCCGAATTTCCTCACCCTGCTGCGCATCATCGCGGTGCCCGTCTTTCTCATCCTGTTGAGCGAGGGACAGTTCGGCCCGGCTTTGCTGCTGTTTCTGGCGGCGTGCATCACCGACACCGCCGACGGCGTCATCGCTCGTCTGACGGATGCCAAGAGCGACCTGGGCGCGGCCCTCGACCCGCTGGCGGACAAGCTGCTGGTCATCAGCGCCTTCGTCAGCCTGACCCTGCTCGAAGTCATTCCCGTCTGGCTGTTCATCCTCGTCGTCACGCGCGACGCCGTCATCTTGCTCGGCTACCTGACCCTGTACTTCGTCACCACGCCGCCGGCCCTGAAGCCGTCGCTCATCAGCAAGGTGAACACCTTCTTCGAGATGATGACGATCGGACTGGCGCTGGCGACACACACGCGTCCCGACATCCCGATCGAGCATTTCAACCTGTTCGCTTGGTACGCCACCGGCGTCACCGCGGCGTTGTCGGGGACGCATTACGTCTACACCGGACTGTTGTGGTACCAGCGCCAGGAGTCGGCCGAAGGCTGACGCGCACGGCATGACCCGCGACGAGATCGCCGCACGGCTGGCCCGACTCGATCTGCAGGGCCGCAACCTGATCGTTCACGGCGACGTCGACGTGCTCGGCACGGCCACCGAGTTGCCGGAGGCCGTGTGCGCCGCGCTGGTGGAGGTGGTGGGCACGCGCGGCACGGTCGTCATGCCGGCCTTCACCTATGCCGAGACTCTGCCGCCGCTCGGGGCCGGCGCCCGCTACCCATCGTTGCCGTACCACCCGCAGCTCGAAGTGAGCCGGCAAGTCGGCGCGCTTGCCGAGGCGTTTCGCCAGTTTCCCGGCGTCCTGCGCAGCAACCACCCGACCCATTCGTTTTGTGCCTGGGGGCGCGGCGCGCGGGACGTCTTGTCGACCCAACGCGACAACAACCTGCTGGGCCCGATCAAGAAGTTGAACGTAGTGCAGGGGGAGGTGGTGTTGCTGGGAGCGACGTTGCGGCAGGTCACGGGACTGCATCTGGCTGCGGAACTGGCCGGGCTGCCGTACCACACGCGGCGCACGGCGGTGCGGGTCAACTCGGCCGGCTTCGACGAGCGGATCATTCTCGAAAACGTGCCTGGCTGCTCGGCTGGGTTCGACCGGCTCGAGGGTCAACTCGATCCGGCTTACGTCACGACGGTGCCGTTACCGAACGGCGAGGCGAGGCGCGTATCGTTGCGCTACTTGCTGCAGCTGGCGGGCAACGCCCTGCGCGACGACGCGGCGGCGTTCGTGTGCGGGGATGAAGAATGTGCCGCCTGTCGCAACGTGCGCGAGGCCTTGGCGGCGATGCCGGCGAACGCCGGCGGGGGCTGAGACGGCCGGCCGCCCGATATCTTGACTGACGAATGTCAGCTGACGTACGTCAGTGAAATGGTGGCGAAAACCAGTCCGGCGCCGGCGTACCCCAGCCGCACGCGACACCGGCTCGAAACCCGCGACAAGGTCTTCGAAGCCGCCCTCGCCGAATTCCGCGCCAGCGGCGTCGCCAACGCCCAAATCGAAAACATCGTCCGCCGCGCCGGCGTCGCCCGCGGCACCTTCTACCTCCATTTCCCCACCAAGGATCACGTCCTCATCGAACTCCTGCGCCGCAATCAGGCCGAACTCGCCGCTCGCCTGCGCGCCTTCCGCACTACCTCGATGCAGGCCTTCCTGCGGCGCCTCGTCGATTCCGTTGCCGACGACGCCCGCAGCGAGGACGCCTCGCTGTGGCACGAGCTCTTCTCCGTGCTCGGTCGCCACGCCGCCGCCCTGCGTTCCGAGGCCAACCCTCTCGTCGAAACGATGACCGCCTTTTTCGCCACCGCACAGGAGCGCGGCGACGTGCGCCGCGACATCAGCGCCTTCGACCTGGCCTCCGCTTTCCTGCCGAGTGTCTTGGGCCTGTTGCAGATGCGGCTCGGGGATGACAGCACCGAGCTACGCCACGCCCTGCACCGCGTCGTCGACGTCTTCGTCCGCGGTACGCAGGTCGGGCGCGAACCCGCCGGGGAGAGTCCAGCATGAGTGATCGCTACATTCCGCGTGTCGACCACGATCGGCGCCACCAGCCCGGGCCGGACGCCTTGCGCTACTGGAACGAGAGTTTCTGGTTCCCGCTCTACGACCCCAAGGAAGACATCGGCATCGTCTTCCGCAGCGGCGCGTTCCCGATCGTCGGCGAGGCCAACATCTACCTGTTCATCCTGCACAAGGGCGAGATCGTCTTCTCGCTCTCCGACCAGCATGCGCCGATGGCGCCGATGGCGCCGGACCGGCTGCAGATGGACAACGGTCTCAGCATCGAATGGCGCGAAGCCCTGCATTCCTTCCGCCTGCGCTTCGAACACGGCGCGCACGGGTTCGACCTCGAATGGCATGGCATGAGCCCGCCGTTCCTCTATCCGCACCCGGAGGAGATCTCCGCCGAGCTGATGCCGCATCACTTGGAGCAGGGCGGCCATGCCAGCGGCACGGTGCGCATCGCCGGCGTCGAATACGCCTTCGACGGACTGGCGCACCGCGACCACACCTACGGCGGCGATCGCGATTGGGACAAGTTCTACCGCTGGACGTACCTGTCCGGGGAATTCGGCCGCGATCGCTGGTTCAATGCGGTGCGGGTCAAGTTCGCCCCGGACATGGACTGGATCCGTGTCGGCTGTTTGTGGGACGGCAACCAGCTGCTCAACCTGCAGCACGTCGAGATGCACGTCGAAACCACCGACGGCGGCACCCGGCAGACGGCAGTCGGCGCGTGGATCACCGACGAGACCGGCGCCACGCACTACATTCACAGCGAACGCGTGCTCGGCGTCGCTCCGGTGCGGATCTGGCGCACCTGGCTGCGTGATGCCTTCGTGCGTTACCGCTGGGGCGAACACGTCGGCTACGGCATCCTCGAGCACGGGTACGTCGAGGATCCTTGATCCGTAAGGACGCAACGCAGACACGCCAAGGCGCGGAGAAGGGGACGGGACGGATGCATTTCAATTTGGCCGATTTGTTCGAACATGCGGTCGATCACTTCGGCGAGCGTGAATACCTCGTTTGTGACGGTAAGCGGCGCACCTATGCGGAGATGGAGGCGCGCGCCAATCGCCTGGCGCACCACCTGGCGGCGCAGGGGATCGGCAAGGACGATCACGTCGGCATATACGCCCTCAACAGCGTCGAGTGGGTCGAGACCCTGTGGGCGGTGTTCAAGCTGCGCGCCGTCTGGATCAACATCAACTACCGCTACGTCGAGGACGAACTGCGCTACCTCTTCGACAACGCGGACCTGAAGGGTCTCGTCTTCCAGCGCCAGTTCGCGGCGCGTGTCGCCGGCGTGCGTGACGCCATGCCGCTGCTGCGCTGTGCCTTGGTCATCGAGGACGACAGCGGCGAGAGCAACCCGGTCGCCGAGGCTGTCGACTACGAAGCGGCCATCGCGGCGCAATCGCCGCAGCGCGACTTCGGCGAACGTTCCGACGACGACCGCTACATCCTCTACACCGGCGGCACCACGGGTATGCCCAAGGGGGTCGTGTGGCGGCATCGCGACGTCTTCATGGCCCTCGGCGGCGGCATCGACCCGATGACGAACACGCGCGCCGAACGCCCCGAGGTCATGGTCGAAAAGGGTTTGGCGGGCTTTCCGCTGACGTTCCTGCCGATCGCGCCGCTGATGCACGGCGCCTCGCAATGGGCCGTCATGGGCCAGAGCTTTCTCGGCAACAAGGTCGTCCTCATGGGGCGTTTCGATGCGCGGCAAGTGTGGGATCTGATCGAAAGCGAGAAGGTGAACTCGCTGATGATCACCGGCGACGCCATGGGGCGGCCGCTGATCGAGGCGCTCGATGCGCCGGATGCCAAGTGGGATACGTCGTCGCTGTTCGCCCTCAGCAGCAGCGCCGCGACCTTCTCTCCCGCGGTCAAGGAACACTTCTTCCGCTACTTTCCCAACCTGATCATGATCGACGCCATCGGCTCCTCGGAGAGCGGCAACAACGGCATGGTCATGGTGCAGAAGGGGCAGACCGAGATGAAGGGCGGCCCCACCGTGAGCCGCCTCGGCAACACCGTGGTGCTCGACGAAAACGGCGTGCCGCTCGAAGCCGGTTGCGGCAAGATCGGCAAGATCGCCCGCGCCGGCGACATACCGCTCGAGTACTACAAGGATCCCAAGAAGACGGCCGAGACGTTCGTCACCTACGACGGGGTGCGTTACGCCATGCCGGGTGACTTCGCCATGCTCGAGGCCGATGGTCGCATCACCTTGCTCGGGCGTGGCTCCGTCTCGATCAATTCCGGTGGTGAGAAGATCTTCCCCGAGGAGGTCGAGTCGGCGGTCAAGTCGCACCCGGACGTCTTCGACTGCACCGTCGTCGGCGTCACCGACGAACGCTGGGGCCAACGTGTCGCCGCGGTGGTGGCGTTGCGTCCCGGTACCAAGCCGGACCTGAGCTCGATCCAAGAGCATTGTCGTAACAAGATCGCCGGCTACAAGGTGCCGCGCGAGCTGCACGTCGTCGACGAGATCGTCCGCTCGCCGAGTGGCAAGCCCGACTACCGTTGGGCCAAGACGCTGGCGGAAAGCGGCGAGAAGCGAATCTGACGACGAATGCACCACGGAGACACGGAGTAACGGAGAGTACGGATGGGCCAAGTCGATGAGATTGCCCGTAATGGGGCGATTTTGATTCTCCGTGTCTCTGCGTCTCCGTGGTGAGAAGAGGAAGCTATGGCGAGTCCGGAACTGGAATTCATCGTCGCGGCGTTGCGTAGCGCGCCGATCTTCGAAGGGGCCGAAGATGGTCCGATCACCCCCGCGCTGGCGGAGAAGATGCGTGCCGGCATGGAAGCGCTGACGGCATCGACGCCCAAGCCCGACGAGGTGAGTTACGTCGAGGCGGAAGCCGATGGCGTGCGCGGCGAGTGGGTGACGGCACCGGCGAGCCGCGTCGATCGGGTGTTGTTGTATTTGCACGGTGGCGGCTACGTCGTCGGTTCGCCGCGGACGCACCGCGGACTCACCGGCTCGTTGGCGCAGAAGGCGGGTGTACGCGTCTTCGCGCTCGACTACCGACTGGCGCCGGAGCACCCGCATCCGGCCGCGGTCGAGGATGCCGTCGCGGCCTATCGGCAGCTGTTGGCCCAGGGGATCGCGGCGGAACACATCGCGGTCGCCGGCGACTCCGCCGGCGGCGGGCTGACGGCGGCGACCTTTCTGGCGTTGCGCGATCGTGGCTTGCCTTTGCCGCGCGTCGGTGTGTTGATTTCGCCGTGGCTCGATCTCACCCAGAGTGGTGTGTCGATGCGCACCAAGGCCGACCTGGATCCGATGGTTAAGCAGCCGGGCATCGGCCGCATGGCCGAGGCCTACCTGGGCGGCGCCGACGGCCGGACGCCGCTCGCGTCGCCGTTGTTCGCCGATCTGCGCGGACTCCCGGAAATGCTGGTGCACGTCGGCACGGCGGAGACCCTACTCGACGATTCGTTGCGCTTCGTCGAATGTGTACGTGCCGCGGGCGGCGAGATTTCGCTCGACGTTTACGAAGACATGATCCACGTCTGGCACGCCTTCGAGACCATCCTCCCCGAAGCGCGCCAAGCGGTGGAAGCCATCGCCGACTTCGTGCGCCGCCGCCTCAACTAGAACGGAAGACTTTCAACGCAGAGGCGCGGAGACGCAGAGCGAACCAGGTATCCGTTGGTAGGTTTCTCGGCGCTTCTGCGCCTCTGCGTTGAAATTCGTCAGGCTTGACGGCTGACCGGCTTGCCGGCGAGGTCGCCGCCGGCATCGAGGCAAAGCAAGCGCACCCGCGAAGTAGCGAGGATCTTCCCGTCGGTGTCGCGCGCCACGGCTTCCCAGAGTTGTGAGCGGCGGCCGCGGCTGAGGGGTAGGGCGGTCACGGTGACGCGCCCGCCGCGTGCGGCGTGCAGGAAGCTGGTGTGATTTTCGAGCCCGACGGCGCCGGCCTGGCCGCGCGCGATGGCGACCATCGAGGCGCCCATGGAGCAAGCCGATTCGGCGACGGCGCAGTGGGTGCCGCCGTGCACGATGCCGAAGGGCTGCAGGTGAGTTGCGGCAATGTCGTACTCGAGCACGACCTCGTCGCCGGAGCAGCGCACGACGCGCAGCCCGAGGGCGGCGTCGAGTCCGACCGGAGCCATGGCTAAGGAGGGGGAGGGAGTCGTGGGATCGGCAGTCATGCGTTCCTCCTTAGCGAAGGTTCGGCCGCGAGGCCACGTGGTCGCTGGGGCAGATGCGATTGGCGCTTGCTCTGCCGCGCGGCTCGCGCCAGACTCGGCGAACGTCGATGCGCCACCATCCGCCCGATCCGCCCGCCGGCAACGAACTCGTCGAATGGCTCGTGTACGACGGGCTCAGCCGCTGTCCGTATCTGCCGGGTCAGATCGCGCGGCTGCCGATGCGTTTGCCGATCCGGCGCTTGGCGCCGGCCGAGATGGCGGCCCGGCTCGAAGCCGGCGATCGCCGCCAGGGTTCGCTGCTCTACCGGCCGCGTTGTCCGTTGTGCAAGGCCTGTGAGGCGATCCGGTTGGACGTCGAGACCTTTCGCCCGAATTCGAGCCAGCGGCGCGCCTGGCGCACGGGTGAAGCAAAGCTGGTGACCCGGCTCGAGGAGCCGAGTGTCACGCCGCGCAAGGTCGAGCTCTACAACCTCCACAAGCGCTTGCGCGGGCTTCAATTGAGTGACGGGCCGATCGACGCCGAGCAATACGAGGAGTTTCTGGTCGACACGTGCGTCGCGACCGTCGAGTTGCAGTATTGGTTGGACGACGTCTTGGTGGGTGTAGCGGTCGCCGACCACGCGTCCGACGGCTTGTCGGCGGTCTACTGTTACTACGACCCTCGCCTACCGGGCCTGAGCATCGGGACGTATTCGGTCCTCAAGCAGATCGAGCTGTGCCACCGCCTGGGGCGCCGCTACCTCTACCTCGGTTTGTACGTCGAGGGCTGCGAAGCGATGGAATACAAAACCCGCTTCCTACCACACCAACGCCGAATCGAGGGCGTGTGGCTGGATTTCCCAGCCGCGCCGTAGAGCGGCCTCCACCAGTAGAGTGTACTGCGGCGGGCGCGACTAAATCCAATTCGAATGGGGCACATGCACCCCTCTGCAGACTCTGCAACGGGGCTCATGCACGCGCTGAACCCCTCTGCAGAGTCTGCAACGGGGTGCATGCACGCGCTGTAGCTCATCGCATGCGCTGTTTCGGCCCTCCATGATCGCCTCATGCGCTGCCGCCAGGTCGTCCGGCGGGCGCTTCTCCGGGCTTGCCGCGGCGGTTTGGGTGCGGTCACGCGCCGCCGTCCAGCCTCCGCGGCGCCCGGGTTCCCCTGGGGCGCCTGGGTTGTATCACGCGCGGTCCTGGGCCATGAATGTCAGCCGTGCCGCGCCACGGGTGCGGTTGCCGACTTCATACGAGGAGAGTGCCATGGCCCAGACTGCCCAATTGCGGGTGTTCGAAGAGATCGAAAACGAGGCCCAGCGGGTCTTCACCAAGCAGCGCGCCGCCTACCTGCGCCACCCGTACCCCAGCTTGGAGGAACGCAAGGCCAACCTCGACAAGCTCGAGCGCCTCCTCATCGACAACGCCGACGGCATCGCCGAGGCGATCATGAAGGATTTCGGCCACCGCTGCGCCGTCGAATCGAAAATGCTCGAGATCTTCGGCTGCGTCGACGGCATCCGCTTCACCCGCCGCAAGCTCTCCAAGTGGATGAAGCCGCAGCGCCGCCACGTCTCGCTCACCTTCGCCACCGGCAAGAACCGCGTCATCCCCCAGCCCAAGGGCCTGGTCGGCATCGTCGCCCCGTGGAACTACCCCCTCTTCCTCACCGTCAGCCCGCTCACCAGCGTGCTCGCCTCCGGCAACCGCGCCATGATCAAGATGGCCAGCAACTCGCAGAACCTCTGCCGCTTCCTCGCCGAGAAGTTCCGCCAGGTCTTCGATGAGGAAACCGTCGCCATCCTGCCCGGTGTCGCCGCCAGCGATTTCTCGACGCTGCCCTACGATCACCTAATCTTCACCGGCTCGGCCGATGCCGGCCGCAACGTCATGCGCGCCGCCGCCGAGAACCTGACCCCGGTCACCCTCGAACTCGGCGGTAAGTCGCCGACGATCATCTGCGACGACTACGACGTCGAGAAGGCCGCCACCCACATTCTGTACGGCAAGCTCGTCAACGCCGGCCAGACCTGCCTGGCGCCCGACTATCTCTTCATTCCCGAGGCCGGACGCGACCGCTTCGTCACCGCCGCCAAGCGTATCGTCGCCGAGCGCTACCCCGACACCAACGACTCCAGCTACACCTCGATCATCGACGAGAAGTCGTATCGCCGCTTGCGCCACAACCTCGACGACGCCAAGCAGAAGGGCGCGACGCTGGTGCCCTTGGTGCCGAACTGCAACCCGAACGACATCCTGCGCAAGCTGCCGCCGCACCTGGTGCTCGACGTCACCGACGACATGACCATCATGCGCGAGGAAATCTTCGGGCCGCTGCTGCCGATCAAGACCTACCGCAGCCTCGACGAGGTCATCACCTACATCAACGAGCGCGATCGCCCGCTCGGCTTCTACGTCTTCACCGACGACACGGCCAAGCAGGAGAAGTTGCTGTACTCGACCATCTCCGGCGGCGTCACCATCAACAACTGCATCCTGCACGTGGCGCAGCACGACATGCCCTTCGGCGGTATCGGCGCCAGCGGCATGGGCCAGTACCACGGCTTCGAAGGCTTCCTCGAGTTCAGCAAGCTGCGTCCGGTGTTCACCAACCCGCGCATCGGCGGACTCGACATGCTGTATCCGCCCTACAAGCCGCGCCACGAGCAGATCTTCAACTTCCTCATGCGCTGGGCGCGCTGAAGTCGGCCACGCGCGACTTCATAAAGGATCTCGATCCTTCGCCAGCGGCGCCGGCTCAAACCCGGCGCCGCTGTTGCGTCGGGCGCCGCATCCGTCATCACCGCTCTCGTTCGATACGGGAAAGGTCAGCCATGGATTTCCAACATATCGCCTACGCCGTCGACGGCCCGATCCTCACCATCACGCTCAACCGTCCGGACAAGCTCAATGCCTTCACGCCGCGCATGCAGCACGAGCTGATCGCGGCCTTCGACCGCGCCGATGACGACGACGCCGTGCGGGCGGTCATCGTCACCGGCGCCGGCCGCGCCTTCTGCGCCGGGGCCGACCTCTCGTCGGGCAGCGGCACCTTCGACGACTCACGCGGGCCGCAAGCGCATACCCTCGACGATCACCGCGACGGCGGCGGCATGGTCACGCTGCGTATCTACGATTGCAAGAAACCGGTGATCGCCGCCATCAACGGACCGGCCGTCGGCGTCGGTGCGACCATGACCTTGCCGATGGACATCCGCCTCGCTTCGACGTCGGCGCGCATGGGGTTCGTCTTCGCGCGGCGCGGCATCGTGCCGGAAGCGTGCAGCAGCTGGTTCTTGCCGCGTCTCGTCGGCATGCAACAGGCGGCGGAATGGGTGTACACCGGGCGCGTCTTCGATGCGGAGGAGGCGCTGCAAGGCAAACTCGTGCGCCGGGTGTTGCCGCCGGAGGAACTGTTGCCGGCGGCGCGCGCGTTGGCGCTCGAAATCGCCGACAACACCTCGGCCATGTCGATCGCGCTGGCCCGCCAACTCATGTGGAAGATGGCCGGTGCCGACCACCCGATGGAGGCGCACAAGGTCGACTCCAAGTGCATCTTCTGGATGGGCAAATCCCCCGACGCGCACGAGGGCGTCGCCGCCTTCCTCGAAAAGCGCAAAGCCGAATTCCGCATGCGCCCGAGCGACGGCATGCCGGAGTTCTACCCTTGGTGGCCGCCGCGCCCGTTTGGTGACAACTGAACCCGGTGGGGCACCAGGTGGCGGACCGCGGCAGGTCGATGCCTCGTCGTAACGATTGACAGCTGCCCGCAATTGGAAAAGAAGCCCCGTCATCCATGTGCGGAGCCGGGATGCCCCTGGCTCGTGCTGGATAGGGGAGGTCGCTCATGGCTCTTCGGGTCATGCGGGGGGTGCTCTGCGTCGTCGCTATCATGGCCTGCCATGCCCATGAGGTCCGCGCCGACGCCGCGAAGTGCCGGAAGGCGATCCTGGCGGAGGGCACGACGTACCTGCAAGGACGACTGGCAGCCGTGCGCAAGTGCGAAGACGCCGTATTGAAGGGAAAGTTCCCCGCCGACACCAATTGCACCCTCGAGGCCAAGGCGGCGGCAGGAATCAGCAAGGCTCGAGCCCGCCTGCAAGGCAAGATCGCCAAGGCCTGCGGCGGCGATGACGGCGACTGCACCACCGTCGCCGACAACGAAGCACTGGCGGATCTCGGTTGGTCCGGAGGTTGTCCCAACATCGAAGGCGGCGCATGCGCCGGTGCAGTCGGCCATTGCGGCGACGTCGGCAGCTGCCTCGCCTGCCTCGGCGATGCCGCCGAAGCATCCTCCTCCCGTTTGCTCTACGCCGGCCGGAATTCGGTCGCGACCGATCTCGCCGGCTGCCGCATCAAGTTCGCCAAGCTGGCAGGCGGCTTCCTCAAGGCGAAGCTGGCCGCCTTGCGCAAATGCTGGAACGCCGTCAACGCCGGCAAGGCGAGCGGCCCGTGCCCCAGCAGTGACACCCTAGCCGCCATCGACCAAGCGCGCGCCAAATTCCGCGCCGGCGTCTGTGGCGCCTGTGGCGGTGACGACGGCGTCTGCGGCGGTGGCGACGATGCCGCCCCCGGCGACCTCGGCCTGCCGGGGCAATGTGCCGCGCTCGCCGTTCCGGGCGGTGCCTCGTGCGCCGGAAGCATCACGGACCTCGACTCCGCCGTGGATTGCGTCGCCTGCACCACCGAATTCCAAGCCGGATGTCTCGATGCCGCCAGCGCCCCTTGGGGCGCGCCATACCCCGCCGCCTGCTTCTCGACGCCCACGCCGACCGTAACCTCGACCTCGACCCCGACGCGGACACCCACGGCCTCGCCGACCGCTACGCCGAGTGAGACACCCACCTCGACCTCGACGCCCACGTCGACCCCGACGGCGACTCCGACGGATACGCCGACCGTCACCCCGACCTCGACGCCGACCAACACCCCAACGCGCACGGCGACGGCAAGCCCGACCGACACGCCCACCGCGACGCCGAGCGAGACCCCGACGCCGACTCCCAGCACGACGCCGACGGAAACCGCTACGGCGACGCCGACCGAGACGCCGACCGACACCCCCACGCATACGCCGACGGAGACGGCGACCTCGACGCCTACTGCGACGCCCAGTCCCACGAGCACCGCGACGCCCAGCGAGACGCCGACCGCCAGCCCGACCGAGACGCCCACGGAGACGTTCACCCCCACCGCAACACCGACGGAAACGGAGACGCCAACCCCCGCGGCAACCGATACGCCGACCGTGACCGCCACCGCCACCAACACCCCGACGGTGACTCCGACACCGCTGACTCGGACCTGTAACCTGCGCAGCAGCGAGATCGTCTTCCAAGGAAAGACGCTCAAGCTGAACGCCGCCCTCACCGGATCGCTGCAGTGGGACTTCTACCAGTCGGGGGATACTTACGTGATGGGCATCCCCGCGGCCGGGGCCCATTTCAACCCGTCGAGTCTGTCGGGAATCGGCACCCTCTGCATTCGCATGCTCGAGGACGGCGCCGGCATGATCGACTGCATCGGCACGACGCCGAACTACAATGCCACCATCGAGTGGGACCACAACACCAGTAATGCCCCGCCGCCTGGTTTCGCGCAGGATCCCGAATGCGACGACGTCAGTCTCGACGTCGACGGCAACGTCCTCTCGACCGCAGCGGTCGAAGACGGCTCTGCCGCCCATCCGCATACCGGCGTCTGCAACAGCCCGTTGCGTGCGACGGTTTCGGGCACCTTCGCGGCCGGAGGCATGGCCATTTCGACGCCGCTGACGATGCGCATCATCTCGTCGGGAGTATGCCCGGCCGATGATGCACCCTTCGATGCCGTCGCCGGCGATTTCGCGGTTCCCGCCGGCGTCATCACCAGCACGACCAAGGCCGTCATCTACAACCTCAACAACGGCAGCCAGACCATGGGCACGACCGGCAGCGGCAACGGCCCGACCATCTGCGGTCTGTTTGGTATCGGTGCCTGTCAGACCCAGGTCGTCGGCACGCCGTTCGGTTGCAGCAACGTCGTCGCCGGCAACCTGTCGACCGGAAAACTCGGTGTCGCGTTCCCGATTCTCGACATCAACACGATCAACGACACGATTCTGACGATGATCATCCAGTGCAACTGAAATTCGCTTGAAGGGCGCGGGCGGACGGTGCCATAGCTCAGCCGTCATGCTCCGCCCCTCACGACGCCCCTCGCTCGCCGGACTCGCGTTCGGCCTCTGGTTGTTTGGTGTGCCGGCAACGGTGCACGCCGTCGCCTGTGCCGGTGACTGCGGCAGCGACGGCGCGGTCACGGTCGACGAACTTCTCGCCGCCGTCGGCATCGCGCTCGGACAGGCGCCCGCTTCGACCTGCAACGCCGCCGATCTCGACGGCGATGCACAGGTTACGGTCGATGAGCTGCTCGCCGCGGTGCAGTCCGCGCTCGTCGGTTGTCCCGAGTTCGAGGCACGGCAGCGGCTGGGGGACCGATTGGCCCTCGACATCGACACCACCTCCGCGAGCCTCACCCTGAGACGGGGCGACACGACCCTGTTGCGGTTGCCTCGCGATGGTATCCAACTCGGCGCCGTCGACGCGCTCGACGACAACAACAGCTACGATCCTTATCCCCTCGTGATCGGGCAGACGCTGGCCCGACGCCCACTGAATCTTCGCTGGTTGACCTTGCGCTCGGCGCGGGTCGTCGACGTGACCTCCGACCAAGTGCGCCTGGCACTCGAATTCGACGAAGCAAAGTCAGCTTCGCTCGTCCTCCAGCGCCTCGACGATGGTCGCTTCTCGTCCCTTCTCGTCCCTGATTCCTCCGGTGTGCCGATCGCCTACTTTCGTCTGCGCACGCGCAGCGATTCGCAAGAAGGCTTCTATGGCCTGGGCGAGGTGTTCGACGCCGTCAACCACCGCGGCCGCGTGCGGGCGATGCAGCTCGAGGCCGACCTCGACATCGAGAGCAGCAACAACGAAGCCCACGTGCCGATCCCCTTGCTCATCGGTACCACCGCCTGGGGGCTCTTCGTCGAGTCGCCGTATCCAGGGGTGTTCGAGGTCGCCAACGAAGAGCCCGACCTGGTCGAGGTCACCTTCGGCCTGGGCGCCGCCTCCGCCGAAGGTCTGCGTTTCCATCTCTTCGCCGCCGATCATCCGCTCGACGTGACGCGCCACTATTACGCCGCGACCTCGTTCCCCAAGCTGCCGGCTCGTTGGGCCTACGGCCCGTGGATCTGGCGCGACGAAAGCGACGACCAAGCGCAAGTCGAAAGCGACGCCAACATCATCCGCGAGCTCGACCTGGCCACCAGCGCCTATTGGATCGACCGACCGTACGCCAGCGGCGTCAACGCCTTCGACTTCGAGGCCCGTCGTTTCCCCGACCCGCCACGCATGGTCGGTACGTTGCGTGATCTCGGCTTCCGCGTCGCGCTCTGGCACACGCCTTACGTCGATGCGAGCGATGCCGACACCGCGCCTCTGGCTGCCGAAGCCCGCGAGCGCGGCTTCTTTCCGCCGCGCACGAGCTTGCTGCTCAACGGTTGGTCGCGTCCCATCGACTTCACCAACCCCGATGCCAAGGCATGGTGGCAGGACAAGCTGGGCTATTACGTGGAACTCGGCATCGAGGGCTTCAAGCTCGACTTCGCCGAAGACGTGATCCCCGGCATCGCCGGTCGCCGCAACGTGTGGCAGTTCCACGACGGCAGCGACGAACGCTCGATGCAGAGTCGCTACCGACTCTTCTACCATGGCACCTACGCCGAGTTGCTCGATCCGGACAACGGCTTCCTGCTGTGTCGTGCCGGCACCTACGGCACGCAACAGTTCCCCTGCGTCATCTGGCCGGGCGATCTCGACGCCAACATGGCCTACCACCGTGAAGTCGTGACCGACGGCGACGCGCGCTACGTCGCGGTGGGCGGTCTGCCGGCGGCGGTCATCGCCGGCAACAGCCTCGGTCCGTCCGGTTTGCCCTTCTTCGGCAGCGATACCGGCGGCTACCGGCATTCACCGCCGAACAAGGAAACGTTCACCCGCTGGTTCCAACACACGGCCCTGTCGTCGATCATGCAGATCGGCACCAGCACCAACGACGTCGCCTGGGAGTTCCGGCCGAGCAACGGGTTCGATCAGGAGATGTTGGATTGGTACCGCGAGTACACCCGCCTGCATCTGCGGCTGTTCCCCTACGTGTGGAGCTATGCCGAACGGCTGCGCGACGACGGCCGGCCGATCCAACGCGCACTCGGTCTGGCTCATCCGGAACTCGGGGTACATCCGGACGACATCTACTTGCTCGGCGACGATCTGCTGGTGGCGCCGGTGGTGCGCCCGGAAGTGCGGGCGCGTGACGTGATCTTCCCCGAAGGCGATTGGTTCGACTGGTGGACGGGCGAGCGCCTCGCCGGTGGCGTCACCCGCACGGTCGATGCGCCGCTGTCGAAGCTGCCGCTGTACCAGCGTGCCGGCAGCATCGTGCCGCTGTTGCGTCCGACGATCGACTCGCTGAGTCCCACGACGGAGCCCGAACGGGTCGACTCCTATGCGACGACCCCTGGCGTGCTTTGGGCTCGCGTGGCTCCGGGTCCCGCCACCTCGGTGCAGCTCTTCGACGGTACGCGTCTGGAACAGCGACCAGTGGAGAATGGCGTCGAGGTGACGATCGTGCCGGGAACGGAGTTCACGGCCGGCCTGCAGATCGAGATCGTCGGGCGGGATCTCGTCGCGGCGGAAGCGGATGCAGTACCGCTCGAGCGGCGTGCGGATTTGGCCGAGCTGGAGTCCACGGGGATCGGTTGGGTCGGGGAACTCGACGGCGCGGTCCGCTCGGCCGTGCGCTTGGGGCCGTCCAACCGGAGCGCCGTATTGCGCTTCGCGGAGGCCGCCGAGTGAAACGTCTCTGTGTCTTCTGCGGATCCAGCCACGGGCGTAAGCCGCAGTATCGCGAGGCGGCACGTCAACTCGGACGAGAGATGGCGCGTCGCGGCATCGAGTTGGTCTACGGCGGCGGCAACATCGGCTTGATGGGCGAAGTGGCGACCGCCGTCTTGGCGGCGGGCGGCCGCGTCATCGGGGTGTTGCCGCGGTCGATGCTCGAACGAGAGTTGGCGCATCGCGGCATTCAGGATCTGCGCATCGTGCGCACGATGCACGAACGCAAGGCGTTGATGGCCCAACTCAGCGACGGCTTCATCGCGCTTCCGGGAGGGCTCGGCACCTTCGACGAGTTGTTCGAGATCCTGACGTGGTCGCAGCTGGGCATTCACGACAAGCCCGTCGGTCTGCTCGACGTCGACGACTACTTCGAACCCTTGTGGCAGCTCTTCGAGCACTCCATTCAAGAGGGATTCGTCGTCGAGGAACATCGTCGTCTGCTGCTGCGAGCGACCGAGCCGGCGGCGCTGATCGACGCCTTCGCCTCGTACAAGTCTCCGCAACGCCGACGCTGGATGGATACGAGCGACACCTGACGCACCCATGGAACGCAAAGACGCGGATCAGCGGAGAATTTCACTCCGAAATTCGCTATGCTTCTTTTGTGTTCTCGGCGGCTCCGCGCCTCGGCGTTGACAACCGAAGGGTGCGGAAGGGAGAGGCATGATGTTCCGCGTGCGCTTCCACGGTCGCGGTGGTCAGGGAATGAAGACCGCCAGCCGCATTCTCGGCACGGCCTTCTTCCGTGCCGGGTGGGAGGTTCAAGATGCCCCTCGGTACGCCGCCGAGCGCCGCGGCGCTCCGATCTTCGCTTATGTGCGGGCTGCGCGCCGGGTCATCCAAGAACGCGGCGTGATTCGTGTCCCCGACCTCGTCGTCGTTGCCGATGAAACGTTGGTGCCGTTGCCCGCGGCAGCGGTGATGTCCGGCGTCACGGAGCGAACCACCCTGCTGATCGCCACGGCGGAAGCGGTGGAAACCTGGCGCGCACGCCTGGCGTTTGCAGGCCGGGTCTTGCGCCTGCCACCGGTCGACGGGGCTTTCGGCCATGCCGAGGCTCCGCTGGTTGGTGCTGCCTGTGCCGGTGCGGCGGCGGCGTTGATCGGCCTCGCGTGGGAGGCTTTCGCCGACAGCCTACGACAGGAACTAGCGCAGCTCGGTGCGGCATGGATCGAGCGCAACTTGGTTGCCGGACGCAGCGGCTTCGAGGCAATGGCGGCGCAAGCGGGCAGCGTTCCCGAGGGTCCGGATGCGGAGCCGCTGGGCGCGGCGCCGGACTGGATCGAACTCGCCTGGGAAGGCGTCGAACGGGCCGCTCCGGCGATCCATGCGACGGCGACGAGCGTCGAGGTGCGAACGGGCCTATGGCGTACGTTACGCCCGGAAATCGATGCGGCGCGTTGTCATCACTGCTGGTGGATCTGCAGCAGTCTCTGTCCGGACGGCGTCATCGCCGTCGATCCGAGCGGTCCGCCGCGCATCGACTACGATCACTGCAAGGGATGCATGGTGTGCGTCGCGGTGTGCCCGCACCATGCGATCGACGCGCGGCCCGAAGCCGAGGCGCGCAGCGCGGGGAGCTGAGGTCATGGCTGGGGCATCGGAGCGACAACTCCTGACCGGCAACGTCGCCGCCGCTTGGGGGGCGCGTCTCGCCGAGGTCGATTACGTGCCGGCGTTTCCGATCACGCCGCAGACGGAGATCATCGAGACCATTGCGGCTTGGTGTGATGCCGGCGTGTTCCCTGGACGCATGACGCTCCTCGAATCGGAGCACTCGATGCTCACGGCGGCGGGCGCCGCGGCCGCCACCGGCGTGCGCGTCTTCACTGCCACCTCGAGCCAGGGACTGCTGTACGCCATGGAGATGCTCTACTCGGTGGCGGGATGGCGGGTGCCGCTGGTGCTGGTGAACGTGTCGCGTGGTCTGTCGGCACCGATAACGCTCGAGCCCGACCACAACGACGTCTTGGCGGCACGCGACAGCGGCTTTCTGCAGTTGCACGCGGCGACGTGTCAGGAGGTGCTGGATGCCGTGCTGGTGGCCTATCGGCTTGCCGAGGACGCCAGGGTGCGCCTGCCGGTGTTGGTGAATCTCGACGGCTTCTATCTTTCCTTCACACGAGAACCCGTCGCGTTGCCGACACTGGACGAGGTGCGGGGGTTCCTGCCGCCGCTGGAGACGCATGGCCTGGTCTTTCGTGCCCACCAGCCGACGAGTCAGGCGACGGCGGTCCTCGGCGGCGGTCCGTATTCGTATTTCCGCTACGAGACCCACTTGGCGGCGCTCGGAGCCCTGGCGGTGTACGACGAGATCGCGCGCGAGTTCCAGGCTCGCTGCGGCCGGTCGCTCACAGCCGTCGAGGCGTATGCCTGCGATGATGCCGAGATCGTTTTGGTGATGATGGGTTCATTCGCCACCAAGGCGAAGGCGGCGGTCGATCAAATGCGACAGTCCGGGGTGCGTGTGGGGTTGGTCCGCCCGCGTCTATTGCGTCCGTTCCCCGAGGCGCGTCTGGTCGAATTGCTCTGCGGTCGACGCGCGGTGGCGGTGATCGACCAGAACCTGTCGATCGGACGAGGGGGTGTGTTGCACACGGAGATCGCTGCGGCGTTGTATGGAAAGCCGCAGGCTCCGCCGGTGTTGGCGAGTTTCGTCGGTGGACTCGGCGGCCGTGACCTGCCGGCGGAGGAGTTCGTCGAGATCGTACGTGTCGTCGACGAGGCGGCGCGCCACGGGCGCACGGTGCCGCCGCGCTTGCTCTTCACGGCAACTGAGCTGCGCGAAATGCGCAAGCTGCAGGCGGTGGCGCACGTCGAAGGGGAGGGTGGACGGTGATGACGTCGGGAATGATCGAACGCATCAAGGATCTGCCGTCGACGCATCTGCTCGCCGGCGGCACGCCGATGTGTGCCGGCTGCGGCGGACTGCAGGTGGTGCACGAGATCTACGACCTGCTCGGTGAGAAGGCGGTATTCGTCAATGCCGCCGGATGCATGACGCTGTTGTCGGTCTATCCGTTCACCCCGTTTCGCAGCTCATGGCTTTACACGGCGATGGCCTCCGCTCCGGCAGGAGCCCAGGGCGTGCGCGATGCCCTCGACATCCTGTTGTCGAAAGGTCGGATGCCGGCGGAAGAGGATGTTCAGGTCGTGACGCTCACGGGCGACGGATCGGCGTACGGCATGGGCTTGTCGGCGACGTCCGGCGCGATCGAACGCGGGCTCGACTTCCTCTACGTCTGTTACGACAACGAGGGCTACGGCAACACAGGGCAGCAGAGTTCCGCGGCGACGCCGCATGGCGCGCGCACGGCGACGGCCACCGCGGGTGTGGGCAACACGGGCGAGAAGAAGGATCTCTTCGCCATATGGGCGGCACACCGTCCTGCCTACGTCGCCACGTTGATCGGCAGCGAACCGCTCGACTTGGCGCGCAAGGTCCAGCGAGCCCTTCAGCACAAGGGTCCACGGCTCTTGCTCGCGCTGGCGCCGTGTCCGACCGGCTGGGGTTACGATCCGGCGCTATCGGTCGAGATTGCGCAGCTCGCGGTGCGCACCGGCGTGTGGCCACTGAAGGAATTCGTCGACGGCCAGGTGGTGCACACCAAGGTGCCGCACCCGCGACGCCCGATCGAGGAGTACCTGCGGCCGCAGGGTCGCTTCCGTCATCTCTTCGAGCCGGAGTTACGCAGCGACGTCCTGGCGGAGTTGCAGACCGGCGTCGATCGTTACTGGGAGGGCATCTGAGGCGCCATGGATCGCAACGAAGCTTTGCCCGCGGGTGGCTCTCCGTCGACCACCGCAAGGCGACGAAGGGTCGTCATCCTCGGCGCTGCAGGGCGTGACTTTCACAACTTCAACGTCGTCTTCCGCGATGACCCGAGCGTCGAGGTCATGGCCTTCACCGCCACCCAGATCCCCGGAATCGGCGGACGTCGCTATCCGCCCAGTCTCGCGGGTGATCTCTATCCCGGCGGCATCCCCATCATCGCCGAGGCGGAACTCGAGGATTTCTGCCGGCAGCGGCAGGTCGACGAGATCGTCTTTGCCTACAGTGACGTGACACATGCCGAAGTGATGCATCTCGCGTCGCGTGCCTTGGCGCTCGGCGCCGACTTTCGGCTGCTGGGGCCGCGCTCGACCATGCTGTCGGCGCAGGTGCCGGTGATCGCCGTATCGGCGGTGCGGACCGGATGCGGGAAGTCGCAGACGGCGCGGCGTATCGTCCGGCTACTGCGCCGGCGCGGCTTGCGCTGCGTCGCTTTGCGCCATCCCATGCCGTACGGGCAGCTGGAACGGCAGCGTGTGCAGCGCTTCGCGACGCCGGCCGACCTCGACGGCGCGGATTGTACGAACGAGGAGCGCGAGGAGTACGAGCCCTACGTTGGGGTCGGCGCGGTGGTTTATGCCGGCGTCGACTACGCCGCGATCATGGCGGCGGCAGAGGCCGAGGCCGACGTCATCGTGTGGGACGGCGGCAACAACGATTTCCCGTTTTTCCGGCCCGACTTGCACTGTGTGGTTCTCGACGCCTTGCGCCCGGATCAGGTCGATACGCACCATCCAGGAGAGGCTGTGGCGCGCATGGCGGATGTGTTCATCGTCAACAAGACGGACGCGGCGCCGCCCGAGTCGGTGCGCTTGGTCTGTGAGCGGGCCAAGAAGGTTCGGCCGGAGGCCGCGATCGTGTTGGCGCGATCGCCGGTACGCTTAGCTGAAGCGGGCTTGGTACGAGGGCGGCGAGTCGTGGTCGTCGACGACGGACCGACGCTGACGCACGGTGGGGTTGCCTACGGTGCGGGATTGGTCGCGGCGCTTGCCGCAGGTGCGGGTGAAATCGTCGATCCACGGCCGCACGCGGCGCCCCGCCTACGGCAGGTGTACGAGGCTCATCCACATCTCGGCAAGGTGCTGCCGGCGGTGGGCTACGATGCCGAGCAACTCGAGGACCTGCGGCGCACGATCGAAGATGCGGCAGCGGACGTCGTGGTCTCGGGGACGCCCTGCGATCTGGCCGCGCGACTGCATACGCACGTACCGATCGTACGTGCCTTCTATGAACTGGAGGATGCTGGTGAGCCGACGCTGCCCCAGGTTGTCGACGCCTTCCTCGCTGCGCGGGGATGGGATGTGACCTCAGTCGCGTGAGGCGGGTTCATGTTGGTCGTCATCGCACTTGGGGGCAATGCGCTGGTGCATCGCGGTGAACCGTTGGCCGCGGCGCTGCAGCGGCGGCGTGTGCGCCAAGCCGCGCAGGCGCTCGCCGGGTTGTGCGCGGCGCATCGTGTCGTGATCACGCACGGCAACGGACCCCAGGTCGGGTTGCTGGCACTGCAGGCCGAGTCCTATCGCGAAGTCGAAGCCTATCCACTCGACGTGCTCAGTGCTGAAAGCCAGGGCATGGTCGGCTATTGGCTGGCGCAGGAGTTGGCGCGCGTTTGTCCCGGCGGCAAGGTCGTGACGCTGCTGACACAGGTCGAGGTGGATGCAGCGGATCCGGCGATGCGTCATCCGACCAAACCCATCGGGCCGATGTATACGGAGGACGAGGCGCAGCGTTTGGCGCGCGAGCGGGGTTGGAGCGTGGCGCGCGACGGGGCGCAGTGGCGCAGGGTCGTGGCGTCGCCCCGGCCGCTGCGGGTCATCGAAGCGGAGGCCGTGCGGGTTCTGTTGGAGCAAGGCTACGTAGTGGTATGTGGCGGTGGCGGTGGCGTCCCGGTGGTGCAAGGGGGCGACGGCTGGCGCGGCGTCGAGGCCGTGGTCGACAAGGACCGCACGGCGGCACTGCTCGCCTGCAGCCTCGGCGCGGACCGGTTGCTGATTCTGACCGATGTGGCGGGTGTGTTCGGTCGATGGCCGTCGATGGCCGAGGACCCACTGCGGCAGGCCACCCCCAGCGAACTATCGGCGCGGTCGTGGGACGCGGGCTCGATGGGACCGAAGATCGAAGCCGCCTGTCACTTCGTTCGCGCGAGCGGGCGCGCAGCGGTGATCGGAGCCTTGGCGGACGCCGCGGCGCTACTCGCTGGGACCGTCGGCACGGTGATTCACCCCGACGCTGCCGGGCCGAGGCAGCCTTGACTCCCGATGGCATGCGGCCTCGACACCTGCAATTTCCTTGACCTTGACCGTGCGCGGTTCTATCGCAGACGTAGAGCAGCAGCGTCGCGAAGCGACTCCGGTCGCCGATGCGTCGCTGGAGGAATGGGTCCGTCGGAAGCGACGGCTTGATCGCACGGAGCCACCTGTCGGTTGGTTCGTGCCAAGGAGGAGGGAAGCTATGAAACGTCTGCTTGTGCGAGCCATGTGTGCCGGAATGATGTTGACGGGAGCTGCCTGGGCGCAGTCGATCGACACTCCGGGCTTGGAAACACCCGGTGTCGAGGGAAGTCTCTTCGTCCGTGGCAGTTACGGTCACCGCTTCGAGAGCGATTTCGAAGACCTGTCGGGTAAGTTCGAGACCAACGACGCGCGCGCCGAGGTGGGCGGCACGGCGGCCTTCGACAACGGCGTCCGCTGGGCGAATTTCTTGTCCTACGCCTACAACAATTACGATTCGGACGGCCTGGACGCGAACGTCAACAATCTGTCCTTGGCCTCGATCGTCGGTTGGGAGCTGAATCCGTGCTGGCAGCTGATGGCAGGTCCGATCGCTACCTTCTACGCCGAGTCCGGCGCGGATTGGGGTGATGCGGCGGCCTATGGCGGGCTGGTCGGTGCGACGTATTCGGAGAGCGACGACTGGTCGGTCGGTCTCGCCGTTGCGGCTACCAAGCGCATCGAAGAAGGCGTCGGCATCATGCCGATCCCGATGGTGCGTTGGAATTTCGCGCCGCAGTGGAAACTGTTCGCCGGCGTGACCGAAGTCGCAGCCCGACGCGGCGTGGGCGGCTACGTCGGGTGGTCGGTCGCCGAAGGCATCGAGCTGGCGGCGGGTGCGCAGTTCGAGAACCGCCGCTTCCGTCTGGACGACGACGGTTTGACGAGCGACTTCATCGTCGAAGACAAGTCGGTGCCGATCTACGCACGCGCCAGCTGGGAGATGATCCAGCACCTGAGCCTGGACGTTTACGCCGGTGCCATCGTCGGAGGTCAGCTCGAACTCAACGACCCCGACGACCACTTCCTCGGTGACGACTCCTACGACGCGACGCCGCTCGTCGGCGTGCGCCTGCGCTACGAAGTCGCGGGCCTCTGATCGCGGATCGCTGGGTAGCGGGTGGACCACCCGCTACCCAGCCTTCATCCGTCGACCAACACGACTCCCGAGCGCATCCTTCAACGGCGCATCAGCACGCCGAGCGTCTTGGTCGTCGGCAACTCGTCGAAATCCCCACTGGCGAGAGCCCGCCGGTAAATCTCGATGGGCGCTTGGCCGCCTTCGTTGGGGTCCGGGAACAGATCGTGGATGGCGAGAATGCCGCCACGCATGAGTTTCGGCGACCACGCTTCGTAATCCGCATGCGCCGCCGCGTGGCTGTGGCCACCATCGATGAACACCATCGCCAACGGCGTCGACCAGACGGCCGCGGCGCGGACGCTCGGTGCCACCAGCAGCACCGCTACATCCTCCACCGCGGCGCGGTGCAGCGTGCGGCGCAACTCCGGCAAACTGTCCATCCGGCCGACCCGGGCGTCGAACAGGTCGGGGTCGTGGTACTCTTCGCCGGGCTGGTGTTCTTCCGAGCCGCGGTGATGGTCGACGCATACGAGGGTGCCACCGGCCGCGCGGACTCCCGCGCCGAGGTAGATCGACGATTTTCCGCAATAGCTTCCCACTTCCAGCACCGGGCCGAGCGGTGCCTGTTGGTAAGCTAATTCGTAGAGGCGCTGCCCTTCCGCCGGGTCGAGGAAACCCTTGGTGTCGTCGATGACGCGGAGCAACTCGGGGCTCAAGGGAGGGATCGGGCTCATTCTTCCTTCTTTCCGGCGGCGTGCACGGTGGCAGTGTCGCGCCCGGAGCGCAAAATCGTTCCAGGGCGGGCGGCAGTAAACACTCCGCGGCGTACGATCTCGTGGCCGCCGACGAAGACGTGCTCGATGCCGACGGCTTCGGCGAACAGACGCGGTGCACCGCCGGGTAGATCGTGGCGGGTGTGCACCGGGCCGGGAGCGACGCGCTGCGGATCGAAGGCGACCAAATCGGCATGCCAGCCTTCGGCGATGCGCCCGCGCCCGCGCAAGCCATAGAGCCGGGCCGGGCGATCACTCAAGTGGTGGATGGCCTCCTCGAGCGTGAGCAGTCCCTTCTCGCGCACGCCGCGTGCGAGCAACGTGGTGCTGTAGGTGAACGTGTCGATCATGTCGAGATGCGCGCCTGCATCGGAGGCGCCGATGAGGGTGCGCGGGTTGCGCCAAGTTTCCGCCCGCAGCCGCCAGCTTTCGTCGTCGTCGCCGGGCATCTGCGGTTGAAACGAGGTGCGCAGGTCTTCCGACAGCGACAGGTCGAGGAACGTGTCGAACGGGCTCTTCCCGAGCTGCGTCGCCACCTCGCCCACCGTGCGTCCGAGGTAGCCACGGTTCGTTTCGGCAAAGGTCTCGTCGATGACGAGCTTGTCCCACTGGGCGAAGAACTTGAATAGGCCGGCCTCGGGCGATTGCGCCTTGGCGGCCAAGTCGCGTCGCACCTCCGCGTCGGCGAGGGCGCGCCGGCGTTCGTCGAGCGGCAGACCGAGAACCTTGGACCAACCCGGCAAGGCGTCGAAGACGAAGCCGCTGCGCAGGTTGAGCCGCAGCGTCATGACCTGAGGCAAGGTCAAAGCGATCACCATGCCGCCATGGGCGAGTGCATAGTCGGAGGCGGCGAGTTGCTGGCGCGCCATGTCGGGGTTGTAGGAGTTGACCTGTAGCACGTTCCAGTTGAGTGGCCGGTCGGCGATCGCCGACATGCTGCTCATGATCTTGATTTCGTCGTCGTGGAATAGGCCGACGGTGGGAATGAACTCGAGCGACGTGCCGGGAAACTCGCCGACGGCGCGGCACAGCGTCAGCAGTTCCTCACGTGAGGCGTGGCGTGACGGGACGGGGTCGCCGTCGCCGTCGTGGTGTGTCGGTGCCCACGAGGAGGAGAAGCCCAAGCCGCCTGCGGCAAGCGATTGTCGCAGCAGATCGACCATCGTGTCGATTTCGATCACCGAGGCCGCTTCGCCGACGGCGGCGTCGCCCATGACCACGCGCCGCAGGGCCGAGTGGCCGACGAGGAAGCCGGCGTTGACGGAAAGTGTTCCCTCGAGGGCGCCGAGATAGTCGCCGAAGGTCTGCCAGTTCCACGGTACGCCCGTCTCGAGCGACGTCAGCGGCATGCCTTCGACCCGTGCCAACATGCGCATCAAGTACTCGGCTGCATCGTCACACAGGGGCGCGATGCTGAAGCCACAGTTGCCGCCGATCACCGTCGTCACCCCGTGCAGCGGCGATGGGCTCAGGGTGGGGTCCCAGAAGGCCTGGGCGTCGTAGTGCGTGTGCACGTCGACGAAGCCGGGGCAGAGGGTGAGCCCATCCAAATCGATCGTGGTGGTGGCGCCTTCGTCGATCGCGCCGACACGGACGATTCGTCCGCCGGCGACGGCGACATCGGCCTGTCGTGCCGGCGCGCCCGTACCGTCGACGAGCGAGGCATTCTTGAGCAACAAATCGAGCATGATCCACTCCGACGGCCAACTTGGAACAGATCGCGGCGCGGGTCCAGCGCGGCGCCGCAGATCGGCACCAGCGCCTTGGAGTCGGGCCGCAGCCGTGGATTTGCCCGGCAGCGAAGTCGGTGAAAAGATCCCGCTCGGCTTCGGGACGGGCCACCCAAGACCACCGATGCACCAAGCCACGGGGGACGATGCACGAGCACGAGTTGCAGGCGCAGCGCATTTACGAGGAACTCTTCCGCGACCTGGAGTTGCTGGCGCCGGGGTCGACGGAGACGACGTTGGCCGTGCTCGATCGTGTGCGGACGTCGTTGCCCGATGATCCCGTGATCGCCGACTTCGGGTGCGGCGCCGGCGCGGCGGCGGTGCCTTTGGCCGTGGCGCTGCCGCGGGCGCACCTCATCGCTGTCGATACGGGTGCTGCGTTCGTCGAACGACTGCTGCAGCGCGCACGGCGTGCGGGCTGCGCCGACTGCATCGAGGCGCGGGTCGGCGACATGGGCGTACCCAGCTCGGTAGGGATTCAGCCGGCGAGTCTCGATCTGATCTGGTGCGCTGCCGCCGTCTATTCGATCGGATGGGAGACCGCGTTGCGCGTCTGGCCACCGTTCGTTCGGCGCAACGGGTACATCGTCGTCAGCGACTTGGTATGGGTGGATCCACCCGACCGACGGCCGGCAGCGTCGGCATCCCTATGGCAGCGCGAGTACCCGCCGATGCGCGCTGCATCCGATATCGAGGCGCTGGTCGGCGCCGCCGGCTGGGTCGTGGTCGACCGATTCCGTCAGCCGCGCAGCGACTGGGCCGCCTACTACGAACCGTTGCGCCAACGTGTCGCGGCGATGCGGACGACGACCGACGCCGCAGTCGGCCGCGCCATTCTCGACGGCATGCAAGAGGAGATCGACGTGTTCGACTCCGGCGACACATCGTTCACGTATGAGTTCTTCTTGCTGCGCTCGGCCGACGCTTGAGCGCAACGGAGTCCACGCATGAATCCCACCGACGACTATTCCTTCGCCGACGACGGCGCCTTTCGGATTCGTGGCTACGGCACCAAGAAGCCGTTCGCCAACTTCCTTCCTGGAATCGCCGGGCTCTACGGCACGCCGATGTGGGTGTTTACCGTCAATCGCGGCCAAGCCGTGGTCAGCTTCGGCACACGCGACAAGGACGGCGCCATTCTCGAGTTCTTTCCGGCCAACAAGGCCTACCAAATGGTGTCGCGCGTCGGATTCCGAACCTTCGTGAAGTACAGGACGAGCGGCGCCTCGGCGCGCCGCTTCGCGTGGTACGAGCCCTTCGCCGACGTTTCCCAGCCGGGCGGCGAGGGGCACCATCGCATGGACGTTCGGGCTCACGAATTGGTGCTGCACGAATCAGCCGCCGCGCCGTCGCTGTCCACCGAGGTGGTGTATTTCACCTTGCCCGACGAGCCGATCGCGGCACTGGTGCGGCGCGTCACCATCACTAATCGGTCGTCGCACGTCGTCGATGTCGAAGTGTTGGACGGTCTGCCGCAGATCCTGCCGTACGGTATGAACGAGTTCTTCGTGAAGCAGATGAGCCGCACCATCGAGGCGTGGATGACGGTGGAGAACGCTGCGGCGCAAGCACCGTTCTTCAAGCTCAAAGTCGATGCCGGCGATCGTCCCGAGGTCCTTCCCATCGAGGCGGGCAACTTCTACTTCGCCTCGGGCGTGACCGACGGTCGAGTGTGTTCGCTGCCGATCATCGTCGACCCGTCGACCTTGTTCGGCCCGGCACTCGATTTCAGCTTGCCGCATGCCTTTTGCACCCCGGACGAATTTGCGGTTCCCGCGCAGCAGATCCGGATGAACCGGACGCCCTGCGCCTTCGCCTTCCAACGAGCCCGGCTGGCGCCCGGGGCTTCGATGAATCTCACCGCCATGGTCGGCCGGGCTGCGTCGGTGGACGTTCTGAACCGGTTCACGCCGCGCGCGCGTGACGTGGCTTACGTCGAAGCCAAGCGCGAGCGCAATCGCCTGCTGATCGACGGCCTCAAGTCACGTGCCCTCACCGTCAGCGCGTCGCCGACCTACGATGCCTATTGTGGCCAGACCTATCTGGACAACGTGCTGCGCGGCGGCCTGCCGCTCTGTCTCGGCGAGAGCCGCGACCAGCTCGTGTATTACGTCTTCTCGCGCAAACATGGCGACCTGGAGCGCGACTACAACCGCTTTCTCGTGGAAGACACCTACTTCGCGCGCGGCGACGGGAACTATCGCGACGTCAATCAGAACCGGCGCTGCGACGTCTGGTTCGAGCCACGCACCGGCGACGCCAATCTCAAGACCTTCTTCAACCTGCTGCAGCTCGACGGCTTCAATCCTCTCGTCGTCAAAGGCGGCGACCTGCGTTTGCGTCCGAGCAAGACGGCGCGCGCCAAGCTCGATCGCTGGTTCGGGGCGCGACATGCCGCCGCGGTGCAAGAGCGGATGTCGGAGCCGTTCCAGCTGGGTGAACTATGTCGCTGGCTCGAGGAGCGCGGGTGGTGCAGCCCGAGCCAATTCGAGGCGATGACACACGACTTGGCGCCGCATTGGAGCCTCGAGGAACGCGCCGAGCACGGTGAGGGCTTTTGGGTCGATCATTGGATCTACAACCTCGATCTCATCGAAAGTTTCCTCGCCGTCTATCCCGAGAAGCTCGCTCCGTTGCTGGTCGGCGACCGCAGCTATCGCTTCTACGACAACGCCCATCGAGTCGTTCCCCGAGCCGAGAAGTATCGCCGGTTGCCGGATGGGCGGGTGCGCCAGTACGGTGCGGTCGTGTTCGACAAGGCGAAAGCCGCGCGTCTGGAGGCGCGCGGTGCCGGGGGCCAGTGGGTGCGGACGCGCCATGGGCGAGGCCCGGAGCTACGCGTCACCTTGCTGACCAAACTGGTGTGTTTGTTCGCCAACAAGCTCGCCTCGCTCGATCCGCAAGGGGTCGGGATCGAGATGGAGGCGGACAAGCCCTCCTGGTACGACGCGCTCAACGGCCTGCCGGGACTGGCGGGATCGTCGGTGGGTGAGAGCTTCGAATTGGATCGCTTGGCGGAGATGCTGCTGGGGTTCCTCGACGCGCTAGCAAACGAGCCGGCTTCGGCCATCGATCTGCCGGTGGAAATTCACGCCTTCGTCGTTGGGCTCGACCGCTGTCTCGTGTCGGCTTTGCGTCGCGGTCGGCGCAGCGATCCGTGGCGCTACTGGAACGAGGCGACACAGCTCAAGGAAGACTATCGAGCGGCGATCGTCGACGGTGTGTCGGGGGAGGAGGCAGCGCTGTCGCTGGTCGAATTGCGCGCTTTCCTCGAGCGCGCCCGGCGCAAGCTCGCCCTCGGCCTGGAGCGTGCGTTCGACGGCGACAGCGGCTTGTGCCGAACCTACTACCGGCACGAAGTGACACGACATCGCACCTTGGCAGATGGGTGGGTGCAGCCGCTGGCGTTTCGCTCGCTGCCATTGCCCCACTTCCTCGAAGGGCCTGTGCATGCGCTCAAAGTGGAGCGGGATCCCGAGCGGCGGCGTCGGCTGTATCGCGCCGTGCGGCGCAGCGGGCTCTATGACCGCAAGCTCGGCATGTACAAGGTGAACAGCTCGATCGAATCGGAATCGTTCGAGATCGGCCGGGCGCGGGTGTTCGCGCCGGGTTGGTTGGAGAACGAGTCGATCTGGTTGCACATGGAGTACAAGTACCTGCTCGAAGTGCTCGAAGCCGGCTTGTACGACGAGTTCTTTGCCGATCTACGACGAGCCCTGGTGCCGTTCCAGCCGGCGGAGCGTTATGGGCGTTGCCTGCTCGAGAACTCGTCCTTCATCGCGTCCAGCGCTTTCCCCGACCCGGCGCTGCATGGAACGGGCTTCGTAGCGCGCCTGTCGGGTTCGACCGCCGAGTTCGTGCAGATGTGGCTGCACATGAACATCGGTCCACGCCCATTCCTCATGACGGAGGGAGGCGACATCGCTTTGCGCTTCGTGCCGACGTTGCCGGCTTGGTGGTTCACGACGGCGGAAGTGACGCGGCCATGGGTCGATGGCGCCGGTGCCGAGCAGTCGATCACGGTGCCCGCCGATGCGTTCGCTTGGTTGTTCCTCGGCAAGACCTTGGTGACCTACCGCAACCCGAAGCGGCGCGACACCTTCGGCAAGCGTGGCGTACGCCCGCGGCAGATCCAGCTACACGACGCCGACGGACAGGTGCACCGATGGGACGGCGACACCGTGCCGGCCCCGTTCGCGCGCCAAGTGCGTGACGGTTTCGTCCCGCGTATCGACGTCGACCTCGGATGAAAGGAAGACGCCGAAGCTCTTCTTCTCCGTAGCTCCGCTTCTCCGTGGTGAGTGGCGCCTAGATCTCGCGGCGACCTTCCAGCGCGCGGCCTAGGGTGGCGCTGTCGGCGTATTCGACGTCGGAGCCGACGGCGAGTCCGTGGGCGATGCGGGTGACGCGAATCTGCAGCGGCCGGATGAGCTTGGCGAGGTAGAGCGCGGTGGCCTCGCCCTCGACCGTCGGATTGGTGGCGACGACGACCTCGGCGATGCGGTCGTCGTGCAGACGCTGCAGCAACTCCTTCACCCGAATCTGCTCGGGCCCGATGCCATCGAGCGGTGCGAGGCAGCCGTGGAGGACGTGATAACGGCCGCGGAACTGACCGGAGCGTTCGATGGCGATCATGTCGGCCGGACGTTCGACGACACAGATCGACGCCGGGTTGCGCTGCGGGTCGCGGCACAAGTCGCAGGGATCATCGGCGGCGAGCCCGAGACAGACGGAACACAGACGCGTTTCGGCGACCATGCGGACGAGCGCGTCGGCCAGCAGCTCGGCGTCGCGTCGTTCGCTCTGGAGCAAATGGTAGGCGAGGCGCGTCGCGGTCTTCTCGCCGACGCCTGGGAGTTTGACGAGTTCGCGGATGACGCGTTCGAAGGCCGGAGGCAGCAGGCCCATGCGCGCCGGATCAGCCGAGGTTGAGGCCGGGAATGTTCAGGCCGCCGGTGAGCTTCTTCATCTCTTGGGCAACGAGCAGCTGCGCCTGGCGAATGCCCTGATTGACGGCGGCGACGACGAGGTCCTGCAGCATTTCGCGATCGCCCGAGGCCAGCACCTGCGGGTCGATCGACAGCGACACCACCTCGAGCTTGCCGTTGACGACGACGCTGACCATGCCGCCGCCGGCGCTCGCTTCGACGGTCTGTTCGGCGGCCTTCTGCTGCATTTCGCTCATGCGCTCCTGCAGCTGTTGCGCCTGCTTGAGCACGTCGCCGAGAGAATTGAGTCCATTGCTCATGAGTCACCTCGTGGGGGGCGTTTGCGGGCGCGCACTTCCTGTAACTGGCCGCCGAGGATTTCGACGGCGGCGCGCACGGCCGGGTCTTCCATGGCGCGCGCATGGCGGGTCGCGGCATCGAGTTCGGCCGGTACGCTCGCGGCCGGCTCGGGTTCGGCGGCGACGACGGCGATCCGCAGCGACCGAGCGAAATAGTGGCTGGCGAGTTCGGCGATGCCGTCGGCATTGTCGCGCTGGTTGAGATAGTCGAATAGGTAACCCGGCGGCACGGCGAGTTGCAAAACGTCACCGTGGATGTCCGGCGGTCGCGAGGCTTCGAGATAAGGCGAAATCGGCGCGCGATGCTTGCCCACCCACTGCAGAAAGCCGGACCACGAGGTCGGCTCGTTGGGGACGGGGGGCAGGGCGGCGGCCGCGGGTTTGGCGGTGCTCGGAGCGGCGGACCGGCTGCGAGCGTGGCTGGTCGTGCGTGGTGGTGCGGCCGGGCTGGACGCAGGGCTTGCGGCCGGGGGCCGTGCCGGACTCGCGGCGGGCAAGGGGGCGCCTTGCGCCAGCGCGTCGATGCGTCGCAGCAACTCGTCGCCCGGCACCACGGGAGCCAGGGTGGCGAGCTTGAGGACGGCCATGTCGAGCACGAGCTTGGGGTAGGGCACGCGCGCGATTTCGGCTTCGGTGTCGAGCAGCAAGCGAAAGGCGCGATCGAGTTCTTCCGCTTGTACCGACTGCGCCTGCTTCGCCAGCTGCGCTTGCTCCTCGTCGGGCAGGTCGGCGAGGATTTCGCTGCGCGGCAGGAGCTTGGCGATGCTGAGGTTGCGGAAGTACTCGAGCAACTCGCGCGTCAGTCGGCGCAGGTCGTAGCCGTAATCGTGCAACTCGTTGAGCAGCGCCATGGCCCGGCTCGGGTCGCGTTCGGCGAGAGCGGCGCCGAGTTGATAGATGCGCTCGCGGTCGGCCAGGCCTAGCGCGGCGGCGACGTCGGCGTCGGCGATCTGGGTGCCGGCGTAGGCGATGACCTGATCGAAGAGAGACTGCGCGTCACGCATGCTTCCTTCGCCCTCGCGGGCGATGAGGAACAGGGCGCGTTCGCCCACCTCGATGCCGTCGGCCTTGGCGATGAGGGCGAGGCGATCGACGACTTGGCGGTAGGAGATGCGCTTGAAATCGTAACGCTGGCAGCGCGAGTGGATGGTGTGCGGGACCTTGTGCGGGTCGGTCGTGGCGAAGATGAACTTGACGTGCGCGGGCGGCTCTTCGAGGGTTTTGAGCAGCGCGTTGAAGGCGCTGGTCGAGAGCATGTGCACCTCGTCGATGATGTAGATCTTGAGGCGGCAGGCGGCGGGCCGGTAGCGGACGTTGTCGATGATCTCGCGCACGTCGTCGACGCCGGTGTTGGAGGCGCCGTCGATTTCGAGGACGTCGACGCAGGAGCCGGCGGTGATTTCGGTGCAGTGCTTACAGGTGTTGCAGGGGGTCGGGGTCGGACCGTGCTCGCAGTTGAGGGCCTTGGCGAGGACGCGGGCGGCGGTGGTCTTGCCGACGCCGCGCACGCCGGTGAAGAGGAAGGCGTGCGCCACGCGGTCGGCGCGGATGGCGTTTTGCAGCGTGGTGCTGACGTGCTCCTGACCGACGATTTCTTCGAAGGTCTGCGGGCGCCACTTGCGCGCCAACACCAGGTAGCTCATCGGCGCATCCTTTGCCTGGATCGGGGGAGAAAGAAAAGGCGAGTGGCCGCCAGTGATAGCTAGGCTTCCCCGCGGCACAGAGCGGGTGTCGGTACCGCTGCTTCCTTCCGGACCTGACGGGGTTCGCGACGCGCTCTTGCGCGGGACCTAGCTATCCTGCCGGCCACTCGCCCACGATGACCATGGCATGCGCTCGGCTTCGCGTCCAGTGCAGGCCACGGGCATTTCGAACTGGCGGAGAGGGTGGGATTCGAACCCACGGTACCCGTGAAGGCACACACGCGTTCCAGGCGTGCCCGATCGTCCACTCCGGCACCTCTCC
>CAZGEJ010000025.1:0-81693 GCA_964524885.1 uncultured Binatia bacterium (SeqCode)
GACGATAGTCGGCCTCACCCGGCCACCGCCAGACGGGCTACGGCGAGCACTTACCACAGAAGCGCGTGGCACATTGCGGCGGCGCCGTCGGCGTGGGCGCGGGCCCACAGCCGTTCAGTGCGGCATCGACGCTCCGAACGACTTCATCGACCGTCACCTGGCCGTCGCCATTCAAGTCCCCGGGACACATCTGCGCCAACGCTACGAATGGAACCCAAGTCGACACCAGCCAACCCACGAGCGCACCGTTCCGCCTTCGATTCAACGACGAAATCATGAAACCCCTCCTGTCATTCCTTCCAAGCAATCAGTCGAAGTTGCAGCTTCCCGACGGGCCGCTGCAGACCCGAAAAGCAGACTCGCCCACGGAGCGCCCGTCCGACTCGACCCAGGCGCGCGCCGGGACGACCGTGCCGTCAGGATGCAAGGCATGCGAGTACGAGTAAGAGAATGCGGTAAACGAGACCTGAACCGTGCGGCTCGCCCCGGGAGCCAATACTCCAAGCGACCAGCGAACCAACCCACCGGAATCGCAATTCGACGCACACGCGCCAGCGTCACTGATCGATCCAATCAGCGTTCCTCGCGGCAGCACCGTGGCCACGATCGTATCGTTCACCGGCGAGCCCCCACGATTCGCAACCGTAACTCGGTACGTCAGCAATCCCCCAATCCGCACCGGGTCCAGCGCCACCACCAACGCAACACTCAGCGCCGCACCATCGTCAACACTTACAATGCTGGCAGCGCGGGCTGAGCCCGCCCCCGACTCCTCGAAGATCGCCGCATCATTGATCAACAACTCACCGTTGCCTACGCCACCTGGGACAAGAATCGTGAACTGGCGCTGGCCACTTTCTCCGGGCTCCACGGTGCCGAGGTCCCACTCGATCGTTTCGCTCTCAGGCAGGAAAACAACCTCGCTCGTATCGACAGGCGTCGCGCCGTGCGGCAGACGCGCCCGCAGTACGACATCCGATCGCGCTTGCGTCCCTGGATTGCCGAAGGTCAGGGTATAGGTCACCTGTTCATCTGCATCGACAGGATCACCCTCCGGGTGCATCGCCAGGGCCAATCGTGGTGCTGAGTCCACCACGAATCCCTGTTCAGCAACGGTCGAACTGCCACCCCCAGAGGCCCAGGCCCGCGCCGGGACCACGGTGCCGTTTGGATGCAAGGCATGCGAGTATGAGTAGTAGAAGGCGGTAAACGAAACCTGGACCGTGCGACTCGCTCCAGGCGCCAATGCTCCGAGCGTCCACCGTACCAAACCGCCGGCGTCGCAATTGGAGGCACACATTCCAGCGTCGCTGATCGATCCGATCAACGTTCCATGCGGCAGCACCGTGGCCACGACAGCATCATTTACTGGCGAGTCCCCGCGATTCGCCACCGTCACTCGATACGTCAGCAGCCCGCCAATCCGCACGGGGTCCGGCGCCACCACCAGCGCAACGCTCAGAGCCGCATCGCCGTCGACACTTACGACGCCAGCAGCTCGGGCTGATCCGGCCGCCGCAGCTTCGAAGATCGCTGCGTCGTTGATGAGCAGCTCACCGTCGCCTATTCCATCAGGGACAAGAATCGTGAACTGGCGCTGGCCACTTTCTCCGGGCTCCACGGTCCCGAGGTCCCACTCGATCGTTTCGCTCTCAGGCAGGAAAACAACCTCGCTCGTATCGACAGGCGTCGCGCCGTGCGGCAGACGCGCCCGCAGTACGACATCCGATCGCGCTTGCGTCCCTGGATTGCCGAAGGTCAGGGTATAGGTCACCTGTTCATCTGCATCGACAGGATCACCCTCCGGGTGCATCGCCAGGGCCAATCGTGGTGCTGAGTCCACCACGAATCCCTGTTCAGCAACGGTCGAACTGCCACCCCCAGAGGCCCAGGCCCGCGCCGGGACCACGGTGCCGTTTGGATGCAAGGCATGCGAGTATGAGTAGTAGAAGGCGGTAAACGAAACCTGGACCGTGCGACTCGCTCCAGGCGCCAATGCTCCGAGCGTCCACCGTACCAAACCGCCGGCGTCGCAATTGGAGGCACACATTCCAGCGTCGCTGATCGATCCGATCAACGTTCCATGCGGCAGCACCGTGGCCACGACAGCATCATTTACTGGCGAGTCCCCGCGATTCGCCACCGTCACTCGATACGTCAGCAGCCCGCCAATCCGCACGGGGTCCGGCGCCACCACCAGCGCAACGCTGAGAGGATCACCAGCGCGTACGACCGCCGCGCTGGTTGCCCGAGCTGCGCGGTCGCCTCCCGAATTGACGAGGCGGGCGGACGTTTCGATGATTTCTCCGTCTTTGGCGTTTGGTGCGACGCGCAGGGTGAACGACTTTGTTCCGGACTGGCCCGCCGCCAGGGAGTCGAACGTCCAGCGGATACGACGGGTGTCTGCGTCGTACTCCCCGTCCGACGCGTGCTCGAACAGCAAGCCCGCGGGGACTGTGGCTTCGAGAAGCGGGTTGGCTACCGTTCCGGTGCTTGGGTTTCCATACACCAACGTGAAGGTCGTCTGCTCTCCGGGCGCCAGGTTCGTCTTCTCGTTACTCAACGCAAGCGATAGCACCGGTGCCTGCTCCACCAAGACACTCGCATCCTCGGAGCGCGAGTTGACGTTGGACCCATTCGCCGTTGCCGAAACGAAAATCTCGCGGCCCGTCGGGAGACTGCTACCCGCGAGCACGTGCAGGAACACCGTCCGGCTCGCGCCCGGAAGAAGGTCGCCAAGTGTCCAGGTCACGTTACGACCAGCGCTACATCCACTGCTGCACGTTCCCCCATCACTTGCGGACGAAAAGCTCGTATCGCCCGGAATGACCGCGTCGACGACCACCTCTCGCGCAATGCCGTTGCCGTTGTTGGATGCAGTCATTTGGATGGCGATCAACCCGTTCGGGCGAACCGGGTTGGGTGCCGCGACGAGCGCGAATTCCAGACTCGGCGGTGCCGATGTCGGAGTCGCGGTCCTCGTCAAGGTTCGCGTCGACGTCGCCGTCGGGGTGGCCGTCGGCGTCCGAGTGATCGTCGGCGTGCTGGTTGGGGTTGGGGTCGGGCGGCCGGCGTTGATGACGCCGTCGAAGTCCGCGTCACTCTCGGCTTCGGTGATCGCCACCGTCACCGCGACGTGCACCGTCAGGCCGGCAAAATTTGTGTCGAGGTTGACCTGCACGACGAAGTCGAGGACGCGCAGGATCGACGCGGCATCGAATTGGTCGAGGCCATAGCGGAATAGAATCCGCACCGCCGCCTCGGTCGACGGCTCGAGTAGCAGCCCCGTCAAGTCGCCGAGCGCCGCCCGCGCCAATCCACGCCTTCCGGCACTGCTCGGACCGATGTCGAAGGTGCGATAGGTCTGACCCGGGCTCACTTCCGCCTCGACCAACACGAGCGCGTTTTCCACCGCGGCCGGGTCGACGCCGACGGCGAAGTCACCTTCTGCACCCGACGCGGCCTCGCCCAGCAGTACCCGGCCGGCCGCACCCTGGTTCAAGCACGTCGCCCGGTCGTCGCAACGGTACACCCGAATCGGCGTGCCGGCGTCGCACGCGATGAGACCACTGGCACCCGGACGCCGGCAGCGTCCCGCCACCGCGATGCGGTTCGGACAACCATTCAAAGCGACGTTCACCGCGCCGACGATTTCATCGACCGTCACGCCGCCGTCGAGGTTTGCATCGAAGTTGCGACACGTCGCCACCTGACTCGAACCCAGCGCGATGTTCACGCCCTGAATCAGCTCGTCGACCGTAACGTCGCCGCTGGCGTTACAATCACCGACGCACCACTGGCCGTAGCCCTCCCTGGGCGAGCCCAGCAGCGACACTCCCGCAAAAGCTGCGACCATCGCCAACCAACCAAGCCGACCCCACACCGAACTCCTGCGTTCCATGATACCCCTCCATCGACATCGGACCGATCGTCCGCCGGCTCCGGCTTCCCCCGGAAGTGGGCCGTGTCACGGACGACGAGTGATTGCCTAGCACCAATCTTTGCGCCGAGGGAACCTTTTTCGCGGTGATCACTCACCCAGCTTGGTGGGCGCATTCCCGAAGCGCTCGGGTGCAAATACGGCCCGGCCAGCAGAATCTCGCGAGCCCGGGAGAATTTTCCTCCAGCTCGCGAGATTCGTCGACGAAGACGGTACCTCTGGCGATGCTCACGCTACGCGTCGAACGCGCCGCCCTGCCGCCGCAGCCGGGGCACCTCTTCCTCCGACTTGCAGGCGGAGCGGCGGTCGGGTACTTGCCCGTCCGTCCACCAGGAACCAGGTCGGGAGGGTCCCGGCACCGGAAGGGAGGTCGGCACGTCCGCCGCATCATGACCCTGGGCGTCGATCCGAACTCCGCGGCGGGGCGCGAACTCGTCGAGGCGCACCAAAAGCGCCTGGTCGGCTGGTTTCGTGCCCGCGTACGGGACCGCAGCCAGGCCGATGACCTCGTGCAGCGCACCTGGCTGGAGGTGCTACCGCGGCTGCACCTCTTCGATCCCGAGCGGGGGACGTTCTGGGCCTTCACCCGCAATCGCGCCCGCCATTTGTTGCAGCGACACTGGGAGGAATCGGCACGACGAGCCGATTCCCTCGAGCAACGAACCGTCGAGAGTAGCGCCGATGAGGCCGCCGGCGGGGCGGCGCGCGACGACTTCACCGCGGGACATCCGTACGGCCTCTCTCGAGTCTTTCTCGAAATGCTCACCCGAACCGTGACGTGCCGCCGGCTTCCCCACGAGATCGTCGCCTTCGGGTTCATCAAGTTGTTGGGTTGGAAGCCACAGCGACTCGTCGCCGAGCTCGGCGCCGCGAGCACCCTCGATGCGGCGATACGCTTGCGCGACGAGTATCTGCGCGACGTACCGGCGCCGGCTGTGCACGCCGTCTTCGAGCAGCTGCTGGCGCGCATGAATGCACCGTTGCGCCTATTCGAAGTCGATCGGCGCACCCTGGCGCCGTACGAGGCGCTCGCGGATCGCGTCGCCGGAGCGATTCGGGTGCACGAGTACGTTCCCGAAGACGGCTCGCCGGAGGAGGCAGTGACCCGCTGGTGGGCGGCGGTCAGCCGGGCGGTCGCCACCGACCTGGTTCAACGGAGCGACGGCCCTCTGGCCGAATGGCTCGCCGACCATCCCAGCCTGCGCCAACGGCACTCGCGTAGCGCTGGCGGGTCGACGCCATCGCTCTCAGAGCGAAACAGAGGAGAGACCGCATGACTCCCGGAGGTGGCAGCTCGCGCCATTTCGATCAGGCTACGCTGTCGCGCTACTTCGATGGCGACCTCGGCGAGGAGATCGAAGAGGCGCTCGAATGCCATTTGGCCGACTGCGAAGAATGTGCGGCCTCGGCACGAAGCCTCTACAACCTGGCGGAAACGTTCGCCTCGTGGACGGCGGCGGCACATGGCGCGACCTGGCAAGCGGAGATCGTCCAAGAGGCACTGAGCCGCGCCGCCCACCAGGTGAACCATCCGCTGTGGCAGCGCCGCCTGGAGCGCTGGCGCGAGGCCTGGTCGGGCAAGGCCGAAGCGGCTTTGCGCTGGGCGCTCGAATGGGCCGGTGAGGCTGTGCAGCCCCAGGGTCAAAGCGTCGACTCGCTGGTTCGCGCGGGTAGCCCGTGGTCCCTCGCTCCGGCGCCCCAGTTCGGCGGCACATGGGGCGCAGACGACTCGGAGGGCTCAGCCCTATTCGCCTCGGCCGCGCTTTCTCCCGCGACCCCTCGCCTTTTCGTCGAGCTGGTCGGCGGCGCGCAGCGACAGGTCGTGGTGCGTGTCGACGGCCTGCCGGCGGCGGACGATCCGCCCCTCGTCCTGCTGATCTCGCTGCGGGACGAATCGTCATCGGACGTGCGGGTGGCGGAGGTGGAACCGCTGCCGCAAGCGGGCTCGTTTCTCACTCGCTTCCGCCAGCTCGCTGCCGGCGAATACCTGGTGGTGGTCGAACCACGGGAATCCTCGACTCAGGGAACCTGATTCCGAGTCGTTGCCGATGCATCCCGCCTTTCGCCTGGTGCGACTGTCGCCCTCGCCCGGCCCCTCGGAGTGGCCTCTGCCGACGGAGTCGACGATTCGCATCGGCCGCGGCGTCCAGAACGGGGAGGCGGGTACTCGAATCGAACTTTCTCCCGACTGGACGGTATCGCGGCAGCATGCCGAGCTGTGGTGGCACGATGGCTGCTGGTGGATCCGCGACTTGGGCAGTCGGCATGGTACCCGACTCGATCGGCGGGAGCTGGTCACCGGCGAGCCCACCCGCTGTCGCCCGGGGGTCGAGATCGGCATCGGCACCGCACTCTTCGCCGTCGTCGGTTCGGATTGGCACCGCCTTCGCTGTGGGCCGCTCGCTTGCGAGTTCCGGCTCAGTGCGCGCTATGGCGCCTCGTTCGACGCGGCCAACCTGCCTCTGTTGCACGGACTGACGCTGGCGAACTGGGGACACGGAACGGTATCCGGCGGTCTCGAACTGCGCCTCGGGGAACTCGCCCAGACGCTCGTCGACGTGCCGGTTCTGCACCCGGGCGATCGACGGCGACTCCCCGGTAGCGCACTCACGCCGGAGCGCGCGATCCTGCTGCGCACGACGGACAGTCAGCAACTCGAACTGGGGGCGCGACTCGACGACCTGGCATACGATGGCCCAAGCCCGCGCTGCCTGGTGCTGGCACACGACTCCTGGTCGTACCTTCCCGAACATCGCTTCACCTTGGCCGCCTTCGTGCAAACCGACCATTCCCGAATCGTCGACCTTGCGCGGCGAGCCCTGCGCGGCGTAGCCCAGGATTGCTCCGCCGCGGCGGTGCTCGAAAGCATCTACGCCACCCTCGCCGACGCCTGGCACATCGACTACCGCAAGGACGTACCGCAGGTGCCGGACGGCGTGCAAAAGATTCGACTGGTACATCAGGTGTTGTGGGACCCACGACATCACACCGGCGAGGGGACCTGCCTCGACCTAGCGCTGGTGATCGCCGCATGCCTCGAAGCGGCCCGTCGTCCCCCCCTCATCGCCCTCGTCGACATGGGCAACGCTTGGCACGCCCTCGCCGGCTGCTGGGTCCAGCCCCATGGGACCCTAGAGATGAGCCCCGCGGAGCGCGAGGACCTCCTCGGAGGCGCCGTCTGGGTCGACCCCAACGGCTGCACGCGCGATGTCACGCAGCGACTGGCATTCGGGGCAGCGAGGGAGCGCGCGATGACCCTTTTGGCGCAACGGCCCCTGGTCTACGCGCTCGACATCGTCGCCGCGCGCCGCAGTGGAATTCGCGCCCTGCCGCACAGCTAGCGGGCTGCGCCCAGCCTATGTTCTACGGGTCGCTCCCCGGTGAGTCGCTCGCCGGCTGCCGTCACGGAAACGCGACGCAACGGAACCGAGCCCGACCCATGGAACCTGGCGGGCTGCCTCCAATGCGTTCTCCATCGCCCCATCGTGTTGTTCTCGCTGCTGGGATGCCCGCGTGCGACTCCGCCGCACCCTGCCCGAGGGAAGGAATCGGGCTGACCGGGTGGCGTGGAACGCCTCGCCCCTGCCGTCGCCGCGGTGCACCAGGCGGCTGCCCACCTCCACTGTTTTCCGCCGCCGCCACACCGACGTATAAGGCCGCCATGCCCGCGCCAGGGAGAGAGCAGATTCACGCCGGCACGGTGGTCGGCGGCCTCTACGAGCTGACCCGATGCATCGGTCGGGGGGGCATGTCGAGCGTTTGGGCGGCGCGGCACTTGCGACTGCAGCACAAGGAGGTGGCTCTCAAGTTCTTGGCCTCCGACGATCTCTTGGCCGACGCACCACGGGAACGCGTGCGCCGCGAGGCGGAGATCCTGTCTCGCCTCAGCCATCCCCACATCATCCACATTGCCGACTTCGACATGCTCGCCGACGGCACTCCGTACTTGGTGCTCGAACTGCTCCGCGGCGAGTCCCTGCGCGACCGACTCGCACGCGGCAGACTGGCGCTCGACGAAGCCGTGGAGATCGCGACCCAAGTGGGCTCCGCTCTCGGTGCAGCCCATGCCCATGGCGTCATCCACCGCGACCTGAAACCGGCCAACGTCTTCCTCATCCACAGCGATCCTCCGAGTGCGATGCGCTACCACGTCAAGGTGCTCGACTTCGGCATCGCTGCGCTCCCGTACACCGAGACGTTGGCGACGCTGTCACAGTTTCCAGGGACACCGCAGTACATGGCCCCCGAGCAACTCGACGGCTCCGGGCGGTCGGCAGACGAGAGGTCGGACCAGTACGCGCTCGGGACCCTCGTCTACGAAATGTTGACCGGGCGCCGCCCCTTCGAAGCGGAAGGAGCCTTGCCGACGGCATTTCGGGTGGTGCACGGCACCATGGAGCCCCTGCGACAGTGGCTACCGCACCTATCCTCCTCCGTCAGCGACGTGGTCGAGCGCGCGCTGGCCCGGGACCCTTCGCGGCGCTTTCCGAACGTCGCCGCATTCACCGTGGCGCTCGCTCGTTCCGCTGCACGCTCCGACACACCGCCAACTCCTCATTCCATTGCGGCACACTTCGTCCGCCGCGGCCCATGGCTCGCGGCGACGGTTGGTGCGGTGGCGCTCGTGGCGACACTCGCCGTCGTCGCTTCGGAGCGCGGCCCGCGCATCGTCGCCGACCTGGTCGCCGACAGCGAAGCGCCTGTGCCCGCTCGGGAAAACGTCATTGCCGTCTTGGAGTTCGAAAACCAACGACCCAACGACGTACAAAGCGATTGGTATCGTCGTGCCCTGCAGACAGCCTTCAACACGGAACTGAGTCGATTGACCCAACTCGCGGTGGTATCGCCCGAGGAGGTACGACGATTCGCGGCGGACAACGCTCTCGACCCGATGAAGGCAGCGCGCCAACTCGGAGCTCGCCGCTTCGTCACCGGCTCCTTCGCCGTCCTGGGCGACGCGATCCGCATCGACGCTCGCATCGTCGAAACGGACCGCGGCGTCATGGAAACCGCAGACCGGGTTGAGGGTCCGCAGGCGAACTTCTTCGACCTGCAGCGACAGCTCACCGCTTCAGTGCTCGAGCGTTTCCAACTCGCCATGCCAGCCGCCGCAAGCGCGAATGTCGGCGGCAGCAAGGCCAATCGCCTCGACCGCTACCGCCTACTGCTGCAGGCCGAGGGGGTGACCACACGCGACCCCGAGCCCCAACCCTCAACCAGCGAGCCCGAGCCCATCTCGTCGTTGCCGGTTTCGCGCCCGCCGCAGTTCGCGCTCCCCGACCTCCTCGGATGGTTCGGCGCAGCACCGGCTGCGGCCCAAGAAGTCGCACCGGACTCGACACGCGCTGTACGCGCCGTCCTCGAAAAGTACCGCCAAGCTCACGAGGCGGGCGACGCCGACGCCCTCGCCCGCCTCTACGCCTCCTTCAGCGATACACAACGAGCCGCGGTTAGCGAGTACTTCAAGAACGTCGTCAACCTTCGGGTCGAACTCGACGACATCTCCATCGAGCCACGCGGGGATCGGCAGCTGGTGCGTTACCTGCGTCGCGACCGGTTTGTCGACCGAGAAACCGGCGAGGAACTGACGCTCGAGGTGCGCTTGGCGAAGTTCATCGTCACCGACGGAGACGAGCTGAAGTTCGCCGCCGAAGAGTAATTCAGTACATGAATTCGATCGACAACGTTCCGATCGCCGCGGGCCGCGCACTTCGCCCCAACGCCGGCACCTGAAGCGCGCCGGCCAAGGCGATCTTCGAGTGAAGGGCAACTTTCGCACCCACCAGTGCATCGACGAAGTGCGTCGGCAGCGCGGCGTCTTCGAGGGCGAGCAGGCGCGTCGCAGGGAACGAATTCGTCTGCCGACCCAGTGCAAGCGAGGGTGACCAAGCGATAGCTCGGTCGAAGACCATCCCTCGAACGCCGCAGTCGACACTCCACCGACTCGTCGCCCAGGACACTCCGCCGCTGCCGAGCGCATGCCGCAGTTCCGGCTCACTGAAGTCGTAGTGGTACCCACCTTCGAAGATCAGCCTTCCACGCCGAGTCACGATGCGCTCGACGACCACTCGCGGTGCGAACGCGAAGCTATCCGATCCGGCCAGCTCATCCGCGCTGGGGCTCGGCAGGAATAGCTCCGAGGCGAGCCCTAAGCGCCAGCGCGTCCCGGGAAAGAGCAGCGCGCGCCCGGTCAAACCGACTTGGCCGAGCCCGACGTGGGTGTCGTCCTCGAAGTCGAAGCCCAAGTCGGAGAAGGATTCACGGCGGTACACGAGGGCCCCGGCGCCGAGAGCGGCGTCGAACTCCTCACGCGTCGGCGCCCCCCCGACCGGGGCCTCCATCGCCGGCAGGGACAATGTCGATGGCCGTGCGCTGAAGTCTTGCGCTGCACTGGCATGGACCACTACCGCCGGCACCGTCAGGGAGACGTCGAATCGCGAGCCGACGCCGTACGTTGCGGAAGCCGTGACGATGCCGGTCTTCGCCCGAGCCTGAAGTCCGAAACCGACGAAACCGCGGGGGCCGGGGAGCTGCGGGTCCTGCGGCTCGACCTGGTACACGATCGGGTCGAAGGATTCCTCGAACTCGAAATAGGAGGTGGCAACACGCAGCGCCAGCTTTCCTTTGCCGATCGAACGCGTGGTTCGCAGAGCACTTGGGCCAAGGACAGTCGAGCGAACGAACGTCCCCTTCTTCGCATCGTACTCGTAGGCGGCCCCCTGCCCCGCAGTGGGCGGTAGCGACGTCACTCCCTGCTGCACCGCGAGACGCACCAGGCGTTCCGCGGCTTCGGCGCGATCTTGGCCGCCGAACTGGTTCTGCTGCCCATGTGCCGCGGAGGTCAAGACGACGAGGAGGAGCAGCACCAAGAAGCCAGACGAGCTACGGAACCGATTGAACGGTCGAGGCGCGTGCGGCGCCAAGGCCGCAGCGTGGCTTACAGGTAGCAAGGGGCGCATCGATGAGGAAAATCCCGCTGGTCTCTACCCGATTTGACTCCGGTCGACCAGCCCCGAAGCGATGCGAGATCCTGTTTACTTGTCGTCAGTGCCTCGAGGACCTGGCCGGAGTGCGCTTTATCCCCGTCGTTTCATGCATGGTCGCTCCCCGTCCTCGCCTCGCGTAGCGGGAAACCAGGGATTCTCCGCCGCCGGCCCCAACCGACTCCGTGCCACCGTGGTGCAGCGGGCTTGGCGACGCCTCAAGCGGCGTCGGCGAGCATGTCTTCGGCGGTGAGCTGGCCGGCGTGGCGCCCGTCGGCGAACTCCATCAGGCCCGCTTGTTCGTAGTGCTTCTGGATGCGCGGCGAGAAGAGGCCGATGTACTTCAGGTTCGGAATCAGGCGCTTGAACATCAGCTGGCGGAAGCGACGCATCAACGGCAGTTCGGTCATGATCGCATCCCACTCACGGCGCCGCAGCCGGTCGCCGAACCACTCGTCATAGACCTCGTGCGCCAGGAAGCGATTGCGCATCAGGAGACCGACCTCGAAGGCCCAGTCCTCACGCTCGCGGATCTCTGCCGGGTCGAGCGCCGCGTAGTGCTCCTTCAACGCCAACACGCCGTAGTGCACGTGCCGCGCCTCGTCCTGGATCACGTACTTCAAGAGATCCTTGAGCAGCGGCTCGCGGGTCGTGTGATGCATGGTACTGAAGGCCCCGAGTGCCAGCCCCTCGATCATGATCTGCATGCCGAGGAACTTCATGTCCCAGCGGGCATCGGTCATCAGCGCGTCGATGATGGTGAAGAGGTTGTCGTTGATCGGATAGAGCTTGCCGAGCTTGGTCTCGACATAACGCAGGAAGACCTCGACGTGACGCGCTTCGTCCATCACCTGGGTCGAGCCGTAGAGCTTGCCGTCGAACCAACGCACGCATTCGGTGACCTGCGCCGACGCATAAAGAGCGCCGTGCTCGCCATGCAGGAACTGGCTGAGGACGAAGGAGGTGAAGTCGTGGATGAAGCGCCGCTGCTCGCGTGCATTCAAGTGAATGCCACGCTCGGCGAGTCCCCGCACCGGAACGAATTCCGCCGGCATGAGCGGCCGGTCGGCGCTTTCCGGATCGACATCGGTGTTCCAATCGAGTTGGCTGTCGCCATCCCACTGGTTGGCCACGGCGCGGCGGTAGAGTTCGTACATCTCCGGATAGTCGCCGCCGTAGCGGAAGTCGAAATGGACGTCGTGGCGTGCCGGCATCAGCACCTCGGTCGCCTGCTTGCCTTGCTTGAGGACGAAGCCACGCCCGACGGAGGGCAACATGCCGAGCAGCACGTGCTTGTTGTCGACGGCGGCGGCGATGCCGACGGCATCGAGGGTATCCTCGACTTGACGGCGGGCGGCGTGGGGCAAGAGGTCTAGGGCGAGATCGGCGATCATGACGGTTCTCCTGGACGCGGATGAGCGATTCGGTTGTGGGCGGAACGACCTCGTGGCGAGGCGATTTCAGTAGTCGGGCAGGCTGACTTCGCCATCGGCGAAGGAGCAACAGGCGAGCGCGTGGCCGTCGGCGCGTTCGCGCGGACTCAAGCAATTCGGCTCGGCGGCGACGACGCGACCGTCCACCTTCACCTTGCAGGCGCCGCAACCGCCCATGCGGCAGCTCGACGGCAGCGCCACGCCGGCCCTTTCGGCGGCTTCGAGAATGGTCGTGCCGGCGGCGACGGCGACGCGTCGACCGCTGCGGCCGAACACGAGCATGCCCGGCTGGGAGGGAAGCGTCGCCGCGGTGGCGTACTGGAAACGCTCGAGGTGGATGCGCGTTTCGTCCACCCCCCGCTGGCGCAAGGCGGCGACGACGCCGTCCATCATCGGCTGCGGCCCGCAGACGAACCAGGCGTCGGCGTCGAAGTCACCGCTGAGGTCGAGCACACGCTCGCCGGTGAGCGGGCCGACGACGCCGGTCCAATCGGCGGAGGCCGCGTCGACCGCGAGACGCAGGCACAGGCGATCGCCGAACTCGGCGGCGAGGTCGGTGAGACGCCGGCGAAAGACGATCTCCTGCTGGTTGCGATTGCCGTAGACGAGCAGGACGCGGGTCGCCGGCTGGGTCCGCAGCAGGGCCTCGGCCATGCTGATGATCGGGGTGATGCCGACACCACCGGCGACGAAAGCCACGGCGGAAGCGGACGGCGGCAGCGCCTCGAGGGTGAAGGTGCCGGTGGGCGGCAGGGCACGCAGGACGGCGCCGGGGCGGATGGAGTCGTGCAGGAAGTTGGAGACCGTGCCGCCGTCGACGCGGCGCACGGTGATGGCGGGGCGCACGCCGGGGGCGGGGAAGCTCGAGAAGGAGTAGCAGCGTCGCTCGCTGCGGCCGTCGACGTCGACGACGAGGGTGAGGTGTTGGCCGGCGCGGTAGGCGAGGGAGGTGTCGGCGAAGACGATGGACTTGGTGGAGGGCGATTCGACGACGACGTCGGCGACCTCGAGGGGGAGGAACGCGGGTTGGGCGGAGCCGCGGGCCCAGCGGGCGCTCGGCGGCCGCCGCAGCGGGCTGGCGGCGGCGGGGAACAGGATGGAGCGAGCGGCGGACACGAGCGCGGGCAACATGCGAACCTCCGGATTCAGTCTTGAGTGTGTAGTACCACTCAACACTTACACCGTCAATCGCATTTTTGCGGGAAGATGTTGCCGCCTTGCGCCTTGCGTCTATCTCGTCAGCCGTTGCCCGCGTCGGGCGCAGCACCGCCGACACGCTGCAGCAGGGCGGCGATCTTCTTGCGCCGGAAGGCGACCAACAACCGCCCCAGCAACGGCTCGGTCGCCTCGATGATGCGTGCCGCCCGCTGCCCGGGCAGCGTCGCGAAACGCTCGGCCAAAACCCGCGCCTCGCGTTCCACCAAGGCATCCATCGCCTCGGCGTACTGCGTCAGCAAATCCGGCGTGAACGCCGGGTCGCCCGGCTCCTCGAGCGAACGCAACTCCACCCAACAATCGAGGATGCGCGCATCATCGGCACCAACCGACGCGGCCGCGCCGCGCCCGTGCACCTCGATCAAGCCGAGGCGGCGCATGGCGTCGACCTCGGCGCGCGCCAGCCGTTCGGGCACGTAACGCGCCAGCGGCACGGCGCCCGCCGCCGGACCCGCCGCCGCCGGCAATGAGTCGCGCACCCGCCGCAGGAGATCCTCTTGCGCCCCGGTGAAGCCTTCACCGCCGCCCTCCTCCAGCACCGCGCGGATGGCGCGCAACGGCAGAAAGTGACGCTCCTGTAACTCACGAATGCGCTGCAGGCGCTCGTAATGCGCTTCGCTGTACACGGCGGTGTTGCGGCCGGTCTTGATCGGCTTCGGCAGCAGCCCCTGGGTGATGTAGAAATGGATCGTCTCGCGCGTCAGCCCGGAGCGCGCGACGAGGTCGCGCATGCGCAGCGTCGGCGACTCCGTCGCAGGCGCGACCTGCGGGTCCCTCGGTTCACCAGTTCGACGAGGCATCGCCGCAGCCTACACCGATTGCCGTCGAGCGTGAACCACGCGAGGCGACGCCGGCAATGCCGGCGCATCCCCGACCTGAACTCGAACGCCATGACGTGGGCGAGGGCGAGCCGTGTACCCGCTCCTTCATCACCATGTCGCCGAGCTGCTAAGGTCGCTGGATGAGCATTCGCGGGAGGCGTAGCGGAGCGATCTGCGGGAAGAGCGGCGCCTGCGCCACCCTGCTCTTCGGCCTCCTACTCGCCGCTCGCGTCGAGGCCGACTGCATTGGCGACTGCAACGAAGACTGTTCCGTCGACGTCGGCGAGATCGTCCGTGGCGTCGGCATCGCTCTCGGCGCCAGCGACCTCGCCCTGTGCCCGCGCTTCGACGACGACGGCTCCGGCGCCGTCGAGGTGCACGAGATCCTCGGCGCCGTCGACGCGGCGCTGAAGGGCTGCGCCGCGCGCTTGGCCTTCGCCCAGCCCCAGTACTTCCCGGTGGGTGATTCGCCCCGCTCCCTCGCCGTCGGCGACTTCGACGGCGACGACCGCCTCGACGTCGCCGCGGCGAACCACGTGTCCGACGACGTCTCGGTGATGCTGAACCGCTCGACCGGCGCCTTGGATGAGTCCTCGCGCCCAGCAGTCGGGCGCATTCCCCTCGGTATCGCGGCGGCCGACTTCGATGGCGACGGCTACGTCGACCTCGCTACCGCCAATGGTGGAAGCGGCGACGTGTCCGTCTTGTTGGGGCGCGGCGACGGGACCTTTCTGGGCGAGCGACGCTTCCCCGCCGGGGCCGGCGCTCGCACCATCCTCGCTCGCCGCGTCGACGACGACCCCCACATCGACCTGATCGTCGCCGCGCCCGGCGGCTCCGGCGTGCCCATCCTCTTCGGCCAGGGCGACGGCAGCTTCGTCCGCGTCGTCGCCGGCACCGGCTTCCAGCCATGGTGGGCAGCACTCGGCGACGTCACCGGCGACGGCATCGCCGATCTGGTCACGGCCCAGGCAGAGACACGCGACGTCGCCATTCTCGCCGGGCTCGGCGGCGGTTCGTTCAGCTTGCGCCAGCGCCTGGGCATGACGGCGGCTCCCTTCTCCGTGGCCATCGGGGACGTCGACGCCGACGGGCGCGCCGATCTGGTGACGGGCAACGGGCGCGACGCGACACTGTCGATCCTGCGCGGACGCGGCAGCGGCGCCTTCGACGGCGCCCGCTTCGTCGACGTCGGCCCGGGGCCGTTTCCGGTCCACATCGTCGACCTGGATGGCGACGGGGACGCCGACCTGGTGACGGCAAGCGAGACGGAACGCGATGGGGCCGTGGTCGTGGTGCTCCACGAAGGAGGCGGGGTTTGGGCGGCGGCGCGACGCCTCCCGGTTGGGCCGCGGCCGTATGCGGTGGCGGTAGGGGACCTGGACGGCGACGGGCACCTAGACTTGGTGGCGGCGATGGGGGCGGACGACGCCGTCGCCGTGCTCCGGCGCGAGGCGTGCGTTCCGCGCTGACGCAAAATAGCGCTTCTCGCAACAAAAGTTGTTTGCTACGACCGAGGCATGAGCTTGCTGTCGAAGCCTATCGCCCTCGGGATCGGACTCGCCCTGTGCCTCCTCGCCACCGCGCCGGCAGGCGCCGCGAACTGCGGCGGTGACTGCGACGGCGACGGCACGGTCACCGTCCCCGAACTGGTGACCATGATCAACGTCGCCCTCGGCGACCGACCGCTCGACGACTGCACCCCCGGCGATGCCGACGGTAACGGCAGCATCGAGGTCGACGACCTCATCCGCGCCATCAATCATGCCCTCTTGGGCTGCAGCGACGTCGAGCCCATCCCCTTCAAGACGCGCGTCGACCACCCCTTCGAGCCCTACTTCGTCTACGGTACCACCTTCGACGGATCGTCGTGGGGCAAGTTCACTCTGCGGGTGAGCGATCCGCAAACCGTCTACTTTCAAGACGCCAACCGGGCGGCCTTCCACCAAGACTTCGTCCGCGCCACGCTGCCGCCGTACATCGGCAAGACCGCGGCAGAGATCGATGCGATCTCGCTGCGCGCCGAGGGGCAAGAATTGGTCTTCGGCGCGGTGCTCTACTCACCCGAGGAACCACGTGAAATCGGCATCCAGCTGGTGCGCCGGGATCCGTACAGCGTCGATGAAGTCATCCGCTACTTCGAAGCGGTGCGCGCGGCGATCGGTGCCGCGGCCAACGTGCCGATCTTTTATTTCCCGACCTTCGAACAACAGCAGATGGCGCGTGCCAACGAAGACGTGCTCGCGGCCGCCGGCATTCGCCTCGGGTCGACGAGCCGCTGGACACGTGGCGACGCGTGTTACGCCATGGGTTGGGCGCACGGGCGTCTCGTCCAGATTGCCGGCGACGACATCGAAGAGGCCTATGCCGACGGCCGTCTCGGGCCCGACGACATCCTGTTGACCGACGGTGTGCCGGCGGAGATTCCCTTCGTCGCCGGCGTGTTGTCGCTGGAACCGTCGACTCCCAATTCGCACGTGGCCATCCTCGCCGCCGACTGGAAGATCCCCTTCGCCCACCTCGCCCACGACGCATCGAAGACAGCCGCCCTGGCGCTGGTGGGACGCGACGTCGTACTCCGGGCCACGACACTGACGCCGCGCTTTTTCACCGGCTCGGACATCCCTTACGGCAGCTGCGAGGTGCACCTCGCCGACGTCACCGACCGGCTCGACCCGGCGGTGGCGACCCATCTGCGCAACCTCAAGCAGGCGCCGGACTTGCAGATCCGGCCGCTGCAAGAAGCGGGCGGTTACGTCCGCGAGGTGAACACGGCGACGCCCGACGACATCGTCTTCATCGGCGGCAAGGCGGCCAACTACGGCTTCCTGTTGCGCGAGACCCCCAACAACGCGCGACCGGCGATGGCCTTCACCTTCGACCTGTGGAACGAGTACCTGGACCAAACGTTGGAGGGTGGGCAGACCTTGCGCCAGCGCATCGCGGCTTTGTTGGCGCCCTTCCCGACGTATCCGCCCGCCGACTTCCCGGCCCTTTACGATGCCCTCGAGGAGGTCCGCGACCTCATCGACGACGAAGCCGACTTCAGCACCGAGCAGCGCCAAGCGATCGTCGCCGCGCTGGCGCGCTTCGACGCACAGCGCCGCATCCATTTCCGCTCGTCGACCAACGTCGAGGACAGCGACCTGTTCACGGGTGCCGGCCTCTACGACAGCGAGAGCGGCTGTTTGGCGGACGACATCGACGACGACAATGCCGGACCCAGCCGTTGCGACGCGGATCGCGCCAACGAGCGCGGCGTCTTTCGCGCTCTGCGCAAGGTCTTCCTCAGCTTCTACAGCGACAACGCCTTCCTCGAACGCCTGCGGCATCGGGTCGACGAAGCGACCGTCGGCATGGCGGTGTTGGTGCACCACACCTTCGTCGACCCGGACGAACTCGGCAACGGCGTCGCCGCATTGCGTGTCACCGGCCCGTCGACGTCGTTCGCGACGATCGTCTCGCAGCCGGGAGCACTTTCCGTGACCAACCCCGAGGGCGACGGGCAGGCGGAGATCGTCGACGTCTCGAACTTCGGCACCAGCTTCTTCCCCAGCGTGCGCCAATCCGCCGAGAGACTGCCGTTGGGGGCGACCGTATTGGCGATGCCGAACGAGTACACCGAACTGATGCAGCTGATGCTGTCGGCGGCCAAGGCCTTCGGTGCGTTCCATGAAGAGTCGCAGTTCGCCATCGAATTCGAGTTCAAGAAAGTGACCGGCGAAGGTTTGGTGTTGCGCCAAGTGCGGCGCATGCCGCGCACGACGAGTGACCCGACCGAGCCCGTCTTGATCGACGAACCGACGAGCCTGTGCACGTTTCAAGGCGAGTACGCCGACGTCTTCGCCAACCACCGGCTCAAGTCACGCTGGAACCTACGCTTCACCAGCGGCCCGGTGAGCGGCGAGGAGTCGATCTTCGTCGATGCGACGCACGACCATGTCTTCGACGGCCAGGTGCGCCAGCGTGCGGGATCCCCATCGACGTGGGAGCAAGCGGAGTTCGGCCTCTTCGATCCGCAGAACGAGGGGACACTCGGTCTGCGCCAGCAATGGAGCGAGGGCAGCGGCCCGGGGCGGCGGCACATGCGGCTCGACACGTGGGTGCCGACGGCCATTGGCCCCAACCTTTTGCCGATCGTGTTTCCGTCGGACCTCGGTTTTCAACTGGCGGCGGAATACGAGCGCGACGTGCCCTTCCTCGACTACAGGCAGGAAGTCACCGTGCGCCGCGACGACTTGGTGCAGCTGACGCCGTGTGGCGACGAAGCCCCGGCGACTCCGGACGAAATCGTCGTCAGCCGGCGTGCCGGGGGCGACGAGATCGCGGCGACGATCGGCTTCCATTGGCCACCGGCGCCGAGCGGTGCGGTTGCCGGCTACACCGCGCCGTTGGTGCGCTGGACGGAGACCACGGTGACGGGCGTGGGCGACGAACCGACGACGCTGACCGGGTATTACTCGCAGACCTACCGCCCGGGCCATCACAACTTTACGGAGAGCTTCGTCTTCGAGCCGCGCCTCGAGGAGGGGATCGATCCCTCGGTGTTGGCACAATGGGAAGCGGCAGGGCTACGGGCGGTGTTCTTCGAGGCCGGCTTGGTCAGCGCACCGACCTTCGGCTGGACGACGGACGACACGTTGATCGACCTGAACCCGGCACGTTGACGGGCGGCGGCTCGCGAGCGACGCGCAGCCGAGGCCGGCGTCACCGATTGCCCCGCGCCTTCGAGTCGGCGTACATCTCCCATCGAATGCATGGGCTCGGCGGCGCTGACGCGTGCACGGTGCGCGCGTGGCGTCGGCCTGCCCGAGGGAGACGATCCGATGACTGCGACGACCACCAACCGTAACCTGCTATTGATCTTGGGCGTGCTGTTCTTTCCCTACGGCGTCTACTGCTTCCTCGTGCCCGGCTTTCTCGCCGAAGCCGCCGGCGTCGCCGCCACGACCCCCACCGGCAGCACCGAATTGCGCGCCATGTACGGCGGACTCCAAGCCGGCTTCGGCCTGCTCCTGCTCGCCGCGGCGCGCGATGCTCGCCTCCATCTCGCCGCCTTCGCTGCCCTCGCCTTCCTCGTTCCCGGACTCGCCTCGACACGCCTGATCGGCAGCTTCATGGACGGAGGCCTGTCGGCCTACACCGCCGGCGCACTCGTCTTCGAGTTCGGCATTACCGCCCTCGCCGTGCCGCGCCTGCGCCAAGCCCTCGCTTCCTAGTCCGAATTGGTCCCTACGGCGGACGGGCCATCGCTTTTCTTCCCGGACGGGCTCGCTGTAGGAAGGCCGGATGATCGTTGCCACACGGCAGGGCCCGGTCGCCGGGCGTGAGGAACATGGCCTCCACGTCTTTCGCGGCATTCCCTATGCCAGCCCACCCGTCGGGGCGCGCCGCTGGCGTGCCCCCGAACCGCCACCGACACGCGCCCACACCCTAGAGTGCGAGCGCTTTCGGCCGGCCGCGCCGCAAGTCGCTTCGACCCTCTACATCGCGTCGATCCTCGCCGGCCCCGGGCTCGGTGGTGCGGACGAGGATTGCCTGTACCTCAATCTCTGGACTCCCGCCGCCGACAGCCGCCGCAGGCCGGTGCTGGTGTGGATCCACGGCGGCGGCTTCGTGTTGGGTTCGTCGTCGCCGCGCGTCTACGACGGCGCGCGACTGGCGCGCCGCGGCGACGTCGTGGTCGTCACCCTCAACTACCGCCTCGGCGCTCTCGGCTTCCTCGCGCTCGACGCCGTCGACGGAACACCCGCCGGCGACGACACCAACTTCGGCCTGCGCGACCAGATCGCCGCCCTCACGTGGGTGCGCGACAACGTCGACAACTTCGGCGGCGACCCGGACAACATCACCGTCTTCGGCGAATCCGCCGGCGGCATGAGCATCGGTACGCTACTCGGCGTGCCGGCGGCGCGCGGGCTGTTTCGCCGGGCCATCCTCCAGAGCGGTGCCGCCAGCAACGTTTCGACGCGGACACGGGCCCACGGCGTGGCCGAACACTTTCTCGCCAATCTCCCCGAGCGACCGCGCGACGTCGGCGGGCTGCGGCAGCTTCCGGTCGAAGCCTTGCTCGAAGCCCAGCGCGCTACGTCGATGGCACTCAGCCTGCGCCAGGGGTCGTTGCCGTGGCAACCGCACGTCGACGGCGGTTGGCTGCCCGAACGGCCGCTGCGGCCCATCGGCGCCGGCGCCGCTGCCGACATCGACCTCTTGCTGGGGACGAATCACGACGAGTGGAACATCTTCATGCTCGCCGACCCCAAGGGCCGGCGCCTCGACGACGCCGGCCTGGAACGCCGTTTCCACCGATTCGAGGCGATGGCGCACGAGCAGGAAGATGTGACGACGCTCGAAGCGGTGCAGCGCGCCCGCGCACGGCGACAGACGCGGCCTGGCGCGGCCTCGGCGCAATGGCGTCAGTTTCAGTCCGAACGCGTCTTTCACTTGCCGGCGACCCACCTTGCCGATGCCCATGCGGCCGCCGGCGGCCGCACCTTCGTCTATCGCTTCGACCACGCGCATCCGCTGGTCGGGCGCTGGCTCGGCGCCTGCCACGGCTTCGAATTGCCCTTCGTCTTCGGCACCCTCGGCGACCCGCTCCTCGGCGCCCTGTTCGCCGCGACGCCGACGGCGCGCGGCATCTCCCACCGCATGATGGATGCCTGGTCGGCCTTCGCCCGCCACGGCGACCCGAACCACGCCGGCCTACCGGCCTGGCCGGCCTACCACCCGCAAGCCCCTGCGGCGATGGCCTTCGCCCATCCCTGCCGCCTCGTCTCCAGCAAGCTCGCCCCGTGATCGATCGTCCGATCCGCCGCTGAGCGGGGCGGCTTGACTGGCGGCCCCTTCTTGGGACACGCACGCACATGCCTACCTCGCCGCATCCGCCCGCGTGGAGTCGTCTCGACTCCTTCGGCATCGTCGTCTTCGCCTACATCATCACCCTCGCCGTCGCCGCCTGGGTCTGGTCGGCCACCGCCTCGCTCGGGCCGCTGTGGTCGGTCGTGCTCGCCGACTTCGCGGCGACCGTCGTCATCTTCGCCTTCAGCCTGAAGCTAGACAATGGCAGCCTCTACGACCCCTACTGGAGCGTAGTGCCGCCGGTGATCGCGCTCGCCTGGCTCGGCGCGGCGCAACCCGACACCTCGACGGCGCGCCAGGTGGTGGTGCTCACCTTGGTCTTCGCCTGGGGGATTCGGCTCACGTACAACTGGGCGCGTGGCTGGCCTGGCCTGCACCACGAGGACTGGCGCTATCTCGACCTGTACACCAAGGCACCGAAGTGGCTGATCAGCTTCTTCGGCATCCACCTCTTCCCGACGATCATGGTGCTGCTCGGCTGCAGCGGGTTGGTGCCAGCGCTGGTCCACGGCACACGTGCCTGGAACGCCCTCGACAGCTTGGCGCTGGTCGTCACCGCGACCGCCATCCTCATCGAAACCGTCGCCGACGAGCAGATGCGCGCCTTCGCTCGCACCAAGCAGCCGGGCGAGATCATGCAGAGCGGACTGTGGGCGTGGTCACGCCACCCCAACTACTTCGGCGAACTCTCCTTCTGGTGGGGCCTCTTCCTCTTTGGTTTGGCCGCCGACCCGACGTGGGTTTGGACCATCGTCGGGCCGCTCGCCATGACGGCGATGTTCGCTTTCGCCAGCATCCCGCTGCTCGACGAGCGCAGCCGGCAGCGCCGCCCCGGCTTCGAAGAGTACATGCAACGCACCAGCGCCATCCTGCCGCGCCGGCCACGTCGCTAAGGGCAGACGAAGAGCTGCGGCGCGCGGCAATCGGCGAGGGTCTCGTCGACGATGCCATCACCGCCGACGTCGAGCGCGATGCCACCACCGCCGAAGGCAACTCCCTGCGTGCTCCCAGCGACAACGGCATCGACCGCACCCGCCGCCGGACACGCGCCGCCGGCATCGATGACCAGCGGCGTCACCGTGGCGAACGTCACCGCTCCGCCGAAACATCCCGACTGGAGTTGGCCGTCGACCTCGACCGTGGTCAGAGCCGCACTGACCACGGTGGCCATGCGGTAGTCGTCGTAGGACACGGCCAAGGCCGTACCCGCGGTAGAGAAGGTGACGCCGCCATTCACCATGGCGACGTAATCCGATGGCGAGCAGAGGGCGTCGAAGTCGGCGACGGCGACATCGAAGCGCGTCGTCGCGAAACTCGCTTCGACGGCGACCGTGGTCTGGCCGCCTACCATGGTCGTCGAGGCGATCGAGCCGGCGACTTCGGCGCCGATCTGCGTGGCACCGCAGGCCTTGTCGTCGCCCGACAAGGTGAGCACGCCGCTCATGTCGGTAATCGTCGCGGTCGTCGTCGTGCCGCCGGTGGTCGTACCGAGAGCCAACGCCGGAATGGCGAAAGTCATGCCATCGGGACGCACGCCACAGGCTTGCCCCGAAGCACCCGTCACGAGAAGGGTGCCATCCGATACCAAAGTACGACCAGAACTCAGGCTGAAGGTGCACTGGGCGAAGGTCAACGTGTACTCCGGCGGACCGACCGACGGTGGACCGACGCTGATGTTAGGATCGCAGGTGGCGGCGATGCTGCCGCCGCCCGGGCACGGCAGGGGCCCGACCGAACCGCTACCGCCGACGAGTTCGGGGATACCGGCAAGGGTCGAGAACAGACCGGGCATGGCGAGGACGGTATCGGTGGAATGCAAGACGGCTCCAGCGGCGCGCCGAGCGATGCGGCTATCGACGGTCGGGGTCGGGCTCGCCGTCGCGGAGGGGGATGGCGTGCTCGTCGGCGAAGGGCTGGCTGTGGCCGAGGGGGTGGCACTGCGCGAGGGGGTCGCCGTCGCCGAAATGGTAGGCGATGCCGTGGGTGTCGGGGAAGGGCTGGCGGTGGATGAAGGCGTGGCGCTGCGCGACGGAGTCGATGTCGCCGTGGCCGTGGCTGACGCCGTCACAGTGGAAGTCGCCGTGGGACTGGCGGAGGCCGTGCCGGTCGGCGTCAGGGTCGGCGTAAAGGTGTGGCTCGGCGTCGCCGAGTGCGTCGGCGTCGCGGTCTTGGTGCCGATCGAAGGCGTGGTGCTGGGAGAGGGACTCGGACTCAACGTCGGCGCCGACGTCGGACTCGGCGTCAGTGTTGCGGATGCCGTAGCTGTCGCCGGCATCGTTGGCGTCGCCGTCGTCCCTGGAGTCACGGTCGGAGTGGCGCTCAGACTAGGGCTAGGGACGGCGCAACCCTGCAGCGCGGCGCTGACTGCCCGCAAAATCTCGTCGATGGTCACCTCACCGTCTTGGTTGCGGTCCAGCGCAGGACACGCATCCATCGTCACACTCCCCAAGGCGATGTTGACGCCGGCGACGATCTCCTCGACCGTCACCGCGGCGTCGCCGTTGCAATCGCCATTGCAGGCCTCGGCGGCCGCGGTCGTCGTCGCCATGGCCAGGCCAACCAACGCCGCCAGGCACCATCGTAGGCGCACTCCCATCTTCGTCCTCTCCATCAGCGCCGGAACAGGTACAGCAACAGGCTCAACACGGCACTGACGAGGAGGCTGCTGGCGAGGGGCAGGTAGACGCGCACACGTTCGCCCTCGTAGGAGATGTCCCCCGGCAAGCGACCGAGCCACGGCAAGCGAGGCGCCAGCGTCAGCGCGACGCCCGCGACCACCAACACCAGACCAAGCCCGATCAATACGCGTCCCACGTCCATCGTCGACGCCTCACTTCTTCTCGACCACCCCCGGACGGTAGCGAGAACGGGTGTGCTTGGCGAGCTGAGATTCGTCGAACCAGACCGGCCGCAGCTGTTTGGCCGTGAACAGGCGGGCCTGGTCGGCATGGTGAGGCGACTCCGGGTGCGACATGGCGCCGCCGAAGGGCTGCACCGCGTGCGAGGTCAAGTTGCCATCGCGATCCCATTCGACCAACAGGATGAACGTATCGCCGGCGTCGGCGACGATGCGTCCGTCCGCCGCATACTCGCCACGCATGGCGCGCAGCGTGTCCGGGCCACCGTCCACCGGCAGGTCGACATCGCCGCGCCGCAGCCGTTGGAACTCCCCGAGCGGCACGTCGATGCGTCCGAAATGTTCGAGCAGATGCGCCGCTGCGTCGCGCGCGACGGCAACCGGATCGGGGTCAGGTAGCAGACGAATGCGTGCGCGAATCTGCTCGCGATCGAGCACCACCGGAATGGCGGCCCATCGATTGTCCATCGTCGCCGTGCCGTCCCAGCGGCGCAACGCATCTTGTGCCTGTCGCAGCAGATCGTCCTCGGCCGAGGCCGCCAACACTTGCCGCACGGCTTCCCATACAGCCGCGCGCTCGTCGTAGGCGAGATCGAACTTGTACTCCAGCAACTCGTCGCGACTGATGGCCGGGTCGGCGTCGAGCAATTCGAAAGCCCGCCAGGCGCGGTTCGTCATGCGCGTCTCGATGCCGAAGGAGGCAGGGAAACTCTCCGGACTCAGGTTGTCGTCGCGACCGCTGGCGACGAAGGGTTGGTTGTTGGCGTTGAAGACGAAGCCCGACGGCGGATCGACGATCTGCGGTACTTCGTCGAACGGGGCATACTCGTGCCAAACGAGGTCGGACCGGTCCCCCGGCAACATGCGGCTCCAGTCGTAGCCTGCGTGTCGGCGTGGGAAGCGGGCGTTGTAGAAGTAGGCGATGCGCCCGTCGCGATCCGCATAGATGAAATTGGTCGAGACGATCGCCTGCAGGCGCAACGCCTCGACGAACTCGTCATAGTCGCGTGCCTGATTGATGCGAAAGTACTGCACCACCTGGCGCAGGTCGCCGATGCCGGCGTAGCGTAACGCGAACGTCCCGTGTTCCAAACGCAACACCGGCCCGTGCACCGATCGCAGCGTCTCGCGCTGCACCGTCCAGTGGAATGGTCCCCACAGCTTCACCTCGATGTCGGCCTCGCCGCGCTCCAATCGGTGCCAGGCGCCGTCCACGCGATAGCGGTCGGGGTCGTCGGGATCGATTTCCAAGCGATACACGTCGAGCAGATCCGGCCGGTTGACGGTATTGGTCCAGGCGATGTTCCGATTGTGACCGATCAGCACGAACGGCGACCCTGGGAAGAGCACCCCTTCGACGTCCCAGCCCTCGTCGCTATGGAGACGCGCTTCCCACCAAGCCAAGGGGCCGGTGAACGGCTGATGCGAGTTGGCGATGAGACGCGTGGCGCCATCGGTCGAGCGCGACGGCGCCACGGCGAAGGCATTCGAGCCCATCGGTTCGGTTCTTTGGGGTTCCGGATATTCACCGCGGAACAGGCGCGCCAGGTGCTGATCGAGGCCGAAGAACAAGGGCGACGTCAGCACGAAGCCGGCGACGATGTCCGGCCCGCGCACCGGCTCGAAGTCGGTGCGCAGCTCGTCCGGGTGATGGGCGGCGTAGGCATTGATGCCTTCGGCGTACGATTCGACCACGGCCTTCACGTCGGCGGGTATGTCGCTGTCGTAGCGTGCCGCCACCAGCTCGCGGGCTCCGAGAAGAGCCACGAGGTAATCGCTGACGGCGCCGCGCCGTCCCTGCAAGGTCGCCAGGCGCCCGCGCGCCATGAGCAGCGTTTCCTGAAGCGTGAAGAAGTCGTCCTCACAATGCGCCCAGGCCAACCCGAAGGCGACGTCGGCGTCGGTCTTGCCGTAGATGTGCGGCACGCCGAAGTCGTCACGCCGAATTTCGACGTCGCGACGCTCGCCGGCATCGAGATACGGAGCGAGTGGACGCTGCCGACCGGCACAACCGGCGCAGACGACCGCAGCGATCAAGCCCAGCGCAAGGGAAGATAGGAGCCGTCTCATGGTGGGCGACAGTCGCACCCCGCCGCGGCTGCGGCAAGGGCACACGACTGCCACCTTGACGGGCCGGCGCGGAGTGAAGCAGAGTCGAAGTCTGGAGGACGACACTGACCCATGGGCTTCCGCTTTCGTCGATCGATCCGTGTATTCCCCGGCGTGCGCGTCAACTTCGGTAAGCGAGGTGCCAGCATCTCGGTAGGCCGCCGCGGCGCCAACGTCACCTTCGGCGACAAGGGTGTGCGCACGACGGTGGGCATACCCGGCACGGGTATGTCGTACACCGAGCACACGCGGTACGACGAGATGCGCAGCAGCGACCGCGAAATCCCCACGGGATTGGTCATCATCGTCGTTCTCGCCGTCCTGGCCTTCGCGGTCTATTCCTACTGACCGTCGCGAGCGACGTGATTCATGAGTGACCCACATCATTGGTTCTCGCGGGCTCGCTTCGGCCTGTTCGTGCATTGGGGCTTGTTTTCCGCCAAGGGCCTGGAGCCCTCGTGGCCGCTCGTCGGCGGCAGCCCGGCCTTTCCCTACTGCCAACAGGTGAGTGTCGGCGACTACTACGGCGACGCGGAGACCTGGCTGCCGCCGATCGATGCGCCGCGCGAGTGGATCCGCCTGGCGAAGGCCGCGGGCATGCAGTACGCCGTGCTCACCACCAAACACCACGACGGCTTCAGTCTCTTCGACAGCCCTCACAGCGCCTTCGGCATCGGCCGCAACGCGCCGGGACGCGACCTGGTCGGCGAATTCGTGCGCGCCTGTCGCGACGAGGGCTTGCGGGTGGGACTCTACTTCTCCTTGCCCGACTGGCATCACCCCGACTACCCCGCCTTCACCGACGCCATGCGTCCCTACCCGTTCATCGCCTACCCGCGTCCGGAACCGGAGCGATGGGCGCGCTTCCTCGACGACATGCAGGGGCAGTTGCGTCACTTGCTGACGGCCTACGGCACCATCGACCTGCTCTGGTTCGACGGCGGTTGGGAACGGCAGGCGCACGAGTGGCACGCCGAGGAGATCGAAGCGTTGGTGCGCGGCTTACAGCCCGACATCGTCATCAACGACCGGCTTCCCGGCGTCGGCGACTATCCCTCGCCGGAACAAGGCTTGCCGCAGACTCCCATCGAAGGGTGGTGGGAGACGTGCATGACGATGAACCACAGCTGGGGTCCGGTCGAGGCCGACCCCGAACGCAAGTCGGCGCGCTATCTGTTGACCATCCTCGCCGACGTCGCCCAAGGCGGCGGCAACCTACTGCTCAACGTGTCCCCCGATGGGCAAGGACGGCTGTTGCCGTGGCAGCGCGAGCGCCTGGAGACGATCGCCGGATGGATGCAACGCCACGCGGAGGCGGTGATCGGCACCGAACGTGGCTTGGCGCCGGGACAATTCTACGGCCCGACGACCCGCCGCGACCGCACGACCTATCTCTTCTGCCCCATGCGTCCGCAGGAGAGCGTGACCTTGCGCCAGGTGCGCGGCCGTCGCATCGAGTCGATCCGCGCCGTCGGCAGCGGTCGCCCGCTCGAATTCGAGTTGCGCTTGTCGGCGATGGACCGACTGTTCATCCAAGATCCGTTGGTCGACGTGATCATCCGCATCGACGATGCCGACTGCGACGACGTCATGACGGTACTGGCGGTCACCGAACGACAGACGTAAGCCGCGCGTCCGCCCTCACGCCCGGTCGGCGGGGAAGACCTCGACTTGCGGCAACATCGAGCCCTTGAGGAGCGAGATCGTCAGCAACGGGATCTCGAGGAAAACCGTCAGCGAGGCGGAGAAGACGACGAGGCCGCGCGTCACGCGGGTCGCCAACGACTCGACCGGCAACAGACCATAGGCGACGTACAAGGCCACACCCGTAACGGCGAAGCCGGACAGGCTCATGACGACGAACTGCGTCTGCGAATTGAGCTTGCTGTCGAAGCTGAAGAAGAAGGGTGCCGCCAAGCTCTTCGCTTCGCTTACCCGCGATCCCATCGCCAAGGCGCCCGCGAGATGTCCCCACTCGTGCCCGACGAGTGCGACCAAGCCGGCCCCGAGGCCGAGCAACACGCCGCTGACATCGGCCATCGGCCCATCGCCCACCGACAAGGGCCAAGCCAGCCACCAGGCGAGGACGACGACCACGACTAGAACGGCATCGCGCACGAGAAACTTGGTGAACATGCAGCCCTCCTCCTTAGCTTAGGCGAGATTCTTCAACGCAAAGGCGCCGAGACGCCGAGTCGGGTAGGACGCAGCAGGACATGGGCGCTCTCCGCGCCTCTCCGTCTCGGCGTTGTTTCCCTTTCGTCAAAACAGTGGCGGCACGATGGCTTCGATCACACTCGGCCCCGGCGTTGCCAGAGCGCGTGCCAATTGATCCCGCATCTCGTCGGTCGTCGTCGCACGCGCCGCCGATAAGCCCATGCCGCGCGCGAGCGCCACGAAGTCGAGATCCGGTCGCGTCAGATCGAGCATGTCCTTGGCGCGCCGCCCACCGGCACCGGCACCGACACGCGCCAGTTCGAGATTGAGGATCGAGTACGAGCGGTTGTTGAGCAGGATGGTGGTCACGTCGAGACTCTCGCGCGCCATCGTCCACCAGGCTTGCAGCGTGTACAGACTGGAGCCGTCGGCCTGCAGCGCGATGACGCGTCGGTCAGGGCAGGCGACCGCGGCGCCGAGAGCCACCGGCAGACCTTGGCCGATGGCACCACCGGTGAGACAGAGCCAATCGTGCGGCGGGGCGCCTGCTGTGTGGGCGCCGGCGTAGATGCCGGTGGTATTGCCCTCGTCGGAGACGATGGCGTTCTCGGGCAAGAGTTCACCCAACACGGCACCGAGGTTCTCGGCGTTCAACGCACCAGGCGCGGCCGTCGGTCGCGCCGCCGGTGCCCGCGGTGCTTGGGCCGGGTCGGCCCCCAGGCGATCGGCCAGGCGGCGCAGCGCATCGACCACGTCGCCCGACTTCGGGCACAAGCGGTGTACGTGACACCCATCCGGGACGAGATAGCTGGGCTTGCCCGGGTAGGCGAAGAAGGACACCGGCGCCGCCGCATCGACGAGGATGAGATGTTGTAGTCCTTGCAACTGCGCCGTCGCCATCTCGCCGAAGTAGGCTATGCGCTCGGGCATGACCCGCCCGGCGCCGCGTTCGAGGCGAGCCGGGAACGTTTCGCAATAGAGCTTGGCGCCGCTCACTGCGGCGATGGCGCCGGCCCAGGCGAGCGTCTCGGCGCGCGTGGCGCGACCGCCGATCAACAACGCCGCCGGTTCACCCGAACGCAGCAAGCCGGCGATCTCGCCGATGACGAACTCGTCGACGTGCTCCGGCACCGGCGGAGGCAAACTCGTCGCGGCGACGCCGCCTTCCTCCCACGACACGTCGGCCGGCAGGATCAGCGTCGCCACCTGCCCCGGCGGTCCCATGGCGGCGACGATGGTGTCGAGCGTGTCGTGGCCGACTTCGCCCGCATGCCGCGACCAGCGGATGAAGGGCGAGACGTTACGCGCCAAGGTCTCGATGTCGGATTCGAGCTGCGCATCGTATTGTTTGTGATACGTCGCATGGTCGCCGACGATGTTGACGACCGGGGTATGGGCTTTGCGGGCGTTGTGCAGATTGGCGATGCCGTTGGCGAGCCCAGGGCCGAGATGCAGCAGAGTCGCCGCCGGCGTGCCGCGCATACGGGCATAGCCGTCGGCCGCGCCGGTCGCGACCCCCTCGAACAACGCGAGCACCGAGCGCATCTCCGGTACGGCGTCGAGCGCCGCGACGAAGTGCATCTCCGAGGTGCCGGGATTCATGAAGCAGGTGTCGACGCCGCAGGCGACGAGACTGCGCAGCAAAGCTTGTCCACCGTTCATCGGATCACCCTTGGGCAAGGAGCGTATGGCGCATGGCTCATCGCGACGACGGCTGCGCCTCGGAGATCTGTTCGAGTTCGCGGCCGGCGGTCTCAGGCAAGGCCAAGACCAACGCCGCCGACACCAGGGCGGCGAGCACCACCACCGTCATCGCCGGAGCGATCGAAGTGCCGGCGGGAGTCAACGCCGACACGAGCCACAACGACGTTCCGGCGCCGATCGCCTCGAGCAGAATCAGCCAGCCGGTCGACGTGCCGCGGGCCGAGGTCGGAAACAACTCGGTCGCCAGATTGCGAGTGATCACGCCGGCACCGGTAGTGGCGAACACCAACGGCACCCACACCAGCGGCACCAACCAACCACTCCCCGAGTAAAAGATGCGGCCACACACGGCGACGCCGACGAAGGCGACGAAGCCGACGACACGGCGCCCGTAGCGGTCGCCCATGGTACCAACGAGCGTGTTGCCGAGAATGCCGAGCATGCCGCCGGAGACGAAGATCAAGGAGTACTGACTGGGCGACCAACCGTGGTCGGTGAGCATGTAGTCGGAGGCCAGCGTGAACGTAGGGCCAGTGGCGGCCGCCGCCATGGCTCCGACCAAGACGACCGCCAGCGTGTGCAGCGGGTAGCCGACGACCAACTCGCGCATCGGCCGCAACCAACCGGCGAGGAGCCCCGCATCCATGTCGCCCGTGTCGCGATCGCGGGTGAAGCGTTCGGTTTCGCGCACCTGCCGGCGCAAGCGCGGCAGGACCAAGGCAGCGCTCAGCGCGACGGCGAACAGGCTGCGCCAGCCGAAGGGCAAGCTCTCGATGGTCGCCAGCAAGGCGGCGCCGAGCGCGACCCCAATCGCGGAGATCGCCCCGAGCACGCCGGCACCCCAACCGCGATGGGCTGCCGGGAACTCTTCGGCGATGATGACGAAAGCCTGCGCCATGCCGGCGATGATGAAGACACGCGCCGCAACTTGCATGGCGATGAGTTGCTCGATGTTCTGCACCAAGGCGGTCAAACCGGTGAAGGCCGACGCCCCGACGACACACGCGAGAAACAAGCGGCGCCGCCCGATCCAGTCGGCCAGGGGAATGGCGAAGAACGCGGGGATGGCGCCGAGCCTGAAGTACGCCGAGATGCGGCCGACCTCCGACTGCGGCAAGTGGAAGTCCTCGCGCACGAACTTGATCGTCTGTCCCGCAACCGCGAGGTCGAAGTTGAGGTACGCGAGAGCCAAGGCGACGGCCCCCAGCAATTGCAGATCGGCGGCATCGATGTCGGCGGGGACGCGCCCGAGGAAAGACGGGATCCACCAGGGATTGGAGCGTTCGGCGGGCGAAGCGGACATGTGCCGCGTGGCCTAGCATTGTGCGGCACCCCTGCCTAGGTGCGCCGCGGCGTCATCGGTCCGATGGGCTCCGACAAGTCTGACGGATCGGACCGGTCGGACCTGTCGGACCTGTCGGACCGATCGGTGCGGTGCGGCTTGTACCACGACCGTCCAGGGCATAGCGTGCGCCGAATATGCAGACACCGACCACGTTGCGGGATGCCGCCGCCTCGTATGCTCGCTTCGCGTGGGGTGTCGTCGGGTACAACGTCTTCGTCATCGTCTGGGGCGCCTTCGTGCGCGCCACTGGCTCGGGCGCCGGCTGCGGCAGCCATTGGCCACTGTGCAACGGCGAAGTCGTACCGCAAGCACCGGCGGTGGCGACACTGATCGAGTTTGGGCACCGGCTGACCAGCGGCGTCGCCTTGTTGCTGGTCGTGGCACTGGTGATCGGCGCCTGGCGCCGCTTTCCCGCCGGGCATGCGGTCCGGCGCGCCGCCGGCTGGTCGGGCTTCCTGATGCTCACCGAGGCGCTCATCGGCGCCGGCCTGGTGTTGCTCGAGTACGTCGCCGACGACATGCGGGTGGCGCGCGGCTGGTGGGTCGGCGGGCACTTGATCAACACCTTCCTGCTGGTGGCGGCGCTGACGCTGGTGCCGTGGTTCGCCTCCGGCCAGGCGGCGCCGCGTTGGCGCGACAGCGGCGGGCGCGGGGTGCTGCTCGGCGCGGCGTTGGCCGGGGTGTTGTTGCTGGGGGTCAGCGGCGCCATCACGGCGCTCGGCGACACCCTGTTTCCAGCGGCCAGCTTCGCCGAGGGCAAGGCGCAGACCTTCTCGGATTCGGCTCACCTCTTCGTGCGGCTGCGCATTTGGCACCCGACGTTGGCCTTGGCCGTGGGCGGCCTGCTGGGGCTGGTGGTGCACGCGGCGCTACGTCCGCCCGCCGATGCGACGGCACGGCGGCTGGGCCTGGGGCTCGGCGGCCTGTATGCCGTGCAGCTCGGGGTCGGGGTGATCAACGTGTTTCTGCTGGCGCCGGTGCCGGTGCAGTTGCTGCACCTGTTGGTCTCCGACCTGATCTGGATGAGCCTGGTACTGCTCAGCGCGACGCTGTTGGCGCCTCGGCCTGGCGCAGCCACAGTTCGGCCGGTTTCCCCTGCGGCGTGAAGCGGCACTGACCCTCGGCGGCGGTGAGGGGAAACGGCTCCCAGTGCCACCAGACGACGCCGTCGAGCCCGCCGGCGGCGTCGAACAAGGCCTCGTAAGCGCGGCGCTGCAACTCGCCGTTGTAGGAGCGGCTGCCGGTGACGGCGAAGCAATCGTCCTCGAGTTCCCAGGGGCGGCGTAGAGCGTAGTCGCTGGCGACGTAGCCGATCTCGGTGAACATCAGCTTCTTGTCGCGCGCCGGGAAGGTCTCGCTGAACCAACCCTGCAGCTGATCCATCCAACCCGTTCCCGGCGCCGCGGCGCCGCCCGTCCAGGCATCGTCGAGTTCGGCACGGCTCGGGTCGGCTGCGGCGGAGAGCGGGAAGTAGCCGTCGATGCCGACGATATCGACGAGATCCCAGAGCTCGATCAGGCGGTAGTCGTCCCAGTTGGAGGCATAGGCGAGGTCGCCGGCGAAGTGTTGGCGCACGGAGGCGATGACCGCCTGCCAGCGGGCACGGTGTTCGACGACGGCGAGCGAGTCGAGTTCGGTGGCGAGGACGAGGAAATCGGAGCCGGCGGCGTTGGCGAGCTGGGCCATTTCGACGATGTAAGCGGTGTAGCTGGCGAACCAGGCATCGATGTCGGCGGGCTGGATGCGGCCGCGCCAGAAGCCGTCGAGAGGGTCGACGTGCGGCTTGAGGGCGGTGCGAAAGCCGCGGCGGCGGGCGGTGTCGAGGACGTAGGCGATTTCGACGGCGTCGGCGGAGCGTTGGGGGTCGGCGAACACGGCAGAGGCGCTGGAGTCGTCCATGTAGCGGGTGGGGACGACGACCACGGTGTCGACGGTGGTGAGGGCGAGTTGGTCGAGGGCGGCCTCGGCGGCGGGGCTGGCGAACTGCCCGCGCCACCAAGAGGCGAGGCTCATGCCGTGGACGAACACCGGTTGCGGGCAACCTTGCAGCGCCATTTGCAGGGCGAAGACGACTTCGTCGACGGAAATCTCGCCGTCGCCGTTACGTTCGGCATTGGCGCAGGCGGGGGCATCAGCGCCGAGAGCGAGTTGGACGGCGCGCAACACCTCGTCGATGGTGACCTCGCCATCGCCGTTGCAGTCGCCGGGGCAGGCCGCGCCGGCCGTTACCGGCGCGGCCAGGAGAAGGATCAGACAAGTCGGACCTGTCAGACGGGTCAGACTTGTCGGACGTGTCGGACTTGTCGGACGTCGGACGCGTCGGAGTTCATTGAAGCGTCCGGCGAAGTCGGCTAGGGCGAGCGCACTTTTTTCGAGGAGTCGACGCATGTCCGAACCTGCTCTCCTGACGCACGTGGAAAACCACGTGCTGACCGTCACCATCAACCGTCCGGAAAAGAAGAACGCAGTCAATGCCGAAGTGCTGTGCGGCCTGAACGACGCTTGGCACCGGCTCGACGCCGACGACGACTTGCGCGTGGCGATCCTGACGGGAGCGGGCAAGGACTTCTGCGCCGGCATGGACCTCGGGGTCATCAACAAGCTGCTCGCCGGCACGCCGCCGGCCGACGAATACGAGCAGCGCATCCAGGCGGACGCCAACATCATCTTCAACGGCTGGCTGAAGACCTACCGGCCGACCAAGCCGGTGATCGCGGCGGTCGAGGGCTACGCCTTGGCCGGCGGGACGGAGATCCTGCAGGGGACCGACATCCGGGTGGCGGGCGAGAGCGCCGTCTTCGGTGTCACCGAAGTGCAGCGGGCGTTGTTTCCGATGGCCGGCTCGACGGTGCGGCTGCCACGGCAGGTCCCATATTCGCTGGCGCTCGAGATGCTGCTGACGGGCGAGTCGTACACGGCGGCGCGCTGTCATGAGATGGGCCTGATCGGGCACGTGGTGCCGGACGGGCAGGCGCTGACGAAAGCCCGCGCGATCGCGGCGCGCATCGCCGACAACGGGCCGCTGGCGGTGAAGGCGATCCTCAAGGCGGTACGCGAGACGGCGGGCATGCCCGAGAAGGACGCCTTCGACCAGAAGGAGATGGCGATCGGCATGACGGTGTTCGCCTCCAAGGACGCCAAGGAAGGGCCGAAGGCCTTTCTCGAGAAGCGCAAGCCGGTGTTCACCGGCAAGTGAAATACCGGGCGGAGCCGGCTCCGGCTCCGCCCGCCGCGACGGTTAACCCGCCCTGCCCCGGATCCCCCCGGGCACCGCAGCCCATTCCTATTTTTGGGAAGCACCCTTTCCCGCTTCGTCCCAGGCGCGCCAACGGTGCGCTGCGGCGCCATGCCGTGCGTCCTGCCGCCATGCGGCACGCATCGTGCTGCCTGCCTCGGTTCGACATTCGGTCGAAACCGCAAGGAGCGAGGTGTCATGAGCAGCACGAATGACAGGAAGAAGAGGGTCCCATGAGCAGCGCCGGCAGCGCCCATGCGCAGTACGAATTGGGGGTCGTCCGTCAGTTTTCCGTGATGGCGGTCGTCTGGGGGGTGGTCGGCATGTTGGTCGGCGTCATCATCGCCGCCCAGCTGATCTGGCCCGAGTTGACCCTGGGCATCCCCATCTTGAGCTACGGCCGGCTACGACCGTTGCACACCAACGCGGTCATCTTCGCCTTCGGCGGATCGGCGTTGTTCGCGACATCCTACTACGTCGTGCAGCGCACCTGCGGCGCGCGACTCTTCCTACCGAAGCTGGCGAGCTTCACCTTCTGGGGCTGGCAGGCGATCATCGTGCTCGCGGCGCTGACGCTGCCGCTGGGCAAGACCAGCGGCAAGGAATACGCCGAGCTCGAGTGGCCGATCGACCTTCTCATCACGGTGGTCTGGGTCAGCTACGCCATCGTCTTCTTCGGCACCGTCGCCAAGCGCACGGTCAAGCACATCTACGTCGCCAACTGGTTCTACGGCGCCTTCATTCTGACGATCGCCCTGTTGCACGTCGTCAATAGCCTCGAAGTGCCGGTGAGCCTGTTCAAGTCGTACTCCATCTACCCGGGCACGATCGATGCGATGGTGCAGTGGTGGTACGGCCACAACGCGGTCGGCTTCTTCCTCACCGCCGGCTTCTTGGCGATGATGTACTACTTCGTGCCGAAGCAGGCCGGTCGCCCGGTGTACTCGTACCGTCTCTCGGTGGTGCACTTCTGGGCCCTCATCGGCATCTACATGTGGGCCGGGCCGCACCATCTTCTCTACAGCTCGCTGCCCGACTGGGCCCAGTCGCTGGGCATGGTCTTCTCGGTGATCCTGTGGGCTCCGTCGTGGGGCGGCATGATCAACGGCATCATGACGATGTCGGGGGCGTGGGAGAAGCTGCGCACCGACCCGATCCTTCGCTTCATGATCGTCGCCTTGTCGTTCTACGGCATGTCGACCTTCGAAGGCCCGATGATGTCGGTGAAGTCGGTCAACGCCTTGTCGCACAACACCGACTGGACCATCGGCCACGTGCACTCCGGCGCTCTCGGCTGGGTAGCGATGATCACCTACGGCTGCCTCTACAGCCTGATTCCGTCGCTGTTCGGCCGCAAGGAGATGTACAGCGTCGCCTGGATCAACATCCACTTCTGGCTGTCCACCGTCGGCGTGGTTCTCTACATCGCCTCGATGTGGATCGCCGGCGTCATGCAAGGCCTCATGTGGCGCGCCGTCAACGACGACGGCACGCTCACCTACTCCTTCGTCGAGGCGCTCGAGGCCACCTATCCTTACTACGGCGGGCGTCTGCTCGGCGGTCTCTTGTTCTTCGCCGGCATGGTGCTGATGGCCTTCAACGTCTGGAAGACCGTCCAGCCCGAACCTGTCCCCGTCGGCCAACCGGCACATGCCGCGGCCTGAGTCGAAGGTCGAGGGAGCGAAGTGATGAATCAATCCACGCAACACGAAGTCATCGAGAAGAACATCGGCCTGATGGGCCTGCTGATCCTCATCGTGGTCAGCTTCGGCGGCCTCGCCGAGATCGTGCCCCTGTTCTACCAAATGGAAGTCACCACGCCGGTCGAGGGACTACGCCCGTTGAACGCGCTGCAGCTGGAAGGACGCGACGTCTACATCCGCGAGGGCTGCAGCACCTGTCACACGCAGATGATCCGCCCCTTCCGCGCCGAGACGGAACGTTACGGCCACTATTCGGTCGCCGGTGAGTCGGTCTACGACCACCCCTTTCTCTTCGGCTCCAAGCGCACCGGGCCGGATCTGGCCCGCGTCGGCGGGCGATACAGCGACGACTGGCACCGGGTGCACCTCAACAACCCGCGCGACGTGGTGCCCGAGTCGAACATGCCGTCGTACTCGTGGCTCGAGAGCAACGAGATCGACGCCGACGGCACGGCAGCCAAGATGGAAGCGCTGCGCAGCGTCGGCGTCCCGTACACCGACGAAGACATCGCCGGCGCCGCCGCTCTCGTGCAAGGCAAGAACGAACTCGACGCGGTGGTCGCTTACCTGCAGCAGCTCGGCACCGTGCTGAGCAAGAGGTAACACGCATGGACCTCGGAATGATTCGTGGAATGGGAACGGCCATCTTGTTCGTCTCGTTCGTCGCCCTCGTCATCTGGGCCTACACCCCGGGTCGACGGCAACGATTCGACGAGGCCTCGCGTCTGCCGTTTCTCGGCGATGACGAAACCGAAGGAGCCAAGGGAGGAGCGCGATGACCGCGAGTTGGAGTTTCTTTGTCTTCGTTCTGGTGGTGTCGAACATCGCGGCCTCCATCTGGCTCCTGTTCTGGCAGCGCAAGAAGCGCGTCGAGAAGGGCCAGACGCTCGGGCACGAATTCGACGGCATCCAGGAACTCGACAATCCGCTGCCCCGCTGGTGGCTCGGCATCTTCGTCGGCACCATCGGTTGGGGCGTATTCTACTTGCTGTTGTACCCCGGCCTGGGCGGTTTCAGCGGCCTTCTCGGCTGGTCGCAACAGGGCCAGTACGACGCCGAAGTCCAGGCAGCCCAAGCCGAATTCGGGCCGCTCTACGCCAGCTTGGCGACCAAGGCGATTCCCGACTTGGCCAAGGACGAAGCGGCGCTGCGCATCGGCGGTCGCATCTTCGCCAACAACTGCGCCCAGTGCCATGGCGCCGACGGTCGCGGCGGTAGCGGCTTCCCCAATCTCACCGATGCGGATTGGCTCTACGGCGGCGACCCGGAAGTCATCAAGACGAGCATCCTCAACGGCCGCAACGGCCTGATGCCCGCCTTCGCCGAAGCCGTCGGCGGTGAAGCAGGCGTGCCCGAGGTCGTCGCCTACGTGCGCCACCTCGCCGGCTTCAAGACCGACGAAACGCTGCGCGCCGCCGGGCAACAGCGTTACATGCAAGTCTGCATCGCCTGCCATGGACCCGACGGCAAAGGCATGCAGGCCCTCGGCGCGCCCAACCTGACCGACGATGTCTGGCTCTACGGCTCCTCCGAGGAGACCATCGCCGAAGGGCTGTGGAAAGGCCGCAACGGCATGATGCCGGCGCACGGCGCACTCCTCGGTGAAGAGCGCGCTCACATCGTCGCCGCCTATGTCTACAGCCTGTCGCAACCGTGAACGCGAGCCGCCCTCCCCACATCGGGGAGGGCGGCATCGGCCGTAAGGAAGACGGCCCACCATGAACGCACCCGCGAAACCGCAGCCCGAGTACGTCGAGATCCCGCTCTACGAGAAGCGGCGCGCCATCTACCAAAAGGAAGTCGACGGTCGCTTCCAACGCCTGCGCACCGGCGTTCTCTTCTTGCTAGCCGGCATCTACCTCCTGGGACCTTGGCTCACTTGGAATGGTCGACAAGCCATTTGGTGGGATCTGCCGGAACGCAAGTTCCATCTCTTCGCCATCACCTTCTGGCCGCAAGACTTCATCCTGCTCTCCTGGTTGATGATCATCGCCGCGTTCGGCCTCTTCTTCTTCACCAATCTCGCCGGACGCCTGTGGTGCGGCTACGGCTGCCCGCAGACCGTCTGGACGAAGTTCTTCATGTGGATCGAGTGGCTCATCGAGGGCACGCCGAACCAGCGCATGCGCCTCGACCAAGCTCCTTGGACCAACGACAAGATTCGCACCAAGGCTTATAAACACGCCGCCTGGATCGGCCTGTCGACCGTCGTCGGCGTCACCTTCGTCGGATACTTCTCGCCGATTCGCGACCTCGTGCCGAACCTGCTCACTTTCGGCGTCAGCCGCACCGAGTTCGTCGCCGTGCTCTTCTTCTCGGGCGCGCTCTACTTCGACGCCGGCTACATGCGCGAACAGATCTGCAAGTTCGCCTGCCCCTACGCCCGCTTCCAGGGCGCCATGTTCGACACCACGACGCTGACCATCTTCTACGACGCCAAGCGCGGCGAACCGCGCGGTCATCGTTCGGCCAAGACCGACTTCGCCGCGGCCGGCCTCGGCGCCTGCGTCGACTGCAACCTCTGCGTCCAGGTGTGCCCGACGGGCATCGACATCCGCAACGGCACACAATACGAATGCATCGGCTGTGCCGCATGCATCGATGCCTGTGACGAGGTCATGGACAAGATGCGCTACCCGCGCGGCCTGGTGCGCTACGCCACCGAACAGACCCTCGCCGGCGCCGAGTACAAGCTCCTCCGCCCGCGGATGCTGGCCTATGGCACTGTCTTCCTCGTGATGTGCACCGCCTTCAGCTATGCCGTCGCCAGCCGCGTGCCGCTCGAGGTCGACGTGCTGCGCGAGCGCCGCCAGCTGTTCCGCGAAACACCCCAGGGCGACATCGAGAACGTGTACTCGGTGCGCATCCTCAACATGGACCAGAGTGGGCACCGATATCGCATCGCGGCGACCGGACACGAAGGCATCCGCTTGATCGGCGAGACCGACGTCGAGGTCGCCTCCGGCGCCATCGTCGACGTGCCGATGCGGGTCCAGATCCCCAAAGCTCAAGCCGGCAGCGGCTCGCAGGAGCTGACCTTCGTCGTCAGCACCACCGACGGCAGCGGCTGGACGGACGAGGAAGAGACACGCTTCCTCGCCCCGACCCGGCGTTGAACCGACAACGAGGATTCCCCGATGAACGACAGCACCCCGTGGTATCGCCAGTTCTGGCCCTGGTTCCTCATCGCCCTGCCCACCACCGCCGTGGTCGCCAGCTTCACCACCTTGGCCATCGCCCTCAGTGACCCCGACCCGCTCGTACGTGACGACTGGTACGCACACGGCAGCCGCATCAACCAGACCCTCGAACGCGAACGACTCGCCGCCGAGCAAAACATTCGCGCCAGCCTGCGCCTCGACGACAGCGGCCGCAGCCTACAACTGGAGCTGCACGGCGCCGAGTCCGTCGACTCGCTGACACTTGCCCTGCGCCATCCGACCCGCGGCCAGCGCGACATCCAACTCACCCTGCGGCGCGGCAGCGACGGTACCTTCGCCGGCAGCGCCGACCGCCGTCTCGACGGCACCTGGGACGCGAGCCTCGAACCGTCGGATGCTCCATGGGGCCTGCGCGCGCGCATCTGGCTGCGTCCGCAGGCAGCGGCGGACCTAGGAGCCTGAGCCACGACGATGCAAGCCTCGGCGACTCTTACCTTCCCGGCGACGGCCCCCGGGCTCGATTGTTACGACCGCCCGGCCCTACAGGACCAATTCGTCCGCCGCGACCGTGACGGGCGCTCGCGTGCCACCCTCACCATCGGCGGCATGCGTTGCGGCGCCTGTGTGGTCAAGCTCGAACGGCGCCTGCGCCGCCTCGATGGCGTCGCCGACGCTGACATCAACCTCGCCTCCGGCCGGGCCGAGGTCGCTTGGGACCCGCAACGCGTCCGTCTCAGCACCATCCTCGACACGCTGAACCACGACGGTTACGACGCACTGCCCTTTCGGCACGACGGACCCGACGATGCACGGCGGGCCGAGAACCGCGCCGCTCTCATCCGTCTCGGCATCGCCGGTCTCGGCATGATGCAGGTGATGATGTTCGCCGTGGCGCTCTACATCGGCGCCTTCGAGGGCATGGCCGCGAGCTACGAAGCCCTGTTCCGCGGCGTCAGCCTGCTCGTCACCACACCCGTCGTCCTGATCTCGGCGCGGCCGTTCTTCCAAGCGGCTTGGAGCGACGTGCGCCACGGTCGCTACGGCATGGACGTCCCCGTGTCGATCGCCATCGGCGGCGCCTACGCCGCCAGCGTGTACGCCACCCTAGCGCGGACCGGCGAGGTGTATTTCGACTCGGCGTGCATGTTCACCTTCTTCCTGTCGATCGGCCGCTTCCTCGAGATGCGAGCGCGCCATCGCGCCGCCGACGCCGTGGCCGCCGTGCTGCAGCGGGCCCCGTCCATGGCCACGCGCGTCGTCGCCGGAAAGCTGGAGATCGTCTCGGTCCATGAACTCGACCGCGGCGATCACGTCTTGGTGCGACCGGGTGAGGCCATCCCCGCCGATGGGCACGTCGTCGAGGGCTGCAGCTCGGTCAACGAGTCGATGCTCACCGGCGAGCACTGGCCACGCACCAAACGCGTCGGCGACGATGTCGTCGGCGGCACGCTGAACGAAGAAGCACCTCTCACCATCGCGGTCGACCGCATCGGCGCCGAGTCGGTTCTCGCCGGCATCGTGCGGCTGATCGACAAGGCCGCCGACGAACGCCCCGACCTGGCGCGTCTCGCCGACCGTGTCGCGGCGCTGTTCGTACCCAAGGTTCTCATCCTCGCCACCGTCGTCGGCGCGATCTGGTGGAGCATCGACCCGGACCGTTGGTTCTGGGTGACCCTCTCGGTGCTCGTCATCACTTGCCCGTGCGCCTTGTCTCTCGCCACCCCGGCGGCGCTCACCGCGGCGTCCGGCGGATTACTCTCGCGCGGATTGATGGCGACCCGAGGACACGTCATCGAAAGCCTCGCCAAGGCGACGCATGTCGTGTTCGACAAGACAGGCACGCTGACCCGTGGACGCTTTCACATCCGCGAGACACGCCCGCACCGCCATCTCGACGCCGCAGCCTGCCGCCGCCTCGCGGCGGCCCTCGAAGCCCACTCGAGCCATCCCATCGCCCGCGCCTTCGACGACGCGGACACCGTCGCCGCCGCCATCGCCGCAGTCGACGTGGTAGCCGGACGTGGCGTCGAAGCGCGCATCGACGGGCGCTGCCATCGGATCGGACAACCCGCCTGGGCCGGCGAGATCACGCGCCACCCGAGCGCAGCATCCGGGCAAGCGGACGAAGCCACGGTTTTGCTCGCGGATGAGGACGGCCCGCTCTGTACCTTCGTGCTCGAAGACGAACTCCGCCCCGAGGCGACTCACGTGGTGCGGCGGCTGCGCCAGCTCGGCCTGCAGGTGCAGATCTGCAGCGGCGATTCGTCGCAGGCACCGCGCGACGTCGCCGCGCGATTGGGCATCGAGGTCGTGTCGACCGGCGCCACACCGGAGAGCAAGCTGGACGAGATACGCGCCCTGCAGGAGAGTGGGGCCGTGGTCGTCATGGTGGGTGACGGCGTCAACGACGGGCCCAGCCTCGGCGGCGCCCAAGTGTCGGTCGCCATGGGAGGAGGTACCGACCTGGCCATGACACGCGCCGACAGCGTGCTGCTGAAGGACGACCTCGGCGCATTGCCCGACGCCATCGAACTCGCCCGGCGGACACGCCGGGTCATCACGCAGAATCTCACCTGGGCTGCGGGATACAACTTCCTGGCGCTGCCGATCGCCGCCCTCGGTTGGGTGGCGCCGTATTGGGCGGCACTCGGAATGTCCGCCAGTTCGCTGCTCGTCGTCGGCAACGCCCTACGCCTCGGTGCTCGGCGTCGGTCGCCGGTGAGCAGCCGCAACGCAGTCGCGCCGGCTACGGTGCAAGGGGGTCTGGCATGAACAGCGTCTTCCTTCTCATCCCCCTAGCATTGATGTTGCTCGGTGTGGCCGTCGCCGCCTTCGTGTGGGCCGTGCGTGCCGGGCAATTCGACGATCTCGACACGCCGGCGACGCGCATCCTCTTCGACGACGAGGAATGACGCGGTCGCACCGACCGAAAAAAAGGGCCGCCGGACATGACGTCCGGCGGCCCTTGGTCTTGGTGGAAAGCGCCGGCCTTACTTGGCGGCGAGGCCGCGCACCACGGTGCGCAGGCCCTTGACGACTCCGGGCTTGCCGGCGAGGTCGGGGTTGGGCGGCATGAGCGGGCTCTTGCCGACCGAGGGGCCGCCGCCGACGATGATCTTTTCGATGTGGGCATCGTCGACCGACGCTTGCCACTCGGGGCTGCTCAGATCACGCGGCTTGGGGTTGAGGGCTGCGGCGGCGGCGCCGTCACCCTTGCCGCCCGCACCGTGGCAGGTGGAGCAGCGCTGCGCGAAAATCTGCTCCGCTTCCTTGACGTCACCGGGCGCGACGTCGTCCGCCCAGACGGGGGCGACCGTCAAAGCCGCGCCGAGCACGCATCCGGCAGCCGCCCACTTCCAATGCTTCTTCGCCATGTCTCTCCTCCTGTCGCCGGCCCTTGGCTCGACCGACGCCCGTAGTCTAGTAGCAAAAGCGATCCGAATTCCACCGATCGAAAAGCAATTCTTCTGCCAGGACCATGACGCACGCTGGTCGCACCGGACTCGGCGCCGATTCCCGCGGCCGCGAACGATCCCACCAGCCGCTCAAGGCACGGTCAGAACGTGCACCAGACTCTGCTGCACCAGCCGCGCCAATACGGACGGGCGGATCTCGGTGAAGAAGTCGACAGCCGACTGCTCGCCCACCGGACCCACCTCGACGGTGGCGGTCGTCGTCCAATCGCTGCGCCGGCCTGCCGCCTCGGCGCGCACCCTCGCCTCCACCACTTGCCCGTCGCGCAGGCCGTCGACCCGATGCCGATGCGCCACGCCGACGTGGCGCGTCGTCCACGCCGCCTGCCCCGCCGGGCGCCAGGCGACCTCATAGCCGATACCCGCCGCCGCGGCGGGAGGATCCCAGACGAGGTCGATCGCGCCGGCGGTCGGACTGGCCAGGAAAGCTCGCGGCACGGCAGGCTCCTGCGGGCTTTGCCTCGACCGACGGTCGGCTGCATGTTGCTCGGCCACGTCCAGCGCCAAGCGAGGCGGCGCCGCCTCGGGTGCGCGCAGCACGAGTACCGTCGGCGGCTGGTAAAACGCTTGCGCCGCTGCCTCGAGATCGGCCGGAGGGCGGTCTCCGACGTACGGCGCAAGCAGGAGCGAGAAGCGCTGGCTCCGCCCGTTGAAGCTCGGTCCGTTCGGCCGCATCGACGCCGCCACCATGGCGGCCAAGTCCGTCGCCAACCCGCTGCCGCCGAGATGGGAGTAATCCATCGGCGTGCCGTGGTACGAGCCGAAAGGGTTGATCGTCAGTCGCTGCCGCCCGTGCTCGTCGCGCAGGCGCATCGGTGCGAAGTTCGGCGACGCATGCACGCTGGCATCGGGCGCCAACAACAGACCACGTCGGCCATCGGTGACGGCGACCCAAGCCGCAGTGACGGCATGGTTGAAGGAATCGATGTTGGCGTTGCGCGGATTGATCCGACCGTAGTCGAGCGGGAACCAATCGACGACGTCGAGAAAGTTGCGCCGCCACAGCCGCAACGAGCCGCCGTCCTCATTCGCCAACGAAGGCTGCAGTTGGAACGGCGCCACCTCGACCCAGCGAGCATCGATGAGCATCCGCAGTTTTTGTTGGGGCGTGGCCAGAACGTCGCGCTTCTCCGTGTACGGGTAATCGACACGTACATCGGCGACCACGAAGGGTGCCGCATCCGGCAAGGTGAAGTCGACTTGCACCGACGCCGCCGTCGCGCCATCCGGGGTTACCAGGGGAATGCGTGTCGCCAGGCGCTGGCGCTGGATGCCGTCGTGCCGTTCCTGCTCGAGGGTCGAGATACGCCAGTCACTCGCCCAGTGACTTTCCGGCACGGCGTCGGTGCGATACGTGATGAACGACGACAAGAACTCCGGCCCGCCGACGACTGTGTCGTCGAGGCGCAGGGAATCGACGCCGTTGGCACTGGAAAGCGACAGCACGAGGCGCCCGTTGTCGAGGCGGGCCGAATCCGTCACCTGCACCGGCGCGGCTGCTTCGCTTCGCACCTCACCGGCCACGAGATCCAGGCGCCAAGGCGCCGATACGACCTGGGTCGGCACGACGACGAGTACCGCATCGGCAACGGCATCGGCCAGCGGTTCGACGTCGACGAGGGAGAACGGCACTGCGGCTCCCTGGCCGTCGACGAGCTGCAGTTGCGGCAGCGGCCACGGCAGCCGCACGGGGATCCGCACGGGCACCCCGGGCGCGAGTCGATCCTGTGTGGCATGGACTTCGAACGCGTAGAGCGCCGCGTCCGCGGTGGGCGGCAGCGACCCGGCGCGTGCCTGCGCCGCCTGCCGCAATGTCGCGAGGGCTTTGTTGCGCGCGTTCTCGATGGCCGCGGACCCAGCGGCGAAACGCTCCTCATTGACCATCGGCGTGCTCATGCCGAAATGGGTCGTCGACAAGCTGCGCAGCCGATGGAAGAAGCTGGTCTCACGATCGGCAGTCGCCGCCGTCGCACGCGGATCGGGGGCCGCCGCACCGCTCACACGCCGCGCTTGCGCTTCGAAGAGGCGCGACTGTTCGAGGCGGGTCCACAACTCCTGACTGCCGAGTTTCTCCGACCACGAGTAATAACCGTCCCAGCCGCCGTCGGCCGTATCCTGCCGCACCACCACCTCTCCAACGGGTTCATGGTGGCGCATGAACTCACCCGGCGTGGTGAACTCGGCCCAGTCGTACTTGTTGACGGCGTCGATGTACTCGCGCAGACCGCCCGTATTGGGCAACCACCCCAAGCCCGGCGGCATCGCCAGCGGCACCCAGGTTTCGGCGTCGGCGTCGATGTTGAGATGAACGACCAGGTCGTGATCGACCTCGCCCTTCAGTTGCAGCTCGCGCAGTTCGAGCATCCACTTTTCCAGCGACACGAAGTCGACGACGTCGCCGTTGCTGGCGCACGGAAAGAGCTTGATGCGCGGCCCGTCGGGCTGGTTGCGCATCCACGTCAACCCATGACGCTGCGCCGGGCTCATGGGCGGAACGAAGTTGGAAAACGTCGTGAAGGGATACGTCGAGTACGACAGGATCAGCCCCTCGACCCCCTCTTCGAGGAGAATGGGGATCAGCCCGGGCGTGAACATCGCCTCCTGCGGGCGAAGTACCGGAAGGTAGCGGCCGAACAGGTCTGCGGCGCCGGAGCCCCAGGGGTTGCGAACGGCCCAGCGCACGGCGGCACGGACCTCGTCCTCGGTCATCGCGCTGAAGAAGCCGTTGTTGTAGGGGGCCAGCAAAACCTCGTCGCGACCGGAGTCGACGCGGCGGCGGATGCCCTCGATGATGTCGGGAGCGTGCTGTGGCAGAATCGTTTCCAGGGTGAAGTGATTGTCCGCTTCCCAGTAGCCGCGGGCGTCGAGCCCCTCGGCGTTGGCCTCGTCGAGCATGCGCAGGATCTCGCGCACGATGCGGATGTCGGTGCCGAAACCGGCCTCGTCGGGGGTATCGCCGCGCCACGAGTGATAGAAGCTGGTGTGAAAGCCGAGAACGACGAAGACCTTGTGCGGCGATCCCACGGACAGCACGTGCCGGTGGGCGAGACGGCCGAACATCGGCAGCGAAATCGCCACCGCCACCAAGAATCCGAAAACGACGCCAAGCCTCTTCATGCGATCACCCCCCGCGCTTCGGGCGAATGGCTCCATGGAGAACGCGCCGCCACCCTCGACGCACCATCATCGGCGCCGCATTGAGCATGGGCGAGCTGCAACAGGCCCATCGCGAACCGACAGTGGGGAAGGAAGGACATCGAAGTTCTCCGGACTCTACGGAGCGACGGCGGGGGACTCGAGAAACATCACCCAGAAGGCTCCGGAGTTCTCCACCGCGCCGTCGTCGTTCTCCGCGCCAACGGCGATCTCGGGGATGCCGTCGCGATCGAGATCACCGAGAGTGGCCAATCCCACCCCGAAGAGATCCCATGCCTCACACCCGCCGTCGAAGCCGTTGCAGGCGACGCCGAGCTTGCGTGCTTGGCGCGCCCGCCCGTCGGCGGCGAGCGACACCACCCAAACGCCGCCCCCGGCTTTGGCCACCGCATCGTCACCACGCACGCCGACGAGGAGCTCTCGCCCGCCGTCGCCGTCGAGGTCGGGCAGACTCGTCAGCGCCAGCCCGAATTCGAAGCGGGTGCCGAGTTTGCCGCTGAAGCCGCCGGCAAGGGCGCTGATTTTCTGATGACGGCGCAAGGCGCCATCGTGGTCGAGGAACAGCACATAGACCGCACCGACGTCGACACCGCCGTCGTCGTCGCCTCGGGCTCCCGCCGCCAACTCGGTGAGCCCGTCGCCGTCGAGGTCGCCGACGGCCGCAAGGCCGAAACCGAACTCGTCCTTCGGTTCGAGCGCTTCACGCAAGCCCGGAGTGTTGCCGTCCAGTCGGCGGTACGCCTTCACCGTTCCGTCGGAGCGCAAGAACAGGATCCACACGGCGCCGCGCAGACTGTCCGCCTCGCCTCCGGCGCGGGCACCCACGGCGAGGTCGACGACGCCGTCGCCGTCGACATCACCCAAGGGTTCGACGGCGGCGCCAAAGTTCTCGAAGGGCGCGAGACTGGCGAGAAAGCCTCCTTGCGCCGTCCGCGGCACCAGCCACGTCCATGGCGCTCGCATGGCCCAAGCCTCGCGGCTGCTGATCTTGCGTTGTTGGCGCACGGTGCCGTCGGCGCGCAGAAACAGGATGTACACGGCGCCGGCATCGACGGCGCCGTCGTCGTCCCCTGGCGCGCCGACGGCGAGGTCCGCGATGCCGTCCCCATCCACATCCCCGAGGCGGGCGATCGACCAGCCGAAGACGTCGTCCTTGCCTAGCGGCACCGACAGACCTCCCGACTCGGCGTCGATACGCACGCGCCGCGCGACGCTGCCGTCGCGGCGCAGGTACAGCAAGCGGACGCGACCCGAGTCTTCCGACGGGGCATCCTCGAAATGGGCCCCCGCCGCGACGTCGGGGACCCCGTCACCATCGAGATCGCCGAGCCCCTCGAGGCTGAAGCCGAAGCCGCTGATGCTCTGCAGGGTGTCGGGAAAGTTACCGTGCTCGGCACTGATCTTGACATGGGCGCGCACCCGCAGCGGCGGGTCCGTCATGGCATGCACGACCGCCCCGCCGGGCAGGCAGAGGAATCCCAGCGCCGCAGCGAGGGTGAGGCGGAGGGCAGCACGAAGCGGCGAACGTCTCCGAACTTGCATGGGCTCGGCTGAGCGATACAGCCCAAAGCCGCCCCGCAGTCAACGCCGCGCCGAGGTTCAGGCGGCGGCGGAACTCGACAGGCGGTCGAGGGAAAGCAGGTGGCGGGCGCTGCACACTTCGCAGACGACGGTTCCGGCGGCGGCGGGGCGTTCGTGGGAGAGACAGCCGCGGCAATCGGCGCCGCAGGTCTCGACCGCCGACGCGACGGTCCAGCTGTGGTCGCCGATGCGTAATTCGAGTCGCCCGTGGCGACGTACGGTGGCGCGAACATGATCCGCCACGATCTGTGCCTCGTAGGCGTCGCCGCACGGCAACGAAATGCGGGTATCGGCGAATTGAAGCACCACGCGGCGACCGCGGGGGCGTGTCTGCGGTGGGTTGGCTGGGAACAAGGGAAGTCGATCCATAGGGAAATGATATCCTGCAAAAGTTACGGGCTTACGGCGCGGCAATGACGATCGTGCGCGGCGGTGATTCAAACCCGCCGCGCACGCCGTTGCCACGACCGTGAAGAAGCCCGGATGGGATGGAGTTCAGGGACGATCGAGAATGTGCAATTCGACGCGACGGTTCTCGGCGCGGCCCGTTTCGTCGGCATTGCTCGCCACCGGACGGCTCTCGCCGAATCCGACGGCTCGCAGTTGCCGACTCGGCGCGCCGCGATCGACGAGGGCTCGCCGCACCGCTTCGGCGCGGCGCTGCGACAGGCGCAGGTTGTAGGCATCACTGCCGCGCGCGTCGGTGTGCCCTTCGACGACGACCTCGGGCCAGCCCATGTCGGCCAAACTGCGGGCTGCTTCATCGAGACGCGGGTACGAGGCGCGGGTAATGATCGCCTCGTCGTACTCGAAGTAGACGTCGCGCAGCACGATGCGCCGCGCCGGCGGCGGGGGTGGCGGTAGGCGCACTTGTGTCGGCGGGGGCGGCGGCAGCTGCACCCGCGGCGCCGGCGGCGGAGCCACCCAGGGCTCGGGCACGGGCGCCGGCTCCGGCGGCGGCGGCAGGAAGTCCCAGCGCAAGCCGATCCCCGCCGTGACCCAACGGATGTCACGCGGGCCCTGATCCTCCGGATTCTGCGGTCTGCCCGAGTTGAGACGGGGAGGCAGGAAGTGCGGCACGGGTGCGATGTTGGCGCCGTTGAAGTGCCCGAAGGCACTCAGAGCCAGGTTGCGATGGAGCTGGTAGTCGAGCCCCATGCCGGCGGAAAAGCCGAAGTCGGTCTGGGTCAGGCGTCCACTGACGCCACTGAAAAAGCCAATGCCGCTTTCGGCGTGGAGTTCCCAGCGCTGGGCGAAGGGTAGCGACAAGCGTGGTCCGAGGGTCAGGCCGAGCAGCGTCGACACCTCGTTCTCGTCGTCGATGCCCCGGTTGTCGTCGTCGGGAGGCAGAAAATCGGCATGCAGCATGGCCTGCATGCCGAGGTAATCGTTGTAGCGCAGACCGGCATAAGGCAGCAGCGCCGCGCCGGTATGGCAATGCGCATTGAAGTTGTCGTTGGTCGGCTGGGCAACGCTGAAATAGGCGCCGGCAAACGGCCGCCAGGCCGCGAGGGCGAGCGACGGCGCCACCATTCCAGCGATCAGCACGAACCAACGTAACGAGATGCGCATCACCTACCTGCCCCCTGGGCGCGTCGGGCGCCCTCGGCGTAGGCTTAAACCACAAACCTCCGGCGCTCGAAAGTCGCTCACTCCGCCGCGTTGCTCCACGCCTCGATGGTGCGGCAGGGTTGGCCCCGCAGCCCCGGACAGGCCGGCAACGCTGCCGGCACCTCGACGTTCGGGATCACCGGCAGCACGATCTTCGAAGGCGCCTGTGCCGAGCGGGCGACCTGATTGACGACCTCGTCGTCGTACTCGAGCACATCGAAGCGCCACCGCGGCCGGCTGCCGCCGGGGGTATCGACGATCACCCGCACCTGCGAACCGGCGCGGAACACGTGCGCGAACGGGAAGAGTTCGACACGCACCTCCGACCACTCGCCGGACGGCAGCGGCGCCGCGTCCTCGCGTAGATGGGTCGCCACCGGCCGCAACTCGGTCGACTGCGTCGGATCGAGTTTGCGGCGACTGGCGCGCAGCCAGCCGCTCTGCACGTACACTTCCTTGCCGTCCGGACGCAGCTCGCTGAGCGTGACCTGGAGATCGACGTCCGGCGCCGTCGACTGGAGCCAGAGGTCGACGCTGCCGTTGCCCGCCATGACCAACGTTTCTTCGAGCGGCTCACTGGCGTAGGCCACGGCTTTGCCGGCTTGCGGATGCGGCCAGACGAACGGCGGCAGCGCGCGCCAGACGAGGTCGAGCGTGCCTTCGAGCGTCGTCAGCTGCGAACGGGAGGTATCGTAGACGTAGGTATCGGCGCCATCTCCCGTGGGAGGCGTCGGACTTAGGCGCGCGTCGCCATCGAAGTACCAGGTGCGAGGTTGGGTTTCCGGAATGGGCCAAGCGGAAAACTCACCGATGAACGTGGGAACCGGCGCACCAGGGACATTGCCGCCGCCGCTCTCGAAGAGGATACGGACCTTGGGATCACTCTCGAACCGCGCCCGCGCCTCGTCGTAGGTGGTGACGTCGCGGAAGCGGTCGGGCGGCAGGCGCAGATTGCGCACACCGAAGATGCTGGAGGCGGCGACTTGCAGCACCGCGTTGGCCTCGAACGGCACACGGGGAATCTCCTCGTCGAGGTACAACGAGAGGAACTCCATCCAGCGGCTCAGGTTTTCCGGCACGACCGCTTCGATGTGGCCGCCGTTGATCAGCGAGAAATGGACGCTCGGCGAACCCGTGAAGTTGGCGAGCATGTTGGGGAAGTAGCCGCCGGTCTGTTCGTCCTGCCAGGCCCCCGTGAGGAAGACAGGCACCTTGATTCGGTCGACGAAGGTAGCCGGCGAGAGGGGTTCGGCGATCTCCGGGATGTAGAAGTCGTTCTGGTCGATCTTCTCGAGGATGTCGGGGTTTTGGCCGCGCATCTTCTGGTTGGCGATACAGATCTGGTCGCCCTCGTCCATGCGCTTCTTCGACCAAGGTTGGCCACCGGGCTGCGACTCACGCCGGCGTTCGTCGGCCCACTCGACGGCGAAGCCGTCATTGAGGATGCCCCCCGGGTAGAGGATGCCGCGACCGATGTCGGAGATGACCGACAGCGGCGCGATGGCGGCCAAGCTCGGCGGCTGCGTCGCACCGACGAAGAGCTGCGTGATGCCGGGATACGAGATGCCCACGGTCGCGACCTTGTGGCCCTTGACCCAAGGCTGGGCGGCGACGGCTTCGACGGCGTCATAGCCATCGAGTGACTGCAGCGTCTCGAAGTAGTCGAAGGCGCCGCCGGAGCAGCCGGTGCCGCGCATGTTCACGCCGACGGCGGCATAACCGAGGCTCGTGGCGATGAGCGTGCTGGGCTGCGGGAAGTCGGGATTGGCTGGATCGTAGCCGGAGTATTCGACGACCGTCGGGTATGGGCCCTCGTCGGCCGGACCGGGGAGGATGACGTTGATGGCCAGCAAGGTGCCGTCACGCGTGCGCAGGTAACCATAGCCTTCGCCGATGGTCTGGGACGCGTAGAAGGAGGGCTCGGGGTGTTCGTCGGCGGCGAGCACGCGCACGGCCGGCAACGCGGTGCCGCGGGCGGTCGCGACGACGACGTAACCGTCGCCTGGGGCAACCTGGCGGAACAGGTAGGCACCACGCGCGTCGGTGGTCCCGCTGGCGACGACGCTGCCGTCGGCGGTACGCAGTTCGAGAGGCTCGCGCGGTTCGCCATCGAGGACGTACACCTGCTCGACGCTACCGAAGGCCGAGAACACGGCTGGGATCGGCGTCGCGGTGGCGGTCGCGGTCGGCGTATCCGAAGGCGTCGGCGTTGCGGTCGTGGTTGCCGTCGCGGTGGCGGTCGCGGTGGTGGTGGCGGTCGCCGGGACGGGAGTCGAGGTCGGGATCGGCGAATTCGTGGCCACCGACGAGGCGGTAGCGCTGGGAGTGGCGGTCGACACGACCGCGACGGTCGGAGTCGAGCTGGGCAGCGGGGCCTGGGTGGCGGAATGGGTCGCGCTCGGCGCCGCCGTCGGCGTCAGGGCGAGAGTCGCCACGGGTGATGGCGACGCCGTCTGCGTCGGCGCGACGGTAGCTGTCGGCACGGGCGTGGCCGGCGAGCCGTCCGAGGTGTCGCCGCAAGCGGCAACGAGCCCCGTGAGTAAAACGGCAGCGAAGAGACGAGCTATGTTGGATGACCACCACACCGCGAGCGCCATGCCTACCTCTGAAGTTCGCTTCGAGGCGGCCACGCCGGGACACACCTACGAAGAGTCAATGCGAGCCAAGTCGCGCAGAAGCTAATGAGACGGCGGGTGATGTGTCAACGACAGCGACGGAAACGGGGAGTTTCCCGGGCGAACGGGCGATTCTGCCGTACGAATCGACTGGCCGTACCTGAACAACAGGGTGGGAGAAGGAGACGCGAGGGCTGAAACGACCCCCGGGTGGCGAGCGCCAAGGTGATTCGGCGCTCGCCACTCACGCGGATTACTCGTCGCTGAGGGCTTGGCGAATCGACTGCAAGATGAACAAGAAGTCGCGCTGGGCGCGCACGGTGCCCAGTGCGGCAATGCTCTGCAGCGCCGACATTTCCTTGGCAGTGATGCCATGGCGCGTCTGCATGCCCTTGTTCGCCTTGAAGTTTTCCCACACCGACTCACGCGTCTCCGCCTTCGGCATGACGACGTCGCGAACCAGCGGGTTGGCGAGCAAGAACAGCTCTTGCGCGTCCAAATCCATGGCCTTAGCGATGCGGAACACCAGCTTTTGGCTGGGGCGGCGGGCACCCGACTCGAGGTAGCCGATGTAATTCGGGCGGCAACCGACCTTCTTGGCGACCTGCGCCTGGGTCTGGCCCAGCTGGTGTCGACGCGCACGAAGGACCGACCCGAAGGTCACCTTCTGTTGCTTGGCGGCGGGCATATGATCTCCTTTTCTGCCTTGGGTAGTTACGTGCATCCGGATGGAGCGCGTAAAACTACGCACAAAGTACTCACAGTGACAACGTTCTGTCAACTGTCGATTCACTCCTGCAAGCGGGAGTGCAGCGGCGGATCATAGGCCTGCGACACGCAATACGGCCGCTCTGACCTTCGAAAAATGGATCATGCTGCCCAAGTAATGGAGCCGAAGTGCGTCCGGCAACCCGCTGCTCCGACCCAGGTCACCCGCGTAATGCGTATGCACGTGACGCTCGATGGCATCGAGTCGTTGCATCCCCGCACTACCGAGAAAGCGCATTCGCCTGCCCCAGTGGCTGCGCCCGAACAAAGACCGCGCCGTCTCCGTCGGGTAGCCGCACAGCGTGGCGAAAACGTCGGCGAACAACTCACGCGGGTCATCCAGATGGTTGGCCAGGCCATCGTGCAGCAACACACGCGTCGCTGCCCCATCACCCGCACAAAGGCTTTGCCAGAAATGATGCCCCAACTCGTGGGCGAAGGTCGCCGAGATTGCCGTCGGCGTATGTTGTCGATTCACCCAAATGAGCGGACGCACCGATTCCCCTGCGTGGTAAAAGCCGCGCAAGGGGTGTCCACGCTCGCCGAACGGACTGACACGGATATTGAGCCCCAAGCCACGATTGCGGTCGCGCGCGTAGGCGATCGTACCGGCGAACGGAAGCGGCGTGCGATTGAAGTCGGGTAAGCGCTCGCGCACCGCGGCCACCAAGGTCCGCAACGGCAGACGCTGGCTGTGTATCGCCGCATCGAGTCCCGCGACGTAATCCGAAGCGAGAATCCGTCGTAGATCGGTCAGGTACCCGCGCCAGAGTTGCGCGCGCGAGCGCCGCACATCGAATCGTGCCAGGATTTGCCGCACCGCTTCGTCCAATCGTGGCTGGCCATGGCCTTCCATGCGCTACCTCCGTTTGCGTGCCCAGGTTTCGGTTCAAGCGAAGTTGGCGGCCCTGAGATCGTCCGCCGTGGCGACCAACGGCGCCACCTCGACGGCCGGGTTCAGCGGGTGACGGACGAACGGGCCGACGGGGTGGAAGCCACAGCGCGACACGTAGAGATGAACGGTCTCGCGCGTACCGAAGGCGATGGCGAGCCGCGGTTGCATGCCTGCCAACAGAATGCGCGCCGCGGCGAGGAGTCGCCCACCATGGCCGCGCCCGCGGTGCTCCGGCACCAAGAACAGCCCCCCCAACTCGACCACCCGCTCGGGGGCGTGCCGTTCGACCCCCACTCCGCCGAGCAGATAGCCGAGGCTGCACAACGCTTCGCTCAACCTCCAAGCCGAGATGCCGCCGATCAACTGGCCATCGATGAACAGCCCCAGGTTGGTGGCGAAGGCGCGTTGTGCATCGAGGGCCGCCTCGCCCGCACCGATGCCGCCGGCCTCGAGCGCCCTCCGCCGGGCACGCACCAACGAGGCCACCGCCTCGACGCTGTCGAGAACGCGCACCTCGGCCGCTTCCGCCCCAGGCCGGGAAGCCGCCCGCCACGCATAGACCTTCGCCCGCGCACCATTCGCCATGCTCGTCCTCCCGCACCGAGCCTTGGCAATTCGCGTGCCGCGCTCGTGGCATACTCGGTCGGCAACGAACGACCACCGCGGCGTCCACTCCAGCCGACAGCCGGCGCGCGCCTGTCCACTGGAGCGTACGCCCTGCGTCGGTTGAGCCGCGCGCCGTCGGCGGTGTAGAGCCATTGCATGAGGACCAGGCGGCAACTTCTCCCCCGAACCCACGGCAACGGCCTTGCGCACGCACCTCGTCCGCCTCGCTAAGGTCGCCGTATCGGCGCTCCTGCTCGCTTATTTGGTCGCGGACGTGCGGCAGAACGACCCGCAGTCGTTCGCTCGCCTCATGCACGAGCCGAAGCGTTGGGAGTTGCTGTTCGCGGGTTGGGGATGCTTCGTCGGCGCTCTCGCCGCGGGGCTGTGGCGCTGGCAACGTCTCTGTCAGGCGTTGCAGGTACCCTTGGCCGCGGGCCCGGCGGCGCGCGTCGGCACCTTGGCCTATCTGTTCGATTTCGCCGCTTTCGGCGCTGTCGGGGGCGACCTGTTCAAGGCGGTTTCCGTCGCGCGCCTCTACCCGGAGCGGCAGGCGGTAGCGTTGGCCACCGTGGTGGCCGATCGTGCCATCGGCCTGGGGACGTTGCTGTTGTTCGCCTCGGCCTGGCTTGCGGCGTTCGACGCACCTGGCCTTCCGGAGCCTTGGCCCCAGGTGGCGATGGCGGTTTGGAGCGCTGCTGGCCTCGGCTGTCTGGGGTGCCTGACTGCGTGCCTGGTGCAGCGCTTCGCCCGGCCGCTGTCGGTTCGCGTCGCGACCATCGCCTGGGTCGGCCCGCACCTGGCGAATCTGCTCGTGGCCTTCGATCTATTCGTGCGCCGACCGCGCGCCCTCGCCCAAGCCGTGGGGCTCAGCCTGGCCGTGCTCACGCTCAACGCCAGTGGATATTGGCTCCTCTCCCAAGGCCTGCCGGGCCACGGGCCATCCTGGGCCGAGCATCTGTTGATCGTGCCGCTGGCGTCGCTGAGCGGCCTGATTCCCCTTCCCGCCGACACCTTGGGCGTACTCGACTACGTCATGAGCTTCCTCTACGACCACGTCACCCAAGGCCGCGCCACGCCGGGGTTCGCCCTGATGGTGGTCATGAGCTACCGCGCCGTCGGCGTCGCGGTCAGCATCCTCGGGCTGGCCCTCTACCTGCACGGCCGGCGGCGCGGGACGTGATTTCTCCCCGACCTCGCGGGCAACCACGCGCGGTCTAGGCAGATCTCGGGCGTTCTTGTATGACCCGCACATGAGCGAACCCATCGTCCGCGTGCCGCGCGTGCATCCGTTCCTCCATTGGCTGGCCAAGTTCCTCTTCCGCGTCAGCGGATGGAACATCGAAGGCAAGCTTCCCGAGAGCCCGAAAGCGGTGTTCATCGCCGCACCGCACACATCCTACTGGGATGGCCCGTTGATGGTCACCGGCGGCTGCCTGTTCGATGTGCGCTTCAACTGGATGGTCAAGGACGCGGCGATGTTCTTCCCGTTGGGGATCATCGTGCGCTACTTCGGCGGCATCGCCATCGACCGATCGAAGCGCAATAACGTCGTCGCCCAATCGATCGACGAGTTCCGTAAGCGCGACGCCATGCTGTTGTCGGTGGCCCCCGAGGGCACGCGCGGCAAGACGCATCATTGGAAGACCGGCTTCTACCGCATCGCCCAAGGCGCGGGCGTGCCGCTGGTCTTCGGCTACGTCGACTATGCCCGCAAGGTCGTCGGCATCGGCCCGACCTTTTATCCCACGGGCGATCTCGAAGCCGACTTCAGGGTTTTCGACGACTTTTACTCGAAGGTCACGCCGCGCCATCCCGAATTGCGCGGCATCGTCGCCCCAGCGCCGGAAAAGGTCGATCGCCCGGAAGACAACGCCAGCCTGCGTCAGGCGGGCTGATCGACCAAGCGCAGCACCTTCGTCAGCAGCGACGAGCGACCGATCGACATCAATTCGTCGGGCCGAAAAACCCGCCGTTCGGCCGACCGCGTCGCGCGCATCGCCTCGAGGCGGTGCGCCGTGACCTCGCGCAGGTGCACGTGCACGCGAAAGCTGCGGTGCACGATGGCGTGCGTCACCCGTCCGACATCCCGGTCCCCGCGCCGCACCTCCTTCTCGTCCTCCCGCAGCAACGGCAACCAAAGGTGTGGCAGCGCCGCAAAGGCTCCCCTCTCCAGGAGCAGTCGGCGCGTCTCGTCCCGCACCACGATGGCATGCAACTCCACCCGTTCCACCGGGCGTCGCTCCCGCGCCCGCGGCCAGCGCTCGGCATCACCCGCCTCTCCGGTCGGACACCACGGGCGCAGCGGACACGCGTCGCAGCACACGGCGCGCGGCGTGCAGACGTGCTGCCCGAGTTCCATGATCGCCTGGTTCCAGTCTCCCGGCCGGGCGGGGTCGAGCAGTGCGGCCGCCGCCCTTTCGACGTTCAGAGCTGCGCTACGATACAGCCGGGACAAGACGCGCGTGACGTTGCCATCGACCGCCGCGAGCGGCGCGTCGTGGGCGATCGACAACACCGCCGCCGCCGTATAGCGGCCGACGCCGGGCAGGCGCAGCGCCGCCGCGAGATCGGTGGGAAAAACCGAGACGCCTTCCTCCGTGAGTTGCCGGGCGGCGCGATGTAGGGCACGCGCGCGGCGGTAGTAGCCCAGCCCCGACCACAGCGACAGCACCTCGTCCTCGCTCGCCGCGGCGAGCGCCGGAAGCGTCGGGAAGCGGGCCATGAAGCGCTCGTAGGCCGGCACGACGACGGCGATGCGCGTCTGCTGCAGCATCACTTCCGACACCCAGACGCGATAGGAATCGCGGCTGCGCCGCCACGGCAGGTCGCGGCGATGCACGTCGAACCAGCGCAGCAACGCTCGGCGCACATGCCGCACGGTCGCCGGCGGCAGAGAGTCGGCGGTGGTCACGGCGCGCATGCGGGCGGGCTGAACCACAATCTCCACTCGGGCTCAAGGTTTCTCTTTCGAGGGGGGCCGGCTTTGTGCTCAACTCCGCCGAGCTTCGTTGGAGGATGATCGATGCCACGTCCGTTGCCTACTCACGCTCTCGGCATGACCCGTCGCCGCTTTCTCGGCGCCTCGGCCCTCGCCGCTACCGGTTGGCTCGCCGCCCCTTCGTTCCTGAGCGGCTGTGCCGGCGACGGTAGCGACCCGACGAGCGCGGCCGCGCCGCTGACCGTCGACCCGAACACGCCCTGGTGGCTACAGAACAACTTCGACCCGGTGTTCGACGAACTCGTCGCCACCGACTTGAGCGTACGCGGCCGGATCCCCGCGGGGCTGAATGGGCTGTACGTGCGCAACGGTTCCAATCCGCAGAACTCGGATTCGCCGCATTGGTTCTTCGGCGACGGCATGGTGCACGGCGTGCGCTTCGAGAACGGTCGCCCCGTCTGGTACCGCAATCGTTACATCCGCACGCCGCTGTACGAGCAGGGTCTGCCCTTCGGCGGCGATCTGGCGCCGACCGGCGGCAACAACCAGAGCAACGTCAGCGCCGTCTACCACGGCGGCAAGCTGCTCACCTCGGGCGAAGTCGGCTTCCCGTATCAGCTCGACCCGAACGACCTGTCGACGATCGGCGTCCACAACTTCGCCGGCAAGCTCAACACCTCGTTCACGGCCCATCCGAAGATCGATCCCGCCACCGGCAACATGCACCTGTTCGGCTATTGGTTCGTGCAGCCCTACCTCACCTACCATGTCGCCGACGCCAGCGGCCAGATCATTCACACGCAGTTCATCAACGTGCGCGCCTCGACGATGATCCACTCGTTCGCGATCACCGACCGCGACGTGGTGTTTTGGGAGATGCCGGTGCTGTTCAGTCTCGAAGCGGCCTTGGCCGGCGCGGACAATCCATTCACCTGGCAGCCCGAGTACGGCTCGCGCCTCGGCGTCATGCCCCTCGGCGGCTTGGCCACCGAGATTCGCTGGGTCGAGATCGAGCCGTGTTACGTCTTCCACGAGGTCAACGCGCATCGCGACGGCAACGAGATCGTCGTCGACGTCTGCCGCCACGACTACATGTTCGCCAACGACGACTTCGGCGATGCGCCGCTGCATCTGCACCGCTGGCGCATCAACACGGCCGGCAGCAGCTTGACCGTGCGCGACGAGATCCTGAGCAACGACGAACTCGAACTCCCCGCCCACGACCGGCGTTTTTCGGGGCGTCGCAATCGTTACGGCTGGCTATTGGAGACACGCGCCAATCCGGACACCATCGACCTGGCGGGCATTCGGCGCGTCGACTTCGAAAGCGGTCGCATGGACGTTTGGGATCCGGGCATCACCCGACATGCCAACGAAGCATTCTTCGTGCCGGGCGGCGCCAACGAAGGGGAGGGTTGGCTGTTGAGCTTCGTGCACGACCACGCCACCGACACGAGCGACTTGGTCATTCTCGACGCGCTCGACCTCGGGCGCGGTCCGTTGGCGGAGATCCGCATGCCGCGACGTGTGCCACACGGCTTTCACGCCACCTGGATTCCCGGCTGAGGCAGCCGTGGCGTTGGCTGAGGTTGGTCACGACGACCAACCCAGCCAACGCGACACCGGCGGCATGAAGTGCACGGCAAAGTGCGCTTCGAGGTCGCCGACACCAGGTTCCCGGCGATCGGTGAGCGGCACGCCGACGGCAAGCTCGACGAAAGCCGACCGCGACAGCGAAACGTAGAACCCTCCGCCCACGCTCAGCAGGTCATCGTCATAGCCATCACCGAACAGCCCCGCATGATCGGTGAACAGAAAGCCGCGCACCTCGTCGAGTGCCTTCACCGGCTGCAGGTCGGGCGGCAGCATCGCGTTCACTTGAACCGACGCGAGATAACCCTGGTCACCTAAAGTGAACGCCTCGGGGTAGCCGCGCACGGTGAAGGCGCCGCCGGCCTGGAACGACTCCGCCGCAACGATGTCGTCGCGATCCACGACCTGGCCGTTGACGCGCGCCGTCGCCCAGACTCCCGGCAACAAGTTCTGGTGGCGCGTCAACGATCCCGTCGTCTTGAAGAACTCCTCGTCCGTGCCGTCACGGTCGAACACCCCTTCCACCATCACGGATGCCACCCATACGCCGCGTCGGTCCTGAATCTCCGCCAGCACACCGCCCTCGCTCGTCCAGATGTCGGTCGTGATCGGTGGGCTCCGCAGCGGCTGATTCGGATCATCGGGGTTGCTCGAGCCGGAGCGCGTGCCCGTCAGGAATTCGAACTTGGAAAAACGTCGATAGCCGGAGAGAAACGTGCGCACCATCGTCGTGTCTCCCACCCAAACGGGATGGGAGAACGTCATGCCCGTCGAGTAGCCGTCGGCGTCCACCGGGAACTGTCCGTCGTCGACGAGAAAGGCCTTGGGATGGCTGTAGTCGGCCATCACCGAGAGACGCGTGTCCTGATCGGTGATGGGGATTTCGTAGGAGAAGTAGACCGCGTCGATTCCCTCGCTGTTATAGCCGCCGACGGTGATCGGATCGCGCAGGCCGAGCAGGCTGGGCATCGACAGATTCAGGCCGCGGCGGGACGTGCCGCTCGACCGTGGCCCGTAGTTGTCGAGTGCGAGGTCGATCTCCAACGGTGGCGGTTCGTCGATCTTCAGACGCAGATCCGTCGTGCCGGGCTCCTTGCCTGGGCTGAGGACGAGATTGGCGACGATGTCGTTGATCCGATTGAATCGCCGCAACGCCTTTTCGGCGACCCGGACATCCACGAGTTCACCGGGAACGAAACGAAGCCGGCGTTCGAGAAACGACTGACGCGTCGTCCGGTTTCCCTCGTAGTGCACTTGGCCGACGCGTGCCTCGATGAGTTGGATGCGCACGATGCCGCCGGCCACTTTCTGCGGCGGCAAGTTGGCCTTGGCCGTGATGTATCCCTTGGCGCGGTAGAGCTGATCGATGCCGGCGACGATGGCGTAGAGATCGGCGAGGCTGACCTTCTTCCCGAGGTACGGGGCGACGACCGCCTCGATTTCCTGCACGGTGAGGATTTCCGACGGATCGACGTCGACCCGCACCAAGTCGATCATCGGCTTCGTCGCTTCCGGCGGGAGACTGCGCGGGCCCTCCCCTTCTTCCTCGACGACGCCACGCTTGCTGCGCTCTTCGAGTTCGCGCGTGCGGCGCTCCAGTTCCTCTTGCTCCTCCCACGATTGCTGGCGGCTGCGCTGCGCCGCGGGATCGAAGGCGTTGCGCTGCTCACGGAATTGCGACGCAACGTCATCCCTAACGCCGACCTGCGCCCGTAGCGGCGCCGCGAAAATCCCCAGCAGGGGCAGCACCAGAAGCAGACCGACTTCCATCGACGAACGTCGCTCCGACCCATTGCCAACGAAACGATTCACTTCTTCCTCCGCCTCCCCGCGACCCTGCGATCGAACCCGCCCGCCACCGTCACGCGGCTACATCCCAGTCCGGGAAATGCAGCCGGCACCAGGTGTCGAAGACCTCGACCCAGCCGCGAAACTTGTCGACGCTCGCCATGTGTCCGGCCCGGTCGGCCATGATCTTGGTGTAACCCGAAACGTAGTGGCGGCATCCCGTGCAATCGATGTTGGCGATGCAACATTCCTCGTCGCTGTAGCTGAAGTCGACGTGGTGCTGGCGGTGGTGCGGCATGTTCAGCACCGGACAGTCGGTCGCCATGCCGCTGACGGGGTCGATGTCGAAACGCGGCGTCGGGTCGTTGATCCAAGCATTGTAGTAGCGCGAATAGATCACCGTCCGCGGCCACTGCTCAAGGGCCGCGTCGATGTGATCCTGCGCCCGCCGCAGATGATCGGCATGCGGCACCAGGTTGTCGTCGCGACTGCTCAAGCGGAAGGTGCTCTTGTCGTCCGTCGCCGCCCCGTCCGCCACCTTGCGCAGGTATTGGCGCGAGGGACTGAAATGATTGAAGGACAGCCGCAAGCCGGCATCGGCGCAGACCCGCGCCACCTCCGGAATCTCGTCGACGTTGCGCGGGCTGATCGTCATCATCACCACGGCGCGGCGATCGCCCTGGTAGTTCTGCACGGCCTTGCGGAAGACCGGCGCGCCACGCAGCAGCTCGTCGGTCTCCGGCTTGCCCCACAGCGACACGTGGATCATGAAGCCGATCTCCGGATCGATGCGCACCGTGCCGTTGGTATAGACCAAGCCTCGCTTCCAGTGACTCCAAGCCAACCGCAAGCGCTCTTGCACCATGGCCGGCTCGGCGCCGGCAAAATGTGGGTAGTTGATGCCACGCGCCACTTCGGCGGCGAAGAAGGCGTCGTACTCGGCGTCGCTCTTGTCCTCGGCGTAACGCGTCGACAACTCGCCCTCGAAAAAGAAACAACCCTCGCAGCGCAAGTTGCAGCGCTTGGTGAGATCGTATCCGGAAATGCGGATGCCGCGCGCTTCGTCGCGCACGCGAGCGAAACGTCGCGCCAAATCGGCGTCGGCGGCAAGCGCCATCTGCACGGAAGAGTCGGCCACGCGCGGAAGATGGACCAGCCATCCTCTTTTGACAAGCGCCGGCGCCGACCGATACGTGTCAACGCGTGACCATCGCCGATCGCATCTTCGCTTCGGTCGGCACCGAGAGCGACGACGACGCGACGCGCAAAGCCGCAAGCCTGCGCCGCCTCGCCATCGGCGCCACCGCAGCGCACGCTTGGGTTTCATTCTCACGCAACGAAGTCGACTCTCTGCGCTCCCTGCTGCTCGTCGCCGCCGTCATTCTGACGATGTGCTTCGCCGGCAGCTTCTGGAGCGTGACCCGCGCCCGCGCAGCCCGGCTGGCGTTCGTCGCCTGCGTCGTGCGTATCGTCGCCACCTGGCCGCACGCCTACAACCATCTCGTCCTCGAAACCCTGCTCTTGGCCGCCGTCGCCGGCCTGCGCCACGACGACGTGCGCGAAGACCGCCTGCTGCTTCAATGGGCTCGCTGGCTAGCCGTCGCCGTCCTCTTCTGGAGCGGCGTGCAGAAGGTCCTGCACGGCTGCTACTTCGAGGGACAGTTCCTCGCCCTCACCGCGGCGACCAACGCCTCCTTCGCCACGCCGCTCACCTGGATCGCGGCCGGCGAAATCGACCGCCTGCGCCAACTGCTCCCCCTGCGCGTCGGCGCTGGGCCGTTCACCTTCACCTCTCCCTCGCTCCTACTCGCTTCCAATCTCGTGTGGATCAGCGAAATCGCTCTCGGTCTCGCCTTGCTCCAAACATCACTGCGCAAGCCGGCAGCACTTTCTGCCCTGATCGTCCTCGTGACGATTCAGGTCGTGGCCCACGAACTCGTCTTCGGCTTTTGGATGGCGTTGCTCCTCGCGCTGGTCGCCCCGGCGCGGGCGTTTCGTCTCCTCGAACCCGTCGCCTGGGTTGCGCTGCTGCTCATCCTCCTCGTCGCCTTCACCCTGCCCGACTTCTGGATGAATTGATGCAACCGGCGCCCGCTTCATCGTGTCCCCGGCTCTCGTTCGAGCACAAGCAGCGGCTCGCCTTGCTGCTTCTTTGCGCCGCCCTCGTCTGGCCGGCGATCCACTTCGTCCTCTATCGCACCCACGGCATCGACCCATGGCGACTCTGCGGCTGGGCCATGTACGCGCGACCGCGCGCCGCGCACCACCTGGCCATCACCACCCTGCACGGGACGGAGGAACGCCGGCTCGACAGCTTGCCGCCGACGCTGCTCGCCCTCGCCGACAGCACCGTGCACCGCCGGAGTGCTCTCGGGAGTCTGGCCGGCGACGACGACTTGGCCCAAGCGATCCTCGCTGCCGTCCCTGACAGCGATGCAGTGCGCCTCGCCTGGCAACGCACCGACTTCGACTGCGGAAGCGGCTACCTAGGGACGCCGCAAGAGGACTCGCGCACCTATTGGCGCGAAGCCATCGGCGTGGCAGGTTCGCCGCCGGAACGACCATGACGCTGCACGTTCGACAAGAATCCGGCGACACACTCGCCGCCGCGCTCGAAGCGCTGTTCGCGGTCGAGCCCGACCTCCCCTACGCCGGCTTCGAGCCGTTCCGTCAGCGGCGCGACGCCTTCCTCGCCATGCATACCGCGCGCTGGCGCCACGCCGCCGAGTCGATGGCGGTCTTCGTCGCCTACGACGCCGCGAACCGGCCGCGCGGCGCCATCGCCTGCGGCGCGCGCGAGTTCGAGTCGGAACACTTTGGTGTGCCGATGGCACAGCTTGGCCCAGTAGTGGCGGTGGCCGACGAAGCGATGCGACTCGACGCGCTACGCTCGTTGTACGGAGAAGCCGGCGACTACCTTCGCCAACGTGGCTTCGTACACGTCGCGGCGCATGCTTCCGCCGGCGACCGGATCGCCGGTCACGTGTTGCAGGAAATCGGGGGCTTCTACGTCGGCACCAAGATCCATTGGATGGCGCCGCTCACGGGAGAACCCTTCCAGGCGTCCTTACCCGCGTCGATGCGTATCGACTGTTACGACGACGGCGAGGTGCCGCCGATCGAGCCGCGCGAGTGGCCGCGCCTGCGCGCCTGGGGCCGCGAAGGGTTCCAGTTCGGACCGCTCGTCGTCGACGTGCGACTGCCACGCGACGCGGCGCGCGGCGTCTACCAAACCTGGACCGAAAAGGTGATGCGCGGCGAGTGGGCCAAGGCCCTCTACGTCGTCCGCGACGAGGAAGAGATCGTCGCCTTCAACTGTGTGCTGCCGCTCGACGACATGTCGATCGCCGCCGGCGAAGGCATCGTCGGTCGCGGTCTGGGCGCGACCCTGCCGGGCTACCGCGGGCTGTTCACGGCATTGCAGCGAACCATGGTGGCGCGGCGTCCGCTCGGCGCTCGTTGGCTGGAGAACGAAACACGCGCCGCGACGGTGGCGACGATCAACGTCTTCGGCAAGCTCGGTCACCACTGTGTCCGTTCGACGGCCACCTATCATCTTCACTTGCGCCCGTGGCCCGATTCCAGCGACCCCTTGGCTTGCGCCGCGGCGCGAGCATGACCACGCGACCGGACATTCGTCGGCTCGTCGGGATACTGCTGGCGGCGGTGTATGCCGTGCCGCTCTGGCTGCCGCCGGAAGCACAGACCGTATACCCACCACTCCCCGATGCGAGCTGGCTCGATCGGCTCTTTCCCGGGGTGCCTGGCGCCTGGATCGTCGGGCGTCTCGCTTGCCTCTTCGCCGGAGCCGCGTTGCTCGCCTGGCCCGGCATGGTCGACCGACCGCATTGGCAGCCACCGACCGGGGCAGGTGCGGCGTATTCCCGCGGCGCGCTCCGTGTGGCGCTGGCGATCGCTGTCGCGACGGCGCTCGCGGCGCCATTTGCGGCCCAGTGGCAGCGGCCGATGCAACTCGCCTTCGCCGCGGCGCTTCCCCTGCCGCCGCTGATCATGTGGTTGGCGATCCGACGACCACGCCGGGCGAGGCTCCGCCCGAGCACGGCCGCCGCTGCGGCAGTGCTCGCCGCATGGATCGCACTCGTCGTACCATGGAGTTGGCGCTCCCCCTGGATCGCCAACATCGCCGATAATCTCGGCCCGTTGAACATGGTGCACGTGGCCAACGATCCGAGCTTCAACTTTCTCGTCGACACCGTCCGACCGGCGCAGACCGGGTTGTTTCTCTTGCTCGAGGGTGGAGCGTGGCTCGCCGCCTTGGGGATCGGTACGTCGGTGACGACGGTACAGGCTCTCAACTTCGTTTGGATCGGCGTCACGGCGCTGCTGCTGGCTCGCCTCGCCGCACGCTGCATCGCCCCCATGGCGGCGCCGGTGGCGGCGGCGTTCTTTCTGTTCTCACCGTCGGCGCAGATGATGACGCTGCTGCTCGGCCCTCTGTTCGTCGGCCCGCTGCTCGGTGGCGGCGTGCTGCTCGCACTCGAGGGTGTGCGCAAGCACGGCTCCGTGCCGGCCTCATTGACCGCCGCGGCGTTGATCGGCTTCTGCGCCACCTTTCCGAGCATGACACCCTTTGCCAGCCTCACCGCACTCGCTTGGGGTTGGCTGGCCTGGGGTCGGCGGATGCCGCTGGCGGCGATCGTCGCCGGCGGGTGTAGTGGTCTGGCACTCGTGCTGCCAGGGTTGCCGTCGATGCTGGCATTGCGCGAGGTCGTCGACTTCTATGCGACGACGAGCGGCCAATGGTCGACGCTCGAAGCCGCCTCCTTCGGTTGGCTCGACCCGGAGCGCGTGCGCCTACAGCTGATGGCTGGCTGGAGCGGCCCCTTCGATCCTCTGCTCGGCTCGCTCGCCCTTCCCTTCGCCCTGCCGCGCACGGCGATGCGCATGTTGGGCGATGTCCTCTACGATCCGATCGGCACGGTGTTGGCCACGGTCGGTATGTTCCATTGTGTCTTCGCCCGGCGTCCGTTGCCGCTCATGTTGATCGGGCTCCTCGGGCTGAGCCTCGGCGGCGGCTTGTTGCCCGGATACGATCGCGTCTCGGCGATGCGGCTGATCCTGTTGCCGCTGCCGATGACGCTGCTGGCGGCAACGGGCGCCGTCGTCCTATTGCACGACACCCATCCGCGGCGGTTGGCGTGGCTCGCCGCGGCCATCGTGCTCAGCGGCAGTTGGCTCGGACGGGTCGTGCAACCGAGCATCCTGCCGCAATCGATCGTCGGCATGGCCATCGAGTTGCAAAGCGCCAACCCGAGTTCGCCGCTGCTCGTACTCTTGCCGCGCGGCGTCGACATGAGCGGCGGCATGGTGTTCTTCGATCAGGTTCCCTCCCCGCCCATCGGCTGGCTCGCCTACGACGACCCGAACCAGCTTCCCGACGCCGGCGCCCCCGTCGATCGGTGGCTGTGGAGTCCGGGCCTCGAGGAACGCAGCCCGGTGGCGATCCACGCTTGCGCCCGCGATGCTGTCGTCTTCGCGATCTCGGATCGCAGTGGAACGAGTCGCGTCTATCTCGCTCAGGCGAGGGAGCGTGGCGCCCCCACGCTCCCCGCGGGGTTCGAGCTGCAACGGCGGGAGTGTGGCCTGGCGCTCGACACCGAACGCCAACGCAGTGAGCGCGCCTTGCGTGAAGCTGCCGCCATGCAAGCCGACGCGGCGATCGAGTCGTTGCGGCAGGTGGCGCGCCACAGCTTCACGGCCTTCGAGGTGTACGACGCGTTGGCCCAAGCCCTACGCCAGCGGCAGGCGGCGGGCGACCTCGACGAAGCACGGCGTTGGGCGGAGCGCGCGGTCCGCATGTGCGGTTCGTGCCGCCGCGATCACGTCGCCACGCTGGCGGCCGTGCAGCGTGCGCGCGGCGACGCCCGCGCGGCGGAGGACAGCGAGGCTGCGGCGTCGCGAGCCGCCTCGTTCTGCTTCGCCAACTTCCGTCTCGGCCACCCGTGCCGTCCGGAGACCTGATCGAGGAGCGGCTGCGGCGGCAGGTTCGACAGCCGTCGGCTGGCGCGCGAGGCACGCTCCGGCTATGGATGCGCGTCACAGGTTGAGCCGATGCGCATCCTCCACACCAGTGATTGGCACCTCGGCCGCTCGTTCGGCCCCGTCTCCCTCGAATCCGACCAGTGCGCCTTCCTCGACTGGCTCGTGCAGGTCTGCATCGCCGAACGGGTCGACCTCGTCGCCGTCGCCGGCGACCTTTACGACCGCGCCATCCCGCCGGTCGAGGCGGTCGCCCTGTTCCGCGACACCCTCCGCCGCCTCCTCGAACGCGGCGTGCGCGTCGCCGCCATCACCGGCAACCACGATAGCCCCGACCGCGTCGCCGCCTACGGCGACCTCCTGGACCTGAGCGGCGTCCGCCTGCGCGGCGGCTACGACCGCTTCGGCGAGGTCCTCACCATCGACGGCCCCGACGGCCCGCTCGACCTCGTCCTGCTGCCGTTCCTCGATCCGCAGGCCGCCCCCGACGATGTCGTCGACGCCACCGTCGCCGGCGAGGACGACCTCCTGCAGCGCCGCGTCCGCCGCACCCACCAATCCGTGCTCGAAGCGGCGATCGCCGCGGCGCGGACGAATCTGCGCGCACCGCGTTCGCTCGTCCTCGCCCACGCCTTCGTCAGCGGCGGCGCCGAGAGCGACAGCGAGCGTCAACTCAGCGTCGGCGGTACCGGCCAGATCGATGCGGCCCTATTCGACGGCTTCTCGTACGTCGCGCTGGGCCACTTGCACCGGCCGCAAGCGGTCGGCGGACGCGACGACCTGCGCTACTCAGGAACGCCGCTCGCCTACTCGTTTTCCGAAGATCACCCGAAGTGTGTGGTGCTGGTCGACATGGCCGCCGACGGCGCGACGACGGTGCGCGAGATCCCCGTGCCGGTCGGCCGGCCGGTCGCGACCATCACCGGCACCATGGCCGAGCTGCTCGCCTGCGACGAATCGGCGCGGGCGGCGCAGGCGTTCGTCCGTGCCATCGTCACCGACCGCGACACGGTGCTCGACGCCAAGGCGCGCCTCGCCGAGGTTTACCCCTGGGTCGTCGAGGTGCGGCTGCAGCCCGCCGGAGCCGCACCCGTCGCCGGAGCCGCCACCGCGGCGGTCCGCGAACTGACTCCGATCGAGGCGACGCGCCGCTTTTGGATCGACGCCGAGGGCGACGTCCCCGACGCCGCTACCGACGCCCTGCTCGTCGCACTCGTCGGCACCGCGACCGGGGTTCCGACATGAGACCGTTGGCGATCGCCTTCCAGGCCTTCGGCTCCTATCCGGGGAAGGTCGAGGTCGACTTCACCCCACTCGCCGGGCGCGGCCTGTTCCTGGTCACGGGCGACACCGGCAGCGGCAAGACCACCATCTTCGACGCCATGTGCTACGCGCTCTACGGCGCCATGCCGCGCAAGGACGAGAGGGAGGTACGCTCGCACCACGCCGACGACGACGTCGCCACCTTCGTCGAGTTCACCTTCGAAAGCGACGGCACGACCTACGTCGCTCGCCGCACCCCGGCACAAGAACGGCGGGCGAAACGCGGCGGCGGCACGGTGACCGAAAAGCCGACAGCCAGCCTCGTGCGTCTCGATCCCGGCGGCGGCACCACGTCGTTGGCGACGAAGGCCGCCGACGTCCGCATCCGGGCCATCGAACTCATCGGCCTCGAGGCGGAGCAGTTCCAGCGGGTCATCTTGCTGCCCCAGGGCGAGATCGCCCGTTTCCTGCTCGCCAGCTCGAAGGAGCGCGAGGATTTGCTCGGCCAACTGTTCGGCGGCCAGGTTTTCGACGCGGTGGTCGACGCAGCGAAGGTCCACGAACAGCGTCTGCGCGAAGAAGTCGGCGACGTCGCCAACCGCATCGAACACGAGTTGCTCAACGCTCGCACCAGCATCGACCAGCTGTACGCCGCCCTCGGACGCGAGCCCGTCGCCGAGGCATGCCCACGCGCCGGACTCGATCCACTCCTGGCGGACGCGCAGCCGGCTCTCCGCGATCTCGAAGCTCGCGCCCGCGCCGCCAGCGACCGGGCGCAGCAGGCCACCACGCGCGCCGCCGAGACACATGCCCTCGCCGCACGCTTCCACCGCGCCACGGAGCTGCGCGCGGTGCTCGCCGACCTTACCCGCGCCGCAACCGCCGTCCTGGCCGACGAAGCAGCGGCGCAACGCTCGGCCGCCGCACGTCCGGTCGTCACCGCCGCCGATGCGCTGACGCGGGCCGAAGAAAAGCGCCGATCGGCCGAGTCCCGCCGCGACCAACGGCTGGCCGAACTGCGGACGGCACTGGCGCCGGTCGTCACCGACCCCGACCTCAATTCCGAGGCCGCCGTGCTCGCCGTGATCAACGACCTGGGGACCGCTGTCGAGCGGATGACTCGGATCCTCGAGCAGCGCGACGCAGCGGAGCGGGCCGTCGCGGAGACGATGCAGAACTTGGAACGTTGCGCCGCCGACCGAACGGAGCGGACTGCCGAGCTGCAGCGGGTCCAAGCGCGGCGGCGGGACATTGCCGGCGAACTCGCCACGACGCGTCCGCTGGCCGTCGACCTGCGCGGACTCGACGAGCGGATCACCGCCGCGAGGACGAAGGTCGAGGCACGCACGGCGCTCGAAGCGGCACTCGCGGACCTCGCCACGGCGACACAGACGGAGTCCGCAGCCCAACGCAATTTCGAGATGGTCTTCGGTCGCTTCGTCGCCACGGCGGCGCCGCGACTCGCGGCCGGGCTGCAGCCGCAGGAGCCGTGTCCCGTCTGCGGCAGCACGGAGCACCCACGCAAGGCCGTCGCCGACGACGGTGAGCCGACCTCGTTCGCCGACGTCGATGCGGCGGCGGCCACGCGCGACTGCGCCATCCGCAAGCGGGGGGAGGTCGAACTCAGGGTGGCGACGCAGCGGGAGCGGCTGGGCGACGATGCCGCCACCGCGCTTGCCGAGCTGGACGATCGCGTCGCGGCGCTGCGCAAGCAGTGGGACGAGGCGCGCGCGGCGCAACAGCGCGTCGAAGCCCTGGAACAGGAGGACCTGCGGCTGGGTGAGGATGAGCGCGCACTCAGCGTGGCGCTGGCCCGAATCGACGAAGCCATCACCCAGCACGAGGGCCGCCGCCTGGAGCAGGAGAACGATGTCGCAAAGGCGCGGGCAGCGGCGGATGCCGTCGATCCGGCGGACGTGGCACGCGGCGGCGCCGCGCTCGCTGCGGCACGGCCGCTTTGCGACGGACTGGGGCGCATCTTCGAGGCGGTGACGACAGCGGTCGGCGCGACCCGCGAAGCGGCGGGACGCCTCGATTCCGCGCTCGACGCCAGCCCGTTCGATTCGGAGGAGGCCGCCCGCGCGGTGCTGCTGCCGGAAGCGGAGGAGAAGGCGAAGCTGCAGGCGGCGGAAACGCATCGCGATGCCGCGCGTAAGGCCGAGGCGGGGCTCGCGACACTCGAGCAGCAGGGCGTCCCGGAGGGGTGCCCCGACGTCGACGCGGCCAAGGCAGCGATGGACGAGGCCAAGGCCGAGGCCGACGCAGTGCGCGATGCGTTCACCACCGCCCGCAACGCGTGCGACATGGCGACGACCTGCCTCGCGAGCCACGACCGGCTCGACGCCGCATCGGGCGACCTCCGCGCCGCGCACGCGCTGGCGCGCAAGGTGCACCGCGTGCTCGACGAGGGCGGCGCACTTCGCATGTCGCTGCGGCGCTGGGTGCTGGCGAACGAACTCGACCGCGTCAGTGCCGCGGCGAACGTCCACCTGCAGCGGATGACGTCGAGCCGCTACACGCTGCGGCGCCGGCTGGAAGTCGTCGACGGCCGCCGTGCATTCGGCCTCGACCTCGAGGTGATCGATGCCCACACCGGGCGCGCCCGCTCCACCGGCTCACTATCCGGGGGTGAGCAGTTCCAGGCCTCGCTGGCGCTGGCGCTCGGGCTGGCCGACGTCGTCAGCCAGGGAGGGCACGCCAGCGGCCGCCGCTTCGAGGCGCTCTTCGTCGACGAAGGGTTCGGCTCGCTCGACCCGGTGGCGCTGCAGGAGGCAATCGGCGCGCTGCACCAATTGCGGGCGACCGGACGCATGGTTGGCGCGATCACCCACGTCGAGGCGATGAAGCAGGATCTGCACGTCGGCATCGAGGTGCGGCGTCTGCCCGACGGCCGCGGCTCGACCCTGCGGGTGAATCCGTGAGGAGCCGTCCGGCTCGACGTCAACGTTCGGCTGACGCGGCGGACCCGGCATGGTCCGCAGTTTTGCTAGCTACCTGCTGGGCCGCACCTCAGCGGCGCAGAGTACGCGCCAGGCCGTGTTCACCAGCTTGAGGGAAGGTTCCCGGAGCACCGTGGCGCCGTGCCCCGACCGACGGCACCGTCGCGGAGGTATCGTCGTGCAGCTCGTTGGCGCCGGCAAAGACGAGGTAGCGCAGCGCGCGCCAGACGTTGTGTGCCATCGCTCGCGGCGTGCGCGGATAGGCGCCGCGGAAGACGTTCTGGCTCAGGTTCCACGTCGAGTAGGCCGCCGAGAAGACACTGTACAGCCACGTCAGCGGCAACCGCGTCAGCCAGTGGATCGCCGGATACAGGGCATCGGGCACCTTGCAGAACAACGGCGCCAGATACGATAGGCGCAACTGGATCTCCTTCTCCTCGTCGGAGAAGCAGGTCAGCACCGAACGCGCGCGGTAGTTGTGCACACAGTCGGCCTCGGGATCGATCACGCCCATCTGCTCGGCGATGCGCGTCAACTCGGTCTTGGGAAAGGGTGTGAAGATACCGAAGGTCGGGGCCACGGCGTTCAAGCCGCGCACGAAGTCGAGCGACTGAAAGTCGTCCGCCAGCGTCGTCCCCGGCAGCCCGAGCATGGTGTTGGCGAACTGCGCCAAGCCATATCGCTCGGCCACCGCGAACGAGGCGCGCACCAGGTCGTCGGGCATGTTGCGCTTGAGGACGCCGTTGCGGATGGCGTGGTTGCCGGTTTCGACCGACATCCCCACCGCTTTGCAGCCGGCACGCGCCAGCAGTTGCGCCACGTCGTCGGTGAGGGCGTTGGCCCGAATGAGGCAATAGAAGGGCAAGCCGATGCGCCGCGGGTACTTGTCGGCGAATTCCTCGAGCCACGCATCGCGCTTGATGGCGAAGACGTCGTCGGCGAAGCGGAGGAACCGCGCCGTCGGGTAGCGCTCGACGACGTCGGCGATCTCGTCGAGCAAGTCATCCACCGGGCGGCGACGCATCAACGATTTGCCCGGACCCTGAAACTCTTCTTTGAAGAGCTGGATGAAGGCGTGGTTGAAACAATAGGTGCACTTGTAAGGACAGCCGCGCTGCGTCAGGAACGAGCGAATGCCGATGTCGAGGAGATCGGGCGATTCGTCGTACAACAGGTCACGGTCGGGCCATGGCAAGCCGCCGACGTCGTGCACCACTTCCTTGAGAAGGCTGTCGCTTGGGTGCGTGAGGACGTTGGCAATGCCTTGCAGCGAGGCTCCCGCGCCGGCGCGCTCGAGGATGTGCAGGATGGCATGGTCGCCATCTCCGACACAGATCGCGTCGAGTTCGAGACGACCCAGCACCTCGGGGAAATAGGTCGGGTGCGGGCCGCCCATGATGCGCAAGGGCATATGGCCGCGGCGACGGCCCCAGTCGCGTACGATACCGTCGGCCCGGGCGAAGAGCTTTTCGTCGGAGGTCATCGTACTGTAGCCGACGACGTCGGGGACGAAGCCGTCGAGCGCGGCCCGCAAGGAGTGATCCTTGAGCGAGCACAATTTCGTCGCGTAGCCAGCGCGCTTGCAGACGGCGCTCAGCTGCATCACGCCGAGAGGCTCGGAGAAATACAGCTCCGACACGACGAACAATACCTTCATCCCCAAGCCCTCAGCCTTTCGCTTTCAGCCTTGCGCCCATCATCGATCATACCCTAGCGCCCGCAGCGCCTCCTGCGCCCGCGGGTCGACCGCCGCCGGCGTCACGTCGGCGAACAATCCATGCGCCTTGCGCCTCTCCGCCAGCTGCCGTCCCAATTCCGCAACCCGTGCGGGCTCCGCCGCCGCGAGATCCTGCGTCTCGCCGGCGTCGCGCGACAGGTCGTACAATTCGGCCGGGTAGCGCTCGAACCACACCAGCTTGTAGGGCCAGCGAATCAGGCTCGCCATGTCGCCGAAGACCTTGTCCTGCGGGCCGCAGCGCCGGCGCTTCTCGTTCGGGTGCTTGATCGGCAACGTGCGAAAGCTGTCCGGCATGTCGGTGGCGAAACGATCGGCGAAGGCGGCGAAGAGATCGCGCGCCGGTCCTTCTCGAGACGTCGTCGGTAGGGGCTCTCCTTCGATCTCGGGCGGCACGGCGAGACCCGCCCAACTCAGAGCCGAAGCGGTGATGTCCATGAGCGTAACCGGTGTATCGATCACCGCCGGCGGCGTCTCCAGACCGGCGACGACGAGGGGCACGTGCAACGACGCCGCGTGTAAGCTGAACTGGTGATCGACGAGACGACGCTCGCCGAAGTGCTCGCCATGATCCGAGGTGACGACGAAGATCATCCGCCGCTTCCCCGCGGCAAGCTGCGCGGCCTGGAACACACGCCCGATCTTGTGATCCGCTTGCGCCACGTCGCCGAGATACAACCCACGCAAGGTCGCCAAGTCAGCCGGTGGCGGCAGCGCATCGCAGATCATGTCGACGGCGTGCGGTGTGCTCTTCGCCTGCTCGGCGGAGACACCTTGCGGCAGAAACGGATTGCGGGCGCGCACGTGGTAAGGCTCGTGCGCGTCGAAGACGTTGACGAAGAGCAAGAACGGCTTCTCCTGTCCTCGTTGCGCCGCCCACGCGTCGACGCGACCCGGCAGATCGAAGCCGGGTGCGGTCGGGTTGCGGAAGCCGGCGATGATCTCTTCGATCGTCTGGACGTCGTAACGCTCGAAGCCCTGGTGCAATCCGAATGGCTCGCCCACCAGCGCGTTCTCGGCGAAGCCAGCGGTTTCGTAACCGGCATCACGCAACCGCTCGGCCAAGGTGACGAACGACTCCAGCGTCGTCATGCGCTCGCTGACGCCGATCTGGTGGGTCTCGCTGCCGAGTCCGGTGAACAGCGAGACGTGCGACGGTGTGGTCCAGCCGGCAGGAGCGTAGGCGTACCGGTAGCGCAGGCCCCGTGAGGCGAGGGCATCGATCGCAGGGGTGGTGCCGGCGACGGTGCCGTAACTCGACACCGCATCGGCGCGCAGGGTGTCGACGACGGCGATGACGATGGCCGGGCGTTCGTCCGGCGCGGGCCGGCTACAACTCGCAGCCAAGAGACCCACGAACGAGCCGATGATCAATGAAAGGCGCATCGTCGTAGGTAGGGGTTCACGCCCGGGTCGGCAGCCGGGTAGATGAAGCCGCGCGCGCGTGACAGCGGCGACGATGCTCGGTCGCACAGAGCCCGGATGTCCGCCGCCTGACGCTCGTCGTGCCAGAAGCGCATGCGTCGCGGGCGCGCCAGGCGAAAGCGCTCGGGGTCGACGACGAAGTCGCGCTGCATGATCTCGTCGAAGGCAAACGCGAAGTCACCCTCCGGCTGCGTCGCCGCGTCGAGCAAGCCGCGTCGCCGCAAGGTGCAGTAGCGTATGAGTTCGTCGATGTAGTCGCGTACGACGGGGCGGTCCGCGGCACTGCCTTCGATGGCCTGGAGCAGCGCCGCGCGCGCCGCCTCGAGCACGGGCTCGATGTGTTCCAGCAGCGCCAATGCCTTCAGCGTACCGAGGCTGCTTTCGAATTCGGTGCGGGCATAAGCTGCCAGATGTTGCGCATCGCGATGGTGCGCTTCACACGCATCACGTTCGGTCCAGTGGTCGCGCGTGAAGCCCTCGACGAGGGCTCGGTAGATCGCGGACAGCCCTTGCGGAAAGCGCTGCCGCTGAGCGTGGCAGAGTTCGACAAAGCGGAACATCGACAAGCCGAGCGCACGCGCCAGCCCATGGATCTCCTCGAGGTACACGTCGTTGTAGAAGATCTCGACGGACAGCTCGAAGCACTTGGCATCAAGCAGCTCGGCCGCACTCATGCTGTAGGTCGCGACGACGATCTCCACCACCTCGGCGACGGGGAAACGATCCTCACCGAAACGGTAGGTGCCGTGGCACTGCGGCAACACGCGGAAACGCGTCTCGAGCCCGAAGCGCCGACGTGCTGCGGCACTCGCCATCTCGGTACCGGGCAGCAGCACCAGCGGGTACATCTTGATGCGCTGCATGCCGGCGTCCATCGCCGCCCGAATCGATTCCAGGTGAGATGCCACCGTATCGCCGGGCAGCCCGAGGATCAGCTCGGTGTAGGAGCGCTGGCCGAGATCACGCGCCATACCGGCCATGTCGAGGAAGGCCTGTTCCGAGATGTTGGCGCGCCGCACGTTTTCCAGCGTGACGCGATCGGTGGTCTGCAACGCGGGGCCGAAGCGCATGGCACCGTCGCTGCGACGCACCGCCTCGACGATGCGTTCCTTCTTGTTCTTGCCGGTCGACACTTCGATGGTCTCGGGCCAACCGAAGCGCCGGCGCACGTCGGCCACGACGTCGCAGAGTTCGAGATCGTCGCCGTACATGCCGAAGTTCGAATCGGCGATGTAGAGCGAAGCAGGACCGTCGACCCGGCGGGCGATGTATTCGAGTTCAGCGCGAAAGCGCTCGACTCCGCCGCGTGCCAGCTTGCTGTAGTAGTTCGCTCCTTCGACACAGAACGTGCATTGGAACGGACAACCGCGCTTGCTCTGCACGATCGGCATCAGCTCGGGCTCGGCGAAGAATGGGTCGAGCAATCCGCTGAGATACGGCGAGGGGAACACGTCGAGGTCGCGTTGTCGCGGCGTTGGCGCCGTCGCCACCAAGTTCCCTTCGTGTCGGTAGACGACACCTGGGATGCGGTCACCGCGCGCCCGCAGGGCCGACACGTCGCCGCCGACGTCGACGAGCGCCTCGACGAGGCGGGCGAACGGGATCTCTCCCTCGCCCTGCACGTAGAAGTCGATGAGCGGGTGCTGCGCCAGAAACTCCGCCTGCCCCGATGCCTCGTCGGGAAAGTTGGGGCCGCCGACGACGACCACCAGGCCGGGGTCATGCGCCTTGGCGCGACGAATGGTTTCGTAGGTGAGGGCGCGGTTCCAGAGATAGTTCGTGCATCCGAGAATCATCGCCGGGCGGCGCACGAGAGCCTCGGCCAACTGCTCCGGGCGACGGTGCACGGAGACCTCGACGCGCGTGCCCAGGGCCTGCGCGACATAGGCCCCGACGCACCCCGCCGCATAGGGGAAGGTCTTGATCTGGTTGTTGGGATGCACCAGATCGGCGAGCACGATGCCGGCCGGACGAACGCTCATCATGGACGGGCGCACCATCCTACAAACGCCCCCTCCCGCTCAACCGGAATCATGCCCGTCGCGGCGAGGCGCGCCGGCGTTCGACGCTGGGGCGCCGACTCGCTAGGGTGCCGCCGAGGAGCTGACGCATGCGCGACTATCGCATCGAAGTCATCGGACACGCCTCGCTCCGAGCCCAGGACCGGGGCAAGACCCTCGTCGCCGACCCCTGGTGGCTCGATCCCATCGGTCCGAACAGCGCCTTCCATTTTCCACCCCTGGCGCACGACGTCGGCGAGTTGGTGCGCCAGACCGACTTCCTCTACATCTCGCACATCCATCCCGACCACTTTCACCTGCCGACGCTGGCGCTCCTGCCCAAGACGATTCCGGTCTACATCGGTGCCTACCGGCGCAAGGGCTTTCGCGATGCGATCGCGCGGCTCGGCTTCCCGGTGATCGAGTGTCCCTTCCAGGAGCCGGTCGCCATCCCCGGCACGGATTTCGAGATCGCCATCCTCGAGCACGATTACTTGGAGAACGCCGCCTACGACTCGGCGCTCGTCGTCCGCACCCCCGCCTGGACCCTGTTCAACAACAACGACGCCGTGCTGGCGCCCGAGAAGTACGACTGGGTGCGACGGCACTACGACGTCGACTACGCTTTTCTCGGCTTCTCGCCGGCGTCGTTTTATCCGCTGTGCTTCGACATGGACGAGGCCGAGAAGCAACGATTGATGGACGAGGCGGCCGAGCGGCGCTTCGCCGACTTCGTGCAGGCGGCACAGCGGCTCCAACCACGCATCGCCATCCCCTTCGCCAGCGGCGCGCGCTTTCTTCAGGATGGCGCCCGCTGGAAGAACATCTCGTTCAACGCCGCCAGCGACGCCGTGCGCCGCGTCGAAGCCGTCGGTCTGCGCGGCGAAGCCATGGGCCCGGGCGACCGCATCACCGCCGACGATCGCTTCGAACGGGTCCAGCCGCCGCGCAGCAAAGCCGACGAACTCGCCGACGCCGAGCATTACGCCCGCACCCACGCCAGCTACATCTCGATGCTGTCGCCGCCCGATCCTCCCGCAAGGCCCGGTCTCGTCGAGCGCTTCCGCGACTACCTGCTCGAACGCTGGCGCCAAACCCGCGCGCAACTGCCCGGAGTAAGCGGCACCGTCATCGCCTACGTCGTCCGCGGCACCGAAGAGCAACGTTTCTACTTCGACTTCTCGCAACCCGAGGAAGAGATCTTCCATTGGGGCACGCCGCCGCACTACGACATGCTCTACCGCTACCCCGCGGGCGGACTACAGCGGCGGCTCGACGGCGAGATCGACTGGGACGACCTGCACTTCACCAACGACGTCTCGGTGCACCAGGTGCGGTACGCCCGCGACTTCTACGCCATGCTGCGCAGCGAAGTCCTCGATCTCGAACGATTGCGTGCCTCCTGATCCGGGCATCTCGCGCGGCGCCTCGCGACAGGAGAACATCGACCAACGCCCCGACACCGGACGCCAACTCGCCCCTGGGCGAACCGCCGCCCGCAGTTCCGACCGGCCGGCCACATCGAAGAGGCGCAGCACGGCGGCGTCGGGCCAGACGGTGCACAAACGAGCCGTCACCCCCGCCGTGTCGTCGAGCGCCGGCGACCACACGACCACTTCCGGATCGTTGCGGTTGGAACAGACCGGATCCGCCGCCGCTTCGATGTCTTCGAGCCACGCGACGGGCCACGGACGCGCCGCGACGATGGGGAGAATCGACTCGCTGTAGGGATGAAAACTGCGCAGCCAGTCGGCTCGATAGTGACGCCGCAACGGATCGATCTCACGTCCCAACCAGGCTCGCTCGGGCCGCAGGGTGCGGGCCGTCAGCCAATGCGGTAAGGCCCCCTCCCCCGCGGCGCGCAGGGCCATGCCGTGCGCCGACTGCGGCAGCACGCGCGGCCAGATCCCATCGAACAGCAGCGTGCCGCTGGTGCCGATGACGATGCAGGTCACGACCGTCGCGATCCGACGCCAACGTGCCGTGGCCAGCCCCAAGCGCAACGCCTCGAACCCCCACGCCACCAGCAACACGAAAGGCACCGGACCACCGAACCAGCGCACGACCGAAGGCCGGTCGACGTTCGATACCAAGGCCGGAGCCAAGGCCAACCACAAGGCCAGCGGCAACAGCAACGCCTCGCGGCGCGCCCGCAGCGCCACGACGATTCCGATGGCGACGAGCACGGCGGACCAAGGTTCGAACAGTGCATCGGCGTGCAGTCGCAACCCGTTGCGCGCGGCGGCGAACGGCACCAGCAACGCCCCCAACGGAGCCGCCCAGGGTGAGCCCACGGCATAGGCCCAATCCGCTGGCAAGGGCGCGATCTGTCCGTTCAGCGACGCCTCGACCGTCGCCCAAGGCCAACTCGGAGCCGAGTACAACTCGACCATTGCGCGCAACGCCGTCGGCGTCGGCAAGGACGGACCGATCGCCGCCACGAAACACGCCGTAGCGACCACCAGGACGGCGAGAGACGGACGCTGCCCCGCGCGCCACACGGCGACGCCGACGGCCACCAGCAGTGCACCGGTGAACGGCACCAACGAGGGGTTGCTCGCCGCCAAGCCTGCGACACTCCCGAGCAAGGCCACCCATGCGGCCGACCGCGTGCGCACCACCCGAAACGCCACGAACACCGTTGCCGCGGCATAGAGTGGCCCGATCGCCATGACGATGGGCGTCGTCTGCGCCAGCAAGGCGAAGGGCGAGAACAGGTAGGCGGTAGCCGCCACGACCGCCGATTCCGTCGACAGCAGCGCGCCGATCACACTCGCCAAAAGCAACACGGTGGCGAACAGCATCCACGTGTGGACGGCCTGGAGCCACGCGAGCGTCGGCTCCCATCCGAAAAGCTGCAACAGCGGTAGCCCTTCGAAGAAGAACGGCAGCGAACTCACTCCCGGCAGCTGCCGCCCGGGCGCCTCGATCAGGTAGTTGCCCCCTTTGCTCGCCATGCGCGCCAGCGTCTCGAAGGGGCGCCACATGTCGACGACGTCCGCCGCACGCCGCGGATCGCCGCACAGCCATCGCAACGCCAGCCACGCGCAACACACGCCAACGACCGTGCGCCATGCGACTTGCGCCCCAACGCACGGTGCGCATCGCGTCCCCACGCCGAGCAACGCCGCCGGAGCGAAAAGCGCCAAGACATAGGCAGCTTGGCCCCACGCGGGCAACGCCTGCGCCCACGGCAACGATGCGACGTGCAGCAAGGAGACGGCAACCGCGAGCCACAGCAAGGGCGGCCTCTCGGCTTCGTGTTCCTCCCCCATCCCGCTCTGCCAGACGGGTAGCGGCAGTCGCATGCCCAGCCACAACGCCACGCCAACGAGAGCAGCCAGTCGACCAGCGATCCAAGCTTCGGGAACTTCCGGAAAGGCAGCGGCCAAGGGCGTCCATCCCGCGGACACGGGCCCGCTCGGCGGATCGTAGAGCGGCACGGCATAGCCGGCGCCGAGAGCGGCGGCGACGATCCAGACGGCACGCGCCGTGACCAAGCGCGACGCGATCATGCTCAATCGCGGCGTTGACTGACGACCAGTTCCGCCAACAGGCCGAAGAAGAGGGTCTGCAGACCGAATAGCCCGGTGCCGAGCACGAGGTTGACGTTGCGGATCGGCTTGACCGCACCGACCCACCACCACTCGCCGATCTGCCAGGCCGCGACGATGGCGGCGAAGGCGAGAAAGGCCGCGCCGATCGGCGCGAAGACACGCATCGGCTGGATACCGACGAGCACCAGCGCCAGTTGGCCGATGACGCGGAAGGGATAGCTCCAGCCGACGAACGACGTGCCCGCCGTGCGCGGTCGAAAGCGCACCGGCACCTGCGCGAATCGCATACCCTTGTGGTAGGCATCGAACAGAAGCTGCTGCGCGTAGTTGTAGTCGCCCGGCAAGTGACATCGTTCGAGGTAGGCACGCGACAGGGCGAAGATGCCCGGCTGTCCATCACGTACGGGCCAGCCCGTGAGCCAACGCATCAATCTGGAAAACAACGCATTGCCGGCACGGCGCACCAGCGGCATGCGGTAGCCCATGCCGGCGCTGCGATCGCCGTATACGACGTCGGCGCGGTCTTCGACGATCGGCTGCAGCAACGCCTCGAGGTCGGCGGGATCGTGTTGTCCGTCGGCGTCGAGCTTGACGACGACATCGGCGCCCGCCGCTCGCGCCGCGGCAAGGCCCGTGCGCACCGCCGCGCCCAGACCTCGATGCGTTGCGAGCTCCAGCACCCGATCCGCCCCGGCACGCCGCGCCTCCGCCGCAGTCGCGTCGCGCGAGCCGTCATCGACGACGAACAAGCGCAGCGCGAAGTGCCGTAGCACCTCGCCATCGGCACGCGCGCGCAATTCCGCGATCACGCCGCCGATGGTCGTCGCCTCGTCGAGCGCCGGCAGGATCACGACCAGCAGCGGCCGATGTCCGTCGGTTTCACTCATCCGCGAGTGCCATCCGACGTGGGCGACGCCGATTCGTCGCGCAGGGCATAAAAGGGAGTGCGTTGCACCAGATGGTAGATGCGCTGCATCTGCTCGCCCAGCAACGACAGTCCGAGGCCCATGCCGCCCGTCAGGGTCAGGATGCTCGCCAGAAGAGGTTGCCCGGCGAACAGCAGGGCGCCGGCGCCGACGAGCAAAGTCGACGACAGGACCCCACTGCGCAAGAACGGCCGACCGGCGGTGAGCAGGTAGTAGTCCACGGCGATGGCGAGCAACGACAGAAACGAGTGTCCGCCGGGCCGACGCCGTGGGCTATGGCGAATCGGCACCTCGGCAATGCGTCGCGCACGACGCAGAAAAACCGGCGTCAGCAGGCGCCGCGCCTCGCCCTCGCGCGCCAAGTCGCGCACGATGCGAGCTTCGAACGCGCGCATGCCGCAACCGAGATCGCGCACGTGGGTACCCGTGACGCGACGCACGTAACGGTTGAGCAGCGCCGACGGCAGACGTCGCGTCAGCCACGGACTATGGCGATCGGCGCGGTAGCCGCAGACGAGATCGTAGCCCTGCTGCAGCGGCGCCAGCAGCTGCGGAATGTCCTCCGGCAGATTCTCGAGATCGGCGTCCATGCACACGCCCCAGCGCCCGCGCATCTGATCGAAAGCGGCGCAGATCGCCGCCTGCCCGCCGAGATTGCGCACCATGGCGAAGGGGCGCACACGTGGGTCGGCGGCAGCGCGGCGCTGCAACACCTCCCAACTATCGTCGCGCGAGCCGTCATCGACGAAGATCAACTCGAAGCGCAGCCCGAGTGGCTCGAGCACGGCGATGAGCCGATCGATGAGTTCGTCGAGCGTATCGCGGTTGTCGTGCACCGGCACGGTGATCGACAAGTCGACGACATCGCCGGAACGCGTCTCGTGGCAGTCAGCCCTCGTCATGGCATGATGGTCCCAAGTGCTCCCTATCGAGAGTCGGGACCGCACCGCAACCCCAAGGGCCACGGGTCTGGCACACGGACGTGGCAAATTCGGGAAGGGAGGAGGTCACGATTCGGCGAGCGAGACGCGACCCGCGATCGTCGCGCGGGTCCGCGCGAGAAGCAGAATCCGGCTGCTGCCTTTCGCTTTCCGCCTTTAGCCTTCCGCCCCCTCCTAGCTCTTGCTCTAACCAGCTGCGTAATCTTTCTTACTCTACCTTCCGCGACGACTGGCCCGGGGCTACACTCGGGGCATGCCGTCCTCGTTGCACGAAGCGTTGGTGCTGTTGTTCCGCAATCGTGCGACGCTGGCGGTGGAACTGCTGCACGACGTCTTCCATGTGCCGCTCCCCGCTTTCG
>CAZGEJ010000026.1:0-81596 GCA_964524885.1 uncultured Binatia bacterium (SeqCode)
CGGACCTGGGTCATCCCGTGAGAATCGGGGTGGGTCATGCTCGTGAGAAATGACAATCCCCTCGTCGGGGAAGCGTCCTGTCGGACCGACAATCGCCGCCGAGATCACCGGGCGTGGCGCCGAGTCTTAATCCCCTCGTCGGGGAAGCGTCCTGTCGGACCACGCATGGGCGTCACACCCGAAGCTGGGCGCCGTGTCTTAATCCCCTCGTCGGGGAAGCGTCCTGTCGGACCCGGACGCCGACGAGCGCCCGCTGATCTGGGACATCTGCGTCTTAATCCCCTCGTCGGGGAAGCGTCCTGTCGGACATAGATGGCAACCGTTGAGCAAATGCAGGAACAGGCGTCTTAATCCCCTCGTCGGGGAAGCGTCCTGTCGGACGCCATGGAACGACAACGAAGTCGTGGAAGTCTACGGCCAGTCTTAATCCCCTCGTCGGGGAAGCGTCCTGTCGGACCCTTACAGATTGGGATTGGCGAGTCTTCGGATTTACGTTGTCTTAATCCCCTCGTCGGGGAAGCGTCCTGTCGGACTGTGCTCGTCAGCATTGCCTTGCCACTGGTCGTGGTGTCTTAATCCCCTCGTCGGGGAAGCGTCCTGTCGGACCTTACCGGCGACCCGCGGGCTTCGTTCTGCGAGTTCAGTCTTAATCCCCTCGTCGGGGAAGCGTCCTGTCGGACTCAAGGGTTTTTTCGCTTGCTGGTATAACGAGATGGAGTCTTAATCCCCTCGTCGGGGAAGCGTCCTGTCGGACGTATCGCAGTGGTGAAGTTTTTCACTCCGGGCGCTAAGTCTTAATCCCCTCGTCGGGGAAGCGTCCTGTCGGACGCACCTGCGTGAAAACCACAGTTGCACGGATACTTGCAAGCCGCGTTGCGACGACCCCCCGGTGCCTTGGTGTCGGCGCCGGCATCGCCGCTGTCGCGCAGGCGTAACCTATTGTAATTCCTCGCGAAAACGGCCGCGACGATCGCCACGTGGCAAAACGGGGAAATCGTCGCCTTTTCAGCACCTTGCCCGCTTTGGCTCGTTCCAGCCCACGACCGTCGCACGCACCCCGCCCGGCCGACCTGGTTGTCAAAGACCAACGCCGCTCCGGCTCACGCCACCGGCCGCATCCCATAATGCCCAAACCCCAACGCGGCCCCTTTGCCGACCTGCGCCGCCTCGCCAAACCGCAGGAGCGGCCACACCCGCGCCAGCCCCGGACCCGCCCATGCCAGCCGCCCCTCGATCCCCGGCAGGTCCATCGCCCGCCTCTGCCGCGCCGAGTAGCGCCGCACGTGCACCAGCCGCGTTTCCCGCGCCGTCTCCGCGATCCCGGCCGCCGCAACCGCCGCCTCGCCCTCGTCTACCACTCGCGCGCCACCGCCGTGCAGCAGCGCCAGCGCGTTCGCCCGGCGCGCCAACGCCCGCACGAACTCCTCCGGCCGGATCTCCGCCCGAACCCGGCCGCCATGCTTCAACCGTAACGGCGTCCGCAACTCGACGACCACCGCCTCCGGCGCCACCTCCTCCACGGGCGCCGGCACCACCGCCGCATGCACCTCGTCGGTGTCGCCGTCATAGATCAGCGCGCCGCTGGGAACCGTCTCAATGCGCTCCAGCCGCATCGCTGCCGCCGCATCGCCGTCGCCGGCCGGATCGCACGTAGCCTGCCGCAATGCCGCGCCCAAACCGCGTCGCGCCACACCCTGCAGCGCCACCACGAGCACCGGCAATTCCTCGATCGCAGCACCAAGCAGCGTCAGCCGCACCTCGACCGACGTCCCCGTCGGAATCTCCACGGGCGCGCCGTCGCCACGCCAGAAGCGGCTCAGCGGCGCCAGCACCAGCCCACGCGGTGCCTGGTCCCGTACCCCGGGGATTGCTACCGTCGCTGGCGTCTCCATCAGCCGCGGGTAAGCGCAACGCCCGAGCAGGACACACCCTTCGCAGGTTGTGCGCCGCGGGAACACACAGACCAGTCGGTAAAGACTACGTCCGAGCGCGCCGTGCGCCGCCGAGCCCAGAAACGCCGGCAGGCGCCGCGGCGCCAGCAGCCGGAAACGCGCTCGCACCACCAGCGCCGGCGGAAGCGCCGCCGCATTCACGATCGGATCGTTCACGCCGTCCCCTCGTCGGTCTTCCCGTCGTCGAGCCACACCAACTCACCGCGGGCCCAAGGATCGGCGCGTTGCTCCTCCGGCGTGCGCCGGTCGATCAAAAGACAGCGCCGCACCGGTACTCCCATCCGTGCCGCACTCGAGGCCAGCTTCTCAACCACGAACTGCATCGCACTCGTTCCACCGGTGAGGTTCGCCACCAGTTCACCGGCCGTGGCGAATGACAAGAGCAACTGCCGATCCGTCGCGAATCGCCCGGCGGCATCGAAGTCGCGGTAGGCATCGACGAGTCGCAACACCCGATACTCGATGCCGCGCCTCCCCGACCGCTCGAGCGCGGCTTCGAGCCCGGACTCCGCCTCCGCCGAGGTCACCACCAACACCGCGTCCGGTTCGGCGCAGGCAAGCGCCGTCGCGACCGCGCCGGGCGACATACCCAGCCCGGTCAGCAGCAGCCGTCGGGGAGCGGGTGCGGCCGCGGCAAGCGCCTCCACCTCGGACCTGACATCGAGACATGTCTCGACATAACGCATGACGTCGATGCCCGCGTCGACGTCTTCCTTGCGCATCCCGGCGTGGGCGAAGCGGTTGCGGGCATCGGCGATGTCCTTCCAGGCGCGCCCGACCTTTTTCTCTATGCCGTTGGCGACGCCTTGTTCGACGCGCTGCAGGAGGCTGCCGAAGAACCACTCCGCCGGACGCCTTGTATGGGAAAAATCGAGCCAGCGATCCGCCGCGCCGCGAGCGAGAACGGCGACGTTCACGAGCCACTCGCGCAGCAAGAGCAGGGCCCGGGGCGCGTCGCGGCGCTGAGCATACCATCGAACGAGGTCCATCTGGCGTTCCAGTTCCTTCTCGTTCAGCGCCAGCGATGCCTTCCCCGTCTCGCGATCGACCGCGAATCCTTGCGCGAGGTCGCGCAGATCGGCAACGGCAATTCGCAGCACATCGGGAACTCCGGCACCGTCGATGCGCTTCGTCTCATTCACCAGGTGGAAAGCTGCGCGGCCGGCTTCGAGCGGCAGTCCCGCGGTCAGCGCGCGCGACAGTTTTTCGATGTGCGAAGCGGTGTTGCGCATCTCCCGGCCGTCCCAGCCGAGGCCCCGCAGCCGCTCACGCTCGTCCGCGAGGCGGCGTGCCAGCGCCGAGCCGTCGCCCGCCTCGCGGAACTGCTCCAGCGCTTGGTACCAACGCAGCAGTTCGAACAAGGAGGTGATGTCGAGGATCGGATGCGAGCCGTCCGCGTCAGCCACCTCGAAGGCGCCGTAGAAGATGCCGTCGACCACGACGGCGCGCTGGCCGACGAGATAGGCAAGCGACGCCAGATAGACGAACGGCAGATGACGCAGCGCGAACGTGACGTCGAGGGTAACACGGGCCCGCTCCGGCACGGCGGCGGCTATGCGGGCGAAGATGTCGAGAATCTCTCCGGCGGAGCGGCCGAGCGGCACGTCGAGGGCATCGACCTCGAGACCAGCTTCACGCATCTCGGCGCCGAACGCGCCGAGCCACTTCTCACGCGCCTCGGCGGTGACGAGCACGAGGCAGCGGGCGCCGGCGAGTCCGCCGAGCCGCGCCAGCGCCACCGGCGCGAAGCGCGTACACCACGTATCCGTCCCAAAGCGGTAGCTGGTTTCCTCGTATTTGCCGGCACCGATCGAGCAAAGCAGCAACCGTTCTCCCTGCGCCATCATCCGTCCGCCTTTTTCAGGAACGGCTTGAGCACAGCGAACTTCGTGCCGATCTCCTTCAGCTTCTTGCGGTCGAAGATGCCGGCGAGCCGCTCGCCGAGAGCCGCGAGGGCGGCTTCGCGCTTCGCGTGGCGCTCGGCCTCGCCGACGAGTTGATTGAGTTGGCCGAAGTCGCGCGCCTGAAACCGGCGCAGCCGGTTGAGGAACACCTCGTCGAGATCGACGACCGGGGCGCTCGGCCGCTCGGCAACCAGCGGTGCGGCGACGGGGGCCGGCCGCGGCGCGTCCGGCATCAGGGTCCGGGCCGCGGCGGCGTCGACTGGCTCGAGCACGATCCAGCCGAAGAGGTCCGTCGGCTCGCTACGCTCGCTGTGTCCGCTCAGGGCCACCTTACGCGTCTTGCCAAGGCGCATCCGCAACTGACTGCGTTCCCGTTCGTCGAGGATATCACCCGTCATTCCCGTCCAGCCGATGCCCCAGCCGAGCCGCAGCACGATGGCCTGGGGTCCGAGCGCGTCCACGGTCTTCAAGAGGCGGTCGCAGCGATCCGTGAGAGCGGCGACGTCGTTGCGGCGAAAGTAGTCGCGGTCGCCACGCAGCAGGTGTGCGGCGTGCTGTTTCGACCACACCGACAGCTGTGCCAGGCCGGGAAGCTGCTGCGGGAAGGCCAGCCCGGGCAGTGCGCCCGGACGCTCGAGTGTGAGCCGCAGCGCCGAACGGGCATCGCTCGGCAGCACCTCGACCGCGTTGAGTGTGTTGCGCTTGGTGCCGATGGCTTTGGCGCTGCGGACCTCGACCGATTCCACTGCGAAGTGGGCGTCGCCGACCTTGAGTCCACGTAGTATGTCCCCCTTCGGCTCGCGCAGTTCGGGGGCACAGAAGACAGCGCCTTCGATGTCGCGTGCGCGCAGTTGATTGAGGCTTTCGCGCCAAGGCGTCGCCAACGCTGATCGTCGCCTACCGTGTGGTTCATCCGCCGTCCAAGCGACGAGGAGCAACGTTCGCAGCGCGCCCTTGAGTGACGACCCGGGCAGCAAAGGTCGGCCGTCGCCGGCGCGGACCGCGAGCCTCAGCTTCGAGGCTTCGATGAATCCGGTACAACTCGACGAAGAGACCTGCTGCGGGTCGATCCGGCGACGCCCGACGATCCTTTCGATCGACTCACCACGGGCGATCTCGTCGGCGAATGCGTCACCGACCCGCTCCGGGGAAACGAACCATGTTCGACCGCTGGCGGAGAAATAGTCGGTCCCCCGCACCCACTCCTCGCCCGAACCGACATGGACCGGCGAGAGAGTCCTGACCTGGAACCACTGGTTCATACAGCCCTCCCCGCGGCACCCGCAGGAACGGCGATCGGCACCGCGATCGCGACTCCCGAGCGGTAGACGTCGTGACCCAGGCCCAGTTCGGGGCACGCTTCGAGCACCCGCGGCGCGGCGCCGACCCGATCGGCACCGAGGTCGGCCACCAGTGCGCCCTCGGCCAGCATGCGCACATCGCGCTTGCGCAGCGAGTTCGCGCCGGGACTGGTGATCCAGCCGCCGCGCACGACCGTATCCCAACGCGCCGGCTCGGCGAGCAGGCCGCGCGCGATCTCGTCATGCGTCGGCCGGCAGAGGGACAGACAGAGTCGCATGCCGCTGCCGAGCGCGGGGGCGAAGGAGTCAACGGCCTCGACCGCGAAACGGCCGTAGCCGGAGGAGCGATCGGCGCCGAGGCCCTCTTCTCCGAGCAGCGCCAAGGCAGCCTCGAAGGCGCGGCGGGTGCTTTCCTCGGCGAAGTCGGCGGCGATGCCGAGACGGACACCGTCAGCGAAGCGCACGCCGCCGAACTCGTAGAGCAGGCCGGGAATCGGCCCGCCGCCGAGGCGGTTGACGGCGAGGCGGACGCGGCTCTCACGGTGCCAGAGCCCCTCGCCGTGGACCGCGGCCAGGGCGGTCGGCAGGAGCACGCCGTCGACGACGTCGGCATCGGGCGCGCGGCTGGCGATCAGGTCGCGCAGCAGAGCGGCCGGCGCGAAGCGGGCGCCCTTCCAGCGCTTGCGGTCGGCACCGGCAGCTGCCTCGGCGAGGCCTGTCGGCAGCGGCAGCGTCGGCAGCCAGGTGTCGCCGTTCTTCACCACGGGCAGCGCCGACGACACCGCGAACGGCGGTGCCGCGGCGAGCGCGCCGATGTCCGCGCCGGGCTGCACATGCCGCCAGACGGAGCACAGCGCCGCGGCGAGCGTATCGGAGCGCGGCAACTCGTCGAGATCGGCGAGGTCGTCGGCGCGTCCGGTGCCGAGGTGCAGCGGTGCGAGGGGACGCAGACGATAGAGGATCAAGCTCATGCGGCGACGGTGTTGCGGGCGCCGAAGGCGATCGGCTGGGCGAGCCTGCCTTCGTCGGCAGCGGCGGTGGCGAGCCCGGCGGCATCGCGCCGCACGATGTGCGTCAGGGTGATCTCGACCTGTCCGTAACCGCGCGAGCCCTGACCGCCGATGGCGTCGTCGGCGACGAGTTGCAGGCCGCGCTGCAACAGCCCGAGCATCTCCTCCTCGTCGTCCTTGTCGTAGACGTTGAGCGCGACCTCGAAGCCGAAGCGGGCTCCGGCCGGGACGCGCTCGAACTGGCGCGGATTGGCCTTGCTCGTGAGGCGGTCGATCGCGACCTCGGTCTTCACCTCCGCGTAAGGAAGGTCGAGACCCGACCAGTTCGCCATTTCGGCCGCGCTTGCCGGCGTCATATGGGCGTCGCGGAAGAGAGCACGCGCGGCGCCGGCGTACGGTTTGTCGGGGTCGTAGGGGCGCGACTCGTCGGCGGGCACGCCGAAGACGAGGCACACCGCACAACCGCCACATTTGCAAGGAGCAAGTGTGATTCCTTGGACCGCGAAACCGTCGCAGCCTAGGCGGGCGCAGTCGACCCGTTCGAGTAGGCTGCGCATCTTGCCCTTGAGGGAAGAGCCGGGGATGTACGGCCGGCGGGTCTTGGGATCGCGAACGACGACTTTATCGGCACCGCCGATGCCGAGGCCGGTGTCGTTGCCGCCGATGTGCATGCCGGTGAGCGCGGTGATCTCGCCGCGCACGAGGATCTTTTTCACCAATCGGGGAGGCTGGATCGAAGTGCTCATGGGTCTCACCCTCTGCGGTCGGCCTGACCGCTCTTCTCGTAGAACTTGTGGTACGCGACAACCGCTTCGGCGAAGTCGCAGAAGGCCGCAACCTGCGCCGGTTGCACTTCTTTCGTCAGCGGCCCGAACACAGCCCATAGGTGATTCGCGCTGTCCCGCTTTTTTTCGTTGGAGCGAGCGGTGAGATAGGCGAGACGCGAGCGCGTCATGCGGATCTGGGCGATCTGCCGCGCCGGGTCGGAGATATCACGGATCTTCGCGACCGATCCGTAGAAGTTGCGCACCTGAGAGGTCGTAAAGCCCGCTCGCGACAGGGCCTCGGCGAGTTTTTCTGCGCCTTCGTCGATTCCAGCCGGATCCCCGGCGAGCACGGCTTTCCGGATCGTCGCAACATCGAGCGTCGTCGGCGGCGGCGCGTTAGACCCGCGTCGAGCGTCAGGACTCCGTGTGTCCCTGAAATCGGCACTCATCCTTCACTCCTTTTCTCTCGGCTGGCGAGGTCGGCCCATAGAGCAGCCGGCTGCAGCAGCCAGATCAGGTCGCGCGTCGCGCTCCAGCGGCGATCGCCCGACTCCCATTCCCTGCCGGGCAGGGCATGCATCAGTTTCTCCAGACGCGGTCGCAACTGGGGGTCGCTCATGCGGGCCAGTGCGTAGGCACGGTTCCAGGCCCAACGACCGCGGCGCACCCGGTCCTCGACTTCACGTAGCGAGGCAGTGGGGCGTTCGCGGTGATCTCCTTCGAACGAGTCGCGGTAAAGACCAGCGATGCGCGCCAGACGGTGAATCCAACTGCGCGCGAGCGGCGAAACGACCGGCGCCGCCCGAGCATCCGTCGGAAGGTCGTCGGCGTCCCTGCCGCAGAGCGCCAGGATCTCGCGCGCAAGCGCCGCGACGACGTCGAGATCCTCCCAGCGCAGAGCATCCTCGAGGAAGGTCAGTCGGTCCTTGCCCTCGTGCTGCTTGGCGCGCTCTTCGAGTTCGCCTGCCGCCTTCGCCGCCGCCGCGATGGGCTGCCCTGAGCGCACCAGGGCCAGCCCGCCCGAGATGCCCCAGTTCGGGTTACCGGCGGTGAACTGGCTAAAGGCGCGTCGGATTTCTAGCGCCATCGCCGGCAGCACCGACCAAGCGCCGACGAGAAAGAGGTCGTCGCCGCCGGTGTAGATGATTTGGACTTTTCCGGCCCACGGCTCCCTTCCTGCCAGTACCGGCACGTGCCCACTGAAGTAGTAGGCCAGCAGCTTCGACAAGTTGGTGATGCGCGAGAAGGTGCGCTCACTCTCCGGCAGCCCCTCGCGAAAAATGCGGCCGAGCGAGTCGACGTCCATGCGCAGGACGCCGAGCCGTTCGATACCCTCGGACTCGTCGGCCAAGGTCTCGAAGTCCGGCGCTCGGCCGCTGCCGGCCGAGCCGAGGAAGAGTGCCACCGCACCGGTCGCCGCCGGCTGGAGGTTGGCTGGGGCGAAAACGTGGACCACGTGACGTGATCCGGCGTCTGCGAGGACGTCGGGGAGAGGCGCGCGTGAGACGAGGAATCCGCGGCGAAGACGCGGCGGTAGCGCGGTGTACCAGTTGCGCTCACGGCCGCCGAAGTGCTCGCGCAAGTTGTCGAGTTGAGCCCGCCAATCGTCACCGGCGGCAGCAACGAGGCACGTCGCATCGGGCAGCAGCCGGCCGAGTTGGATGAGTTCGCGACACTCCGGGCACGAAGTCCGCCCGTTCTCGGCGTCGTCGACGACATCGGCGTCGAGCTTACCGCAGGTGCCACAGAGGGTTCCCAGGCCCGGTTCGCCGAACGGAGCGAAGACCGCTTCGTAGTCCGCCTCGGCGGCACGAGCGAAGCGGCGGCGACGCTGATGCAACAGGTCGGCGGAGGCGGCCTCCCAGCGAGTCGCCACCCTGCCGGAGACGAAGTCCTCGCCGGACATCGCCGCGGCACCGACGGCAAAACCGAGCCGGCCGCCGTAGTGACGCTGGAGGTCGAGATCGATTTCCGACGCGAGCGTGCGCAGCCGTTCCTCGGCGCGGCGCGGCAGCAGCAGCCAGATCTTGCCGCCACCGTTGTAAAGCGCGTTCACCGGCGGCAGGCCGAGTTCGTCGAGCAGGAACGACGCAATCCCCTCGGCGAGCAGCTGCAGCATGAACGAACGGCCGCGCAGGGCCCGCGCCGCGTTCTTCGAGGCGATGGTGTAGAGAAAGCGCTGGATCCCGGTCAGATCAGCGACGGCGAGCAGGTACCGCGTGTCGCCGCGGCGACGCACCTCCGCCTCGGCAAACCCGCCCGGTGACCCTAGCAACTCGGCCGTCATGGCGGCGGCAATCGCGGCTGCGGCACGGCTGTGCTCGAAGAGCGAAACGTCGCGCGGCAAGGCGTTGGTAGCCGCCGGCACACACCAAGCGTAGCGCTCGTACACAGCCAGAAAGGTCCGCAGGAAAACGCCGACGTCGCCGCGAGGAATCTTGCTCGTGTCCTGGCAGAGGGGATCGAATAAGGAGCGGTACTCGCGCGCCGCCGCAGCAGCCGAGGGCTCGGCCGCGGAGATGGGAAACAGCGTCGGGCCGAAATCGAGCGCGGCGAACGGGACCGCGTAAGCGCCGGCATCGCCGCCGCTTACGCGGCCGAGAAGTGGCTCGAGGCGGCACGTCTGGACGAAATGCCAGCCTGCCTTGGCAGCGACCTCGTCGGGGTGACCGCGATCCATACCCGCGGAAAGACCGTCGGCCTCTGCGACGACGGCGTCGCCTACGTAAGTAGGCTTGTGGTGCCGCGCCGCCCAGCCGGCGACGCTGTCATCGTCGCCGCGACCGACGGCAGTGAGCCAGTCCGCGTGGTCGGCGATGAACTGCCATGTGTAGGCCGCGTGATGGTACTGCGCCCGCCCGTCCACCGTGCGAGTGAATAGGTGCTGGTTGGCGAGGCTCTTGTAGCGCTCGGGATCGGCCTCGGCGCGCTGGGCGAGTTTGCCGACGTCGTGGAGAAGGGCCGCCAAGGCGACCTGTTGCACCAACTCGCGCTGCTCTGCGGTCAACATCCGCTCCACCTCCCTGCCACCGAAACCAATGCCGTCTCCGGTCGGATTAATCGCTTCGCGCTGCTCTCGTCAACACAGCTCGCCCAACTTGCGGCGCCGACGAAACACCTTGTCAGTAGCTCCGCCATCCGCCACCTCTTCCCTCAGTGCTCCGCCCCACCAAACGCCGCCGCGCCAACAACCGACCAAGCCGTCGGCGGCTCCGGGTAGCCAGCAAGGCAGAGCACCTGGGCATCCTGATGGAAGCAGACGGCCACCACTTTTCCGTTCGTCATGCGCGAGGAGACGCTGGAGCGGGCGGATATCTGACAGCGATCCGCACTGAAATGAGCGAAGGACATCGCGAGCCCGCGACCTGTTCCCACTGCCTCCATTAGAAGCGGTGTGAGAATCGGCACCCTCGCATACGATTCCCACACGGCCTGTCAGACGACAACGCTTGTCGCGTCTCTACGAGCAGCAACACCAAAGGAGACGCCATGAACACCTCGACGATCCGCAAACACCCGCCCATCCTCGATCCAACACCGGTCAGTCCCGACCAGATCGCCGCTCTCGCCGACTCGCTCGGCCTGCCGATCGTCAACCGCGTCGCTCTGCCCGAGCGCAGCGCACACCACGCTCCGGTGCCGGCCACACTCGCCGCTCCGTTGCGCGATACTCTGTCGAATCGCTTCCCGGCCGGGCTTTATGCCCACCAGTCGGCGGCGATCGAGGCTTCGATTGCCGGCAATGACCTGTGTGTCGCCACCTCGACCGCCTCGGGCAAAAGCCTCATCTTCATGAGCGCTGCCGCCCATCGGCTGTGCGCCGACCCGAAGGCTCGCGTCCTCGCGCTCTATCCGGCCCGTGCCCTCATGCAGGACCAGATCGAGAAATGGCGGACCTTCCTTGCGCCGCTCGGACTCTCCGTCGGGCTCATCGACGGCGGCGTCGACACGCGGCAGCGCGCCGAGATCGTCGAGCACAACCACGTCGTCTTGATGACCCCGGACGTTGCTCACGCCTGGGCGCTGTCGCGCGCCGGGGAGCGGCCCGTGCGCCGGTTCCTCGAGCGGCTCGACCTCGTCGTGCTCGACGAGGCGCACGTCTACGAGGGCGTGTTCGGCACCAACATGTCGTACTTCATGCGCCGCCTGGACATCGTCGCCGGCGGCTTCGACCTGATCGCCGCCACCGCGACCATTGGCAGGCCCGGCGCGTTCATCGAGAAACTCACGGGCAGGCAGGTGCAGACCTTCGCCGCCGACAGCGACGCCTCGCCGGCGCCGGCCCGAACCCTGCTTCTCGCCGACGGCCGGGGCAAGAAGCGCTTCCAGCGCATCGCCGACCTGCTCAAGGGCATCGCCCAGCAGCGCCTCGGTCGCTTCATCGCCTTCGGCGATTCGCGCCGCCTGGTGGAGCGCATGGTGGCCGCCGCCCGCCGCCCGGCCGATGCCGACACGGGCGCGGACCCTGATGACGCGGTCGACAACGAGGCTGATCTCTCGTTGGACAGCGACGCCGGCGAGATTCTGCCTTACCGTGCCGGCTACGAGACCGAGGACCGCAACGACATCCAGAAGGCGCTGGCGCAAGGCCAACTGCTCGGCGTCGTGTCGACCAGCGCGCTCGAGCTCGGACTCGACATCGGCGACATCGACGTCGTCGTCCTGCTCAATCCGCCGACGAGCACCAAGGCCCTGTGGCAGAGGCTCGGCCGCACCGGGCGTGCCCGTCCGGGGGTGTGTATCGTCATCGACGACCGCGGCACGCTGGTGGCGCGTCCGCACGGGCTCGAGAGCTACCTGGCCCGCGAGGTCGAGCCGAACTGGCTCTACCTCGACAATCGCTACATTCAGTACGGCAACGCGTTGTGCGCGGCACAGGAGGCGCGCGTCTGCGGCATCGAGGCGGGCGCAGCGAAGGCGCTGGCGACGTTGCCGGAGAAGTTCCGGGCGATGGTGGAGAACGAGCTTCACCCGACGGAGGTGGTGCCGGACGATCTCTATCCGTTGAAGCAGCGGGCACAGGCCGGGCCGCACTACGAGTTTCCCCTGCGCAGCAGCATGGAGATGAACTTCAAGGTGCAGGGTCCGTTCGGCCGCTCCCTGGGCGAGCTGACCTACGGCCAGGTGCTGCGCGAGGCGTATCCGGGAGCGGTCTACTATTACATGGCCAAACCGTTCCGGGTGATTGCCTTCCGCTACCGGCAGCGCGAGATCCAGACGCGGCGCGACAAGCACCTGACGACACACCCGCTGGCGCAGACGATGGTATTCCCGCGCTTCGCCGGCGGCACGCTGGCGCTGCGGCGCAGTGCGGGGGCGTTCGTCGCCGAGGCCGAGGTGCAGGTGAGCGAGCGGGTGATCGGCTTCAAGGAGATCCGCGGCAGGAACGAGGAGGAGCACCTCTACGGGCCGGAGTCCCCGTGGTCCCAGCGCGACCTGACGCGGTTCTTCCCGACGACGGGGGTGTGCTGGTTCTCGCCGCGCAAGGCCTTTCTCGCCGAGCGGGTGGGGGACGCGATTCTCGAGGCGTATTGCTCGACCTTCGGAGTGCAGCCCCGGGATCTCGGTGTCGGATTGTTCCATGCCAACGTGTCGCCGCTCGGCGGGGAGAAGGTACAGGGGCTGTGCGTCTACGACGCGACGCACGGCAGTCTGCGGCTGACGCAGCGGCTGGCAGAGAACTTTTCCGAGGTGATCGAGGCGGCACGGGCAACGGCTGCGGCGGAGGGAGAGCGCGAGCTCGCGCTCGAGCTCGAGGCCTTCGCCGCGGAGGTCGCCGGCCTCGCGCCGGCGCCGGTGGAGCACGTAAAGCTGCCTCTCGGCGAGGCCGTTGCCGACGAGTGGGTGACGGTGGTGGCGGCCGGAGGGCCGGCGATGTTGGTGACCGACGCCCGGACGGCGGAGGTGGTGGTCAAGGATCACCGCTATACGCCACGCGGACTTCTCTACGAGCTCGAGCCGGAGCAGCCGGGCGTGCGGTGGCTGGTGGCGGCCCGCGACGTGCAGCCGATCTTCGGCCGCAGCCCGCTGGCCAAGCTCAACCTGGAGACGGGAGAGATCCGGGAGGTGGAGTGAGATGGAGTTCCTTCATCCGACCTGTCCGCACGCAGGACGTAGATCCACCGACTCTCCAGAAACGCATCAGGAAAGGATAGAGGACATGCATCGACGTGGATCCACCTCAACATCGGAACCCCTCCAACGGGATGACATTCCACGCCAACTCGAGCCCGGATCGCACATCATGGTGAAGAGGACGCTGCAGTACTCGCATCATGGAGTCTACATCGGCGACGGTCGGGTCATTCACTTCTCAGGCGAACCCTTCGACATGGCCAATGCGTCGATCTGCGAAACGACCATTGAGGATTTCCTGAACGGCGGCGTTCCGCGGGTGGTTCTGCACGGCGACGAGCAACTGGCCGCCGATGTCGTCGTCCAGAACGCGAGCAAGCGACTCGGCGAAACCGGCTACCGTCTGACGGCGAACAATTGCGAACACTTCGCGACCGAATGCTGCACAGGAAAGCCGTCTTGCAAGCAGTTCCAGGCCTTCATCTGGGGTGGTCTGATTGGTCTGGGGTTGCACAACAACCTCAACGGAGAAAGGTCCTAGAAATGAATGAACACGATGCGCAGGCGAAAGGTGCTGTTGCAGGCGGCGAGTCAGTCAAGCTGGTCGCTGCCACGGCGGCAGCGGGAGTCGCGGCCTTCATTGTAGGGGGAATCGTGCTGGCGGTTCCGGTGACCGCTGCCGTTGGGTGTGTCGCCTATCGACAAATCAAGAACAGCAGCCTTGGCACAACCGTATAGGACCGCCCGCTCCTCGGAGTCATTGCGGCGCATAGCTTCTCCCGCATCCTGGAGGACTCACCCGCCGCCGGGAGTCTGCTCTTGAACCTGCCACCGGGTCGGTGGCAGACAGCCTAGAGCATGGTCGTTCAGCCAGCCTTCGAGCTCGAGCAGGGGTTCCGATGAACCTCGGCGAGGCACTGCGGATTCTCGGGCCCGAGAAAGCGGCCGGCGACCGGGAGTTGGCCGCGGAGGTGCTGCGCGCCAAGATTGCACAACTCGTGCGCGCCAAGGGAACCTATCCGGCGGGCCGCGACGACGCGGACGACGCCGTCCAGCGCGTCCTGCTGCGCATGCTGCGCCGGCTACGTCCTTTGCAAGGCGATGCGGAGGGCGTAGCCGCTTCGTACCTGCGGTCGGCCGTCGACCACGATTTCGCCGACCAGCTCAAGCGCAAGCGCACCCGCACTAAGGCGCGGCCGACGGCGGTCCACACGCCGACCGCGCTGGACGCAGACTCCGGCGAGGACCACCCCGATCCGGTCATCGTCGACCCGGTGTCTCCCGAAGAGATCGCCGCGGGCCGAGCCGAGGCCGAGCGGATCCAGAAGATCTTCCTCGACCAGATCGTTGCCGGGCTCGACGCCCGCAACCCCCAAGGCCGCGGAGCCGTAATCGTCGCGCAACTGCAACGCATCGCGCGCGGCGAAACTACGGTCGAAGAAATCATCGAGGCCGAAGGCGGGGACTTCACGAAGGCACGCAACCGCTTTTATCAAAACGTGCACCGACTCCGAGAGAGGATTGCGGCCGAGATCGACAGGTGCCACCCCGACGATCGGCCGGCCCTGTACGACGTGCTCGAGCGTCTGAAAATCCAGAGGACCCGATGAACCGGAGGGACAACAACCGGTCGGTCGCCCGCTTCGACTCGCCCCCACGAAGTCGGCACGCCGCGGCAATCGCGGCGCGGGAAGATTCCGCGGCGGGCTGCGCCGCCCGCTTTGTCTCCCGGCGGGAGCGGGCCAGAACTTCGAGCTCGCATGTCAGACGCTCGGCCCTCGCGCGTCCGTATCGCCATGCCATCTTGCTACGCCGCCCAGGAAAGCTCCCACGATGACCCTCCGGCTGCCCCCCGAAGAGCGCGCCCGTCTTGGCCTTAGCGACACCGCCCCCGGTGATACCGAAGTTCTCGAGATCGCCGCCCCTGCCGCCGATCAGGGCCGTGGCACCCTCACCGCCTTCACGACGGTTGGAGTCATTGCCGGCGGCGCCCCGTCGCTGGTAAGCCTCGTGGCGGATCTCTTCGCTCAAAAGCAGCCGACCGCCGAGTTCGCGTCCGTCTCCTCTCGCATCGCGCGCAACGCAAACCTCGCCATCTCCCTGCACCGGCAGAACCACGGCCTGGTGCTGGTGGAGTCGCCGCGGCACCGCCTCCACGGACGCGGCGTCGTGCCTGACGCCGTCGTTCATCCCGACAGCGATCCCGCCGCCGTCGTCGCCGACCTCAACGCCGGCCCGGCGGCGATCGAGTTGTCCGACGGTAGCCGCATCGTCCTCCAATTCCGTCAAGGCAAGATCATGCTCGACTGGCTCCCAGCGCACTCGGACGCACCGCTTCCCACTACGATTTCCCCACCACTGCTCCGGCTGATGCACGACACACGAGACCCATGGGCGCACGGACTGATCCACGCGGCGCTCACTGCCACCGACGCTTGGACCCAACTGGTCGCCGCCGGAACCTTTTGCCGCCTCTGGGAGCCCACCTCAGCCGACGAGATCCGTGACGCCGTGCAGCGCGCCATCGCCGGAACTCCGGAGCCGCACCAGACGGAACTACGAACCTGGGGGAGCACTCTGTCATCGGACGACAAGGCGGCGCTCCGCCGCACCTGCCTGACCCGCATCGACGGCATGCATCGCCTCCTCGACGACCTCACACTCGAGATGGCGCCGGACGATACCGCGTGGATTGCTCGCTTCGAGCAGGCTTGCCGCGAGCGCGATGACCTCGAGTCGGTGCGGGCCGACCTCGCTGCGGCCGGAGTTGTCGACGAAGTCGACATCGCACTCGAGGGGCTCGACGCGCGTGGGCGCTCTCTCGTGACGGCACTGCCGGTCGTGATCCGGATCGACGACGAGCGACTGCAACGGGCGGCACGCGTCGATCCGAACGCTTGGTGGGCCGAGCCGGCGCTCGCCTGAAGCCACCCGTGAATCTGACCCGATCCGAACGCGAACGCCGGACGCGGAGTCTGCGCGCGGCTCGATGGTGTTGGCCGCAAGCCGGCACTCATGAGTTTCGCGAGGCGCTCTCCCTCGTCTCCGAAGGCCCGCCCGCACTTTCTCCCGGCGAAGTGCCGCTGGTGACCGTCGACGCCCGCGGCTTCGCCGGCAGCCTGTGGTGCCTACGCATGGGAGCAGCGGATCACGAACCCGGACTCGCATCCTTCGAGGGTAGCGCCCGGCGCGCCTGGCAGAATGCCGCGCTCGCGGTGCCGCGCTCCCTACCGCTTCTCTGGTCCGACGTGCGGCGAGTCGCGCAACGCGACCTTCACGCCGAGCACCTCGCCCAACACCTCCTGCGTGACGGCGCCGCGCCGCCGGCCCAAGAACTCACCGGAACGTCATTCGGTCTATCCTTCGTGCTCGCGTTGACGTCTCTGGTGATCGATCGGCCGCTCCCCGACACGTGGGTGGCAACAGCGGAAGTCAGCGCCGACGGCGCCATCGGTCCGGTCGAAGGGCTCGAGGCGAAGATCGCGGTGATCGAGCGGCACGCGCCGCACCTCAGCCAACTACTCGTCGCCGCCGCCCAGGAAGAAGCAGCGCATAGTCTGGCTGGGCGCCTGGAAATCGTGCCCGTCCGCAGCGCGGCTCAGGCGATCCGGCGGGTCTTCGGAGACGACGCCTTCGCGGCCTGTCTCGGTGCCTATGCCGCCGACGCAACGCAGCGCTCCGAGGTCGTCGACTTCTTCTTCCGCCAAGCGCTGGTCGGCAGCCGTCGGGTCTATGTCGACTGGGGACCCATCGCGCGGGCGGCAACCACGGCCCTCGAGACCTGGACCGGCCTCGACGCAAACGACCGCTGGCGGCTCGAGCTGGCGCGCGGCATCGCCGACCGCCATGCCGGCGGCCGGACGGCGATCAGCGCCCCCAGCGACAGCCAGCTACGGCGTTTTCCACGTTCACTTCGAGTGTCGCTGGTGGCGCAGTTGGTCCAACACTGCCATGACGTAGGCACACCCAGTCCCAAGGAGATGGAGCCCTACCTCGCGGACACGAGCATCTTCGTACCGCTCGAGGACGCGTTCGCGCAGCATCTCGCGGCATGGGGCACGCGGGCGCGACTTTTGGCATCGACGGGGAAACCGGCGGAGGCACTGCGCCTCCAAGAGAACCTCGCCATGGCCTGGGTAGAGCGGCTGGAATACGCCCAGACGACCTTTCCACTCTCGGAGTGGTTTCGCCTGGGCGGCGCCCTCGCTACACTGCCGCACGGCTGTACCCGGGCGGAGGCGACCGCCGCTGTCGATCGCGCGGAGCGCCTTTACGGAGAGTTGGCCGCCCGCGTCGGCTTCGACCCGCAGAGCGCAGGGTACGTGGACCTTGCCCGCACACGCGCCAGGCTCGTGCGGCTCGGCGACAGTTCCGGACGAGCGGCACCAGCGGACGACGCGGTCGCAGCTGCCGACACGGTTCTCGCGCGTCTCGCGGACGACGAAGTCTATGTACCGTGGCACGTGCGCTTCGCGGCCCTGCGGCTGCGGATTGCCTTGTGCGAGAGCAGCGGCGACAGCCGAACGGCCGCGATTCTTGGTCGAATGCTCGCCGACGCTGATTCCGGCGAGAACAGCGAACGCACCCGCGCGGCACACCGGGCGGCGATTCTAGTCCGTCTCGACCGCGCGCTGCGCCATAACGACGACGAAGAAGCAGCGATCGCCGTCGACTTGCTGACGGCGGACGACCCGGGGCCGATGGGTCACCTACGCGCCGTCGCCGACCCTCCCCGCGGTAGGGCTGCGTACGTCGCGGCTTACTACCCGTACTGACTCCCGCCTTGGGTGTCAGACAGGAGCGACGCGCGCGTCTTTCCACCCGGCAGCAAACGCCGGAAAGGGAGGACGCCGTGAACGCTCATCATCGAAACCACAAGCGCCTGTGCCGCGGCTGCGGCGACCACTGGGCCCGCTACCAATACCGCGGGCGTGTGCGCTGGGACCGACGCCACGACGTCTGCTTCCGCTGCTGGCGGTCGCTGATGGATCGCCACAGGCCGGTCCGCTCGCGCTTCAACGTGCCGGCACCGATTCACGTGCCATGGCAATCGCCGCTACGCGAAGCTGCCTGATGTCGGAGTTCGGTTCCGACGTGCCTCGGCAAGCAAAACCGATGACGTTCCCCGAAGCTCTCTTCGTCGATCTTCTCAGAAAATTCCTGGGCCACCCGGAGTGTTTAGTTGCACTCGAAACCTCCCAGCGCCCGGCGTCGGGCGCGGCCCGCCACCCTTCTCTCCGCGAGGCGCAGGAGATCCCCTCAAAGCTCCGTGAGGGAATCCTGGCGACAGGTCTGCGTTCACCCGCAGCGGGCCCGCCGAGTACAACTCGGCGCTCCAGGGCGCTGCGCGCCCCTCTTCATCTGGCTTCAGCCGAGGCTACTGTTAACGGCGACGTCTCTATCTCGGCGTCTCTGCGTCGCGGCGTTGGTCCGCATCGGCGCGCCGCTCCCACACTTGGAAACGAGCGCCGTCCCGATGCACGCGATAGTCGCGGCGCACCAGCGGCCACCAGCTCTTGGCCCGCGCCGTGAGATAGCGGCGATCGACGAAGATGAACCGCGCCTCACGCCGGATCGTTTGCCATGCTTCGTCACGCTCGGCCGGGGTGACGGATTCGTCCTCGAAGCGAATCAAGCGCGTCGGGTTGCGGCGTTGCGTCAGGTGCAACAGCCCAGCCGGCCAGCCGAAGACCACCGTCGGACCGCCATCATCCGGCAAACTCCGCAGCTCTCGCTCCAATCGTCCGACCGTGCCGGCCCACTGCGGCTCGACGTAAATCGTGCCGCCATGTGGCAACTGGAACGGTACCGAACGAGTGAAGCGCAGCGCCGCCGTGCCCGTGTACTCCGCCGGCAAGCCGATGTCCCAACCGCGCCACAACCCCAGGGCCAGGGCCAACGGCGCCAGTACCCCGAACGCCGCCAGCACCCCGCCAAAGCGCGGCATCCGCCGCACGAACTCGGCAACCGCGGCGAACCACAACAAGAAGATCACCGGACCGCCCTGCAGAAAGCGCGCGACCATCGAAATGCGCACCACCTGGTTCGCCGCCAGCAAGCTGAACACCGCCACCATCGCCAACACGCCGGCCCGCCGATCCCATGGCTCGCGCCAACCCTTCGCCACGAGATAGACCGGCCATCCCCCCGCGCTCGCGAAGGCGACCGACGGCAGCGCCAACGCCGGCCAACCACCCGAAGCCGCGGCGACCCGCATCAGGTCGAGACGCCCATGCCCCTCCTGCATCGCCCGCAAGAACAACTGCTCGATCCACAGCCGAGGCTCGATGTCTCCGACCAAGTACCAACCCACGACGAACGCACCGGCCAACCCGCCGACGGCAACACACACCATGCGCTGCAACGCCTCGCCCCAAGCGCCGCGCCGGCTACCGACTTCGTGCAACAGCGGCAGGAGTCCGGCGGCGCCCCAGGCGAACAACGCGACGTCGTGACGGAACCAAAAGCCGACACCGGCCAACACGCCGGACCATACGAAACCCGCCATCTGCGCGCGCGCCAACGCTCGCGCCGCGGCCGACAACACCGCCAACGGCACGAGGGCATAAAAGGTCTTGTGCCACGGGCCCGGCATCAGCACGACGGCGATCGCCGCAGCAGCAGCCCAAGGCCACGGCATCAGGCGCCGCCCGAGCGCCAGGGTCAGCCCGACGACCACACCCCGCAGAAGGGCCCACATCCAGCGCACCGCACGCGCATCGCCCGCCGCTGCATCGAGGGTCGCCTGGGCCAAATGAAACTGGCCCGGCGGGTAGATCGAGACGAAATCACGGTGGGCCACTTGCCCGGAACCGACCCGCGCCGCGCACTCCAGCAGCCACGCCTCGTCCTGGGTCAGATTGCCGTACGCCGCGTAGGCAAGGTGAAGGCCAGCCGCGGCAACGATGGCAGCCACGGTCACGACGGCGGCGAAGCGTGGTTCCTTTCCCGACGACATAGTGCTAGCTCGTTCGCCTTTCGCATCGCATGGACACCCCCCGGCTGCAAATTTCCGTCGGCGTCTTCGCCAGTAATGAGCAGGATTCGATCGTCGATTGCTTACGTTCGATCCAGCGCGCCCGCTTCGAGCGCATCGAACTCGCCGAGCTGTTCGTCATTTCGTCAGGCTCGACCGACGCGACGAACCAGCGTGCGGCGGCGGCGATCGCCGGCATCCCCGGATGGCACCTGCTGACGCAACCGACACGCGAAGGCAAAGCGAGCGCCGTCAACCTCTTCCTACGGCAATCGCGGCATGCCGTATGTGTCTTGGCCAACGCCGACACGCTGCTGCACGAGGACGCCCTCGAATCCCTTTGTCGTCCATTGCTCGACGACGAGGTCGGCATGGTCGGCGGACATCCAATTCCGATCCCGTCGCGTCGCGGCCATCTCGACTTCGCCATCCAAGTCTTCTGGGAATTGCATCACGAACTGTGCCTGCGCGCGCCGAAGATGGGCGAACTCGTTGCCTTCCGCCGCGTCTTCGCGCAGCTGCCGCTCGACGAAGCCGGCGCCGACGAGGACTGGATCCACAGCGAGGTGGAGAAACGCGGTCTGCACGCGGTGTACGCGCCCGACGCGATCCTCTTCAATCGCGGCCCTGGGCGGCTGTACGATTTCTTGACGCACCGGCGGCGGATGGCGCTGCAACACTTGGTGCTGGCGCGCCGCCGCGGCTTTCAGCCGGCGAGTCGCGACAGCGCGCCTATGCGTCGAGCGATCGCGGCCTATCTCGCGGCCAACCCGCGACGACTGCCGCAGGTCGTCGCCGCCGCCTGCCTCGAAGCCGCGGCAAGGGTGTGGGCGCACGCGGAATTCGCCCTGCTCGGCACGACCCAAACCAATTGGCGCCGCCTGGCCTCGAGCAAGGGATTGACCCAAGCCGACGTCGACCGCGAGCGCTCGTAACCACGCCCCGACACCCTCCGGCGCTTGCCCCTCACCGGCGCCCGGGGGGATGATTGGAGCATGACTCACGCGCTCGACTGGCCTTTTCGTATCGCCTGCGACTCCCTCGTGGCCCTCGGCAACAGCACTCATGACGGCAACACCCTATTCGCCAAGAACAGCGACCGCCCGGCGATGGAGGCGCAGCCGCTGACCCTCGTGCCGGCGGCACGGCATGCGCCTGGGGCCAGCGTCCGCTGCACCTACATCGAGATCCCACAGGTGGCGGCGACGGCACGTGTCCTCGGCTCGCGACCCTACTGGTGCTGGGGTTTCGAACACGGCCTCAACGAGCACGGCGTCGTCATCGGCAACCATACCATCTTCACCAAGGATCAGCCGGGCGGCGTAGGCCTCATCGGCATGGACCTGCTGCGCCTCGCCCTGGAACGCGCTGCCAGCGCCGAGGCAGCCGTCGAGGTCATCTGCGGACTCGTCGAGACGTACGGCCAAGGAGGCTCCGGCTTCGCCGACAAGGACTGGGCCTACAACAACTCCTTTCTCATCGCCGACCGCACGCATGCCTTCGTGCTCGAGACGAGCGACCGCCATTGGGTGCGCCACCGCGTGCGCGATGTCGCCAGCTTGTCGAACCACGCCAGCGTCGGCACCGACTGGGACCGCACCTCGACCGGCCTGCTCGGACACGCCGTCGAGCAAGGGTGGTGGCCGGCGCAGGCGACACAGCGCTTCGACTTCGCCGCCGCCTACCGCGACACATCGCTGGTACCGGAAGCCATCTCCAGCGGCAGGTATGAACGCACGTGTGGGCTGCTCGGCAGCAACCGCGGCCACCTCGACGTGGCGACGTTGCGCGGCGCCCTGCGCGATCACTATGGAGACCTGCTGCCGAGCCGCGACATCAGCGCCCTGCGGCCGATCGACGTCAGCGTCTGCATGCACGCCGAGCCCATCGGCACGACGACGGCGAGCGTGGTGGCGGCGTTGCCGCAAGACGACGAGGCGCCGCTGATCTACCGCGCCAGCATGGGTTCGCCCTGCAGCAGCCTGTTCGTCCCCCTGCTCCTCGACGCGGACTTGCCCGCCGTGTTCACGCGCGGCGGCGCCGAACCGAGCGCCGATTCCTTCTGGTGGCAGTGCAAACGCCTCGCGCAATGGGTGGAAGCCGACTGGGAAGCGCGCGCCGTCGACGCCCGCGACCTCCTCGACGCCGAGGAGCACCGCCTCGAACAAGAACTCGCCACGATGATCGAGTGCGGCGAAACCGACCGCGCCGGCGCCTGGGCCGCCGAAGCAGCACAACGGCTGATGGCGACGATGGAGGGGATACGAGAACGGAATCGGTAGGGCCAAGGTTCAAGGGCCAAGGGCCGCAAGCTCGCCGCCAGCGTGTGAGACGGAGCGGCGCTAGAAGCAGCACCCAGCCTGGGCTGCAGTCTCAGCCGTCGTTCGACGAAGTCGTCGCCTTATCGCTGTCTCGAACGAATTTCCGATTGACAGCGGCCGCACCCGTCGTGGTAAGCGGGGTCAGCAGAACGGGGTGGGGGCCCCGCGCAGCATCCATCGTCGCACAGGAGGGGTACGATGCGATTCGCAACCATCGTGATCACACTTGGGCTGCACGTCGGCATCGCGGTCGCCGCGTCTACGCCGGAGCAGAAATGCGAGTCCGGCAAGCTCGACACCGCTGGCAAGCTGTCGGCCTGCTTGGCTAAGGCGGAAAGCAAGATGATCAAGGGCGACGCCGCCGGCTACGGCGAAGCGATCGTCAAATGCACCGACAAGTTCAGCGGTCAGTGGGCGAAGCTCGAGCAAGCCGCCATCGACGCGATGGCCAGCTGCCCGAGCACGATGGACGTCGCCGCCGTCGAGTCGTTCCTCACCGCCTGCCACACCGCGCTGATCTCCAGTTTTGCCGGCGGCACGCTGGTCGACGATCCGATCAGTTGCGACGGCGACTACACCACTTGCGACACCGACCTCAACGACTGCACCACGGATGTCGATCTGTGCACCGCAGGCACCGCGGTCGCCGCCGACGTCGTCGCCGGAGCGACCTTCTCCAGCAGTGCCGGCATCGGACTGACCGGCACGGCGGCGCTGCGCGACGACGTCATCGGCACGGAGGGCGCGCTCAGCTTCGCCCTGCCCGACGGCTACTACGAGGGAAAATCCTGCACTGCCGGCGACACCGACCTGCTGGCGGCCAACCTCAAATCGGGCGTCGAGATCTTCGACGTCTTCGGCAGCGCGCCGGATTACCAACCATTGAAATCGGCGCAGACGCTCTGCCACGACAGCAGCGGCTCAGCGGTCGCCTGCGGCGGCACCGGCCAAGACGGCGAACTGCAACGCGGCGCCGCCCGCCTCTACGTCACCAATCCCGACGGCACAGTGAGCGATGTGCGCACCGGCCTGGTGTGGGAGAAGCTCAGCAACGACGGCGGCCTGCACGACAAAGACACGACCTTTACTTGGGCCAACGCCTTCAAGAAGGTGATGGTGCTCAACGGCGATGCCGCCGGCTGCATCGGCGCCGGCCACCCCGACGCCTGCTGCACCGGCGCCGGCACCGGCAGTTGCAGCTCGTTCGCAGGCGCCAGCGACTGGCGTCTTCCCAATCTCCAAGAGCTGCGCAGTCTGCTGGCCTACAGCTCGATCAATCCGGCGATCGACGCCGCCTTCAACTCCGGTTGCGTCGCCTCGTGTGCGGTGACCGCCTGCAGTTGCATCGTTCCGGGCCACCATTGGTCGTCGACCACCTACAGCGCCACGCCGGCGTCGGCCTGGTTCGTCGAGTTCAACCTGGGCGAGGCCAACCGCACCGCCAAGTCGGCCGCCTATCACGTGCGCGCCGTGCGCGGTGGCATCTGAGCGTTCTCAGCATGGAGGGAGACATGATGAGAAAGTCGATCACACAGGTACTCGCACTGCTCGCCACCGCCAGCGTCGCCCTGGCGGTCACGCCGGAAGAAAAATGCGAGATCGGCAAACACGCCACCGCCGGCAAGCTCGCCGCCTGCCTAGCCAAAGCCGAAAAGAAGTTCGTCATCAGCGGCGATGCCGGCGCCTACGGCGAGGCACAACTCAAGTGCGCTGCAAAGTTCGAAACCAAGTGGCAGAAGCTCGAAGCCGCTGCCACCGCCGCGATGACCAGTTGTCCGAGCACCATGGATCAAACCGCGGTCGCCGAGTTTCGTAACGCCTGCCACCAGGCAGTGGCCACCGCCCTCAGCGGTGGCACGCTGATCGCCGATCCAATCGCCTGCGCCGCCAGTTTGACGAGCTGCACCACCGACCGCGATAGCTGCGCCAGCGACCTTGCCAGCTGCAACGGCGGTTCGGCGACAGCGGCCGACGTGTTGGCGGGCAAGACCTTCGCCAGTGCCGACGGATTGTCGATCACCGGCACCGTACCCGCTGGCGGCGCCGTCGTCGGCGCCGACGGCGAACTCGCCCCGGAGATTCCCGACGGCATCTACAGCGGCAAAACCTGCACCGTCGCCGACTCCGATCTCGACGCCGCCAACGTCGTCGCCGGTGTCGATCTGTTCGGCGTCGCCGGCCAACACGCCATCGCCAAATTGCTGAGGTCCGGGCAGGCCGCCTGCCACGACAGCGCCGGCGGCAGCATCGCCTGCAGCGGCACCGGACAGGACGGCGAGGTGCAGGCCGGCGGCACGCGCGCCTACACCGTCTCTGGCGACGGTACGCTCAGCGACGATCGCACCGGGCTGGTATGGGAGAAGCTCGGCGACAACGGCGGCATTCACGACAAAGACTCCGTTTACTCGTGGCTGAACGCGTTCAACAAGATCCGCGTGCTCAACGGCGATGTTGCAGGCTGCCTTGCCACAGGCAATCCCTCGGCGTGCTGCACCGGCGCCGGCACCGGCAGCTGCACGCCTTTCGCCGGTTTCACCGATTGGCGGCTGCCCAACGTCGAGGAACTCGCCAGCCTGGTGCACTACGGCGCGGCCAACCCGGCGATCGACGCCAGTTTCTCCGCTCCCTGCAGCGGCGGTTGCGCCAACACGAGCTGCAGCTGCGTCGCCACCGGCTCGGCCTATTGGACATCGACGACCTTCCGCAACTCGCCGGCCTCGGCATGGTACGTGTCGTTCTTCGACGGCCAGATCTTCGGCTTCATCAAGGTGAATGGCCTGCACGTCCGCGCGGTACGCGGCGGCGCGTAGACCACGCCAGCCGCAAGGGCGCCGCACACCAGGTTGGGAGTGGTGTCTCCCGGGCAAGTAGGGAGGGGATACGAGAAGGGAACAGGTAGGGCCAAGGTTCAGGGGCCAAGGGCCAAGCACTCCATGACGTCACGCCTTGCGGTCGGCACGCGGTTCTGACCCCCAAACTGCCTTGGCCCTTGGCCCCGTGACCGTCTTGATTCTTCGAGTAATTACTCTAAGAGTCAAAACGCATGGAATACACGGTCCTCGAACTGGGACGGGCCACCGGCGCCAGCGTCGACACCATCCGCTACTACCAGACCCTCGGCCTGCTGCCGGCACCGCGCCACGTCGGCCGTAACGCCGTCTACGACGACGCCCACGTCGAACGCCTCGAACGCATCCAAGCCCTCTCCCAACGCGGCTTCTCCCTGAAGGCCATCCAAGCTGTCCTCGAAGCCGGCGACGGCCCCAGCTCCGATCGCGCCCTGCTCGCCGCCATCGCCGACAGCTCCGCCGAACCGCACTTCTCCAGCGCCGAACTCGCCGAGCAGCTCGACCTGCCGCGCTCCCTCGTCGCCATGATCGAGAAGTCCGGCCTCGTCGACGACACCCTCGCCGAGGAGCCCGACAAGAAATTCTCCAAGAGCGACGTCGACGTCGCCCGCGGCGCCCTGCGGCTGCTGCGCTACGGCTTCCCCATCACCCGGCTCCTCGGCCTGGCGGTGAAACACGATCGCGCCGTGCGCCGCGTCGTCGACGAGGCCATCGACCTCTTCGACGAACACGTGCGCAAGGCCGCCGGTGGCGATGAAGACCCCGAAGCCGTGGCCGAAGCCTTCCGCGAATTGCTTCCCGTCGTCACCGCGCTGGTCGGCCACCACTTCCAGCGCGTGCTCGTCCATCGCGCCATCAAACGTCTGAAAAAGAGCGGCAGCAAAGGCGCGCTCGAAACCGCCGTGCGCGAAAGCAAGCGCACGCGCATCGGATTCCGCTGGAAATGAGCCTCCCCGCACCCCAGGAAAAGCGCCAGTTCGTCGAGCAGATGTTCGACGAGATCGCGCCGCGCTACGATCTCATCAACCGCATCATGACGTTCGGCATCGACCGCGCCTGGCGTCGACGTGCCGTGCGCGCCCTGCACGTCGGACCCGGCAGCCGCGTCGTCGACCTCGGTTGCGGCACCGGTGACCTGATCGCCGACGTCGAACGCACCGGTGCTGCCGTCGTCGGCATCGACCTCTCGGCCGAGATGATGGCCTACGGGCAAAAGCGCCTCGCCGGCCGCGCCTTCGTGCGCGGCGACGCGCAATGTCTGCCGTTCGCCGACGCCACCTTCGACGGCGTCGTCTCCGGCTTCGCCTTGCGCAACTTCACCGCCATCCCGACCGCCATGGCCGAGGCGGCGCGCGTCCTCAAGCCCGGTGGGCGCTTCGCCTTGCTCGAGGTCAATGTCCCGCAAGCGACGCTGTTGCGCACGCTGTTCTCGTTCTACTTCACCCGCGTCGTGCCGCTGATCGGCGGCCTGCTGTCGCGCGGCTTCGCCTACAGTTATCTCGCCGCCTCCCTGGAGTATCTGCCCGATTTCCCGCGCTATCGCGCCATCCTCAGCGAGGCCGGCTTCGTCGACGTCGAGCAGCACATCCTCTTCGCCGGAGCGGCACAGCTGGTGACCGCCGTGCGTGATCCAGGAGCACGCCGCGCCGCCGACATTCCTCTCGCCGCGGCCTCATGAACTCGCCACGAACCAACCCGAGCGGTGCCGTCCACCTGCGCCACGAGAGCTTCGCCGACACCGGCGACCTGCTCGCCTGCGCCGACGCCGCGGCGCTCGATGACGACGGCAGCGACGCCACTTTCTTCTGGCATGACCCGAGCACCGGCCGCTCCCTGCTCGCGGTCGGCGCGGTGCAGCACTTCATCGCCGATGGACCGAGCCAGCTCGCAGCGGTCGCGGCCCACGTGCGTGCCGCCCTCGGCGACGCCGACAGCCTAGGTTGCGGCGGCCTCGCCGCCGTCGGCGGCTTCGCTTTTGCCGACCCGTCGTCGAACCACGGCGGGCCACTGCCGGGTTGTTGGTTCTTCTTGCCACGACGTTTGTGGCGACAGGAGCACGGTACGACCCATGTCGTCGAGATCGACGCGCCGGCCGCACCTCTCCCACCGCTGCATCCGGCCGAGGTCTGCTCGCGCGAGGATGTCTGGGAGCCGCGGGTCGCCTCCGCCCTGGATCACATTCGCCGCGGCGACCTCGACAAGGTCGTGCTCTCGCGCCGGCGCCGCCTCCCCCTTCCCCAAGCTTCGCTGCGCCGCATGCTGCGGAGCTTCCGCGCGGCGCGTCCGGCCTGTGTCACCTTCGCCGTGCGACTCGGCGCGACGGCGTTTTTCGGTTCGACCCCCGAATGGATGGTGCGGCTCGATGCGCGCGGCCTGCACGCCCCGGCACTCGCCGGCACCTACCCACGCGGCGACGACGCGTCGGCCGACGACGCCAACGCCGCCGCCTTGCTCGCCTGCATCAAGAATCGCCGCGAGCACCGCGCCGTCGTCGATGGCATCGTCCGCTCGCTCAAGAGCGTCGGTGTCCAGCCCGAAGTCGACGACACGCGCGTCCTCCGCTTGCCCGAAGCGATGCACCTGCGCACCGAGATCACCGGGCGGGTGCCCAACGGCATCGATGCGCTGCGCCTGGCCGCCGCCTTGCACCCGACGCCCGCCGTGTGCGGCACCCCGCGCAGCACGGCCGCGGCGTTCCTCCGCGAGCATGAGGCCGAACGCGGCTGGTACACCGGCGGTGTCGGTTGGATGGACGGTCGCGGTCACGGCGAAGTGGTCGTCGGCCTGCGCAGCGCCTTGCGCGACGCCACGGGCCTGACGGTGTTCGCCGGGGCCGGCATCGTCGCCGGCTCCGACGCCGGTAGCGAACTCGCCGAGACGGAAATCAAGATGAACGCGTTACTGGCGCCGCTACGCACCCTCGAGGCGGAATCGGGCGACTGATGGACCTCGGGCGGCTCAACTACGAGGCGGCGGCCTTGCTGTTCGACGAATTCGCGCGCTGCGGCGTGCGCCACGTCTGCATCTCTCCCGGCGGTCGCTCGACCCCGTTGGCCGCAGCCCTGGCCCGCTCTTCGTTGCGCCCTTGGGTGATCACCGACGAACGCGCCGCCGCCTTCTTCGCCCTCGGCTTGGCCCAAGCCGGCGGCGCGCCGGTCGTGCTGGTGTGCACCTCGGGCACGGCAGTCGCCAACTACGCCCCGGCCATCGCCGAAGCCGCCTTCGCCGAAGTGCCGTTGCTGGTGCTGACGGCCGATCGACCCGCGGAACTGCGCGACTGCGGCGCGGCTCAGACCATTCGCCAAGACGGCATCTTCGGACAGCACTGCAAATGGTCGCACGAAGCAGCGACGCCCGCCGACGGGGTCGATCTGCACGACTACTGGCGCAGTCTCGCCTGCCGCGCCCATGCCCGCGCCAGCGAAGGCCCCGCCGGCCCGGTGCACCTCAATCTGCCGTTTCGCGAGCCGCTGGTGGCGGAGGATCCCGCACCGTCGTTGCCGCCAGGGCGCGCGGACGGACAACCCTGGGTCCGCATTCGCACCGGGACGCATCGAGCGAGCGGCGGCGATGTCGAGGCGTTGGCCGACATCCTACGGCACCGGCGCGGCTGCATCGTCGCCGGGCCACGCACGTCGGCGGCAAGTGTCGACGCCATCGCACGCTTGGCCGACCACCTCGGCTGGCCGATCCTCGCCGACCCGCTGTCCGGGCTGCGTCACGGCACCCACGCCGGCGCAGACTGGATCATCGACAGCTACGACGTCTTCCTGCGCGACGCCGGCTGTGCCGAGTCCTTTGCGCCCGAGGTGGTACTGCGTTTCGGAGCTTTGCCAACGTCGAAGGCGCTGCAACGATGGCTGGCGGCGACGCCGGCGACGCAAGTCCTCGCCGGCGCCAGTCACAGCTGGGGGGATCCGTCCTTCCGGGTTGCCGAAGTGGTGTACGGCGACGCCGGCGTCCTCTGTGACGACCTGCGCCGGAACCTTCCGGCCCACGCAACGACCGGCGGCTGGGCAAGCGCGTGGATCGAACGAGCGCGAGAGACACGCCGCGCCATCGACGACCTATTGCTAGACGTTAAGGGGACAGTCCCCTTAACGGGACTGTCCCCTTCTCTGTGCCGAGGCGAGACACTCTTCGAAGGAGCCATCGCCGTGCATCTGCTGCGCGCCATGCCCGAGGGGGCGGCGCTCGTCGTCGGCAGCAGCATGCCCGTGCGCGACATCGACACCTTCGGCGGCGCGCAACCGCGCGCCCTGCGTCTCTTTTCCAACCGCGGCGCCAACGGCATCGACGGCGTCGTCGCCACCGCCCTCGGGGTCGCCGCGGCGCTCGACGCGCCCACCTACTTGCTCATCGGCGACCTCAGCTTCCTGCACGACATCGGCGCCTTGCAAATCGCCGCGCGGCACCGGCTCGACCTGTGCATCGTCGTCCCCAACAACGACGGCGGCGGTATCTTCTCGTACCTGCCCCAGGCTCGACTGACCGACGCATTCGAACCCTTCTTCGGCACCCCGCACGGGCTGAGCCTCGAACCCGCCGTGCGCATGTGCGGCGGTACGCATGTCACCGTCGACCATCTCGACGGCCTCGATGCGACGCTGCGGTCGTTCGATCGCGGCAGCGGCTTGCGTGTCATCGAGCTACCGACCGATCGGGCCTACAACGTCGAGCGCCATCGCCGCATCGTCAGCGATGTCGCGGCTAGGCTGCAACCGTTGCGCGAGGTCGCGTGATGCATCCTTGGCGCGAGCATGCGCTCGAAAACGCCGCCGGCAGCCTCGTCGTCTTCGAGCGCCCTGGGCCGACACCGACGGCGCCGACGGTACTCCTCCTGCACGGCTTCACCGGCTGTCACCTGGGCTGGCGGCGCGTGAGCGAATACCTGCCCGAGGCGCGCGTGTTGGCGCCCGACCTACCAGGACACGGCGCCTCGCGCTTCGCCGACGAAGAGCGAGCGTGTCGCATGGACGAAGCGACGCGTCGTCTCGCCATGGCCCTCGATCGACTCGACGTGCACCGCTGCGCGCTCGCCGGTTACTCGATGGGCGGACGGCTTGCTCTGTACTTCGCCCTGACGCAGCCTTGGCGCTTCGACGCCTTGCTGCTCGAGAGCGCCAGTCCCGGCCTGGCGAGCGAGAAGGAACGCGCCGAACGCCGCCGGGCGGACGAAGCGTTGGCAGGCGCGATCGAACGCGATGGTGTCGCCGCTTTCCTGGCGCGCTGGCAGCAAACACCGGTGCTCGCCTCGCAACGAGAACTCCCCGTCCCACTCCAACTCGAGGCGGATGCGGAGCGGCAAGGCAACCGTGCCGCGGGCTTGGCGGCGAGCCTGCGCGGCATGGGCACGGGAGCCCAGCCGTGGCTCGGTGACCGACTACACGCATTGAACCTGCCGGTGACCTGTGTCGCCGGCAGCTTGGACGCCAAGTTCACGGCCATCGCCACGCACATGGCGGAACGCATCCCCGGAGCGCGGCTGGAGATCATTCGCGCCGGGCACAACGTCCACCTCGAACACCCCAAGCTCATCGCATCGCTCATCTTCTCCAACGCAGAGTCACAGAGACGCCGAGTCGGTCGAGCCATGGACTCGCATACGGAAGACGGACGCCACGTCTCTGCGTTGCAACCCACACGAACGGAAAGGCACGCATGAACATCGATTGGCAGACGGTGAAGGACTACGAGGACATCACCTACCGTAAGGCGGAGGGCATCGCCCGTATCGCCATCAACCGGCCGCAGGTGCACAACGCCTTTCGGCCGAAGACGGTGATGGAGTTGATCGACGCCTTCGCGCACGTACGCGAGGAGCGCGACGTCGGCGTCGTCATCCTCACCGGCGAAGGCGGGCGTGCCTTCTGCAGCGGCGGCGATCAGAGCGTGCGCGGCGATCAGGGCTACGTCGGCGGCGACGGCGTGCCGCGACTGAACGTGCTCGACCTGCAGAAGATGATCCGCAGCATGCCCAAGCCGGTCGTCGCCATGGTCGCCGGCTGGGCCATCGGCGGCGGCCATGTGCTGCATGTCGTCTGCGACCTGACCATCGCTGCCGACAATGCTCGCTTCGGCCAGACCGGCCCCAAGGTCGGCAGCTTCGACGGCGGCTTCGGCGCCAGCTACTTGGCGCGTCTCGTCGGCCAGAAAAAGGCGCGCGAGATTTGGTATCTGTGCCGCCAGTACGACGCCCAGCAGGCGTTGGCGATGGGCTTGGTCAACGAAGTGGTGCCGCTCGACAAGCTCGAGGAAACGACGGTGCAGTGGTGCCGCGACATGCTGCGCCACAGCCCGATGGCATTGCGTTGCTTGAAGTCGGCCTTCAACGCCGAAACCGACGGCATGGCCGGCATCCAAGAACTCGCCGGCAACACGACGCTGCTGTTCTACATGAGTGAAGAGGCACAAGAAGGGCGCGACGCCTTCAACCAGAAGCGGCAGCCCGACTTCGGCCGCTTCCCTCGCCTGCCCTGACATGCGACCGACGAGCCCCGCGCGGGCGTGGTGGATGGCGCTGCGCCCGCGCACGCTCGGCGCGAGCCTGATGCCGGTCTTGCTCGGCGTGACCTATGCCGGGCGCACGGTGGAGGTCGACCTGGCGATCGCCGGGCTGACGGCGATCGCGGCTTTGGCCCTGCAGATCGCGACGAACCTGGCGAACGACTACTACGACCATGCGCGCGGCATCGACACTGCCGAGCGCCTCGGACCGACGCGTGTCGTGCAAGCCGGGCTGTTGCATCCGGCGGCCGTGCGCCGCGCCGCGTTCGCGGCGGTCGGCCTGGCGCTCGTGGTCGGCGTGATCCTGGTGATGCATGGCGGCTGGCCGATCGTCGCCATCGGCGCCAGCGCCGCGGCGTTTGCTTTGGCCTACAGTTCCGGGCCGGCGCCGTTGGCGGCCTTGGGCTGCGGCGAAGTGCTCGCCTTCCTCTATTTCGGGCTGATCGCGGTCGCCGGCACGGCGTGGCTGCAGGGAATCGCCCCGAGCCGCGAGCTTCTGCTCGTCGCCACCCCCCTCGCAATGCTAGTGACGGCGATCATGGTGGTGAACAACCTGCGCGACATCCCGACCGACCGCGCCGCGGGGAAGCGGACGCTGGCGGTACACCTCGGCGATGCCGCGACCCGCCGCCTCTACGCCGTGCTCGTGTTGGGCGCCTTCGTCATCCCCGTTCTGTTGCAGGCCAGCCTCGGGCTGGCCTGCCTGGTGCCGCTGCTGCTGCTGCCGCTGGCGTGGCGTGAAGTGGCGCACCTACGCCAACGCAGCGGCGCGGCGCTCAACCAATCCCTCGCCGGCACGGCTCGGTTGCACCTTCTCTTTGGCCTACTGTTCAGCCTGGGAACGGCGATGACATGAGCTGGACGATCACGCGCTTCGCGACGCCGCTGCGGCAGCCGGGAGGGCTCGGCGTGACGACGTTGGCCGAGCGCGTCGGTTTCCACGTCAGCCTGCGCGACGATCACGGGCGCGTCGGTCGAGGCGAAGCCAGTCCGGCCTATTGGATCGATGGCTGCGATCTCGAGGCGCTCGGCGCCGAACTCGCTGGTTTCGCGGCACAGGGCGCGCCGGAACAGTGGCTCGCCGCCAGCGAGAACGATGCCTTGGTGCACCTGTCGCCGGCGGCGCGCTGCGGCATCGAGACCGCCATCCTCGACTTGGTAGCTCAGCAACGGGAATGCAGCGTCGCCGAGCTGCTCGGCGCCAGGTTGCCGGTGACGATCGAACTCAGTGCCCTCGTCGGCGGTGCCGAGCCGGCCGACGTCTACGAACAAAGCCTCGCCCGGTTACGACAAGGCTACCGCGTCTTGAAGCTCAAGGTGGGGGGTCGCATCGCCGAGGACGACATCGCGCGTATCCAAGCGATGCGCGAAGCGACACGCGGCGCGGCGTTGATTCGCCTCGATGCCAACCGCGCCTGGGACGCGACGACGGCGTTCGCCGTGCTCATCGCCGTCGCCAACCCCGACATCGAACTCGTCGAGGAACCGTTGCGCGGCAGCCACCCCCTCGAGTTGGCGCGCCTGCGTCGCGCCACCGGCGTGCCGATCGCCCTCGACGAATCGATCGTCAACCCAGCCGGGCTGACGACCTATGCCGAATGTGGCGCGTGCGACACCGTGGTGCTCAAGTTGGCGCGCGTCGGCGGACCGCGTGCGGCACTGCACCTGGCACAAGATGCACGGGAGCTCGGGCTGGGAGTCGTCTGGACCGACTCGATCGAGACGCGCGTCGGCCGACAGGCGACGCTGCACACGGCGGCCGCCGCACCCGGACCCTGCCAAGCGGTCGGTCTGGGAGGCGTCGTCGTGCTGCAGGAAGCCGACGGCGAAGAAGCTCGACCACGCGTCGCCGTGAGCGGCCCCGGCTTGGGATGACTTGGCCGGGCCAGGCCTGGGTGGAGGTGCAGGCGGCGCTCCGCCCGCGGGGTGAAGCAGTCGTCTGGCAAGACGCCTCCATCGACTGGCAAGAACTGGCGCAGCGGGTCGAAGTGTTGGCCCGGCGCCTGCACTACCTAATCGGCACACGTCCCAGGGTAGTGGCCGTGTTGGCCGCGCCCAGCTTACGCTTTCTCGAACTGATGCATGCGGCGCAGCGCGCCGGCATCACCCTGGCACCATTGGCACCACGCGGCAGCGAAGACGATTGGCGGCGCGTGCTGCGACGCGTCGCCCCGAGCCTGCTCCTCTGGGGCACAGCGTGGGGCGAATCGGGCCCGCGGTTGGCCGACGAGTTCGACTGTGTTGGGCTGAACGTCGACTCCGGACTGGACGAGGCGCCGACGTACTCCGGCGCGCTGGCGACCGTCGCGCCGGATCACACCTGGCTCTTGGTGCACACCTCGGGAACGACCGGCGACCCCAAGGGCGTCGGGCTGCGCAACGATCAGTTGCTGGCAGCGGCGACGGCGGTGCTCGAGCGGCTCGACGCTCGCCCCGGCGAACGGTGGCTGGCGGCGATGCCGATGCACCACGTCGGCGGACTCAGCGTGCCGGTGCGGGCCGCGGTCGGGGGGTTGTCGGTCGTGCTGCACTCCGGCTTCGACGTCGCGGCGGTGCGCCGCAGTCTCCATGAGCAGTCGATCGCCTGGGTCTCGCTGGTGCCGACGATGCTCGCCAGCCTGCTCGAGGCCGAGTGCGCGGCGCCGCCGGCGTTACGCGCGGCGATTCTCGGCGGCGGCCGCTTGCCGCCGCGTCTGGTCGAACGCGCCGCACGCCAAGGCTGGCCGCTCGTCGCCACCTACGGCATGACGGAAACGGCCGCTCAAGTGACCACGAGTCACACGGGCGATGCCACGCAGCACCCCGGCTCGGCAGGCCATCCGCTGCGTGGGGTCGAGCTGCGCATCGATGCGCCGGACGATGACGGCGTCGGCGAGATCGTCGTGCGCGGAGCCCAGGTGTTCCGAGGTTACCGTGACGACCCGAGGCGCAGCGCGACGGTGTTGCGGGACGGCTGGCTGCATACCGGCGATCTCGGCCGTCTCGACGCGGACAGGCGGTTGTGGGTCGAGACGCGGCGCACCGACCTCATCGTCAGCGGTGGCGAAAACGTGCGGCCGGAGGAGGTCGAAGACGTCTTGGCTGCACATCCGGCGATCGTCGACTGCGGGGTTTTCGGTGTCGACGACGAACATTGGGGGCAAGTCGTCACGGCGGCGTTGGTCGTTTCGACAGGTGCACCGAGCGATGACGAACTGCGGGCGTGGTGCGGCGCGCGGCTGGCGCGCTTCAAGGTGCCGCGGCGCTGGCTGCGCCTCGACCGGTTGCCGCGTAACGCCGCCGGCAAGCTCGAGCGGCACCGCCTACGCCAACTCGCCGGCGGCGATGGCGAGACGACGGCGACGTAGAGGAACTACCCTGAGCCGCCATGGTCCGGCGGACATTGACGTCGCGCGCAACCTCGGCGAGGTTGACGGCATGGACCAGGACGACACGCAGCCGATCGAGGTGCCGCACACGGCACTCAGCCCCGAGGCCCTGCGCGGGCTCGTCGAGGAATTCGTCACGCGCGACGGCACCGACTACGGCGAACGCGAACGGACGCTGGAGGAGCGGGTGCGCGACGTGTTGCGGCAACTCGAACGCGGCGAAGTGAAGATCGTCTTCGACCCGGACAGCGAAACCACCAACCTGGTCGTCGCGCGTCCCGGGCGCCGCTGAATCGCGGCTCAAGCCGGCCGCGTTTGGCGCCAGAGCAGCCAAGTCGGTACGGCGGTCGTGGCGATGGCGATGCTCGCGTAGCCTACCATGCCGGCGATGCCCCACCACCACAAGGTGTTCGGATCGCTGGCGCTCGAGAGCATGCCGCCGACGCGGTAGAACTCGTCGCTCTGCACGACACTCCAGACGAGCATGTTGAGCAGCACGTAGACGGAGTAGATCGCCAACAGCGGCAGCGCCCAGCGCGCCCCGGCGAGTATCGCGACGGCCGTCACCAGCATGAACGAGCCGACCACCAGGGCCGGCAGGAACAAGGCGTCGCCCCGCAGGATCGAACCGAAGAACACCATGACGGCGTCGTCGTTGGTCAACTTGCCGAAGTTGGTCAGCGAGCGCAGACCGACCAGGATCGCGCAGACTCGGATGTAATTCTTCGCCATGGAAGCCACCTCTGCGCTCGTCCGTAGGGAGGATCGGCCTGCAGGTCAAACGGAGGCGGCGTCGCCGGCGGACGCCGGGCACCGGCGACGCTGCGCCTCGAAGTCACTTGCTGCAGGGAACGACTTCGCCCGCGGCGTTGGTGCAGGTGCTGGTGTGGCTGAAGCCCGTACCCTTGTCGAACTCCGAATTGCCCTCGTAGGTGGCGCCGGAGTTGGCTTGTGCCGTGGTGTTGCGTGAGCCGCTGGCGCTGCCATCGGCGCCCCGCACCATGGAGCCGGAGGTGGTGGCGGTGCCGGCGGCACCGGTGGCCGAGCCGCCGCTTTCGTGCGCGACGCTGCCGTCGGCCGAACGACTCCACTGTCCCTTGCGCGCCGCCATGGCGCCGTTGGGACCGTTCACGGCCTGACCGCTGCCGCCGGCGGCGTTGCCCTGCCCGTCGGTGGCATAACCACGCGCGCCGGCGAAGCCGCCGTTGGCGCCCTTGACGGCACGACCGGCACCAGCGGTGACACCGCCGGCTTCGTTCTGACGCTTGAACTTGGCACTCCCCATGCCCTGGGCCGAGGCGGCGACGGGCAGCAGCAAAGTCAACGCGAGTGCGGTCAACGAAGACTTGGGAAACGAGTTCATGATCGATTCTCCTCGAGAAAGTTGTGGGAACGGTGGGTGGAAGGAATGCAGGCCTCGAAGTGTCGTGGGGAACGAGGTGGAGAGCGCACGACGGCGTGAGGGGCCATGGTCATCGACCTCGGCGCCGCGGCGTCTCCGCGGGTCGCGGCAGCAGGCCGTTGAGAAAGACATCGACGATGGTGTCGGTGATGCGCGCGTCGCCGACTCCGTCATCGAGATGCTTGCCGCCCCAGATCTGGCGCGACAGGAACATGGACAAAACCATACCGACGAGGGTGCGGCCGGCGACGACGCCGTCGGTGGGGCGCAGCCGGCCGCGTTCGGCCTCGACGTTGAAGAAGGTGCTGAACAGCGCGTCGCCCCGCTGGACGACCCGCTCTTGGAACTCGCGTGCCCGCTCGGGCTGACGCTGCAGCTCGGCCATGAGCAGGCGAACGACGGCCTCACGTTCGTGCAGGAGGCGCCAGATTTCCTCGACGATGACGCGGATGGTCGTCGCGGGAGGCACGTCGCCGAGGGCCAGGACACGTTCGGCGACGTCTTCGAGGAGGCTGTACTCGTCGAAGATGGCGTCGCGCAGGGCATCCTTGGTGGGGAAGTAGAGGTAGAGGGTGCCTTTGGCGACGCCGGCGGCGGCGGCGAGGGAGTCCATGGAGGTGGCCTCGAAGCCGCGTTCGGAGAAGAGCCGCAGGGCGGCTTCGAGGATTTGGCTGCGACGCTCTTGGGTGAGCGCCTGACGACGTTCCGCGGCAAGTCGAACCATGCCTCTTTACTGACTGACTAGTCAGTCACATGCAAGGGAAAAATTGCCGGGCGCGAAAATTTTCCCTTCCTGCCTCAATTCGCGCCGCAGCCGCGCAACGCCGTGTCGATCGCCCGCACCAGCTCGTCCACGGTCACCGCCCCGTCGCCGCCACCGTCGAATGCCGGACAGACACCCAATTCGAACGTACCCAAGGCGATCGACACCCCGGTCACGATCTCGTCCACCGTCACCTCGCCGTCGCCGTTGCAGTCGCCGCCACACGTCGCCTCGCCCACCTCGGACGCCGTCAGCTCCCACGCCCGCTCCAAGTTGGCCACCTCGATCTCGATCGGCCCGCCGTCCGCCGCCGTCGTCCACCCCTTGGTCACCATCAGTGCACGGAAGGCACGCCGATACAGCAGCCGCGCCGACACCCGCAGCGTCGCGCCGGCCCGCGTGCCCTCGGGCAAGCGCCACTCGTACTCCGCCGTGCTGGTCGCGCCGGACGGAATCGTCGTATCCGAAAGCACGCGCTCAGCGTCGACGAACAACACCGGACTCACCGTCTCCCCTTGCCCATTGATGCGGCCCTCGGAAATCTTGGCGTAACCCTGCCCCGGCCGCCCGCCGTAGTCGCCCTCCTGGAGGCCCTCCACGTCGTCGTTGGCCCAATCCGGCACGATCGGCCCCGCCACTTGCGTCGCGGCGGTGCCATCGACCTCGGTGTCCAACACCAACAGCACATTGCGAATCGACACACCCGTCGGAAACGCGTGGCCGGCGCCGGCATTGTGCACACGCGTCGTCGCCAGCACGCGTCCATCTTCCGCCCTCACGTCGAGTTCGACCTCGACCGCCTCACGCAGCCGCTCGGCCGTCGAGCCGGGGAAGTCGTGCGCATGCCGCTGGTTCGAGGGACGAATCACCTCCACCCCTTCGAACGGCGGCGGCGGATCGGCGATGGTGCCGATGCCGAGTTCAGGCATGTGGCAATCCTGACAGGTGCGATACTCGGCTCCAGGCACGGCAAAACGCGATGCCAGCCACTCGCTGTAGGTCTTCTGGCCCGGCGCGCCGGTCTCGACGTTGATGTACTCGTGGCAGCTGGCGCAGAAGCGCGACTCGCGAAAGATCGGCGCATACGCGGGGCGCATGAAGGCGTAGCTCACGTCGTCGAGCGGCCCCCAAACGTATTCGTGCGTCGCGCTACCGCCGACCCCCGCGAGCGGGAAACGCATCGTCGCGTTGCCTTGCAAATGCAGCAGCTGGGTCTCGTGGTTGACGTCGTCGATGGTGTGGCACGCCGAACAATTGATGCCCTCCAGCTCCGACGTCCCGGTCACTTCATCGAGGAACAACGTGCCCGGCGCCCGTGCTTCGGCCACCGGCGTGTGGCAGGTGGCGCAGGAGCCCGTATCGTCGGCATCGTGCGTGTCGCGGAAGACGTAGCCGGCGCTGCCACCGGCAGTGCCGTTGCCGCTGTACACGTCGAGCACCCACGGATTCACCGCGGCCCGCGCATGCGCGCTGCCGCGCCACGCCAGGTAATGCTCGCTGTGGCAGTCGCCACAGGCATTTGGCGGCTTCGCCTTGATCGGCACGTACGCGTCATTGTCCTCCTCCGGCATCGGTTCGAGTTCGATGAGCACATCGCTCGCGCCGTTGCGGGCGAACACGCCGTTGGTCGTGTAGTTGACGGCGGCGGCACAATCGTAGGCGACGCCGGCGGTGATCACCGCGGTGCCGCCGAACTCGACCGGCAACGTGAACCGCCCGTCCGCGTCACTGAGCGCCAGCGGATCGTCCTGTGCCTGCAAGCGCACCCGCGCGCCGGCGATCGGCGCCCGGCTACCGGCGGCGACGACCCGCCCGGCGACCGCACCCCACGCTGGGCCGCCGCAACACACGATCCATCCGAAGACGAGGGCCACCGACTTCGACCGAGTCATGCCCCTCTCGTACTCCGTCGCCGATGCCCAGGCGAATCCTGATCGCCGCATCGTCCCAACTTCGTGACTGACCGGTCGCCGCGGCCAGCCGAACGTCCCGGCCGGCCCACGATCTCGCCCCAAGATCACGTTCACCTGCGAAAAGCGCTTGCACCGGAACCGATGCTTGGGTGAGCTTAGGGAGCACGCAAGGAGAGCCATGCAGACCGCCGTCGCCTACCGCACCCACCATGACCGAACCGCACCGACCTCGCCGACCCGCCGTCGGTGGCAGCGAAGGATGGCGGGCCTCGTAGGTCTGATCGCCCTCACGCTCGCCGGCTGTGGCGACAGCGACGGCGGCAGCGGCAACGGCGATACCGCCGACGGCTTCGTCGCTGCGAGCTACCAAAGCGCGCGCAACCTCGAGTACCTGCGCTATGCGACGCAAAGCTTCTCGGCTAGCAGTTCCCTCAACATCCTCGCCCACCTCGAACGCGAGCGCGTCGACCCGCCCTACAAGGCGCCGCTCGGGGCGGTGGCGGACTCCGTCTTCGACGCCGACTTCGAGTTCATGGATGCCTTGCAGGACACGCGCGACTTCCGCGCCCTCTACTTCCTCAACCTGCTGCTCGGTTACCGCGGGCACGCGGCGCTGTCACCGACCCTGTGGCAGAAGATCGAAGACGCGCTGGCGCGCTTCAAGACGTGGTATACCCACCCGACGCCCGAAGGACGGCGCGACGACAGCTACTACTGGACGGAAAACCATCAGGCCATCTTCTGGACCATCCAGTACCTGATGGGACAGGAGTTTCCGGACCGTCCTCTCAGCACCGACGGGCGCCCCGGCCGCGAGCATCTCGCCGAGGCGCGTGCCAGCCTGCTGCGCTGGTTCGAACATCGCGCCCGCTGGGGCTTCTTCGAGTGGCACTCGAACGTCTACTACCAGAAGGACCTGACGCCGCTGCTCACCCTCGTCGAGTTCGCCGACGACGAGGAGATCCGCACCAAGGCCGCTGCCGTGCTCGACATCTTGTTGTTCGACACGGCCATGCACACCCATCGCGGCGCCTTCGGCAGCACCCATGGCCGCTCCTACAAGAAGGACAAGATGACGTCGCTCGACGACGACACCTGGAACGGCGTCAAGCTCCTCTTCGACGAGTCGACCTACCCGTACAACTCGACCAGCGCCGCCGACGCGGTGCTCCTGTCGCGCGCCCAACGCTACCGCATGCCCGAGGCGATCTTGCGCGTCGCCAAGTCGAAGGAACCGATCCTCGACCGTGAACGCATGAGCCTGCCGATCAAGCTGACCGGCCCGGTCGAGTCGTCGCCGGTGGGCCCGTTCGGGCTCAGCTTCGGCGAGGAGAACCTCGACATCTGGTGGGGCATGAGCGGACTGTTGGCGTGGCCGGTCGTGCCGATGACGATCGACGTCTTCAACCGTTACAACCTCTGGGAGTCGGCCTCGTTCTCGGGCATCGCCGCCGACCTCCAACCGCTGGCCTCCAACGTGCTGGTGGCGCAGAACCTCGCCGCCAATCGCTCGACCTTGCTCTCCTTCGCCGTCCTCAAAGAGGTCAACACCTACACCTATCGAACGGCCGACTACATGCTTTCGAGCGCGCTCGACTACCGCAAAGGCTCGTTCGCCAGCCAGGTGCATGCGTGGCAGGCGACCCTCGACGCCAACGCCCTCGTTTTCACCACTCATCCGTTCCGCCCGCCGTTGCAGTCGACCAACTGGCGCGACGACGAGGAAACCGGCAGTTACTGGACGGGCGAGGCCTCGATGCCGCGCACGGCGCAGCACGAGAACGTCGCCGTGCACATCTACACGCCGCAATACGCCGCCTCGAATCCGGCGCCGTTCACCTTCTTCCGCTACCAGCTCTACACGCACGCCTATTTCCCGCAGGACCACTTCGACGAAGTGATCCAAGTGCCCGCCAACCCGGAAGGCACCTGGACCATCGGCCGCTTGGATGACGGCTACGTCGCCCTGTACTCGTACCGACCGGTCGAGTGGCTCGTGTACGACCCGGCGGTCATCGCCACCAACGGCATGATCAAGCCCTTCGACCTGCGTGCCAACGGCGGGCCTAACAACGTATGGATCGCCGAATGTGGGCGAGAGGCGGATTGGGGCTCGTTCGCCGCCTTCCGCGATGCCATCGCGGCGGCGCGCGTCGACGTCACGCCGCTCGGGTCGCTGTCGTCGGTCAACACCTCGTTCGACGTCGCCTACCAATCGCCCAGCCAAGGAGCGATGTCCTTCGGCTGGGAGAAGCCGCTGACGGTCGACGGCGCAACCATCCCGCAGAGCGACTTCCCGCGCTTCGACAACCCGTTTGCGCAGACCGAGTACAATACCCAGCAAGCGACGATCATCGCCGACGGCTACGGCGTCGACCTCGACCTCGAAGCCGGCACGCGCACGGTCTACGCCCCTTGAGTCGAGGCCTCGTTCATTGCGGCATCGAGACACGTCCAGGCTTGTGGATCGACCACGACGATGGTTTCGATGGTGGCCAACAGCAGCACGCGACTTCCCAGCAGGGCATAGTCGCGCCGGTCTTTGGGAAGCAGTATGCGTCCGCGGCGATCGAGTTGGCCGGCATGGGCCGATGCGATCTGGAAACGACGATACGCCACCGCCGCTGCATCGGTAGCCTTGGTGTCGGCAGCGAAGGTTGCGAATGCGGATGCCGTCCTGATCTCGAGACAAGGCAGGTCGCCAACGAGGCCGCGTGTGATCACGATACGGCCGTGATCGACTTCCGGCAAGGCATTCCGGAAGACTGCAGGTAGGAAAACGTGTCCGCTGACCGAGACGGACCTTTCGTACGACGCGCGAAACATTCTAGATCTCTCACACGCAACGGCTGACCAATCCGATCAGCCATTGACCAACGGCGCGGAGGAGTCGTGGTCGTCCAGCCCCTTTTCCGATGCGCGGCAATAGAACTCCTTGCCCACGCTGTCGATGTGTTGCCGCAGAGCAGCGTCGTCGATCTGCTCGAGCACGGAGACGTCGATCATGTAGGGAAGCAGAAGATCGTCGAGTTCGTCCATGATCTGAAGTCGTTCGCGGAGGTCGACCTCGCCGATCAAGGCGAGGTCGATATCGGACGCCTCCGTGAAGTTGCCCCTGGCGCGCGAACCGTAGAGAACGGCACGCGCCACGCGTGGGTGCCGTCCCAGCACGCCGAGGATTCGCGCCGTCGTTACCACGGACAGGCCGAAAGGCGTACTCGTCATGAGCCTTCCTGCAGAAAGGCCCCGAGACGCGATTCCAGTGCGACGTAGGCGGGCTGAAATCGCGTACAAATATCACGCCCGATCGCGGCGACGACGGCCTCGTCGTAGGTGTGCGACGTGAGATTGCGGACGGCAATCATGTCCATCCACACGTCACCATCGACGACAAGTCCGTTGCGGAAAGCCAGTCGCGTCGCGTCGTTGGAGCCGATGACGTCGACGAACCCCTTTTCCTGTAGGAAATCCTTCAACACGTTCCACGCCAGCTCGTGCGTGAACTCGAACGCCTGCACCAAGCCTTGCTGTTCGAGTTCGGAGAGCGGTCGTCGTGCCGCCAATTCCACCGCCGCCGTCAGCCGGGCAAGCGCCCTACGAAAGCTATGGAAGCGCTGTACCCAGCGCACGTCGGGACCGTCCATGGGAAAAATCTACTGGAGTCGCCTCCCCGAGGGAAACGGAATCCCTGGGCACACTTGACGGAAATTCGTATCGTCACGGCGGGCCGAAACGCGCCTCGCCGCGGTCGACCGACTCGACCCCATTCGTTGGCTCGAGACGGCACAGCGCGAGAGTCGGCGCTGGCGGCAGCGCTTTCACGCCCTCCGGGTCGACGTGCAGCGCTGGCAGGAGCACCTATTGCGCGTGGCACGTGCGGAGCGCGGGGAGACCGATGCGACGGACGAAAGTCATCACCGCTTTCGGCTTCTGTTCGACCTACCCGCGGAAATTCTCGCAGCGCCAGATCCCTTAGCCGCCATCCTCGATGCGCATCCGCCGATCGAGGAACCCTGAGAATCTGCCGCAGGACGGCCGAGACACGTAACGGCCGTCCTGCACACTCTTCCGTGCCCTACTCCAGACGCGTCTTCGTCGCCGCCGGGCGTTTACGGCCTGGGCTCTTCTTTTTGACTGGCGCCGTGTTGTCGACGCCATGGGCAGCGAGGATCTTGCGCGGCGCGGTCATGCGCCATGCGTCTCGCAGCAAGTGAGCGAGTTCCTCCCAATCGACGTCCTCGACGTCGAGGAAGACACCGATCCAGCCATTCACCCCGACATAGGGAGGGCGGAAGAATCGCTCCGACGCCGCGTGTACGAGAATCTCCTGCAACCCCGGCGCCGCTTTGCACCACAGGGAGATTCGATCATCACCGTGGTGATCGTCGTTGAACATGGCGAACATCTTCTGCGTCGGGCCAACCCGAAAGGTCGGACACCCCCAGGCAACCTTCTCCGAGGTCTCAGGCAAGGCCGCGACGAGAGCGCGGACACGTTGCAGCAGATCCGGGCGCCGCACCGGGTGGAGCGGGTGCTTCGACTCAGTCTGGACACTCATTCAGGAATCCTCCGGCGCCTTGCCCTAGCCCGCCTCGCCAACACCGATCAAACGGCCGGTGCAGGTTCACGTCGCGTCCGACTGGACACCTCGCCGTCCATTGCGGTTCGGGGGTAACTCCGCAGCAGGGATTGGGAAGCAGGTAGGGTTTCGCAGCAAGAAAACGGCACGGCTCAGCGCGCGGCGTGTTCGGCGACGAAGGTGCGGATGCGGGTCAGCGAAACGCATCCGCACGGTTCGGCCGCCGCGCGAAGGCAAGTGCGCCGTCAGGGCAGCGTAGTTGCGTTTTCCGCGGCGGGCTTTAGCCGGAGGGGGGGGCCGGCGTCCGTTCTTCCTGCTGCGATGCATCGTCGAGTGCCCACACGGGAGCGTCACGGATGCGACCCGAGTCGTTTCCAATGGAGTGCCGCGGCACGTCTCGAGCATGGGGTGAGCGGGGAGGTTCCTTCCGCGGCGGCTTTGCTCTATGAAGCGGGGTCTTCCGGCAGCCGTCGGCACCGGAGCCGAATTCAATCGAGGAGTCTCGCCATGAGAGAAGTGGTCATCGTCGAAGCCGTCCGTAGCCCCATCGGCAAGCGCAAAGGCGCCCTCGCCGGCCTGCACCCGGCCGACCTGCTCGGCGCCGTGCAGCGCGCCGCCATCGAACGCAGCGGCATCGACCCCGCCGCCATCGGCCAGCTCGTCGGCGGCTGCGTCTCCCAGGTCGGCGAGCAGTCCTACAACATCGCCCGCACCGCCTGGCTCGCCCAAGGCTTCCCCTTGGAAGTCGCCGCCACGACGGTCGACTCCCAGTGCGGCTCCAGCCAGCAGGCCACCAGCCTCGCCGCCGGCCTCGTCGGCGCCGGCATCGAGGACCTCGTTCTCGCCTGCGGTGTCGAAATGATGACTCGCGTCCCCCTCGGCGCCAACATGAAGGGCGGCTCGCCGCTCTCCCCCGGCTACGGCGAGCACTACGCCTACGCCTCGCAATTCCAAGGTGCCGAGATGATCGCCGAGGAATACGGCATCACCCGCGAAGACACCGACCGCTTCGGCCTCGCCAGCCAGCAGAAGGCCATCCGTGCCTGGCAGGAGGGCCGCTTCGACCGTGAGGTCGTGCCGGTGACCGCACCGGTGCTCGCCGAGGACGGCCAGCCGACCGGCGAAAAGCAGGAAGTGAAGCGCGACCAGGGCCTGCGCGAGACCTCGCTCGAAAAGCTCGCCACCCTCAACCCGGTGCAGCCCGGCGGCGTGCACACCGCCGGCACCTCGTCGCAGGTTTCCGACGGCGCCTCCGCCGTCATCCTCGCCTCGCCCGAACGCGCCGCCCAGCTCGGCCTCAAGCCGCGCGCCCGCATCGTCACCACCACCCTCGTCGGCGTCGACCCGGTCACCATGCTCAAGGGCCCGATCCCGGCAACCGAAAAGGTCCTGCGCCAGTCGGGTTTGAAGATCGACGACATCGCCACCTTCGAGGTCAACGAGGCCTTCGCCTCCGTCGTGCTGGCCTGGCAGAAGGCCTGCGGCGTCGACCCCGAGCGGGTCAACCCGAACGGCGGCGCCATCGCCCTCGGCCACCCGACCGGCTGTACCGGTGCCCGCTTGATCACCACGGCGCTGCACGAGCTGGAACGCACCCAGTCGCGCTACGCCCTCATCGCCATGTGCTGCGGCGGCGGCCTCGGCACCGGCACCATCATCGAAAGGCTGTAAGAACGATGCCGGCGCAGGATTCGCCCGCGCTCGACGTGCAGGCCTACGGTCGTATCGCCACCCGCTTCCACGACGCGCTGACCGCCACCCGCAAGGCCTTGGCGGCGCACGCCAAGCTGCTGCCCGACGGTCGCCTGTCGCGCTTCGACGCGCTCATCGGCGACTTCGAGCGGCGGCGCGTGCGCATCGGCATTTACGGCGAGGTCAAGGCGGGCAAGTCGTCCCTGCTCAACGCCATCGCCGGCGCTCCCCTGTCGCCGGCATCGTTCGGCCCTCTCACCTCGGTGCCGATCCGCGTCACCTGGGGCCAACAGAACACCTGGACCGCCGGTGGTTTCACCTTCAACTCGAGCGAAGAACTGGCCGCGGCGATGCGGGAGTCGATCGATGTCGACGAGGTCACCGTCACCACCTACCTCGACCTGCTCCAACTCGGCGGACAGGTCGACCTCGTCGACATGCCGGGAGTCGGCAGCGAGGATCGCTACGACGAGATCACCGCCAAGGCGCTGTCGCACCTCGACGCGGTGATCCTCGTGGTGCGCTACCCAGCGCTGTTCACGCGCTTCTCGCGCCACCTGCTGCGTGCTCTCGAAGGCGACGTCAGCAAGCTGTTCGTGGTCTGGAACTTCGATGCATCCTGCGCCGAGCTTTCGCCCGAGGCGCGAGCTGAGCAGGTCGAAGTCCTGCGGCGTAACCTCGCCGGGGCGCACGAGCTCTTCACGGTCGACGCGCGAACTGCTTTCGAAGCGGCACGCAACGTCGATCTCGCCGCCCTCGAACGCAGCGGCATGACCGAATTCGTGGAGGGCCTGGCCGCCTTCGCCATTTCGACCAAGCGCGGCACCGTCGCCTTACGCGAAGCCGCCAAGCGGGTCGACAAGTGGATGCGGCAGGCCGACGAAGCGCTGCACAAGCGCAAGACGACGTTGGCGAGTTCGATCGCCCAAACCCACGCCGACATCGACGCCATCGGCGTGCGCGCCACGGCCGACGCCGAAACCGCTCGCGCCGGCTTCGAAGCCTTCCGCACCGCCGTGCAAAATGCCGGCGCTCGCCGCGCCGAACAGGCCGAGGCCGCCGCCAAGGTGCTGCGCAAGGAACTCGCCCGCGCCCGCCGCTCGTGGATGTGGAGCGGCGACGAAGATGAATTGAGCGAGAAAGCCGCCGCCGCCAGCCGTGCCTACGCCGACGAAATCGACGCGGCCCTGCGTGCCGCCACCGACACCATGCACGAAGCGGCCCACACCTTCGGCACCGTCATCACCGCGGCGCCGCGCGAACGCCAGGAACCACACGTCGACGAGGTCGGCCCGGAAGAACGTCTGCAACGCGCCAACAACGGCAGGCTGCAACGCACCCGTCGCTGGCTGCGCGCCGGTTGGTATCTCCCCGGCATGACCCAATGGATGGGGGCCAGCATCGACGCCGACCTGCAATCACAGGCCGAATGGTTCGAGTCGACCGCGCGTGCCGCCGAAGGCGCGGCGCAAGCGACGCTCGACGCCAAGCTCGCCGCCATCGAACGCGAGGCGACGGAGTCGACGTCGGAACTACGCATCCGTCGCAACCTCGAAGCCGAGGAGGCGGAACTGGCCACCCTCGAGCGCGACGCTCCGATCGTCGCCCGCCAACGCGCCACGATCACCGCCCTTTCCGCCGAAGCCCGGTGAGCGCGCGACGCCACGACGTGCCGAACGTTGCCGGCGTCGACCGACATGACCGGGTCATCCGAGACGCTGCGTGGCCGGTATGTGCTGCTGACCGGCGCCAGTGAAGGGCTCGGCGCGGCGATCACCCAAACCCTCGTCGCTGCCGGCGCATCGCTCGCGGTGTGTGCCCGCCGCGAGGCACCCTTGGCGGCGTTGGTCGAACGACTCGCCCCCTCCCTCGGTCCGGAGCAACGTGTGCTGGCGTCCACCTGCGACGTCAGCCGCGCAGCGGACGTCGAGGCCTGGGTGACGCAGGCGCGCGATGCCTTTCCGCACATCGATGCCCTCATCAACAACGCCGCCGTGCTCGGCCCCATCGGCAACGTCGAAGACAACGATGCCGCCCAGTGGCAGGAAACCTTCGCCGTCAATCTGTACGGCACCGTGACCACCTGCCGGGCCGTGCTCGGGCACTTCAAGGCGCGCGGCTACGGCAAGATCGTCAACCTCGCCGGCGGCGGCGCCACCGCGCCGTTGCCGAACGGCAGCGCCTACGGCACCTCCAAGGCCGCCGTCGCCCACTTCAGCGAGACACTCGCCGCCGAGGTGCGGGGCAGCGGCATCGACGTCAACGCCGTCAGCCCGGGCACCATGAACACACGCATGACCCGGACCGTACTCGCCGCGGGCCCGGCACGGGTGGGCGGCGAGCAGCACGCCCGCCTGCTCGAGGCCGTGACGCAAGGAGAGGCGACGATGCAGCGGGCTGCGTCTCTGTGCGCTTGGCTCTGCTCCGCCGCCAGCGACGGCATCAGCGGCCGCTTACTGGCCGCCGCATGGGATCCGTGGGAGAGCCTGGCGGCGCGGCGCGAGGAACTCGCCGGCACCGACATCTACACTTTGCGCCGCATTCTGCCGGGCGACCGCGGTCGGCAGTGGAATGGGAGAGAAGGCTAAGGCTAAGGCTTAGGCTGAGGCTCAGACGCGCCGAGATGCTTGCTTGGGGCGTGCATTGAGGTGGTGCGCGGCTTGGGAAGGGTCACCTACCCTGGGTCTGGAGTTTGGCCACTTTCATGAATATCTGACCCCTCTGCCCTGCGGTGCGAGGGTAGGGGTGAGGGGACGTCTAGGAGAAGGGGACAGTCCCCTTTGCTGTCGACCAGCAGCACCGGCACCTTGTCGCGCCGCCCGTTGGCCCGCACGATCAGCCGCACACCTTACGCGCACCCTCCCGCAGATCCGTCCCGAGTCCGAACTTGTGGTACCGACAGAAATTCCGCAGGAACTGTTCGAAGTTGAGACAGAGATCGTCGGCCGCTTTGTCGAGCGGCAAATGTTCCGTCTGCGCCAGGATGCACGGAATCTGGGGAGCTCCCGCCCCCCAGACCCCCGAAAAAATCAGCAAATCGACACATGACCGAATGTGCGATCACGAGCCGCCGCGAACTGCGCGGACGTAGCTTTCGCCGGTCTTGACGTACACGCTCACGACGCCGTCGAGGAAGGTGACGACCGACGCGTTGGCTGGACCCGTCCCATAGGTAGAGGCCGACCAGTAACCGTCGGGCTTGGTGCACGAGCACGCCGGGTCGTTCACGTCGGTGCACGCTGCCCCACACGACGCGCCCAGGAACGCAGCGTCGACGACGGGAGAAGTCGTACTCGCCAGGTCGAGAATCCCCTCCAACTCGAACCGCGTCGGCACCCGCCAATCATTGTGCCCCCCGTAGTTGGCCGCGTTCAGGGCTGCCACCAGCTGCCATATGGTTCCGTTCGGCGTCACCGTACACGTGCCCTCGCCACCGGTGCACTGCGCACATCCCGCCGGATCGCCTTCGACGCCGGCCAAACAGGCCGCTTCCGATGCCGCATCCGGCTGACAAAGTTTGCGCGTGGTCACAGAACAGCTCCCGGACCAACGGTAGGAATTATCCGCGTCCTGGCGGTTGGCGAGGTCAAGCGTAAAGTCCATCTCGACCTTCTTCTCCCACGTCAGCCCCGTGTCGTTGTCGGTGATCGTGCCGTTGGCGTTGTCGACGAAGCGGGCGGCGTAACACTTGCTCGTGTCGTAGACGCAGCCGGCGCCGCAGCCCAGCACTCCGCCGGCGAAACCCTCTCCGGCGCAGGTGCCGCCGGCGAGGTTGCCTTGGTCGCAATCCTCGCCTGCATCGACGACTGCGTCACCGCAGCCGCTCAACCCCTCGCCCGCCAGCCCAGCGGCGACGTTGGCGACATGCTCGTCGACCGCGTCCTGGATGTCGCTCGACGCCAAACCGTCCGGACACGGATCACCGGCATCGACAGCCTTCTGGGTCAACGAGTCCCACTTGCCGTTGAACTTACTCAGACACTTGCCGACCGTCGCGGTGTACTTGTCGGTATCTCCCTGACTCTTGGCGCAGGTCTCGCTGATGGGGCAATCGCCGTCGGCGTAACACTCCGTCGCCGTCGTCAGCGAGCAGGTGCCCGCCGCTTTCAGCAGCTTGGCCTCGGCCTTGGACAAGCAGGAGGCATATTTGCCCGCCTCCTGATTCTTCGCCGACTGACATTTGCGCCCCGGCGACGGCGCCGCCGCCGCCGCACTCGCCCCGAGCAGGAGCAACATGCCCCCCAGTACAGCCGCACGCATTCCATCTCGCATGAATCGATCCTCCATCGAAGTGAGTTGTGGGACGTAGAAAACCAAGCCGCTGCCGCAGGGCCGGCGAGCCCTAGCGAGACGGTCCGCACATGGACCATCCCACCCGCGCCATCCCGCCGGACGCTGCAGGGACTTGCATTGAAGAGAAAGAGCGCGCGCGCAAAACGTGCACCGGGCGAGCGGCGCGGATCGGCGTGAGGCTCGCCGCACCGGCTGGCGCAGGCATGACGATCGCGTCGACGCCGACGAACAGGCGCTCGAACCGGTCCAGGCCCAGGCTTCCCCAGGTAACGCCCTCTTTCATATTACTGTTGACTAACCCACCCGTCAGGCCGGCGTCAACGAAGTCGTCCGCTCGACAGCTGCCGTCTCCGCCAAGGAGGATGGTCGCCCTCCACAGAGCTGTCCTTGGTTTTGGCCATGTTTCCCAGGGCGTTGCCCTTGGCTGTCATGGCGCTGCCCCGTTGGTGCGTCTGCACCAGGGATGTTCGTATCCGGGTTGCAGCGCCGGCGCTGGCGCAACGGGCTCAGCCTCGCGCAAACGGCCGCAGCCCTCGGCACCTGGAGGCGCCATGCTGACGGCACAAGGCTAAAGGCTAGAGGCTAGAGGCTGAAGGCCTATTCCTCATGCCCTGACGTTCGAGCGTTGAGCCTTTCGCCTTGAGCTTTGAGCTTTGAGCTTTGAGCTTTGAGCCTCCAACCCGCCTCACTCGAACACCGCCATCACCTCGGCCACGGCGTCGAGCTGGCCGCCGCGGGTCGAGGACGGCACCAGGATGGGGGTCTTCAGGCCGGTGGCGTACCAGGCCTCGACGCCGTCGCGCACTTCCTTGGCCGAGCCGAAGAGGGTGCAGTCGGCCAGCCAGCGGTCGCTCATCAAACCCGGCAGGCTGTCGTAATCGCGCTTGGCGATGGCGGCCTGCATGGCGCGCATCTCTTCCTCGTAGCCGGCCTCGATCCAGTAGTTCTGGTAGTTGGGGAGAATGACGTAACCCGTCAGCGTCTTGCGCATGACGGCCGCCGCCGCGGCGCGGTCGTCGTCGACACAGGTCGGGATCATGTTGCCGGTGAAGAAGCCGTCGCGACGCCCCGCCTCGCCGAGGAACCCGAGCGAAGTCGGCATGTGCGAGCGCGCCGCGTTGGCCCACACCGCGCCGTCGCCGATTTCGGCGGCCAGTTCCGCCATCTTGCGGCGCAGCGTCGCCAACACCACCGGCGGCAGATCCCCCCAACGGTTGGCTCCTTCGCGCAATTGCGTGACGAAGCTGCGCACGTCCGCCAGCGGCTTGCCGGTGTTGAGGCCGAGACGGCGATTCACCGGGTCGTGGCTGATGCCGATGCCTAAACGGAAACGTCCGCCCGACACTTCGTGCAGAAAGGTTGCCGTCAGGGCGTAGTCGTGTGGATGGCGGGTGTAGATGTTGGCGATCGCCGTGCCTACGTGCAGGGTCTGGGTGCGCAGCGCCATCGCCTCGCACAAGCCGATGCCGTCGCCGAAGCTCGGACAGTACACACCGGAAAAACCGCGCCGCTCGATCTCGGCGGAAAGTTGGATGGTGGCGAGACGACGGCCGCGCATGGCGGCGAGGCTGAGGGCGGGTTTGCTTTGCATCGGCGCTCTCTACGGCGCCCGCCGCAGCGAGGCAAGCCCGCGCGAATGTCGCAGCCGCGCCAGTGTGCCAGGCACGAACTTGCAACTCGGTCATGGTTCGGCCCGAGCGCGCTGCCAGCTGTAAGCGCGACGGCGCGAAGAAATTGGCACGCGGCGTGCTTTTGATCTGAGTCGAAACGAGGATCGAGACAGCGACGGCCAAGGCGGTCGCCGCCAACTCGGTCCCCCACGCCCAGGGTGTGCGGCGCGAAAGGAGGAATCTTCTTTCCTATGAGGAGTATCCACGTTTCGAGCTGACGGACGCGGCCTTCCCTGCGTCCGTGAAATCAGGTGCGACGCGGACTCGCCCGCTTCGCCCGCCCTCCCCCCCACGGTGTCCCGGCGGGCGAGTCCGGCGTCCCATCTGATCTGCCTGCGTCGTCCCCCCTCACGCAGGTCTGTCGAAGAGGCCCTCGGTCGGCACACACACCCGCCCTCCCCCCCACGGTGTCCGGTGTGCCGCCCCGAGGGCTTCGTCGTGTCCAGCGCTGCGCGCTGGTAGGCTGAGGCTCAGGCTAAGGCTGAGGCTTAGCCTGAGCCTTTGCCTCAGACTTAGCCTTCTTCCCTACCTTGACTCGACAGTGGAATTCTCGCAGCGTCAGGCGATCCGTCGCGGCCCGCCGCAATCCCGGATCAGGAGCCGAACCGTGCCCGCATCGCCCTATTACCTCCCCGTCGGCGACGAGGTCGAGGTCTTCACCGCCGCCTACAACTGCCGCCTTCCCATCCTACTCAAAGGCCCGACCGGCTGCGGCAAGACGCGCTTCGTCGAGCACATGGCCCACCGCCTCCTGCACGGCGACGCCCCCAGCAGCGACGACGCCACCGACGTCATCACCGTCGCCTGCCACGAGGACCTCACCGGCAGCGACCTCGTCGGCCGCTACCTCATCAAGGGCGACGAGACCGTGTGGATGGACGGCCCGCTGACCCAGGCCGTGCGCAACGGCCGCATCTGCTACCTCGACGAGATCGTCGAAGCGCGTAAGGACACCATCGTCCTCATCCACCCGCTCACCGACCACCGCCGCATCCTGCCGATCGACAAGAAGGGCGAGATCATCGAAGCCCACCCCGACTTCCTCCTCGTGATCTCCTACAACCCCGGCTACCAAAGCGTGCTCAAGGACCTGAAACACTCGACCCGCCAACGCTTCGTCACCATCGACTTCGACTACCCGCCGCGCGACAAAGAAGCCCAGATCGTCGCCCACGAGAGCGGCGTCGACATGGAGACCGCCCTCAGCCTGGCCAAGCTCGGCGAGCGGGTACGTCACCTCAAGGCGAACGGGCTCGAGGAGGGGGTCAGCACCCGTCTGCTCATCTATGCCGGCCAGCTGGTGAAGCAGGGCCTGGCACCGCGCCGCGCCTGTCGCGTCGCCGTCAGCACCTCGCTCACCGATGACGCCGAGGCGCAAAACGCCATCGACGCCATGGTCGCGTCGGTCTTCGCCTGAGTGCTGCTCGGCTCGCGAACGGCATGGTGACGCGACAGCTTTGGTTCGATTCGCACCTGCTCGGCGAGCGCGCCGGCAAGCAGGCGAAAGCGGCCGCCGAACAGCTCGGCGTCGAGGCGCACGAGGCGATCCTGCGCCTTGGCGACGCCATCGCCGAGGTTTCGGCCGCAGTGGCGCAGCGCTACTACCTGCGCGCCGCCGCCGTCTGGGAGGGCCTCGGCGAGGCCGCCTTCCGGCGTTGGGCCGACGACGGCTACGAGTTTCTCGGCGGCGATGCGCCGCAGCGCGAATCGGCGCTCGCCTACTTCTCCTTGCCGGCGAAGATCGCCGTCGCGGTCGGCGGCGACACGATCGCCCACTGGTGTCGGCTCGGTCGCGAACTGAGCGCGCTGGGGCGCAAACTCGGTGCCGGCTTCCTCGAAGGCACGGCGCCGTTGCTCGATCGGGTCGATCTCGCCCATCTTCAAGCGTGGGCCGACACCGGGCGTGAGCTGAATCGCCACGACGGGTGGCGCGGCGAATTGGCGGCGCGAGCTTTCTTCGGTGCTGCGCCCGTCGCCCTGCCCGTGCTCGCCGTCGACGAACTCGCCGCGTGGGGCGGGTTGGCGCGCCGCCTTCACCCCGCGGCGCGCGAGAGCGACGTCTTCGGCGCCTTGCCCGATGGCTTCCATTTGCTGCGCGGCGACGATCGGCAGCACCTCTTCGCCATCACCTATGCCGCCGCCGCGATCAGCCCGAAAGACGGCTGGTTCGTCTATCGCGAGTTGCCCGCCGCCGTGCGCCGCTTGCATCCTCCCATCCGCAGCAAGCTGTTGGCGCTGCTGGCGCAAGCGGCCCGCGGCGCCGCCGCCGAGTTGCGCGACATCGTGGCGGTATCGGCGGCGTTGACGCAGGACATTCCGCGCGCCCATCGGCAAGCGGCTCTCGATCTCGGCATCCGGGCCGCGACGGCCTTCCCGCTCGGCGGCATCGCCTTGTTGCGGTCGTTGCCGACGGCCTACGAGGATGCCGCGCCCGACGCGGTCGAACGCTGGGTCGAACGCGGCCTGCAGATCGCCGCCGACAACAGCGAGGCCGGCAAGGCGTATTTCGCGCTCGAATCGCGCACCAGCGTGCAGGTGCTGCACGCGTCGTCGACCGCCGCCGTGCTCAACGACGTCCAGGGCCTGCTGCGCAAGTACGTGCAGATGATCAGCGGCCGCCCCGCCTCGATCCGCGGCGTCAGCGGCAGCCGCTTGCGCCCGGAACTCGAGGAGTTCCCGCTCGAAGACGAGATCGCCCTGCCGCTCAAAGTCGATCGTTTCGCCACCCACGAGGACAACTGCCGCCTCTATCGTTTCCTCGCGGCCCAGGTCGCCGGGCGGCGCGTGCATGCCACCTACGCCGCCAAGCGGCCGGCCGAGGAAGGGCGCAGCCTCTACGACTTTCTCATCGACCCCGAGAAACCGATGGTGCTCGAGGATCTCTTCTTGCTGGCCGAGGGCTACCGCGTCGCCCACGCCCTCGGGCGCGAGTTCCCCGGCCTCGCCTTCGAGCAGGTCGACCTGGCCCACGCCGTCCTCGACCGCGTCGACCCGAACGACCCGCCGCCGCCGGCCATCCTGTTCGACCTCGCCTTGGCCGCGGCGCTCGCCCAACGTCCGGTGGCCCGCTTGCCGCGCTGGCTCCAGCCCTTCGTCAGCGTCACCGGACCTCTGCTCGTACCGCTGTCGCTGCCCAGCGCCACCGTCGACGACGCGCTCACGGTGGCCGAGGCCCTCACCGAGGAACTCGCCAAACGCGGCGAGGTGCGCGGCGAGGCGACGCCCAACGAACTCGCCTTCGAACGCCTCACCGGCGAAGCGATCTACGACATGTTCACCGACGACGACGGCCCGAGCGTGCAAGGCTCCGGGCCATCGGCCAAGGCGGACACGCCCACGCCGGCGGAACGCGAAGCCCTCGACATGCCGATGCAACTCGACGACGAGGTCGAGGAAGAACCGAGCGGCACCGGCGCGCCGATGTCCCCCGAGGAGTTGCAGGCGCTCATCGATGCGGGCGCCGACCTGCGCCTCAAACAAGGGCGCGGCGAAGAGGCGGAAGGCCTCGGCCTCTACATCAGCGACCTCATCGGCAAGCTACCGCAAGATCAGATCCAACAGATGCAGCGCCTGCTCGGCGACACCAGCCGCGGCGACAAGGCGACGGCCCGGCGCTGGCTCGATCGGCGCGCCGAGGGCGCGACCTTCTATTACGACGAATGGGACTACCACATCGGCGATTACCGCGAGCGCTGGTGTCGCTTGCTCGAAATCCCGGTGAGCGGCGACTCCGGCGAGTTCTTTCAACAGACCCTCGTCGATCACGCCGAACTCATCCCCGAGGTCCGCCGTCAGTTTCAGAAAATCCGCCCGGAGATGTATCGCGTCGTCCGCGGCCTCGAGGACGGTGAAGACTTCGACCTCAACGCCGTGATCGACGCGCGGGTCGACCGGCGCGCCGGCCGTTCACCGTCGCCGCGCCTCTACACCGCGCGTCAACGTGAAGAGCGCGACGTCGCCACCCTCTTCCTCATCGACCTGAGCGCCTCCACCGACGAACCCTTCGAGAAGGTGCATCCGGAGGAAGTCGAGGAAGACACCCTGAGCGCCTTTCGCGCGCCCATGGGCGCGCCGCGCAAGAAGCAGCGGCGCATCATCGACGTCACCAAGGAGGCACTCGTCATCATGGCGGCGGCGCTGGAGGAAATCGGCGACGCCTACGCCATCTACGGCTTCTCCGGACATGGGCGGAAGAACGTCGAGTTCTACATGGTGAAGGGCTTCAACGAGGGACTCTCGGGCGTCGTGCGCGGCCGCATCGGCGCCATGGAGCCCAAGCGCAGCACGCGTATGGGAGCGGCGTTACGGCACGCGACGGAAAAGCTGGCGGCGGTGACCGCCCGATCGCGCCACATGATCCTGCTGAGCGACGGCTTCCCGCAGGACTTCGACTACGGCCAAGACCGTCGCAGCAACGTCTACGGCCTGCGCGACACGACGGTGGCCCTGCGCGAGGCCGAGGCGTCCGGCGTGCAGCCCTTCTGCATCACGGTCGACAAGGCCGGGCACGACTACCTGCGCGAGATGTGCGACACCACCCGCTACATGGTGATCGACGACATCGCCTCGCTGCCGCGCGAATTGCCGAAGATCTACCAGCGGGTGGTCACTACCTGAGCGAGCGTGCGCTGGCGCTCGCTCGCAGGGCCAAGGGCCAAGGGGCAAGGGGCAAGGGCCAAGAATGAGCGCGCTCAGCGGGCTTTTTCGAAGGTGCCGAAGAGTCGGTCGCAGACCGACAGCATGACCGAGATGTTGCGCGGTTCGCGGCGCGCGTGATGCAGGTCGTGCTCGCGTGAGGTCGCGAAGATCCAGTCGTAGACCGGCAGGCGATAGCCGCAGTGGGTGATCATGTTGACGGCGGTGACGAGGAACGCCCCCAGCGCGAACGTGAGCGGGTGGATGGGGAAGAGAATCCCGTAGATGTGGAAGCAAGTGAACACCGTAACGCCTTCGACCGGATGCACGACCATGGCCGTCCATATCGTCAGGGGCGGCGTGTCGACGTGATGATAGTAGTGCACGTCCCGCATGTACCGCGGATGGTAGTGCTCGAGGCGATGCCAGAAGTAGGAGACGAAGTCGCCGAGTAGGAAGTAAAGCAGCAGGTCGCGGCAAAACTCGAGCATCGTCGGTGCGGCGGTCGGGATGTTCGACAGCAGCGTCAGGGGAACGAGCCAAAGGAAAAGCATCGCCACGACGTAGAACGAGCCGTACCACTTCATGGCGCGCCAGTAGACGGCCCAGCATTGGGCGAGCGTCAGGCGCTTGCTGACGAAGACGTCGACAAAAGAGAAGACGATACCGGGCAAGTAGACGCCGGCCACCACCGCCGTGAGCAGAAACGCGGGGGAAGCGATGCCGGCGACGCCGAGGTGGCGCAGGCACCAGTCCCAAAGCGCTTGCAGCAGGCTGTCGGCTCCCATGATTCCCTCCGTCCCCGACGTCGTCCGCGACTCCGCGACGCCGGAACCATACATGGACGCCCAGGAGGTACCTGGTCAACAGAAAACCGGTGGCGGGAACGAAGGGGGATCGATGGATTCCGGGCGGGAGGCGACGCCTGCGGATCGTGGGTGCATTCGATCCGCAGGCGTCGTCGGTGCTGGAAACGGGCTTGGCTCAACGGGCAGAGAATTTCGTATCGCTGTTCTTCGACACCAAGCCCGGATCGAAGGCATGGGTGAAGCAGAGATCCGCGTCGCTGACGAATTGCATCGTCACGCCTTGTCCCAAGGGCATACGGGCGGGGGCAGCGACGTTGCTCCCCTTGGCTTTCGCGGAAACCAGGGTCTTGGTGGCGGACTTGAGCGACACGGCGGTAATGCCACCGCTGCTGCCGACCTTGTCCTTGAACTTGAATTTACCTGCCCCGGAGCTCGTCCACGCGGCGCTCAGAGGGCCCTCCGTCAACGCAGGCGGTATGGGAAAATCCAGTGCCAATCCCTGGTCATCGTAGACACAGAGGGCATAGCTGGTGTGCGTCAGTGGGTTGCCTAGGTTGGCTGCCGGACCGGCCAGCTTGAACTTCATGGAGTTGCGTGTGCTGTCGGTCGGATCACGCGCGATGGACAGGCTTCCCTTCGTCGCAACGCAATCTTGGCGCGCGGTGTCGCTGCACAGCGACCGCGGCAGAGTGGCGACGAACGGCGACAGGTGCTCGACCTGGCCGCAGACGACGTTGTCGTCCAAGTCCTGGCTCGTCGTGACATCCACGAAAGCGCCGTCCCCTCCGTGAAGGAACTTGAGGTCCGCTTCCGAGATCTGGCTGCCGTCGACGATGCCGTCGTTGTCGGTGTCGGGGTAGCGTGTGCAGACGGTGACTGGTCCCGTAAACTGCGCCGTGGTCGTGATGTCGAGGAACGAGGGCTGAAATCCGCTCTGGCCCAGGGAAAAGCCGCCCAGGGAGTTCGAGTGGTTCGACTGTACGACCACCATGGTTCGCCCCGCCTGCGTGACCTGACTGAAGGTCACATCGACGGTGATGGGAACCTGAACCGTAGTGATCGGGTTCAGGAACCCCGTGCGTGACGAGACCGTCACGTTCGATCCGGCATCGGTATACTGGTCGACGAAGGCGTTGACCGCGAGGCGGTAGTTGCTGTGCTGCCATACCCCACCGTTCCAAGGGCATCCCGGAATGCGCTTCGGACAGCCGTTCACGCAGAACGACCTACCGCTCTCCATGCCGTCCAGTGTGTAGACGACCGTGCTCTCGGGCGGCAAGTTGGTCATGACCTGGTCCTGCAGCAGGCCGGTCGCTTCCGCCCGACCGATCAACGACCACTTGGTGCACGTCGGCGGGTTGGCACACGTATCCTGGGTGTCGCCGTCGTCGCCACCGCTCAAGGTCGTATCGAATAGTCCGTTCTCGACAAGCGTGTCCGGATCGACGCTCTTACAAACATTCGGACCGGACACACCGTTGACCGTCTCCCGCACACATAGAATCGGACCGGTAGCCACCGGCGTACCGAAGACATCCCATGGCTCCGAACCCGGCACGGGAGCGCCGAAGATGCAGGTTGTGTTGAATTGGTGGGGATAAACGGGGTCGAAGCCGGTGTCGATGATTCCTCTATAGGAACCGACGATCGCGCCACCCTCGAGGTCGCCCTGGTCGCAATCTTCCCCGGGCGAATGGATGCCGTTGCCACAGCCCGTCAGGGTGCAGTTGCGATCGCAGCCGTCGCCGTCTTGGTAATTGCCGTCGTCGCAGACTTCGCCGCTGGACACGATGCCGTTGGGGCAGCCGGTCTCGACGCAGGTATGGTCGCAGCCGTCGCCGTCGAGATCATTGCCGTCGTCGCAGATCTCGCCGCTCGTCAGGATGCCGTTGCCGCAGCCGGTCGGCGAGCAGTTGCCGTCGCAACCGTCGCCGTCGGACAGGTTGCCATCGTCGCAGCTCTCGGTCCCGGTCTGGACGCCGTTGCCGCAAGCCGTCACCCGGCAGTTGCTGTCGCACCCATCGCCGTCGAGGAGGTTACCGTCCTCGCAGTTCTCGACCCCCGTGCGGATGATCCCGTCGCCGCACGTGCTGGCGACGCAGTTGGAACGACATGCATCGGTTTCGATGAGATTCCCGTCGTCGCATTCCTCTCCGGGCGACACTGCCCCATTGCCACAGCCGGACGCCGTGCAGTTGACATCGCAGCCGTCTCCGTTGACGGCGTTGCCGTCATCGCAGGCCTCGACACCCTCGCGGATGATTCCATCTCCACAGGCATTGAACCTACATGTCGAGAGGCAGGCATCGGTTTCGACGGCGTTCCCGTCCTCGCATTGCTCGTCGATGCTCAGGACGCCGTTGCCGCAGCACGGCGGTCTGGTGGCGCCGAACATGTTCGAGCCCCAGCATGAGATTGTCCCATCGGTCTTTAGGCCACAAGTTGTGTCGAAGAATCCGCCGGAGATTTGCGTGAACGTTCCGGCCGGCGGCGTGGCCTGACCGCTGTTGTTCCGTCCCCAACAGACAACGGACCCGTCCTCGCTGATGGCACAGTTGTGCTCGGAGCCGGCACCGATTCGGGTGAAGACTCCGGCAGGCGGAGTCGACTGCCCCTGGCTGTTCGAGCCCCAGCACTCGATCGAGCCGTCCGCTCGGATGCCACAAGTGTGCGCGCTGCCGGCAGCGAGTTGCGTGTAGACCCCGGTCGGCGGCGCTGCCTGGCCCTCGCTGTTCGAGCCCCAGCAGGCGACGGACCCGTCCGTCTTATCGATCCCGCACGTATGGCCTTGCCCGGCCGCGAGCAATCCAAACGCTTGCGTAGGTGGTGTCGCCTGTCCACTGCTGTTCAAGCCCCAACACTCGGCGGAATCGTCGGCTCGGATGCCGCAGGTGTGGGCCCATCCGGCTGCAAGGTGTGTGAACGATCCCGTAGGCGGCATGGCCTGTCCGACGTAAGTGGTACCATTGCTGGGGCTCGCGTTGGATCCCCAGCAGGTGACCGTTCCGCTCCCGGCGGCAATCGCGCAGACGTGCATGCCTCCCGCTGCGACCGTGGTGTAGATTCCGTCGGGAAGGCTGCTCGAATATCCCCAGAGTACGAGGTGCCCATCGGCATAAAGGCCTCCGGTACCATAGAAGCCCGTCGTCGCGACTTCCTTGAATGTCGCGCCGCAAGACTCGAAGCCCGCCGCCGGCGGCGCGGGCAAAAGGAGAGCAAAGGCCCACAGCAGAAGGGTTAGACTTACCTGGCGTGGAGCCAGGGTGGCGAGATTCATGAGGGCACCCCTTCCCGCGAGGAGCCGTAGAATCCCTCGCGCCGCATTCGTTGAGAAAAGATGGTCGCCGGCCGGCAGGTTGTTCAGGGATTGCGCCGCACGGAAACCCGACCTTGATAGGCATCGACACAGCAATCGCTGTGCCATGACAAGGCTTCATACCGGGATGCTTCGTCGACCTGGGGTTTCCGACGACCAGTTCCAAGCCGGGCCGAAATCAAGAGAAACTCCGAGATCTCGGAGCCAAGCTGCCGACAAGCGCCACGCGGATCGTCGAGACGACGGCGGTGGATACACGGGGATCGTGGCAACCGACGATGGGATGTGCGGCGTCAGTGCCCGTTCCTCGTTCGTACGCGCCTGCGACGCATGGAAACCTTCCGCCAGCGTCGGCGACGACGATCCGGGGCGCCGGAACCGTCTCGCGCGGGTGGATCGGAGCGATTTCAGCTCGCAACTGTGGTGACTCGGTGGGCGTGTGAGTGTTGGTGGGGTCCGTGGTGTCGGCTGGGGTGCTACGTCCTTGCGTCGGCCAGGCGCTTGCGGGCGCGACTCAGTAGTTCGAGGTCGGCGCCTTCGTGCCATGTGGCGAGGAGCGGTTCGAATGCGGCGTGCAGCTCGGACGGCGCCGGATCACACAGGCGAGCCCACGAGTCGAGGGCGCGCAATTCCCACCATCGTGCTTGCTGGTGGCGCGCCGTGTCGATGGCACGTCGAAGGTGCGACTCCACGTCCGCCTTGGGTCCGGCCTTGGATTGGGCCGCCAGCTCGGCGCGTAAGCGCCAGAGTTCGGGCTCGACCATGCGGTCGCCGTTCGACTCGACCAAGCGCAGCGCCTCATCGACGGCCGCGTCGCCTTCCTCGATCCGGCCGGCCGTGAGGAGACAGCCCGCGAAGTGCAGCAGGCTGATGCTGTATTGCATCGCCAACTCGTGGCCGCGGCACAGCTCGGCTCCCTGGCGCGCCGCCGCCAGCCCGCGATCGATGGCGCCGTCGTTGATCTCGGCCCAGCCGATGATGCCGCCGGCCGCCGTAGCCCAGAACGGGAAGCCGTGTCGTTCGGCGAGTTCGGCCGCGGCCCGGGCCTGGCGCCATGCCGGCTCGCGCTGTTCGAGGTACATCGCCAATTCGGCGCTCTGGAACAGGGCCCAAATGCGATCATAGACGAAGCCACTGGCTTCGGCCCGTTCGACGGCGTCGCGAGCGACACGCCGCGCCTGGTCCGGATAGCCCAACAACATCAGGGTCTGGGCGAAGGCGCCCAGGCTGGCGGTTCGCATGTCGGGTCGCATCTCGCGCAACAGCACGCCCTCCACCGCGAGGGCGCGTTCGAATCGTTCCCGCGCTTCGGCAAGGGCGCCCGTGCGGCGCAAGACGGTGGCGAGGCTCGCTTCGGCGTGGAAGATCGCCAGGGGCAGCTGTATCGGTGCCGCCAGGGCCAGGGCCCGCCGGCAGAGTGTTTCGGCCTGGGCGAAGCGCGCCCGCATGAAGTGAAGGTGCGCGCATCCACCCGCCGCGAGCGCCAGAAACGGGGATTCCGGGGCGAGGTCGGTAAGACGGCAGGCGGTGGCCACGGCGGCTTCGACGTCGGGGTGGCCGATGCCCTTCGCTTCCTGCAGGGCGCGGGCGTATTCGATGTGAACGAGAATCACTTCGAGGTCGGCTTCGAGGCGACCGCTCGATCGCAACAGCCGCAGGGCGCGGGCCAGCAGTTCCGCCGCGTTCGCCGGGGCGCTGCGTTCGATCGAACGCGCCGCCGCCGAACGCAAGTACGTCACCGCCTCGGCGGGACTACCTCCGAGTTCGTAGTGCAGGGCCAGTTGCTCGGCGACCGCATCAGGTCGCGCGGCGTGCATGTGCGCCAACCACTTTGCCTGGCGCAGATGGAGGCGTGCCGCTTCGGCTCGCGGAATCTGCTGGTAGATCACCTCACGATAGACGGCGTGGACGAAGTCGTATGCCGACGCCACCGTACCGTCGGGCAGTCCCAGATCCTCGCGGCGGCACAAGAAGTCGCCGCGCGCGGCCAGAGCCGAAGCCCGACGTTCGACGGCGATGAGGTCGGCGTCGAGGGTCGCGGCGATCGCCGCCGCCGAGGCCTCGCGGTCGAGGATGCTGGCGGCCATCAGAAGGCCTTGATCCTCGCCACCCAGACGGCCGAAGTGTTCGCGAACCAGCAGCTGATTCGTCTCGGGAATGGCGCGGGCTTCGAGGTCGGCATCGAGCCGCCAACCATCACCATGCCGGCTGACCACGCCCTCCTGAACGATGTCTTCGAGCAGGTTGAACAGGAACAACGGGTGTCCGCCGCCACGGTCCTGCAGCCAACGGGTCAGTTCCAACTCGAACGGGGCATCGGGGAAGCGCCGGCGCACGAGTTGGCGAATCGCCGGCGGCGCGAGCAGCGGCAAGGTGATCTCTTCCGCCAGACGGCGGGCCCGCAGCGATTGGATACGTTCGCGCATGGGATGGCCGCGGATGATCGCTTCGATCGGGCGATAGGTGCAGAGGAGCAACAAGCGCGCGACGCCGCTGCGTTGCGCCATGAGGGCAAGCAAGTCGACGGTCGAGGGATCCGCCCAGTGGACGTCTTCGAGGACGATCAACACGGGAGCCTGACGGCTTGCCGCTTCGAGCGCCTCGGCGACCAGACGCAGCGACTGTTCGGCGCGCATGCCGGCCGTGTCCCGCCAGAGGCCTTCGCGCGTTCCGGCATCGAGCGCGGACGGAATGCGCGCCAGCCAGCCGGGGGCATGGCGCTGCAGAATTTCGACGAAGGCAGGGCGCTCACACATCGACGTCAGCGCTTCGAGGACGGGCAAGAAGGCCTCGCTGCTGCCGCTCTGGGAGACCGAATGGCCGCGGCCGACCAGCGTTGAGGCCACGCCGGTTTCCGGTAGGGATTCGATGAACGCCGTGGCCAGGGTGGTCTTGCCGATGCCCGCATCGCCGCTGAGGAACACGACCTGGCGGCGACCGCCGAGGGCCAGGTTCCACTTCTCCTGGAGCAGCGTCAGCTCGCGCTCACGGCCGACGACCGGTGCATCGTCGAAGGTCGGGGCGGCAAGCAACGCGGCGATCCAGCGAAAGCCGCGGCGATGCACCGTCTCGACGAAGCGCGGCTCGCGGGCGTCGTCGCCGAGAGCCTTGCGTAATTCGTTGATCGAAATCTGCACCATGTGATCGCTGACGGTCACATCGCCCCAGACCGCCGCGAGCAGTTCGTCCTTGCTGACGACCAGTTCCGGACGGGCGATGAGGTAGCACAGCACTTCCCACGTCTTGCGGCGCAGGTGGACGGCCGTCGTGCCGCGCCAAAGGATCTGGCGCAGGCGATCGAGACGAAAGCCGTCGAAGACGAGATCGGTCGGGTGCAAGCTCTGGGTCATCCGGATTCGCGGCCGATTATTCCCCGAACGGCACCCGATTATCCAGAAATTATCCGTCGCTTGGAGCACTCAACCGGGGCACGTCAGGACGCTCGCTGCGGAAACTACAACCTTCCCTTGCATCCATGGAACTTCGAGGGTGCCGTCTTCCTCGACCAGGTCGTGACCCCAAGCGGGCTGCCCGACCAGAGCGTCTTCACGTTGCCCGAACCTTGGTTACTGCTACCCGAACCTCTTTGACTCTTCGGGGACTGAGCCAAGGGCGCAGGGCCAAGGGCCAAGAAGTGGACCGGCTCGCGTCCCGCGAGCCGGATGCTTTGTGCCTTATGCCTTGTGCTTTGTGCCTTGCGGGTTGGCCCCGCCTCAAGCCGCGGCTTCGACGTCGACGGCGACGCGCACCGAATGCTGGCCGCCGCCCAAAGTGACGCCGCGTACGGGCGGGACGTCGGAGTAGTCGCGGCCCCATCCGACGGTGACGTGATCCGTCGCCGGGATGCAGTCGTTCGTCGGGTCGAGGTCGACCCAGCCGCCTTCGCCGCAATACACCGCGGCCCACGCGTGCGATTCGTCGCTGCCCGCCAGCTTGACCTGCCCGGGGCGCGGCAACGTGCGCACGTAGCCGCTGACGTAGCGCGCCGGCAACCCGATGGCGCGCAGACAGCCGACCAACACGTGCGCGAAATCCTGACAAACCCCGCGTCGCAGTTCGAACGCCTCGGCGACGGACGTACGCACGTCGGTCGCCTGCGGGTCGTAGGTGAAGTCGGCATGGATCCGTTGCCGCAGTTCGACCGCCGCCTCCAAGATCGGGCGGCCCGCCCCAAACGACTCGGCGGCGTATCGCCCAAGTTCCCCCGATAGCTGGACGTAGGGCGAGGCGTACACGAACTGCTCCACCTCGACGTCGTAGGCCAGCCCACCCAACTCATGGCGGAGCGTCTCCCACGCCGGCGTGCTCGCCGGCACGATCGGCTCGACGACCTCGACCTCACTCTCCGCCCGCAGCACGAGGCGTCGGTGCGGCGCGTGCACCGCGAAGTACACCACCCGGTTGCCGAAATAGTCCGTCCGCTGCACCAAGATCTCGGCCTCGGGATCGACTTCGACCGTATGCTTCAACACCGCCTGACGCGGCAGCACACGCGGCTCGAGGCGTGCCTCACTGTGGCATATCGAGGCATCGTCGCCGTAAACGTACTCGGTCGCATGCACCACGCGCAGACGCATGTTCACCTCAGATCGTCACCATCGGCACGGCGTGGGTCAGGTATTGGCGCGTCAGCGTATCGCCGACCGCCGTCAGGTCGCCGGCGATCGAATCGAACGCCTGTGCCAACGCCATGCGGCGCCCCGACACATCCCCCGCCGCCATCAACTCGAGATCCGCCAACTGCAGTCGCGCCAACGGTCGCGCACAGGTCTTGAGCAACGGCTCGCGCGATTCCGACGCCGGCGGCGGCAAGTGGCCGATGTATTCGGCAATGCGCTGCAGCTGAAACGCCAGCGAGCGCGGGTTGGACTCGTCCAGCACCAACAAGTCCAACACCAGTCGCGGCGCGAGGGTCGTCTGGTAACGCGAGCGGTAGGTCATGGTGCTGTCGGCGATGTCGAGGGTCGCCTCGAGCACACGCGCTTCGTCGGCGTGGACTTGCGTCAGCGTCGCGCGCAACAGGCCGATCGTGGCGAAGGCGCGCTCCAGGCGCCGGCCGATGCCGAGAAAGTACCAGCCGTAACCACGCGTCATGCTCTCCTTCACCAAGCCGGAGAAGGCCGAGATGGCGAAAATCGCCCGGTCGAGACGCCCGATCACGGCGGGCAAGCGGAGTCGGACGCGCGTGTCGACTTGTCCGAGTTCAGGTTGGATGCGACTGAGCGTGCGCCACGCGTCGAGCGAGATGCGTTGTCGTGTCTGCCAGGCGACACGGTGCAATTCGGACGCGGTGGCACGCAACGGCCCGGGAGGTTCGACACCGAACGTCGCGCGCAGCAGTTCCTGCTCGACGGCGCGTTCGTCGAAAGGCGCGGCCAGCGGCGCGATCCCCAGGGCCGGCAAAGCGTACAGCGCCGCCGGCGGTCCGGCATGCCACGGTCCGGGACTGTCGGCGATGGCGACACAGACGCTGCGCACGAGACGCGCCTGAAAGTCCGCCCGCTCGAGATAGCGTCCGAGCCAAAACAGATCATCGGCGGTACGACTCGACAGCAAAGACTCGCCGCGCGTGACCTCGAGGGTTCCGACATCGAGCCGCGGCGAAGGTGCATCCTCGACGGGCGTATCGGCCAGAACCCAGGTGTCCTTGCTCCCGGCGCCGCTCTGCATGGTGACCATGAGGCTCGACTCGCGGCTCGACACCCGGGTGAGACCACCGGGCAGGACACGATAGCCGTCGGGGCCGGCCACCGCGTATACACGCAGAGTGACGTTGCGTTGCGCCAGCCCGGTGCCGTCCCACACCGGAGCCGACGATGGCAGGACCTGTTCTTGGGCGACGAACGCGCTGGGCGAGGCTTCGATGCGGGCGCGCAGCTCGGCGCGACCCGCGGCATCGAGTTCGGCACCGAACACCGCTGCGCCGCCCGGCAGCGCCGACTTGACGACGAGGCGGTCGAGATGTTGCAGCGCATAGTCGAGTGCGCTGGGTTGGCCGCACCACCACGTGGCGATCGACGGCAGCCGCAGCGACTCACCGAGCAACTGCGGGCAGAGGTTCTCGTAGAAAGCCAGCAACGCCGACGATTCGGCGACACCGCTGCCGAGCGAGTTGGCGACCGTGACGTTGCCGGCGCGAACGGCCTGCAACAACCCCGGCACACCCAAGGTCGAGCCGTGGTACAGTTCGAGCGGATCGCAGAACGCATCGTCCTGGCGCCGCAGAATGACGTCGACCTGCCGCAGTCCGGTGAGCGTCTTGAGGAAGACGCGCTGGTCGCGCACCGTCAGGTCGCCGCCCTCCACCAAAGCGAAGCCGAGATGGCGCGCCAAGAAGGCATGTTCGAAGTAGGTCTCGTTGTAGGGGCCCGAGGTGAGCACGACGACGCGCGGATGATCCGCTCGGGGCGACGCGGCGACGAGCATGTCGCGCAACGCGTTGAAGAACGGCGGCTGGCGCCGCACGTTGTGGGCGTGAAACAGGTCGGGCAGCGTGCGCCGCAGCACGTGCCGGTTCTCCATCGCGTAGCCGGCACCGGCGGGCGCTTGGGTGCGGTCGGCGAGTACCCACCAGCGCCCGTCGGGGGAGCGGGCCAAATCGGCGGCGTAGATGTGCAGATGGTGGCCGGAGGCGCCGGCCACGCCGTGACACGGCCGCAAGAAGCCCGGATGGGCGAAGATCAATTCGGCGGGCAGCAAGCCATCCCGCAGCAACCGCTGCGGCCCGTAGACGTCGGCCAGCAGGAGGTCGAGGAGGGTCGCCCGCTGCACGATGGCGGCCTCGAGGCGGGCCCACTCGTCGGCGGCGAGGATCAGCGGGATCGGGTCGAGTTCCCACGGGCGATCCATGCCACGTGGATCGCCATACACGTTGTAAGTGACACCGTTCTCACGGATCAGGCTGCGCCCTTGCTGCCAGCGCCGCTCGGTTTCCGCCGGCCCAAACGCCTCCAGCGCGCCGAGCAGCGCCCGCCAATGAGGTCGGATGCTGCCGTCGGGAGCGTGCGCCTCGTCGAAACATCCCTCGAGCCCCGGCGGGTTCGGCGCGACGGGGCGCGGGGCGGCGCCGTTCATCCCGGCGCCCGCCGCAGGTCGAGGGTCATCGGGAAGAACGGATTACGTTCGGGCGGCGGCAACATCATCGCCCCCGGAGTATGCCCCAATGGCTCGAATCGCGAAATGCGCCGGCCTTCCGCTTCGTTGGCGTTGACCGGAAAGGTCTCGTAGTTGCGCCCGCCCGGGTGGGCGACGTGATAGCGGCAGCCGCCGATCGAGCGCTCGCTGGCGACGTCGACGAGGTCGAACACCAGCGGCACCTGCACCGGGATCGTCGGGTGCAGACAGCTCGGCGGCTGCCAGGCGCGATAGCGCACGCCGGCCACCCACTCCCCATGCGTCCCGGTCGGGTGCAGCGGCACGCGCCGGCCGTTGCAGCTGACGACATAGCGCTCACCGACGAGCCCCTGCACCCGCACCTGCACCCGCTCGACCGACGAATCGACGTATCGCGTCGTGCCGCCGCCGCCGGGCTCCTCGCCCAACACGTGCCACGGCTCGAGCGCCTGTCGCAGTTCGACTTCGACGCCCCGGTACGCGACCCGACCGTAGCGCGGGAAGCGGAACTCGACGTGCGGCGCGAACCAGTCGAGTTCGAGCGGGTATCCCGCCCGCGCCAGGTCGTCGAGCACCAAGCGAAAGTCCTCGACGATGAAGTGCGGCAGCATGAACCGGTCGTGCAGCTGCGTGCCCCAGTTGGTGAACTTGGATTCGTACGGCTTCTGCCAGAAGGCGGCGATCATGGCGCGCAAGAGAAGCTGCTGCACCAGACTCATGCGGGGATGCGGCGGCATCTCGAAGGCCCGCAGTTCGAGCAAGCCGAGTCGCCCGGTCGCCGATTCCGGCGCATAGAGCTTGTCGATGCAGAACTCGGCGCGGTGGGTGTTGCCGGTCGCATCGGTCAGCAAGTGACGGAAGATGCGGTCGACGAGCCACGGCGGGCACGATCCGCCTGGGCCGGGCACCTGCGAGCAGGCGATCGACAGCTCGTACAAGGCATCGTGGCGCGCCTCGTCGACACGTGGCGCCTGACTGGTCGGACCGATGAACAAACCCGAGAACAGGTAGGACAGCGACGGGTGATCGATCCAGTAGCCGATCAGGCTGCGCAGCAGGTCGGGTCGACGCAACAACGGACTGTCGAGCGGCGACGGACCACCCACGGTGATGTGGTTGCCGCCACCGGTACCGGTGTGGCGTCCGTCGAGCATGAACTTCTCCGTGCCGAGGCGGCACAAGCGCGCCTCCTCGTACAGGGCGGTGGTGTGGTGCGACAGCTCGGCCCAGTTCGACGACGGATGGATGTTGACCTCGATCACGCCGGGATCGGGCGTGACGCTGAGCTTCTGCAACCGCGCGTCGACGGGGGGCGCGTAGCCCTCGACGATGACCGGGCAACCAAGCTCGGCGGCGCTGGCTTCGATCGTGGCGATGAGATCGACCGCGTGCTCCGGACGACGCAGCGGCGGCATGAAGACGTACAGCTGTCCGTTGCGCACCTCGAAGCAGATGGCGGTGCGCACCACCCAGGCCGCCGATTCGCCATGCACCGGCACGCGATCGGGATTGCGCGGCGCCTGCGACTCGACGTGCTTCTGCGCCGCGAAGCGATTGATTCGCCCCGGGTCCGGCAAGCCGGGCGGCACGGCCGTCGGATCGGCGGGTAGGTTCAGCGGCAGTTCGCCGGGATGCACCCACGGCAGACTACGCAGCGGCAGACGTAAGCCGATCGGCGAATCGCCGGGAATCAGCTCGAGCAGCCGGGTACGGAAGTGCCAGCGACTGCTGGTCCACGACGGCCCACCCTCTCCGTCCTCACATTCGAGCGGAAGCACGTAACCAACGGGCGAGGTCAGGCCACGGCGGAAGACCCGGCGCAGCCGGATCCGGTCCTCGTCGGCGCCCGCCTCTTCGTCGGTCGCTTCGAGGTTGATCGGCAGATGACGCTCCTGGATGGCGAAGTGGGCGGCATCCTCGTAGGCCGGCACGACGTAGGCGGGGTCGATGTCGAGACGCGCGGCCAGGGCTCGTGCGAACGAAGCGGCGACGCCGAGGTCGGTATCGCCGGGCTTCGCGGGATCGGCGAGCAGGGCCGGGTCGCGCCAGAGCGGCACGCCGTCGGTGCGCCAGAAACACTGCAGGGCCCAGCGCGGCAGGGTTTCACCCGGATACCAACGGCCCATGCCGTAGTGCAGCAATGCACCCGGGGCGAAGCGGGCGCCCAACCGCCGTACCAGCTTGGTGGCCAGCTCGAGTTTCTTTTCACCCAGGGCGGCGCTGTTCCACTCGGCGCCGTCCATGTCGTCGATGGAAACGAAGGTGGGCTCGCCGCCCATCGTCAGGCGGACGTCGCCGGCGACGAGGTCGGCATCGATGCGGGCGCCGAGATCATCGATCCGCGCCCACTGCTCCTCGGTGTAGGGCTTGGTCACGCGCGGTGTTTCGAGGATGCGGCTGACCTTCATTTCGAACTGGAAGTCGACCTCGCAGGAATCGACGTTGCCGGTGATCGCCGCGGCCGAGACGGGCTCGGGCGTGGCGGCCAGGGGGATATGGCCTTCGCCGGCGAACAAGCCCGAGGTCGGGTCGAGGCCGACCCAGCCGGCGCCGGGGAGGAAGACCTCGGTCCAAGCGTGCAGGTCGGTGAAGTCCTCGGGGGCGCCGCTCGGTCCGTCGAGCGACTTCACGTCGGGCTTGAGCTGGATGAGATAGCCGGAGACGAAGCGCGCGGCGAAGCCGAGATGGCGCAGCGCCTGCACCAAGACCCAGGCCGTGTCGCGGCACGAGCCCGAGCGCGATTGCAGCGTCTCCTCGGGAGTCTGCACGCCGGGTTCGAGGCGGATGATGTAGCGAATGTCGGACGCGAGCCGCTGGTTGAGGGTCACCAGGAAGTCCACCGTCGGCATCGGCGTGCGGTCGATGTCGTCAAGCCAAGCCTGCAGCATGGGGCCCGCCGGCGCCGGCTTGGAAAAGGGGATCAGGTCGCGCGCCAAGTCGGGTTCGTAGACGAACGGCGCGGTCTCGGCCTCCGGTTCGAGGAAGAAGTCGAACGGGTTGATGACCGTCATCTCGGCGATCAGGTCGACCTCGAAGGAGAGCTGGCGCACCTTGTCGGGGAAGACGAAGCGGGCGACGTAGTTGGAATGAGGGTCTTGTTGCCAGTTGACGAAGTGATTCCCGGGCGCGACCCGCAGGGAATAGGAGAGGATGGGGGTACGCGTATGCGGCGCCGGCCGTAGCCGCACGAGGTGCGGCGACACGGCGACCAAGCGGTCGTAGAGATAGGTGGTCTTATGGTGCAGGGCGACCTGGATCGACATTCGTTCCTCGCAGACTCCGGGCCTAGACAGCCCTCCAGGGGAAACAAAGCAAGCCGCGTTCCGCGCCACGCCGCCACCGCAGGAAAGAGTCGGCGGCGCCGACCGGCGCCGCGGAAAGAGGCAGTGCCTAGAGTCTGACCAGTCGGACAGGTCGGACAGGTCGGACTGGTCTGACTCGTCGGACTTGTCGGAGGGTGCTACAGTCCGCCGGATGATTGCTACCACCCCGGTCCTCGTCGGCGCGGCCGCCGTGCAGCAGCGCGAGGACGACCCTACCCTCGCCCTCGAACCCCTCGACCTCATGGCGCGCGCCCTCGAGGCGGCGGCGGATGACGCCGGCAGCCGCGAGTTGCTCGCCAAGGCCGACTCGATCCGCGCCCCGCGCGGCTTCTGGGATTACCCCGACCCGTGCCGGCAACTGGCCCAGCGCTTCGGCGCCGGCAGCGCCCGCACCGTCGTCGACGAACTCGGCATCCTGCAGACCAGCTTGTTCGGCAGCGCCGCGGCCGATATCGCCGCCGGCCGCGCCGACATCGTCTTGCTCGCCGGCGCCGAGGCCAAATACCGCGCCCTGCGCGCCCAGATCCTGGGCGTGCGCGCCGGCCTGACCAAGGAAGACCACGTCCCCGACGAGGTCCGCCGGCCGCACGGCGACATCCTCAGCGCCCGCGAGATCAACTCCGGCATCGCCATGCCGGTCAGCCAGTACGCCATGATGGAGAACGCCCTGCGCGCCGCCGAGGGTCTCGACCTCGACACCCATCGCACGCAGGTGGCCGAGCTGTGGGCCGGCATGAGCCGCGTCGCCGCCGACAATCCCGACGCCTGGAGCCGCGAGGCCTGGTCCGTCGAGGCCATCCGCGATGCCGTCGGCAAGAACCGCATGCTCGCCTTCCCCTACACCAAGCTGCACAACTCGCAGTGGAACGTCGACCAAGCCGCGGGCTTCGTCCTGTGCTCGGCGGCGACCGCCCAACGCCTCGGCATCCCGCGCGATCGCTGGGTGCTGCCGCTCGCCGTCGCCGACTCCAACCACATGCTCCCGATGACCGAACGCGCCGAGCCGCACCGCAGCTTCGGCTTCCGCCACGCCGGCGCCCGCGCTCTCGAACGGGTCGGCTGCGGCATCGACGACGTCGACTTCCTCGAACTCTACTCCTGCTTTCCCATCGCCGTGCGGGCCCAGATGCGCGAGATGGGCGTCGCCCCGACACGCACCATCACGCAGACCGGCGGCATGGCCTTCGGCGGCGGCCCGCTCAACAACTTCGTGCTGCAGGCGATGGCGACCATGGTGCGGCGCCTGCGCCAAAACCCCGGCAGCCTCGGCATGGTCACCGCCGTCAGCGGCATGCTGACCAAACAAGGCGTCAGCCTATGGTCGACCGAGCCGCGCGGCGCCGGCTACGGGCTCGACGACGTCACCGAAGCCACGACGCGCGACACGCGGCGGGTCGACATCGTCGACGACGCCAGCGGCGAGGCAACCGTGCGCACGTACACCGTCCTCTACGACGGCGACGCCCCGAGCCGCGCCGTCCTGCTGTGTGATCTCGACGACGGCACGCGGGCCTTGGTGACGAGCCCCGACACGGCGCTCGCCGAGGAACTGACGCGCGTCGAAGGATGCGGCCGACGCGTACGCTTGGCCGGCGGACAACTGGCCTGAGACGGAGGACGGAGGAGTCATGAGTTTGCGAGGCAAGGGCGCCATCGCCGGGCTCGGCATCACACCGCAGGGCAAGGTCTACGACCACAACCACATCGGCTTCGCCGTCGAAGCCGTGCGCCTCGCCCTCGAAGACGCCGGGCTGACACGCGACGACCTCGACGGCCTGCTCGTCAATCCGGGCATCAGCTGGAACGACGCCGGCCTCGGCTCGTTCGTGCTGCAGCAGGCGCTCGGACTGCGCGACGTGCGCCTGTCCTGCACCATGAACGCCGGCGGCGCGACGGCGATCGCCATGATCCAACACGCCGTGCAAGCCATCGACGCCGGCGTATGCTCGACCGTCGCCTGCGTCTTTTCCGACGCGCCGCTCAAGCCGCCCAAGCCCAAGAGCGAAGGCAAGAGCAGCGGCTCCGCCGGCGCCTACGGCTTCGGTCGCGGCCTCGATGCCGCCTACGGACTCTTCGGTGTCAATGCGCTGTACGCCACCGTGGCCCAACGCCACATGCACCTCTACGGCACCACCAACGACCAACTCGGCGCCATCGCCGTCGCCGAGCGCCAGTGGGCCAACCTCAACCCGCAAGCGCAGATGCACGGCCAACCGCTGACGCTCGACGACTACCGCGCCTCGCGCTGGATCGCCGAGCCGTTCCATCTCTTCGACTGCTGCTTGGTGTCGAACGGCGGCCTGGCGGTCATCGTCACCTCGGCCGAACGCGCCCGCCACCTGCGCAAGCCGCCGGTCTATGTTCTCGGCATGGGACAAGGGCATCCGGGCGGTGATCCCATCGAAACCCTCACCTCCGGCGCCGGCCTCGCCAAGCAGACGGCCTTCGCCATGGCCGGCGTCACGCTCAACGACATCGACGTCGTCGAGCTGTACGACTGCTACACCTTCACCGTGCTCGTCTGCCTCGAAGACTACGGCTTCTGCGCCAAGGGCGAGGGCGGCCCGTTCGTCGCCGACGGCAAGATCGCCCCGGGCGGCTCGCTGCCGCTCAATACCGGCGGCGGCCAGCTCTCCTCCTTTTACATGTGGGGCATGACGCCGGTGTCGGAGGCGATCCTCCAGTTGCGCGGCGAAGGCGGCCAACGCCAAGTCGCCGACGCCGAAGTCGCCTTGGTCAGCGGCAACGGCGGCATCCTCTCGACCCATTCGACCTTGGTCCTCGGGAGCACGCTATGAGCGCCATCGGCAAACCGGTCCCCGCGATCACGCCGGAGATGCAGCCGTTCTACGACGGCGCGCGCCGGCACGAGCTATGGATCCAACGCTGCGACGACTGCGGCAAATACCGCTTCCCGGCGCGTGAGCTGTGTTCGAGCTGCCTGTCCAAAGCCGGCAGCTGGCAGCGCGCCAGCGGCCGCGGCGAGGTCTACAGCTTCACCGTCATGCATCAAGTCTACCACCCCGGCTTCGCCGCCGAGGTGCCGTACGCCGTGGTCATCGTGCAGTTGGAGGAAGGCCCGCGCCTGACGACGAATCTGGTCGGCGTGCCCGTCGACCAAATTCGCATCGGCATGCCGGTGGAGGTCACCTTCGAAGCCGTCAGCGACGAGGTGGTGCTGCCGAAGTTCCGCCCTGCGGCCTGAAGCCGCGCGCTGAATCGAGCGGCCGCGGCTTCAGGCCGCGGCTTCCATCTTCTTGAGGTGGGCCAGCGCCTCGTCGATGTGCAGCGAGATGTTCAGTTCGGCGTGGATGATGTGGCGCACGATGCCTTCCTTGTCGATGAGGAAGGTCTTGCGCTGCACCGGGAGCCACCCGCTGAGACGCGCGACACCGTACTTGGCGGCGACCTGACCATCGGCGTCGCTCACCAGCGGATAGGGCAGATTGTACTTCTCCGCGAAGGCTTCGTGGCGCCCGGTACTGTCGTAACTGACACCGACGACCTCGGCATCGAGCGCCGCGATCTCCGGCCGATGGTCGCGGAACGAGCACGCCTCGCGCGTGCAGCCGGGGGTGAAGTCCTTCGGGAAGAAGTACAGGATGAGGTGGCGCCGGCCGCGGTAGTCCTTCAGGCGAAACATCTTGCCGTTGGCCAACGGGGCGGTGAACTCGGGTGCCTTGTCTCCGACCTTGATCATGACGACTCCCTCGGGTCGCGGACGACCCGATTCATGGCGGCGGCGACTCGCTGCGCCGGCAGCGTTCGAGGCAGGTGACGAGTTCGTCGCCGCGGTGGTTTTCGAGAAAACGATTCGAGCAGCCTTGTTTGCAGAGTTGCACTTCCCGCTGCGTGCGCGGCGCAGCGGCTCCGGCATAGATCTCGTTGGGTAACGGCGTCGGCCGCGCGGCGATGCTGCGGCGCGCCTGCTCGATCTCCTTGGCGTCCATCGTGCGCACGGCGCGTGCCGGCAAGCGCTGTTCCGCCGTCGCCCGCAGCACCGACGGCTCGGGCTCTTCGGCGACCCAGCCAAGAGCGATGCAGGTGCCGTCCGGCTCACAGGTACTCGTGCGATACTGCGCCTCGGCGCCGACGGCGACACAGCTGCAGGTCACCGCGCTCAGGTCGGTACAACCCTGGCGGCACGGCCAGCGATGGAAGATCGAGGTGCGCTTGCTGCGACTGGGATGATCCGCGGCGGGCATCACCGCCGCGAGCTCGACTTGGGTCGGCAAACGCCAGCCGCTCCTGCCGCCGAACGACGCCGCATCGAGGGATTCCAACCAAGCCTGCGTCTCCGCCTGCGTCATGCGGTTGTCGACGTCGTGCGCTTGTGTCGCGTCGGCAACCCCGTCGGCCGCGACCTTCTTCTCCCAGCGCAGGCCGCTGGCTACGTCGGCGATGGTGCCGTCGCCGAGATCGACCTGATGCGCCGGTTCGAGGGCCCGCGCCGCCGAGGCGAGCGCCAGCACGAGCAAGGCGACACGAGCGATCGGGCGGAGGGTGGCCATCGCGATGGTTGAAATACGAACCGCCCGGCGGTGCAAGCCCCGCCGGCGGGCTCCCGGCTTTGTCTCGACGCCGCGCTTGTGCTTCACGTTTGAGCCTACGAATTCGCAGCCAAGGAGTTCTCATGAAGGATCTGTTCTCGGTCGCCGGCAAGGTCGTTCTGGTCACCGGCGGCTCGCGTGGCATCGGCCTGATGATCGCCCGCGGCTTCGTCGAAAACGGCGCCAAGGTCTACATCTCGTCGCGCAAGGCTTCGGTCTGCGATCAGGTCGCGGCCGAGCTGTCGCAGCACGGCACCTGCATCTCGCTGCCGGCCGACCTCGGCACCGAGTCGGAGGCCAACCGCCTCGCCGAAGAACTCGGCAAGCGCGAGTCGGCGCTGCACGTGCTGGTCAACAACGCCGGCGCCAACTGGGGCGCGCCGTTGGCCGAGTATCCCGACGATGCCTGGGACAAGGTGCTGGCGCTCAACGTCAAGGGTGTGTTCCATCTGACGCGTGCCTTGGTGCCGATGTTGGAGAAGGGCGTGCAGCCGGGCGACCCGGCGCGGGTGATCAACATCGGCTCGATCGACGGCTTGCGGGTGCCGCTGCTCGAGACCTACGCCTACTCGGCGAGCAAGGCAGCGGTGCACCACCTGACGCGCACGCTGGCGGCGCGCTTGGCACGCAACGGCATCACGGTGAACGCCGTGGCGCCGGGTCCGTTCGAGAGCAAGATGATGGCGGCAACGCTCGACGCCTTCCGCGACGCCATCGTCGCGTCGTGCCCGCTCGGCCGCATCGGCGAGCCGGAGGACATGGCCGGCGTCGCCATCTACCTGGCATCACGCGCCGGGGCTTATGTCACCGGTGCAGTGATTCCGGTCGACGGCGGCATCTGCATCAAGGGAAGCTGAAGACGAGGCGCACCACGGCAGGCACGGAGACGCGGCGACGAGTCCGCGCTTCTCCGTCCCTCGTGCGCTCCTTGCTGGTCCACCCGGAGTGTCGAGTTGCACTCGACACCGCCCGGCGTCAGGCGCCGGGCGCGGCCCGCCTCCATTCTCCCCGCGATGCGCCAGAGATCCCCCGCGAGCCCGCAGAGGGAATCCTTGCGACACTTCTGCCTCCACCCGCGACGGGCCCGCCGAGTACAACTCGGCGCTCCAGGGCGCTGCGCGCCCCTTTCATGAAGCTCTGGGCGACGGCAGGTCATGCACCATTGCGTGGTGCATTGCGGCTTACTGCAGCGCGGACTGCAGCAGGGCCGCGGTGGCGGGGTCGGTGGTGCCCTGCAGGTACTGCACGCAGACGGGGATGAACTGGGCGGCCATGCCGCTGCTCATGCCGAGCTGCGAGAATGAGCTGGCGAGCTGCGCCGCGGCACCCACACTGCCGCCCTGCGATCCAAGCGCGCCCAACGCCGCCCCGGCCATGCCCTGCTTGCCCGCGGCCACCGTCGGCGCGGCCGCCAACAGCGTGTCCATCCCCGGCACGCCCGCCGCAACCTTGGAGAAGTCGCTCGCCGGCATCTGCGTCTTGGCCAGTGCGAACAACGCGCCGGCGCCGCCGGTCGCTTGCGGTTGCGTCACTCCCAATTGCGACACCAGCACGTCGGTCAGGCCGGTACCCGACTTCGCCATGGCCGCGACATCCCCCGCCTGCTTGGCGGTATCTTCGGCAGCCTGCACCTGCTGCTGCGCCGCACCGACGGCACCGGCCGCCTGATTGGCGGCATCTTCGGCAGCCTTCGCCTTCCGCTGCGCCTCGCCGACGGAACCGGCCACCCCGTTCACGCCGTTCGCTGCGTTGCCCAGCATGTTGCCCAACTGAGCCGCCGCCGGCGAAGCCGCCAGCATCACTCCAACTACGATTGTGCGAAACATCGATCTTCTCCTCCAGAGTCAATGAAATGGGGACAGTCCCCTTCAGCCTACGGCCTACCAAGTCGTCGGCCACTGCGGATGCCACGGACGCTCGCGCTCGAAGGCGCGGGCCGCCTGCAACACCAGGTCGTCGCGATGGCGCGGGCCGACGATCTGTAATCCGATGGGCAAGCCGGCGCGCGATAGCCCGCAACGCACCGTCGCCGCCGGATGCCACGAGAGATTGAACGGGATGGTGAACGACGCGACTCCGGCAAACGCTTGCTTGCGCCCTTCCGTCTCTTCCGGGAACGGCCCACGCGCCGGCGGCGGATCGTAGGGAACCGTCGGCGTCAGCAGCAAGTCGAATTCGTCGAACAACTTGGCGCACCAGTCGTTCAACTCGGCGCGCAGCATCGACGCCCGCCCCCAGGCTTCCGGCGTCATCTTCCAACCGGTCTTCACCGCCCGCAGGAACGACTTGCCGAACGACGCTTCGTGCTCCGGCAGATAGCCGTGCAGCATCGTCGCCAACTCGAAGGCACCGACGATGCCCCATTCCAGACCCAGCTGCGGCGGCCCACCGTCGATCTGCTCGACGCGGTGCCCCAAGTCGCGGAATACGCCGACCGACTCGTCCACCGCCGCGGCAACGTCCGACTGCACCACGGCATAACCGAGCGTCGGCGAGTAGGCGATGCGCAACCCCTCCGGCATGCCGGCCCGCACCAGGTCGAGATAGCTCACGCCCGGATCGGGCAGGCTGTTCGGATCGTGCGCCGACACTCCGGCGACGATGTCGAGGAACAACGCGCCGTCCTCGACCGTCTTGGTCAACGGCCCGACGACCGAAGTGTCACCGTACTCCCAGTGATCCGATGGCCCACGCGGGATGCGTCCGTACGACGGCTTGAGACCGAAGGCGCCGGTGAAGCTGGCGGGGATGCGGATCGAGCCGCCGCCGTCGCTGGCGGTCACCAGCGGCAAGACACAGCCGGCCAAGGCCGCCGACGATCCGCCGCTCGAGCCGCCCGGGGTGCGATCGAGATTCCACGGCGAGCGCGTCGTGCCGAAGACGAGGTTCTTGGTGATGGCGGTGTGGCCGAACTCGGGGGCGTTGGTCTTGCCGACGACGATGGCGCCGGCCGCCTTGAGGCGCGCCACCTGCACCGAGTCGTGCTTGGCGACGGCATCGCGGAACGGCAGCGAGCCATGGGTCGTCACCAAGCCGGCGGCATCCTCGAGATCCTTGACGCCGAGGGGAATGCCCTCCAAGGGCCGCGCCTCGCCGCGTGCGATGCGGCGATCCGCCTCGGCCGCGTCGGCCAGGATCTCGGCCCGCGGACGCTGCGCCACCACGGCGTTGAGTTCGACGTTGGTGAGGGTGACGCGGTCGAGAACGATCTCCATCAGCTCGGTCGCCGACACCCGCTTCGAGTGCAGCGCGTCGCACAGTTCGGTCAGACTCAGGCTCAGCAGCTCGTGGCTCATATCCATCCTTCACGCCTGCGCGCGCCGACCCCAACCGGGGGGCAGCGGGCGGGCGTGGCAGTGATAGTGGTCGGGGATCTGGCGCATGTTGTCGTCGAAGAACCAGTCGTCACCGAACTTCCGGCGCGCCACCTCGGCCAAGGCGGCGCGGATGACGTCGCGCTCGGCGTCGCTCGGCTTGGCGCGATGCTCGCCGAAGACGGCCATCGGCACGTCGCAGGAGTCGCAGTCGAGGATGACGATGCGAAACGGTGCGTCGATCTCGGCGTACCAAGTCGTCGTCTTGGCGAGACGGCACAGCTCGCAGTTCACAGACCGCTCCGCACCAGGCCCTTGGCGAAGCGATGGATGATCGGTTCGTCCATGGCGAAGCCCAGCCCCTGCAGGCCGAGCCGGAAGGCGCCGCCGATCGGCGGCAGCAGCGGCGACTCGACACGCGCCAGCGGGGTGGCGTCGTGGATCGAGGCGGTGAAGGGTTGGGTCAGCACACGCCCGGCCTCGAAGACCGAGCCCGAGAACGAAACCGACACCGGCGTTTCGAGCAAGCTGAGCTGACGCAGAGCCGCGACCACGGCGATGGCGAGGTCGCGCCCGGCGCGTTGGAAAACGCGCAGGGCGACCGCGTCGCGTTGGCGCGCGGCGGCGGCGACCTGCACCGCCAGGGCGGCGATGTCGCGGTGATGGTTGGCGCCGCCGTCGAGGACGCGGATCAACTCCACCGGCGTGCCGACGCCGACGGCGCGGGTGAGCAATTCGCTGAGCAGCGTCGGCCGACCGCGACCGTCGGCGGCGCGCGCCACCGCGCGCAAGGCGTGGCGCGCGATCTCGTAGGCGCTGCCTTCGTCGCCGAGCAGCGGCCCCCAACCGCCGATCTGGCAGGTTTCGCCGGTGACGTTGCGCCCGTAACAGACCGAGCTGGTGCCGGCACTGACGACGACGCCCACGGGCATGGCCAAGGCGCCCCAGAAGGCGATCACCATGTCGGGCACGACCCGCACCCGGCCGGCGCGCGGCACGACCTGCAGCAAAGCCTCCTCCACCGGAGCGCTGCCGCTGCCGTCGAGTCCGACGCCGGCGCAACCGGCGACCACCACGTCGATCGCCTCGACCTCGTCGCCGGCCCGGGTCATCGCCAAGCGCACCGACTCGACCATCGCCGGCAGATTGGGCGTGCCGGCATGGAACGTGTCGTCGCCCTCCACCGAGCCGAAGCCGAGCAGGTTTCCTTCGAAGTCGCAGACGGCACAGCGACTCGCCGAGCCACCGGCGTCGACCGCCATCAAGAAGCGTCGCTGCATCGGGCCTCCTCCCTCCACACATCGCCGGGCCAGTGCCCGGTCACACACGTCTACCGATGAGCAAGTACCAACATCCCAGGCTTCCGGCCAGAACGAAAAATCCCACGGAGAGCAGCGGAACTCCCAGGGGCGTCGCCGCGCCGTAGTCGAGCGCCAGCGTGCCGCACAGGGCGGCGACGCCGGCGAGCAGGCCCACGGTTTGGCGGTGCTGGGTGTGGGCGTAGGCGCGGCGCCAGGCGTCGAGTTGGCGGCTTTCGACGTTGATCTGCGTGCGCCCGGCGCGCAGGTCGTCGAGCACCGTGCGCGTCGTCTCCGGCACCGTGCCGAGCACTTCGGCGAAATCGCGCACCGCGGCGTAGCCGGTCTCCAACATGCGCCGCGGCTGATAGCGGCGGGCCACCAGCTTGGTGACGTACGGCTGCGCCGCCGTCAGCAAATCGAGGTCGGGCTGCAATTGCTTGCCGACCCCTTCCATCGTCATGACGGCCTTGAAGGTCATGGTGTAGTCGGGCGGCATGCGGGTACGGTGGCGCAAGGCCAGGTTGAACAAATCGGTGAGGATCTTACCGAACTCGATGTCGGCCATGGTGCGGCCGAAGAACCAGCGCTCGGCGTTTTCGACGACGTCGGCCTCGAAGGTGTGGTAGTCGGCCGTCGAGTCCTTGCCGTGCAAGGTCATGTTCCAGAAGATGCGGGCGACGGCTTCGTAGTCCTGCTGCACGATGGCGACGAGCAGATCGGTGAGGTAATCGCGCTGGCGCGGGCTCAAGCGACCGCAGAGGCCGACGTCGAGAAAACACAAGGTGCCGTCGGCGCGCACCAGGAGATTGCCAGGGTGTAGATCGCCGTGGAAGAAGCCGTCGAAGAAGATCATCTGCAGCACGGCGTCGATGGCGGTATCGACGACGGTGGCGACGTCGTACTCCGGCGCGGTGATGCGGGTGATCTTGACGCCGACGATGCGTTCCATCGTCAGCACACGCGCCGTGCACAGCTCGGCATATGGCTGCGGAAAACAGACCTTGGGGTTGTCGGCGAAGGTGCGGCGGAAGCGTTCGAGGTTGTCGCGTTCGTTGCCGAAGTCGAGTTCCTTGAGGATCGCCTTTTCGAATTCGGCGACCATGCCGACCGGCGAGAACATGCGCGACTCGGGGAAGTTGGCCTCGAGGGCGCGCGCCAGGAAGCCCATGATCTCGAGGTCGGCCTCGATCATCTCCTGCAAGTGGGGGCGTTGCACCTTGACGACGACATCGACGTCCTGCCCCTTGAGGCGAGCGCCGTGCACCTGTGCCATCGAGGCGGTGGCGATGGGCGTCGGCTCGAAGGCGTCGAAGAGGTCTTCGACGTCGGCGCCGAGTTCGGCGCGGATGACGCCGCGCACGTCGTCGAGCATGAGCGGCGGCACGGCGTCCTGCAGCGAGGCGAGTTCCTGGATGAGCGACGGCGGGAACAGGTCCGGGCGGGTCGACAGCATCTGGCCGAGCTTGATGAAGGTCGGGCCGAGGTCCTGCACCGCATGCAGGATGCGGCGTTCGAGGGGGAGCTGGGCTTCGTCTTCGGCGGCCGGCTCGACGAGCAGGCTGGAGAGCCAATTCTCCTGCAGTTTGAGCTGCTGCACGAACATGCCGAGTCCGTGGCGGATCGCCACCGCCAGGATTTGGCGCAGGCGGTTCATGTCGCGCAGTACGACTTGGCCGGAGCGGACGTTGTCGAAGACGCGGCGCAGCGGAGTGGGCATGGCGGGTTTGTAGCGCAAGCTGCCGAGGCACCCAAGGAGGAAAGGGCCAAGGTTCAAGGGCCAAGGGCCAAGAACTCCATGACGTCACGGCTTGCGAGCGGCGGCAGATTCTGATCCCAAGCTGCCTTGGCCCTTGGCCCTTGGCCCTTGGCCCTTGGCCCTTGGCCCTTGGCCCT
>CAZGEJ010000027.1:0-75658 GCA_964524885.1 uncultured Binatia bacterium (SeqCode)
GCAAGGCCAACCAGTTCTTCCTGCGCGGCTTCAATCTCGATCACGGCACCGACTTTTCGGCCTTCGTCGAGGGTGTGCCGCTGAACCTCACCACCCACGGGCACGGGCAGGGTTACCTCGACCTCAACCCGATCATCCCCGAGCTGATCGAGGTCGTCGATTTTCGCAAAGGCCCGTATTTCGCCGACGTCGGTGACTTTTCTTCCGCCGGAACATCGTCGATCGCCTACGTGCGCCGCCTCGAGCGCCCCTTCGTCGCCACCGGCTTCGGCCAATACGACTACTACCGTGTCGTCAGCGGCGGCTCCGCCGAAGTCGGCGGCGGCGACCTCCTCGTCGCCGGCGAAGCGCAACTGTACGAGGGGCCCTGGGACCTCGACGAGGATTTGGAGAAGTTCAACGGCCTCGCCAAGTGGACCCGCGGTGACGCCGACAGCGGCCTCTCGCTGCTCGCGACCGGCTACTCGGCCGACTGGAACTCGACCGACCAGATCCCGCGCCGCGCCGTCGACGCCGGCCTCGTCGACCGCCTCGGCAACCTCGACGACGACCTCGGCGGCACAACCTCGCGCTACGCCGCCAGCGGCCGCTGGTGGCACGGCCGGACCAACCAGACGCGCGCCCAAGGCTATCTCGTCTTCTACGACTTCGACCTTTGGTCGAACTTCACCTATTTCCTCGACGACCCCGAGAACGGCGACGAGTTCCAACAATTCGACCAACGCATCGTCGCCGGCCTCGACCTGGCGCAAGACTACCAACTCGCCCTCGGCGCCTACCACCTGCACAACACCTTCGGCCTGCAGACCCGACGCGATGCGATCAGCGACGTCGGGCTGTACCGCACCGCCGAGAGAAAACGTCTCGGCACCGTGCGCGAGGACGACGCCACCGTGCACTCGCTCGGGCTGTGGTGGCGCGGCGAAACCGAGATCACCGACTGGCTACGCGCCTACGCCGGCTTGCGCTCGGACTTCTATTGGTTCGACGTCGACGCCCACACCCAACCGCAAAACTCGGGCAACGAGTTCGACGGCGTCGTCAGCCCCAAGGTCGGCCTCGTGCTCGGCCCCTGGGCGGACACCGAGGTCTACCTCAACTACGGCCGCGGCTTTCACAGCAACGACGCGCGCGGAACGACGATCGAGGTCGATCCGTCGACCGGCGACCCGGTCGATACGGTCGACCCCCTCGTCACCAGCGACGGCGCCGAAATCAGCACCCGCACGACGTGGCTCCCCGGCCTGCAATCGACGCTGGCATTCTGGTGGCTCGACCTCGACTCCGAGCTCGTCTTCGTCGGCGACGCCGGCACCACCGAGGCGAGCCGTCCGAGCCGGCGCTACGGCGTCGAGTGGGCCAACTACTACCGGCCCTTCGATTGGCTGTTCCTGGACGTCGACGTGACGTTCAGCCAGGCGGAGTTCCGCGACGACGATGCGGCCGGCGACTCGATCCCCGGCGCCATCGAATCGACCGTGGCGAGCGGCGCCGCCGTCGCGTTCGACAATGGACTCTTCGGCAGCCTGCGGCTGCGCCACTTCGGCGAACGGCCGTTGATCGAGGACGACTCGGTGCGTTCCGACCCGACGACCTTGGTCAACCTACAAGCCGGCTGGACTTGGGTCGACGGCCCCTGGGGCGAACTGACGCTGACCCTCGACGTGCTGAACCTGCTCGACTCGGACGACGACGACATCACCTACTTCTACGCGTCGCGCCTGGCCGGCGAGCCGGACGGCGGCGTCGAAGACGTGCACTTCCATCCGGTCGAGCCGCGTTCGGTACGAGGGTACCTGACCTATCGTTTCTGACGGCGCACGCGACGCGGCGCTCCGCTGCCACGCCACGGAGTGCCGCGTTTGCTGAGCCGCGGGGAGGCCTTGGTTGGATTGGCACCGGCGAGACGTCCATCCCCAGGGACATCCCGGAGCGTGGACCCGTGAAATGGGGATTACGGCGAACGGTGGTGTTTAGCTCCATTTTGCCAGCAGCTCGGTTTCCGCAACATCACAGCGATCTGGTACGGTTCGAGTCGATGGGGAGTATGGGAAGGTGAGCCAAGCCGACCAACCGGTGCGTCGCGAACCTGCCGCAGCCAGACCCGAGACTGCCCCAGCGCCGGGCAGACAGGAAGCGCCCCCGACGCTGGGGGACAACCATGCTGCGCTGTCGCGGCTGCTTCTCCAACGTACGCTCGACGCCTTGCCGGCCGCCGTCGCGGTGCTCGATGAGGATCAGCGCGTGCTGTTGGTCAACCGCGCCTGGCGTAACTTCGGAGAATCGGTGGGAAGGCCCGCAGGCGAATCGCATTTCGTCGGCTGGAGCTACCTCGACGTGTGTCGCCGTTCGGCCACCGCGGGCGATGCTACCGCCACCGCCGTGGTGCAGCAGTTCGAACGCGTCGCGCGCGGCGAAATCGACGAGTTCGAACTCACCTACGACTGCCCGACGCCGAGCGCGACACGCTGGTTCAGCCTGCGCGTCGCCACTTTCGAACACCATCGCGAACGCTACGCGATCGTCATCCACTCCGACATCACCCAACTGAAACAAGCCGAGTTACGCGCGGTGCGCTCGGAGGAACGCTTCGCGCGTGCCATCGAAGCCTCGCTGCAGGCGATTTGGGAATGGGATGCTGCCACCGGGGCCATCAACTACTCGCCGGGCGTGCTGACGACCTTCGGCTTTCAACCCGAGCAGTTGCGCGGCGGCGTCGAAACCTGGCTCACCTTCGTCGTCCCGGAGGACGTCGAGAAACTCGTCGGCGCGATCGCCGCCAACATGCGCGGCGAGACGGATCTTTTCGCCGTCGAGTACCGGATCCGCCGCGGTGACGGCACGATCGCCTGGGTCATGACACGCGGGTTATGCGAACGGGACGCCCGCGGCGACGTCGTGCGGCTGCTCGGCACCGCGATCGACTTGACGGAGTTCAAAGCGGCCATCGACGAGATCCGGCGCAACGAGGAGCTGCTCCGCTCGATCGTCGCGGCTGCACCCCTCGGGGTCGTGCTCCTCGACGCCGAGGGAACGATCCTCAGCCTCAACCCGGCGGCGTCGGCGGCGCTGGGCTACACCGGCGACGAGGCGATCGGCACGACCTTCCCCCAGTACCTGCCCGAGGACATTCGGGAAGGGGCCGAGGTGGTCGTGCGCGACCTGCTCGGCGCGCAGGATAAAGGCTCTTCGTTCCACGGCGATCTACGCGTACTCCATCGCAATGGCACGCATCGCTTGCTCGAAACCACGTGCGTCGCCGTCGAGGGGCCGGGGCGCACCCGCTTGCACGCGTTCCTGCGCGACGTTACCGAGGAGCGGGCGCTGCTGCGCTTGAAGGATGAGATGCTGTCGACGCTGGGACACGAACTGCGTACGCCGTTGACGAGCATCCAAGGTTTCGCCGAACTGATGGCGACGGGGCGCGTTCCGGCGGAACAAGTACAGACCAACCTCGAGATCATCCTGCGTGAGGCGCGCCGCATGCGGGCGCTGATCAACGACTTCCTCAACCTCAAACGCGTCGAATCCGGACGATTCCAGTACAAGTTCGAAGCCGTCCAACTCGGCGAGATCGTCCGCACGGCGGTGAGCAGCGTGGCGCCGACGTGGTGGGAAAACCACACGGCGCGCGTCGACCTGCCTGCCGATTTGCCGCCGGTGCGCGCCGACGCGATTGCCCTCGCCAGCGTCGTCGACAACCTCTTGAGCAACGCCCTCAAATTCTCACCCCAAGGCGGCGAGGTTTCGATCGTCGGACACTGCGTCGACGGCAGCGTGCGCCTGGCGATCCACGACGAGGGCATCGGCATCCCCGCCGACGAGGCGCCGCACGTATTCGAAAGCTTCTTCCGCAGTTCGACGGCACGCGAACACGAGATCGGCGGCACCGGACTCGGCCTCGCCATCGCGCGGGCCATCGTCCAGGCACATCAGGGACGGCTGTGGTTGACGAGCAGCCTGGGCGAAGGCACGACGTTTTTCGTCGAGCTACCGCCGGCTGTGGCGGCCGACGCAGCCTCCCATCTCCCGCACACGAACGCTTGAACACGACAACGGCTAGGAGGACCGCATGGCTTCGAACAAGATCTACATCGTCGACGACGACCCGAGCGTGTTGAAGTGGATTCGTGCCGTCTGTGACTCCGTCGGCTTGCCGGCGCAGGCATTCGGTTCGGCACTGGAATTCCTCGACGCCTTCGACGCCGCATCGCCCGGCGTGCTGATCACCGACCTGCGCATGCCGCGCATGAGCGGCCTCGACCTCCAGCAACGGCTGCAGGAGATGGGCGTGGACATGCCGGTGATCGTCCTGTCGGCGCACGGTGAGATCGCCCCGGCGGTGCGTGCCATGAAGCTCGGCGCCATCGACTTTCTCGAGAAGCCCTGCAACGCGCAGGATCTCCTCGATCGCATCAACGCGGCCCTTTCCCTCTCCGATGTGCGGCACCGCATGCAGTCGCGCCGACGCGAGATCCTCACGCGCCTCGAATCGCTCACCGATCGTGAACGCGAAACCCTCGACGGCGTGCTGGCCGGCAAGGCGAACAAAGTGATCGCCGCCGACCTCGGCATCTCCGAGAAAACCGTCGAAGACCGGCGCGCCCGCGTCATGCGCAAGATGGGGGCTGACTCCGTCGCCGAACTCGTGCGCATGGTCGTCGAAGTGCAGCCACAGACCGCCGAAGCTTGAACGCGGCGAGGCTAGATTTCTTCAATCGGGCGACGTCGGCGCTGCCGAGTCAAGTTTCCGCGACGGCAGCCCGCGAGCGACCCAACGGCCCGCCCTCCGCCGTAGCTCTGCTACGGCGGGTGGAGAAACGGCCCGGAGAGAACATACAGGGCGCAGCCCGCTAGCCATCGGCGTCGCTCGACCCGTGCCGAGGCAGACGCAAGGTGAACTGCGCCCCCCGCCCAGGGCCCTGACTGGCGGCTGCCAGCTTGCCGTCGTGGCGCCGGACGATCTCGCTGGCGATCGCCAAGCTCAACCCCGTGCGCTGTCCCGGCATCGGCTCGACCTCGGAGCTGAACGGCTCGAACCAACGTTGCGCGTCGCGTGGCTCGAAGCCGACTCCTTCGTTCGTCACCTCGACCTCCAGCCACGTGCCGTTGGCACGCAGGCGCACCTCGACCGCCGATGTCGCTGGGGAGTACTGCAGGGCATTGTGCAGCAGCGCCGCCAACACCCCCGCGATCGCCTCCGGCTCGCAAGTCACCAGTTGCGGCGCTGCAGCACCGAAAATTCGCACGCGCAAAGAAGCATTCTCGACGCGGCCGATGGCCGAACGCAACAGCACGCGCACGTCGACGACGACGCGCGGCTCGCTCGGCTTGGTGCGACCGGCAGCCTCGATGTACGCCAGGCCGCGCTCGACGAGTTCACGCAGGCGGCCGTATCCATGGCGCAGGATATCGATGATCTGCGTGTCGTCGCCGCCGGAGGCATCGCCCAGCAATTCGACGACCGACATCTGGTGCAACGGCGTGCGCAGCTCGTGCGAGATGAATGTGAGGAACGCCGACTTCATCCGATCGAGTCGACGCAAATCGTTCTTGGCCCGTTCCAACTCGGCGACACGGGTCCGCTCGCGTTCGAGAGAAGCCTTCAGGTCGACGACGAAGCGGCGGAACTGTGGTTCGCTGATCTGCGCCTCCGGCGCGCGGACCGGCTCGGTCGCCGACTCGTCCGGGGCAGCGGCCGGGCGGAGGGCCAAAGGCGTCGCCAAGACCCCCTCGACGACACGCAAGAGGTCGGCCGGACTGAAGGGCTTCACCATCCAATCCGTCGGTTGTTTGCGCACTTCCGCCAGCCGCTCGTCGTCGCCGAACTCGGCGCTGACGACGACGACGGGGATGTCACGCAAGCTCGAGTCTTCCGACATGTGCTGCAACACACCGAAGCCGTCGACCCCGGGCATGCGCCAATCGAGGACGATGGCCGCGACCTCGTGGGTTGCCAGCGCCGCCAGCGCATCGCTGCCGTCGGCGGCCTCGAGGATGCCGAGATCGCCGTCTTCCAGCGTCAGACGCAGGAGGGCTCGCAGGTGCGGATCGTCGTCGGCGACGAGGAGCCAACGATGGGGGGACGAAGCGGCGAGCGATTCGGTTGCCGAAGGCGGTACCATCGGCCGCAACTGTTGCACGCACACACCGATGGCCCCAGCCGCATAAATCCAAGCTGCATACGGGGAGATGTCTGATCGAACGGCGATTCCACCAGGACAATCACTCGCCACATGGACAATCGTGACGCCATTCGCCCCCTTTTCGTTGCATCCACGAGATTGCGCGTGTAATCCCGCCTCGACATAGGAGAAACGCTGATTGAGCCCTGATACGAAGTCGCTAAGGTGCAGCTGCCGTGTCGGACGCATCGCCCCAGCCCGCCGCGGGTAATTTCTGGATCGAGGAACGCGAGAGGATTCGCCTCCTCCTCGTGCTCAGCTTTCTACTCAACGCCAGCCTGCTCGTCGTCCATGGCGGCGATGCCGATCTCGCCCTCATGGCCATTCGCGGCGGCGTCGCGGCGTTTTTCATCGGCGCCATTCTCGCGACCTTCGGCACCCTCGTCGCGGCGCGGCGCGCCATCGTCTGCGCCTTCCTCGCCCGTCACGCGCTGCTGGCCGCGACCTACTGGTACACGCACGACATCCAAACCGCTTGGATTCTCAGTGCGGGCGCCCTGGTACTGATCGCGTTCCTCGTCGAGATCACCCTGGCGACGCAGATCCGCCTCACCATCGCCGTCGCCGGGATCATGGCCTTGGCGATCGGCCTGGATAGCGGCGGCACCACCACCGCCCCGCCCCCTTGGCGCGAACTCGCCATCGGTGCGGTGCTCTGCAACCTCTCCATCGTCGTGCGGGCGATCGCCCTGCGGATGCAGACGCAGGCAATGGCGCAGTTTCAGATCAACACGCGATTTCTCCAAACTGCACTCGACGCGATGCCCTCGGCCGTCGCCATCTTCGATCGCGACTTCCACTTGCTCGTCGGCAACCAGGCGTGGCGCGGGCTGCATGACGGCAGCGCGCGCGCCCCCGGCACCAATTACCTCGCCACCCTGCGCGCCGTCGGCGACGAGCCCTCGAACCGTATCGCCGACCACCTGCGCGCTCTGACAGAGAGCAGCGACAGGCGCGTCGCACCGCTGACGTACGCCCGCCAAATCGAGGGCGAAACGCGCTGGTTCGCGGTGGACGGGGCGCCCTTCGTCCACGAGGGGGCACGGCACATCGTCGTCGTGCACGACGACATCAGCGCCATCAAGCTCGCCGAAGAGCGTGCTCGCCGCGCCGAGGTTCGCTTCGACCGCGCCGTGCGCGGCTCGCAGCACGGCATCTGGGAGGTCGACCTCAAGCGCAACAGCCTCTACTGCTCGGACGTCTTGCTCGAGGCGTTCGGCTTCACCCGCGACGACATGTCCGACAACTTCCACGATTGGCTTGCCTACATCCACCCGGAGGACTTGCCGAAGCTGCAGAAGCAAGCCGCGCAACACTTGCGCGGCGAAACCGAACGTCTCGACTTCACCTACCGGGTGCGCCGCAAAGACGGCAGCTTCGGCTGGGCCCGCGTCACCGGCCATTGTTGGCGCGACGACGCCGGCACCCCCGCGATCCTGGCCGGCTCGCTCGTCGACGTCACCGATCAACATCGGGCCACCGAAGCATTGGCGCGGAGCGAGGACCAGCTGAGGACGATGGTCGACACCGCCCTGCATGCGATCCTCAGCATCGACGCGGCGGGCACGATTTGCGAGTTCAACCCCGCCGCGGCCGAGGCTCTCGGCTATACACGCGACGAGGTGATCGGCCGGCCGATCGACGATTTCCTCCCCGAAGCAGCACGTTCCCCCGTGCGCGAGTTCGTCCAGGGGATGCTCCATCCGCCCAAGACGACGCGCGTCGTCGGCGAGGCGACCGTCTACCGCAAGGACGGCACCCAGGCGCAAATGGAGATCGCGTCGTTCGTCGGCTCGACGCAAAGCGGACCAAGGCTGTACGCCTTCATGTACGACGTCTCCGAGCAGCGCCGCCTCGAGCGTCTCAAAGACGAAATGATCGCCACGCTGAGCCATGAACTGCGTACACCGTTGACCAGCCTGCGCGGCTTCTCCGAACTGCTCATCGCCAAAGACTTTCCCGAGGTTCGGCGGCGCCGCTACCTGGCGATCATCCACGAAGAAGCGGAACGCATGGCTCACCTGGTCAACGACTTCCTCAACGTGCGCCGCGCCGAAATCGGCAGCCGTTCCTACGATTTGGTGCCGACGCCCTTCGCCGCGGTCGTCGCCGACGGCCTGCGCCGCGTGCCCGCCCAGGCGAAGGCGCGCCACACGATCGAGGTCGACGTCCCCGCCGAACTGCCCGCGGTCGCCGCCGACCAAGAGGCACTGGCGCGGGTCGTCGAGAATCTCGTCAGCAACGCCTGTAAGTTCTCACCGGAAGGCGGCCCCGTGGTGGTCGCAGCCCGACAGCATGGGGCCTACGTCGTTTGTCGTGTTCAGGACGAGGGGATCGGCATCCCTGCCGACGAATTGCCGCGCTTGTTCGAGAAGTTCTATCGGGGTGATGCAGCACGTAAACTGGCGATCGGCGGTACCGGGCTCGGTCTGTCGATCTGCAAGGCCATCCTGCATGCACACCACGGACGCATTTGGTTCGAAAGTACCGTCGGTAGCGGCACGACGGCCTGGTTCGAGGTACCCACCGTCTCTCAGGCGGAATACGGCATGCCCGTAGCTGCGGCGACGGTACATTGAGAGGGAGAGTAGACGCGCATGGAAACCACGACAACCGCGGAACGCAATCTCGTTTGCGTCATCGATGACGACCCCAACGTGCTCGAATGGATTCGGGTCATCACCGAGACGATCCATCTCGAAGCGCGGACCTACGCCTCGCCGAGCGAGTTTCTCGCTGAATTCGATCCCGAGCGCACAGGATGCGTCATCACCGACTTGCGCATGCCGCGCATGAGCGGCCTCGAACTACAGTCGCGCATGCGCGAGCTCGCGCCGGACGTGCCCCTGATCGTCATGTCCGCGCACGGAGAGGTCTCCGCCGCCGTGCGCGCCATGAAGCGCGGGGCCATCGATTTCCTGGAGAAGCCATTCGCCGCGCAGGATCTCATCGACTGCATCAACGAAGCGACGACACTCGCGGAACAGGCGCGCGCCGATCGCCAGCGTAACGCCGACACGACGACGCGCTTCGAAAGCCTCACCGAGCGCGAACGCGAAACCCTGCTCGCCGTCGTGCAAGGCATGTCGAACAAGGAGATCGCCCACCAGATCGGCATTTCCGACAAGACCGTGGAGGACCGGCGCGCCCGTGTGATGCGCAAGATGAACGCCAGCTCCGTCGCCGAGCTGACTCGCCGCATCATCGAAGCCGGGCTGATGCCGCGGCGACACGCGTGATACCGGCACACCAGTTGTCGACTGGCATCCGCGCAGCGAAACGAGTAAAAGCGGGGTGTACCTGGCGTAGCTCGATGACAGCGCTACGCGCAACGATGTCGACCTCCGGAGACTCCCATGGCTCTCTCCAAGGAAACACCCAAGGCCGCCACCGCCATCGTGTGGATCGTCGATGACGACCCGCACGTGCTCGAGTGGATCCAGGCCGTCGCCGAATCGGTCGATCTCGAAGTCCGCGGCTTTCAGTCGCCGCAGGAATTCCTCGCCGCGTTCAACCCCAATGTCCCCGGCTGTGTCGTCAGCGACTTGCGCATGCCGCGCATGAGCGGACTCGAGTTACAGCATCGCCTCGGAGAAATCGCGCCCCATTACCCTCTGATCATGATTTCCGCGCACGCCGAAGTGGCCGCCGCCGTGCGCGCGATGAAGCAGGGCGCCATCGATTTCCTCGAGAAGCCCTTCAGCACCCAATGCCTCATCGATCGGCTCAACGAAGCCATCGCCCGCTCCGAGGCCATTCTCAGCAAGCTGTCGCGCAACGCCGAGACGCGTGCCCGCTACGCCACCCTCACCGATCGCGAACGCGGCACCTTGGAGGGAGTCGTTCAGGGCAAGGCCAACAAGGTCATCGCCATCGACCTGGACATCTCCGAAAAGACCGTCGAGGACCGCCGGGCGCGCGTCATGCGCAAGATGGCGGCGAACTCGGTGGCCGAACTGACCCGCATGATTCTCGAAGCCGACCTCATGCCGGAGTCGAACTGACCCTCGCTCCCGGAATCACCCCTCCAACCGCACCCCCAGTGTCCAACCGAGCGCCGGCACCGGATTCCGCCGAAGCGCTCGGGGCGAGAGAATTCATTCGAAATAGGCGTGGGCTTCGCCTAGCCTCGATGCAGAATTCACTGCGCCAGGACCAAGCATGCCCCTCCGTCTCCCAGCCCGACCCCGCCACCTTGCTGCCATACTCGCCTGTGCTTGGCACCTGTCCGCCACCCCCGCGGCGGCCGCCTTCCTGGTCGAGCGCATCGCCAGCGGCCTCGCCAACCCTCTCTTCGTCACCGCCCCCGCCGGCGACACCAGCCGCATCTTCATCCTCGAACAACACACCGGCGACATCGAGATCGTCGCGTTGGCGACGCGCACCCGGCGGACCACGCCGTTCCTCGACGTGACCAACCTATCGACCGGCGAGGAACAGGGGTTGCTCGGCCTCGCCTTCCACCCCGACTATTCCAGCAACGGCTTTTTCTACGTCTATGTCACCCATTCCAGCGGCGCGACCGAACTGCGGCGCTATTCCGTCTCCGCCGGCGATCCCAACCTCGCCGATCCGAGCAGCATGCGCTTGGTCCTGACGTTCTCCCAGCCGCAGAGCAACCACAACGGTGGCTGGATCGGCTTCGGCCCCGACGGTTACCTGTACGTCGCCTCCGGTGATGGCGGCAACGCCTACGACTCGGGCTCAGGCCACACCAGCGGCACCGGCAATGCGCAAGACGTCACCAGCAACCTCCTCGGCAAGATCCTGCGCCTCGACGTCGACGGCGACGACTTCCCCAGCGACGCCAACCGCAACTACGCCATCCCGCCCGACAACCCCTTCGTCGGCGTTACCGGGGACGACGAGATCTGGGCCTACGGCCTACGCAATCCGTGGCGCTGCAGCTTCGACCGCGTGACGGGCGACCTCTGGATCGCCGACGTCGGCCAGCAGACCCGCGAGGAGATCAACCTGCAGCCGGCCACCAGCGGCGGCGGCGAGAACTACGGCTGGCGCCTGCGTGAGGGGACGATCTCGACGCCGTCGGTCGGCGGCGCGCGCCCGCCCGGCGCCATCGATCCCATCTACGACTACGCCCACGGCTTCGGCAGCACCGAGGGTTACTCCGTCACCGGCGGCTACGTCTACCGCGGGCCCGTCACCGAACTCGTCGGCCATTACTTCTTCGCCGACTACCTCACCGAGCAGATTTGGAGCCTGGCCTTCGACGGCTCCGCCCCGGGCGCCTTCGACGGCACCAACTACACCGACTTCCAAAACCGTACACTGTCCTTGACGCCCGACATCGGCGCGATCAACACGATCACGTCGTTCGGCGAGGACGCCGAGGGCAACCTCTACATCGTCGACCGCGCCGGCGAAGTGTTTCGCCTCGGCCTCGCCGGGCCGACGCCAACGCCGAGCGTGACGCCGACTCCGGCACCGACGCGAACGCCCACCGTCACGGCGACGGTCACCCACACCGCCACCGTCACCGCGACGCCGACGATCACCGCCACGCCCACCGCGACCCCTACGCCGCCGACACCTCCCAGCGGCGATGCCTTCCTGGGCTATCGCGTCGGCCGTTCGCGGGACAGCGCGCGCGTCTACCGCTTCGGCGCCATCGAGCTGACCGATCGCTTGCGCAGCGCCCGCTTCGACGTCGACAAAATTCTCGCCCTCTTCACCCCTGCGAGCCTCGGCGGCGTCCCACCCGGCGACGCAACGACACATCTCACGAGCTATTCTCTTCGCGCCGACATCGACGGCCCAAGCTTCGACGGCATCGAGAACGTGCGCGTCGTCACGACGTGCAGCGACCTCTACCTCGAGCTGCGCCAGCCCAAGCGCATCCTCGTGCCGGCGGCGATGGATCCGAACGGCCCCGCCAGCGCGCCGACACAGGACGATCATGGGCTCGATCGCTACCTCTGCTACGAGGTTCGCCCCCAGCGTCGACGCGCCGACGGCACGCGACCCCCGAGCTTTCCGCGCGGTTCGCAGATCGAAGTCGCCGATGCCTTCCAGGCGCGCCGCTACGACCTCGACGGCGTCACGCGCCTCTGCGTCGCCATCGACGTCAGCGGCACCCCGATGTGGAAAAACGGGCCGCAGGTCGGAACGCCGAAGCCGATCGAGGCGACGAGTCGGCGCCGCCCCGAGCTCGACTTCTTGTGTTACAGCATCTCGTTGGCGCGATCGAATGTTCCCCAACTCGGCTGCGCCGCGGTCTCCGCCGGCGTCACCGGGACGCCGATACAACCGCCCCAGGAGCGACACCAGCGTCGACTCGGCTTGTCCACGGCGGATGCTTTCGGTCGAGTCCAACTGGACACGCGCCAGGAAATCGAGGTCTGCTTACCGGCGACGACGCTGCCCTGAAGAGGCCTGCGGGAGGATTTTGCGCGGGCCGTACTTTTCACTCGTAATACGACGTCGCGTCGCTCAGATTGCCTCCGTGGTCGCGGCCGCTGCGCGGCCGTGTTGGGAATGACCGGTCCCCATCGCCACCAACCGAGGGCGACCGGCGCTGCACACGAGGAGGAACGGATGTCATACGCTCAACGGGTATTGCTCGGCCTATTGGCTACAACCTTGCTGGTTTCGGGGCCGGCCCAGGCGATGACGGCACGCGACGCCGTCTGCCGTCTCAAAATCGGCACGGCGGTGCGCAAATACGGCGGCTACCTCTCGGTGCGCGTCAACTACTGCCACCAGCAACGGGTGCGCGACGTCCTCACGCCATCCATCAACTGCAACGATCCCGAGACGTGGGGCTCGGATTTCCTGCGGGGGGCGAACTTCATCGTCGTCGACGCGGAAAAAGCACGCAAAATCATCAATTCGTGCAATCCCGACGCCTCGATCGCCGGCCTCGGCTACACCAGCTGCCCGGCGCCGTGCGATTCCTTGCCGGTCGGCACCTACGACGAGCTCGCCGAGTGCATGCGCTGCCTGACCTACGACGAGGTCACTACGGCGGCCCAGAGCGTGTTCGGTACCATCCCGATGCCGATCGACAAGGCGCCGCGCGACTGCCAGGAACGCCTCGGCCGCTCGTTGACGACCTACTACAACAAGCTGACCTTCTTTCAGCATACGTGTCAGTACAAGAAGGAACGCGGCGATGCCGAGTTCGCGTCGGTCGACTGCGATGACCTCGACAACGTCTTGCACCCCTCGTACAGCCGCATGCAGGGCGTCATCTTCAAGATCAACGCGCTGATCGAGAAACGCTGCGGCACGGTACCGGACCTCGATACGGTCCTCGACAGCTGTGCGACGAACTCGGCAGGCCTGCAGACCTGCTTGAAGAGCAGCGTCTACGACGGTGCCGCATCGCTCTTCACCTCGATCTATCCCACCGTTCCCTGAACCGGCCGCAGATCGCGCACCAACCAAATTTGGCGCCCGCCGTGCCACCTGGCGCGGCGGGCGTCGAACCCCGCCGCCTCGTAGAGCCGCACCGCGCCGCCGTTGTTTTCGTTGGTGTTCAATCCGATCAACGTGCAGCCATGATGGCGCGCCCGCCGCACCGCGAAGTCGAGCAACGCCGCCCCCACCCCCTGGCCACGCGCTCCGGCCGACAGGAATAGATCTTCCACTTCCGCCTCGCGGCCGTACCACAGCGAGGCTCGCAGCCGAAGCTGAAGATAACCGCAGGCCTCGCCATCGCTCATGGTGGCGACGAGGAACTCCGCCGCTGCATCGGCGAGCAGCCCCGGCAGGCGAGACCGGAAAGTGGCATCGTCGGGCTCGGTCTGCCGCAGATAGTCGCGCAACCCGCCGGCGAGTCGCACCAGCGTCTCCACATCCGCCGCACCCGCCACCCGCAGACCGATCGCGCTCACGCGTGATCCCTCAGGCCGCTGCTTGCTCTTCGATGCGGTCGACGAGCGGGCCGCGCGCCAACCAGGCGCTCGCGGCCCGTCGACCCGCGTCGCGCATCTTCGCCAGCACGCTGCGCTCGAAGTACAGGTACGACCCGGCGTTGAAGCAGCTGTCGCGCGCCGGGCGCACCGGTTCGTACAGTCGCACCTCGCGGTACGGTCCGGTGTCGAGACGCGCCAGCCGATTGCGTTCGAGCAAGAGCTTGCGGTCGACGTTGTAGGCATTCTCCAGGAAGCTATCGACCGTGCGCTCGACGGCACGCCCGAAATGCGGCAGCGGCTCGTGCGACGGCATCGAGCCCTCGGTGACGAGGACGGTGACGATCTCGCCGGCGCCGAGCGCCACGACCGGCGCCAGCGGCGTATTGACCAGCAAGCCGCCATCCCACAGCAGGTGCTGCCCGATCGACACCGGCGGGAAGAGCAACGGGATGCTGGCACTGGCCAGGACCATGTCGACGGTGATGGCATCGACGACGAGGTAATCCGGCGGGCGCGTCAGCGGCGTCTCCTTGGTGACGAAACGCACCAGCCCACCGGTGCGGGCATCGACGGTATTGATGGCCAGATCGATGTCGCCGCGCGGGATGCGCGTGCCGCCGAAGGTGTCGCACAGTCGCTCGCGCAGACGCGCCGTGTCGGCGAGGAAGGGCTCGCGCACGCCCTCGAGGAAATGGCTGATCAGGTCGAATCGCGACGTCAGCAGATGCTCGACGAGGACCGCCGGCAGCGTGCCGACATGCAGCGGCAGGTGGTTGCGCAAGCGCCCGAGGAAGCTGCTCCAGCGGGGTCCGGGGAGCAAGCCGCGCAGGAACTCCTGACTGCCCAGGCGCAGCAGGGTCTCGACCGCCGACGAGAAGAACAGCGGGCTGGCCTTGACCGGCGGGTCGTCGGCGATGCCGTTCCAGAACTCCAGCATCTCGCGCGGCGACTTGCCGGCGGCGATGAGGGCACCGTTGATGGCCCCGGCCGAGGTGCCGGAGACGACGGCCGGCCCGCGCGCGAATTCGGGCGAGCGCAACAGTCGCTCGTACACGCCCACCTGAAAGGCCCCGCGTGCCCCGCCCCCGGAGAGCACGAACCCTAGTTTCCTCTGCTTCCTCGCCGCCACCTGCTCCTCCTCCAGCCCCGGTCTAGGTGCGGAAGTACACAACCTTTCGACGGCCTGCGTCAAGGTTCGACGGGGCTCCGGCTTGCCGCCAAGGCGGCACCTGGTGTAGCCGCAAGGCGTGCAACCGACGGGGGACAGCACCGAGAACCAGCCGCGCCGCTGGTGGCTCGCCATGCTCTGGAGCCTAGCCGGCCGCGGAGCGGGGCAGCTGTACAACGGTCAGCCGCGCCGCGCCCTACTCGCCTTCGTCGCTCCCGCCGCCCTGCTCGCCGTTGCCGTCCACCTTCCCGAGGGGGCCGGCACGCAAATCGGCTGGATCCTCTTCGGCGCCTGCCATCTCTGGATCCTCGCCGACGCCGTCGCCACCGCCGTGCTGCACCGGCGCGCCTTCTCGCCGCACCGTTACGCGAGCCCATGGGCTTGTCTCGCCTTCGTCCTTCTCGCACGAACCGTCGACACACTCTTCGTCGGCTCGTGGTTGGTCACGATCGTCACCGACCCGACCGGCTCGATGCACCCGACCATCGGCGACGGCGACCAAGTCGCCGTCGATCTCACCGCCTACGCCATCGCCGAGCCGATGCGCGGCGACGTCATCTACTTTCGCTCGCCGGTCGACGACCGCCGGCCGGCAACCGGCCGCATCATCGGCTTGCCCGGCGAACGCGTCGAGATCCGCGACAAGCAAGTCTTCGTCGAAGGCGTGCCGCTACGCAGCAATTGGGCGCACCACGGCGACTCTCACGTCCTGTGGCCACACGCCGCCAGCCAGCGCGACCACTTCGGGCCTCTGCGAGTGCCCGAGCGGCAGTACTTCGTTCTCTCCGACAACCGCGACGCCGGCTTCGACAGCCGTCACTGGAACCGGTTCGTTACGCGCAACCAGATCCTCGGGCGGGCCGACTTCATCGTCTGGTCGCGCCACCCGCGCCACGGAGTGCGCTGGACGCGCCTCGGCTCGGCGGTACATCGCGACATCCTGGCGCCGCTCGATGCCGACCGGGCCACCTTCGTCGCCCTCGGCGGCGATGGCGGCCTGCCCTTACCCGTCGCCGGAGGGCTGGCGCTACCGGCGGGACTCCTAGCGCTCGGCATCCCGGCGCTGGCGACGCGCCGCCGCCTGGCTCTCCGCCGCGCCGCGGCGCACCCCTACTCGAGTGTGGTCGCGTCGCCCGCTTGCGCCAGCGCCGACCTGCGTTCCGCAGGAAGCGGCAATACCAGTTTGGACGACATGACGTGGTGGCGGCTGCGCCACTGGGACGCCGGCCCGCGCGACCCGCGGCACGTCGGTGCCCAACAGGATCGCCTCGGCGCCATTCTGCAACCGCTGCGCGTCGAAACGTTGCGGCTCGCCGACCTACCGATGCTACGGGTCGAACTCGACCGCTTGGCCGCCAGCCGGAGCTTGCTCGATCCGGGATTGCGCTGTTTGGTGCACTGGCGTCGGGCCGCAGTGATGCACCGCGTGAGCCTGGCGGCCAACGATGTCGACGGTCTGCGGGAAGCGGTGATCGCCTACCGCCGGGCGGCGGCGGAGTCGCACCCGTCGACCGCACCGCTGCGCTGGGCGGCGATCCAGAACGATCTCGGCACCGCCCTGCAAGCCATCGGCGAGCGCCAAGGCTCCGGCGACGAACTGAGCGAAGCCATCGCCGCCTACCGCGCCGCCCTCGGGCAGCGCCAGCGGGAGCGAACGGCCTCCGACTGGGCGACGACCCAGCACAATTTGGGGAATGCGCTGCGAGCGCGGGCCGAACGCGGCAACGGCAGCGAGGATCTGGAAGCGGCGATCGCGGCCTACGAGGCGGCGTTGAGCCACCGTGCCGGGGCCGGCGACCCGATCGGCCATGCGATGACCCTCAACAACCTCGGCGTCGCCGCGCGCCTGCTCGGGGCTCGGCGCCACGACCCACAGCTCGTGGAGCGGGCCGTCGCGGCACACCGCCATGCGATGCAGGTGCTGGAGCGCTGCGCGCCGGACTACGCCGCGATCCCGGCGGGCAACCTCGCCGACGACATCGCGCTGCTGCAACACCTCGGCCTGCAGCGCGCCGCCTGATGCTTCAGAACATCTCCGCCAGAGCCTGGGCTTCCGGATCGCCGGCGGGAAACTCGCGTTCTGTCGTCAGTCGCACCGGCAACCACACTCGGAAGGTGGTGCCGCGTCCCAACGTACTCTCGAGGCTGATGCGCCCTTCGAGGATGTCGACCAGGCGCCGCACGATGTACAACCCGAGACCGACCCCACCCTTGCCGCCGCCGTTGCTCGCGTTCGCGCCCTGACGGAAGGGTTCGAAGACTCGCGGCAGCAGGTCGGGTGCGATACCGCTGCCGGTGTCACTGACGAAGAGTTCGAGCCCGTCCCCGAGCGCACGCGCGCCGACGACGACCTCGCCGCGCTCGGTGAACTTGACCGCGTTGGAGAGTAGGTTCTTCAACACCATCTTGAGCTTCTGCCGGTCCGAAAAGATGATCGGCAACTCGCTCACCACCGCGGCACGCACGCGCACGTCGCCATGATCGACCAAGCGGGCACTGTCGTTGGCGACGTCGACGAGCAGCGGCGCGAACTCGATCGGCTCGATCTCCAGCGGGATGGTGCGATTGTCGAGGCGGCTCAAGTCGAGCGACGCCGACATCAGCGCCAGCAACTCTTCGGCGTTCGTACGCACTCTTTCAGTGATTTCACGCTGCTGCTGGCTGAGTTCGCCGAAAGTCCCGTCGAGCAGAAACTCGAGGTAGCCGATCATGATGTTGAGCGGCGTGCGCACCTCGTGCGACATGTTGGCGACGAAGTTGGCGCGGAAGAGATTGACCTCCTCCACCCCCTTGCGCGCCGTGATGTCCTCGGCGAAGCCGGCGATGTGGAGGATGCGCCCGTCGCCGTCGCGGATCGGCACGCCACGGTCCCATACCCAACAGGTCGACCCGTCGGGGCGCTCGACGCGGTACTCCTCGAGGAACTCCCGCCCGCCCGCGGCACGCTGCAAGGCGCCGCCGATGCGCGCGCGGTCCTCACCGTGGACGGCCTCCAGCCGCAGCCGCGCGTCGTCGTACAGCTCGGCGGCGCTACGCCCCCAAATCGCCTCGAAGGCGGGGCTGACGTAGATCAACTCGAAGTTCGACGCATCCTGAACCCACAAACCGGCGCGGCTGGTTTCGGCGATCTCCTTGAAGTGTTCCTGGGCCAGATGCAGCCGGTCGTCCGCCGAGCGGACCCCGTGTCGGGCATGTGCCGTGGGCGCCCCGTTCCGTGGCGGCGAGGCCGCGCCGACGGCCCATGAATCGCGGCAGTAGAGGTAGGCCAGCGGCGGCAACGTCACCAGCGACACCAGCGCCGCGGCCCACGACAACCAGGCGCCGCCGCCGGCATCGCTCGCCGGCAGTCCGACGATGCCCACGACCAGGCACGGTGCGGCGAGCCCGATGGACGCGACGACACGCCGGCCGCTGCGCCAGGCAGCGACCGAGGCGCCTCCGAGGACGACGAGCACCGCCGCCGCCAGCAACACCAGCAATAGGTCCTCAGCCATGCTCCGTACCCTCAGGATCCCGCCGCGGCGCGCACCAAGTAGCCCACACTCTGGCCCTCGGGAAGCAGCACCCGCGCATACGCCCATCGGCCCAACGGCTCCAGACGACGATGTTCTCCCGCCGCGACCCGCAGCGTCTCCTTGACCTCGAAGCGCCAGTCCTTGCCGAAGTCGCCCAATTCGACGACCACCGGCGACGGCCCGTCGACCGCGACCTGAATTTCGGCCCCGGCCAGGGCGAAGATGGTCGCACCATGAGCGTTGACGAGGCCGCGCATCGCCGTGGTGATCGGCAAGTCGAGCCGCTGCGGCAGGCGGCGCAACGGCGGCTGAATCATCCCGAGCGCCGCTCCGCCGAGCACCAAGACCTGCTCGTGCTCGATGCCGGCCGGAAAACACACCTGCAGGTGGGTCACCTGCGGCGGCAACGTCTCCGGCATTTGCGTCACGCTACGCACCACCGTGAAACCTTCCGGCCCATCCCGACCGAGGTCCAAACGCGCACCGAACCCATGAAAATTGAAGGAGGGGCGCATCCGCGTGAGATCGAACGGCGGCAGACAGTCGCCCGCCGTCAAGGGGCCGTAATAGAGGGCCTGCCCCTGCGCCGCACCGACCACACCCTGGGGCTCGGGACCGGCGACCGTGGCCCACGTTTGGTAATCCTCGGCCGCACGCCAGGCTGACGGCGCGGGCACGGTCGATGGCGTGCGCTCGAGCCACCAGCCCACGGCGGCCAGCACGACCAGCACCCCGGCATATAGTTGAAAGCCCCACCGCGCACGGGCGCGATGGCTCGAAGCTCGACCACCCATCCGATTTTCGTCTCTTCGCGTTCCGTCGGTCGGACCCTCGGAAACCACCGACTCTTCCGCAGTTCCCCCGAGCCACCCCCGGCGCGAGGGCGTGAATCCACGTCCACCGCCTTCGATCCGGGTCCAACCGGTTTCATTAGAGCACGGGTTTCCGCTAGAGCGAAAGCCGAAATGTCGCGTCTCCTCCGCTCCCTCGGTTTCGGCTTGGGCGCACTCGCCCTCGCCGTCGCCCCGGCGTCCGCCGGCGCATGGCAGACCGAAAGCTGGCACGCTTACGTCGCCAAGTTCGTGCAAACCGACGGCCGGGTCATCGACTTCGCCGTACCGCCGGGCATCACCACCTCCGAAGGGCAGGCCTACGCCATGCTGCGGGCCCTATGGTCGGACGACCGCCCCGTATTCGAACGCGTCTGGCGCTGGACCGAACACAACCTGAGCCGGCCGGGGTCGCCGCTGCCGGCTTGGAAATGGGGCGCCTTGCCGAAAGGAGGATGGGGCGTCCTCGACGCCAATACCGCCTCCGACGCCGACGTGCTGCTGGCCCTCGCCCTCTGCCAAGGAGCGCGCCGGTGGAACGTGCCCGCCTGGGAGGAGCGCGGCCGCGCCATCGCCACCGCCGCCTGGGAAGACGAAGTCGTGCAGCTCGGCGGCCGCTGGTTCCTGCTTCCCGGCCAATGGGCCAAGACCTACGACCCCATCCCCCTCAACCTTTCCTATTACTCGCCGGCACTCCTGCGCCGCCTCGTGTCCTGTGACCCGACCCACCCGTGGCAGGAGGTGGCCGAGACGACCTATTTCCTGCTGGCGACGCGCCTACCCGTCGGCGCCCTGCCCCCGGACTGGATGTCCATCGACCCCAACTCACTGGAGGTGAAACTGGGCGGCATCGACGGCGCGCTGCGCGCACAGTTCGGCCACGATGCCTACCGCGTCTACTTCAACCTGGCGCTCGACTACGTCTGGGACCGCAAGGACGAGGCCAAGCGCTATCTCGTCGAACAACGATGGCTGGCCGAGTTTCTCGCTCTCAACGGCACGCTGCCGCGCGAGGTGTCGCCCAACGGCATCCCGCGCCTGACCGGCCCCGAGCCGCTGGCGCTGTTCGGCAGTCTTTATCCGGGGTACATGCTGTTCGATCGCCCGTCGGCCGAGCGCTTGCGGACACTGCTCGACGCGGCCTATCGCGACGGACTCTGGGGCGCCCGCGCCGACTATTACGAGCAGAACTTGGTGTGGTTCGGCCAAGCCCTCGCCGAAGGCTTCATCAAGCCTTTCGAGGGGCGCTGAAGCGAACCCGCGATGGCGACTTCCACCCCACGGCCGCGAGCCTGGATCGCCCAACCCCACGTGCTGCCTCTCGTCGGCGCCCTGATCTTTCTCGTCCTCGTCGACCCCGCCTTCATCCGACCGCAATCCGACGATCCGCTGTCGCTGCCACTGCAGGGCAATGCCATCCGCCGCGCGGTCCTCGGTTCCTTCTACGCCCTCGCCGCCTACGGCCTATGGGCGAAACGCATCAAGGTCCGCGACGTCTTGGCGCGGCAAGGGCCACTGCTGGGGCTGGCGAGCTACGCCCTCGCGAGTGTGCTGTGGTCGACGTCGCCGTCGCTGACGCTGGTGCGCGCCGGCCACTTCCTCGGACTGCTGATCCTGGCGTGGTGCGCCTTCACCCGCGAGCGCGACGTGCGCCGCGGCCTCGACTTTTTGCGCCTGTTGTTCGTCGTCGCCATGGTCGCCTCGCTGGCGTGGATCGTCGTCTTCCCCGACGTCGCCATCCACGCCGAGGGTGGCGAATGGGCCGGCATCTATCGCCACAAGAGTGATCTCGGCAGCGTCGCCGTGTTCACCTTCGCCCTTTGGCTGCCGTTCGCCAGCCGCGAGACCGCGCCCTGGCAACGGCTGCTGACCCTGGGCGTGCTCGGCCTCGCGAGCGTGTTGCTGGTGCGCAGCGACTCGGTCACCGAGTGGATGGGTGCCGCGCTCGTCGTAGTTCTTTGGCTCGGCATGCGCCTGCCGCTGCCGGTCGAGTGGAAACTCGCCGGCGCTCCCATCCTGCCGTTGCTCGCGGCCTTCTGGTTCTGGAACTTCCAGGCCCTCGACCTCGATGCGTTTCTGCAGCGGCACCTGGGGCGCAACCTGACCTTCACCGGACGCACGCCTCTTTGGGATGCGATCCTCGAGAACATCCGCCTCCACCCATGGTTGGGTGAGGGTTACGATGCGTTTTGGATTGCCGGCAACCAGCGTGCCGAGTACCTGATCCAGTCGGTCGGCTGGGACGCCTACACGGCGCACAACGGCTACCTCGAGGTTCTGAACACGCTCGGCATCGTCGGCCTGGTCGGTCTGCTCGCGACCGCGGCACAGGCGCTGGCCCACGCCTTCGAGGCGAGCCGGCGCGACGCGGCCGTCGGCACGGCGCTGTTGCTGTCGCTGGTGTGGCTTCTCTTCAGCAGCCTGACGAAGTCCGTCTTTTGCGCCGGGACGTCGCTCGGTTGGGTGATGTACCTGGTGCTGTGCGTCATGGCCGCCGAGGCGGCACGCACACGCCCGGCCGCGGATGACCCGAAGCACCCCCAGGGAAAACCCGAGGCCCCAAACTTTTCGATTTGAAAACGAGGCTGGCCCCCTAGCATCGACGCAGGCTCGCGGTGCCAACCCGCCGCGACCATCGCCCTTGGGAGGGATTTTCATGTCTCGGTGGCCGATCCTCGCCCTCGTCGCCCTGGCCTTCGCCAGCCTGACGCCCGTCGCGGCAAGCGCGACCTTCGATCCCCCATCGCTCTGCGAGCCTTTGGGGCAATGGATCGGCATCGGCAACGACGCCGTCGCCTTCCACGGTGTCGAATACGACTTTCCCGCCTCCGGCCAATCCACCTGGTACTACAAGGTGAAATCGGGCTCGTCGCCCGCCATCAGCCACGTCGACTTCGAACTGAACCTCGACTGCATCGACGTCGTCGGTGCCGGCACCTGGGGCCCGGACAAGGACGACCTGCAGCCGGGTGGCGGTCAGCCCGAAATCGGCAGCGACCCGACCACCGGCATCACCGGCGTCAAATTCGACCAGGGCTTCGCCGGCGGCGAGTGGCGCAAGTACTACTTCGTCCTCGACCGCAACCTCGAAGTCGACGACGACGGCATCCGCGTCGCCACCAAGGCCGGGCCGGGCTTCGACATTGGTCGCGTTTGCGGGCCGGAGGTCGAGTGCGACGACCATCCGACTTGCACTGAGACCCCCGCCACGAACACGCCGACGCCGACCTTCAGCAGGACAGCCACCAAGACCCCCAGCGTCACCAAGACCGCCACGGCGACCAAGAGCCCGAGCGCCACCAAAACGCCGACGCCGCGATCGACGGCGACGCCCAGCGCGACCCCGACCCCGGTGTGCGGCGACGGCATCGTCGCCGCGCCCGAACAATGCGACCCGGGCACCGACGTCGCCACCGACTGCTGCACCGCCAATTGCCTCTTCGCCGCGCCCGGCGATGCGTGTGTCGCCGACGACGAGCCGTGCACCGTCGATCGCTGCGATGCCGCCGGCAGCTGCCGCGTCGTCGGCAACGACGACGGTCGCATCTGCGACGACGGCGACCTCTGCACTGGCCCCGACGTCTGCGTCGCCGGCGCCTGCTCCGGCAGGCCGATCGATTGCAGCGACGGCTACGACTGCACCCGCGACAGCTGCCATCCGGTGCAAGGTTGCCTCAACGTCGGCATCGTCGAGAGCCGCGACTGCCCCGGCACCTGCACCGACGGCCTCAACAACGATCCGACCGACCCCGACGACCCGCTCTACGACCCGAGCACGCCCGACCAAGACGACGACGTCGACTACGACGATACCGGCTGCGCCACCCTCGCCGAGTTGGCGCGCTTCGGCGTCGTCGCCACGCGCGACAAGATGAACAGCGACCTCAAGCTCGGCACCAACACCAGCGTCGCCAGTACCGAGGTCGACGGCACCTGCGACCTGACGTCGAACACCTGCGCCTGCCCGTCGACGGCGTGTGAACCGTTCGTCGTCTGCACGAGCGACGCCGACTGCGGCTCGGGCGTCTGCGACGCCGGCAGCAACATGTGCCAATGCGAAATCGCCTGCCCGGTGGCGGACCTTCCTTGTCAGGGCGACAACGACTGTCTGTTCGAGATCGGCGGCAGTTGCGACACCGAGGCCAACCGCTGCCAGTGCCCGGCCTTCGCCCCGAACTGCCAGGCGCGCAACCGCTTGTGCTTCGACGACGGCGACTGCGGCGTCGCCGGCTACCCGGCGGGAGCCAGCATCGGCGGCGTCTGCGGCAACGGCATGCAGATCTCGGCGGGCTCCAAGATGGGCCTGCTCGCCAGCCTGACCCAGATCAAGAAGGTGCAGTTCGGCACCGCCGAGTCGGGCGACGGCGAGCGACTCCTCGAGATCCAACGCGAGTTCGCCAATGCCGGCGGCACCATCCAACTCGGCAACCCGGCACCGTTCGTCGGCCCGCTGGTGTGCAGCGAGTCACCCGACGTCCTCTGCAGCGACGATAGCCAATGCGCCCCCGGCACCTGCAGCGCCCGCCGGCGGCTCCTCGACGGTAATCCGTTCGAGTCGTTCGACGGGCTACCCGGCGCCGGCATGGCGGGATCCGGCACCTCGGAACAGTTCAAGCGTTGCGACGTCGCCGTGACCCAATTGCGCTCGCCCGGCGGCAACGCCGCCTCGGCGCTGCAAGGGGCGATCGAGGATTACGTGCCGGCACCGGATGAGGTCGTAACCCTCGGGCCCGACAATTGCCTCGAATGTCCGGAAGTCGATTCGATTGATGCTGCCTGCAAACCGTGTGACGAGGGCAAATCGGCGCTCGCCACCAAGGCCACCGTGCAGAAGCTGGTGTTGACGTTCGACGGCGGTCTACAGGTGCTCGACGTACGCCGCGTCGGCTTGGCGGGCAAGACGGTGCTGGTACTGCGCGGCGAGGCGGACACCGAGTTGCTGGTGCGCTTGCAACGCTCGCTGCGCAACGGCACCGAGTCGAAGGTGATCCTCGAAGGCATGCAAGCCGACCAAGTGCTGTGGGTGGCGATGGGTCGGTTCGGCGGCACGCCGCGCATCTCCGGCGCCTCGACGTGGCGCGGCTCGATCCTGGCGAGCGAACGCGGCTCGGGCATCTTCCTCGGTGCCGGCTCGTACACCGAGGGCGGCATTTACGGGAAACGCATCCTCGTCAAAGGTCCGAATACGACCATCCAACACATGCCGTGGAAGGGGAAGCTGCCGTCGGTGCCGTGAGGCTCCGAGCCTTCCCCTCTTCCCCGAGCGATGGAGTTGGGGCAGACGTGGCGCAGTCCACCTAAAGGAGCGCTTCATGTTCAGCCACGTCATGGTCGGGTCGAATGACCTCGATGCCTCGAAGAAGTTTTACGACGCCGTGCTCGGCACCCTCGGCCTCGGCCCGGGGGTGACCGACGACAGGGGGCGCATCTTCTACCTGTCGCCGCACGGTGTCTTCGCCGTCACCAAGCCGATCGACGGCAAGCCGGCGACCGTCGCCAACGGCGCCACCGTCGGCTTCAGCGTCAAGGACCCGGCCACGGTCGACGCCTGGCATGCCGCCGGGGTCGCCAACGGCGGCACCTCGATCGAAGACCCGCCGGGCGTGCGCGAGGGGGGCCTCGGCAAGATGTACCTCGCCTACCTGCGCGATCCCTCCGGCAACAAGCTCTGCGCTCTGCACCGCATGGGCTGAGCGTCGCGGCGAGGGTCCCCGCGGGGGCCCTCGCCGTGCTTCACGCCAGGGGCGTGGACGATGTGGACTCGTGTGGACCACGACGGCGCAATCATGGTATCGACGCGTGGTTTCCCGATTCGTTACCAAGGGGGTCTCGCATGGATGTACGTCGTCGGTGGGTCGTATTCGCCGTGGCACTACTCGGATTGCCGTCGGGCGCCGTCCAAGCCGCCACACTCAACGTCGCCGCGGGAGCCGTGGCGATCGTCGATGACGGCACCTGCTCCATCCGCGAAGCGATGGTCAACGCCAACGACGATGCCACCACGCACGACGACTGTCCGCCGACGGGAGCCTACGGCGCCGACACCGTCGTTCTCGCCAACAATGCCACGTACACCTTCACCGACGGAGCCTTTGCCGCCGACGGCAACAACGCCCTGCCGCCGGTCGTCGGTATCCTGACGATCGACGCCAACGGCTCGATCCTCGAGCGCGACGTCAATGCCGGCGACTTCCGCATCCTGCGCGTCGCCAGCAACGGCAACCTCACCCTCGAAGATGCCACCGTCCGCAACGGCCGCGCCAACGGCGGCACGGTCTTCGGCAATCGCGGCGGCGGCATGCTCGACCGCGGCATCTCGACGATCCGCGGCTGCACCTTCGTCGACAACTTCGCCGAGGCCGGCGGCGGCATCGCCTACGGCTCCTCGTCGACCGCCGAAATCATCGATTCGACCATCACCTCGAACGAAGCGAGCGCCGAGGGCGGCGGCATCTTCAACGGCGAGCCGCACGTGCTCGAAATCAGCGGCACCACCATCAGCAACAACCAAGCCGCGAACGCGGGCGGCGGCATCATGACGTTCCACATCGTCAACACCAGTTGCACGACGATTACCGGCAACGACGCCGGCAACGGCGGCGGCCTCTGCCTGGCAAGCACGGGGCAGGCACAACTGGTGAGCACCACGGTGGCCGACAACGACGCCACCGGGACGACCGCCTTCACCGGCAACGGCGGCGGCATCTACGCCGGCGGCAACAATTTCAACGGCACCGGCAACCTCGGTCTCTACGTCATCGACTCGACGGTCTCGGGCAACCGCGCCACCAACGACGGCGGCGGCATCTACAACGTCAGCGCCAACAGCTTCCTCTTCAGCAGCACCATCGCCGGCAACCGGGCCGACAGCGACGACCAAAACGGCGGCACCGGCGGCGGACTCGCCAACACCGGCAGCTCCTTCACCGCCGGCCAGAGCACCTTCACCTTCCCCGGACGAGTCAACTTCGGCAACACCCTGCTCGCCGACAACTCCGACGACGGCAACGGCGCCGACGAGTGTGTCGACCTGCAACAGGCGCCGCTGACGACGCAGATCGTCTCCTACGGCAATAATCTGATCGAAGATCCCGTCGGCTGCGCGATCACCGAATTCGTCGGAATCGGCACCAACATCACCGGCCAGGATCCGGGCCTGCCACCGCTGACCCTCTCGCCGGGCGCCTGTTCGGCAACCCAGTGTCCAAGCGCCGCGCCGGCCGTCGACGGCGGCGCCGTCTCCGACCTCGGCTGCGCCGGCGGCGTCAACTCCCTCGTCACCGTCGACCAACGTGGCTTGCCCCGTCCGGTCGGCGGCGTCTGCGACATCGGCGCCTGCGAAGCGCAAGTGCGGCTCGATCCGGCGACCGCGGCACCAGCGCTATCGCCGCTGGTGCTCGCCGGCTTGTGCGCCTGGCTCACCGTCTTGGGTGCCATTGCTCTTCGCCGAGAGCCCAACGCCTCCTGACACTGCGCGTCGCGCGAAGATCGATGATCGGAGTGTCGAGTTGCACTCGACACCGCCCGGCGCCAGGCGCCGGGCGCGGCCCGCCACCATACTCCCCGCGATGCGCGCAAGATGCCGTCCGAGCCCGGTGCGAGAATCCTTGCGATACGTCCCCGTCCACCCGCGACGGGCCCGCCGAGTACAACTCGGCGCTCCAGGGCGCTGCGCGCCCCTTTTCATCGACCCTAGGACGACGGCAGGTCAGTCCTCTCCGTGACGAAGAGGCCCGCGCTAGCCGCGGCCCGCGAGTAAGGCCGCGAGCGAATCGCCGGTGAGGTCGTTCGGCAGGACGACGTCCGTCGCCCCTTCACTGCGTAGGCGTTGCGCGTGCCGCTCGTCGTCTCCCAAGGCGACGATGCGCGCGTGCGGCGCCAGCGTTCGCGCCATCCGCACCAAGCCGGCATTGTCGATCCCCTTCAGCAACATGTCGGGGATCGTCGACAGCACGACCCGCGCCGGACCGATGTGCGCGTGCCGCAGCGTCTCGAAGCTACCGATGTCGCCGAACACGCCGCGCACACCGAGGGCAGCGAGTTCGTCCAGCGTCATCGGATTGAAGTCGACGACCAATACGCGCGCCAACAACTCCGGCCGATCCCGTCGCAGCGACGCCAGCAAGGCCTTGCCGACACGATGACACCCAAGCAGTACGATCTCGTGCGGCACCTCGTCCGCGTGACGCCCGCTTGCCGGCAAGCCGGAGCCGCCGGTGCAACGGTCGAACCAGCGATACAGCGGGTCACTGTAGCGAATGGCGTAGGACGACATCACCGCCGTTACCGCCATGGCGTAGAGCACGATCATGACGACGTCGCCGTCGATGTGACGGTACTCGCGCGATGCGCCGATACTGGCGATGACGAGTGAGAACTCGCTCACCTGCGCCAGATTCAGACTGGCGACGAAGGCGGCGCGCTTGCCCGCACCCGTCGCCAGCAACAGCGGGAACACCGAAAGGAAGCGGCTGCCGACACAGCACAGCACCAACCACCCGGCTGCACCGAGCAACTCCGCCGTCGGCATGCGGATCTTCATCCCCAACGAAACGAAGAACAGGGTGAGGAAGAAGTCGCGTAGCGGCAGGGTCTTGGCCGTGACGTGCACGCTGTAGGGAAACGCCGAGATGCTGAGGCCGGCGACCAGCGCGCCCATTTCCTTCGACAGATTGAGCGCCGAGGCCACCGCCGCCACCGCAGCGCACCAGCCGACCGACACCGCCAGTACCATCTCGGTGTTCATCGCGATGGAGTCGAACACCCACTTGAGCGCATAGCGGCTGAACAGCAGACCGACGCCGAGCAAGGCGATCGTGCCGCCGATGGCCTGCAGGATCGGCGCGACGGCGAAGTTGCCGAAGTTGGGCTGCAGCGCCAGGACGAAGATGGCGTAGACGTCTTGGACGACCAACGCGCCCAACGTCAGCCGCCCCGGCAAGGTATCGAGTTCGCCTTTGTCGTAGAGCAACTTGACGACGATCGCCGTGCTCGACAACGCGCCGCACAGGGCGAGGTAAAGTCCCGCCGCGCCGGCGCCGCCTTGGGTCGCGTCGCCGCCGAGGGCGTAGCCGAGGAACCAGAACAGTCCCGCGCCGAACCCGACACACAGCGGGAACTGGCCGAAGCCGGCGACCAGCAGCTGCCGCCCCGAAGAGAGGATCTCCTTCAGGTTCAGTTCGAGACCGATGATGAACAGCAACAGCACCAAGCCGATCTCGGAGATGACCTCGATGCTGTCGCGCTCCTGGATGATCGCGAAGCCGATGTCGTGGCCAACGACCGTGCCGGCGAGCAGGTACCCCAGCAGAATCGGCTGCCGCAGCCAATGTGCCGCCAACCCGAAAAGGGTCGCGGCGATGACGGCAATCCCGATGTCGAAGAGCAAATGATGATGCATCGCGCTGAGGGGACGTAGCGACAATTCGGACAATTTGGAAATTGTCCGAATTGTCGCTACGTCCCCATTTCGTGGACTTCATCGAGCCGGCGGCCGCGGCCGACCGCCACACCGCGGCGCCCGCCTCGTACCTGCGCCGCAGCTTCGTCGTGCCGCACCCCGTCGCCAGCGCCACCCTGCGGGCCACCGCCTGCGGCGTCTACCAGTTGTTCCTCAACGGCGTCCGCGTCGGCGACCGCGTCTTCCCCCCGGGCTTCACCCAGTACGACCGGCGCCTGCAGGTCCAGTCCTACGACGTCACGCCCCTCCTTCGCCCCGGCGCCAATGCCCTCGGCGTCGTCCTCGGCGATGGCTGGTACCGCGGACGCCTTGGCGTCCACTCCCGCCGCAACGTCTATGGAGACACCCTCAAGTTCGCCCTGTCCCTCGACATCGTCGATGCCGCCGGCGACCACCACGTCGTGCGCTCCGACGAACGGTGGAAAGCCAGCCAAGACGGCCCGATCCGCAGCAGCGACTGGAAGGACGGCGAGCACTACGACGCACGGCGCGAGTTCGACGGCTGGGCGACAGCCGACTTCGACGACTCGGCCTGGGCACCGGTCCGGCCATCGTCCCACGGCGCCACTCTCATCGAGGACGAAGGCGATCCCATACGCGAACACGAGCGCTTCACGCCGCAGCTGCTGCACACTCCCGACGGCAGTCGCGTCTTGGATTTCGGCCAGAACCTCTTCGGCTACGTCGGCTTCACCTTACGCTGCGAAGCCGGCCGCGAGGTGCGTCTGACACACGGCGAAGTTCTCGACGAGCACGGCAACTTCACCCTCGACAACCTCGTCCCCGAGGGCAGCTTCGGCCTCAATCACGCGCCCAAACAGCAGGTCGTCTACGTCACCAAGAACGGCGAACAACGGTACCAGCCGTCCTTCACCGGCCACGGCTTTCGCTACGCCAAGATCGACAACTGGCCGGAACCGATCGTCGCCGACGATTTCCGCGCCATCGCCGTCTACTCCGACCTGCGCGAGACCGGACACTTCACCTGCTCCAACGACTTGGTGAACCGCTTCGTCGAAAACGTGCAGTGGAGCCGCAAGTCGAACTTCGTCGACATTCCCACCGACTGCCCGACACGCGAACGAGCCCCGTGGACGGGCGACATCGGTGTCTTCGCACGCACGGCCAGTTATCTCGCCGACACCCGACGTTTCCTGACCAAGTGGCTGCGCGATCTCGTCTTGGTGCAGAACGACGACGGCAGCGTACCCAACTTCGCCCCGGCAATCGGTTGGCCGACGCGCCGGCTCGACGGCAGCGCCGGCTGGGGCGACGCCATCGTCATCGTCCCCGATACCCTCTTCGACATGTATGGCGACCCCGAGGTGCTGTCGATCACGTGGAACGCGATGCTGCGCTGGGTCAACTTCCTCGAACGGCGCGCCGCCCGTTCGAGTCTGTGGAGCCTCGGCCGCCGCAACCCTCACATCATCGATACCGGCTACCATTGGGGCGAATGGTTGGAGCCGGGCCACGCCATGTCACGCGACTTCCTGCGCAACCTCGTGCACCCCGACGCCGAAGTCGCCACCGCCTATTACGCCCATGCGCTGCGCCGCGTCGCACACGCCGGCCGCGTGCTCGGGCATGAAAACGACGCCGCGCGTTGCGACGCGCTCGCCGCCCGCGTCATGGCGGCCTACCGCGAGCGGTTCACGCGCGACGGCCTCGTGCATTCGAGTCGCCCATGCCGCTACGTGCGGCCGATCGCGCTCGATCTGCTTCCCGAAGCGGATCAGATCGCCAACGCCGCCGCCCTGAACCGCAAGGTCATCGACAACGGCTACCGCATCGGCACCGGGTTCCTCACCACGCCGTTCATTCTCGGCGTGTTGACCCGCTTCGGGTACCTCGACACCGCCTACCGTATGCTCGAGAACACCCAACGACCGGGCTGGCTCTATCCGGTGACCCGTGGCGCGACGACGGTTTGGGAGAATTGGAACGGTATCGATGACGTCGGCGTGCCGCGCGATTCGATGAACCATTACGCCTTCGGCGCTGCCGCGGGCTGGTTGTTCAGCGACGTCGCGGGCATCACACCGCTCGAACCCGGCTTCCGCCGGATCCGCCTGCAGCCGCATCCGGGCGGCAGCCTCACCTGGGTGCGCTGCAGCTACGACAGCGTCGCCGGCACCATCCGCAGCCACTGGCAACGCGGCGAGCACGGCGAGACCCACTTCGAGTTCGAGGTGCCGCAACCGGCCGAGGTCTGCCTACCCGACGGACGCCGCCTCGACGTTGCGGCGGGTCGGCATACGTTCACCTGCGTCGCCTAGCCGCCACGCAGCGCCCGTTCGCAGCACGCGGCTCAACCAGCCGTCAGCCAGGCATAACCTCGCCGCAGCGCCTCACGCCCACCCGACTCGAGGATCTTGCCGTGCGAGACGATGACGCGGTCGAAGTCCCACGCCAGGATGCGCTCGAGGGAGGCGCGCGCCGCGTCCCGGTCGCGGATGAGCAGGCGCTCGACGATGGTCGGGCCGAAGGAGCCGTAACCGCCGACCAGTCGAAAGCAGGCGCGCGTCAGCCACGGCGCCTCGGGGCCGATGTGGAAGGCGAGATCACAAACGAGAAGGGTCCGGCTGGCACGGTGATGGAAGACGACTTCGTTCATCATCGGCAAGCCGCCGAAGAGTTCCTGGTCGATCTCTCCAAGCCAAGAGGCAGAGGCCTCCGCCGGCAAGACGGCATCAGCGTGCAGGTCGGGTCGTTTCTCCGGCAGGCCAGGCGCCACATACAGACGGGTATCGGGGAACGCCTCGCGGTAGGCGCCGGCGAAGAGATGATGGAACCGGTTGGGCGCGACGACGTAGCGCGGCGCACCGAGTCGCTCCAATGCGACGCGCAAGGTGTCGTCGAGTTCCACGGGAGAGTGGAGGAATAGACTACCGTCGTCGAGGCGCGCGATGGTCATGCGCGCTCCGAGTTCGACCCCGCCGACGAAACGCAGGGGCCGTTCGACCACCCATAGACTCGTATCGATTTGCCGCATGTCGACCTCCTCGTGCGCTTTGCGCGTTGCGATTCCCAGCGACCGCTCGCAGGTTCAAGCCTCATGTCCATCGCTAACGCAAGGAGGTGCACGCCGGGGCGCGGCACCGTCCGTCTCCGGGCCGCGTCGATCCGACGACGCGCGCGACTCGTTGGACCCTAGTTGAAATTGGCCGGACACGTGGGCATCAATGCGGCGCCGGGAGAGGAAGGAATCGCTCGCGTGGCGGCGCTGGAAGGGGAAGTCACGGAAACCCTCTGGGACGATGGCGAGTTCATCCTGTCCCGCATCCGCTCGGGCAGAGAGCGCCACAGCCTCCTCCAGATCACGGCGTCCCGCGAACCTGCCACCCCCGAATCGCATCGCCGGCTGGCGGCGGCCTTCGCCTTCCACCAGCGTGTCGACTCGTCGTTTGCGGCGCGACCTCTGCGCTTCGGGCGAGAACAAGGCCGTGACCGGCTCCTGCTCGAGGACCCCGGCGGCACACCGCTGGCGCGCGCCCTGGGCCAACCCCTCGAACTCGGCCTATGGCTTCGCATGGCACTCGCCCTGGCGACCACGCTTCGCCGAATGCACCAACACGGCGTGCTGCACCTGAACCTGACGCCCGCCCACGTCCTATTCGATGCTGAGAGCGGACGCGCCTCCTTGCTCGGGTTCGGCCGGGAGCGGCCAGCGCCGCCCGCATCTTCGTCGGCCGCCGCAAACGCCCGGCGGATGACGCCCTACTCCGCCCCGGAGCAGATCGGCCAGAGCCGGCGTGCACTCGATGCCCGCACCGATCTCTACGCCGCAGGGGCTTGTCTCCTCGAGATGCTCACCGGCAGCCCACACACTCGCTTCGAGGTGCACGCCGAGACGCCCGACAGCTACACCCCGTGGCGCCAGCTCGCACCGGACGGGCAGCTCGATCCAGTTCCAGCGCCGCTGGCGCGGATCACCGCGCGACTCCTCGCCCATCACCCCGAGGAGCGCTACCAAACGGCAGCCGGACTGGAGGCGGACCTCCGCCACTGCCTGGAGCAGTGGGAAGTGGGCCGCCGCATCGAGCCGTTCCCCCTCGGCCTGGACGATCCGCCGGCGCGACCGCAGCTGCCCCTCCGCCCGTACGGACGTGACGCGGCCTTGGCGACCATCGTCGACGCCCTCGATCGCGTCGGCACCGATGGCCGGCCCCGCTGGCTGCTGGTCACCGGCCCGGCGGGCATCGGGAAGTCGTCCCTGATCCGCGAGATCGAACAAAGCCTGCCCCACGATCGCGGTACCGTCGCGGTCGGAGGATTCGAACCACGCGCCCGTGACGTGCCGTACGCCCCCCTCGCCCAGGCGCTCCGGTCCTTGCTTCGTCGTCTCGCGCACCGGACCGAGGAGGAGTTGCACCAAACGGGGCAGCGCCTACGCGAGACGCTCGGCGATGAACGCAATCGACTCCTTTCCCTCGTGCCGGAACTCGACGTGCTCCTGGGACCGCAATCCCCTGCCGTGCTTCCATCCTCGCCCGACGCCCAACGACGATTCGCCACGCTGGTGCGGCGTTTCCTCGACGCCTTCGCCCAACCGCGTCGACCGCTCCTGCTTTTCCTCGACGATGTGCAATGGGCCGATGCGACGACCGTCTCCCTGATCCAACGCTGGTCGACGGATCCCGAGACACGACACGTCCTCGTCGTCGCAGCCATCCGCGATACCGAGCTCACCCCCGACCATCCATGGACGCGCCTACGGCAGGCGTTGTTCGAGGCCTCGGTCGAGGCCTCCGAGATCGCCCTTCCACCATGGTCACTCGATGACGTACAACTCCTCGTGGCGGATGGGCTTGGTATGGACCGACCCAGCGCCCGGCCACTGGCGCAAGCCCTGTGTGCAAGGACCGCGGGGAATCCGCTCGCCGTGCGACAGCTTCTCGGCGCACTGAGTGACGAAGAGATCGTACGGTTCGACACGGCGCACAAGCGATGGACCTGGGACGAGGCGCGCCTGCGAGACAGAACCTATGTCAGCGACGTGGTCGCCTTGCTGCGAGCCCGGATCGGGCATTTGCCGGAAGCCGGCGGCCGGATGCTGAGCGCGATTGCCTGTCTCGGAGTGCGCGCCAGCGCCACGGCCCTCAGCGCAGGCTTGGGCCTGGAGCGGCAGCAACTCGACGCGCTGCTGGCCGAGGCCACGCGCCGCGAGCTCGTCGCCCCCGACGAGGCCGATATCCGGTTCGTGCACGAGCGCGTGAGCGAAGCCGCGTACTCGCTGCTCCCCGAGGCGGAGCGGGCCGCGACGCACCTCGCGCTGGCGAACCATCTGGCGGCCACGACGCCGGCGGAGAAGCAGGACGAACACATCTTCGCGATCGCCCATCAGTTCCTGCAGGGCGACGGCACCGACGCTGATCCCGAGGCGTGTCGCCGCGGGGCGGAACTCTGTCTGCGCGCGGGCCGGCGGGCGCTCACCGCGACCGCCCACGAACCGGCGCTTCGTTACTTCACGGCGGCGGCCGAGTTCGCCGCCGCAGCCGGTCCCATCGACCGACGCGAGCTGATCTTGCGCATCGAGTTCCACCGCGCCGAGTGCGAGTTCGTCCTCGGGCGGCCCGCCGCGGCCGAGTCTCGACTGGCCCGTCTGCGCGAGATGGCCGACACCGTCGCCGCAAGAGCTGCCCTCGCCGGCCTTCGAATCACCGCTTTGTCGGCGCTTGATCAGTACCCACGTGCCTTGGAAGTCGGCCTCGCTTGCCTCGCGGAGATGGGGGTCGAACTGCGCCCCGATGCGACGGAGACCGAGGTGCGGCACGCCTACGACGCCTTGTGGCAGGCGATCGGTACGCGTTCGATCGAGAGCCTCATCACGTTGCCGATCATGGACGATCCCGAACAGCGCGCGGCCATGGACATTCTCGCGCGACTGATCGAGCCCGCCTTGCACACGCAGGACAACCTATTGGCGATCCTCCTCGCGACGATGGTGCTGCGCAGCCTGGCGCATGGCCATCATGATGCTTCCCCCTTGGCGTACACCCATCTCGCCATGGTGCTGGGGCCACGCTTCGACGACTTTCCGTCGGCCTTCCGCTTCGGCCAACTCGGGGTCGACCTCGTCGAGAAGCACGGCTTCGACCGCTACCGCCCGCGGGTACTGCTCGCCCACGCCCAACACGTCGTGACATGGCAGGGTCGCCTCGAGACCAGTCGCGACCTGATCCGACGTGCCTTCGCCGAGGCGCAACGAGTCGGCGACCTCGCCGCCGCCGCATCCTGCGGGACACTCCTCGCCAGCAATCTCCTGGCGTCGGGGGAACCCCTCAGCGGCGTGCAGCGTGAGGCCGAAGCGGCTCGCGCCTTTGCGCTCGAGGCGGGCTGCGGTGCCGTCGTCGCCGCGGCCGACATCCAACTCGGCCTCGCTGGCTGCTTGCGCGACGGCGACGGAGACGAGGTCCACCGCGACCACAGCCGCTTCACGGCTCGATCGAACGGGGGCCATGACCTCGTGCATTGGAGCTACTGGGTCCGCGAGTTGCAGCGGTGCTATCTCGACGGCGACGTCCCCGGCGCCATCGCGGCATCGCTCGACGCCGAGGCCTTCCCCTGGAACCAAGGGACGTTCCTGGAAGCGAGTGAGTTCCATTTTTATTCGGCCCTGGCGCTCGCCGCGACCCACGATCACAACGGGAGAGACGCCGCCACGATCCACCAGCGGATCGCCGACCATGCTCGCCGTCTTCAAGCCTGGGCTGCCCATGGGGCCGATGGCTTCGCCGATCGCGCCGCTCTGGTCGCCGCGGAGCTCGCTCGCATCGAAGGCCGCAACGACGACGCGGCAACCCATTACGAAGCCGCTCTTCGCCTGGCGCACGCTGCCGGCCGGTCACACCACGAGGCGATCGCAGCCGCGGCGGCGGCACGCTTCTTCGCCACACGTGGCCTCGCCACCGTCGCCGAGGCCTACCAGGGAGTGGCGCAGCACGGCTATGCCCGCTGGGGCGCGAACCGACCCGCGGCGCGCCTCGCGGCCGCCGATCCTCGCTTCGTCGACGGACCGACCGGGCAGCATCCGGCAGCCGTTGCCACCCTCGCCGGCCCGCTCGATCGAGCCGCGGTCCTCGACGTCGCCGCCACACTCGCGGAGGAACTCCGCTTCGATCGCTTCGCCAGCAAACTCCTGCGGCTCGCCGTCGAGCATGGCTCGGCGTTGCGGGGGCTCTTGCTCCTGCGGCACGGATCCTCATGGCGCATCGAAGCAGAGGCGACGCGCGACGCGTCCGAGGTGAAGGTCGACGTCGGCGGCGCGCCCATCTCGCCGGAGCGGCTGCCGCAGGCGGTACTCGCCTACCTCGATCGCACCCGCGACCGCGTGATCCTCGAGGACGCGAGTCGCGACCTTCCATTTGGCGGCGATCCCTATGTGCGCCAACGCCGGTCGCGCTCCGTCGTCTGCCTTCCCCTCGTCCACCACGGGACTCTCGTCGGAGCGCTCTATCTGGAAAACGACCGCGCGCCGCGTGTCTTCGACGCCGAGCGTACGGCGCGCCTCGAAGGGATCGTCGCCCAGGCCGTGATCCCCCTGGCGAACGCGCGTCTCTATGCCGAGCTCGAACGCGAGAATCAGGAGCGCCGCCGCGCCGCCGCCGAACTCGCCCGCAGCGAGGCGTACCTCGCGCAAGGCCAACAGCTGACGCGTACCGCCACCTGGGCACAGGATCTCACCACGGGAGAGGTTTACTGGTCGCGCGAGATGTACTGCATCCTCGGCCTCGACCCGGAGCAAGGCCCCTTGCCGCTGGCCCAACTGCTCGCCTTCGTCCATCCGGAGGACCGAGCGGGCGTCGAGGACGCCTTCGCCCTGGCGAGCAGCAACGGACTGAGCTTCGACCAACGCTTCCGCATCGTCCGTCCGAACGGTGAGGTACTCTTCATCCGCGGCGTCGCGACGCCCGTCTCGGACCGCGGCGTGGTGCGGCGCTACTTCGGCACGATCATGGACGTGACCGAACACGAACAGATGACGCGCGCGATCCGCTACCGCGAGGACGAGCTGCGCCAACTCATCGACTTCCTGCCGCAGCACATCATCGTCCTCGGGCCGGACGGCAAGCGCCGGCATGCCAACCGTGTCGCCCTCGACTACCGCGGCATCTCGCTCGCGGAGTTCCTGCGCAGTGACGACGATGCCATCCTGCACCCGGACGACCGGGCGAGCGTACAGCGGCAGGTCGTTCGCATCGAACGAGCCGAGGCCTTCGAGATGGAAGCGCGACTGCGCGGGGCGGGCGGGGACCATCGGTGGTTTCTCCTGCGCTACAATCCGCTGTCGGGCGAGGACGGTCGGGTCGCGCGTTGGTACGTGACGGGCGTCGACATCCACGACCGCAAACATGAGGAAGAACGCGTCCGGCGCGAGAACCTGCTGCTACGCGAGGAGATCGACAAGGCGTCGATGTTCGACGAGATCGTCGGCCGTTCGCCGGCCCTGCGCGCGGTCCTCGCGCGTGTGGCCAAGGTGGCGCCAACGCCGTCGACGGTGCTCATCACGGGGGAAACGGGCACGGGCAAGGAGTTGATCGCGCGCGCCATCCACAAGCGCTCGGCACGCGCCGACAACACCTTCGTCAGCGTCAACTGCGCCGGCATTCCCCAGTCGCTCATCGCCTCCGAGCTGTTCGGCCACGAGAAGGGCGCCTTCACGGGAGCCCTGCAACGCCGCGTCGGACGTTTCGAACTCGCCGACGGCGGCACGCTCTTCCTCGACGAGGTGGGCGAGCTGCCGCCGGAAGCCCAGGTCACCCTGTTGCGGGTGCTGCAAGAGCACGAATTCGAGCGCGTCGGCGGCAACGTCTTGATTCGCGCCAACGTCCGCCTGATCGCCGCCACGAATCGCGACCTCGTCGCCGCCATCGCGAACGGCACCTTTCGCAGCGACCTCTACTACCGACTCAACGTCTTTCCGATCCAGAGCCCGCCGCTGCGCGAGCGACCGGATGACATCCCCCTGCTGGTCGAACACTTCATCGGCCGCTACGCGCGGCACATGGGCAAACGCATCACGCGCATCGACGACAAGACCCTCGCCTTGCTCCAGTCGTACCCGTGGCCGGGCAACATTCGCGAACTGCAGAACGTCATCGAGAGGTCGGTGATCCTCTGCGAGGGTGAGACGTTCTCGATCGACGAGAACTGGCTTTCGAACCACCCCGCAACCCAGCCGGAGACCCGAAGACCCTTCCACGAGCGGCTGATCGACGACCAGCGATCCCTCATCGAGGCGGCGTTGGCAGCATCACACGGCAAGGTCTCCGGGCCGCACGGAGCGGCGGCGAAGCTGGGCATGCCGCCGACGACCCTGGACTCGAAGATCAAGGCGCTCAACATCGACAAGCGACGCTTCCAACGTCGCTGAGACGACCGCGTCGGCGGCACCTCCCACCGGCTCGCCAGCCCCGCCCGAACTCCCGAACCCTTCCGAGGTTTTCCCGAGTTTTCGTGATTTGCGGCACGACCCGCCGCGCGGCGCGGCGCCATCCGGCGGCACCCTGGGACCGACGACCTTGGCATGAAACCCGCTGTGGCGGGCGGGCGAGGTACATTGCGGCTGGGGAATCGCGACCCGCGCACAGTGCTGCCGCCAGCGGTCGCTCAACCTTGGAAGGAACTACGGATGACTCGCCAAAAGCGCAGTGAAAAAGGGCTCCTCACGCCCGACAATTGTGTCGTCACCCTGATCGACCTACAGCCGCAGATGCTGTTCGGCGTCGCGAACTTCGATCGACAAACGGTCATCAACCAGAACTTGATCCTGGCCAAGGCCGCTCGGGTGTTCGATGTTCCGGTCGTGCTCACGACGGTCGAGACCAAGGCCTTCAGTGGCCACATGTGGCCGCAGATCGAAGCGGTCTTTCCGAACCAGACGCCGATCGAGCGCTCGTCGATGAACTCGTGGGACGACGCCAACTTCGTGCGCGCGATCGAGGCCAGCGGGCGCAAGAAGGTCGTCTTGGCCGGTTTGTGGACGGAAACGTGTGTCGCCCTCCCGACGGTGCAGATGATCCACGACGGCTACGAAGTCTACGTCGTCGAGGACTGCTGCGGCGATGTCAGCCAACTGGCGCATGACAACGCGATGAAGCGGGTCGTGCAGGCCGGAGCCAAACCGGTGACGGCGCTGTCGGTCCTGCTCGAGTGGCAACGCGACTGGGCTCAGCGCGACTCCTACGACGCCGTCATGGACATCGTGAAGACGCATTGTGGAGCCTACGGCGTCGGCGTCGAGTACGCCTACACGATGGTGCACGGGGCGCCGTCCACGTCGTTCCCCGCGTACAGCGTGCCGGCCGCCGAAGAACACTGACGCGGGCGCCGTGGCCCATACCGGGCACCCCACCGCCCCCGTGGCGGGAAAGGCTTCCAGCCGATGATCACTCTCCGGCGGGCGAACGAACGCGGTCACAGCCTTCTCGGCTGGCTCGACAGCCGGCACACGTTTTCCTTCGGGGAGTACTACGACTCGCGCCACATGGGCTTCCGTTCCCTGCGAGTCCTCAATGAGGATTTCGTCGGAGGCGGCCACGGCTTCGACATGCACTCCCATCGCGACTACGAGATCGTCAGCTACATCGTCGACGGAAGCCTCGCCCACCGCGACAGCATGGGCCACCATGCCGTCGTCGGCGCGGGAGAGGTGCAGCGCCTCTCCGCCGGCAGCGGCATCGCGCACAGCGAGTACAACCACTCGCCGACGGCACCCGTTCACCTCCTACAGGTCTGGCTCACGCCGGCGCAGCGCGGCCTTCACCCGGATTACGTCCACCGCAGCTTCTCGACCGCGTCGTCCGACGGCTTGCGGCTCGTATGCTCGGGCGACGGCAGCGGCGGATCGATCGTCATTCACCTGGACGCCGCCGTACTCATCGGACATCTGCCGCGCGGCGCCGCCATCACCTACGACCTGCGCGATGGACGTGCCGCCTGGGTGCAGTTGATCGACGGTGGCCTGTTGGTCAACCAAGTCCCGCTTGCGGCGGGAGACGGCGTCGCCGTGGATCGGGAACCGGAGCTGGTGTTCCAGTCGAGCGCGGGGGCGCATTTTCTTCTGTTCGACCTAGCCTGAATGCACCCGATGCCTTCCCACCCAACTTCGATGGCTCCCCACGTGACACCCGCGCCTGCCTCGCCGGACCCCCTGACGGTCGTCGTCCACCGGCGGATCAAGCCCGGGTGCGAGGCCGAGTTCGACGCCGCCATGCACGCGTTCGTCGATTTCGCGCGACGGTTTCCCGGCTACTGCGGCCTGACGGTCCTGCGGCCGGATGCGCCGAACGCGATCCACACCGTCGTCGCCCGGTTTCGCGATGTCGGCGCGCGGCGCGAGTTCACCGCGTCCGCCACCTATGCCGACTGGATGCGCCACGTCGCGACGCTCACCCTGGGGGATCCGCGTATCGATGAACTGGTCGGGCTGGAGGGCTGGTTCAGCCTACCCTCCGCGTCGCCGCTGGCGGCACCGCCGGCGCACAAGATGGCGCTGGCGACCTATGCGGGCGTCGTGCCGGTGACCATCGCGCTCGAGTACTTCCTGGCGCCATGGTTGCAGGACCTGCCGTACCTTCTGCGCAACGCCCTCTTCAACGCCGGCGTCGTTACGCTGCTGACTTGGGTCGTCATGCCGCTCATCACCCGAGGGCTGCGTCGATGGCTCTTTCCCGGATGAAGGAATCCCCCATGTCCACCGTCGCCCACACGATTCTGAAGAATGGCAAGGTCGCCACCCAAGACGAGCGTCGCGGTTTCGCCGAAGCGATCGCCATCAGCGACGGCCGGTTCGTCGCCGTCGGCAACGAAGAGGAGGTCATGCGCCTGCGAGGCGCCGACACACGCACCATCGACTTGGCCGGGCGCACGGTCATTCCGGGCCTGAACGACTCCCATCTGCACATCATCCGAGGCGGCCTGAACTTCAACATGGAACTCCGCTGGGATGGCGTTCCGTCGCTGGCCGACGCCCTCCGGATGTTGCGCGAGCGGGCGCAACGCACGCCGGCGCCGCAGTGGGTGCGCGTGGTGGGCGGATGGTGCGAGTTCCAGTTCGCCGAGAAGCGGCTGCCGACACTGGACGAGATCAACGCCGCCGCTCCGGACACCCCGGTCTTCATCCTCCACCTCTACGACCGAGCCCTGCTCAATCGGGCCGCTCTGCGCGCCGTCGGCTACACCAAGGATACGCCGGATCCCCCCGGCGGCGTCATCGAACGCGACAAGGCCGGACACCCGACCGGCCTGATCATCGCACGCCCGAACGCGTTGATCCTCTACGCGACTCTCGCCAAGGGCCCGAAGTTGTCCCCCGAAGACCAACGCAACTCGACGCGTCACTTCATGCGTGAGCTGAACCGACTGGGAGTCACCAGCGCCATCGACGCCGGAGGCGGCTTTCAGAACTACCCCGAGGACTACGCGGTGATCGCCGATCTCGCGCAACGCGGCGAGTTGACCGTGCGCATCGCCTACAACCTCTTCACCCAACGCCCCAAGGAGGAGCGCGAAGACTTCGCCCGCTGGGTCACGATGACGCGGCCGGGAGACGGCAACGACTACTACCGCGTCAATGGCGCCGGCGAGATGCTGGTCTTCTCGGCGGCCGACTTCGAGGACTTTCGCGAGCCCCGGCCGGATCTTTCCCCCGCGATGGAGCCGGAACTCTCCGACGTGGTGCGCATCCTGGCGGCCCACCGCTGGCCGTTCCGCTTGCACGCCACGTACGACGAATCGATCAGCCGCGCGCTCGACGTCTTCGAAGCGGTCGATCGCGACATCCCCCTGGCGGGACTGCACTGGTTCTTCGACCACGCCGAAACCATCTCCGACCGCAACATCGAACGCGTGCGCGCGCTCGGCGGCGGCATCGCGGTGCAACACCGCATGGCCTACCAGGGCGAGTACTTCATCGACCGCTACGGCCTCGCCCAGGCCCGCCGCACGCCACCCATCCGGCGCATGCTCGAGCTCGGGGTGCCCGTCGGCGCCGGCACCGATGCCACGCGCGTGGCCAGCTTCAATCCGTTCGTCGCGCTCTATTGGCTCGTCGCCGGCAGAACCGTTGGCGGCACGCAGCTCTACGACGAGCAGAATCGCCTCGATCGCATGGAGGCACTGCGGCTGTATACGGTCGGTAGCACCTGGTTCTCGTCCGAAGTGGGCAAGAAGGGAAGCATCGTCGCTGGGCAGTTGGCGGACCTCGCCGTCCTCAACCACGACTATTTCACCGTCGCCGAATCCGACATCAAGAGTCTCGAGTCCGTGCTCACCATGGTCGACGGCAAGATCGTCTACGCCGCCGCCGAGTTCAGCCCGCTGGCGCCGCCACTACCGCCAGTGAGCCCGGGCTGGTCGCCCGTCGCAACCTACGGCGGCTTTCAACACGCCGCCGCGCCGGCAGCCTCGCACGCCGCGGCGTGCCGCCACGGCATCGACCACCGACCCGCGTGGTCGCCGGCTTCCTTGCGCCCAGCCTGGGGATTCACGTGCGGTTGCTTCGCCTTCTGAACCGGCGGGACCGTCGCGCCTCGGCGTGCCTCGACCCGCGCGCGACAGCCGCCGCGCGACACAGTCGTTCCCCCAGCGTCACCGCTGCTCCCTGCGGGCGGGCAAAAGGGATGATGTCGTGACGCCCGTTCCCTCGGCCTCGGCCTGGACTCCGCTCCGGCAGCCGCTGTTCCGGTCGTTTTGGGTGGCCACGGTCGCGTCGAACATCGGCACGTGGATGCACGGTACCGCAGCCACCTGGATGATGACGACCCTGTCGGATTCGCCGATGATGGTCGCCGCGATGCAAACGGCGACCACGCTGCCGTTTTTCGTCTTCGCGTTGCCGGCGGGTGCTTTGGCGGATGTCCTCGATCGGCGGCGCGTCCTGCTCGTCGCGCAAGCATGGATGCTGGTCGTCGCGTGCGTCCTCGGCTACTTGGCCATCGAACGCCACCTCGACCCCTGGGCCCTGTTGGGATTGACCTGTCTGCTGAGCGTCGGCGCCGTGCTCGCGGCTCCGGCCCAGCAGGCCATCACGCCGGATCTGATCGACAAGGACCAGCTTCCCCAAGCCCTGGCCTTGAACGGTGTCGCCATCAATTGCGCCCGCGCGGTTGGGCCCGCTGCCGGTGGCCTGCTGGTCGCCGCCCTCGGCTTCGGGGCCGTCTTCTTCGTCAACGCATTGTCGTTCCTCGGCCTGATGCTGATCCTGTTTCGCTGGCGCGCCCCAGCCGTGTCGTCGACCTTGCCGCCGGAACAGGTCGCCAGCGCCATGCGCGCCGGGGCGCGCTACGCTCTGCACTCGACGCCCTTTCGCACCGTCCTGATCCGCAGCGCCGCCTTCGTCTTTCCCGGCACCGCGCTGTGGACCCTGCTGCCGATCGTGGCGCAGGGTCCGCTGCAACTGCAGGCCGTCGGCTACGGCGCCCTTCTCGGATGTTTGGGCATCGGTGCGATCCTCGGAGCTGCCGTGCTCCCGCAGCTCCGCACGCGCCTGACGATTCAGGCGCTCTTGGCGGGAGCCACGATCCTGTTCGCGCTGGTGACTTGGATCGTCAGCCTCACCCATTCGCTACCTCTCGTCGCCCTCGCCCTCGTTCCTGCCGGTGCCGCCTGGATGGCCGGCATGTCGACGCTGAACTTCGCCGCCCAAGCGACCGTACCGGCCTGGGTCCGCGCCCGCGGCCTCGCCATCAGCCTGCTGGTGGCGCAGGGAAGCATGGCTTTGGGCGGACTCGGATGGGGACTGGGGGCCGAACGATTCGGCGTCACCACCGCTCTCGCCGCCGCGGCGTTCGCCTTGCCTCTTTGCCTGTTGGTCGTCTGGCGTTTCGATCTCGACCCGATCGCGGCGCTCGACCTCGAACCGTCGCACGATTGGGCGACACCGGCGCGCGTGGGCATGGAAGAAGACGAGGGGCCGGTGCTGGTCACGGTGGCGTACTCCGTCGCAGCGGCAGATGCGGCCGCCTTCGTCGCCGCCATGCAAGAGCTTCGTGTCGTCCGCCGGCGCGACGGCGCGCTACGCTGGGCCTTGTATCGCGACGCCGCGCAGCCGCATCACTACTTGGAAACGTTCACCGTCGCGTCGTGGTCCGAACACCTGCGACAACACCAGCGGGTGACCGTCGCCGACCGCGAACTCGAAGGACGTGTGCGCCGCCTTCATTCCGGCCCACAGCCTCCGAAAGTCGACCATTTCATCGCCACCAATCCGCAGCCCTGAACCGCGCCTCGCGCCGCCGGCCCCGACTTCCCAGAGAAAGCCAGCCGTCCCGCGAATGCCCCGCCCCGTAAGCGTGCCCCAAGTCTTGGGCGCAAAATCTCTCGGATTCTGGCGCGGTACCGTGCTACGAGGGAGGCAACGACGCTGAACCGAAAGGACCCACCATGACGAACTCGCTGCCCGCCACGATCGCCGCGACTCTGCTCGCCGCATCGCTCGCCGCCCCGAGCTTGGCCCAAAGCCCCGACCCGGACCGAGTGCACGTGACGTCGATCCGCTACGAAGGCACCGGCTGCCCTCAGGGTTCGGTCGGCTCCTCGTTCTCCAGTGACCGCGAATCCTTCACCCTGATCTTCGACCAGTTCGTCACCTCGACGGGGACGATGGTGGCGAGCACGGAGGCCAAGAAGGATTGTCAGGTGACGCTCCTGCTGAACGTTCCGTCGACCTTCCAAGGCGGCGAACTCACGTTCGAGTACCGCGGCTACAGCACACTCGCAGCGGGGCTGACGGGAGGCCACAAGCGCAAGTACTCGTCGAGCAAGACGACCGCCAACACCGCCCTCGTCGGTGCCGTCGCCCGCGACTATCACTTCGTCGACCAGGTCGGCTTCACCAAGGTCAAACGCTGCGACGGCACGCCCTGCATCGTCGCCAAGATCAAAACATCCCTACAAAAGAGCGATTCCTTCAGCCAACAGGTGACGGTCGACTCGATCGATGGCGATGTGACGATCTCGAACTGATCGCGCGCGGCCGAACGTCGCCGCGACCCTAGATCCAGCCTTGCAGGCGTGCGGCGTCCTCGCGGACCCGCTCCGGGCCGCCGAGGAGTTGGCGGTTCAGGCCGATGCGCTTGAACCAATAGTGCAGCCCGAGCAGATCGGTGAAACCCATGCCGCCGTGCACCTCGGTGGCGGTGCGGGCGACGAAGGTGCCGACCTCGGCGAGATGTGCCTTGGCGAGGTTGGCGAGCAGTGGCCCCTCGGCGGGATCGGTGTCGAGCGCGTAGGCGGCGTGCCACACCAGGGCGCGGGCCGGCTCGATCTCCGCCGCCATCTCGGCGCACATGTGCTTCACCGCTTGGAAGCTGCCGATGGGGCGGTTGAACTGCTTGCGCTCCTTCGCATAGGTCACCGACTCGTCGAGCATGCGCTGAGCCGCTCCGAGAGTGTCGGCGGCGAGCAACACGCGGCCGACGAGCAACACACGATCGACCGCGCCGGCGGCACCGTCGAGGCGGATCGCCGGCGTGCCGTCGCAGCGGATCTCGGCGACGTCACGCGTCTTGTCGATCGTCGGCAGCGGCGTGATGGCGACTCCGGCGGCATCGGCAGCGACGATGTACAGATGCCCGTCGCCGGCGGCGGCCACGACGTGCGTCGCGCCTTCGGCTTCGAGAGCGAACAGAGTCTTGCCACTGAGTTTGCCGTCGGCTGCATGCAATCCAGCCCCCTCGCGCGCACCGCAACGTTCGCTGAGCGCGACGGCGAAGCGCGTGTCGCCGCTGGCGATGCGCGGCAGCCATTCCTCCTGCTGCGCGGCGGAGCCGCCGTGCACGAGAGCGGCGACGGCCATGGCGGCGCCGGCGGTGAACGGGGCCGGCGTCGCGAAGTGGCCGAGCATCTCCTGCACCAGCGCCGCGTCGAGCAGGCCGAGCCCGAGTCCGCCGTGGGCTTCTGGAATGAGGGTCATGGTCACACCGAGTTCGGCGAGACCCGTGGCGATGTCGCGGCGCACGCCGGCGTCCCCGTCGGCGGCGAGGCGAACCTTGTCGAGCGGTGCACCGGCGGCGAGGTACGAGCGCAGCGATTCCTGCAGTGCCTTTTGATCGTCGGTAAGGGCGAATTCCATGTCGATGCTCCTCAGGCCGCGGCCGGCTTGGGTTCACGCGGCAGGCCGAGGCCGACCTCCCCGATGATGTTCTTCTGAATCTGGGCCGTGCCGCCGCCGATGATGAGGCCGAGATCGAACATGTATCGGAATTGCCAGCTGCCGCCGTCGCGCAGGTAGTCGCTTTTGCCGTAGAGCACGCCGAGTTCACCGAGGGCGTCGATGGCGAGCGCCGCGAGTTGGTGATTGAGTTCGCAGCCCTGCAGCTTGACGACGAGACCGGCTAGGCCGGCGCCTTCGCGTTTGAGGCGACTGGTGGTGACGCGTAGGCCGTTGGCCTGCATGGCGTAGACGCGGGCTTGGAGGCGTACGAGCCGGTCGCGGAAGATGGGGTTGTCGATGAGGCGTTGGCCGTCGAACGTTTCGCGCTGCATCAGCTCGGCGATGGCGACGAGGCGTTCGTGCGCCTGGTTGGGGTTGCCGAGCATGCCGCGTTCGTGGGTGAGCGTAGCGTTGGCGACCATCCACCCTTCGCCCGGCTTGCCGACGATCTGCGAGCGCGGCACGCGCACGTCGGTGAAGAAGACCTCGTTGAAGCCGGCGGTGCCGGTCATGTCGACGAGCGGACGCACCTCGATGCCGGGCGTGTCCATGGAGAAGATGAGGTAGGAGATGCCCTGGTGTTTTTTCGCCTCGGGCTCGGTGCGCACGAGGCAGAAGATCATGTGGGCGTCTTTGGCGGTGGAGGTCCAGATCTTCTGGCCGTTGATGACGTAATCGTCGCCGTCGATGACGGCGGCGGTCTTGAGGCTGGCGAGGTCGGAGCCGGCGCCGGGTTCGGAGTAGCCCTGGCACCAGATGACTTCGCCGCGCAGGGTGGGCGCGATCCAGCGTTGTTTTTGTTCCTCGGTGCCGAGTTCGAGCAGGGTGGGGACGAGCATGGAGACGCCCTGGTTGGCGATGCCGGCGCTGACACCGGCGCGGGCGAACTCCTCGGCGATGATGCGCGACTTGAGGATGTCGGGGGCGGCGCCGTAGCCGCCGTACTGCTTGGGGATGGTGCGCGCGGCGTAGCCGTGGTCGATGAGCAGCTTCTGCCAGTCGAGGAGTTTGCGATTCGTCGGGCCGCGCTCGTTGGTGCCCGGTGCCTTGTCCTGATGGGCTTCGAGGAAGGCCCGCACTTCGTCGCGGAAGGCCACGTACTCAGGGCTGAGGGAGAGATCCATGCGGGGCTCCTTACACGCTCGCAGCCGTGGCGACAATTCGGCCCCCGCGCCGACCCTTCGGGCGGCGCAGGCAAGTGTCGACCTCGTCTGTGCGTCAACTCCGGCTCTGCCCACGCGCCGCCGGCGGGCTCACGGTCATGGACGAATCTCCACCGGTACTCCATCGGGGATGACGCGCCAGAGTTCCTCGATCTCGGTGTTGGTGACGGCGATGCAGCCGCGGGTCCAATCGACGGCGCGATGCAGGGAGCCGATCCATCCAAAACCGTTGCGGATGCCGTGGATCATGATGGCACCGCCGGGTGCGACACCCCGTTGCCGCGCGCGTTCTTGGTCGGATTCGTTCGGATACGAGATGTGGAGGGCTCGATGGTAGCTGCTGTCGTGCTTGCGCCCGTCGATGACGTACTTGCCCTCGGGCGTGCGATGGTCGCCTTCCTGCGTCTTCGCTCCCTCCGGCTGCCGACCGAGGGCGACGGTATACGACTTCAACGGCGCGCCCGCCGCATACAACGTCAGCCGCCGCACCGACTTCTCGACCAGGACGAAATCCGCCGTCGCCCCCTCCGGCAGCGCAGGTGCCCGAGCACAGCCACTCCATGCGACAACAAGAAACGTCAAGGTGACGATGATCGCAGAACGCATGGCAGCTTACTGGTTCAGCGGAGGAACGTTTGCAAGGCACCCCTTCTCCGTTCCACCAGAGCCCATCGTTCGCTTCAGTCGCCATGGGTCACGAGAGCCGTGCTGGGACTGACGTGCACCCGTCGCAACCCACCCTCGAGTTCGGGGTCGGAATCGGGTTCGACCGGCTCGATGTCGCTGGCCGCGTCACGATACCGACACCGATGCCGACCCCGAGCCTTTTGCGATTCGGACTCGCATGCCGACACGGAAGGTACGACGCTGTGTTCGCTGGTGCCTCGGCCTTGGTTGCGGGCTGCGGTATCTGACCCAGCGCCGGCTCGGATTTGGGGGAAAACTCTCACTCCCTGATGTTCGCAATCGGACGATCTCCTGGTGGACGGTCCGTCGCGGCTGGCACGGGGCTTGCGTTCCTTCTCCTCGACCTTCGTAAGGAGTGCACCCCATGCCCGTTTCGCTTTCCTCGTTCGCCCTCGTCGTCTCGGCCCTCAGCTTCCTCCCCGCCGCCGTTTACGCCGCCACCGCGCCCAACGGCTCCATCGCCTACACCGCTTGTGCCTACGACTCCGACCTCGGCCGCGATTCCTGCGACATCTGGGTCACCGGACCCAACGGCAACGACCCCGCCCCGAAAAACCTCACCCGCACTCCCGACCTCGATGAGTCCGACCCCACCTGGTCGCCCGACGGCTCCCGCCTCGCCTTCACCCGCGACCTCGGCAGCTGCAACACCAACATCTGGACCATCAACGCCAACGGCACCGGCGCACGCCAGATCACGTACCGCGACCAGCCCAATACCTTCGCCTGCCAACTCGAACCGACTTGGTCGCCCGACGGCTCCCAACTCGCCTTCCTGCGCACCAACCCTTCCACCTTCGTCGCCGAAATCGTCGTCATCGACATCGAGAGCGGCGACGAACGCGTCATCTCTCCCCCGGGCGGCAGCGGCGACGGCTTCGGCGCCCTCGAATTGGCGTGGTCGCCGGACGGCGCCAAACTCGCCTTCTCCGCCGTGCGCGAAGAAATGATGGAAGACCCCATCACCGGTGAGCCCGAACCGGCAGCGCAGTACGAGATCGTCACCATCAACCTCGACGGCAGCGGCGAACGGATCATCAGTGCCGGCGCCCCCGGCTCGCGTCGCGCCGCCACCCTCGAAGAAGATCGCGCCCCGGCCTGGTCGCCCGACGGCTCCCAACTCGTCTTCATGAGCCAAAGCCAAGACCCCTCCTGCTGCGGCAAGTGGCAGGTCTGGGTCGCCGATCGCGACGGCACCCAGCTCACCAACCTGAGTAACGACCCCGACCTCGACGAAACCTTCCCCTCGTGGTCGCCCGACGGCGCGCTCATTCTCTTCAGCCGCGCCACCGGCTCCGGCACCGATCTCTTCGTCATGCCCGCGCCGAGCAGGCCCTCCACCACGGCCCGCAGCCCGCGCGCCCTGGCACAACCGATCACCACCGTCGGCAATGCCGTCGACGCCAGCTGGGCCGCCAATCGCCGCGGCGCGGCTCGACCCAAACGCCTGACCGTCGTGTTGCGCGGCAACGGCAGCGGCAGCGTCAGCAGCAATCCCGCCGGGTTGACGTGTAATGGAACGGCACGCTGCCGGGCGACCTTTGCGCCGGGCACCAGCATCACGTTGACGGCCGTGGCCGAGGCCGGCAGCAGCTTCGCCGGCTGGTCGGGCGCCGCATGTCGCGACGCCGATGGCCCGAGCTGCACGCTCACCCTCGATCGTACCCGTTTCGTACGCGCCACGTTCTCGCGCTGATCCCGCGCCGGTCGGCGTGGGCTGGCTTCACCCGCGGAAGCCGGCGGCGGCGTTCTCCGCTTCGAAGCCAGCGATCACAGACTGACGCCGCGAACGGCATACATGAAACCCGGATGGTCGGGCTCCATCCCGGCCTGGGGGCCGGCTCGTTTCGGCCGTTGCGCCACGACTCCCTGGCTCGGACGGAGCCGAGCCTTCCCGCCTTTTAGGGTTGAGGCGTTTCCGGCGGTTGCCGAGGCGCGCGGGCCGAGCCGGCGATGAGTTCGAAGCGGAACAGGCGGCATTCGATCGGGCCGTTCCACAGCGGCACCCGGCGCGACTCCTTCAGGCGGAGCACCGTCGGCAACTTCAAATCGGGGCTCAGTACCCAGGCCGTCCAGCCACCCGGCGCCTGCGTGTAGGCGCGCTTCCAGTGCGCCGCGAGACGCGGATAGAAGTCGGCGGGAGCGTCGCGTTCGTCCGCCGAGCGGCGCGCCGCCTTGCCGCGCACGTCGATGCGTTCGCCGTAGGGCGGGTTGATCATCAGCGTGCCGGGCATGCCGTCGGGCAACGACGGCGCCGGGCGTTCGAGCACGTCGCCCCCATGAAACTCGATGGCATCCTCGACGCCGGCGCGTTGCGCGTTGCGACGGGCGAAATCGACCATGCGAAACGAGACGTCGCTGGCGAAGATCGGCACGGCACTCGTGTGTACCCGCGCCCGGGCTTCGCTCTTCAGTGCCTCCCATTGCGCGCGGACTTCACCTTCCGTGAACGGCAAGAGCTTCTCGAAGGCGAAGCTCCGCTGCAACCCAGGCGCCATGCCGCAAGCGATCTGGGCCGCTTCGATGGCGATCGTACCCGCGCCACAGCACGGATCGTACAAGGCGCCGCCGGCCTCGGCCGTGCCGCGCCAGCCGGCGGCGGCCAACATCGCCGCGGCGAGGGTTTCCTTCAACGGCGCATCGCCCTTGTCCTCCCGCCAACCTCGCTTGAAGAGCGGCTCACCCGAAGTGTCGACGTAGAGAAAGGCGTGCTCCGCATCGAGATGCAGCACGAGGGATAGGTCGGGATGACGCGTGTCGACGCTCGGGCGTTCGCCGAAGACATCGCGCAGGCCGTCGCAGACGCCGTCCTTCACGCGCAGCCCGGCGAAATGCAGGCTGCGTAGAGGGCATCGGTGTGCGGTGACATCGACGCGCAACGTCTGGCGCGGGGTGATCCATTGCGACCAATCCACCTCGCGCGTCAGCGCGTAGAGATCGTGCTCGTCGTGGTAAGGCCCCGATGCCACCTCGGTCAGCACGCGCGCTGCGAGACGGCTCTCGAGGTTGAGCCGCATGACCTCGCTCGGACCACCTTCGAGGCCAACGCCGCCGCGTCCTGCTTGGAGCGACGCCTGCGGCAGAAGGCGTTGCACCTCCTCGGCGAGGAGAGACTCGACGCCGGCGGCACACGGAAGGAACAGAGGCAATGCCATGCAAAGAGGAGCCGCGCGTCACGCCGCCCAGAGAGCGCCAAGATCGAGTTCGATGGCATCGAAAGGAATCGCTCGAATCGGCCTGTCCCCCGAGAACACCTCGATGAGTCGATAGGTCGAGCCGTCGAGGGCGAAGACCTCGAGCGTGCGCGCGTCGGGGTCGACGAACCAAAGGTACTTCACCTCGTAGGCGGCATACACCTTGCGCTTATCGCCCCGATCGAGCGCGACCGTACTGGGCGACAAGACTTCACAGACCCAGTCGGGAGCGGTTTCGAAGTAGGCTGTATCCACGGGCAGCGCGGGCATGCGCTCGCGGCGCCAACCCGCCAAGTCCGGAACGACGACGTGCTCGCCGAGGTGCAGCTCCGGCGCGTCGAGGATCAGCCAGCCTCCGGGTCCACCTCGCCCGCGCCGGAATGCAGGTTCGAGTTCTCCGCCGAGCGCCGACGCCGCCAAGGCGTGCTTCGGCGCCGGACGAGGCGACGCATGCAGTACACCGAAAACGAGCTCACCGACGAGATGGGCAGGAAGGTCGCTGAGTTCGCGGTACGAAGCGACGGGTCGAGCCGGCAACGCCATGGTCGAAGACTACCCTCGGAACGCCGCGAACACCACCGAGCATGGCGACCGCCCATCCCCCGAGGCAGACGGCGCTGGCGGATGGTGCTACAGGCTGCGGCGGCGGGTGCAGCTTTGCCGGGCGGGACTACTTCTCAACCTCCAAGGAGGATCACGTGGCGGAATCCAGATCGGCTTCGACCGGGCAGCGGGTGTTGGGCGGTGTATTGCTGGCCATCGGCGGCGCGGTGTTCGCCGTGCGGCTGGTGCACGCGGGTGCATATGCGATGCCGAGCGGCACGACGCTCGCCGTCGGCATCGCGGCGTTGCTGCTGGGCGGCGCGCTGCTGGCGGCGTCCGCCCCGCGTGCACTCCGGTGGGTGGCCTTCGCCGCGAGCCCGGTCGTCATCGGCTTCGGGCTCTATGCGACCTTCGCGGAATTCGAGGAGGTGGTTTCGCTCTACGCCACCGACAGCCAGGGCCGTACTGCGGACCTGCGGCTGTGGATCGTCGATCGCGACGATGGCGAGTGGGTGGGCATGCCGCGTTGGAAAGCGCTGGAGCACTCTCTAGACGGGGCACGTGTGGAGTTGCTGCGAAACGGCAGCAAGCGCTGCGTCGTACCGGTGTTGCACGAAGACCGGGAAACCGTTCGTCAGATCCACGCGATGAAGGTCGAGAAGTACGCCGTGGCGCGCGCCGCCGCCGCCGTCGGCATCTACCCGCGCGAGGCGCGCCAAACCGCAGTCTCGCTACGCCTCGACCCGTGCCCGCCGCAATGACGACGGGCACGGTCGACGAGTCTCATGGGTTCGGCGAACAAATGGTTGCACAGCAAGGGGGACTGTCCCCGGACGGGGACTGTCCCCTTCTCTGCTCGCGCTGATACGTTTATCCGCCGCAGCAATGAGCACGGAAACCGAGGTCGAATGCCAGCTTGACGGCTACTGAAGCCAGGGCTATCTCCGAACCAGGAAGTTCGGGAGCAAACTTGGTCCCACTACGATGAAACCACCAACGGCTGCTTCGTTTCCACCCGATGTCCCGATCTGGATAGACCCAGATCGAATGAGCGGGGCTGCGTGTTTCTACGGAACACGCGTTCCCGTCGACAGCCTTTTCAAAAACCTAGAAAGTGGGCTGAGTCTCGACGAGTATCTCGATTGCTTTCCCGACGTGACGCGCGAACAAGCCATCGCCGTCCTGGAGTACGCTCACAAGCGCGCCTTACACGCCGCATGAACATCCTGCTGGATGCATGCGTGCCACGCCCCGTTCGCACGTTTCTCCCTGGTCATGTCGTTCGCACCGCACAGGAAATGGGTTGGGGGCAACTCAAGAACGGCGACCTGCTGCGCGCCGCCGAGCGCGAATTCGACGCCTTCCTCACGAGCGACCGCAACCTCCAGTATCAACAGAACGTCATCGGACGAAGCTTGGCGATCCTGATTCTTCCTACGAACGACTGGCCGGTGCTCCGGCGTATCACTGACCTAATCGTCGCCCATGTAGCGGTACTCAAACCGGGCGATCTCATCGAGATTCGGGCAGATTAGTCCGTCGGCGAGTCGAACTGCCCTCGCAGACGATTCATCGAGCCACTCGACGGAAAACCTCCGTCGCCAAGTCCACCTTCGACCGCACCCCGATCTCAGGCGTCGCGCAGCAGGTTCAGAGCCGCGCCCGCCTTGAACCAGGCGATCTGCTCGGGGGTGTAGGTGTGCACGGCGCGGATGCGTTGCTCGCTGCCGTCGGCGTGACGCAACACCACTTCGAGAGGTTGGCCGGGGGTCAGGTTGGCCAGGCCCAATACGCTGACGCGGTCGTTCGCCTGGATCTTGTCGTAGTCGGCCGGGTTCTCGAAGGTCAGCGGCAGCATGCCCTGCTTCTTGAGGTTGGTCTCGTGGATACGGGCGAAGCTGCGCGCGATCACCACCTTACCACCCAAGAACCGCGGCTCCATCGCCGCATGCTCGCGGCTCGAGCCCTCGCCGTAGTTCTCGTCGCCGATCGCCAGCCAGCCCTGCCCTTGCGCCTTGTAGTGACGCGCGATCTTCGGGAACGGCACTCCCGTTTCGCCCGTCAACACGTTGGTGCCGGCGCCGGTCTCGCCGGTGAAGGCGTTGATCGCGCCGGTGAACATGTTGTCGCTGATGCGGTCGAGGTGGCCGCGGAACTTCAGCCACGGACCCGCCGGCGAGATGTGGTCGGTCGTGCACTTGCCCTTGGCCTTCACCAACACCACCAAGTCGACGTAGTCCTTACCATCCCACTCGGCGAACGGCGCCAGCAGCTGCAAGCGTTCGCTGTTGGGGTCGACGACGACCTGCACTGTCGAACCATCGGCCGCCGGCGCGATGTAGCCGCCATCGCCGCCGGCGAAGCCGCCTGCCGGCAGCTCCGGCGCCACCGGCGCCTGCAGCTTCACCTTGGTTCCGTCGGGTGCGGTGATCGTGTCGGTGATCGGGTTGAAGTCGAGACGCCCGGCCACCGCCATCGCGGTGACGATCTCGGGGCTGGCGATGAAGGCCAACGTCTCCGGGTTCGAGTCGTTACGCGCCGGGAAGTTGCGGTTGAACGACGTCACGATCGAATTGCGCACGCCCTTGGCGACGTCGTCGCGCTTCCACTGCCCGATGCACGGGCCACAAGCGTTGGCCAAGACGCGGGCGCCGATCTTTTCGAGCGTCGCCAGCTGTCCGTCGCGCGCGATGGTGTTGTGGATCTGATCCGAACCGGGGCTGACCAGCAGACCCTTGTTCGCCTTGATCCCGTGCGCCAACGCCTGCTCGGCGACGTGCGCGGCGCGGCCGATGTCCTCGTACGACGAGTTGGTGCAGCTACCGATGAGGAAGGACGTCGGCTCCGCCGGGTAATCGTTCTCCTTCACCGCCGTCGCCATCTGCGAGATCGGCCGCGCCAGGTCGGGCGTATGCGGTCCCACGAGATGAGGCTCGAGCGACGACAGGTCGATCTCGATGACCTCGTCGTAATACTTCGACGGATCGGCCTCGACCTCGGGATCGGCGACGAGGTGAGCCGCGTACTGTTCGGCGAGGGCCGCGACATCGTCCCGCTTGGTCGAGCGCAGATAGGTCGCCATGCGCGCATCGAACGGGAATACCGACGTCGTCGCGCCGATCTCGGCGCCCATGTTGGTGATCGTCGCCTTGCCGGTGCAGCTGATCGAAGCGCAGCCCGGCCCGAAGTATTCGATGATCTTACCGGTGCCGCCCTTGACCGTGAGGATGCCGGCGAGCTTGAGGATGACGTCCTTCGGCGCCGTCCATCCCGACAAACTGCCGGTGAGGCGGACGCCGGTGACCTTCGGCATGCGCACGTTCCACGGCAAGCCGGCCATGACGTCGGCCGCGTCGGCGCCGCCGACACCGATGGCGAGCATGCCGAGGCCGCCGCCGTTGGGCGTGTGGGAATCGGTACCGATGATCATGCCGCCGGGGAAAGCGTAGTTCTCGAGGACGACCTGATGGATGATGCCGGCGCCCGGCTTCCAGAAGCCGATGCCGTACTTCTGCGAGGCCGAGGCGAGGAACTGGTAGACCTCGTTGTTCTCATTGAGGGCGACCTGCATGTCGGCGTCGGCGCCGACGTGGGCGCGAATCAGGTGGTCGCAGTGCACCGTCGACGGCACGGCGACCTGCTTGCGTCCGGCCTGCATGAACTGCAGCAGCGCCATCTGCGCCGTCGCGTCCTGCATGGCGACGCGATCGGGCCGCAGGTCGATCCAATCCTTGCCGCGGGCGACGCCGCTGTTGGGATCGTCGAGGTGGGAGAAGAGAATCTTTTCGGCGAGAGTCAGGCCGCGCCCGAGGCGTTGGCGGAAGGCGTCATGGCGTGCGGCGAGGGACTCGTACAACTTACGGATGGCATCGATCATCGGGCATCTCCTCGCTGCACAGCAGCGGCGTCTCCTTTAGCTTTGGCTCAAGGCTTAAAGCGAAAGGCGAAAAGCCGGAGCGGACGTGTCAGGATGAATTCCTTTCGCCTTGAGCCTTTCGCCTCGAGCCATCATCACAGGGGCTGCAAAACGTGGCGCCTCACCCCAATGAACCGGGCAGCGACGCGTCGAATTCCCATTCGCCCGTCGGGGTACGGCGGATGAGGGAGCCGACGTAGTCGTAGCGGCGCCACATGACGATGCGCTGCGCCGCGTGGGCGGGGTCGCGCGACGGGTGGAGGTAAATCCACTTCTCGTTGAAGACGAGTCCGTTCTCGCTACGGTCGCGCGGCTCGTTGAGGCTGCCCTCGGTACGGTCGGGCGTGCCGAAATGTTTGACGACGGTGCTGCGTTGGATCGGCCCGGGCATGATGCGGTCTCCGACTCAGATCTCGAAGCTGTCCGGGAACGGACAACCCTTTTCGGTGACGTGGCGCTCGAAGTCGGCGCGGAAGCGGCGCAGGAACCAACCCGCGGCCCACGCCGCGGCGTCGGACAGGGCGCAGATGGTCTGGCCTTCCATCGAAGCGCAGACGCGCTCGATGGTCGCCAAGTCCTGCATCGTGCCTTCGCCGCGATCGATGCGCTTGAGCAGCTTGTAGAGAAAGCCGGTGCCCTCACGACACTGGGTGCATTGGCCGCACGACTCGTGCCCGAAGAAGCGGGCGATGACCGTCGCCGCGCGCACCGGACAGGTGGTGTCGTCCATCACCACGATACCGCCGGTGCCGAGCAGGGTGCCGGCCTCGCGCAGCGAGTCGTGGTCCATCTTGACGTCGAGCTTGTCGGCCGTCAGCACGGGCATCGACACGCCGCCGGGGATGATCGCCTTGATCTTGCGGCCGTTGCGCACGCCGCCGGCGTGCTTCTCGATGATCTCGCGCAGCGGGGTGCCGAGCGGCAATTCGTAGACGCCGGGGCGGTTGACGTGGCCGCTGATGCCGAAGAGCGTGTTGCCGGTGCTCTTCTCGGTGCCGATCCCCTTGAACCAGGCGGCGCCCTTTTCGAGGATCTTCGGCACGTGCGTCAGCGTCTCGAAGTTGTTCACCGTCGTCGGCGAGGCCCACAAGCCGGAGGCAGCGGGGAACGGCGGACGCTTGCGCGGCTGTCCCTTCTTGCCTTCCATCGACTCGAGCATGCCGGTCTCTTCGCCGCAGATGTAGGCGCCGCCACCACGCTGCACGTAGATGTGGAAGCTCTTGCCGGTGCCCATGATGTCGTCGCCGAGGTAGCCGTTGGCGTAGGCCTCGCCGATGGCGGCCATGAGGCGGCGGTAGGGCTCGCTGTATTCGCCGCGGACATAGACGTATGCGGCGACGGCGCGGATGGCGCGGCCGGCGATGATGGCACCTTCGATGAACTGGTGCGGATTGCGCTCGAGGATCTGCCGATCCTTGAAGGTGCCGGGCTCCGACTCGTCGCAGTTGACCGCGAGGTAGCTCGGCTTGGGCGACTCCTTCGGCATGAACTGCCACTTCATGCCGGTGGAGAAACCGGCACCGCCGCGACCGCGTAGGCCGGAGTCCTTCACCATCTCGGCGATGGCGTCGGGCTCGAGTTCGGTCCAGGCGCGCTTCGCCTGCTCGTAACCGCCCTGCGCCCGGTAGGCGTCGATGCTCTGGTAGTCCTCGCCGTTGGGCGGCAACAGGTAACCCTCGACGCCGTTCGGGATCATCGAGATCACCGGCGTCGGCGCCGTCCAATCCTGCGGATTCGAGCTGCGCACGATGCGGTCGAGGTCGGCGCTGGTGGCGTTTTCGATGTACGGCAGATCGTTGACCTGCACCACCGGCGCGGTGCCGCAGGAGCCGGCGCACTCGACCTCGGCGATCGAGTACTTGCCGTCGGGGGTGACCTCGCCGGCGTGGATGCCGAGGGCGTGCTCGGCGTGGTGCACCAGCTTGCGCGCGCCGCGCAGAGCGCAGGCGATGTTGGTGCACACCTGAATGTGGCACTTGCCCACCGGCCGCGAGCGGTACATCGGGTAGAACGACACGACCTCCTGCACCTGGATCGGGTGCAGGTCGAGCAACGCCGCGACTTCGTTGACGACCGGACGCGGCAAGTAGCCGACCTCGGCTTGGGCGAAGTGAAGGGCGTTCATCAAGGCCGCGCGCGGGCTCGGGTAGCAGGCGCGTTCGGCAGTGATCTTGGCGCGGCATTCCGACGACAGGACTCCTCCCGTCGCCGCGGCCGCCGCCTGATGTCCGGTCTGGCCCTCAGCGGTCACTCTCGCCTCCAATCATGTTGATCATGTCGAACGTCGGGATGAGGTCCGCCAGGAGCACCCCTTGGATGAGCTTCGGCAGCGGTTGCGTATTCGAGAAGCTGGGCGTGCGGGCGCGGCACTTGTACGGCTTCCCGGTACCGTCGCTGACGAGGTAGTAGCCGATTTCGCCGTTGGCCGACTCGGTCGCCAGGTAGGCTTCCCCCGGCGGCGGCTTGGGGCCTTCGGTGACGTTCTTGAACTGCGCGATCAGCTCTTCCATGCGCGAGAAGACGCGTCCCTTGGCGGGCCAGCGCACGCGCGGGTCGGTGACGTCGACCGGGCCTTCGGGCATGCGCTGCAGGCACTGCTCGATGATGCGCGCGCTCTGCTTGATCTCCTCGATGCGCACCAGGAAGCGGTCCATGTTGTCGCCCTGCCCGCCGACGACGACGTCGAAGTCGACCTGGTCGTAGACGAGGTACGGCGCGGTGCGGCGCAAGTCGTGCGGCACGCCGGCGGCGCGCAGCAGCGGGCCGGTGACGCCGTAGGCGATCAGTTCCTCCGCCGGCATCTTGCCGACGCCTTCCATGCGCTCGCGGAAGATCGGGTTCTCGACCATCATCGACTCGGTCTCGCCGAGCAGCTCGAAGACGCGCTTGAACTTGGTCCGCAGCTCGTCGGCGAAGCCCGTGGGCAAGTCGCAGCTGAGGCCGCCGATGCGCACGTAATTGCTGGTGACGCGGCCGCCACACAAGGCGTTGATCAGCTCCCAGAGCAGCTCGCGCGCCTGCAGGTTGTAGAGGAACGGCGTGAAGGCGTTCATCTCCAGGCAGGCGGCGCCGACGCAGAGCATGTGGTCGGACATGCGGGCCAACTCGCCGCCGAGGACGCGCAGCCACTTGCAGCGTTCGGTGACCTCGACGTCCATCAGCTTCTCGACGGCCATGCAGTAGCCGACGTTGCAGAGGATGGCCGAGCTGTAGTTGAGGCGATCGGTGTACGGGATGGCTTGGTAGTAGAAGCCGCTCTCGCACTCCTTCTCGAAGCCGCGGTGCAGGTAGCCGAGCTGGACGTCGCTGTTGACGATGGTCTCGCCGTCGAGGTCGAGGATGATGCGCACGGTACCGTGGGTCGCCGGGTGCGACGGGCCCATCTGCACGCGCATCAGGTCGGAGTTGAGCAGGCCGTGCGCGTTCTCGGGCAGCGGCAGCTCGACGACGTGGCGGTGTTCGACCTCGGGGGTCCAGGTGCCGCTGGCGCCCGGCCCGATGAGCGGCTGGCGCTTCTCCTTCGGGTAATCCTTGCGCAGCGGGTGACCGATGAACTCCTCGTAGAGGTAGATGCGGCGCAGGTCGGGGTGGCCGTCGAACTGGATGCCGTACATGTCGTACGTTTCGCGTTCGAGCCAGTTGGCGCCGACCCAGACGGAGGTCAGCGACGGCAGCCGCGGATCGTTTTCGGGCACGCGCGCCTTCAGCCGCAGACGGTGGCCGTGCTTCATCGAGTAGAGGTGGGTGACCACCTCGAAGCGCGGCTCCTGGCCGATGTAGTCGACCGCCGTGATGTCGATCGGCATGTCGAAGGCGAGGTCGGGATCGTCGCGCAGGACGCGGCCGACGTCGGCGAGCCGTTCGGGGCGGACGACGGCGCAGGCGTCGCCCTTCTCGTTCGACACGCCGATGATGGCGTCACTGAGGCCGGGCGTGAGCTTGGCGAGGAGTGCGGAGTTTTCAGCCATGGAATGGGAACCCTCGTGGACGGGTACGGCTCAGGCGGCCGGCGGCGCGCTCGGGCGGTCGTAGCCGCGGCGGATGTGGTCCAGGCGCGGCTGCAGACGCTCGATCGGCGTCAGCAGGTCTTCCTTGGTCCAGAGCGTACCGCGGCGGGTGAAGGCCGCCACTTCGACGTTGTGGCTCATGACGATGGCTTCCTCGGGGCAAGCCTCCTCGCACAAGCCGCAGAACATGCAGCGCGACAACTCGATGTTGAAGACCGCCGGGTAGCGTTCGACCTCGTCCGTCGTCTCCGCCGGGAAGATGGTGATGCAGTCGGTCGGGCAGGCCCATTCGCACAGGCCGCAGGCGACGCAGCGCTCCTTGCCGTTGTCCATCTGGACGAGCACCGGCATGCCGCGGAAGGCGCCGGGCAGGGGGACGCGCTGTTCGGGATATTGGATGGTGAACACCGTCGGCTTGCGCCGGATGTAGCCCCACAGGTTGCGGAAGAAGTGGGCGTTGGTGATCGCCAAGCCGGTGAGGATGGCGCGCGTACCACGCCACCAACCGCGGCTGCGCACCGGCCGCGGCCGGCGAACCGAAACGACTCCTGCTGCCATTACGCCGCGCTCCCTTCCGCGCCACGCGCCTGCGCCGCCAAGGCGCCTTCGTCGCCGAGGACGGCGTACGACAAGCCGGCATAGGCGGCGACGCCGGCGGCGATTTCGTCATCGAACACGCGCTGCGGGTCGAAACCCGCCTGCGACTCGCTGACCCGCGCCAGCACCTCGCTGAAGATGGCGCCGTCGCCGAGTTGTCCCTCGGGGGGGTTCCAGGCGCGTTGGAAACGCTGCACCCGGCCGGCGTGGTTGGTGAAGGTGCCGTCCTTCTCGGCGAAGCTGAGCGACGGCAGCACCACCTCGGCCAACTCGGCCAGCGGGTTGAGGAAGAGGTCTTGCACGATGAGCAGGTCGACGCCGCGCGCCGCGCGCTCGATCAGGTTGGCATCTTCGACCGCCAGCAGGTCGGCGCCGCAGACGTAGAGGGCCTTGAGCTTGCCCTCGGCGGCATCTTCGAGGACGCCGCGCACGCCGGCGCCGTTGGTGCGGGCCAGGCCGAGGTCCCGGGCGCCACGCACGTTGGGCGCCTTCTCGGCCTTGATCAGGTAGTCGTCGCTGTCGCCGGTCGGCACCGCCAGGGCCACGTGCTCGGCGCCGAGGGCGTTGAGCAACTGGGCGAAACGGAAGTTCTCTTCGTTGGGCAGCTGGGCCGAGGCGATGGCGCCGATGGCGGCACCGCCGTGGGTGCGGGCGATCTCGCGCAGGCGCAGACCGACGTGGTCGAGCGCCTCGTTCCAACCGGCTTCGGCGAGGCCACCGTGCTTGCGCAGCCGCGGCGCGCGCAGGCGATCCGGCGCGCTCGCGTAGTCGTAGCCCTCGCGTCCGTGATCGCACATCCAGGTGTCGTTGACGCTGTCGTTGCGGCGCGGCATGACGCGCCAGACGCGGTCGCGGTAGTGCTGCAGGGTGACGTTGCAGCCGTTCGAGCACTTGGGGCAGACGCTCGAGGTCTTCTTCAGGAACCAGACGCGCAGCTTGTGGTGGAAGTCTTTGCTGGTCAGCGCGCCGACGGGACAGATGTCGGCGACGTTGATGGAGTAGTCGTTCGACAGCGGCTTGTCGTCGAGGACGTCGAGCACCGAGGTGTTGCCGATGTTGAAGACGGCGAGTTCGTTGGTGCCGGTGATCTCGCGGCAGAAGCGGACGCAGCGGCGGCAGAGGATGCAGCGTTCCTGGTCGAGGAAGATGCGCGGGCCGATGTCCTTGCGCTTTTCGAGCTTACGGCGCGGTTCGGGGGTCTGCGACTCGTTGCTGCCGTAATTGTAGGAGTAATCTTGCAGGAGACACTCGCCGGCCTTGTCGCAGATGGGGCAATCGAGCGGGTGATTGATGAGCAGCAGCTCCATGACGCCGCGGCGGGCCTGCTCGACCTTTTCCGACTTGGTGTGGACGACCATGCCGTCGCGCACCGGGGTATTGCAGGCGATGGAGAGCTTGGGGGCGCCTTCGATGTCGACCTGGCACATGCGGCAGTTGCCGTCGATCGACAGCTTCGGGTGCCAGCAATAGTGCGGGATGTGGATGCCGTGCTCGAGGGCGGCCGGCAGGAGCATTTGTCCTTCGGCGACCTCGATGGTCTGGCCGTCGATCGTGATCTTGGGCATGCGGGTCAGCTTTCGAGCAAGGAGCGGCCGCTGCCGTGGATTTCGCCGATGGGCCTGCCGCCGCGTTCATTTTGGACGCGGTCCTGCAGCTTGAGGAGGCCGTCGAGGACGGCTTCGGGGCGCGGCGGGCAGCCGGGGATGTAGAGGTCGACCGGGATGATGGTGTCGATGCCCTGGACGACGGCGTAATTGTTGTAGGGGCCGCCGGAGGAGGTGCAGGCGCCGAAGGAGACGACCCATTTGGGGTCGGCCATCTGTTCCCAGACGCGGCGCAGGATGGGCGCGGTGCGGTGGGTGATGGTGCCGACGACCATGAGGAGGTCGGACTGGCGCGGGGTGAAGCGCGGCAGGGCGGCGCCGAAGCGGTCGATGTCGAAGCGCGGGCCGGCGGTGGAGAAGTACTCCATGCCGCAGCACGCGGTGACGAAGGGGTACGGAAAAAACGAGTATTTACGAGCCCATTGGACTGCGTCGGTGAGCTTCGAGAGGACGAAGCTTTCGCCGAAGGCATCGGCCGCAGCGAGCGGCTGGCCGGTGGCGGCACGCAGGCGGGCCATGAAGCCCTCGTAGGCGACGGAAGGGTCGGATGCAGGCTTTGCCATGATGATCCCGGTCTATCAGGGGAACTGCTACCAAGCTAGAGACGTTCAACTGGCGCTTATGCCACGCGATTGCGGCATCAGCAACCACCACGACGCCGCAATATGACGAGAATCGCGCCACGAGCCCCCGCCGGAATCGGAGTCGGGGTCGGAGGCGGGGTCGGGGTCGGAGTCGAGCCCCCCGACCGACGCCCTCGACGCGGGGGCGGGGTCCCGTCCCTGCCCTCCGCAGCTTTCTCGATAGCGATCCCGACCCCGAATTCGGCGGCGAGGCTCCTCGGCGGCGAATGGACACCCACCTAGCGCTGCTTGGACACCCACTTCGCGGCTCGTGTCCGCATGAGCCGTCCGCCCAGGGAGTCCGCACGAGCCGTCCGCCCAGGGTAGGCGCGCCGCGCCAACCCTGGGCTATGTGGCACAACGCCTTCGGCGTTGGGGATCATTCCCAGGGGGCGGGCTGCATGGACACCCACGTCGCGACCACGGCGGGCGGGCCCGCACCTCGGATTCGGAACGCCGGTCACGCAGAACATCAACCGCGTCAGCCGGCCGGATCGAGCCCCGCGTCAGGTGGGTGTCCCCGCAACCTCCCCGACTTCTGGTCCTCCTCAAGGATTCGGGCGATCTCCAAGTAATCGCTTCGGCGATCGCTTTTCGGCACAGCAAGTGGGTTGCGCAGCGCGAGCTCGCGCGGGCTCACCCTAACGGACTGGCCCTGGCGCCGGGCGTGAACGATGACGTCGGGTCTGGCGCCGGCTTCGAGGAGTAGGGTCAGCAGCTTCCGGTCGGCGTTGAGGACCGGCCATACCAGGACGGGGTTGCCGTTCGGATCGAGTTCGTTTGGGCTCGCGCCCGCTGCCAGCAGGCGCCGCACCTCGCGGTGGTTGCCGTTCATCGCCGCGCGCCAGAGCTGGCTCTCGTGCCCGTAACGCTGCTTGACCGCCCGGGCGACTCCCCACAAGGGCAGGATGGCGGTGGCGAGGAGAATTCCTTGGTCTTGAATCGAAAGATGCGAGTCGCCTTTCCTCAGCAGTATCGTTATGGCTGCGGGCAAGACGATAGCGAACGCGATCAATGGCAATGACGACAGGCGATTTCGGTCTGGTGCGTCAACCGTAAGTGCCTCGAAGTGCGGTCGATACTCTGGGAGTTTGGGGGCGATACGAAAGTAGATGTAGATGCCTGCCAGCAAAATGGGGAGACTGGCGAGATGCCGTTGGACGCCGACCGCACGCAGAACGAGAGAGGCTCCGATGCTCAACAGGCCGAGCCCGAGACCCAGCAGTCGAGTCCGTCGATGCTCCCGTTTCTCTGCGGGCGTAGGCGCTTCCTCAACCGTGGTGTCACTCCCGCGGTCGGGTGAATCGGCCTCGTGCATCGCCTCCAACTGATAGTTAGCTCGTTTCCTGCCTGTCAAGCGACTCTGACGGAGGCGGCATGCCCTCCGGAAAAGGGGAGCTCAAGGTCGGCCCCCCGAGCTATTGATATCCTGAGGGTGCCGATGGAATACGGCGGCGAATGGACACCCACTTCGCTGTCCCACTTCGCGGCTTGAGTCCGCACGAGCCGTCCGCCCAGGGTAGGCGCTGCGCGCCAACCCTGGGCTATGTGGCACAACGCCTTCGGCGTTGGTGACCATTCCCGGGGGCGGGCTGCATGGACACCCACGTCGCGGCAACGGCGGACGGCTCGGACTTCGGATTTGGAACGCCGGTGATGCAGAAAACCGGCCGCGTCAGCCGGCCGGATCGAGCCCCGAGTCAGGTGGGTGTCCCACCAAGCTCCCAGGTGGGTGTCCCGGCCCCCCCAGCGCCAACGGCGCGGCTCCATACCAGCCTGGGGCATCGCCCCAGGTTCGAGATGCTTCGCCACCGCCCGTGGGCCCGAATCCGCTCTACGAAGCCGGCCGCGCGCGGCCCTTGGCGCGAGGTCCGCTCGGCCGTCGGGTGGCACCCTGGGCCTCCACATAAGCATCGAGAAGCCGCCGAATCATGCGCTGGTAGTGGGTATGATGTTTTGCTGCCTCTTGCTTGAAGAACTCGATGCTCCTCTTGCTCAGCGCGAGCGTCACCTTCACCCCCTCCTCGCGGAACGCCAACTCGGCTGGAGAGGGAAGGAAGTCGGCAACGACCTGAATCTCCCCCAGTGGATCATCGGTGTATTTGATTTTCGCGCTCATAGATCACCTTGCCTTTGCGCCAATAACCGGCGCCGATGATTCGAATGACCGACGCGCGGTACGTAAACCGCACGGTCAGGACTCCTCCGTCGACCTCGCCGAAACAGAAAAAACGCTCCTCCGTCTGGCTGTGAGCGAGGTCCTTGGCGATCACGCGCAGCGGGTCGGCGAAGGCGTATTGCGCCCGAGAAAAGGAAACCCCGTGCTTCTTTTGGTTCTCGGCGTCTTTGCCGGAGTCCCAATCGAAGCCAACACGCGCCATGGAAAGCCTCTAGCACCCCGCAACATGAAGAACCATACGATGATATGGCACCGATCGCATCGGCCGGAGGAATCGAGCCCCGAGTCAGGTGGGTGTCCCGGCAACCTCACAGCGCCAACGGCGCGGCTCCATACCAGCCTGGGGCATCGCCCCAGGTTCGGGATGCCCACACGATTCGAGGGCTGAAGGCCCGAACGATCGCTGGGTGTCCGGAACCAAGGTGGGTGTCCCGGTGGCGCGCCCTGCGGGACGGTAGCCTAACAGATGGCGAAACGGTATCGTTCAGGGATGCGAAACGGTAGCGTTGCGGCCTATCTCCCGCGCGTGGTCGATACCGAACTCGACGAATTCGTGCGCGTCTTGTCGGCGGTGGTCCTGGAAGGCCCCAAAGGAGTGGGCAAGACCGAAACCGCGCGGCGCCGCGCGGTCACGGTAGTGGAGCTCGACGATCCCGCCCGTCGGGTCGTCGCCGAGGCGGACCCCGGGTATCTCTTGCGGGCGGCCAAGCCAGTCCTGCTCGACGAGTGGCAGCACGTGCCCGCGTTGTGGGATGCCGTGCGCCGCTCGGTCGATCGCGACCCGGCCCCCAATCAGTTCCTGCTCACGGGATCGTCCGGCCCTCGAACCGCCCCAACGCATTCCGGCGCGGGCCGCATCGTGACACTGCGGATGCGCCCGCTGTCGCTGGCCGAGCGCGGCCTCGGCCCTGCATCCGTCAGTGTGGCGGAGCTGCTTCGCGGCGAACGCCCCGCTGTCGAAGGGGCGACCGACGTTGCTCTCGCCGACTACGTTCGGGAGATCGTCGTCTCGGGATTTCCGGGTCTGCGCGGCCTCTCGGGGCGTGGCCTGCGGGCGCAGCTCGACAGCTACCTGAGCCGCATCGTCGATCGGGACTTCATGGAGCAGGGGCTCACCTTGCGCCAGCCGGCCGCACTCGTTCGCTGGATGACGGCCTATGCCGCGGCGACAGCGACGACTGCCTCCTTCGAGTCGATCCGCGATGCCGCCACCGGCGGCCAGGGCGATAAGCCCTCGAAGACGACGGTGCAGCCGTACAGGGAGATTCTCGAGCGGCTCTGGATCGTCGATCCCGTGGAAGCGTGGCTCCCGACGCGCAATCGTCTGCACCGTCTCGCGCAACCACCGAAGCACCACCTCGCGGATCCCGCACTTGCGTGCCGGCTCCTCGGCCTGGACGAACACGCCCTGCTCTCGGGTGAGCAAGGAAGTGTGGCCGCTCCGCGCGACGGCATGCTCCTCGGGCGCCTCTTCGAGTCCTTGGTCACGTTGGGCGTTCGCGTGTTCGCGCAGGCCAGCGAAGCGCGCGTCCGACATCTTCGCCAGCACGGTGGGTTGCACGAGATCGACTTGATCATCGAGCGAGCGGACCAACGCGTGGTGGCCATCGAGGTCAAACTGGGCGCCGAAGTAACGGACAGCGATGTCCGACACCTCATCTGGCTACGCGAGCAGATCGGCGACGACCTCCTGGATGCGGTAGTCGTCAACACCGGGCAGCAGGCCTACCGGCGGCGCGACGGGATCGCCGTGGTCCCGGCGGCGCTCCTCGGGCCCTGAACCAGGGCCGCAAACCGGCCAGCAACCACCGCCGGAGCCCACCCTCCGGAGGACGGTATCGTCAGCTTCGGCAAGTGGGTGGCCCGGCCAATCTCGTTTGGCAATGCCCGGTTCGGCTGCGAGCTAGGCGGTCAGGGCGGCCGCCGCTCGAATCCTCGCCTTGGTCCTGAGGGTGGATTTTGGGTTGGCCAGGCTTTCTGCGTCGCGTGCCGCTGTCGCGCGGCGATTCGGGCGCGCACCGCACCGAGGAGATGGCGCGACACAGTACGCCCACTCCGAGACGAACGGGGTGGGTGTCCCGGTAGTTCCTACCATCGCCGCGGACCCTACGCCGCCAATTTCGCCCCCAGAAACGCGCCCCCAAGCTCAAATGGAAGCCCCGACACGCGCCTTTCACGAAACCTATCGAGCACTTGGAGTGGTGCCACCCCGTTCGGAGTCGACGGGACGTCACTCACGCGCCAGAGGCACGTGATCCCGCGATGGACCTTCTCCATGATCTCGACGAGTGACTCTCGGGGTCGGACCAACCCAACCATCGGAAAACGCGCAGCTTTCGGCGCAATAGGAGCCCGAAATCGTCCTTAGCGGTGCGATTCCGATGGCGAAATCGTACTCCGGGGTTCAGCGACACCCGCTGGGATGCCCTACCCGCGAAGTCAAAAGGGCCTCATTTCGTGGGTAAAATCGCAACGTAAGCCGCCATATCCCCGTCGCGAATGGCGCTTTCCTCTGTTTTTCAGCAGCTTACGCTGGTCCGACCCCAGATCCCTAGAATTCGCCGATCAGGCCGAACCCCATCAACGCCGAGACGCCGAAATGAAAGATTCCCGGAGGGCTGTTCTCTGCGCCTCGGCGTCTCTGCGGTGAGGGTTCTTCGGGGTCGCCGGAGCGGTGTCGGACCAGCGCAACATGCGGAAGGCCAGGAACATTCGACCGCGCTAGACGCCGAGTTCCGCGCTAAACGCCTATTTCCAGGCTCCCAATCGGCCCGCCAGGCATAGGCTGCGATTTCGCAACCCAAACGCTGCGTTTAGCGAAGAAAACGACCCTCCGGGGGACGCATTCGTCGGGAATTTCAAGCGCTTGTGCTGGTCCGACCCCGAACGTCACCGGAGCATGGCCACGGAGTCATTTCCGCCGCTCTCATTGCTAGCAACGAAAAGCCTGCAGTTCTCACAGCGTCGACGGCTGGGCCTCATTCCAATTCTCCGATCGCACACCTAAAGCGCGCAACCGGCCGCCACAAACATTAGAGTTCACCGGCCTGCAGAAGCCTGTCCCGCCGAAGTTCCTTCGGAATCTTTCGCATCGCGGTGCTTTCCTCCCCCGATACGCAGTAGCGGTAGCGCGATAGCCGGTAGGCCCATGCGAGTGAGCATCGCCTGAAACAGCTCTCTCCAGTACGGCCACACATTGAAAACCGCGTTCGTCTCCGCGAAGCTCCTAAATTCAGCTTCCGAAACCTCCAGACCGTCAGGCACCCGGTAGACCAACTCGAACGTCGCCATCACTTCCACTGCCGCCTCGGCCTTTTCGTCAGGCGAGACCTTGGATGGTTCCTTCGGTGATACCTTCGCGTCGGTGTCGACGTGGACTACCAATTCCGAGCGGTTCGGATCGAAATCAAAGCTCACGTCGTGAGTCCAACTGAGTTCTACGTCTTTCCCCGCTTCTTCCGGGCTACGGACTGACGTACCACACTCTAGCCCTACAAGTCTGACATCGTGAATAGAGACTTGCGAAATGAGTTCGGCCAAGCGGCCTTGTTCGTTACTCATGCGGCCTCGACCTAGCTACCCGGCTAGGGCCCTTTCATTTACTGGCGCTCTAGGTCTCTCGGAATCGGCAACCTGCAGACATCCCCAATCATGAACTGGCCGATAGCGCGGATGCTCGGAAAGCAAGAGAACTTCTCTTTGATATTCGCCTTTCGCCGCACGGTACATTCGCCGGGGCCTGCATGGCCTCAGCTCTTGTATGGAAAAGCAGGGCTTCGCGGCCAGCGCGTCTGCGACATCGGCGATCGTCCGAAGTGTAAGATTTCGGCCGCCGCTGAGAATCTGCGAGACAAATCCCTTAGTTTTGCCAAGTCGCTTCGCCAATTCCGACTTGGTAATCCCCTCGTTTTGGAGAGTAGCCGCCAACGCGTTTGCGACGTCGAGCAGGAACTCTTCCTGCTTAAGAAGTCGTCGGTGCTCAGCAGAGATGCATTCGAATTCTTCAATGTATGTCGTCATAAGAGTGCTCAAGCTCCCAGGCCCTATTCCAAGCCTCCGGCGCGTTCTCTCGCGTCTTGGTCAGCCAATACCATCTCGGCTCGAGTGATTGTCTGCGGCTTCAAGGGTCCCTTCTTTTTCTCCTCGTAGGCTGCAATGACAAAGCGCCTGCCACCACGGAATCCCCCTAAGAAGCGATCTTGGAAACACTTGATCTCGAAAAGGTCTGTATTCTCTACTGACTTGAATTTCTCTTTGTTGCTCACGATGCGCTGCTCGGCGATCCTTCTTGCAACAGCGAGCACTTTCGCTTTCCGTTGCATGCTCAAGTTGTCGAATTCATCGGCGGCTGGCATTCTGCCCCTGGCGTCAACGCCCCATTCTACCGAACCCCAATTGCCTTGAACCAAAACGCGCTTCACGTCGCCTCACATCCGCCTCTGCCACAACAGCGTCACGTATATATAAACGTAAACTACGTGATTTCAAGTCGATTCTCCGGAATCGCACCACCATGCGAACAGGCCGTCGCTAGTTCCGTAAGCGTGTGACGAACCCCACGGCGACGAAGGCACGAGGATTGCACGATGATTGTCCGGCGGCGAACGCTTGCGGAGAGGTGTGGCGCGTTTGGACAGCGGCGGGTTTAACGCCGGTTTGCTACAGGGGGGTGAAGCTCTTTCCAGCGGCGCGGGGTGAGTTCGTCGATGCGACTCATCGGGTGGGTCGAGACGCGCTCGATCAGATCACGCAGGTAGGCGAACGGGTCGAGTTGCTGGGCCTTGGCGCTGTGGACCAGGGTCAGCAGGATGGCCGTACGGTGCGCCGCAGCCTCGCTGCCGATGAACAGCCAGTTCTTGCGCCCCAACACCAGCGGCTTGATGGCGCGCTCGGCACCGTTGTTGTCGATCTCCAGCGCACCGTGCTCTACGTAACGGTTGAGGGCCTGCCAGTTGCGCAGCGTGTAGCCGACGGCCTGCCCGAACGGGCTCTTCGGCAGCTGCATGTCGCGCTGCTCGGCGAGGTACGCCTGCAGCTTGCGCAAGATCGGTTGCGCCCGCTGTTGACGTAACTCGGCGCACGCCGCTTCGCTCAGCTTGGCCTGCTTGGCATGACGCTCGATGCCGTACAGCTCGCCGATCCACGCTAACACCTGCGTTGCCGGCAACGCAGCACTCGACACCGCCTCTTTGAAGTACCGCCGCGCATGCGCCCAGCAGCCCACCTCGATGATCTCCGGAGACTGCTCGAACACCTCATCGAATGCCGGCGCCGCGTCCGCTTGCAGATAGCCCCGGTAGCCCGCCAGCATCCGCTGCGGGCCTTCGCGATTACGCTTCCAGGGAAGTCGTACCTGGTCGCCCGCCTCGCCGCGGTACACCCACATGTGCCCCTGCTGTAGCTGCGGCGTGCGCCGTACACCTGGCACGGCCATCGCCTCTTCGCCGTCGATGGCACCAAGCTCAACCTGCCGCGCGAACTACGTACCGCCGGCTATCCCCTCCCGACCGAAAGCTCTCACTACCCGCAGGGCTTACTCAGCTGCCTCTATCAACTGAAGTCCAAGCTGCCCTTCGACTTCTACCTCGTCGCTCATGGCAACGAACGCCGCTGCGCCATGCGCCACCTCGACTCGCTCTCCAAGGACGATGTCGTCGTCTACGACCGCGGCTACTTCTCCTACCCCTTGCTCTACCGCCATCACCAGACTGCAATCCACGCCGTCTTTCGACTCCAAGAAAGCATGCCTCGTGTGATTCAAGATTTCCTGAGCAGCCCACACACCGACGCCACCGTCCTGCTCTACCCAGGTCCACGCGCCCAAGCCGACCTACGCCAGCAGCTGCCCGACCTCGATCTCGTCCCCCTGCGGCTGCGACTGCTCAAGTACCAAGTCGCCGGCTCGACCTGCTACCTCGGCACCACCCTCGTCGAGCCTCAACACCAGTACCCCTTCCAGGACTTGGTCGAACTCTACCACTCCCGTTGGGGTATCGAGGAGCTGTACAAGACCAGCAAATGCGTCTTCGACGTCGAGGACTTTCACGCCCGCACCAAGCGGGGCGTCAAGCAGGAACTCTTCGCCCACTTCGTCCTCATCACCCTCAATCGACTCTTCGCCAACCGCGCCGACCAGGCCCTCCAGCAAGGCCCCCGCTCACCCAGCGCCATCACCCCAGCTGGGGTCATGACATGACCTCGACGCGCGCCTCCCCGGCAACGACGAACTTCAAGAACTGCGTGCACGTGCTCGAGCGCAATCTCGAGCAACTCTTGCTGCTGCAGCACCGACTCGCCGACGCCCTGCAACGCACCTTCCTCGCCGTCGTCTCGCAATACCAGCGCCTACGCCCCGATCGCTCCTTCCCGCGCCGCTCCTTGCGACCCAATCCCAAGTGGCACCCCAGCACCAAGGAGAACTACGCCCCAAAACCCCTCGTCGCACCAATACGTGCCTGATCTCATTCGCCCCGTCGCCGCCTTAAACGAACGGCGTACGTTCCTTAAGCGAATGCCATTGCGTTTCGCTCTGGATCTCGCCTGTCACGCTCACCCAAGGATTTTCCGGTTCTCAAGGATGAACTCCTCGATTTCGCGAATCACTCGGCTGGCGATTTCCTGCGTGATCTTCTGCCAGTTGGCACCGTGGGCGGCATCGTTGCGGTAGTCGGCCCATGACGAAATTCTGCGCTCCACAGGTAATTCGATATGGCCGTTACTACGAAGTTCAGAGGAGAATTTGCCGATTGATCGTTGCTTTTCTGGGATGACGATGCCCTTCTCGTCGCACCAGTTGCGCAAGAACTCCTCGACACCCGCGCAGGCCACAATTACTGATGCGGCTGGGTGAACACCTTTCGTCTTGGAAAGCTTTCTCGCTTGGGTAAGGATCTCGGAGACTACGACTGCTTCCACCTCGTGGCGAATATTTACGAGGTGGCCTTTTGAAAGATCTAGGTGGAACGCCTGAAGGACTCCGGCAACCGCCAGGAACTGCATGACCGTGGATTTCTGTTTCAGCGCGTTACGCAGATTCTCGGAGTAGACGGACTTTGGGCCTACCACCGATTGAAAAAGGTTCGCGCCACGGGATGCGAGACTATTTACATCGAACTGAGATACTCCATTCGTACTTCGAGCTTTCTCGATCTTCTGAGCTTCTTCTAGAAGCTCAACGGAGCGAGCGACGAGTTTCTTGAGGTCGTCAGTCATGAGCGAAGTACCTGAGGTGCCCAACTCTACGCCGTCAACCTGCGGGCGGGCGCCGCACACGACCGACCGTCAAGTTCAACGGCATGTTGGGCAGCGCTAGCACACCTTTAGCTACCGCGAGATCAGCTGGCGAGCGTTGGCGAGTGCCTTGCTGAGATCGAGGTGACGAGCGTCCTCCAGCATCGACTGCAGAGTGATTGTTGATCCGAGTGTCGCGGCAGCCGTATTGAAGAGGGGTATCACGAGAGCTGCGAATACGGCTACCTGAACGAGCCATTGGGCAAGAAACGGCAGCGGGTACAGCAGTGGCTGTACGAGATTGAATCGCCGCGCAAGTTGGCGGCGCCACCTCGAAGGCGCACGATCTTCTGGGGAGTGATAGAAGAGGTTGGTAACTGACCCAACAAGTGGGGTCCAGAGGTGGCCAACAATCTCGAACACTAGGCTGATGGCAGTCAGTACACCCCAGATCACAAGGTATTTCGCAACCAACAACGCAGAGCTGTTAGCAGTGGATGTTCTCTGCAGGCGATCTACGGCGTCACGGAGATCGGGTAGAACCTCGCGGAGCTCATGAGCGGAGGCCGACGCACTCTCCCCTTGCTTAGCCTCGAGTCGCAGGACGATCTCTTGAAGCTCCGCTCGCGCCTTCAGCTCCTCCGTGTTCAATTTGTTCGTCTCGGCTTCGGTCTTGGCCTTGTTGCCGGGGACCTCCGTAGCTTGGCCGAACTGAAGGAACATCGCGATGAGCAATGCCGGAAGGCCTAGAAACTGGATCGTGGTCGCCCACCAAGGTTGTTGCTTCGCGTCCTTCGGCTGCTGTTGAAGCTGGAGATTCTGCCTCTCTAGCTTTACATCCAGCGCTTCAAGTCGATTGAATAGTGATTGAAGTTGACCTTCGAGCATGCCGGAGGACGATTCTCGCGAGCGTTCGCTGCCAGTGTCGGACATGTAACCTCCTCGACTTCGTTCCAAAACGCTTCGTCCTCAGACGTAGTGCGTCGACAGTCTTCGCTGCCCAACACTACCGGTCTGCCGCCGCGTCCTCGCGGTCGGCAGCAGCGGCTTGTTCGATCATCTTGTCCCGGAGGTATTCGGGTGCGAAGTCCGCATCATTGCCCCAAGCGATGATATGAAGCGTTGGTGAGAGCGTGAACTCGGCGAATCGTTCGGGCTGGCGGAGCGGTTCGAAGACGGGCCCCCACAGCGACTCAGCCAGATGCGCATAGCCCGCATTAGCCGCGTTTGCGCCGGGAATAGAGTTTATCGGACGTAGTATGGGGGCGGTAGACTCAGCTTGGTTGGCGATTTTGGGTTCTAGACTCGTTTCCATTCCGGCTTCTTCCTGCACGGTCACGACTAAGATGGCTTGGCACGGCTGTCAATCGGTAGCCCGAGGTGGCTCAGAATTCCCCCTTCGGCAAGCCTTCGGGGGACAGGCTTGCTCATCGTCGTTACGTCGGGTGACAAGCCGCAAGCGCTGGGAGAATTGCCAGACACCCACCTTCCAGCCGGACCCAACACTTCTGGTGGACGCTGATGCGGTCCTGACGATCCTGTCTCGGGGCACCGACGTGGGTGTCCGGGCAGAGTTTACTGTAGGACCGCCAACCTTCGCGATCCGGGAGCCGTGACAACCTGATCATGGGTGTCTGCGTGAACTGCCCTCTCACCTGGAACGGCCCGGCGGACGCGCGCCCGGTCTGCAGCGGCGACGCGGCAATGCCGCGCTGTCGCCGAGGAGTTGCGCCACCATCGGGATCGAAGCCGGCAAGTCCGTAGGGGCACCGTGCGCCGACTGGTTATCCTCAGCCAAATCTAGTAGAAGCCCCTGCGAGGGGCGCATTCGGCGTGGTGGCTATCTCATCGACTGGTGGATCGGCGACCACAGGGACGGAGAGTCGTGAAGTGTCGCCGAGTAGAAATCTGCCTCGACGCGTAAGACCTCGTCACCTCCATACCAAGTCAATGCTAACCTTCGGCACGCCTGCCAGAGCTTTCGATCGAGGCGGTTCCGGAGCTCTCCTTCATTGCGCGACGCCAGCGCATCAGCCAGACGAAGCCCCGGTGTTATCGCAAATCGACCACCGAATGGGGGGTCCGGATACACGAGCACTTCAAGATTTGAGGGCATTGCGCAAGCTACGTTCGGACAACCTAACGTTTGAGTTCACCCGACCTGCTACAGCGGGCGAAGCCCGCTGTAGCAGGTCGGGTGCAACGAAGGGTTAGCCCGCTTTGCGCCGCCAGGCCGCACGATTGGCTGCCCGCCCAGGAATCTGCTCGATTTGGCCACGATCTCTGAGCCGATAGAAGACCTGCTTCATGGTGTTCTCGGATTTGATGCCAGTGAGCTCGCGGCCCACGCTATTCGTGATTTCGGGGTTGCGCTCCAGATACTCCATCACTAACTGCTCCGGCGAGCCGAGGCTCTCGTGGCGAAGTATGACAACGACGGAGCCTTCTCGCTCTTCAATGAGTGGCATCTTGAGTCGGAGCTTGTCCATTGCCTCGAACGTCGTCCTTAGGCCCTCTCCAACGTCCTTGTTCGGGGGTTCCTTGAACTTATTGATCAGGCGCACAAGCTTTGGATTTCTCGCGAACTGCGTCTTGGTAATGTTTTGAACTGTGACATGGCCAGGTAGACGGCCTGGACTCTCGATTTCAAGTCTGTTGTCAAAGATGCGAACCTGAACGTCTGCAGCGACGCTGTAGTCTCGGTGGAGAACAGCGTTCGTTAAGACTTCGTGCAGCGCCTCCTCGGGATATACGACAGGCTCGAGGCCCTCAGGACCGAGCTTCCTGATGTCCTCAACGATCTTCTTGCATCGTTCGACTGAATCGTAAACCAGCGAATAGAGAGGTCCTTCGATGGTCAGTGGATCGAAGGCTAGGAAGTCGCGCTCACCTTCCTCCTTCGTTCGGTACCGCAGAATCTTTACCGCAGAGCGCTTCGGGAGAATTGCCTGCGGTAGGTCTGAATAGAGCAATACGCCCGCAACGGTGACGCGACCATCGACGATGACGCGCTGCTTGCTGAGCCATTCGTCGGGCTCGGAAGTCGGCACCACCTCCAGCAAGAAGTCAAGCAACACCAGCGAGTTGTTGACTTCGGCGACCGGCGCACCGGTGACTTCGTCTTCGAACGACTTGATTCCCTTGTCGAACTTGAGTCGCTCGATAGCTTCATCGCCATCTACGGGCAAATTTTGTGAGCTGCGTCGGACATGTACCTTCCCGCTCGACGCGACGAGGATTTCTTGCGTCTTGAAGAAGTTCAAGTGCAGCACGAGGCCGGGTGCGCCATCCGCGGCAAGGAATTCCGCCTCGTAGTGATTGCCGAGAGGACTCATCTTCTCAAGGACCTGAAAGAAAGCGTTGCCGGCCTCCTGATCCTTCAAGCCGCTCCACTTGCGCTGCTTGCCAGAGAGCCCGACTGACTCCTCGATGCCGACAAAGATCTCCCCGCCGCTTGTGTTGCAGAAGGCCGAAGCGGTCTTGGTCAGGCTGGCAGGTGTGATCTCGGAGCTCTTGAGATCAACAAAGTGAGATTCTTCCACGGCGAGGAGCGCCTTGTACTGCTGTGGAGTGAGATTTCGTAGCGCGACGGGCATAGATGAGTTCATAGATGAGTTCATAGATGAGTTCATAGATGAGTTCCTGGAGCGGGCTAACGAAGAGGGTCTTTCCGCCGTCCGGCCGCAAGAACGGTCGAGATGAGCAGGTCGGCGAACGGCCGG
>CAZGEJ010000028.1:0-69359 GCA_964524885.1 uncultured Binatia bacterium (SeqCode)
CCACCGAGAAGCCGACGAGGACGACGATGATGTGAGCGCGCACCGGACGCAGCAGACGCAAACAGCGGAGTAGGAGGGAGAGCATGCGGGCGCGATGTCAACGCGGAGATGCGGAGACGCAGAGAAGAGAGGATGGATTCGGCTCGATGGTCGACGAATCGCCCCCGACCGTTCGGGAGAAGCTGTGGAGCCGCGTCATGACCACGACATCTGCGCGCCTCGGCGTCTCGGCGTTGATCCTGGCCGGCGTGGCGAGATCAAATGTGTTTGCTCGGCTTCTTGTCTTCCAACGGCACACCCTCTTTGATCCATTTCTTGACGCGACGCTTGTACATGTCGCGTTTGAGGGCGCTGATGCGGTCGATGAAGAGTTTGCCGTCGAGGTGATCGATCTCGTGTTGCAGGGCGACGGCGAGGAATCCCTCGGCTTCGAGTTCGATTTCCTGTTGGTCGAGGGTCCAGGCGCGCACCAAGATCTTGTTCGAGCGCGTGACGGTCTCGGTGTAGTCGACGACGCTGAGGCAGCCCTCTTCCCAGACGATGGAGCCCTCGCGCTCCGCGATGACGGGGTTGATGAGCTTGATGGGGTTCTTGCCTTTGTCCTCGTCGGCGATGTCGACTACGATGATGCGTTCGCCGCAGCCGACCTGCGGCGCGGCGAGGCCGACGCCGGGGGCGTCGTACATGGTATCGAGCATGTCGCGCACGAGGGCGTCGACGGTGCCGTCGATATTGCGCACGTCGTGCGCCTGCTTCTTCAGGAAATTATCGGGAAACTTGAGAATTCGGCGAATCGACATGGCATTCCTAAGCTCGGTCGCGTGAGCATAGGCACAGAAATCCGGCGGCTCAAGCCCGCCAAGGGCCAAGTCATGGAGTTCTTGGCCCTTGGCCCTTGCACCTTGGCCCTCTCCTCACAGCATGCTGTTCGGGTCGACGTCGGTGATCAACGTCACGTCCGCTTTGCGGGCGGCGGGTTGCACTTGGTCGCGGGCGCGGCGGGCGAGTTCGCGGACTTTGGCGCCGTCGGCCCCACGTAGCAGTAGCTGCCAGCGGTGCCGCCGCGCCTTGCGCTCGATCGGCGCCGGCGCCGGTCCGGCCAAAACCACCCCCGCCGCACTCGCCGATCGCTCGGCCGCTTGCCGCAGCTCCTGCGCGATGCGTTCCGTCGCCAGCGGATCCTCGCCCTCACAGCGCAACTGCACCGCGCGGCTGAACGGTGGGTAGAGTAGCTCCCGGCGCTGCGCCAACTCGTGTTCGGCGAACGACGCGAAATCGTGGTGCACCGCGCAACGCAAGGCCTCGTGCTCGGGTTGGAAGGTCTGCACGATGACGCGCCCCGGCAGCTTGCCGCGTCCGGCACGCCCCGCCACCTGCGCCACCAACTGAAACGTCCGCTCGCCGGCGCGAAAATCGGGGAAGCTCAAGGATTGGTCGGCATTCAACACGCCCACCAGCGTCACCCCCGGCACATCGTGCCCCTTGGTCACCATCTGCGTCCCGACGAGCACGTCGAATTCGCGCCGCTCCCACGCCGCGAGGATCTCGCGCTGCGCTCCCTTGCGGCTGGTCGTGTCGCGGTCCATGCGGCCGATCCGCGCCCGCGGCAACAACTGGTGCAGCGCCTCCTCGACCTGCTCGGTGCCCGCTCCCCATGCCGCCAGATCCAACGCGCCACATTGCGGGCAGGCCTTGGGCGGCGGGATGGTGTAATCGCAATGATGACAGCGCAACGCCGCGATGCGCCGGTGCAAGGTCAGCGTCACGCTGCAGTTCGGACACGACAACGCTTCGCCACAGGCATGACATTGCAGAAAGGCGGCGAACCCGCGCCGGTTGAGGAAGACAAGACTCTGCTGCCGCGCGATGAAGTTGGCCTCGAGCGCCGCGACCAGCTTGGGTGTCAGCTGCAGCGCTCGCCCGGCCGAGGGTGCCTTGCGCAAGTCGACGATGTCGACCGCCGGCAACGGGCGGTCGTCGACCCGCTCGCTCAGGCGCAGAAGTTCGTAGCGGCCGAGGCGGGCGTTGTAGAAGGTTTCCATCGACGGCGTCGCCGACCCCAACAAGACCGTGCAATCGCTCAACTTGGCGCGCATCACGGCGACGTCGCGTCCGTGGTAGCGGATGCCGTCCTCTTGTTTGTACGAGGGGTCGTGTTCCTCGTCGACGACGATGAGGCCGAGGCGTGGCAACGGCGCGAAGACGGCCGAGCGAGCGCCGACGGCGATCGCTACCTCGCCGCGTGCGATGCGTCGCCACTCGTCCCAGCGCTCGCCGTCACTCAGGCCGCTGTGCAGCACCGCGACGCGCTCGCCGAAACGCGCCCGCACGCGGTCCACCACCTGATGCGTCAGCGAGATCTCGGGTACCAAGACGAGCGCCGTCTGGCCGCGCTCCAAGGTGGTGGCGATGCTGTGCAGATAGACCTCCGTCTTGCCGCTGCCCGTCACGCCCCACAACAAGAACGTCGCGAATCCCTGCCGGCGCGACAGCGCCTCGAGCGCGGTGCGTTGTTCGTGGTTCAGCTGCACGGGACGGTCGACCGGTGCCTCGGTGGGAAGGACCGGCCGGTAGAATTCTTCGTGTTCGACGGCGACGAGCCCGGCTCGCACCAGAGCTCTCAGCTTGGCCGGAAGATGGGCGAAGCTGCCGCTCAGTTCGCGCGCCGGGGCTCGCCCGAGCGGGTGCTGCACGAGGTAGTCGTAGATGGCGAACTGGGCGGGCATGCGCCGGCGCAGGCGTTCGCGCTCGTCTTCCGCCAGTACCTGCGCCACGCGGTAGAAGCGTTGGTGGCGTGTCAGTCGCTCCCCGCCGCCAGCCAGCCGTTGGTCGACGCGCAGCAGACCGCGGCGACGCAATTGCGTGACTACCTGCACGGTGTCTCGACCGAAGCGGCGGGTGAGCGCCTCGATGCGTTCTTCCCCGTGCTCTTCCAGCCAATGCAGCACGGCCGTCTGGCGAGCATCGAGGCGTACCGGTCGCGTCGTCGGATCGGCCAGCGAGACGACGCGCTCGAGTTCGATGCGCACACTGCCCGGCAGCGCCGCGGTGATGGCCTCGGCGAGGTTGCAGAGGTAGTAGCGCGCCAACCACTGGCAGAGCGTCAGCGTCGCAGCGTCGAGCACCGGCGCGCGGTCCAGCACCTCGACGAGGTCGCGCAAGCGCGGCACGGCACTGGTGGCGGCCGTCTCGACGACGAGGCCGACCGCTTGCCTTCGACCCAGCGGCGCCAGCACGCGCAGGCCGGGGTGCACCGTGCCGCGCAGGGCCTCGGGAATTTGGTAATCGAGAATGCCCGTGTCGCCCGCCGCCGGCAGCAGAATGACGCGCGCGACAGCGTCGGCGTGGCTCACTCGATGCGCTCCAGGAGAATGAGCTTGCCGGCGCTGAGGATGCGCCCGTCGATGCTACGCAACGGCTCGTAGGTGTGAATCGCCGTGGCCCGGTCGCGTTTCCAGCTGCGCCGATCCGTCAACACGTAGCGCGGCCCTTCGCTCGGCCACAGCCCGTCGAACACCGGAATGCGTCCGTCCCAATAGTACACGGCGCCGTAGTCGAAGGTGTCGTAGAAGAACAGCGTGTGGCCAGGCTCGACCGCGGCGCGTGCCGAGCGCATCAGGTCGCGCACCGTCTTGGCTTCCCCGACCCCGGGCAGCACTGCCTGGCGTACGCAGACGTTGGCGGCGAACGAGGCGACGAGGAGGCAAGCGAAGACCCATACCGGACGCGGTCGGCGCGCCACGGCGAAGAGTGCCGCTCCCGCGAGGGTGATGCCCGCGGCGCCGCCGAACGTCACCTCCGGATGGGCTCGCAAGCTCTCGACGACCGGGCGGATGACGACGGCATCGCTGCCGCGAACCAACCCCGCCAGCCAGACTTCGATCGGTAACCCGGTGAACACGAGTGCGGCGACGACCAACAGCAGCACGCCGATCGTTGTGAGCAAGGGCGCGGTGAGGACCAGCAGCCGGCGCAGCCAGACGGACGGCTGCGGTGTCGTCCAGTGTTCGTCGAGCCACTGTCCCACCAGCAAGGCCACCGCCGGATAAAGCGGCAGCAGGTAGACGCTACGTTTGCTCGCGGGCAGGGCGTAGAAGCCGAGCACCACGACGATCCACAGCAGCAGAAACCCTTCCGCCTTACGCGCATCCCACTCCGATCGTTTACGCCACGCCGCCGCCAACACGGCTGGGAGAAGCAGGGTCCACGGCATCAAGCCGAGCAAGAGCAGGCCGTACAATTGGAAGACGGAGTGACGATGGCCGCCGCTCAGTTGGCTGCTGCCGATGAAGCGGAACAGGTTCTCGTCGAGTACTTGCTTGTAGAAGAAGTCGTAGCCGCCCTCGCGATAGGCCAGCGCGTACCAGCTGCCGCCCAGCAACAGCACCGCGATGGTACCACGCCACAGACGCATCTGCTGCAACGGCGTGACGTCGCGCGCGAGCAGGCAGACGGCGACCGTCGTCAGTCCGGGCAGGGCCAAGCCGACCGGGCCTTTGCCCAGCACCGCGAGCGCGATCCCGAGGTACAGCGGCACCAGCCAGCGCCCGCGCCGGTCGCGCAGGAACGCCATCAGCGACACGAAGCTCAGCGTCAGCCCGAAGGTGAGCACCATGTCGACGCGCGCCATGGTCGAGTAGCGCGCCCACTCGAAGGTCGTCAGGAGTACCAGTGCCGCGAACAAGCCGGCGCGCAGTCCGAAAACCGCGGCGCCCGTCGCCAACACGAGCCAGGTCCCGAGTAGACCCGCCAGCGCCGACGGCAAGCGGATGCTGGTTTCGTCGAGAGCCCCGCGAGCCTGCGCCATCAGCGCTGCGGTCCAGTGGAAGAGCGGCGGTTTCGAGGGCACCTCGGTGCCGTTGCGGTACGGCAGAACCCAACTGCCGCCATGGGTCATCTCCCAGACGACGAGGGCCTCGCGCGGTTCACCCTTGGTGTGAAAGGGCACCGCGCCGAGATTCCACAGGGACAGAACCGACCACACGCCGAGCACGAGCAGAGCCGCTAGCACGAGGCCGAAGCGGCGTGGTCGTGGCACGACTTCGGGCGGCACTTCGGCGCGGGCGCCGATGGCGGTGAGAACCTCGGGGCTCGGCCCGGTTTCGCTCGCTTCCGCCGCGGCGGGACGATGCTCGGTGGCCATGGCTCAGGCCTCCGCTCGCAAGCCCAACTCGGTGCCGACCTCTGCCAAGGCCGCATCGAGCGCATCGAAGAGTTGGTCGAGTTGCTTGCGCTTGATGATGAACGGCGGGCAGACCGCGATCACGTCGGGGCTGGCGCGCACGATGACGCCGCGTCGCAGGCAAGCGGCGCGAATGCGTTGCGGCACCTTGTCCTCGGCCGAGAAGGGAGTGCGGGCGGCGCGGTCGCGCACCGGCTCGATCGCGCCCATGAGGCCGGCGGAACGAACCTCGCCGACGATGGCGTGGCGTTGCAACTCCTTCAGGCGGCGCGCCAACTCCGGCTCGAGGCGGCGGACCCGGTCGAACAGTGCCTCGTGCTCGAGAATGTCGAGGTTGGCGAGGCCGGCGGCGCAGGCGGCCGGGTGCCCCGAGTAGGTGAAGCCGTGATGCAGTGCGAACCCGGGGCCTTGCTCGACGAGGGTTTGGTACAGGCGCTGGTGCAGGATCACCCCGCCGAGCGGTTGGTAGCCGCTGGTGATACCCTTGGCGAAGGCGATGACGTCGGGCGTGACGCTCCAGCGCTGGACGCCGAAAGGGGTGCCGAGGCGACCGAAGCCGGTGATGACCTCGTCGGCGACGAAGAGGATGTCGTGGCGGTCGCAGATCGCCCGGATGCGCTCGAGGTAGCCGTCCGGTGGCACGATGACGCCGCCGACGCCCTGCACCGGTTCGGCGATGAAGGCGGCGACGCTGTCGGCCCCTTCGCGCTCGATGGCCCGCTCGAGTTCGTCGGCGCAGGCGAGGCCGCACTCGGGGAAGGTGCGGTTCAACGGGCAACGGTAACAGTGGGCCCGCGGAATGCGCACCACGCCGGGCAGGAGCGGCTCGTAGTGTTGGTGAAAGTAGGGCAGGCCGGTGAGGCTGGCGGCGCCGGTCGACGAGCCATGGTAGGCGCGGTCGAGGGCGATGAACTTGAACTTCTCCGGCCGGCCGCGCAGGCGCCAGTAGAGGCGGACCAGTCGCAGCACGCTTTCGTTGGCCTCGGAGCCGCCCGAGGTGAAGACGACTCGCTCCAGACCCGGCGGCGCGAGTGCGGCGATGCGGCTCGCCAGTTCCTCGGCCGGGGCCGACGAGAAGCCGAGCAACGACGGGGCGAAGGCGATGGCGCGCATCTGCCGCGCCACGGCACGGGCGATGCTGCGTCGGCCGTGACCGACGTTGACGTTCCACAGCGACGCGAGGCCGTCGAGGTAGCGGTTGCCCTGGTCGTCCCACACGTAGACACCGCGGCCGCGGATGAGACGAATCGTTCCCTCGGACTCGGTGAGCGCCGGCGAGGTGAAGGCGCAGACGAGGTGGCGCGGGGCTTGGCGTTGGGGTTTGGAGGGGGACTTCTTCTTGGCTGCCATCGAAAGGCTCCCGCGCAGGCTGGTCGGATCGGTCGGCGCGATCGCAGCGGGGCGCCTCGTGGGGCGCCCGCCGCGGTCGCGCCGGGACTATCCGGAGCGGGAGCGACGCGGTCAAGCCCGCGTCAGTAATCGACGCCGGGGCGCAGGCTGCGCAGGCGTTCGACCCGCTCGGCGGTCGACGGGTGGGTGGAGAACAGGCGGCTCATGGCGGCGCCGCCGCCGAAGGGGTTGACGATGAACAGGCTGGCCGTCGCCGGCTCGGCCGCTGCGGGCATTACCTGCGCCGCGTGTTCGAGGCGGGCGAGGGCGCTGGCGAGGGCTTCCGGGTCGCCGCTGATGCGGGCGCCGGAAGCGTCGGCCAGGTACTCGCGCGAGCGCGAGATGCCCATCTGGATCAGCAGCGCGAGGATCGGGGCGACGAAAGCCATGAGCAGGCCGGCCGCGGCGGAGCCGCCGTTGTCCTCGTCATCGCTGGCGCCGCCGAGGAGGAAGGTCCACTGCAGCATGTTGGCGATGTGGCTGATGGCGGCGGCAATGGTCGCGGCGATGGTGGCGACGAGGATGTCGCGGTTCTGGATGTGCGCCAGCTCGTGCGCCAGCACGCCGCGCAACTCGCGGCGCGACAGCGATTCCACGATGCCGCGGGTGACGGCGACGACGCCGTTGGCCGGGTTGCGTCCGGTGGCGAAGGCATTGGCGTAGGGCGCGTCGATCCAGAAAATCCGCGGCTTGGGCAGATTGGCGCGCAGCGCCAGCTCGCTCACCATGGCGTGCAGCCAGGCCGCTTCCTCCTGCGGCAGTTCGCGGGCGCCGTGCATGCGCAGCACGATGCGGTCGGAGAAGAAGTAGGCCCCGACGTTCATGGCGACGGCGAGAAAGAGGAAGAAGTACATGCCCCCCGAGCCCATCGTGCCGCCGATGGCGACGAGCAGCGCGGAGAGGGTGCCGAGGAGCACCACCGTCTTCAGTTGGTTGTTCATGCGGGTCATGTTGCGGAAAACCTCCATCGGTTGCGAACCAGACGAGGAGTAAGCATCGCCGGCGGTTTCCGCAAATAGGGATTTCTGAAATAGTGTCGTGGAAAAGCCGATGGGCGCGAGGCCGTGTGAACTGGCTCAACTACCACCACCTGCTTTATTTCTACATGGCGGCGCGCCTCGGCAGCGTCTCCAAGGCTGCCGCCGAGCTGCGCTTGGCCCAGCCGACCATCAGCGGCCAGATCCGCGCTCTCGAGGATAGCCTCGGCGAAAAGCTGTTCCAACGCGCCGGTCGCCGGCTCGTCCTGACCGAAACGGGTCAGGCGGTGTATCGCTATGCCGACGAGATCTTTCATCTCGGGCGCGAGCTCGTCGACATGGTGCACGGCAACCCGACGGGTCGACCGGGGCGGCTGGTCGTCGGCGTCGCCGACGCCATGCCCAAGCTGATCGCCTATCGTCTCATCGAGCCGGCGCTACGGCTCCCGGATCCGGTCCGTGTGGTGTGCCGCGAAGGTCAGCCGGATCGACTCATCGCCGAGTTGGCCATCCACCAGGTCGACGTCGTGCTGAGCGACGCGCCGGCGCCGACGTCGGTCCGGGTGCGTGCGTTCAATCATCTCTTGGGGGAGTGCGGCGTCTCGTTTTTCGCCGCGCCGGACCTGGCGAAAGGTCTGAAGCCGAATTTCCCCCACTCCCTCAGCGGCGCGCCGTTTTTGTTGCCGAGCGACAACTCGGTCTTGCGTCGCTCTCTCGAACAGTGGTTCCACGCCAAACGCATCCACCCAGGCGTGGTCAACGAGTTCGACGACAGCGCCCTGCTCAAGGTCTTTGGTCAGGGCGGTGCCGGTGTCTTCGCGGCGCCGACACCGATCGCCCACGAGGTTCAGCGCCAACACGCCGTCGACTGCATCGGGGCCACCGACGAGATCAAGGAGCGCTTCTACGCCATCACCGTCGAGAAACGCATCACCAACCCAGCGGTCGCGGTGATCTCGTCGTCCGCCCGCAAGAACATCTTCGCCTGACTCCTTGCCGGACGCCCGCTGTCATCCTTCGGTGCGCACGGGGAAGCGGTCGAAGTAGAAGCGGAAGCGCTGGCGCAGGTCCTGCGGCCGGACGCCGAAGTCGCGCTCGAGATGATAGATCACGCGGCCTTCCTTGCCGCGCGGGTGGTCTCGGAGGTACGCGGCCAACTCCTGCGCCGCCCGCTCGTTCCAAGCCAGGTTTGCTTTGCCGTAGATGCGCCGCACCATCGCCAGGTCGTCGGCCATGAACTCGTGAAAGAGCACGTCGATCGAGCTGGCCTCGCTCCACGTGTCGCGCTGCGCGACGCAGGCGCGCAACAGGTGTTCGACGCGATCGCTCCAGTACGCGATCAGGCGTTCGCACTCGACGGCCTTGCGGCTCATACGTTGGCCGTAGGCGAGCATCGTCACCGCCGACTGGATCACCGCCACCGGGTCGCGATGCGTCACCACCAGCGTCGCGTCGGGGAAGACGCGCTGCAGTACCGGCAGCTGTTCGAGGTGCTGCGGGCACTTCAACACCCACCGGGTCGGCCGACCCCGATCGCGTTGTTGCCAGAGCAACAGCCGCAAGACGTTCTTCATGTATTCGTAGTGCGGCGTCTGGTCGTACGCGTAGTAGTGGTCGCGCCAACGCGGCGAGTGGCTGAGCCACTCGTAGTTGTAGGAGGCGAAGTCCGGACCCATCAACTCCAGCTCTTCGTGGATGTGCTCCGGATTCATCGGGTGCATGGCGGCCAGCAGCGGGGTCGACTGCTGCATCATCGCCCAGCGGTCGGCGCACCGTTGGAAGCGCGGGTCGGTGCCGTCGGCGAGCATCGCTTCGCCGGGGAGGGGCACGGGCTCGTACGATTCCCACAAGGGCAGGCTGCGCAGGCGGGTGTCGGCGGCCATCAGGTTCAGCAGGTGCGTCGTGCCGGAGCGAGGCAGGCCGGCGACGATGATCGGTCGCTCGATGGGAACTTCGAGGATCTCCGGATGACGCCGCCACTGCTCCTGGATCAACAGTCGATTGCTGGCGTGCTGCAGCAGCTTGTTGCGTAGGTTGAGACGCCCCAGGTTGTTGAGGCCGGGGTCGTGGTCCCACTCGTCGATGAGCAGGTCGAGCCGTTCGAGGAAGTCCGACGGTCCGAAGTCGTCGAGCCCGGTGCGGCGGCGGGCTTCGTCGAGAATCTTGTCGCGGTCGAAGTCGACCACGAGTGACTCGCCGAAGGCGAGGATGCCGCGCTGGCGCTCGTCGTAGACGGGCCGGCGCAGGTCGCCGATGTCGATGATCGCAGGCATGTCACGACTCCAACGCCAGGCGTAGACGCTGGATACGGCTTTCCAGCCAGCCGCGTTCCCAGAAGTTGCCGTTCGCCTCGCGCGCGAGAAGAGCCCGGTGCACGTCCAGTGCGAGTTGCAGGCCGGCGCGGTGTGCGGCGTCGCCGGCGAGTGCGACCTCGGCGAGATGCAGTGCCGCCTCCGGGTCGCCGGCGGCAAGTCTTTCCCGGCCGCGGGTGACGACGGCGTCGATCCCCGCGAGCGTCGCCAAGTCGGCATACACGGCCGACGCCTGTGTCGGGTAGAGCTCCGTCGTCGACGTGGCCTTGAACCAGCCCATGTAGCTTTCCCAGATCGTGCGCACGGCCCAGCGCACTTGGCCGTAACCCTGGCCGACGTGGAGATGCGGCGGCAGCTGGACTTCCTTCATCAACGTGAAGATGTCCTTGCCGGCGTTCATGCCGGCGAGGGTCTGCTCGTGCACGAAACGCACCGCGCCTTCGAGCCGATCGAGGCAGGCACGGATGAGAGCGCGTCCGGCGATGGGTTCGAAATGGCCGGTGATGAGCAGTTCGGGTTCGATGGCGCGCACGCGGGCCAGTGAATCGAGGTAGGGCTCGACGAAACGATACTTGTCGCCGCGGATGGTATTGAGGTTGGGAAAGTGCGGGAACAGTGCGCCGAAGCAGTTGCCGCTGAAGAGAATGCCATGCTGCGGCAGCCACACGACCATGCTGTCGACCGTCTCGCCTCCCGGCGTCGCCAGCAGTTGCAAGCGCAGTCCGCCGACCTCCAGATCGAGACGATCATCGAACGTCAGATCGGGAACGGGAACGTCTTGCGCCAACAGGCCGGGGTTCTGGCTGGCCGCGGCGATGGCGCGGTCGGCGACTTTCTTGAACCAAACGTAGGCTTGCGCCCGCCGCACGACGGCGATGCGGGCGTCGTCGGCCTGACACTGCGCATTGTTGGCCTGCGCCACCACTTGCGTCGAGGGCTCGCGGAAATGACGCACGCCGCCGACGTGGTCGACGTGGCCCTGGGTCAGCAAGATGTAGAGCGTCGGCGCCGGGCTGATGGCGTCGAAGTGGGCTTTGTGGATGGGCGCCTCGAAGCCCATCCCGGTATTGATGATGACCCGTCCGGTGCCGGTGGTGACGAGATAGGCGTTGGAGGTACCGAGCGACATGTGAATGAAGTCGCGGATCGCCCGCACCTGGCCGGCGCGTGCCGGTTCCATTTGGTCGAAGCCGGGACGTGCGGCGATGAGGGCGTCGACTTCGTCCATGGCGTCACCTCAGGCGATGGAGTAACCGCCGTCGACCGGGAGGGTTTGGCCGGTGACGTAGCGGGCCGCAGGACTGGCGAGGAAAAGGACGACGGGGGCGACGTCATCGGCGACGCCCCAGCGACCCATGGGCGTACGGTCGATGATCGGCTTCCACAGCGCCTCGGCGCGTTCCATGCCGGCGGTCATGTTCGAACGGATGAGGCCCGGCGCGACGGCGTTGACGCGAACGCGGCGTGCGGCCCAGGTGACGGCGAGGGTTTTGGTCATCTGCACGACGCCGGCTTTGGCGGCGCCGTAACCCGGCACCAGCGGCATGCCGAAGAAGGAAGACATGGAGGCGAGGTTGATGATGTTGCCGCCGCCGTCGAGGTGACTGGCGGCGAGTTTGTCGACACAGGCGCGCGCCAAGCGATAGGCGCCGGCGAGGTTGATGCGCAGCGATTCTTCGAAGACGTCGGGTTGCGATTCGTCGCGGCCGCCGGGAAAGGTGGCGCCGGCGTTGTTGACGAGCACGTCGAGCGTGGGCAGGGCCGCCGCCAGGGCTTCGATGGCGGCGGCGTCCGCCAACTGCAAGGGATGGTACGCGAAACGCGCCAGGTCGTGCGCGTAGTCGAGCGCCCGCGGTCGCGTGCCGGTGATGTGCACGGCGGCGCCGGCATCGGCGAAGGCCGCGGCGATGCCGGCGCCGATGCCGTTGCTGCCGCCGGTGACGAGGACGCGGCAGCCGCTGAAGTCGAAGCGACAGCCGCCGCTCATGTTCGACGCGCCGTCCGGGTAAGGGCGGTGGCGGCTCGCGAAGATCCGCCCCCGGCGAATGCACGTCGGACCAGATGCCCCGGTGTCATGCTCAGCGGAAGCGCAGCAGCCCGTTGCTGAGAACGACGCGCCCGTCGCCGCCGCGCGTTTGGAAGACGGCTTGGTTGCCGTCGACCCACATGTCGACGGTCAGCGACTCGCCGGGGAACACGGGGGACGAGAAACGGGCGTCCATCGCCAGGAAGCGCGCCGGGTCGGAACCACAGAGGGTGTGCAGCAGGGCGCGCCCGGTGAAGCCGTAGGTGCACAAGCCGTGCAGGATGGGCTTGTCGAAGCCGGCGAGTTTGGCGAAGGCGGGGTCGGAGTGGAGCGGGTTGCGGTCGCCGTTGAGACGGTACAGCAAGGCTTGATCGGGGCGGGTGGCGTAGGTGACGCTGTGGTCGGGAGTGCGGTTGGGGATTTCGCCCTGCGCGGCCGGGCCGCGGTCGCCGCCGAAGCCGCCTTCGCCGCGGATGAAGAGGGCGGTGCGGGTGGTGAACAGCGGCTCGCCGGTGTCGGCCAGCTTGGCCTTGGCCTGCATGACGACGAGGGCGCCTTTGCCCTTGTCGTAAATGCCGACGATCTCGGAGTAGGCCTCGAGCGTCCCTTCGACGGGTAGTTCGCGGTGCAGTTCGACGCCCTGCTCGGCGTGCAGCAGCATGGCCCAATTGAAGGGGCCGAGGGCCTTGAGCACGTTGCCGCCGGCGCCGAGTACGACCGGCATGGTCGGCAGGGCGCGTTGCGCGACGTTCTGGCTGTTCTCGGTGGTGAACTGGAGTTCCAGGTTGACCGGGTCGAGACTGCCGGCGCCGACGCCGAGGGCGTACAGCAACGAGTCTTTCGAAGTCCAGGTGTGGCGGCCGGGTTCGCCTTGGGCGCCGACGGCGTCGGTACGGATGGGCATGCTGCGAGATCCTCCGAGGCTGAAGTTGCCGGAACCTTGCACTGCCGGCGCCGCGAGGCAACCGATTGCTCTGACGTCGCGTCGGTGCGAGGTTGCGCCGGTTCGGGCGCCGGGGGCGCCTGGGAAGTGTGAGGGAGGAACGGATGCGTGCGTTGGCGAAAGGGCTCGCGGTCGTGTTGGCGGCGGCGTTGCTATTCTTCGTGGGCTTGGGTGCGGCTTCGGAGCTGGGCGAGGTCGTCGTCGTGCGCACGGGCGATGGCCCCGAGGCGCCGACGAGTCGGCTTTGGGTCATCGACTTCGACGAGGGGCCGGTGCTGCGCGGGTCGGACGGTAAAGCGTGGGTCGAACGGGTGCGCGCCCAACCGCGTCTGGCGATGCGGCGCGACGGAACTTGGCGCGACTATGAGGCGCGCGAACTGACCGAACCCGCCGAGCGCGAACGGGTGCGGCGCGGCATGGCGGAGAAGTACGGATGGACCGATTGGATGATCGGTCTCCTGCGCAACACCGGGGGGGCGGTGTCGTTCGTGCTGACGCCGGCGTCGGACCCGGCTGCGCCGTCGTCGTGACGGCCGTAGCCCCGCCTGCCGCCGGCACGCGAGGGTGGAATGCTGGTTCGTTTTTCCCTTGCACGGCGTAGGCGGGCGGGTTAAGGCGAGCCGATACGGGGTGGTGGCGAGGAGGCGGGGACGCGTGGCGATGATCGACCATCGACAACGAATAGCGGCAATGGCTCTCGGGCGGGACGAGGATATCGACATCGCTCGTGCGGCGTTGTGGATCGCGCAAGAGGAGTACCCCTCGATCGACGTCGACGATTACTTGCTGCGCTTCGATGATCTCGCCGCCAAGGCGCAGCGGTTCATCGGCACCGAGGGTGCCCCGGCGGAGCGCATCGCGCGCCTCAACCGCTTCGTCTTCGAGGAAGAGGGATTCAGCGGCGACCGCGACGATTATTACGACCCGCGCAACAGTTACCTCAACGACGTCCTCGATCGCCGCAAGGGCATCCCGATTTCGCTCGGGGTCGTCTACTGCGAGTTGGCGCAGCGTCTGCACCTGCCGGTGTACGGTGTCAGCTTCCCTGGTCACTTCTTGGCGCGCTACGTCGGTCAGCCCGACGTCATCATCGATCCCTTCTTCGGTCGTGTGATCACGCACGAGGAATGTGCCCGTCGCCTCGCCGGCCTGTACGGTCGCGAGGCGCGCTTCGATCGGCGTCTCCTCGAGCCGGCGTCGGCGCGGCAGATCCTGGCGCGCATGCTCGCCAACTTGAAGCAGATCTACGTCGAGCGGCAGGACGACGAGCGGGCGTTGCGCTGCGCCGATCGCATCGTCCTGCTGCTGCCCGACTCGCCGCGCGATCTGCGCGATCGCGGCATCCTCTACCAGCGTCTCGAGTGCTTCGCCGCCGCCCTGCGCGATCTCGAACGCTTTCTCGTGTTGGCGCCGAACGACGATACGGCGGCGACCATCCGCGAGGCGATCCCCGAGTTGCGGCGCCAGGCGGCTCTGGTGCAGTGACCCCGCCAACACCACGCTCGACGGTCGATGTCGTCGCGGGATTGCTCGTTCGTGACGGGTGCGTCCTCGTGGCACAACGCTCGCCGACCGGGTCGCATCCCGGCAAGTGGGAGTTTCCCGGCGGCAAGATCGAGCCGGGCGAGGCGCCGCGGCAGGCCCTGCGCCGCGAACTGCAGGAAGAACTCGGCATCCAGGCCCGCATCGGTCCGATCCTCTGGTCGGCGCGCTTCGACAACCGCGGCCGCGCCCGCCTGCGCTTGCGCTTCTTTCACGTGACCTCCTACCGCGGTGACGTGCGCAATCGAGTGTTCGCGGCGCTCGAATGGCGCGCCCCTGCCGAGTTGCCGCCCCTCGACTGGCTCGACGCCGACCGCGAGTTGGTGCGTCGCATCGTCGCCGGCGAATTGCGACTCGTCGAATCTCGGCACAGTCTACCGCGCCAAGACAGCCCCGCCTGAATCGGCCGATTTGCTTTCAGTCCGTCGCACCACGGGGCGTCGCCAGGTGCAACTCGAACAGACGAAACGTGCCGGCTTGCCGAAATCGGCGCACGACGTGCCGCGGCTGCGCATACGGGAACTGCGGCCACCGCGGCCAACCCGCCGTCATGACCCATGCCTCCTCGATGCTCACCCGTTGCGTCGACAGGACCTCCGCGACGGTGATCCACCAGCGCTTGGGCTGCAACAGCCAAGTCTCGTGCATCTCGATCACCCGCAGCCCCGGCCATCGCCACTCACGCAGACCGCCGCCGAGGTCGACCCAGGTGACGTCGCGATCACGCCATGCATGCCGCAGGACCTCGTGGGTTTGCCGATCGACGACCAGCGTCGTGCCCGGCTTCGCTTCGTGGTCGATCCAACGCAGGACGCGCTCGAGTCCTGCCGGCGGCAAGACGTCCGGCCGATTGGCCGGACCGGTCGACAGGAGCACCGCCCCGGCGAACAGCAGAACGGCCGGCACGACGGCTCGCCGTGGCAGCCATCGCGCCGCCCCGATACCGAGCGCACACGCCACCGCCGGCAGCAGGTAGGCGACGTGGCGCGATCCGCCGAAAGGCATTTGACGCGTCAGTCCGCCGACGATGCCCAACAGCAGCGGCAGCACCAGCCAGATCAGATCGACCGCCCGCCCATCCCGATTGATGATCACGGCGAACAGGCCGGCGCCGCCGACGACGATCAACACCAGGGCCGCCCACGCGGCGCCGCCGAGATGGACGAACGCCGCCCACGTGTGGCTGCCGACGTACGCCCCGACGCTGTCGCGGCTCGCGTCGAACAGGAAGGGCATCAGATATTCACGGTGGAAGAAAAATCCTCGTGACGCTCGGTTCGAGGTGTAAAGGGCCAGACCCCACGCCAACACGACGACCTGCCCGATGCCCCAGGCGAGCCACGTCGACCGGGCGACGCCCGCCTGCGAGAGACGCGCGATCGCATAGAACCCCAGCGTCGCCAGCAAGTAGGCGGCGCCGAAATGCGCGCTGACGGCGATCGCCAGGCACAGACTGTAGACGATGCTCCAGGTCGCCGCGTCGCGTCCGACCATGCGCTCGAAGGCAGGTAAGGCGGCGACGACGAAGCACAGGGCGAAGGCCATCTGCCGAACCTCGCTGCCGACCGCGATCGCCGCCGGACTGACGCTCAGAAAAGCCAACGCCACGAGTGCCGCCGTTCGGCCCCAACGCCGCTTCCACCACGATGCGAGCAGGCCGAGCATCAGGACGTCGGCCAACACCGTGGGGAGACGCACCGCGACGACGGAATCGAACAGGCGCGTCCATCCGTGCAGGAGGATGAAGAGCAGCGGCGGGTGCGAGTGCATCCACGCCGCGGCGATGACCTGCGCCCAGGTCGGTTGCAGGGCCCCGTTGACGTGCATCGCCTCGTCGGGGTTCAAATGTGTCGCGCCGGCGTAATGGAGACGCACGCCCAATGCGCAGAGCAGCACCACGGCGAACATCGCCCGGTCGGCGCGATTGGGTGCGGCGTCGGCGTGTGGTAGACGCGACGGCGGCGGCAGTTCTGGTGCCGTCGGTGACGACGATGGAATCATTCGCGCCCAACCCGCCGTGTTTCGCCAAGTTCTACGCGACCTACCTCGCAGCCCATCGCCACCCACTCAATCGCTTGCTGCATCTCTGCGCCAAGGTGCTCATCCTGACCATGCCTGCTTTGGCCGTGCTCCTTCGCTCCCCCTGGCCCTTGTTGGCCTTGCCGCTGGTCGCTGTAGCGCCCTGTTGGCTCGGGCATTTTCTCTTCGAGCGCAACCGTCCGACGTCGTGGTCGCAACCGAGCGAGAGTTTGCTCGGTTGGTTACGCTTGCGTCGCGCGCGCCGAGCCCCGGAGCGCCGGGCGCAGGCCCGTCCGTACTACAGTTTCCTCGCGGATTGGGTCATGTGCGCCTCGATGTTCGGGGTTCACTTCGTTGCATCCGAGACGGCCGAACCGCCCAGCGATCGCACATAGTCCTTGGCGGCGCGCATCTGATCGTGCAGGTGGCTGTACCAAAAGCGGCCGCCGCGTCCGAGCAAGACCAGGTTCGCACAGCGGCGCAGGCCGTCGCTGATGATCTCGACGTGGCGGCGGTAGTCGCGGGCGTAGACCGGATAGGCGTTGGCCAGCCAGTGGTGGCGCGTGTCGAGAACCTGATCGGGTCGAATGAGCCCGGTGCGTGCCAGTTCGTCGATGACACGCGTCGTCAATGCTTCGGCCGAGCAGGTGGCGACGGCGTCGTCGCGGAAACAGGGCACCTCGACGGCGAGGCCGGTTTCCTCGGCCGGCGCCATGGCAAGCGAGCGATTCTTCGGTTCGTAGACGCGCGAGATCGCCATCTCCGGATCGGGGAAGTAGATGCTGGCGTTCGGCGAGACTCTGGCTACGCCCAGTCGCAGAAACACGAGCCGCACGTGGCGGAAGCGCAGGGCTCGTGCCGATGCATGCACCTCCGCCGGCAGGATGTCGCCGAGCATGTGCACCACCGCCGTGAGGGGCAGAGTGGTGACGACGTCGCCGTCGACCGCGACTTGGCTACCGTCGGCGAAGTGGATCCCCTCGATGCGGCCGTCGTTCCAGTCCAGGCCGACGACTTCGGCGCCGAGCTGCAGCGAGGCGGGGTCGAGGGTGGCGGCGAGTCGTTCGGCGATCACTCCGTAGCCGCCGCGTGGATAAAGAAAGCTGCCGTCGAGGTGATCGGCGCGTTGCCGGGCCCGCATCAGGTCGCGCAGGAGCCCACCGAGGCTCAATCCGGTCAGGCGGCGCGTCGCCACTTCGGGCGCCAAGTCGCGCCCCGGCAGACCCCAGAGCTTCTCCGAATAGTCGAGCAACAACGGTTTGCCCAAGCGCATGCCGTAGCGCGCCGCGACGAGGTCTTCGAACGAATGCAGCGGGCGCCGCCGTCGACGTTGGCGCAGCAACTCCGCGACCGCGAGGGCGCCTTCGACGGGGCCGCAGGCGCGCAGCCAACTGAGCGGCCGCGGCGGAAAATCGATGAAGCGGTCACGATAGCGCACCTGGCTGGGAGCGCGCACCGCGACCAGTTCGTCGCCGAGTAGCCCGAGCAGGTCGGCGGTGATTTCCGGGTCGCGGTCGTGCACCCGGTGGGCGCCGGAATCGTAGCGGTGGGCGCCCAGGGTGTAGGTGCGGCAAAGGCCGCCGAGGGCTTGGCTCCGCTCGTAGAGGCGGACCGGTCGACTCGCCCGCGTGGCGTAGTGAGCGACGGCGAGGCCGGCCGGACCACCGCCGAGGATGTCGATGCGTGACAGCACTCTGCGTCACTCCTCATGCTGCCGGCGCCGGTGCGGGGAAAGGTGGTGAGATCGATCGAAGGGAAGCATGGCGTTGGAGTGGGGCGAGGCGGATCACACCGACGCCAGTGCCATGGGAGGGAGTGCCTCGAACCAGTCGAGCACCCGGACGTTTTCCGAGCGTGGGTGCGTGTGCGACAGCTGCGGCAGCTCACGGTACGTGAGATCGGCGCCGGCGGCGCGTAGGGTGTCGCGCGTGTGGTGAGCCAAGTAGACCGGAAACAGGAAGTCGAGAGCGCCATGCACCAGATAGATCGGTACGCCACGCGCCCGCTCCAAGTTGCCGACGACCTCGTTGGCGGGATGAAACACGCCACACATGGGCGCCAGCGCACGGTAGACGCTCGGATGCGCCAGCCCGTAGAGCAAGCCGAAGCTGGCGCCGTCGGAGAGGCCGGTGAGCAGGATGCGCTGTTCGTCGATGCGATAGTTGCGCCCGAGCCAGGTCAGGATCTGCAATAGTCCACGATCGTCGTCGACGTTCCAGGTGTCGCCGAGCGACTTCGGCGCCAACAGCAGATAGCTGCGGCTGCGCGCTTCTCTCAACCAACTCCAGAGGAAAGAACGTCCTTCCCCGGAGCCGCCGTGCAGAGCGACGATGACCGTCCAGGCACGTTCGGCCGTGTAGGTCTCGGGCACGTACAGTGAAAAGCCGCCGTGCGCGCCACCTCGCGACACGTGCACCACACCGGTCGGCGGATGGCGCTCGTCGCCGGGATGCGCTTGCCGGTCGTCGACCGCGACGCCGGGCAAGTCCCACAGTCCGTGAAGCGGCGCCAACGCTTGGCGCAGCGGGTAAAGTCGCTCCTGCGCCCGCGCGCCGAGACGGAGCAGGGCGAGCAAGCGGGTGATGCGTTCGGTGACGGGTTGGTCGGCCAGCGTGGCGAAGGCGCGGCAGGCCTCGTGGCAGTCGTCGAAGCCGGCGCGCAGGCGCTCGCCGAACGAGCGCAGCGATGCCGGCACGGGGGTCGATTCGAGACGCTCGCGTGCGGCGCGCAGGGCAGGCTCGTGCAGGCTGCCGGCCTCGGCGCCGAGTTCCGTCAGTCGCTCCGGCGCCAGTCTCTCCGCGGCTTGATCGAGCCAGACGAGAAAGGCACGCGCCGCGGCCGCCGCGGCCAACGCGGCCTCGAGATAGCCGCGGTCGGCCTCGGGGATCTCTGCCATCGGCCGCGACGCCGAGTCAGGGATTGAGCGCGTCGCGAACGACCCCGGCGAGCGACGCGGCGGCGGAGTCGAGCGGCAGGTCGTGCGACTCCGCCGCGTTGCGATGCTTCAACTCGACGCAGCCCCGCTCGAGCCCCTTGGAGCCGACGGTGACCCGCAGCGGAAAGCCGATCAAGTCGGCATCCTTGAACTTGACCCCCGGCCGCTCGTCGCGATCGTCGAGCAAGACGTCGACGCCCGCATTCTGCAACTCTCCGTAGAGCTTTTCCGCCGCGGAACGGAGCGCCTCGTCCGTCTGCTTGACGGGCACGACCACCACTTGTGCCGGAGCGATCGCCATCGGCCAGAGGATGCCGTTGGCGTCATTGTTCTGTTCGACGGCGGCGGCGGCGGTGCGGGTGACGCCGATGCCGTAACAACCCATCTCCATCGGCTTTTCCTGGCCGTCGGGATCGAGGAACGTGGCCTTGAGGGCGGAGGAGTACTTGGTGCCGAGGTAGAAGATGTTGCCGACCTCGATGCCGCGGTGGCTGGTGAACAGCCCGCCGTCGCAGCGCGGACAGCGATCCCCGGCGCGTGCCATGCGCACGTCGGCGAAGGTGAGATTGCCGAGGTCGCGTTCGACGTCGATGCCGACGACGTGGTGATCCGTCTGGTTGGCCCCGGCGACGGCGCCGGTGAGACCGCGCAGCGCTTCGTCGGCGATGATCCGAACCTTCAACCCGAGCGGGCCGGCGAAGCCGACGTCGGCGCCGGTGATCCGTTCGACGGTACTCGGCTCGGCGAGGGTGACCCATTGGGCCCCGAGGTGGTTGCGCAACTTGACGTCGCTCGCCTCGTGGTCGCCGCGTACCAAGACGGCGACGGTTTCCCCTTCGTTCGTCGTGAACAACAAGGTCTTGATGAAGCGCTCCTGCGGTTCGGAGAGGAACTCGGCGACCTCTTCGACGGAGCGTTTGTCCGGCGTACGCACCACCTTGGTGCCGTCGCTGCTGAGGCGCGGCAGCTCCATGCCGCCGCGACCGATCTCGGCCTTTTCGACGTTGGCGGCGTACTCGCAGCCGTTGCAGGAGACGATGGCGTCCTCGCCCGATTCGGCGAGCACTTGGAACTCATGGGCGCGGCGGCCGCCGATGGCGCCGGTGTCGGATTCGACTTGTCGGGTGTCGAGTCCGCAGCGTGTGAAGATGCGGCGGTAGGCGTCGGCCATCGCCTGATACTCGCGATGGCAGTCCTCGGCGCTGGCGTGGAAGGAGTAGGCGTCCTTCATGATGAACTCGCGACCGCGCATGAGGCCGAAGCGCGGCCGCACCTCGTCGCGGAACTTCACCTGGATCTGGTACAGGTTCAGCGGCAGCTCACGGTAGGAGCGGACGTCGCGCCGGACGAGGTCGGTGACGACTTCTTCGTGCGTCGGTCCGAAGCAGAATTCGCGCTCGTGACGGTCCTTGATGCGCAGCAGCTCGCGGCCGTACTGTTCCCAGCGGCCGCTCTCCTGCCACAACTCGGCCGGGCAGACGGCCGGCATGAGGATCTCCTGGGCACCGGCGCGGTCCATCTCTTCGCGCACGATCTGCTCGACCTTGCGCACGACGCGCCAGCCAAGGGGCAGGAAGTCGTAAATGCCGCGGGCGATTTGCCGGATCATGCCGGCGCGCACCATCAGCTTGTGGCTGACGACTTCGGCATCGGCGGGATCTTCCTTCAACGTCGGGATCAGGGTCTTGGTGTATCTCACGCGCGGACCTTAAAGGCCGGGCCGGTGCGAGGTCAAGGCGCGGGCGACGGGGCGATGCAACGCAGAGACGCCGAGGCGCGGAGGCTTGGGCGAAGATGTGCCTGGTTCGCGTTTCGCCGCCGGCCCAAGATGGAACGAGGCAGCGCGGGGAAGGGCGGTTGGTTGCGCGCCGCCGTGCGGGAGGGCATGCAGCGGGAATGCATGTCGGCCAAGGTCTAACGTCGGTGGGTCGCTCGCTGCGGTTCGGGCGCGTGCTCGTACTGGCGGCGATCGTGGCCGCATGGCTTCCCGCCGGGTCGTCGGCGCATCCGTTGGCGCCGTCGATGTTGCGGCTCGACGAGGTGGCGCCTGGTCGGGTCGAGGTCACCTGGAAGACGCCGGCGCAGCGCGTGCCCGGGAGCCGCCTGCGCCCCGTGTTGCCGGCGAGCTGCCAACCGGCAACCAAACCCGAAATCCGGCAGGACCAGGCGGCGTACGTTACGCAGTGGCCCCTCGACTGTGCGGGCAGTCTCGCCGGGATGGAACTGGGCGTCGACGGCATGGCCGAATCGATGACCGACGTCGTCGTGTACGTCGATCTGCACGATGGCCGTACCTTCCGCACCATCCTGGCCGCTGGCCGGCCTCGGTGGACCGTACCGGCGGTCGAGAGCCCGTCGGAGGTCTTCGCGACCTACGTGCGCTTCGGCTTCGAGCACATCCTCTCGGGTGTCGACCATCTCGCTTTCGTCTTGGCGCTGTTGCTCCTCGTCGGTACGCGGCGTGTCGCCGGGGTGGTGACGGCGTTCACCCTCGGCCATAGCGTAACGCTGGCGTTGTCGGCGCTGGACGTGGTGCGCGTACAGCAGCGTCCGGTGGAGATTCTCATTGCCCTGAGCATCGCCTTGGCGGCGCGTGAAGTGGTACGTGCGGCAGACGACAGACCCGTAGCGTTCGCGCGATTACCGTCGGTGATGGCGGCAATCTTCGGCTTGTTGCACGGGCTCGGTTTCGCCGGGGCCTTGCGCGAGGTCGGACTGCCGCAGGAGGCGATTCCGTTGGCGCTGTTGTCGTTCAACCTCGGCATCGAGATCGGGCAGCTGGCGTTCGTGCTCGTCGTGCTGCTGCCGCTGGCGGTACTGGGGTCGGCGACGTCATGGGCGCGACGGGTTCGACTCGCCGGCGCCTACGGTATCGGCTCGCTCGCCTTTTATTGGGTTTTCGAACGCACCCTCACTTGAGTCCGAACCCGACGGGCAAGGGGTGGTCGGTGCGCGGCGGGCGCGGCGCAAGTTTTGGCGTGGCCTGTGTCAATTGTTCTTGCCAGTCGCGGAACCCGTGTGCTACGGGCCTGACTCAGCCGAAACGAGTCGGAACGCGTCGTCGTTCGCCGCGGTGCGGCATCCGTTGGATGTCGGATGGCGCTGGCGACGTGCCCGGTGTCATCGCCACGAAGGAGCCGTTCATGCCTACAGCCTCGGTCCGGATCGTCCTCTTGTTCGGAGTTTTGTCGCTGGCAGGCTCGGCCCCCCGAGCTCACGGTGAAATCGCCGCCCCAACGGCGGTCGACGCCTCCTGCCGCACGGACCAGCACCGCATCTTGGCCGGCTTCGTCGGCGACGCCTATGGCGGACTTGCCGCCTGCCAGCGTAGTCGCGCCGGCGGGCGGAGCGGCGCCGGTGTCGACTGCAGCGACTTGGCCAACGTTCCCGCGCCACGACACATCGAGCAGGCACGGGCCAATCTGGCCAGGCGCGTCGACAACTCCTGCACCGGCGTTCGCCCGCAGCCCGCGTCGGCGCCCGATGTCCTCGGCTACCGCAGCTGCCCGGCTCCCTGCGCAGCGGTGGCGATCGGCAACACGTACGAAGGGCAGACGGACTGTCTGCTGTGCGTCGGCGAACACGTCGCCGAGAGTTTGGCGACGACGGTTCAGGGAACGCCATCGGTGCCGCAGAGCCGAGACGCTTTGCGTTGTCTGGCCAAGGTCGGACGCGCCTCGCTCGGTTACTTGGCCAAGAGAATGGTGATCCAGTCGCGCTGCCAGTTCCAGCGCGATTCCGGCGCGGTGCCGTTGTCGACCGACTGCAAGGCGGACGATGCCGGCGGGCGCATGGCGCGGGTTCGCGCTCGCTTGGTGCAAGCCATCGGCCGCTGCACCGACGCGGACCTCGCGGCTCTCGACAGTTGCGCCAGTGACGTCGCCGGGGCGCAGGCCTGCATCGTCGCCGCGGTGGAACATGCCGCCGACGCGGCTTTTGATGCCGCCTATCCGCCGATTCCCGACCCGCCGACGCCGACCCCGACGCATACGCCGACGCAGACGCCGACTCCCACACAGACCAGCACACCGACGAACACGCCGTTGCCGTGCGACGATTACAACCCGCAGCGCAATGCCTACTTTGGCGATCTGCATGTCCATACGGCGTACTCGTTCGACTCGGTCCTCGCCGGGGTCACCGCCGACCCGCGTGACAGCTACGCGTTTGCGCGCGGTAACAGTGTGGCCCTGGCGCCGTTTGCGCCGGGTTACGCCGAGCGATCGACCCAGCTGCGCCGGCCTCTCGATTTCGCGGCGACGACGGACCACGCCGAGTTCTTTGGTGAATTTCGCGTGTGTACGATCCCGGGCCACAGCGGCTACACCTCCGATTTCTGCCGGCGCTACCGCGATCAGATCACCGTTTCGCAGGACGCGAGCCTGTTGCGTCCCCCGGGAAGCCCGTTGCCGCAGGTGTTTCTCGACATCGGTTTCAAGCTGGTCGTGGGGGCGCCGACTCGGTTCTCGTTTTGTGGTGCCGGTGCTGCGGATTGTCTTGCCGAGGCCTCGTTGGTTTGGGAAGACGAACGAGCCGCGGCGCAGGAGTTCTACGACCGTTGCTCGTTCACGACCTTCGTCGCCTACGAGTGGACCGGCAATCCCGGCGGCGCCAACATCCATCGCAATGTGATCTTCAAGAACGACATCGTGCCGTCGTTGCCGACGTCGTACATCGAGGCGCCCAAGCCGCAGCAACTGTGGAGCGCTCTCGAAAGCCAGTGTTTGGAGGGACTGCCCGGCTGCGACGTGCTGTCGATCCCGCACAGCTCCAACTTCAGTGTCGGCTTGATGTTCCAACCGAAGAACGCCGACGGCTCGGCTCTTTCGAAGGAAGACGCCGAGTTCCGCGCCGCAATCGAACCGCTGGTCGAGATCCACCAGCACAAGGGTAACTCGGAGTGTAAGTTCGGAGTGCTCACCAACGACGAGGACTGTGGCTTCGAGACTTACGAGAAGGTCGGCATCCTCGACGATTCGACGCCCGGAATTGCCGTGCCGCCGCTGTCGTTCGCGCGCAACGGCTTGAAGCAAGGGCTCCTCGAAGATGAGCGCGTCGGCGCCAACCCCTTCATGTTCGGCTTCATCGGTTCGACCGACACCCACGCGGCGACGGCCGGGGCGACCAACGAGGACGATTATCGTCTCACTGGTCACGTCGGGGCGCTCGACTGGGAGCCGCGGCGCATGCTGCGCTTCCTGGCCGCCAGCGGCCTCGAGTCGAACGGCGGCGGCCTGGCCGTCGTCTGGGCCGAAGAGAATACGCGCGAAGCGATCTTCTCCGCCTTGCAGCGACGCGAGGTGTACGCCACCAGCGGCACCCGCCCGACGCTGCGCTTCTTCGGCGGTTGGGATATTCCCACCGACGCCTGCGACGATGCCGACGCCGTCGCCCTAGCGGACCAAGCGGGCGTTCCCATGGGCGCTACCCTGGCGGCTGCGCCCGGCGCTGCCACCGCACCGCGCTTCTTCGTCTCGGCGCAACAAGACCCCGGCGCGCCGGGCGAGGTGGGCATGCCGCTCGAACGGGTGCAGATCATCAAGGGCTGGGTCGACGACTCCGGCAATGCCCAGGAAAAGGTATTCACCGTCGCCGGCGGCGATCGGCCGGCCGACGTCGATCTCGATACCTGTGTCACGACGGGTGCCGGCTACGCGTCGCTTTGCACGGTCTGGAGCGACCCGGAGTTCGACCTCAACCAGCGCGCCTTCTACTACGCTCGCGTCCTGGAGAATCCCGTCTGCCGCTGGAGCACGCGCTTGTGTAACGAACTCGGGGTCGATTGCAGCAACCCCGGTAGCGTTCCGGCGGACTACGCCGAGTGCTGCTCCGCGGTCGTCGCGGACCAGAAGGCGATCCAGGAACGCGCCTGGAGTTCGCCGATCTGGTACCGGCCCGAGACCGAATGAGGTCGGGGTTCGTGCCGCGGTGGGTCGGGATTCGATGGCGACACGCAAGTCCTCCGGGCATCGGGCGAGCCGGTGGGCGTTGCTGCACTTCGCACTCCTCGGCCTGCTGCTCTTTGTCGGCAGCCGCTGGCTCGGCTTGGGGCCGGACGAAGCGGCTCTGCGCGATGCTCGCATCGTCATCTCCCGGGCGCAGCTCGAGGCCTGGGAGCGACGGTACGAGGAGACGAGCGGCAAACCGGTCGACGATGCCGTGCGCCAGGCGCTGATCCGGCAGTACGCTGACGACGAAATGCTTTACCGCGAGGCGCGCGTCTGGGGACTCGCCGAAGGCAACCAGGCGATCGACCTGCGCCTGCGCCAGAAGATGGCCTTCGTCGCCGACGCGGACATGGCCGACGGCGATCTGCTCGCCGAGGCGGTTGCCTTGGGGCTGGACGGCGACGACGCGGTGATCCGCAACATGCTGACGCACAACATGCGTCTGTTGTTGGCGCGCAGCGGCGAACAGCCGCCGACCGAGGCGGAGATCGAGGCTCTGTACGCGGCCGAACCGCAGGCGTTCGCCGGGGCGTTGCGCTTCACCGGCTGGCAGATCTTCTTCGCACGCGAAGGCGACTCCGCCGCGATGCCGGAACGGGCCCAGTCCGTGCGCCGCCGCATCCTGGCCGAGCAGCTCGAACCCGCATCCGCCGTACGCCTCGGTGATACCGGGCCTCTCCCGGCGCAATTCCGCGGACAGCAGGTGCATCAACTCGTGTCGCGCTTCGGGGAAGACTTCGCTCGGGTGGTGCAGAATCTGAACCCAGGCACGTGGTCCGAGCCAGTGACGACGCCCTTCGGCGTGCACCTGATCCAGCTCGAGCGGCGGCACGAGCCGGTGACGCCGCCGCTGTCTCAGATTCGCGAACGGGTTGCGGCGGTGTTGCAAGCGCGAGCGAGGGAGCAGCGATTGACGCAGGCGATGCACGAGTTGCGCCGACTGTACGAGGTGGTGGTCGAAGCGCCGCGACAACCCGGCGAACGCAAGGCTGCCGACACCAGGGAAGGGGCCAACGGATGAAGCCGAAAGCAGCGGCAGTAACCGAGCGCCAAGACGGTCGGGCTCTGCGCGCGGCACGGAGCCGCGAACTGCTGACGAACGCCTTCTATGAACTCGTAGGCGAGGGGAATCCGGAGCCGACCGCGCAGCAGGTGGCACAACGGGCGGGTGTCGGCATGCGCACCGTGTTTCGTTTGTTCGCCGATATGGATGCTCTGTACGCGACGCTCCAAGAGCGTATCGTCGCTGGCGTGGCACCGCTGCTGCGGGAGCTGCCGCCGGCCGACGCACCGCTCGAGGAACGGGTGGCGGATCTCGTCACTCAGCGAGCCGAGTTGTACGAAAGAATCGCGCCGTACATGCGGGCAACCATGCTCCTTCGCTTCCGATCGCACTTCCTGGAGGAGCACTATCGCGACGCGTCCGCGCAGCTGAAGGCGCGTCTACTCCTACGGTTCCCCGAACTGCGCCGCGCGCCGCGCGACATTACCGATGCCCTCGAGCAATCGACATCATTCGAAGCTTGGGACCGCTTGCGACGCGGCCAAGATCTCACCCGAACGCGCGCCAAGGCGGCGATGCAACGGGCCGTCGTCGCGCTGCTGCGCGAACTGCGCGCTCAGTGAGTCAGGCCACGGCGCGGTCATTCTCCGATCGAGCCGACGCAGCGTCGGCTCGATCTTTCGATTGACGCGCCCTCGATCATCGGTCTACCTCACGTGCAACCGCAGTGACGCGGGCGAGCCAGATGGAGAGCGACGCATTGTCCTTGGAATCCCGTTCGACGGTCGTCGGCAGCAGCGCCCCTGCCTACGATGGCGCGGATCGACGGCACGACGATGCCGCGCTCGCCCGTTACGTGAGCGGGACGCTGTGGGTGTTGCTGGCGGCGCTGCCCCTCTATGCGGCGATCGACCATGCGTTGGGACAACCCGACGTTTGGCGCCTGCACGCCGCCAAGGGCGTGCTGTTCGTCGCCGGTGTCGGGGCTCTGGCGTGGTTGCGCTGGGACAGTGAGTATCGCTGGACTCGTCCTTTGGCGCTGCTGCTCGTCGCCTTCATTGCGGCGGTCAGTGCCTACTCGGCGTCCGTCTCGGGCAGCTTCGTGGCGCACGCGATGTTGGCGGCGATGGTGGCGATGGTCACTGGTGCCGCGGTGCCTTGGGGCTGGCGTGTGCAGGGCGTCGCCGTGGCGATCCTCGGAGCGAGCTGTTGCGCCTTGGGTTGGTCGGCTGACCGCTGGCCATTCGGCGTCGACGCCTACCCGTCACTCGTCACGTTCCTCGGGCTTGCCGCCTCGATTCCGCTTGCCGCCATCACCGCGGGATCGCGCCAGGCCTTGGCCCTGCGCGAACGCCAACTCATCCAAACACGCGACGAGTTGGAGCGGCTGAATCAGTTTCGCGCCGACTTCGTGGCCAACATGTCGCACGAGCTGCGGACGCCGCTCAACGTGATCATCGGCTATCACGAAATCCTCCTCGATCGTGGGCTCGGATCACTGAACGATGACCAAACACACGCACTCTTGCGCGCCGATGCCAATGCGCGAGAGCTGCTGGCGCTGATCAACGCGACGCTGGAACTGAGCCGTCTCGATTCTCGGCGTGCCGTCGCCGTGTACGACCCGGTCGACGTCGGGGCGTTGCTCGATGATCTCGGGCGCGGCCTGCGCGCGGCGGCGACGCGCGATCAACTCGCGTTCCGCTGGCACGCCGAAGAGGGGACGCCGACGCTCGTCACCGACCCCGTCAAGTTGCGCATGATCCTCAACAACCTGATCCACAACGCGATCAAGTTCACCGAACGGGGCAGTGTCGAGGTGCGCGCTCGGTCGAGCGACGGAGGGGTCGAGTTCAGCATTTCCGACACGGGGATCGGTATTCCGACGGAGATGCTGAAGTCGATTTTCGAGCCGTTCCGCCAAGCGTCGGAGGAAATCCACGGCCGTTACGGCGGCGTCGGCCTCGGACTCCATTTGGTGGAGCGGCTGACGCAGCAGCTGGGCGGGCGCATCGAATTGGAAAGCGAGGTTGGACGCGGTACGCGGGTGAGACTGCTTCTGCCACGATCGCGTGGCGACACGACGGCGCCGGGCGGGTCGCTGCGGTAGGCCATGGAACGACGGCCGCATCGACTGCCGCGGTGCCGAGCGGGAGGACGCTCCGCAGGGCGCCCGTCGGGTCGATGAGCGCACTCGGACCCGATCCCGAAGCACGCACGATCCACCGTCCCAGACTCGCTGCTTGCGCCTGCACCAGCAGGAGGTGCTGGCGGGCGCCGGCGCTGCCGAGCCAGCGGTCGTCTGCCAGTTGCACGAGGATGTCGGCACCGGCGGCGGCCTGTCGCGCCCAGAGGTTGGAAGCGATGGCTTCGTAACAGATGGCGACCCCGAGGCGAACCGGCCCCGCTGCGGTGATCAGGGTCAACGGGGTGGCGGCCTCCCCGCGGCGGAAACGCCCAGCACTTGGTGCCTCCCGGTCGGCCCAAGGCCGCACGATCGTCGCCAGACCTTCGAACAGCGGCACGAGGGCATGCTTACGCGCCACCTGCCAGGTCGGCGTTCCGGGACTTGCTTGTACCAGATACGCGACGTTGCGCTCGGCACGTCCGTCGTGGCTCGTCTCGACCGCGCCGAACAAGAGCGGCACCTGCCAGTGCCGAACCCGCGCTTCGACGCGTCTGCGCCACGCCGGTGCATGACGGGGCGAAACGGGCAGGGCGGTTTCGGGCCACAGGACGAGGTCGGGTCTGGCTCCGCCAGCCAGGGCGTTCTCGGTGGCTGTCGTCAAGGCAAGCCAAGTACCGTGCACGCTGCGGTCGCCCGCGGTGGTTCCGGGCTGCACCAGCACGATGGTGATGCCCCGGGAAGAGCGTGTGCCGTGGCGGTAGATCGTCGAATCGGGCGCACACGACAGCAGCCCGCAGGCGACGACGCCGATCGCCCAATGGAGGCGACGCCGCCAGGCGCAGATCATCTTCCACGCCAGCACGGTGGCGATGCCGACGCAGAGCGCGCTGGCGCCCTCGGTGCCGACGGCGGCGACGACAGGGCGTGTCAGCGACGAACCGGCGAGGGCCGCACCCAGGCTCCAGGGGAGGGGCCGCGGCACGATCCCTTCGAGGACGACCCAGCTCGACGCCAGGGCCAGCGCACCGAACGCTGCCGAAGGGATGGTCCGCCGGACTGCGCTGGCGAGCCCGGCGATTGCGGCGAACGGCAGCGCCTGGAGCACGAGGAATCCGAGCAGCGAGGGGAGGACCCCGGTGGATGCGGCGTTTGGGTGGTGTGCGACCGCCTGCCCGAGCCAGGCGCAGCCCAGCCCGTGGGCGGCGCCGCCAGACCACCCACCGAGGAGGACGGCAAGGCCTAAGCGACAGCGCATGGCTACGGCCAGGAGGGGCAGCAAGGCGAATCCGGCCAGACCGCCGCCCCATTCCGACCGGAAGGCGGCGGCGACGGCGGCGGCGCTGCAGAGCGCGCCAGTAATCCTCGTAGGTCGAGCCATTGGCGCCACGAGCATAGTTTAGCGGCGCGCCGCGCTGTAAGCAGTATAGTTGGATAGTTTGTCGAGAACTGCCGCCGCCGCGGCGGCGCGTGGCGGACCCGCCGTCCGACCGCCGCCGGAAAAGCCTTGCCGATTCAGGCATCTAAGCCGCGGCCGGCAGGCAAAATTGACTGCTGCCGCGGGTCTGCTGTACACCCCCCCGCGTTGGCTCGCCCGGAGCCACGGACTTACGTCATGGGCTCGCCGATCGTTGCCATCATCCCTGCGCGCTTCGACTCCACCCGTCTCCCCGGAAAACCCCTGGCGGAGATCGGTGGCCAGCCGATGATCGAGCGCGTCTACCGCCGCGCCGCGGCCGTCGGCTGCGTCGATCGCGTCATCGTCGCGACGGATGACGAACGCATCGCCGGGACCGTGCGCGCTTTCGGTGGCGACGTCGCCATGACCCGCTCGGACCATCCGTCCGGCACCGATCGGATCGCCGAGGTCGCTGCCCATCTCGAAGCCGACATCATAGTCAACGTCCAGGGCGACCTGCCATTCCTCGAACCCGAAATGGTCGAGCGACCGGTGGCGGCGATGCTGGCCGACCCGGAGTTGCCGATGGCGACGGTGCGCGAGCCACTGCGCGACCCCGCCGAAATGTCGAACCCGAATGTCGTCAAGGTGGTCACCAACGCTCGCGGCGACGCGTTGTATTTTTCGCGTAGCCCGCTGCCCTATTGGCGCGATGGCGCACCGGCGCAGGGACTCGGCCATCGCCATCTCGGCTTGTACGTCTACCGGCGCGCCTTTCTGCTACGACTGGCGCAGCTGCCGCCGACTCCGCTCGAACGAGCGGAGAAGCTGGAGCAGCTGCGCGTGCTCGAACACGGTTACCGCTTGCATGTCGCCGACGCCCCAGGGGGGCTCGGCATCGAAGTCGATACACCCGCCGACCTGGAGCGGGCCAACGCCCACGTGGCGGCAACAACGAGGAGGGGATGATGGCGCGGAGCAAGGGTAAGACTAAGTTCATCTTCGTCACCGGTGGCGTCGTCTCGTCGCTCGGCAAGGGCATCGCCGCGGCCTCGATCGGCGCGGTCCTCGAAGCGCGTGGCCTCAAGGTCACGATCTTCAAGATGGACCCGTACCTCAACGTCGACCCGGGTACGATGAGTCCGTTTCAACACGGCGAGGTGTTCGTCACCGACGACGGTGCCGAGACCGACCTCGACCTGGGCCATTACGAGCGCTTCCTGTCGAGCCGCACCAGCCGCCGCAACAACTTCACCACCGGCCAGGTCTACGACCGCGTCATCTCCAACGAGCGCAAGGGCGAGTACCTCGGCGGCACGGTGCAGGTGATTCCGCACATCACCGACGAGATCAAACGGCGCATCGAAGAGGCGGCGGCCGGCTACGACCTAGCCATCGGCGAGGTCGGCGGTACCGTGGGTGACATCGAGAGCCTGCCGTTCCTCGAGGCGATCCGCCAGTTCGGCTGGGATCGCGGTCGCGAGAACGTGCTCTACACGCACCTGACCTTGGTGCCGTACATCGCCGCCGCCGGCGAGGTGAAGACCAAGCCGACGCAGCACAGCGTCAAGGAACTCACCGGTCTCGGCATCCAGCCCGACATCCTGCTGTGCCGCACCGAACGGCCGCTCGACCGCAAGATCAAGGAGAAGATCGCCCTCTTCTGCAACGTCGACGAGGGCTCGGTCATCGCCGCGCCGGACGTCGACTGCATCTACGAGGTGCCGCTGCATTTCCGTGCCGAGGGGCTCGACGAACGCATCGTCGAGAAGCTCAACATGTGGACCAAGGCGCCGGATCTTTCCAAGTGGGAGAAGATCGTCGACGTCATCAAGCATCCGCGCGACGTCGTGCGCATCGCCATGGTCGGCAAATACGTCGACGTCGCCGACTCCTACAAGAGCTTGCACGAAGCGCTGGTGCACGGCGGTATCGCCAACGAGTGCAAGGTCGAGATCGATTACGTCGACTCGGAGAAGATCGACCCGGCGGACCTGCCGTCCGAAGTGACGCGAGCCGATGGCATCTTGGTGCCCATGGGCTTCGGCCACCGCGGTACCGAGGGCAAGATCGCCGCGGTGCGTTACGCGCGCGAGCAGCGGCGGCCGTTCCTCGGCATCTGCTTCGGCATGCAGATGGCGGTCATCGAGTATGCGCGCCACGTCTGTGGCCTCGACGGAGCCAACTCGATCGAGGTCGACCCGGCGACGCCGCATGCGGTGATCGACTTGATGACCGAACAGCGCGACGTCAAAGGCCTCGGCGGTACGATGCGGCTCGGCTCCTATCCTTGCGCCCTCAAGGAAGGGTCACTGGCGGCCAAGCTCTATGGCAAGCGCAAGATCGACGAGCGGCACCGCCATCGTTACGAGGTGAGCAATCGCTACCGCGAAGCGCTGGAGAAGAACGGTTTGGTGCTGAGCGGCCTATCGCCGGACGGCAATCTGGTCGAGATCGTCGAGCTGCCGGGGCACCCCTTCTTTCTGGCGAGCCAGTTTCACCCGGAGTTCAAGTCGCGTCCGCACGACCCGCATCCGATGTTCCGCGGCTTCGTCAGCGCGGCGCTGCAGCGGCATCACGAGACCGAACGAGAGCCCCTGCTCAGCGCCGTTTCGGGTTGATGTTCGCCGACGCAGCCGCAGGCGGCCGCGTCGGCGGGCGGGAAGCGGGGGCTCACGGAGCGCTCAGGGCGTTTTCCGTGTGCTTGAGCCAGGCTTCCGCCTGCATCTTCTGGTCGCGGTGGGTCGCGGCGCGCTGGAACCAGACTTTCGCCTGATCCAGTTTCTTCAAGTTGAAGTGGGCCATGCCCATGAGAAACTGCGCCAGTCCTGGTCGCTTGAGTTTGCCCTTGTCGATACCGCGCTGCAGCGCCTCGATGGCGCCCTGCCAGTTCTCTCGTTGGGCGTGGATCTCGGCCAGGCGTAGGTAGGGTTCGCCGGAGGTGGCGAGCTCGCCGGCGCGCGCGAGCGGTGCCAGCGCCTTGTCGTAATCGCGGGCGGCGATCCAGCAGTTGCCGAGCAACTCGTACGACGATGCGTCCTCGGCGATGCGTCTGTCCTTCAGCGCCGCGGCCAGAATCGTCGCCGCGCGGTGGGGAATGCCGCGGAAGAGCAGCAACTCGGCGAGACGGCGGATCTCGGTTGCGTCCTCGAGCAGGTCGCCGGTGTAGGCCAGCTGGAGCAGCGTCGCGGCCGCGGGGTAGTTCTCCTGCGACATCGCCGCCGAGGAGGCCTCGACCCAATAGGTCTTCTTGTCCGGCTGCTTCTCGATCAGGCCCACCAGGATCGGGTAGGCGAGATGGTACTCTTGGCGTCGCAGTCGCAGCGCCAGCAGCAGCTGCAGCCAGCTCTCTTGCGGTTTGCCGTGGGCGAGGTCGACCGCCTTTTGCGCCGCCTGGACCGATCGATCGAGATTCTCCACCTGATAGTACGCCACCGCGAGGGTGTAGTAGGCGGCCGAGTTGGGAGCCGGCTCCTTGGCGAACCACTGTTCGAGCATGGCGACCCCGTCGGCCCACTTCTCCTCCACCAGCAACAGCTTGGCGATTTGGAAGCGAACGCTCGACTGCTCCTGGTCGTTGAGACCACCCGAGGCCATGGCGCGTTCGAGGTGCTCACGCGCTGCAGCATACCTCTCTTGCGATTGGTCGATGGCAGCGTAGATCTGTTCGACGCGGCTCACCTCGAAGGGGCTGGCGCGGCGTAGATTGACCCGGTCGAGGACTTCGCGCGCCTCGTCGAAGCGGTCGTCCTGCATCGCTTCGATGGCCTGGTTGATGCGCTTGCCGATCGTCGGGTCGAAGTTGGGTTGTGACGACTTGCCGCTCGGGCGTTCGTCCTCTGCGGCGCGAACGGTCGCAGCCGGCAGCGACACGGCGAACACGAGGAGCAGGGCGAGCGAGCGTGCGACGTTCATTGGGCGATCTTGAAGGTGAGCATGACGCGCATGCCGCGGCGCTCGACGGCCGTGCCGTCCTGGATCTTCGGGTTGTACTTCCACGACTGGACCGCCTTGATCGCCGCCTGCTCGAACACGCCCGGAGGATCGGACTCGACGGCTTTGACGTCCTTGGTGGTGCCGGTGGCGGTGACGGAGAACTCGATGACGGCCCAGCCTTCGATGCCACGGGCGAGGGCGCGTGGAGGATACTCGGGCTGGATGCGCACCAGCGGCATTTCGGCGCGGTCGCTGCCGCCGCCGCCGCCGCTGCCGACGCCCGCGGCCCCCGGGCCGCCGAGCATGCCTTTGACGTCGACGTTCAGGCCGGCGCCGGGACCGATGGCGATTGGCCCGGCACTCGGTGCCTGCGCAACGGCTTCGGGTGCGGCGATCTTCGGCGCCTCGGGCGGCGGCTCGGTCGGTTGCACCGGCTTGGGCTTCTCGCGCTTGATCATCTTGATCTCGCTGTCGCGCCGCAGCCGGCTGAAGTCGATCTTGGTGGCGACCTTCCGTTCCCCCACCTCGATCTGGTTGCTGATGACGGTGTTCAACAGCAGAAACATCGACGCGGTGAGAGTGAGCGCCAAGACGAACGAGACGGGGAAGCGGAGGGCTTCGACGAGCCGGCGCGACGTCGTGGCCTGCGGCCGCGCCCTGGCCGGGGTGGAGGTGGGAGCCATCGATGGGCGCCTCACTCCTCGAGCGCCGAGTCGGCGCCGAGGGCGATTTCCTTGATGCCGGCGAGCTTGACCTCGTCCATCACCCGCGCCACCACACCCGCCCGGGCGGCCTGATCGGCGACGATCACGGCGGTATCCTCGGGGCGCTCGACGTGCATGCGCTCGACGAGCGCACGCAACTCGCGCAGGTCGACTTCGCGACGATCGAGCCAGATTTCGCCGTTGGCGCGCACGGCGATGAGAATGTTGCCGGACTCCTTGTAGACCGCCGTCTCCGCCTTCGGCTGCACCACCACCATGCCTGGGTCCTTCACGAACGAGGTGGTGATGATGAAGAAGATCAGAAGGTTCATGACGAAGTCGAGCATCGGCGCCAGGTCGATGCCGTGCTCCTCGTTCGCCTCGATGTGTCGCTTCGCCTTCATCGCTCAGTTCGTGCCGAAGGTGATGTCGTAAACACCAGCGAGGTGGACCTGGTCGACGACGTTGACGACGAGCCCGGTGGGAGCGTTCTGGTCGGCCGCCACCAACACGCCGCTCTTGGGGTTGGCGGCGTGCAGCCGCTCGACGTTGGCGCGTACTGCGCGCATGTCGATGATGCGGCCGTCGACCCAGACCTCGCCCTCGGCGGTGATGCTGACCGTGATCGCCGCGCCGCTGCCGCCGCCTCCCGACGCTCCGCCGGCGCGGTTCACCGTCAGGCCCATCTCCTTCACGAACACTGCGGTGATGATGAAGAAGATGAGCAGGTTCATGACGAAGTCGAGCATCGGCGCCAGGTCGATGCCGCTGCTGTCGTGGTTGTCGTCGTGATGACGCGAAAATCGGCGCAGGCGCATGGGTTCAATACACGAAGCGGTCGGCGAGTAGCTCGAGCTCACGCCGGATGCGGGACTGGAAGTAGTAGACCGGATAAAGCCCGGTGATGCTGACGGCCAGACCCGTGAGGGTGCAGATCATCGCGTGCGACACGCCGTTCGCCATGGTGCGGGCGTCGGCGGAACCGCGCATGGCCATCGAGTCGAAGACCTCCAGCATGCCCGCCACGGTGCCGACCAAGCCGAGCAGCGGCGACATCGGCACCAGCACGCGCAGCAACGGTAGGTTGGCGGACATCTCCGCCCCGAGGCGTGAAATCATCGCTTGGCGGATCTGGTGCGCACACCAACTGGTACGATCGCGGCGCCCCAGCCATTGTGCCAGCGTCGCTTCGGCGTGACGGGGCAGAATGAACGCGAAGTACCAAATGCGTTCGATCACCAGTGTCCACAGGATCACGCCTGAAGCGAAGATCGCGAAGACGAATGGTCCGCCGCCCTCGACGAGCGCCTGAACGGCGCCGTAGAGGCGTAGTATGGGATCAAGCAGAGGCACCGTGGGTACCTGCGTTCTTGTCGCGCTGATTCTCCAGACGCTCGGCCAGCAAACCGGTGCTCTGCTCCTCCAGTAGGGTCACGATCTGCCGCGATAGGGCGGCCAGGCCGGCATTGGCGAAGAGCAACGGGATGGCGATACCCAAACCAAGCACCGTCGCGATCATCGCTTGTCCGATGCCGTGCGCCATCAGCTTCGGGTCGCTCGAGCCCGATTCGGTGATGCTCTGGAAGGTGACGATCATGCCGATGACGGTGCCGACGAGACCCAGCAGCGGGCCGGCGGCGACGGCCAGTCGCAAGAAGGCTTGGAAACGCTCGACCCGCGGCACTTCGCGCAACACTGCCTCGGAGATGCGTAGCTCGGCGATCTCGGCGTCTTCTTCGATGCGCGACGGATCGCCCTTGAAGGCGAGCAGCACGCGCCCGAGCGGGTTGTTCGCCTGCGGCTGGTCGAGATGGTTCAGTTGCGAGCGGACGCGGATGCGGACGAAGATCAGGTAGAAAAACTGGAACAGCGCGGCGACGGCGCCGGCGATGCCGACGGCGAGGATGACGAAGCCGACCGCCTCTCCGTGTTCGATGCGTTCCCGTAACGTCGGTCTCTCGACGTACAGAGCGAGCAACACGCCACGTGCCGGGTCGACCGTGGCCCGCACGTAACCGCTGGTGGCTTTCTGAAGATTCTGCGCCGCCTCGGCGAACTCGCCTTCGAGCTGGCGCGGCAGAATGCTGAGAGCCTTCTGCGACGGTAGATAGTTGAGGTAACGACCGTCGGCGATCGCCGTGAACGGTCCGATGCGCACCACCTCGGCCTCCGTGGGGGTGCCGTCGGCGTCGACCACTTTGGTGCGCAGCCGCACGACGCGTCCGGTCTCGGTCATCTCGCGCTGCATCTCGAACCACAGCTGCTCGAGTTCGCCGATCGACGGCAGCTCCTTCGCGTCGCCCAACTTACGCAGGAAGTCCTCGCGCTCCGGGTACTGCGCGCTCGTCATCGACTGCCCCAGGGCCGTTGCCGTGTCGCCAGCGACCTGACGAGTCACGCCGAAAAGTTCCCCCAGCACGCCCATGCGGTCCTTGAGCTTGGTTTCGAGTTCGGTGAGCGCGACTTCGTTGGCGTCGAAGCGCGCCGAGAGGTCGGCGCTACGTGCTTCCGCCGCCTTGCGCTTGGCCTCGGCGGTGGCGAGCATTTCTGCTTGTTTGTCGCGATTGGCGGCGAACTCCCGCTCGCGTGCTGCGTTGATCTCGGCTTCCTTGGCGCGCAGGCTGCGCGTTTCTTCGAGGAGCTGATCCAGGGTGTCGACGCCCCAGGCGGGCAGCGCCAAGGCCGACAGCATCAGAAAGAAGCACCCGCCTCGCATGCTGTGTCTCATGGCTTCACCTCCACCGGCGCCGGAATGGGAGCCATGATCAATTCGGGAGCACCTTCCTTGCGGGCGACCGAGAGTGCGCGCTTCACGTCACGTTGGTAGCCGTTGTCGACCACCCACTGCTTCTTCGATGCATCCCAGTAGCCGGTCTCGCTGCCGTCGAGCGTCTGGTAGAGCAAAGCGACGCGTCCGAGCCGGACGAACTGCACCGTGCGCGCCGCGTCGCCCTCGCCCAGTTTGCCGGTGTAGGCATCGAGGGTGCGTCCGTATTCCATTTCGATCTGATATGCCTCGAGGATGCGGCGGTACTTTTCCGAGGTGCTGACGTCACCGCTGCCGAGGACGTTCTTGAGGGTGGCGACGCGCTTGGTTCGCTCGTCGAGGAGGAAGGGTAGGTCGAGCGCGACGAACTTCTCCAGCGTCTGGATCATCTTCTCCATCAGCGGCAGCACTTCGCGCTGCGTCACTTCGATGTCGGCCAGCTGAGCGTTGATCTCGTCGAGGCGCGCCTGTTGCGAGTCGACCTGCGCCGCGAGCTGGTCGCTGTAGGCGTTCATGCTGTCGGCGACGGCCAGAGCCTCGCGGTACTTCGCCGCCATGGAGCGCGCTTGGTCTTCGAGGGCGTCGATCTTCGCTTGTGCCGCGGCGGCGTCCTTGTCGGCGGCTGCTTGCTCGTCGATGACCTTCTGCAATGGGGCGGCCAGGGCGGTGCTCGCGAGGAGCAACAGCAACCCGGCGATGGTCGGGTGGGAACGGGTCATCGGGGCACCTGGAGGATTCGGAGGTAGGGAAGATTGGGGCGCGACGGGGAGGGCATCATGATGCGCCGTTCATAAGAAGCCGTTGCCGTAAATTCAAGAAAGCCAAGGGTCTACTTATGTGAAATTCCCGTTACCGGGCTGCGCGCCGCGCGTTACGGGATCGGTTGCGCTGGGATCGATTCCACGGCAGGTTCGTCCTGCGATGTCCGCCGAGCCACGCTGGCATCGAGGTCGTCCGCGGAGGTGCATGCGTGCAGAGCAGCCAAGTTCTCGTTGGAAACGTGGTCGTCGGAGGCCTGGCCCCGTTCGTCTTTCTCGGCGGACCGTGCGTCATCGAGTCGCGCGAGCAGTCGCTGCGCCACGCGGCGGCGCTGCGCGACATCACCCGTCGGGTCGGCGTCCCGTTCATTTTCAAGTCCTCCTACGACAAGGCGAATCGGACGGCACTCGATTCCTTCCGCGGGCCGGGCCGCGACGAAGGCTTGCGGATTCTCGAAGAGGTGCGGCGCGAGATCGGCGTGCCGGTCGTCACCGACGTCCACGAAAGGCAGGACGCCGCGGCCGTCGCCGAGGTCGTCGACTTGCTCCAGACGCCCGCCTTCTTGTGCCGCCAAACCGATTTCCTGCTGGCGGTGGCGGCGACCGGCAAGCCGGTCAACGTGAAGAAGGCGCAATTCCTGGCGCCGTGGGACATGCGGGCGGTCCTCGAGAAGGTGGCGTCGACCGGCAACCGACGACTCCTCGTCACCGAACGCGGCTATACGTTCGGCTATAACAACTTGGTGGCGGACATGCGCTCGCTGGCGGTGCTTGCCGAATTCGGCTTCCCCGTCGTGTACGATGCCGGCCACAGTGTGCAGCTCCCCGGCGGTCTCGGCAGCGCTTCGGGCGGACAACGGCATTTCATCCGTAGTTTGGCACGCGCCGCGTGTGCCGTCGGCGTTTCGGCGATCTTCCTGGAGGTGCACGAGGATCCCGATCGGGCTCTTTCCGACGGGCCGAACTCGTACCGGCTCGATCAGGTCGAGTCGCTGCTGACGGAACTGAAGGCTTTCGATGCGCTCGCCAAAAGCCTCTGATTCGGTGGCGTCGGCTCTCGACCTGGAGCGGGCGCGCCGCGTCCTTGCCGTCGAGCGGAGAGCACTCGAGGCCCTGTCCACCCGCCTGGATCAGAGCTTCGTGCAAGCGCTCGACCTGCTCGAAGGCTGTTCCGGCAAGGTGATTCTGGCCGGCATGGGCAAGTCGGGCATCATCGCGCGCAAGATCGCCGCGACATTCACCAGCACGGGGACGCCGTCGGTATTCCTGCACGCCGCCGAGGCGGCCCACGGCGACGCCGGGGTGCTCGCGCGGGGCGACGTGTTGGTGGCGCTATCGACCAGCGGTGAGACGGAGATCGTCCAGCTGTTGCCGCTGTTCAAGCGACTCGGGTTGTCGTTGATCGCCATGACCGGCAATCCGTCCTCGACGCTCGGTCGGGCCGCCGACGTGGTGCTCGACGTCAGCGTCGCGGAAGAGGCTTGCCCGATGGGATTGGCCCCGACCGCCAGCACGACCGCGACGCTGGCGCTCGGTGATGCGCTGGCGGTAGCTCTGCTCGAACGCAAGGGTTTCGGCCGCGACGACTTCGCCCAGGTGCATCCGGCCGGGGCGCTGGGGCGGCGCTTTCTCACCGTGGCCGACGTCATGCACGCGGGCGACGCCGTGCCGAGGGTGCGGGGGAGCGCGAGCTTGCGCGATGCCATCCTCGAAATGACCGGTAAGCGTCTGGGTGTGACCGCAGTCGTCGACGACGAGGGACACTTGGTCGGCGTGATCACCGATGGCGATCTGCGACGCGCCTGGGAGCGCGGTGTCGACGTCCATCAGGCGCGTGCTTCCGACGTCATGGGGCGGCAACCGAAGACGATCGCCGCGGCGGCCTTCGGCGGCAGTGCGGTGGCGCTCATGGAGAAGTTCGGCATCACGTCGCTCTTCGTCGTCGAAGACGATGGCCGTCCTGCCGGGGTCGTGCATCTGCACGATCTGCTCAAGGCGGGTGTCGTCTGAGGGCGTCGCCATGGCGAATCCGCTGAGCCGTTGGCTCCAACGTTCGGTACGCCTGCGGCGCTTCGTCCGCCGCCGCAAGGACGCGCTCGTGTTGGCGCTGACGCGGAGGGCCTTTGCCCACATCGACCGCCGGTCCCTCGACGAGGCGCTCGCGCTCGCCGACCGCTACGGCATGTGGGCGTATCGCCTCCTCGGCGGCCCACGACGCTTGGCGCAAGAGCACTTGGAGCTGGCCTTCGGCCGATCGTTGCCTCCCTCGGCTCGCGAGCATCTGGCGCGGGCCTCGTTCCAGAATGCCGCGCGCAGCTTCGTCGAGATGATCAAGATCGATGCGATTCGCGCCCGGCGCGATACCTACATCGAGTTCGAAGGGCGGCACCATTTCGACGATCTGAAACGAGCGGGCAAAGGGGCCATCGTCGTCACGGGTCACATCGGCAATTGGGAATTGCTGGCGGCAGCTTGCGCGTGGGACGGCGTCTCGGTGATGGCCATCGGGCGGCGCGTGCGCAATGCGGCGCTCAACGACATCCTCGTCGACTTCCGCCGGCGACAGGGGGTCGAAACGATTCTGCGCGAAAGCCCGAACGCGGCGCAGCAAATCTTACGCGCCATCCGTTCGACCTCGGTGTTGGCGATGCTGATCGACCAGGACACGCGAGTGCAGTCGCTGTCGGTGCCGTTCTTCGGCCGGATGGCGCGGACGCCGGTGGCGGCGGCGTCGCTGGCCGTGCGGCGCGAGATCCCCGTGGTCGTCGCCTTCATTCAGCGGCGCGCCCAGGGCGGGCACCGCATCGTCGTGCACCCGCCGATCGACGTACGTCGGGGCGACGACACGGCGACCGACATCCAGGCATTGACCCGACGGTTCAGCGAAGAGATCGAGCAGCAGATTCGCCGTAACCCGGCGGAGTGGGTCTGGTGGCACCGGCGCTGGCGACGTGCGCCGCAGCCCAATCTTGATCCCGACGCGACCATTGCTTAAGGAGACCGCCGGGGATGACAGCCGATCCGAATCTCGTCGTTCTGCTCAGCTACTACCGCGACGCCGAGTTGCGTGGCGCGCAGCTGCTTTATCGCCTGATGTCGTACCTCCGCGACGGCGACGCGCAGATCAAACTCTCCTTGCACTACGCCGAAGAGACCCAGCACGCGTGGCTGTGGACCAAGCGCATTGCCGACCTCGGGGCGGTGCCGCTGCGACTCGACGATGGCTACCAGACGCGTATCGGTCGCCGTACGCTTCCCCGCAACTTGCTCGAGCTGTTGGCGCTCACCGTGGTCGTCGAGGAACGGTCGCATCAACGCTACAGCGAACATGCGGCGCGGCCCGGCGTCGATGCCGACACGCTGGCCATCCTGCGACGCGTCAGCCTCGACGAGAAGTGGCACATCTCCTGGATGCGTAAGCAATTGGAGGAGGTCGCCGCTTCGATGGTCGACGGGCCCGCCAAGACGGAAGCCGCGTTGTCCAAGTACCGGGCCATCGACGCGGCCGTCTACGACGACCTGCGCGTCAAGGAGCAGGCACTGCTTGCCGGTGACTCGATTCCGGTCGTCGACTGAGATCACGCGTGTCGGCCGACTTCAAATCCCGCCTCGAGTTCGCCGTCTTCCGCGTCGTGTTCGCTTCGTTCGCCGCTCTGCCGCGGCCAGTGGCGTTGCTCTGTGGCGCCGTGCTGGGCGAGCTGTTGGCGGTCGTCGCACGCCGGCAGCGCCGCATCGCCCTCAGCAATCTGGCCTTCGTCTTTCCCGACCGGGGGCCGCGCGAGCATCGGCGCATCCTGCGGGCCAGTTGCCGTAATCTCGGGCGCGTCGGCGCCGAGTTCTGTCATCTACCGCAGCTGACCCCCAAATCACTGCCGCGCTACGTCGAGTTCGCCGATCGTGAGGCGTGGGAGAACGTCTTTCGCGTGGCCGAGCAGCGTGGCGCGATCATCGTCACCGGACATTTCGGCAATTGGGAGCTGCTCGCCTTCGTGCATGGGATGCTCGGACGTCCGATCACCTTCGTCTACAAGCCGATGCGCAATCAGATTTTCGACGCGCGGCTGCAGGAGGTGCGCCGACTCGCGGGCACCACCGTGTTGCCCAAACGGTCCGCGGCGCGGGCCGCGCTGCGTATCCTGCGGCGCGGCGAGATCCTCGTGATTCCCTCGGATCAGAACCAACGCCGCAGTGAGGGGGTCTTCGTCGACGTGCTCGGCAGGCTCGCCTGCACCAATCCCGGCGCGGCGCGGCTGGCCATGCACACGGGGGCTGCCGTGTTCCCCGTCTTCTTGGTGCGCCAGGGCGAGTCGGAGCGCCATCGGCTCGTGGTGTTGCCGGAGATCGAGATGGTGAACAGTGGCGATCGCGAGCGCGACATCGTCACCAATACACAGCGCTGCAGCGATGCGATCAGCGGCATGTTGCGGCAGTATCCCGAACAGTGGATCTGGTTCCACCGCCGCTGGCGCACGCGGCCGGAAGGGGAAGTCCCGGCCTCCTGAACGTGGCGCTCAGCCGTCGCTGCGTAGCTGCAATCCGGCGGGCAGGGATTCGTCGAGGATGCGGGAGCGTTCGCCTGCGGCCAGCGGCACCGCTTGGCGGACGAGGTGCGCGGCGCGTTCCCCGTGCGGCAAGTCCTGTACGAAGAGGGCGACCGCTTCACGCACCGCCGGGTCGAGATCACGTTCGCGGTCGCCGACACAGCGCGCCAGCTGCACCAGCGCGAATACGGTATCGCCTGGGCGGGGCCATGGCGCCGCGAGGACGGCGCGCACCCACTTTTCCGCCGTGGTGCGGGGCACCGTTTGGTTGAGCGGACCGTGGATCGGCGCCCGCGCGCCGAGGCGGCCGAGGAGCCAGAGATCGTTTTCGGACGCCTTGCCTTTGGCCATGGCGGCGACGAGCACCTCTCCCAACTCCGTCTTGGCTTCCGGCGACAGACGTTCGCAGCTGGCGGCGATTTGCCAGAACTCGCGTACCTCTTGCGGCGATGCCTTGAGCTTCGACTTCGCCTTGGCGCGCGGCAACAAGGCCGGCGCAATCTCTTGGAACAGCTGCATCTGCTGCGGCCGACTGAGGCCGCCGGCGAGGCGTTTCCAGAGACTCCACCACTCGCTGCGCACTTGGACGGCCTTGGGAAAACACAGCCCGTCGGAGCGGGCGCGCCAAAGCTGCTGGACGCGCCACTCGTCGAGTTCGGCGCCGAAGCCGGGCCGCAACAGGAAGCCGCACAGGTTCAGCCAACGCGCCTCGTGTGCCGCCGAGTTGCGGCGATGCTCCCGTCCTTCCCACAGGACGTCCCAGAGCTTGCGGATCGCCGCCAGCGGCCAGGCATCCTTACCGGCGCCGAGGGCGCTTTCGAGTTCGCGCATGAGGGTGACCGGATCGCCGGCGCCGCTGGCGGCGTCGGGTGGAAACACCGATTGCACGAGCGCGATGGCGCCAGCGAGTTGCGCCTCACTGACGACGCTCTCGACGTCGGCCTCGACGCTTGCTTCGTCCGCCGCCGGGGTGCCTTGTTCGCGGAGTTGGAACTGCAGACGCCAGCGGTGCTCCGAGGTGCGCGAGCGACACCACAGTTCGAGAGTGCCGAGTTCGGTCAGCTGCGTCAGCAGCGACACGGGAATCTTGCGCGCTTCGAGTTTCTTGCCGAAGCGCAGGACCGTACGGATCGGCGGCAGTTCGGTGAGCGAGTCGCGATCGGCCTGGATGACGTCGCCGGCGCGGTCGCCGAGCCGGGTACTCGACGCGAAGAGGGGGAAGGCGACGCCGCGATTGGTGAGCACGTCGAAGGCGGGCTCGTGCACCTCGATCGAATCGCCTTCGTGCATGCCGCGGTGCGCGATGCAGAGAACTTGTAGCTGGTCCGCGGCCGGCGCGGCATCGAGTCCGACGAAATAGGCGCGTGGGCTGCCGCCGCCGATACGAATGCCGTGGCCGCGGCGGACCAAGCCGTAGTAGGCGGCGCCGCGTGCCACGGCGAGGTCGAGGTCGTCGCTCACCAGCACCCGCGGGGCTTGGCCGCTCCAGCGCTGGAGGCAATCGGCGAGGCGATCGCGCAGCAACCGCGGCTTGAGCGCGCCGCCGTTGAACAGCACGGCGTCGGGCAGCCCGAGGGGCAGGTCACTCGTCGGCGTGACGTCGCCGGCATGGCGCTGGAGGAAGGCCGCCAGGTGGCGGGTGATCTCGGGCTCGGCGGCGAAGGGGAGGCCCCATTCCTGCAGCCCAGCGCGCGCCGTCTTGCGTGGCTGTTCCTCGGCCGCGACGTCGGCGAAGAAACCGTCGAGCACCAATTGGCGCACTTCGTCGGCGGTGAGCTGCGCCGTCACCGTGCCGCCGACGACGGCGCCGCCGCGGCCAACTAGGCGGATCGGCAGCGAGGCAGGGGCGTCGTCCGCCAGCAGCGCCTCTTTGGCGCTGCGGCAGAGGTTGGTCAGCTGATGCCAGCGCTGGCTGTCGAGTTTGGTGTTGAGTCGCGGTTCGAGCTGGCGCGCCAGAGCCACGTCGATGTTGTCGCCGCCGAGCAGGATGTGGTCGCCCACCGCGTGACGGGCGAGGGCGATGCGGCCGTCGTCGTCGCCGATGCCGATGAGGCTGAAGTCGGTGGTACCGCCGCCGACGTCGACGACGACGGCGAGCTTGGCGCCGCCGAGTGCGTCGGCCCAGTCGTCCTCGTGGTGGCGCAGCCAAGCGTAGAAGGCGGCCTGCGGCTCTTCGAGGAGAATGACCCGGGCGAGCCCGGCCCGTTCGGCGGCGGCGACGGTCAGCTCGCGTGCCACCTCGTCGAACGACGCAGGCACCGTGAGGATGACGTCTTGCTGCGCCAGTGGGGCTTGCGGGAAGCTGCGATCCCAGACCTCGCGCAGGTGCTGCAGGTAACGACTGGAGGCGTCGACGGGGGATACCTTGGCGACGTCGTCGGCGCCGCCCCAGGGCAGGATGGCGGCCTGCCGGTCGACGCCACCGTGGCAAAGCCACGACTTCGCCGACGACACCAAGTGTCCGGGTACCTTGGCTCCCTGTTCCCGGGCGAACTCGCCGACGGCGTATTCGCGCTGTTCATCCCAGGGCAGTCGCAACGCACCCGGCGCAACGTCGTGTTTTCCCGCCAGGTAGAGAAAACTCGGCAGCGTCGACCGCTCGTCGGCTTGCGCCTCGCGCACCAGCTGCACGATGGGCAGGCTGGCGACGCGGCGCTGCGGATCGTCGAGCGCGACATACGCCAGCGACGAGTTGGTGGTTCCCAGGTCGATGCCGACGACGTAGCGGGCGCTGCTCATGGGAAATTCCGCAAGCGGGCTTCAGGCGGCCGCGGGTTCGGCGCGGACGTTGAACTCGAGTTTCCAGCGCCGGTCGCCGTCGGTGGCGATGCACCACAATTCGAGAATCCCCAGTTCGTTGACTTTGGCGCTCAGTCGCACCGGCACGGTGGCGCCCTCGTGTCCTTCCCAAGCGAGGGTCGTTTCCAACGGCGCCAGCTCGGTCAGTTCTTCCTCGTCCCATTCTTCGAGGAACTCGCCGACGGTGTCGTCCTCGCGCACGGACGAACTCAGCAAGCGAAATTCGCTTTGCTCGCCGACGACGAGACCGAAGCGCTGGTCCGGCAAGTCGACGTCGCTGCCCTCCTCGAGGCCGCGCGGCACGACGCAGAGGGCGCGCAGGCGCGGCCGCAGGCCGGGGACGGCCGGCATCGCGGCTTCGATGCCGACGTAGTAGCTGCGCGGGATGCCGCCACGGATACGTACGCCGCGACCGCGGCGGGCCAAGCCGTAGTAGACGGCGCCGCGCGCCACCGCATGGTCGGGGTCGCCCCCCGCCAGTACGCGCACGCCGGCGCCGCCGAACCACGAATCGAGGACCTCGACGAGACGTTGCCGAAGCAGGGCGGCGCGCATGACGCCACCGTTGAACAACACCGCCGTCGGTCGGGCCTTGCCGTGGCGGCCGAGAAAATGGGCCAAGTGGCGCGTGATCGCCGCGTCGGCGGCATAGGGCAAGCCGATCTCCTGCAGCGCGGTGCGGCGCGCCGCGACCGGCGCATCGCCGAAGGCGCATGGCGGCAGAAAGCCGTCGACGAGAATCTGGTCGACTTCCTGGCGCAACACTTCGGTGCGAAGCGTGCCGCCGATGACCTTGCGGCCGCGACCGAGGATGGCGATCGCCTGGCTGGCGGCCTGCGGGTCGGACAGTAGGTGTTCCTTGGCGTCGCGACAGCTGAGCACCAGACTGCGGAACTGCCACTCGTCGAGCTTGGTCTTCTGTGCCGCCAGTTTCTCGCGCAGACCGTAGGCGAGCGTCAGGTCCATGTTGTCGCCGCCGAGCAGGATGTGATCGCCAACGGCGACGCGTTCGAGGTGCAATTCGCCGTGCTCGGCGCGCACGTCGATCAGCGTGAAGTCGGTAGTGCCGCCGCCGACATCGCACACGAGAATGGTGTCGCCCTCGCGGACGGCCTCGCGCCAGGAGTCGCCGTGGTTGTCGATCCAGGCGTAAAAGGCGGCTTGCGGCTCTTCGAGCACGGTGGCGTGCGCCAGCCCGGCGGCGGCCGCAGCCTCGGCCGTCAGGCTGCGCGCGACGGCATCGAACGAGGCCGGCACGGTGAGCAGCACCTCTTGCTGGGCCAGCGGTGCCTCGGGGAAGGCATGGTCCCACGCCTGACGCAGGTGCGTCAGGTAGCGGGTCGAGGCGTCGACCGGGGAGAGCTTGGGCACGTCGTCGGGCGCGCCCCACGGCAGGATCGCGGCGGTGCGGTCGGCCCCGGCATACGAGAGCCACGACTTCGCCGAGCTGACGAGTCGCGCCGGCACCTCGGCCCCACGCGCTTGGGCGAGGGTGCCGACGATGTCCTGCGTCGCACCCCACGGTAGTCGGAGGGTGTCGGCGGCGACTTCTTCACTCGCCGGCAGGTAGAGGAACGACGGCAACTGCGGCCGGGCCTCGACGGCTCCGGCGGCGATCAACTGGGGGATCGCGAAGACCTGCGGTCGTGGGGCTTGGCCGTCGGCTGCCAGCGTATCGACGTAAGCGACGACGCAGTTGGTCGTGCCCAGGTCGATGCCGACGATGTAGCGGGCTGCGTCAGGCAACTTCGACCTCCGCGGGTTGAATGACGCGCGCATCGCCATCGCCGACCTCGACGGGCAGGCGGACGTCGACGGCGCGCCAGCCGCTGTGTTGGAGCGTGCCGCGGAAGGGCGGTTCGCCGGTGACGTTGCCGGTCAGCCGGATCGCCGTCGCATCGAAGCCGGCGGCGACGTTGACGGTTTCGCCTTCCTCTTCTTGGAAGACGCGCTCGAAGCGTACCCGTTCGGCGAGGGCCTTGCGGCAGTCGGCGTGAATCTGGCGCACGGCGGCGCCGACTTGGGCGTCGTCGTAGTCGTCGATGTTCTCGGAGATGAAGTCGATGAAACGGGCCTCTTGCTGCAACAAGCCCAGCAGGCGCAGGGCCGAGGTCTCGGGCGGCGGCCCCTTGGGGGCTTCGGCAACGACGACCGCTGCGGTGGGTGCGGCGGGCACCGCAGCGGCGGCCCCGCCGCCGCGAGCTGCGGCGACGAGGGCGAGCAGAATCGGCGAGACGGCAGGCAGCAGGATCGCCAGCGGGTTGCCGGCGGCGATCGCTTGGATCTCCGCCAGCAGCAACGACGGATCGCCGCCCTGCAGGGCGGCGAGAGCGGCCGGACCGTTGCTGCCGAGACCGGCGACGACGGCGAGATTGGCAGCGGCCAGGGCAAGGCCCGCGAGAAGCAGCAGCACGGCGACTCCGGCGCTGCCGGTCGATTGATTCGGCATCGGCATTCTCCTCCGGCGACCCAAGGACGCCGCAAACTCGCCTGTATAGCGGAGAGCCCCCGCCGGCTCTAGCCCGTTCTACGTCGTTTCATTCGTCCGAGGAATCGCCGCCGCGCACGCTGCCGCGTTGGGCTTTGACCTCGGCGCGGTGCTTCTTGTCGCGCAGGATCTTCTCCTGGGCTCGTTTCGATCGGCGTCGCTTCTGACGTTGGATCTTGGCGATGCGCTGGGCTTCGCGACTCGCCTCGCCGCGCAGCGCCGTTTCGATCTTGTCGGCCAACAGACAGCGGGCTCGGTAGCGGTTCATCGCCTGCGTGCGCGCCGCTTGGCACTTCACCATGGTGCCGCTCGGGCGATGCACCAGCACGACACAGGTGGCCACCTTGTTGACGTTCTGGCCGCCTTTGCCGCCGGAACGGACAAACGACTCGTCGAGGTCCTCTTCGAGGATGCCGAGTTCGGCGAAACGCTCGTAGAGCGCCCGTTCCTTCTCAGGGGATACCGGAAACATCAGTCCGCCCCGCGCCTTTCGAAGACCGCGTCTTCGATCACGGCCCCGCGCTGCAAACCCTTCCACTCGAACTTGGTCGGATCGACGCGCGGCGAATGCAGTTCCGGGCGCACGACCAAGGTGCTGCCTTGGCCGACGGCGGCCAGCATGCGTTGCATGACCTCGGCGACGTCGGTGGCGAGATACAGGCGGCCGCCGGGCACGAGTGTGCGTTCGAGCGCCGCGGCGAACTCCGGCGTGAAATAGCGGCGCCCGAAGTGACGGCGCTTCCACCAGGGGTCGGGAAAGTAGATGTGGTAGGCGGTGACGCTGGCGTCGGGGATGACGTTTTCGACGACGCAGGCGCCATCGCCGGCGAGGATGCGGGTGTTGTGCAAACCTCGCTTGCGGCACAGCTCTTCGAGAGGGCGAGCCCGGCGCGATTGTTTCTCGATCCCGTACCAGTTGGTCTGCGGGAAGTCGGCCGCGGCGCGCAGGAAGAACACGCCGCTACCGCAGCCGATCTCCACTTCCACCGGACGCGGGTTGCCGAAGACGAATTGCCACAAGGGATGCGATTCCATGGCCCGCGCGCATCAGCTGTTGAGGCCGCGCCCACCGTCGACGGGGAGCAAGGCACCGGTGATGTAGTCGATGTCGATCAGCGCCAACACGGCATCGGCGATGTGTTGCGGCGTGCCTGGGCGCTTGAGCAACGTGCGTTCGATCTCCCGTTGGCGCACCGCTTCGTCGTAGTCCTCGGGAAACAACATCGGCCCCGGCGCGATGGCGTTGACGCGCACGCTCGGTGCCAAGTCCTTGGCGAGTCCGCGCGTCAAGGCGACGACGCCGGCCTTGGCGATCGAGTAGGGGAGGTAGTCGCGCCAAGGGCGTTCGGCCGCGCAGTCGGCGATGGTGAGGATGACGCCGCCGTCGTGGGCCCGCATGTAGCGCCCGAGGGTCACGGCCGGGCGCCGTGCGGCGTGCAGGTTGTTGTCGATCAAGTCGGTCCAATCGGCTTCGGAGAGGGTGTCGATCGGCGTGCGGCGAAAGGTGCTGGCGTTGGCGACCAGCACGTCGACCCTGCCCCAGGCGTCGAGGGTCTGGGCGAGAAGTCGGTCGACATCCGCCTGAACCGCCATGTCGCCGGCGATGGCCATGGCGCGTCCGCCGGCGGCGGTGATGGCCGCGACCGTCTCGCGCGCGTCGGTCGCGGAGGTGCGGTAGTTGATCACCACTGCTGCCCCACGTCGTGCGAGGCTGCGGGCGATGCACGCGCCGATGCGGCGGGCGCTGCCGGTGACGACGGCGACCTTGTCGTGGAGGTCCATCGCTTCAGCGCGACCCCGGCGTGTCCTGATCGAATTGGGGCTCGAGCACGATCTCCGACGGGCAGGCGTGCGACGGGCTGAGGACGACTTGAGCGATGGTCTCGGCGACGTCCTCGGCGCGCAGGAACTTGTCGCGGTCCATGCGCTTGTTGGGCGGAATGAAGTCGGTGTCGACGTAGCCCGGACACAGGGCGACCACCTTGATGCCGCTGTTGCGCACCTCGCGGAACAGGGCATGCGAGAAGGCGAGCAGTCCCGCCTTGGCCGCCGAGTAGGCCGCTTCGCCGGGCCGGGCGCGGCGGGCCGCAACCGAGGCGATGTGGACGATTACGCCGCGTGCGTGGACGAGCATGTCGGGCAGCAACAGGCGGTCGAGCACCATGGGCGCGCGCAAGCAGGTCGCCAGCATGGCATCCCAGTCGGCGATGGCGGTCTTGCCGTGGACGCCGCGTGGCGGCGCCGTGCCGGCGGCGTGCACGACGATGGAGACGCTGCCGAGCTGAAGAATGACGCGTTGCAGGGCTTCCTCGAGGGCGACGTCGTCGCTGACGTCGAGCGGCAAGACGAGGGTGCGGACCCCATGGACCGAGGCTTCGCGGGCGACGGCGTCGAGGGCGTCGGCGTTGCGGGCGATCAGCGCGACGTCGGCGCCGAGTTCGGCGAGACGCAGGGCGGTGACGCGCCCGATGCCGCGACTGGCACCCGTGATGAGAGCGACACGACCATGAAGGGGCAGCTGCATGACGCCCCACCTCTTAGCAGAGGATGTCCGACAAGTCAGACCTGTCAGACCTGTCGGACCTGTCGGACGTGTCGGACGAGTCAGACGTGTCGGACGTGTCAGACGTGTCCGACGTGTCCGACGTGTCAGACCTGTCCGACGAGTCCGACTTGTCCGACGTCAGACTTTATGGTTCGACACCACAACGCCGGACGCAGCCCCCGGCGACCAACCTGAGGAGAGAAGCGATGCGTGCCGCCGTTCTGATGGAATTCAACCAACCGCTGCAGATCGAGAACGTCGAGGTGCAGGAGCCTCAACAGGGCGAAGTCCTCGTCAAGCTCGCCGCCAGCGGCGTCTGCCACAGCGATCTGAGCATCCAGCGAGGCGTCCTGCCGATGCCGCCGCCGATCATCATCGGCCACGAAGGCGCCGGCGTCGTCGAGGCCGTCGGCCCCGGCGTCACCTCGGTCAAGCCGGGGGATCACGTCATCCTGACCTGGCTCTACAGCTGCGGCTTCTGCCGCGACTGCGGCCGCGGCCGCCCCTATCTCTGCCAGAAGGCGGCGATGGCGACGATGATGGGCGGCATGTACGACGGCAGCACCCGCTTCACCCACAAGGGCAACGGCCTGCGTAGCTTCTGCGGCAGCTTCGCCGAACGCACCGTGGTGCCGGAGCAGGGGGTCGTGCCGATTCGTCCCGACGTGCCGCTCGACGTCGCCTGCCTGGTCGGCTGCGGCGTCATGACCGGCGTCGGCGCCGCCATGAATACGGCCAAGGTCGAACCCGGCGATCACGTGGCGGTCATCGGCTGCGGCGGCGTCGGCCTCAACGTCATCCAGGGCGCGGCCATCTGCGGTGCCGAGAAGATCATCGCCGTCGACCTGGTCGACAAGAAGCTCGACCTGGCCGAAACCTTCGGCGCCACCCACAAGGTCAACCCGAGCCAGGGTTCGATGGTGGAGCAGATCAAGGCGCTGACCGACGGCCGCGGCTGCGACTTCGTCTTCGAGGTCATCGGCAACACCAAGGTGCTGCAGGAAGCTTTCGGCGCGGTGCGTCCGGGTGGGGCGTTGGTGTTCGTCGGCGTGCCGCACATCGCCGAGCAGATCACCCTGCCGGCGTATTCGTTCCCGCTCGAAGGCAAGAGTGTCCTCGGCTCGTACTACGGCTCGCCGCGCTTCCGCTACGACATGCCGCGCATCCTCGACCTCTACATGGCGAAGAAGCTCAAGCTCGACGAGCTCGTCAGCCGGCGGCTGCCGCTCGACGAGATCAATACGGCGCTGCAGATCATGGAGTCGGGCGAGGTCGCCCGCTCGGTGATCCGTTACTCCTGAGGCAGCGTTGCGGCGGTGCGTGTCGCCCGGATTGGGGCTACGGTCGCGGCGGGTTCGACTCGCCGCGACCGTGGCGCCTCTCCGCGGCGATTCGCCGCACAAGATCGGCGGCGGCGGTCGACCACGGGTCGAGTTCGAGCGCTCGTGCCGCAGCGACTGCCGCGACCTCGGGGTCGGTCGCGAGTTCGAAGTACGCCTGTTGCAGCCAGGCTTCCGGGGCGCCTTGTTCCCGTGCCAGTCGATTGAGGGCCGCTGCCTCACTCCGTCGCTGGCTATGCCAAAGACCCTCTGCCATCGATTGAAGTACGCTGGCTCGATGCGTTGGGTCAGGTTCGACCTCGGCCAACGTGGAACCGACGAAGGTGTTGAGCGTGTTCTCATCGGGGCCGTGGGGTAGGCCGCTCCACGATTCGATGATGAGAGAAATCGCCACGAGCCATTGCCTTGCCTGGTCGGGATTGGAAGCGTGGTGGGCCGACACTGCGCTGTCGAACGCCGCACGGAAGGATGGCGCGCCGATATAGTCTTCCGGCGTCGAGTTGCCGCGGTGGGCGGGCAAGTGGAGCAGTTGCCGCGCCATCGCCATGAGGTCGAGGCCCTCGCTGGCGATCCAATAATCGCTGAGGTGACAGTGATCGCGCATCTGTTCCCAGCCCGGTGCCGCGTTCGCCGCTCGCGCGACCGCGCCGCGATCGAGATCGAAAAGAGGCAAGCCGTGGGCTGCTGCCACCCCACGCAACATTTCGTTGGCGGCAACCGGCACGCGATCCTCCGCCCAGTAACGGCTGGTTCGCAACTGATTCACCCGCCGACTGGCGTCGGCGACACGCCCCTCGCGCCGCAGCATCACTGCCAGTTCAAAGATCCGGCAGGAATCGCTTGTGCGCTCCAACGCGTTTTCCAGGCGCTCGATCGCTCGTGCCCTCCGCCCCGCGTACCAATCGAATCGTGCGGCCAAGACGTCGGTTTCGTCGCCACAGTCGAGCGCGTCCGAGGTTGGTACCCACGGGTTTGCGGGCAGCGTCGTCAGAACCAAGTGGGGTGCTGGTCGTCGTTGCGCGCCGACGAGGCTCTCCAGCCACTGGCGATAGGCATCGATGCGGAGTTGGACCTGGGCGGCGTCAGGTGCGGGAGGACCGCTAGGTAGCGCCAGCGACAGGAGCCGGCTGTACGACACCATGGTCCAGATGTGTAACAGCCACGGCTGCATCGGGTAACGGAAGTTGAGGTTGTGGCCGAAGACGATGACGATCACGTCGGGTTGGTAGTCCTCTACCTCGCGAGTGCGCATCTGTAAGTGCTCGAGGGCCGATCCGGGCATGGCGCAGTTGAGTACCTCGGTGGCGTCCTCTTGGGCGAAGTAGGTCAAGGCATCGCCAAGAAAGGCTCCCGTCGACTCGCCGACAACGGCGATGCGCAGGACCCCGGCGGTTCGATCGAACGGATAGTCGAAGTGGCCACGGCTGGCCTTTGCGACGATCCGCTCGCCGCGGTGGTCGCGAATACGAGCAGCACAGGGCTGTTGAAAGGCGAGACCTTCCTCGAGAAAGACGCGCAGGTTGTTCTTGTCGCCGGAGACGGCACGCAGGAGCAACTCTAGGAAGAGCAGGAGAAGGAAGAAGGCAGCCGTGACCAGAGGCCCTCGGCCAGGTTTGCCGTCGGCCGCTTTGCCATTTGGAGTGGGGAGGGGGGTGGCGGGCGGGCCCCCGCGCGAGGCGTGATCGGTTCCCGTCATCGCGGTGTGGCTACGTGGAATGGGCAGGGTGGACTGGTTGCCTCTGCGCGTTGCTGCTCGGTATCGCACGCCTGCTGCGGGCGCCGAGCCCTGTGCAGCCGAAATGCCATCAAGGGGTCGGAGCCGGTTGCGGCGCGCCCACCTCCTCGGATGTGCCTTCCGAACCCGAAGACCGCGGAGAAGCACCGAGTTCGGTGTCGCTGCTTGGGGCGACGGGCTCGATCTGGCGCAAGCTTTCCACGAGGCCCTGCAGTTCGCGCTCCGGGTCGCGCACGACTTCGTAGTACGGCGGATCCGCGGGTTCGGTGGCCGACTCCTCGGTGAAGGCTTCCGACTCGACGAAGCCGGGTGATTCGAGCTGGCGGATCATGGCGTCGAGCGTCAGGTCTCCCGTGCTGGGAGAGGGAGAATGGACGGAGGAGCCGCTGAGCTTGCCGACGCTCGATTCGTGCACCGAGCGACCCCGTTCGTAGACCGGGCGGCTGCCGGTGCGGACGGTGGCGCGGCCCTCGGAGTGGGGGCCTTCGCGTTCGCTCGAGGCCGGGCTCTGGCCTTGGGCGAAGGTGGGGGTAGCGGTGGCGACACTCAGGACGAGCGTCGCCACCTGCAACGGAAGTTTACGCACCGGTGTCGGCACCGATGTCGCGCGAGGCCTCGTGGGCGCCGCCGGCATCGCGGCAGACGCCGCTTTCGCGCGCCGCCTGCGCCACCGCCTCGGCGATGCGATAGGCGTTGGTGCGATCGAGCGGGTCGGGCAGGATGCGTTCGGGCGACGGCTCGCGCACCAATGCGGCCAGCGCTTTGGCGGCGCTCACCTTCATCTCGTCGTTGACGACGGTGGCGTTGGCATCGAGAGCGCCGCGGAAGATACCCGGGAAGGCGAGCACGTTGTTGATCTGGTTGGGGAAGTCGCTGCGTCCGGTGCCAATGACCGCCGCTCCGGCCTCGCGGGCCGCGTCGGGCATGATCTCGGGGATCGGGTTGGCCATGGCGAAGATGATCGGCTTGTCGTTCATGGAGCGGACGATGGCCGGCGTCACCAAGTTCGCTTGCGACAGGCCGATGAAGACGTCGGCGCCGCGCATGGCGTCGACCAAGCCGCCGCTCTGGTTGTCGCGGTTGGTGTGTTCGGCGATCTCGCGCTTGTAGGGGTTGAGGTCGGTACGGTGGCGGTCGACGATGCCCTTCGAGTCGCACATGATCATGTCGCCGACCTTGGGCAGCAGGCCGATCTCGCCGCAGCGCAGGATCAGCTTGGCGCAGGCGATGGCCGAGGCGCCGCTGCCGCTGAACACGACCTTGCAGTCGGAGAGGTTCTTGCCGCTCACCTTGAGGGCGTTGAGCAAGGCGGCGAGCACGACGATGGCGGTGCCGTGCTGGTCGTCGTGGAACACCGGAATGCCGATGCCCTGCAGACGCTGCTCGATCTCGAAGCAACGCGGCGCCGAGATGTCCTCGAGGTTGATGCCGCCGAAGACCGGCGCGATGCACTTCACCACCGAGACGATCTCGTCGGTGTCGCTTGCATTGAGGCAGATCGGGAAGGCGTCGATGCCGGCGAATTCGCGGAAGAGGATGGCCTTGCCTTCCATCACCGGGATGGAGGCCGCGGCGCCGAGGTTGCCGATGCCGAGGATCGCCGAACCGTCGGAAACCACCGCCACGGTGTTGCGCTTGATGGTCAGATCGAAGACGCGACGCGGATCGCGCGCGATCTCCATGCACACCTCGGCGACGCCGGGGGTGTAGGCGAGGCTCAGGTCATGGCGGTTGGCGAGGGCTACTTTGCTATGGACCCCGAGCTTACCGTGCATGCGGGCGTGCAGCTCAACCGATTCCTTGTCGTAATCACTCATGGCTCTCTCGGGGCTTGAGAAGGGCGGGCCGTCGCCACGACGGTGGCGACGGCCCGCGAGGTAGGAGTCGACGCTCAGGCGCCGACGACGAACACGCAGCTGGTGGTGCCGCTGCCGCCCAGGTTCAGGGTGGCGACGCGCTTGGCGCCTTCGACCTGGTAGTCACCGGCGGTGCCGGTGACCTGCTTGTAGGCGTCGAGCAGCTGGCGCGCGCCGGTGGCGCCCACCGGGTGGCCGGCGCCGATGAGGCCGCCGCTCGGGTTGATCGGCAGCTTGCCGCCCATCTCGATGACGCCCTCCTCGACGGCCTTCCACGACTCGCCGGGCTTGGTCATGCCGAAGTGGTCGATCGCCATGTACTCGGAGGTGGTGAAGCAGTCGTGCGTCTCGATGGCGTCGAGGCCCCAGCAGTCGGCGATGCCGGCGCGGCGCAGGGCGTCGAGGATGGCGGAACGTGTGTGCGGCAGGATGTACGGGTTGTCCTTGCTCTCGGCGACCTTGTCGTCGAAGGCGATCGAGGCCGTTTTGTGACCCCAGCCGAGGATCTTGGGCAGGCTCGACAGGGCGACGCCGCGGCGCTTGGCGTACTCGGTGGCGTACTTCTCGGAGGCGAGGAACAGCGCCGTGGCGCCGTCGGTGACCTGCGAGCAGTCGGAAATCTTGATGCGGCCGCCGATTACCGAGTTGAACTTGTCGGTGCGGCAGGCGTGGTCCTCGTTCATGTACCAGCTACGCGTCTGCGCCAGCGGGTTGCGCTTGGCGTTGGCGTAGTTGACGGCCGAGATGTGGGCGAGGTGCTCGTCCTTCAGGCCGTAGCGCTTGTCGTACTCGTCGCCGAGGCGGCCGAAGAGCTTGGGGAAGGGGAACTCGACGCCCTTGGCTTCGCGCTCGTACCAGGCGGCGGTGCCGAGGAAGTCGCCGCCCTTGGCCGGGTCGACCGTCTTCATTTGCTCGACGCCGCAGACCAGCGCCAGGTCGTAACGCCCGGCCTCGATTTCGGCCGAGGCGGCGAGGATGGCGATGCTGCCCGAGGCACAGGCCGCTTCGTGGCGCGCCGTCGGCAGGCCGGCGAAGGCCGGGTCGAGGTCCACCAGGAAGGCGCCGAGATGGCCTTGCATGGCGTACAGCTCGGCGGCGAAGTTGCCGACGTGGCCGACGCCGACGTCCTTGGCATCGACGCCCGTGGCCTCGAGCGCGCCGCGCACCGACTCGCGCATCATCGCGACGATGTGCTTGTTTTCCTTCTTCCAGTTGCGACTGAAGTCGGTCTGGTATCCACCCAAAACGTAGACGGGGGCTGCCATGCGATTCACCTCCGAAAATGACGGTCGTTGCGCTGCTCCACCTAGCTAACACTCGCGTCGCGAGCCAAGCAAGGTGGCCTCTTTCCTCAAGCGGCGAAGAAGCGGCCGATGTTGACGTGCGGCTCGCGGAACAGGGGCTGCCCTGGCTTCGCGTCGCGCAACACCTTCGGCACGATCAGGCCGCACTTCTCGATGGCGGCGATCGCCGGCTTCAACCCCATGACGTCGACGAGCACGGTCGGCGGCGCCCAGTTGAAGCCGAAGCCCATGATCAGGTCGACGTCGCGCGCCTCGGCCACCACCTCGGTGTCGCCGACGCGGTTGAGGCCGTAGCTGACGTAGCCGAGCACCACCTTGCGGGCGAGATCCGCCTCCGGCCCTTCGGCCGCCAGGAAGGTGCGCATCGCGTCTTCGTAGCAGCCGATGCGGTTGAGGGCGCGCATCTTCTCGACGAACGCGAGCGGCGCCACCTTCATCTCCGACGGGTGCTTGTACTCGCCGCTCTTGGGGTCGAACACCAGGCTGACGTTCTTGCCGTCTTCCTTGACCCGCTTGTACAGGCCGCCGAGCTTCGACTTGTTGCCGAGGTGCCCGTCGGCACAGAGCTTGTCCATGTAGGCCGGCATGCGGAAGCAGTCGTGCGCTTCGTCCTTGGTGTTGGCCAGGACGTTGTCGACGATCGCCTTGTGCACGTCGAGGCCGACGAGGTCGACGGTCGCCAGCGGGTTCATGGCGCGGCCGGTCTGCGGGCCGATGAGGTAGTCCATGAAGGCGATGCCGTGCGTCTCGGCGAGCTGCGCCACTTCGTTCAGCACCTTGAAGCCGACGCGGTTGCCGGCGAAGGCGGCCTGGTCGCGGCACAGGGTGACGACGCGGCCGAAGCGGCTTTCGAGCATGGCGACGATCGGCGCCACCAGGGCCGGGTTGGTGCCGGGGTGGGGGATGACCTCGGTGCCGACGATGACGTGCGGCGGATTGAAGAGGTGGATGCCGAGGAAATTCTTGGCGAAACTCTCGCTGCGACCCTCGACCATGCCGGCGATCGACAGGCCGGAGGAGACGGTGGCGACGATCGAGTCGGCGCGGCGGACCTTGTCGACGCGCTCGAAGAAAGTGCGCTTGAGGTTCATGTCCTCGGCGAGCGCCTCGAAGACGAGGTCGGCCTCGGCGACGCTGCGCTCGAGGTCGTCGTCGTAGCTGCCGGCCGACATGAGGTCGCCGATCTGCTCGGACTTGGCCATGCCCTTGGCGGACTCGATGGCCTCGACGGCCTTGTCCTTGCTGCGGGCGAGGCAGACGACTTGGCATCCCCCCGCCGCGAACACCTCGGCGCTGCCCGCCCCCATGGTTCCGTTGGCGCCCAAGACGACGACTTTCTCGATCTTCATACCGGCAATGTGGCTCCCTTGGCTGGAGTAGAAAGCGTCGGCTGTCGCATTTTTCCGCCGTCAAGACAAGCGGAGCCTCAGGGCAAAAGACCGCCGGCGGGGGTAGGTATGGGGGCCGAAAAGCGCAATGCGGAAGGCGGAAAGCGCGAGGCATTGGCTCGAACCCGTGACATCGACGGCCTTACGCCTTGGGGCTGGTGGCCTGGGTTAGAGCCACAGGCTCGACCTCAACGGTCTTGAACGGCTCGACGTCGATGGGCCGGGGGACGACGATCCGCTGCTGCCCGACGCGGGCGTGGTGCTGCACTCGAGGCGACGGAGCCGCGCGGCGCGCGGCAGGGCCAAGGTGCAAGGGCCAAGAGGGGACCAAGAGCAAAAGGCGAAAAGCGCAAGGCCGTAGTTCGAAAGCTTGGACGTCGGACGCCTTACGCTTTCCGCCTTTCGCCTTGTGCCGCTCTTGGCCCTTGGCCCTTGTTGACTTAGCCGTCTCCGCCGGGGGCGAAGACTTCGTCGAGGGTTGCCGCGTCGAGGACGCGTTCGGCATAGGTGTCGAGTTCGGCGACGGAGGCATCCCGAAGCTGTTGTTCGAGTCGGGGAGGCAGCGTGCCAAAGCGGTGGGTCAGTTGGCGCAAGAGCAAGGCGATACGCCCTCTGGCTTCCCCCCGGGATTCTCCTCTAGCTTCCCCTTTGGCTTCCCCTTCGGCGAGGCCTTGGCCGAAGTAGCGTTTGGCGAATTCGCTCTGGTACTCGTACTTGCCCGCGTGCATCTCCAGCAATGCCTTTCTCGTCGCTTCGCTCAGGACGTTCGCGATGACGTCAAAGTAGAATGTGGCGCGGTCGTCGTCCAGTGCGGCGCTGGCGGCCAGGGCCACGTCGGCGACGGCGCGCGCCAGCGGACTGTCGTCCCTCGCATGGGCCAGCGCGGCCAGCACCGCCAGCTCCGGGTCGGCTCGGGCTGCCTCGAATTCGGTGACCACCGGAACCGCCGCCGGTCCGAGAACGATCGGCGTGTAGTGATTGCCTCCGCCCAGCACGATCGGTTGTCGCGCCCAGCGCGCGACCGATTCCTCACCGCAGACGACCAACACACAGGTCGGACAGCCCAAGCGAACCCGCAGGTTCAACGCATAGGCCGGCCACGTCAGCCGCTTGCGCTCGGCCGACGACAGCTGCACCTCGACCACGATGCCGTAGACGGGGGTATCGTCGTGGCGCAGCACCACGACGAGGTCGGCCAACAACTGCGTCGGAGGAACGTCGGCCAGTTCCGCCGATTCGACCGAGGCCCGGTCGAAAGCGGGGAGTGGCACATGGAAGACGTCGTGCAGTAGTTCCACCGCCAGCGTCGCACGATTGCGGAACAACAGTACCAACGCCTCGTGCAACGGGGACGGCATGCGGCGAGTGTAGCGCCGTCGCGATCGTCCTGGAAGATGGAGTAAGAAAGATTACGCCGATCGTTCGGGCAAGGGCTCGGAGGGGGCGGAAGGCTGAAGGCAAAAGAGTTGGGCAGAAATACGAAAGCGTGGACGTCGACGCCTTTCGCTTTCCGCTTTTCGCCTTCCGCCACCCTCTCCTAGCCCCCACTCTCTGAACCTCTTCCCCCGGTTTGCCCGAGCTACGGGCGGACGATATTAAAGACGGATGACTGACCGTCAGAGCCCCTGGCTGATGCGAACGTACGCGGGCCACTCCAACCCGCATGCCGCCAATCGTCTCTTCCGGACCAACCTGGCCAAAGGTCAAACCGGACTGAGCGTCGCCTTCGACCTGCCGACCCAGACCGGGTACGACTCCGACGACCCGATGGCCACCGGCGAGGTCGGCAAGGTCGGCGTGCCGATCAGTCACATCGGCGACATGCAGGCACTCTTCGCCGAGATCCCGCTGGCGAAGATGAACACCTCGATGACCATCAACGCCACCGCCGCTTGGCTGCTGGCGCTGTACATCGCCACCGCCGAGCGTCAGGGTGCCGACCCGCGCGGCCTGCGCGGCACCACCCAGAACGACATCCTCAAGGAATTCCTCGCCCGCGGCACCTACATCTTCCCGCCCGAGCCGTCGCTGCGCCTCACGGCCGACACCATCGAGTACACCGTCACCCACGTCCCCAAGTGGAATCCGGTCAACATCTGCAGCTACCACCTGCAAGAAGCCGGCGCGACGCCGGTGCAGGAGGTCGCCTTCAGCCTCGCCAACGCCTTCGCCGTGCTCGACCGCGTCCAGGCTCGCCCGGGTGTGCCGATGGACGACGTCGTCGGCCGCATCTCCTTCTTCGTCAATGCCGGCATCCGTTTCATCGAGGAGATGTGCAAGCTCAAGGCCTTCACCCGCCTGTGGGACGAACTCGTCGCCAGCCGCTACGGGGTCGCCGACGAGACCATGCGCCGCTTCCGCTACGGGGTGCAGGTCAACTCGCTCGGGCTGACGGCACAGCAACCAGAGAACAACGTGCAACGCATCGTCCTCGAAATGCTCGGCGTGACCCTGTCCAAGGAAGCCCGCGCCCGCTCGGTGCAGCTGCCGGCCTGGAACGAGGCGCTCGGCCTGCCGCGCCCGTGGGACCAGCAGTGGTCGCTGCGCATCCAGCAGGTGCTGGCCTTCGAGACCGACTTGCTCGAGTACGACCAGGACATCTTCGAGGGCTCGCATCTGGTCGAGCGCAAGGTGGCCGAACTGAGCGCCGGCACGCGCGAAGAGCTGGCCCGCGTGCAGGCCATCGGCGACGCGGCCGAGGCGATCGAGGTGATGAAGCAGGCGCTCGTCGCCTCGCACGCCGAGCGCCAGCGCCGTATCGAAAGCGGCGACCTGACGGTGGTCGGCCTCAACAAGTTCACCGAACACGAGCCGTCGCCGCTCGTCGACAGCGGCAGCGCCGAAAGCATCCTGGTGGTCGATCCGGCCGTCGAGCGCGAGCAGATCGAGCGCCTGCAGGCCTTCCGCGCCCAGCGCAATGCCGCCGAGGTCGAAGCCGCGCTGCAAGCCCTCGAAGACGCCGCCAAACAGGGCACCAACATCATGCCTGCGTCGATTCGCGCGGCGCACGCCGGCATCACCACCGGCGAATGGGCCGGCCTGCTGCGGCGCGTCTTCGGCGAATACCGCGCCCCGACCGGCGTGCAGGGCGTCAGTACGTCCACCGTCGGTGACGAGCTTCTCGAACTGCGGGCCAAGGTGCGCGACCTCAGCCAACATCTCGGCCACCCGCCGCGTTTGCTGGTCGGCAAACCCGGACTCGACGGTCACTCGAATGCCGCCGAGCAGGTGGCGGTCCGCGCCAAGGACGCCGGCTACGAGGTGATCTACGAGGGCATTCGATTGACGCCGGAGCAGATCGTCACCTCCGCGTTGCAAGAAGACGTCGACGCCCTCGGCCTGTCGATTCACTCGGGCTCTCACATGGTGCTGATCCCGCGCATCGTCGAGCTGATGCAGCAGAACGGCATGGGCGATGTGCCGGTCGTCCTGGGTGGCATCATTCCCGACCAAGACCACGCGCAGCTTCTCGGCAACGGAGTGGCGCGCATCTACACCCCCGGCGCCGCGACGCTGTCGCAGATCATCGGCGAACTCACCGAACTCATCGCCTCCAGGAGCGAATGAGCCATCGCCCCCAGCCCGAACCCAGCCTCGAGCCTTGACCTTTCAGCCTTCAGCCCCCAGAGCGGAGTCTTCCCATGCGTAACCCCCGAACCTTCCTCAACCCCTTGGCCATGGGCGCGCCGGAGCCGGTGCGCGACATCCCGATCAAGCCCTCGCGCATGATCCACTTCTTCGACCCGAGCAACCCCAAGATGGTCGCCAAGGTCGGCGACATGGCCAGGCAGGCGGACATCGTGCTCGGCAACCTCGAGGACGCCGTCGCCGCCGACAAGAAGATTCCGGCGCGCGAAGGCCTGGTGCAAGTCGGGCGCGAGGTCGATCTCGGCGGCACGCCGCTGTGGACGCGCATCAACAGCCTCGACAGCCCGTGGTGTCTCGACGACCTGACGACCCTGGTCGGCGCCATCGGCAATCAGCTAGAAGTCATCATGGTGCCCAAGGTCGAAGGCGCTTGGGACATCCACTACATCGACCGCTTGCTGGCGCAGCTCGAGGCCAAGCACAAGGTGCAGCGCCCGATCCTGGTGCACGCCATTCTGGAAACCGCTCTCGGCGTCGCCAACGTCGAGGAGATCTGCGCCGCCAGCCCGCGCATGCAGGGAGTGAGCTTCGGCCCGGCCGACCTGGCGGCGTCGCGCCGCATGAAGACGACCCGCGTCGGCGGCGGCCACCCGGCTTATCTCGTGCGCAGCGACCCGGACAAGAACGACGCGGCCGCGCCGCGCACGACGGCACAGCAGGACCCCTGGCATTACTCCATCGCCCGCATGGTCGACGCTTGCGCCGCCACCGGCGCCCTGCCGTTCTACGGCCCGTTCGGCGACATCGGCGACTCCCTCGGTTGCGAGGATCAATTCCGCGCCGCCTTCCTCTTGGGCTGCGTCGGCGCTTGGTCGCTGCACCCGAGCCAGATCGCCATCGCTAAGAAGGTCTTCAGCCCGCCGGTCGAAGAGGTGCTGTTCGCCAAGAAGGTGCTCGAGGTCATGCCCGACGGACGCGGCGTGCACATGATCGACGGCAAGATGCAGGACGACGCCACTTGGAAGCAGTGCAAGGTGATGATCGACCTCGCCAAGATGCTGGCCGAGAAGGATCCCGACCTGAAGGAAGCCTACGGTTTCTGATCCGCGAGGGCGCCGACGCGACGACGCCGAGGCGCGGAGAGAAGGCAATGGATCGTCGCGCTGACGCCGGTGAAGCCATCATCGTGTTCGCCGACGGCGCGGCGCGTGGCAATCCGGGCCCAGGTGGCTGGGGCGCGATCGTGGCGTTTCCGGTGGGAGAGGTCGTCGAACTCGGCGGTGCCGAGCCGTATACGACCAACAACCGCATGGAGCTGTGCGCCACGATTGCCGCCCTCGAACGGGTCGCCGGCCGCACCGACCCGGTCGTCGTGCACACCGACTCCACCTACGTCATCCAGGGCATCAGCTCCTGGATCCACAACTGGCGCCGACGCGGCTGGAAGACGGTGCAGGGCGGCGACGTCATCAACCGCGACTTGTGGGAACGCCTCGCCGCCGTCGCCGGCAAGCACGTGCGCTGGCAGCACGTGCGCGGTCACGCCGGCATCCCCGGCAATGAACGCGTCGACGCCATCGCCACCGGACTCGCCGACGGCAAATGGGTCGACCTCTACCACGGCCCCAGGACGGCCTACGGCGTCGACCTCACCGTGCCGACCGTCCAAGCTAAGCCTTCGAAACCCAAGTCCTCCTCCACCTCCAAGAGCAGTGGCAAGGCTTATTCATATCTGAGCCTCGTCGGCGGCGTGTTGCAGCGACACGCTACGTGGCCCGAGTGTGAGGCGAGAGTGAAGGGTGTCGCCGGCGCTCGCTTCAAAAAAGCGATGAGCCCGGACGACGAGAGCGTCATCGCCCGCAGCTGGGGCGTGAAGATTTAATCGAAGGAGCAGGGCTTCTTCAGCCCCGGCATGACGGCAAGGCTTGGGGCGCGACAGGCTGCACCCGCTTGGGTAGGGGGCAGGAGGACGGTCCGCAGGAAGTGCGGACTGCCCCCCTGCCTCGACTCAGGAAGCGCGCTTCAGAACCGGCTTGTCGCCCCAGAGCTTCTGGATGCGGACGCTGCCGGCCGGGGCGGCGTTCAGGCAAAGTTCACACAAGGTGCACTCGTCCAAGTTGGCATCGACGATGCCGAGCTTGCCGTCCTTGCGCTCGAAGATGTTGACCGGGCAGACCTCGACCAGCTTCTTGCTGATCTCGGCATCCGCCGCGATGTTGGCGTCGACTTCGACTGCGATGAAAAGGGCCATGCTGCAATCCTCTTGCTTGCGCTGCGTGACGCGGCTCAGGCCATGCCGAGGCGCTGCTTGACCAGCCCCGGAATGTCCTCGATGCGCTCGGCGACGGAGATGCCCGCCGCCTGCATGCGGATGATCTTCTCCGCCGACGTGTCGGCCTTGCCCTCGACGATCGTGCCGGCATGCCCGAAACGCATGCCCGGCATCTCGTCCATGAAGCGACCCGCCATGAAGGCGACGATCGGCAGGCGCGACTTCTTCTCGACGACGTAGTTGGCCAGCTCCGCCTCCATGCGGCCGCCGGGCTCGCAGTAGATGACGATCGCCTTGGTCTCCTGGTCGGCCTCGAAGAGCGGCATCAGGTCGGCATAGGTCGAACCGATGATGGCGTCGCCGCCGATCGACACCGCCGTCGACTGGCCGAGGCCGGCCGCCGTCAGCGTGTTGCACATCTCGGTGGTCATGCCGCCGGAACGCGACATCACGCCGATCGGTCCCTTGGTGAACGCCTTGCGCGCGTCGACCGCGCGGCCGCCGAGGCCGCCGAGCTTGGCCTCGTTGGGCGACAACACGCCGAGGCAGTTCGGGCCGATGATGCGGGCGCCCTTGATCTTCGCCAGTTCGACCATCTGCGCCACTTCGTAACGCGGGATGCGCTCGGTGACGATGACGATGATCTTGATGCCGTTCTCCAACGCCTCGAACACCGCGTCACGCGTGAAGGCCGGCGGCACGCAGACGATCGACCCGTCGACGTGCGTCTTCTGGGTGATCTCCTTGACCGTGTCGTAGACCGGCACGCCGAAGATGTCGCGCCCGGCGCGACCCGGCGTGACGCCGCCGACGATCTTCGAACCGTAGTCCAAACACTCGCGCGTCATGTTCACCGCCTCGCGGCCGGTGATGCCCTGGATGATGAAGGTCGTGTCCTTCGAAATCAGAATCGACATGGGAGGCTCCCTCGTGCGCCGCGGCTCAGGCCGCCTTCATCTTGGCGACGGCGCGTCCCGCCGCTTCGTACATCGACACCGTGCGGTCGCAGTACTCGACGCCGTAATGCTCGAGCAGCGCGAAGCCGTCGCCTTCCCACGATCCGGGAATACGGAAGATGGCGATCTTCTCCGCCGGGTCGAAGCCGAGTTCGACACAGCCCTTGATGACGCCGCGCGCGACGATGTCGACGCGGGTGTTGGAGACGACGTTCATCATCACCGCGATCTTCTTCACGCCCGGCTTCGACAGAATGAGCTTGGTCAGCCCCGCCGCCTTGCTGACGCTCGGGTTGCCGCCGATCTCACAGTAGTTGGCCGGCTTGCCGCCGTGCTTGCGCACCGCGTCGAACAAGGTCAGCGAGCCGCCGCCGGCGCCGATCACCAAGCCCAAGTCGCCGTCGAACTCGACGACGTTGCCGGCGACGCCGCGGTGGTCGACCGCGTCGACCTCGACGCCGTCCTGCTCGAACTTTGTCGGCGGACGCGCCTGGCGCTTCTCCTGCGGATCGATGTTGAGGGCCTTGAGCAGCGGCTTCTGGCCGTCGCGCGCATCGTCTTCCATGTCGACGTGGCCGTCGAGACAGAAGAAGGTGCCGTCGGCGAGCTTGGCCAGCGGGTTGATCTCGGCCAGGGTCAGGCCGTGGTCGATGAAGCACCGGGCCAGGCGCGTGGTGATCTGCACCAGCTTGTTGAGCTCGGGTCCGGTGACGCCGACCGCCGAGATCAGCTCCTTCGCCATGTACTCGGAGAAGGGCGTCAGGGTCGAGAAGTTGCGCTTGGCGATGTGCTCGGGATGCTTCTCGGCGACTTCCTCGATGTCGATGCCGCCCATGTCGCTGAAGATCATCACCGGCTGACGCGCGAAGCCGTCCCAGGTGACGCCGACGTAATACTCTTGCTGGATCGGGGCGCGACCTTCGACGAGGACGCCGACCGGCTTGAGCCCGTTGATCTCGAGCACCAGGATCTTCTTCGCCGCCTCGTAGGCTTGCTCCGGCGTGTCGGCGAAGAGCACACCGCCTGCCTTCATGCGGCCGCCGGAGAGCACCTGCGACTTGAGCACGACCGGGCCGGCGATGTCGGCGGCGATCTGCTTGGCCTCGTCGGCCGTGGTGGCCACCTTGGAGCCGGCGGGCAGGGGGATGCCCTTCATGCCGAACAACTTTTTCGACTCGAACTCGTAGAAACGCATGCCTCGAACCCTCGCTGGTTTAGCTGGACGCTGGCCGGGCGACACTCGTGTGCCGCCGTGACCGGGGGCGCCTAACGCGTTCACCGCCAAAGGTCAAATGAGGCCACGCTCGTTGCGGGCTTAGCATTTCTTATCGGGACTTCCTTGGGTTTTGACCTCTGCTAATGCTATGCGGGAAAGACGACCGCCCGGGGCAAACCGGACGGTCAGCCAAAATCCGTAGAAAGGACGTGTGCCATGGCAGAGTTCGGCAAGACCGTTGACCTCGCGACCGTCGGTCGCCTCGTGTCGACCGCAGACGACATCGTGCGTGAAAGCCTGGAGATCGCCAGCAAGCGAACCGAAGGCGGCAAGGGAATCGACGAGGCGCAAGTCCAATGCGAACGCCTCGCCTACGCCGCGACCGAAGTGCGCGCCGCCAAGGACCTCCTCGCTTACGCGCAATCCGTGCCCGCCGCCGAGGCCGACCCCAGCGTCAATGCCATGGCCGGCGTCTTCGCCGCCGAAGTCGTGCAGCGGCTCGCCACCCAGATCAGCGCCCACATCGACGACTACGGCCTCACCGACGAACGCCTCGACGCCACCCTCGGCTCGGCCGATACCCGTAGCCTCGTCCGCTGCCTCGGCCACGACTCCGTCGTCTGCGCCCTCGGCCGCCACGTCATGGAAAAGCGCGGCGTCAACCACAGCTGGATCGACGGCGAAATCAACGTCATGACGCGAGACTCGGTGCGCCAGTTCGCCGAGTCGGAAGTGCTGCCGATCGCCGAGCACATCCACCGCACCGACGACCTCGTGCCCGACACGCTCATCGCCAAGATGGCCGAACTCGGCTTCTTCGGCATGGCCGTACCCGAAGAGTATGGCGGCGGTGGTATGGGCAACCTGCCGATGATCCTCACCACCGAGGAGCTGTCGCGCTGCTCGCTGGCCGCCGCCGGCAGCCTCATCACCCGTCCCGAGATCCTCACCAAGGCCCTCTGCAAGGGCGGCACCGAAGAGCAGAAGCAGCGCTACCTGCCGTCGATCGCCGCCGGCGAGACGATGGTCGGCATCTCCGTCACCGAGCCCGACACCGGCTCCGACGTCGCCTCCGTCAAGTGCCGCGCCGAGGCCGGCTCGGTCGGCGGCAAGCAGGGCTACTTGATCAACGGCGCCAAGGCGTGGTGCACCTTCGCCGGCCGCGCCAACGTGCTGGCGCTGCTCGCCCGCACCGACCCCGACATGTCGCGTGGCCCCAAGGGCCTATCCCTCTTCGTCGTGCCGAAGGATACCTTCTACGGCCACGCCTTCGAGATGAAGCAGCCCGACGGCGGCGTCCTCGTCGGCAAGGCCGACGCCACCCCCGGCTACCGCGGCATGCACTCGTTCACCTTGAGCTTCGAGAACTACTTCGTCCCGGCCGAAAACCTGGTCGGCCTGGAGAAGGGCTTGGGCAAGGGCTTCTACCTGCAGATGGCCGGCTTCGAGGCGGGCCGCTTGCAGACGGGCGGACGCGCCAGCGGTCTGTCGCAGGCCGCTCTCGAACGTGCCGCCGAATACGCCAACGACCGCAAGCAGTTCGGCCAGCCGATCGGCAACTACCAGCTCACCCAGTACAAGCTGGGCCGCATGGCGACGCACATCATGGCCGGCCGCCAGCTCACCTACGCCGCGGCGCTGGCGATGGACCAAGACGAGTCGGCCGCCCTGCAGGCCGCCATGGCCAAGCTGTTCGCCTGCGACGTCGCCGTGTGGACGACCCAGGAAGGTCAGCTGATCCACGGCGGTTGGGGCTACGCCGAGGAGTTCCCGATCTCGCGCTACGTCGTCGACGCGACGGTGTTGCCGATCTTCGAGGGCGTCAAGCCGATCCTCGAGCTGAAGGTCATCGCTCGTAATCTTTTGGCGGCGTGAACGCCGCAGGCTGAGGCTGAGGCAAAGGCTCAGGCTGAGGTAAGGTGTCCATCCGCACCTCAGCCTAAGCCTAAGCCTTTGCCTTTGCCTTTGCCTTAGCCTTTAACGCCATGTCCGTTGCCAACCTCGCCGGCGTCTTGGCCGGCCCCGGTCACCCGCTGCGTCTCGTCGGGGTGGTCAACGTCAGTCCCGAATCGTTTTATGCCGGCTCGGTGGCGCGTGGTGACCGGGCGCTGGCGCGCCTCGCCGAGCGGCTGGTCGCCGAAGGTGCCGACATCCTCGACTTGGGGGCGATGTCGACCGCGCCCTACAAGAATGCCCACATCACCGAAGATGAAGAGCGGGACCGCCTGACGCGCGCCGTGCGGGTGGTGCGGCGTGCCGTCGGGGTGCCGCTGTCCGTCGATACGCAGCGGGCGCGTGTCGCAGCGGCCGCGCTCGACGCGGGTGCGGCCATCCTCAACGACGTCAGCGGGCTGGCCGCCGATCCGGCGATGGCCGAGGTGGCGGGTTACGCCGCCGCCGTCATCCTCATGGCCAACGAAACCCGCCCCGGCGGGTCGGGCCGCATCGCCATGATCCGCACCCTATTGCGTGCCGCCCTGCGCCGCGCCGCCAAGGTCCGCATCCCGCCGCAGGCCATCGTGCTCGACCCCGGCATCGGCTTCTTCCGCCAGTGCAAGCTGCCGTGGCACGAAGTCGACCGGCAGATCCTGCAACACCTGAGCGAGCTGACCGACCTCCGCCACCCCCTGCTCGTCGGCGTCTCGCGCAAATCGTTCCTCGGCCACTGGACCGGCCACAGCAACCCCGCCGACCGCCTCGCGGCCTCCCTGGCCGCCACCACCGTAGCCGTGCTCCACGGCGCCAGCCTGATCCGCACCCACGACGTCGCCGCCACCCGCGACGCCGTCCAAGTCGCCGAAAGGCTCAAGACCGACCCATCCCAACCCCATCGCCCCCAGCCTTGAGCCTTAAGCCTTCCGCCCGTCTTGGCCCTTGGCCCTAGGCCGCGGCCGTTTGTTCGAGGCTGAGCCCGTTGCACCAGTGCCAGCGCTGCAACTCGAATACGAACTCCCTGGATGCAACCGCCCCAAAGGGGCAGGCCCATAACAGCCCGTGCGAGCCCTCCCCGGATGGTGCGCGACCGCTACGGGTGGATCGCACGTGCGAGGCACAACCCCTGCGGGGTTGGATTCACGTGGGGCGGTGGACCCAGGGTAGGCGCGCGGCGCGCCAACCCTGGGCTATGATGCACAACGCCTTCGGCGTTGAGCGCGAGCACAACCTGTAGGTGGGGCGGACCATCGGCGGACCCATGGACGCACAGTGCCGGGGGCAGTCGGCTGCACGGCCCGCCTCGCGATGGTATGGAAGCGGCGGAGTCCAGCCCGCCCTCCAGCCAGCCTGGAGCCAGCCGCCCCAAAGGGGCAGCGCCATAACAGCCCAGGGCAACGCCCTGGGGAACTATTTCGAAGGCGTGAGTACGTC
>CAZGEJ010000029.1:0-66787 GCA_964524885.1 uncultured Binatia bacterium (SeqCode)
CCAGACGCCTCCGCCGACGTCGACCCCGACCGACACCCCGCCGCCGACGAGCACGGCGACGCCGACGTCGACGTCGACGCGGACTCGGACGTTCACGCCGACCCAGACGCCCCCGCCGACGTCGACCCCGACCGAGACCTCGCCGCCGACGAGCACGCCGACGCCGACGTCGACGTCGACGCGGACTTGGACGTTCACGCCGACCCAGACGCCCCCGCCGACGTCGACCCCGACCGAAACCGTGCCGCCGACGAGCACGTCGACGCCGCCGTCGACGCCGACCCGCACGCGGACGTTCACCCCGACCGAAACCCCGGTCGCGTCGTCGACTCCGACGATCACCCCGACGGCGACACAAACCCGCATCCCGACCCAGACTTTTACCTCGACCCCCAGCTTTACCCCGACGCCGACCCCCGTCTGCGGCAACGGCGTCCTCGAAAGCGGTGCCCCGGCGTTCGAGGCCTGCGATGACGGCAACCCGACGGCCGGCGACGGCTGCGAGAACGACTGCACCCTGACCGCCGTACAACAGAGCGTCGGCGCCGGCGGCACCGTCACCTCCGACGTCCTCGCCAACGGTACCAGCGAGCAGATTCCGCTCGTCTCCTCCGTGACCACGCCGAATGCCGGCGAGGTCTCGATCCAGTCGATCACCACCACCGACGCCCCCGCGGATTTCGAGATCCTCGGAGTGCTGCTCGAGATCACCGCGCCGCCGGCGACGACCACCGATCCGCTCGTTCTGGTATTCCGCGTCGACCTGTCGGCGATCCCTCCCGGCACCGACCCGGGCCGACTCGAGGTCCTGCGCGACGGCGCCGTCGTCGAGGATTGCACTGGGCCCGCCGGCCAAGCCTCGCCCGACCCGTGTGTCGACCAGCGCCTCACCCTCGGCGACAGCGTCGAGGTCACCATCCTGTCGTCGCACGCCAGCGCCTGGGCGGTGATCGTTCCCGGTCTTTCGGGCGACGAACAGAAGTGCGTCAACGGACTCAGCGCCGCCGGCGACAAGCTCGCCAAGGTCCAAGGCAAGCGCAGCGGCAGTTGCTTGAAGGCCGTCTCCCGCGGCGATGAGAACGACGGCGATGGCTGTTTGACCGACGACAGCGACGGCAAGCTGGGGAAGGTGCAGGCGAAGACCACCGACCTCGACGGCGATCGTTGCGCCAGCCCGCCGCCCTTCGGCTATACCGGCGCGCCGACCGTCAACGGCGCCGCGCCGAGCGAACAGATCGGCCTGATGTACGATCTCTTCGGTGCCTCGCTGACGCTCGCCGCGGCCAACGCCGACGTCGATCCGGCGACGGCCGCTTGCCAGGCCGCCGTCGTCAAGCTCGGCCAGAAGCTCCTCGAAACGGAGGCCAAGGGCTTCCTCAAGTGCGCCAAGGCGGGACTGGCCGGCAAGACCGACCTGATCGTCTCGGGCGGCGAGCTGGCGCGCTGCCTTGCCGAAGTCCAACAGGACGGTAGCGGCAAGGTCGCCAAGGTCATCGCCAAGCTGGGCGACGCGCTCGCCAAGAAGTGCGCCGGCCTCGACCTCGAACAAGCCTTCCCGGGAAGTTGCGTCGGCGAGCCCTTCGTCGCCTGCGTCCGTGCTCGCGCCGAGTGCCGCCTATGCCGCCTCTACGACGCCGTGCAAGACCTCGGTGCCGACTGCGACACCTTCGACGACGGCGTCGCCAACACGACGTGCCCGTGAGGCCCAACCCCTCGCAGCACCCTTCAGATTCCAAGCATGCAGAAGACCTTGATCACGCTTGTTGTCCTCAGCCTGGCGGCGACCGCCGCGGCGGCGCCGTCGGCGGGACGCAAATGCCAGATCGCCAAGACCCAACAGGCCGGTGAGTACGCCGCCTGCTTGGCCAAGGCGGAAGCCAAGCTGCTCAATGCCGAAGGAACGTGCTCGCTGACGTCGGCGACCGCCTGCCATGCCGGCAGCGCTTGCCCCGACGGACTGGCGGCGGCGACCATGCAGGGGGTCGTCGATGCACACGTCGCCAACGTCGCCGCCGGCCTCGCTGGCGACGGTTTCATTTCATGCGGCGCCGGCGACATTGATGCCGGCGAGGACTGTGACGTCGGCGACCTGCAGGGCGGCACCTGTGCCGGTGAAGGCTTCGCCGGCGGCGAACTGGCCTGCTCTCCCCGGTGCACCTACGAAACCACGGGGTGTTATGCCCAACGTTTCGTCGACAACGGCGACGGCACCATCAGCGACCTGCAGACGAACCTGACCTGGGAGAAAAAGTCGGACGACGGCGGCATTCACGACAAGGACGACACCTCCTACACGTGGGGCGTGCCGTCAGGCCAAACCCCGCCGGATGGAACGGCGTTCACGGTGTTCCTGGCGGCGCTCAACGGCGCCGACGATGGTGTTTGCCTCGCCGGACACTGCGACTGGCGGCTGCCGAAGGTGGACGAGTTGCAGACGATCCTGCAGGTCCCGTGCACCTCGAACCCCTGCGTGCTTTCCCCTTTCCACACCGGGTGCGCCGCTAGCTGCGACACGGCCTCGTGCAGCTGCACCCGTTCCGGCTACGACGCGACGGCCACGACCGACGCGGCGGATCCCGCCCGAGCCGTAGCCGTCCATTTCGCCAACGGCCTGGCCGTCAGCTGGTTCAAGGACCTGACGGTGGCCGTGCGAGCCGAACGCAGCGGCTCTTGAAAGGACAGGGGTGCCCGGCGTGCGGGCACCCCTGCTCCGACTGCCGAGAACACCGGACCCGTACCGGCTGCGGGTGCTGCCGGCGTCGGCTCGTAGCGCCGCGAACGAGTCGAGCTTGTTCGGCTGGCGACGATCGAGTTACGGACGCGCATGCATCGCCAGGAGATGTTGGGGCGTTGCACGCCGCGCGCGGGCCGTGGGCCATGCTCATCGTCGTCGTCGTCGCCACCGCCTCGCGTGGCTACCGCGAGCTGCCTCGGTGTTTGCCGAGGTGAGCCGCGACCTCTTTGACCCAGTCGTCTTGGGGCACGATGCCTGGGAGCCAAGTCCGCGGCTGTGCTGGCGCCGCCTGCGGTATCTCCGTCGGTAGCCCGAGGTGGCTCAGGATCTGGCGGACCAATCCTGGCTCGGCGATCGTCGCCACCAGGCGTAAGCGCCCGCCACAGGCGTCGCACGCCAAAACGTTCAGGTCGAAACCGGCGATCAAGTCGATCTTCTCCTCGGCGGTCATCTGCTCGAGGATCGAGGCAACCCGATGACCCGCGTCCTCATTGGAAAGACCGAGGATCATGGTGGAGATTCCATCTCCATACCTGCCCTGGGCAAGAGGTGATCCGAGCCGTGCAACGTCTGCGATCAACGGCGGGCTGCGCGGCGGACCGGCTGCTGCATCCGCCGAAAGATTCGCGCAGGGGTCGCTGCCCTCTCCACAGCCGCCAGTCGCCGGTGAGCTACCCTTGCTTTCCCACGATCCGATTCACAGGCGGCGGCAGCGTCGCCGTGACGTCAGTCCAGAATGGATTTTCCCAGGCCCACGTCGTCCAGCCACTCGCGACGTGGGCAGTCGTAAATCTTGAAGCGGTCCTCGGGATAGTCCGCGTTGACCAGGTCGCAACCCGCGGTCGCCTTCTCGAGGGAACGCACGAGATTCAGGTGCTCTGGCAATCCGTAGTTGTCATAGTGAATCGTCTCCGAGGCGACGAGCACATGCGGGAGCGTGTAGATCCCCATGGGGAAAAAGTTCTGCAACGTGTAGCCTTGCGGCCGAATCGGGCCGTAGGCTGCATCGTGACGGACGTTGCCGAAGCAGGCCACGAATACCCACACCGTGTCGAAGGCGTGTCCACTGCGGTGCAATTGGTTCAAGCGCTCGATCAACCGCGGCGTGCCCTGGCACTGGTTCACGGCCGGGCCGTCCATCTTGCCCTGTGCTTCTGGACCCAAGCGACGCCCCGCCTGGATGAAGTCCGGGCTGAGGTTGGTGCCGAGCCAGATCTGATAGAGCACGATGCCGAGCCAGCCGAGCGATCCGACGACGCGTCCAAGGGGGTGGCGTACGCGAAAGCAGTACGCGAGCGCCAACGCAGCGATCGTGACCACCGGCAGCAGAAGCGGCAGGAAGTAGTTCACATTCTGCTTGACGTCCACGAATACGAGGGCGCACGGTGCGACGACGAAGGCGAGCGGCAGCCAGAATGCCGGATCGAAGCGGCGCGAGCGCAGTGCTGCACGCACGCCGAGGACGACGCCGCAAGCAAGGACGAACAGGAACGGGGCCGTCAGCTTCCCGGCGAGCACGTAGCCGAGATAGCGGAGCTTGGGAGGAGGGCCGAGGCTGACCGGAAGGGCGTGGAGGTGGGCGGGCATCTCGAGCACCACGGCACTCTTTCTCGGGTCGGAGGTCGGGGGGGCCTTGTCGACGATACGCCGCATCTGGTCGACCAAATGGTTCGTCTTGGTCGCCAGCAGCGGATGGCTGGCCACCGCGGCCAGGGACGCAAAGGCGGCGAACGCTACGAGTTGAGTGAACGATCTCCGTGCCAACGCGACGACAAGGAAGCCGGCCGGGAAGAGCACGAAGTTCGTCAGCTTGGCGCCGACGCTCAATCCCGCCATCAGTCCGAGGCCGACGGCGTCGAGCACGGCACGCGATCCCCTGGACCGGGCCTCCCAGACCCGAATCGCCAACCAAAGAAAGGCGAACGTGGTCGGCATGACGAGCGCATCGCCCGCCGTGGCGGCGCTGCGGCCGCTGCCGATGGCCCATGGGTTGGTGAGATAGAAGGCGGCGGCGTAGAGCGCGATGGTCGGACCGTAGCGGCGTGCGACGAAGCCGAACAGCAGCGCGCCGCCGACCAGTACGCTCAGCGCAAAGGGCAGCTTGAACGACCAGAGACTCTCGCCGAACAGCGAGAGGGAAGCCGCACCTAGCATGTGCGGCAACCGTCCCTGCGAAGGATCGGAGTCGTTGGTCAGAATCGAACCGTGCAACACGAAGTCGTGCGCGATCTTGAAGTCGTTATACTCGTCTTGGGTACTGCCGCCCCAGGCAAGATTGTGGAAGAGGAGGTAAACGCCGACACATCCGGCAGCAAGCGCCAGGAGGTCGAGCGCACGGGCCGGACAAGCTGAGTTTCGGCCGGGAATAGAAGTTAGCGGACGTAGCATGGGACCGTCGACCCAACGTCGTGGGCGATGTTGGGTTGTGGGCTCGTTCCCATGCGGGGTGTTTCCTGCACGGGCACGATTAGGATGGCTCGGCGCGGGCTGTCAATCGTAAATTCGCCTACGTTGCCGGCTCTTTCGCCCGCTCGACTTGCGGCGGCCGTGGTGCAGCCGCGAGGCGGATGGGTTGCCCCGATCGTTCGGAGTCCGCTTGTTCGGCTGGCGACGATCGAGTAACGGACGCGCATGAATCGCCAGGAGATGTTGGGGCGCGTGCACGCCGCGCGCGGGCCGTGGGACATGCTCATCGTCGGCGGCGGCGCCACCGGCGTCGGCACCGCGGTCGACGCCGCCTCGCGCGGCTACCGCGTGCTGCTCGTCGAGCAGAGCGACTTCGGCAAAGGTACCTCCAGCCGCAGCACCAAGCTCATCCACGGCGGCGTCCGCTACCTGCAGCAGGGCAACGTCTCGCTCGTGATGGATGCCCTCAAGGAACGCGGCATCCTGCGCGAAAACGCCGCCCACCTCGTACACGACCTGCGCTTCATCGTCCCCAACTACGACTGGTGGGAGGGGCCGTTCTACGGCATCGGCATGAAGGTCTACGACCTGCTCGCCTTCCGCTACGGCTTCGGCCGCTCGCGCCGCCTGTCGCGTGAGGTGACGCTGCAGGCGATCCCGACCCTCAGCACCGAAGGTCTACGCGGCGGCGTGCAGTACTACGACGGCCAGTTCGACGATGCCCGCCTGCTCATCAACCTAGCTCAGACCGCGGTCGATCAAGGCGCCACCCTCGTCAACTACACGCGCGTCACCGGCTTGCTGAAGGATGCCGACGGCTTCGTCGTCGGCGCCGAGGTCGTCGACCTGGAAAGCGGCCAGAGCCTGCGTATCGATGCCCGCTGCGTCATCAACGCCACCGGCCCCTTCAGCGACGGGCTGCGGCGCATCGATGACCCCGGCGCCTCGCCGATGATCTCCCCCAGTCAAGGCGTCCACCTCGTCTTCGACCGCTCCTTCCTCCCCGGCGACAGCGCCATCATGGTGCCACGCACCCCGGACAAGCGGGTCATGTTCGCCATCCCGTGGCACGGCCACGCCCTCGTCGGCACCACCGATACCCCCGTTGCCGAGACCTCGCTCGAGCCGGTGGCGTTGGAGGAGGAGATCGAGTTCATCCTCGAAACCGCCGGCCACTACCTCGCCAAGGACCCGACGCGGGCCGACATCCTCAGCGTTTTCGCCGGCATCCGGCCGCTGGTGCGGGCCAGCGACGACAAAAACACGGCGGCCCTGTCGCGCGACCACACCATCCACATCTCCGACTCGGGATTGCTCACCATCACCGGCGGCAAGTGGACGACCTACCGCCACATGGCCGAGGACTGCGTCAACCACGCCGCCACGCTGGCGCGCCTGGAGGAGCGGCCGTGCATCACGCGCCAGCTCAAGATCCACGGTTTCCACCGCCATGCCGACGAGTTCGGGGAATTGGCGTTTTACGGATCCGACGCGCCGCGCATCGGCGACTTGATCCAGGCCCGTCCGGAACTGGCGACGCCGCTCGACCCGGCGCTGCCGTACGTGCAGGCGCAGGTCGTCTGGGCCGTGCGTCAGGAAATGGCGCGGACGCTGGACGACGTCCTGTCGCGCCGCCTGCGCGCCACCGTGCTCAACGCCCAAGCCGCCCGCCGCATGGCGCCGACAGTGGTGGAATTGATGGCGGCCGAACTCGGGCGCGACGCCGCCTGGTGCCGCCAGCAGCTGACGGAATTCGAGACCATCGTGCGGGGCTATCTGCCGGCGGCCTAGGCGGTCTTTTTTCACCGCGGCGACACGGAGACGGGGAGAAAAAGAGTACGAGACTCGACGACTCGACCTCCCGAGGCGTTCTCCCTCGGGATCCATCCTCGGCGCCTCTGCGTCTCGGCGGTGAAACTCTTCATCCCCCGGATCGCAAAATCTGATTGACTTGGAAGGGAGCAGAATTTAGAAGTCGCGGCCCATGCGAAAAGCCTTTCTAAAGACGCAAAAGGCCAAGCTCGAGGAGTTGCGCCGCAAAGTCCTGCACGAGATGAGCGAAGATCTGCGTGAGGGCCGCGAAGGGCGCAAGCAGGAGGGGATGGACGCCTACGACCTCGCCAGCGAGGAGCGCGACCGCGAGATCAGCTTCATCCTGACCGACCGCGAGCGAGAAAAGGTTCAGGGCATCCAAGACGCGCTCGATCGCATCGAAGCCGGCACCTACGGTGTCTGCGAGAGCTGCGACGGCGACATCGCCGAGGGACGTCTGGTGGCGTTGCCGTTCACGCGCATGTGCGTCGCCTGCCAGGCGGAACACGAACGCGAGGCGCGCTCGATGCGCCGCTACGACGACGACCGCAGCTACCGCCGCCTCGGCAGCGCCGAAGTCGAAGACGAGAATAGCTGAGCGGTTCGCCCGCTCCCGATCATGGAGCGCGGCCCGCTTTTTCTGCGCCAACAGGCGCACGCCCTCTTCCAAGCCGCCGTCACCGCGGTCGATCCGACGCGCCTGGTGCAGGCGGCGCTGCGGCGCGATGGCGATCACGCCGTCGTGCTCCTCGATGACTCCTCCGAACTCTGCCGCTGGCGCTTGCCGCTGGCGGTCGTCGGTGCCGGCAAGCCGGCGGCTCGCATGGCGGCGGCCTGCCTGGAGGTATTCGGTGCCGCGTCCGTCCGCGGCTGTGTCGTCACCGCCGACGGTTGCGGCGCCGACCTCGGGCCGATCGAGGTCCACGAAGCCGGTCACCCCCTTCCCGATTCCCGTGGCTTGGTCGCCGCCGAACGGATCCTCGCCGTGGCTCGGGGCGCCGACCAGGGCCTGTTGGCGTTGATCGGCGGCGGCGCCTCGAGCCTGCTCGTCGCGCCGCGCCCGCCACTCACCCTTGCGGACAAGATCGCCGTCCACCGCGCCCTGCTGCTGTGCGGCGCCGACATCACCGAACTCAATTCCGTCCGCAAACACCTGTCGCTGATCAAAGGTGGCGGGTTGTTGCGGGCGGCGCCCGGTCCGGTCGTGGCCTTGCTGCTGTCCGACGTCATCGGCGACGACCCCGGCACTATCGGCTCGGGGCCGGCGACCGCCGACCCGACCACCTTCGCCGACGCCCGGCGGGTGCTGGAAAAATACGATCTGTGGGCGCATGTGCCGGAGGCGGCCCGCGCCATTCTTCTGGCGGGCGATAGCGGCGCACTGGAAGAAACCGTCAAACCCGGCTCGGCCGCGGCTGCGCGAGGCCGGCATCGACTCTTGGGCAACTGGCGCACGGCAGCCGAGGCCGCCGCGACCGCGGCACGAGGCGCCGGCTGGCGCGTCACGCTTAGGGAGACACCCATCGACGGCGAAAGCTCGCAGGCGGCGGTCCGCCTCGCAGCACAACTGCGCGCCCTGCCAGAGGGTGGGTGTCTTGGTTCGGTAGTCGCGGAAGATGGGTGTCCAACAGCTGTCGTCTTACCGGAAGATGGGTGTCTTGGTTCCGTGGTTCCGGAAGGTGGGTGTCCCACGTGTGTCGTCGCCGGTGGCGAGACGACGGTCACGGTGCGCGGCGATGGTCGCGGCGGGCGCAATCAGGAGTTCGCCCTCGCCCTGGCGCGTGAAATCGCCGGCAGCGACTGGCTCGTTCTCTGTGCCGGCACCGACGGCATCGACGGGCCGACCGACGCCGCCGGCGCCTTCGTCGACGGCACCACCGTCGCCCGGGCGCGGGCGGCCGGGCTGGACCCGGACATTGCACTGGCGCGCAACGACTCGTATGGGTTCTTCGACCGGCTCGGCGACAGCTTTCGCCCTGGGCCGACGGGAACCAACGTCATGGACATCGTCATCGCGCTGCGGCCGGCCCCCGGCGGAGGGCCCACATGAGCCGCAACCCTAGCGCCGGCTGGGTCTCCGAGGTCTTCGTCTCCTTCCAGGGAGAGGGCGCCCACGTCGGCGAGCGGCATCTGTTCGTCCGCTTGGCTGGCTGCAACATCCGCTGCCGCTACTGCGATACTCCGGATAGTCTCGAAAAAACGAGCACTTGCGTCTTCTACGGCGAGGCCGAGCCGGCCCCTCCTGTGACCAATCCCATCGCCGTCGACACCTTGCGGCGGCGGCTCGAGGCGATCATCGCGCGCCACACGCCGGTCGACGCCATCGCCGTCACCGGCGGCGAACCGCTGGTGCAGGCCGATTTCTTGGCCCAACTCCTGGCCGACGGCAGTCCCGGCGGCCTGCCCGTATTGCTCGAAACCAATGGCATGCTGCCGGCCCAACTCGCCAAGGTGGTCGACCGCATCGCCATCGTCAGCATGGACATCAAGCCTCCGTCGAATACCGGCGAGCGGCCGTTGTGGGACGAACACGAACGCTTTCTCGCCGTGGCCGAAGGGCCCGAGGTCTACGTCAAGGTCATGGTCGACGCCGGCACCGACCCCGGCGAGGTCGAGCGGGCGGCGGCCCTGGTGGCGTCGCGACGGCCCGGGGCGCTGCTGTTCCTGCAGCCGATCAGCCTGCCTCAGGGGGGGGTGGCGATCGATGCGGCCCATCTCGACGTGCTGTTCGCCGCGGCGCGGCGGCACCTCGATCGGGTGCGGGTGCTGCCGCAGACTCATAAGATGATGCGGATTCAATGATTGCAGGCTCGCGTCAGGGGCCGACCCCAGGACAAGGGCAAAATTATCTTGACATTTTCCGTCCGAGGGGGATGTACTCTGGCGCGGGATTTTGTTACGAAGCCGCCAGGTTTAGTAGGAATCGCCAGGAGTTGAGCCCTAGAGACGAATGGTACAGGCAGTCATCCAGCCGACATCGGGCAAGCTTTCCAAAAAGGAACTCGCCGAGATCGCGACCGACTACGGCCTGCCGAAGCTCAACGGCGTCAAGGACCTGTACGAAGGAACGGATCGGGCCGAGTACCTGCTCGAAACCACCAAGGGTAAGTTCTTGGCCACCCTCGATCTCGACACGAGCGAGATCGAACTGAAGCGCGAACTCGACCTCCTCCTCTTCCTCAAGAAGCACAACTACCCGTGCCTGGCCCCGTTGGCCGATCGGCGCGGACGTCATTACCGCGACATCGACGGCGCCTTCCTGCTCGTCTACAAGCCGATCGACGGACGCGTCCTCGCCCCCGAAAACATCACCCTGGCCCAGCTCGAAGCCGTCGGCCGGGTGGTGGCCGACCTGCACATCCTCGGCAAGGCCTACAAGAAGGGCGTCGACACCCGCTTCGCCTTCGATCGGGTCGCCGACATCTACCTCGAGGCGCGCGAACGCTTGCCCACCTACTACCGGCGCATCGTCCGCACCCTCGACGAAGAACTCGACTACCTGAAGCATTACCTCGAGGGGAAGCTGCCCAAGGGCATCATCCACGGCGACCTCGATCCGGAACGCCTCAAGTTCAAGGGCGACAAGGTCGTCGCCGTGCTCGGCTTCGAGGCGGCCTCGCGCGGCAAGTTCATCTTCGAACTCGCCAACGCCGTCAACTTCCTCTGCTTCGACGACAACCGCTACGCCCTCAAGCGCTTCGAGGCGCTCATCGCCGGATACGAGGGCCTGCGCACGCTGTCCCTCGCCGAATGGGACGCCTTCCCCAACGAATTGCGCTTCTCCGCCTTCCGCGTCGCCGTCACCCGCCTGCGCGACTTCTTCCACGCCACCGGGGACGAACGCGACGCGCTCAACAAGGGCTTCCAGGACTTCTACGAGCGCCTGCGCATCCTGCGCCGCGAACGCGAAGGCGGCATGGAGCCCATGCTCATGGCCATGGCCACCGGCTACGACTACCGCAAGTACCAGCGCGTCAAAGCCGTCGAAAAGCGCAGTCGCTGACCTTCCGCCGCGCCGACGATCCGCTTCGGCGTGACCCTTCGCTCGGCTTCTGGTAAGGCCGGTTCACACGTGCTTCGCGGCACGCGAATCCCTCAGCAGGTGTGAACGGTGACCCAGTCCCCTCCCATCATCTATACCTGGACCGACGAAGCGCCGGCCCTCGCGACCTATTCCTTTCTGCCGATCATTCGCGCCTTCGCCGGCGCCACCGGCGTTCCCATCGAAACCCGCGACATCTCGCTCGCCGGCCGCATCCTCGCCGCCTTCGCCGACCGCCTGCCCGCCGCACAGCGGGAACCCGACGGCCTCGCCGAACTCGGCCAACTCGTCACCCGCCCCGAAGCCAACGTCATCAAGCTGCCCAACATCAGCGCGTCCCTGCCGCAGCTGAAGGCCGCCATCGCCGAGCTGCAAAAGAAGGGCTACGCCCTGCCCGAGTACCCGGCCGAACCCAAGTCGGACGACGAACGCGACATCCGCGCCCGCTACGACAAGGTCAAGGGCAGCGCCGTCAATCCCGTTCTGCGCGAAGGCAACTCCGACCGCCGTGCCCCCAAGTCGGTCAAGGACTACGCCCGCATGTACCCGCACCGCATGGGCAAATGGGATCCGCAGTCCAAGACGCACGTCGCCACCATGAGCGCCGGTGACTTCCGCCACAACGAGAAGTCGCTCACCCTCGCCGCGCCGACCACGGCGCGCATCGAACACGTCGCCGCCGATGGCAGCGTCACCGTGCTCAAGGAGAAGCTGACGCTGCAGGCGGGCGAGATCCTCGACGCGACCTACATGAGCAAGAAGGCGTTGGTCGACTTCCTCGCGGCGCAGATCGACGACGCCAAGCGCCAGGGGGTGCTGTTCTCGCTGCACCTCAAGGCAACCATGATGAAGGTCTCCGACCCCATCCTCTTCGGCCATGCCGTGCGCGTCTTCTTCGCCGACGCCTTCACCAAACACGCCGCCACCTTCGCTCGCCTCGGCGTCGACCCGAACAACGGCTTCGGCGACGTGCTCGGCCGCATCGCCACGCTGCCGGAGGCCGAACGCCAGGCCATCGAGGCCGACATCCAAGCCGCTTACGCCGCCCGTCCGGCCCTCGCCATGGTGAATTCCGACAAGGGCATCACCAACCTGCACGTGCCGAGCGACGTCATCATCGACGCCTCCATGCCGCCGCTCATCCGCGACTCCGGCCGCATGTGGAACCCCGCCGGCGAATTGCAGGACACCAAGGCCGTCATCCCCGATTCGTGTTACGCCGGCGTCTACCAAGTGGTCATCGACGATTGCCGCGCCAACGGCGCCTACGACCCGAAGACCATGGGCAGCGTGCCCAACGTCGGACTCATGGCGCAGAAGGCCGAGGAGTACGGCTCGCACGACAAGACCTTCGAGATCGCCACCTCCGGCACGGTGCGCATCGTCGACGCCGCCGGCCACGTGCTGCTGCAACACACCGTCGAGGCCGGCGACGTCTGGCGCGCCTGCTCGGTCAAGGACGCGGCGGTGCGCGACTGGGTCAAGCTCGCCGTGGCGCGGGCCCGTGCCACCGGTGCACCGGCGGTGTTCTGGCTCGACGCCGAGCGGGCCCACGATGCCCAGCTCATTCGCAAGGTCGAGGCCTATCTGAAGGAACACGACACCGCCGGACTCGACCTGCGCATCCTGTCGCCGGAGAAAGCGACGCAGCTCTCGGTCGACCGCATCCGCCGCGGCGAGGACACCATCTCGGTCACCGGCAACGTCTTGCGCGATTACCTCACCGACCTGTTCCCGATTCTCGAGATCGGCACCAGCGCCAAAATGCTGTCGATCGTGCCGTTGATGAACGGTGGCGGCTTGTTCGAGACCGGCGCCGGCGGTTCGGCGCCGAAGCACGTGCAACAGTTCGTCGAGGAAGGCCATTTGCGCTGGGATTCGCTCGGCGAATTCCTGGCCTTGGCAGCGTCGCTCGAACACCTCGGCGAACGCTTCGACAATGCCGCGGCGCGGCTGCTCGGACAGACGCTCGATGCGGCGACCGGCAAGTTGCTGCTCAACGGCAAGGCGCCATCACGCAAGGTGCACGAACTCGACAATCGCGGCAGTCAGTTCTACCTCGCCCTCTACTGGGCCGAGGCGCTGGCGCAGCAGTCCACCGACCCCGCCCTGGCCGCGCGATTCGCCCCCGTGGCCAAAGCCCTGGCCGACAGTGAAGCGACCATCCTCGCCGAGATCGACGCCGAGGAGGGCAAGCCGCAGGATCTCGGCGGCTACTACCGCCCCGACTTCGAGCGTGCCACGCGGGCCATGCGCCCGAGCGCGACCTTCAACCGCATCGTCGATACCATCGGCTGAAGGCATACGCGTCGGCAGATCCGAGCCGCCTTCCCTCCGAAGCGGCTCACTGCCGCGGCTTCTCCGGGGCGTCCGTGGTCGGCGTCGGCGGTTGCGGGCCACGCACGGCGCGCACCGCCAGCCGACTCGTCTTCGGGTGCGGCTCGACGCCCCCGGTGATGCGGTGGACCCAGTCCGGTGCAGGACGCTCCAATGGGCCTGGCGGCCCAAACCCGACGCTCAGCGCCAGCGCCGGAAAGTCGGCAAACGTCGTGGCCGACCAGTGCACCGTGGCGGCGGCGACCCCCCAGCCGACGATGCCCGCGTCGTGGAGCGAATACAGTTCCTTGATGCTCGGGATGCGCCAGTCGCCGTGCCCCGCGAAACCGCTCCCACCCTCCCGGTTGACCTCCGCGAGCCAATCCCAAATCGTCTCCTGCCGCCCATCGAAAGACCACGGCAGGCGCCGCTGCACGTCGTGGAGTCCGCCGTCGCCGTGGCGTTTCACTTCCCACATGAGCCCGGTGTGTCGATCGGTGATCGTGCCGTCGCCGTTGTCGACGAGACGGTCGGCTTGGGGGCCGCGAGGCCCGCGCACGGCCCGCACGAATAGCGGCCGATCCGCCGGCTGACCCCAGACGAGTCCGAGATGGAAAGCCACGACCGGGAAGTGTTCGCCGTCACGCGGGCTGGCGGCGCTCCAATAGTCGCCGGCCGCCGTGCAGCTGCATGCGGGTGACGTTGGGTCGCCGCAGTTCGACACACATGCCGGCGTCGTCCACGGCGCTCCCACGGCGGGATTGAAGGTCTCGTAGTCCACCAGGTCCAGTAATTCACCGACCTCGGGCAGGCGCCAGTCGTCATGCCCCGCGTAGCCGGTTCCGCCTTCTGCGTTGATGGCGGCGAGCCAGTCCGACACTTCCATTTCTCCGTCGCCGGCATGGCGTCGAAGCCGCGCAGTCACGTCGTGTAAGCCACCACACCCGGAGCACTTCTTCTCCCACATGCGTCCGCTACGCGGGTCGCTCAACGTTCCGTCGCCATGGTCGATCCAGACGAGCGGATGGCCGGCGCGCTGGCTGCCGTCGTCGGGGATCTGCGTGTCGATGCCGGCGCGCGTGGTCGCGGCGTAGCGGGTCGTCTGGCCGCTCGCGGCGACGCCGTCGTGGCGCAGCTTCGGTGCGCCATCGAGTTGCGCACGACGCGCGGCGATGCCGTCGAGGATCGGCTGGAGCCTGCCGCGCTCGGTCGCCGGTAACGCGTCGACGAACGGCTGCAACTCGCCCATCGCCCGCACCGCCCAAGTCAGGTCGCGCGCGGCGACCTCGAAGGCGATGCTGCTGCCGCTCGCCTCGGGGATTGGCGCGCTGTCCAACACGGCTCGCAACATGGGCAGACACACCCGCGCCGCTGCCTCCATGTCGCGCGGCTGACGCAGGATGGCCTTGGTCGCACCGACCGCCACGGCACAGGTGCGTAGCGCTGCCACCCAACGCGCGGTGATCTCCGACGGTCTCGTTGCTCCCTCTGGAACCGAGGGTAGGTCGCGGAGGACCTCCACCGTGGCCCCGGCGAGGTCGCTGCGCGCGATTCGGTTGCGCCCGACATCGCTCCAGACCAGACCCCGGTGACGCGCATCGAACGCCAGCCCGTAGGGCTCGAGCACCCCGTCGCCGGCATCGGCGACGACCCGCACGGATTCTCCCGCGGCGTCGCTGCAGCGGATCGAGGCCGTGCCCGGGTCGGCCCAGCAGAGGTCGCCGGTATCGGTGTCCAGCGCCAGCGCGGTCGGCAGCCGCAGCCCGTCTTCCGGCCCCAAGATCGTACTCACGCCCGTACCGTCTCGTCGGCTGCGGCGGATCGTCGACGTTCGGACGTCGCTCCAGAAGAGGAAGTCGCGTGCGTCGTCGACGGTCAGCCCCAGGCTGTGCACCGCCACGACTCCCGCCTCTTCGCCGACGTTGGCGATGCCATCGTCGAACAGGTCCCGCGGGGCGACGTCGGCGTAGCGCATGGTGCGGATGCGGCCATTGATGTTCTCGGTCCAGTAGAGCGCGTCGCGGCCGCCGGCGATGGCGAAGGGGCGATGGATCGCTTCGCCCCAGACGAGTGGGTGTGCGGTTGCCCCCGCTCGTAGCTGCCCGACACTGCGCGGGTAGTGCCGGTCGCTGGTGAAGTAGAGCGTGGCGCCGTCGCCCGCCACGGCCACCCCCAGCGGGCCGTCGACGTGACCGAACGTCTTGGGTTGGCGGCTGCCGGCGGCGAGGCTTTCGATGGAGTTGGTGCGGTACTGCGCCCAATGGACGGTGCCGCCGGCATCGACGCCGACGCCCACCGGAACGACTCCCCAATCCCATCCGGCGAGTGCGGGTGGATCGGTTTCGGCCGCGAGGGCGAATTGACCGGCCACATCGATCGGCGGACCGAAGGTTTCCGGCGCGCCGGACGCGCCATCGCGTGGCTCGGCCGCGGTCTCTCCAACGTGTTCGGCGGGTTGCGAAGCGAGCCACCAGAGCGCGACGGCGATTCCGATGCCCACGACGAGGGCGCTGCGAACCCAAAATCTCGGCGCTCGCCGCATGACCACCTCTCTCGACGCTGGGGCTATGTCTCACCGCCTTTCCGATCCGTCAACCGTCGCGCTCGCGGTGGCGCCGGTAGCAACGACGCCGCCTGCGCTTTGGCAAGCGTCGCGCGGCTGCAGTATCTAGGACGCATGAAAGGACTCGTCGACCGAGTTGCATTCGTTACCGGTGCCGCAGGCGGCATCGGTAACGCCATCGTCGAGCGCTTGATCGAGGAAGGCGCCCGCGTCGCCGTTGCCGACGTCGAGCGCGACGCGGCGCGGCATGTCGCGTCGCGCTGGGGAGAGGTGGCGGTCGACGTCGTCGTCGATGTCACTTCTGGTGCGAGCATCGCCGCGGCCGTGGCGGCGTGTGAGAGCCGCCTCGGGCCGATCGACATTCTGGTCAACAACGCCGGCTGGGACAGCGTTGGGCCGTTCGTCGACAGCGACGAGGCGACGTGGGATCGCGTGTTGGCGATCAACCTGCGGGGCACGATCGCCTGTACCCGAGCGGTGCTCGACGGCATGCTGGCGCGCGGCACGGGGGCGATCGTCAACCTCGGTTCCGACGCGGCGCGCGTCGGTTCGAGCGGCGAGGCCGTCTACTCGGCGGCGAAGGCCGGCGTGCTGGGTTTCACCAAGACGATGGCGCGCGAACTGGCGCGCCAGGGCATTCGCGTCAACGCCGTCTGCCCGGGGCCGACGGACACGCCGCTGCTGCACGGGATCGCGGCAGCGAACCCGAAGCTGGTGGCCGCGCTCGAGCGCGCCATTCCTCTCGGGCGCGTCGCCCGACCGGCGGAGATCGCCGCCGCCGTGGCATTTCTCGCGTCCGACGACGCCGCCTTCATCACCGGCCAGACACTTTCGGTCAGCGGTGGCCTGACGATGGCGTGACGGCGGCGGGTCGCGACGCCTACAGGGCCAGAACCGTGCGGACGAAGAGGGCGAAGAGCACGACGCTGGCGAGGGCGAAGACGGTGAAGCGGATGGGGATGATGTTGACCGTCGCCTGAATGAAGGAGTGGATCACGCGGAGCGTGACGTAGCCCCAGGCGAGGCCGATGTTCGTCGCGTCGGTGGCTCCGGCCGCTTGGGCCGCCAGTGCCAATGCGTAGAAGATCGTCGGTTGTTCGTGCAGGTGATTGTAGTTGTCGGCGACGCGCGACACCTCGGCCGGCAACTCCAACTTCTTCCCGGTGCGGGTCAGCTCGGCCATGTCGATGTTCGCCTTCTGCATCGCCGGGATGCGGGTGACGTACATCCAAACCCACATGACGAAGGTCCAACCGATCAGCGCCAGAACCGGCGCAATCATCCCATGTCCGTACATCCGTCCCTCCCGTTGAAGCCGTTGCCTCGGTGAATCACGGATCTCACCTCGGTGTCTCGGCGTTGTGTCGATGTCCTAAAAGCGAATGCCGATTTCACCCGTAGCCGACGCGGCTGCCGCGGGCGGTTGACCGATGAGATCGGAGGCATCCATCGTCGGTGGATCGGCGATACCGCCTGGGGCCAACGCGCCGCCACCACCCTGTGGCGGCGGTACGTGGCCCGCTGCGGCGGCGGCTTGTGCCACCGCGTCGACGCGATCCAACGGCGGCACGAAGGTGTTGCCCAGGAACGGACTCTCGAACGCCGCACCCTCGGGCTGGCCGCGACCGATGAAGGCGAGGCCGTCGAGGTATTGGCGGAAGAGATCCTCCTCCAAACGTCGGGGTGCCGACGGCACGCCCCCTTCTTCCACCCGCGTGACCTCTTGGGCTTGGATGAAGACGCCGCGCTCGGTCAGGTCGACGAGCCCGTTGACCTCGACCTTGCCGCTGATGCCGACGACCTCGGTCGTGCGCAGCGCGGTGTCGTAGGCGACGACGAACTCCGTGCCGCGCACGCCCGAGACGGCCGTCGGTGTTTTGACCTCGAGCTGCGAGCCGGGCTGCGTGTAATACTCGCTGACCAGCACGCGCACCATGCCGCCGAGGAGCCCGAGCAGCGATTGCGGCGCTGCCGTGTCGGAGGCCAATTCCTGCGCGTCGAGCGTCAGGGTGCTGCCGGCACCGAGGTTGAGTACCGTGTCGTCGCGCAACAACAGCCTGGCGCGTCCCTGCTCGCCCGTGCGCACGATGTCTCCTTGCTGCAGTTCGCTGCCGGCGGCGGCGACCAAGACCTGTCCGTCGCGTTCGATGCCGACTTCGCCCTCGAGGCTGGCGACCGTGCCGACGACTTCCGCGAGGGCCGTCGTCACGCACAGGAGGAGTAATGCCAGCGTCATGATCCATGGGCTTGGCCTGGATGTTGCGCCAGAACGGTTCACCGCGGGGGCGCGGAGACACGGAGAGAAAGGATCGGCACGGAAACGTCGATGTCGCCCGGCGTGAGTCGGGCCAGAGCGTTCGGTGGTTTTTTCGTCGATCCCCGGCGAAGCTCGATGCATTCCTGAGCAACTCCGTGTCTCCGTTCCTCCGCGGTGAAAAATCCGGGTCAGCGCTCTTCCGAAGGAAGGTTTCATCGTCTGCCTCATGCGCTTCGCCTCAGTACCTCGCCGCCAGCGACGCCGAAACGACGTGGCGGTCATAGTCGAATTGCTCCGACTGGTTGGAGTCGTTGAAGGTGCCGTAGTAGCCCAGCCGCAGCCCCAGCCAGCTCGTCACGGGCTTCTCGGCTTCGATGCGTACCAACTGCTCGACGTCTTCGCGCGCATCGAAGCTGCGATCGAAGTCGGCGCTGACGTTGTCGTAGTTCTCGTAGCGGACGGCGTAGCCGACGCCCACCACCACCTCGGCCGGGGCGAGCCAGCGCCCTTCGATGCCGCCCTCGATGCCGTCGTAGGCGAAGCGTTGCGCCGCGGCGCGGTTGGACGACGGTTCCTCGTGGTCGTAGCGCAGGCCGACACCCACATGGCTGCCGGGCGCTTGGGGTACGGGAACCAGCTGGCGGGCGGCCAGCACGTGGTTCAGGCCGCTGCGATCATCGAACGTGTCGTCGACGAACTCGCGGTCACGCAGTCGGTAATGCAGCTCGGTGTTGCCGAAGGCACCGTTGTCGACGACGAGCCACGGCACGGCGGTGATCTCGTGCAGGAAGCTGTCGTTGTCGCGCAGGAAGAAGTCGTAGCGAGCGATGATGCCGACGCGCACCGCGCCGCGACGGTAGGCGACTTGCAGGTCGGGCCGATGATTCTGCAGGTCGAACTCGTGCAGGTCGAAGTGCAAGCTCTGGAAGAAATCGTAGCCGGTGCTGACCGCGAGGTCGTCGTTGCGCCACAGGCTATAGCGCCCGCCGGCGGCGAAGATGGCACGCCCGTCGGCTTCGTCGACGGTCCTGCCTTCTTGGATGTATTCGCAGCCGTCGTCCGTGGTCAGGCAGACGTTGGAGTCGTACTGCAGGCCGGCTTCGGCGAAGAGCTGGTAGTCGCGCAGGGGAGCGCCGCGGCGCAGTTCCTCCAGGTAGGCGCGGGCCTCGCCGGCGAGTGCGGCATCGGGGGCAAGGGTGGTGACGGTCTCGAACTGGGTGGTGGCCTCCTGCCAGTCGCCGCGGCGAAAGGCGGTGACGCCGCGGTAGAAGTGGGCCCGCGGCGCCAGCTCGGGGTCGCGGGCCGCTTGGCGGAAGGCGGTGTCGGCGGCATCGAGGTGCTGCAATCGCAGCTCGGCGAGGCCGAGCACCAGCGCTGCCCGTGCTTGTCGCGGGCCTTGGCTCGCGGCCAAGCGCAGATGCGGCAGGGCGCCGGTGTAGTCTTCGCTTTCGCTGAGCGCCAGGCCGAGTTCGAAGGCGACGTTGGGTTCGCTCGGCAGCAAGGCGGCGGCGCGGCTGAAGTCGGCGATGGCCTCGGGCAATCGCGCCAGCCGCCGTTGCGCCAGGCCACGGTAGTACCAGGTCAAGCCGTCGTCGGGATCGGCGGCGACGGCAGCGTCGAACGCGGCGAGCGCGTCGTCGAGCCGTGCCTCGTGCAGGGCGACGATGCCGCGCGAGTAGAGCAGCTCCGCGCGTGGGTTCGCCTCACTGCGCGAGGGCAGAAGGGGGGCGAGCAGCAGCGCCGCGAGGCAGATCCAGGGCGCGGGGCGACGGGGATGCGACATCTTCACTCCAAGGACTCCACGGGTACGCCGGCGGGCGGATTGGATGAGCCGGTGATGCTGTCGGCGATGAAGAAGATCAAGCCGTCCCCTCCAGCGCCGTTGCCGAAACCCGAACCGCTGAACGACGCCCCTCCCTGTGCCGTGACGAGGTTCGAGCCGATGTCGAGCGAGTGGCCGTAGATCTGGATGGTGCCGCCGGCGCCGGCGCCGCCGTTGATGCCGATCGTGTTGGTGCCGGGGTTGCCGCCGGCGCCGTTGGCGGAGATCGTGCCGGTCACTTGCAGGTGGCGGATGAACAAGACAACGACGCCGCCGCCGGCGCGACCGTCGCTCGGGTTGCCGTAGCTCGAGGCATACGACATGCCGCCGCCGCCCCCTGGGCCGAACAGCAGTTGTAGGGCGGAGAGGCGCCAGCCGGAGCTGCCCCCGAGGCCGGGGATCGAAGACGTCGGGCTCGTCGGATTGATGCCGTTGCCGCCGGGCGTTTCGTGGCCGCCGCCACCGCCGTCGGCGACGAACGTGCCGAAGGCCGGTATGCCGCCGCCGCCACCGCCGCTGTTGTTTTCGCTGTTGGAACTGTCGTTGCCGACACCCGTCCAGCTCTCGCCGGAGGTGGCGTACCGCGCATTGTTGGTGGTTTCGTTGATCGGCTTGGCGGCGCCGCCGCGGTAGCCTTTGGCTTGCGCGTCGATGCTGCCGGCGACGCTGACGGTGCCGCTGGCGCGGAAGACGACGATACCGCCGCTGTTGCCGTTCCAGGCGGGTGCGGCGATCGACTTGCCCGCCGGGATGGTGACGTCGGTGAAGTGTGGCACGCGCACCACCTGTGCTGCCGAAGAGGCTTGGGCGTTGAAGGTGCCGGAGTAGAAGTCGAGGCCGAGCGGGGAATCCAGCTGGAGGGTGGTGTTGTTCAGAATCGCCTGCACCACCGCGAACTCGTGCACCAGGTTTTCCGTGTTGAACGACTGGCTTTGGAGGATGAGGATTTCGTCGCCGATGCTGAACCCGCTCGTGGTGTTGACCTGGAGCGTGGTTGCTTGGCCCGACGCGTCGGAGAGCAGGTGAGCGAAATCGTTGACGTACGTCACCGGCGGTTCGTCCGTGAGATCGAGCGGCCCGTCGCTGCCGTCACCGAGAAGGGGGTCGATCTCGGTTGGGGTGGGTGTCGCGCTGGGGGTCGGAGTGAGCGTCGGGGTGTGGGACGCGGTGGACGTGGCTGTGGACGTCGGGGTGTCCGACGGAGTGGCCGTGGGGGTGGATGTGGCCGTGGACGTAGGGGTGTCTGTCGGGGTGGACGTGGGCGTGGACGTAGGGGTTTCGGTCGGGGTGGACGTAGGCGTGGCTGTCGGAGAAGCGGTGGGGGTGTCGGTCGGGCTCGAAGTCGGCGTCGCGGTGGCGGTGTTCGTCGGCGTCGTCGTTGGGCTGGCGTCGAGGGTCGGACTTGGCGTCGCCGATGCCGTCGGCGGCACGGTATGGGTCGGTGTCGCGGTGGCCGGGGCAGGGCATACTTCGAGCCAGACGACGGTGGTGCGGGTCTGATCGCCGAAGGCGGCGGTGTGTTCGACGCCGGCGAGGAGACCGTTCACGGTAGCGGCGCTCCATGCACCGCCCGACGGCGTCGTGCCGAAGGTCGCCGAGTACTGGGTGTAGTTCTTACTGACGGCCTCGGCGTCGAGTCCCGCCTTGTTGACGCCGCTGCGCACGATCGGGCGCACCGTGCTGCCGGAGGCGCCGTCGATGGAGCGCGCGATGGCGTGCACCGTCACCGTGCCGACGGCGCCGAAGTCGCTGAGATCCTCCATCGCGTAGACGTCGACGCGCGGGCCGAAGCCGGCGGTCGACTCGGAGTAGACGTAGGAGGTGTCGCCATCGGCGTGTCTGGCGCAGGCGAAGTTGGCGGCGCAGCCGAAGGCGAGATTTTGCGGCAGTGAAGCGGCGCCATCGACGCCGAGCGTGACACATCCGGGGGTCGCCGGCGACGGCGGCGGGGCGAAGGTGGCCGTGGCCGTCGGGGTGAAGGTCGCGGTCGACGTGGCGGTGGGCGTCGCGGTGTGGGTCGGCGTCGAGGTCGCCGAGCGGGTCGGGGTTGCCGTGGGTGTACGGGTCGGGGTGCGGGTGACGCTGGGCGTAGCCGTCGGGGTCGGGGTGTGGGTGGCGCTGCGTGTCGGGCTCGCCGTGGGGGTCGAGGTTGGGGTGAAGGTCCGGGTGAACGTCGTCGTGGGAGTTCGCGTCGGCGTCGATGTCGGCGTCGCGCTGCGGGTAGCGGTGGTGGACGGAGTGGATGTCGGCGAGGGCGTCGCACTCGGGCTGTCGCTGGGTGTGGTCGTGGGGGTGGAGGTCGGCGTCGCGGTGGGCGTCGCCGAGGAGGTGCGGCTGGGCGAAGCCGTGGCGCTGGCGGAGGGCGAGGTTGTCGCCGTGGCCGTCGCGGTGTGCGAGGGGGAGGCACTTGGCGTCGCGCTCGGGCTGGCGGTGGCCGAAGGCGTGGCCGTCTGACTCGGGGTGGCGGTGACGGTGTCGGTCGGGCTTGACGTCGGGCTGGCCGTCGCCGAGGGGCTCGCGGAGGCCGTGGGCGTGGTCGAGGGGGTGGTGGTCGCCGTCGCGGTGTCGGTCGGGATCGGCGACGCGGTGGACGTTGCCGACGGGGTCGGCGTGGTCGAAGGAAGCGCGGTTGGGCTGTCGCTCGCCGTTGGCGATGGTGTCGGCGATGGCAGTTCGGTCTCGGTCGCGGTCGGGGATGCCGTCTCGGTTCTGGAAGGGGTGGCCGAGGCGGTCGTCGTCGGCGTGGGCGAATCGGTCGGGGTCACCGACGGGAGGGCCGTATCCGTCGCGGTCGGGCTCACCGTCGCGGTTGCCGGTGGAGCCGCTGTGGGTGTCTCGGAAGGAGCGGTCTCGGACGGAGTCGCTGTGGGTGTCCCGGAAGAAGTGGGTGTCCCCGAAGGTGTCGATGTGGTCGGGGTCGCCGAAGGCAGGGCCGTATCCGTCGCAGTTGGGCTCTCCGTCGCGGTTGCGGATGGAGCCGCTGTGGGTGTCTCGGAAGGAGAGGTTTCGGACGGAGTCGATGTGGGTGTCCCGGAAGAAGTGGGTGTCTCGGAGGGCGTCGCCGATGGAGCCGCTGTGGGTGTCTCGGAAGGAGAGGTCTCGGACGGAGTCGATGTGGGTGTCCCGGAAGCGGCGGACGTGGGTGTCTGGGTGGCGGTCGAGGTGGGTGTCTCGGAAGGTTCCGGTGTGGCCGTCTCGGTGGCTGAGGGCGTCGGCGTCTCGCTTGGCGAGGCGGACGCCGTCGGCGTCGCCGTCTCGCTCGGGGTTGGCGAGGGCGAAACGGTCGGCGTTTCGGTCGCCGTCGGACTTACCGTGGCGGTGGCGCTGCTGGTGGCTTCGGGCGTCGGTGTCGACGATGGGTTCGGGGTCGGCGTGGCGGTTGCCGATAGGGTGAAGGCCGGCGTCTGCGTCGCGCTCGGCACAGGGCTCGGGCTGGCGGTGTCGGCCGCCGTCGGGGTCGCCGTGGGCGCAATGACGTCGCCGATGGCGAAGCCATAGGTGGTGTCGAGGACGCGCGGCGTCGGCGCTAGGTTGCTCGCCCTTACGCGGACACCCACCGGACCGGCGGCCAGCGCCAGGGGTTCGGTCGAGGTGACGCGGAAGCCGCGGACGTTCAAGCCGCCGTCGGTCGAACAGGGTGCGCTACCGGCGTCGTCGCATGCGGCCAGGGTGAAATTCGCTTGTGGCGCGCGGCTGACGTCGACCACCACCGTGCCGGCATCGATGCCGGCGACGGCATCGGCGACGACGAACGCCACCGTGGTCGGGGCGACGGTCGACGACGCGGGTGCCGGGACGATGCTGTCGTCGATCAAGAAGGGCTGGGAGCTGACCGGCACCTCGACGTCGTTGCGGGCGCCGGCGACGACGGTGACGGGGTAGGCTTCGCTGGCGAAACTCGGTTCGGCGAAGCGGGTGTCGCAGGGGAAGGCTACCTCGGACGGGCGCACGCTGCAGGTCGTGCGGGTGGCGTCGTCGGGCACGAAGTCGGTGGCGAAGCCGGCGATTTCGACCGACGCGAGGCCGACCGGCAGTCCTTCGAGCACGAGGAGTCGTTCGTCGCCGAAGCCGGGATGGCGCGGGTCGAAGCCGACGCAGCAACGCAGCCCGGGCGCGGTGAAGCGGACACGCACCGAGCGCACCGCCGCGGGGATCGGCGTGCCGAACGACGGCGAGCCGCTTTGCCCGGCGGTGACGTTGACGGGGCGGGCGCGGCGTACCGCGACGCCGGCGCTGGGTTGTTGCCAGAGTGCCTCGATGTTGGCGCCGCCGGTGGCGCGTTCGCCGTCGCCGCCGCAGCCCGCGAAGGCCAGTAGCGCGATCAGCGCAGAAGTAGCGAGAACGGAACGACGACGCCCGCAGCCTTCGATCATGCCACCGTTAAGGCGCAATCAGGCGAGCAATTCAAAAGAAAGATGCGGTTGCCCTTCTTTTTGAGACCGTCCGCGCTACGGGACGGGGCGATGTACTCCGTTCGCGCGGGATTGAAGCAGGGTTCGCGGGGAGACCTGAAACCGGCCCTGGGGGGAGGCGACGCGGCGGGTCGAGTGGGAAGGGCGCGATTCGGAGGGAGGTATCGCGGGGCACGTGGCGCGAAGCGCCTCACCCCAACCTGACAGGCGCCCGATCGCCCGAGCGAGACGTTGTCGCTCAGGGGTTCATCTTGCGGTACAGCGTTCGGCGGTTGATGCCCAAGATCCGTGCGGCGGCAGCTTTGTTGCCCGCGACGGAATCGAGAATCTTGCGAACGTAGACTCGCTCGACTTCATGCAGTGGTAGGCTCTGACCCATCCACTGAGTGACGTCTCGTTGGAGCCAGCCGTTGTCGCCGAAGTCGAGGTCCTCGGGCACGATGGTTTCGTGTTCGCCCAAGGCGACTGCACGCTCGATGATGTTGGCCAGTTCGCGGACGTTGCCTGGCCAAGGGTAGTGGATCAGGCGCCGCATCGCGGCTGTCGAGACGCCGGTGATGGCACGGTGCAGCCGGTCGGCGGCACGGGCGACGAAGTGGTCGACCAGCGGGACGATGTCTTCGTGACGTGAGCGCAAGGGCGGGACTTCGATGCGAACTACGTTGAGGCGGTAGTATAGGTCGGCGCGGAAGCTCCCGTCGCGCAGCATTTCTTCGAGTGGACGATTGGTGGCGGCGATGAGTCGGGCTTCGAACGGGATGGACGACGTGGTTCCCAGCGGGCGAACGGTGCCGCTTTCGAGGGCTTGCAGCAGCTTCGCTTGCACTTCGAGGGGTAACTCGCCGATTTCATCGAGAAACAGCGTGCCACCCGATGCCGCGACGAAGGCGCCGGCGCGATCCTCGCGCGCGTCGGTGAAGGCGCCGCGACGCACGCCGAAGAGTTCACTTTCGACGAGCGCGAGCGGCAGCGAAGCGCAGTTGACCGCCATGAAGGGCCCTTGCTGGCGCGCGCTGGCGTCATGGATGTAGCGGGCGAGGGCGCTCTTGCCGGTCCCCGTTTCGCCCGTGAGAAGGACGGTGCAATCGCTACTCGCCGCACGCTGTCCCGTGGCGAGTGCCTTTTGCATGGCGGGGCTGCGAGCGATGAAGGGCCCCGCTTGCGTCGTGGCGACCACACTACGTAAGCGGACGATCTCTCGTCGCGCCTCGCGATCGCGGAATGCGCGCTCGATGGCATAGACCAAGGATTCGATCTTGAACGGTTTGGCGAGGAAATCGCAGGCGCCGGCGCGCACCATGGCGACGGCGAGTTCGACGCTCCCAAAGGCTGTGATCAGAAGAACCAGCTGCGATGGGGCATCGGCGAGGATCGCCTGCAGCAAGTCGGGGCCGCGCATTTCCGGCATCTCGACATCGGTCACGACGAGGTCGAAGGTCTGGTGCTGGATCAGCGCCAAGGCATGCTTGGGGCTGGTGACGCCGGTTGTCGCGAAGCCGCGTTCCTCGAGGCTCTCGCAGAGGAAGTCGACGACCCCGGGGTCGTCATCGAGCACGAGAATGGTCGGGCGAGGAGTGGTGTTCATCGATGGCTCGTTGGGCCGAGGTGGTTGGGGTGGATCGGCAGCAGAACGCGAAACCGTGCGCCGCGCCCTTCCTCCGACCAGACGTGGATCGAGCCGCCATGCTCGTCGACGATCGACTTCGCCACGGCGAGTCCGAGGCCGGTTCCTGCCGTGTCGCCCCAGGTGGTGAAGAAGGGTTCGAAGATGTGCGACTGGATCTCGGCCGACATGCCGCAGCCATCGTCCTCGACGACCAGCATGGCGCACGGCGCCTGGTGTTGCGCAGCGGACGGATCGGCAGGTGCCAGCGAGAGCGTCACGCGTATCGTCCCTCCTTCTCTGGTGGCGCGTAGCGCGTTGCTGAGCAGATTGAGCACGACTTGTTGGATGCGATCGCCGTCGGCATGCACCGTCGGCAAGGCTTCGTCGCAGTCGAACACGAGGGCCACGGAGCGCTTGCGTGCGCTGGGTGCCGTCAACTCGATGATCGTCGATACGATTCGTCCGAGGTCGACCGTGGTGACCTGCGGCGCCTTGCGGCGGGCGACACTCAGCAGTTGTTCGACGATGGCCGAGATTCTGTCCGCTTGTTGCTCGAGGATGCCGGCAGCGCGGACGACGTCAGGTGGAAGGTCCTGGCGAGCGGCGAGCGCTCGCGCGCGCCCGCTCATGATTTGCAGGGGGGAGCCGATCTCGTGAGCGAGACCGGCCGAAAGCTGGCCGACCGTAACCAGCTTGTCGACCCGTCGCAGTCCACTCTCCAATGCCTCACGGGCTTCGGACGTCGCGATGAGGCGACGGCGGGTTTCGGCCAACTGCTCCGCCATGGCGTTGAAGTGGTGCGCCACGGCGCCGAGCTCATCGCGACGCGTCACGGGAACTCGGGTCACCAGATTGCCGTCACGGATGGCCATCATCGCCCGAATCAGTTGGTCGAGAGGGTTGCGTAGGCTGACGACGATGAACAGCCAGCCGATCGCCGTGATTCCAAGGGTCAGGGTGGTGCAGGTGGTCGCGATCACGAGCGTCGTCGACCGCAAGTCGCGCCGAAGTTCGTCGAGCGGTCGTGCGACGACGACCGCACCGCGCCGGCGGTGCGTGTCGTCGTACATGCGAAAGACGCCGACGAGCTGTCCCGGGCTCGCGGGATCATCGAAGAACAGCGCGGAGGCGGAATCGCTGGCGACTCTCCGCACGAAGGCGAGGCCTTGGTCCCGGGCTTGTGGATGGCTCCCGGAACTCGCCATCAGGCTGCCGGTCTCGTCGAATACCAGAACATCGACCCCAGCGTCCCGCAATTCGATGGAATCCAGGATTTCGAAGACATCGTCGACCTGTTGGTCGCGTAGCGAGTTTTCGACGGCGACGCGAAGGGCCGAGCCGAGCGTGTGGAGGTGGTGCTCGGCGGTGGCGCGTAGCTCGAAGGCTTCTTGGCGGACTTGGTAGATGCCGTAGGGGCCGAGAATCGAGGCGCACGAAGCCACCAGTCCGAGCGCGAGTTGATTGGGAATCCGCATGCCGCGGATGCTCTGTGTCATTTTTGTTCGGGTGGGGCAAATTGTCCCACTCGGGCCGACGCCGATGCCGGTTGGCGCATCCCTCGCCGACGAAAGGTCGGTGGAACAGTCTTTGCGTAGTCCGTTGCCATGATGGCAATCCCGCTCCACCCCCGCGTCTCGCAGCAGTCTCGTGCCTCGCTTGCTGCCTTCGGCCTCAGCCTTTGCGCTCTCGCCTGTGCCACCCCCCCTCCGGTCGAGTCCCCGCACGTCCTTGCCGTCGCTCGAACCAAGCGAACCGACGCCGTCTATGAACGGGAGTACGTCGGCGAGGTGCATGCCCTTCGACGGGCGGACGTTCGCCCGCGCATCCGTGGTCGCCTGGAGGCCGTTGCGGTGGACGAGGGGCAGCCCGCGGTCGCCGGTCAATTGCTGTTCTCCCTCGATGACCGTGAACTCCTGCAGGAACTGCACCGTGCTCGAGCCTCGGTCGCAAGTGCCGAGGCCGAACTCCAGGCGGCGCACACCGAGCGAGCAAGTACCAAACTTCTGTTCGACCAAGACATCGTCTCGGCGACGGAGTTGGCGTTGATCGACGCCAAGATCGCGGTGGCCAAGGCACAGGTTGACGAGGCCACGGCCGCCGCGCGGCAGGCCGAGGTCAACCTGAGCTACTCCCAGGTGCGGGCTCCCTTCGCCGGCGTGATCAACCGCATCCCTCACAAAATGGGCAGCATCGTCGAGGAAGGGGATCTGCTGACGACTCTCACGGATGCTTCAGAGGTCCTCGTCTACTTCCGTGTCCCCGAAAGCGAGCACTTGAATCTAGCCGCAGGCGACCAGAACGGGGCGCTCGGCGAGGTGTCGTTCGTGCTCGCCAACGGTGAGCGCTTGGCCTCCCTGGGAGTCCTGGACGCCATCGAGTCCGAAGTCGATCGCAGCACGGGAACTCTCGCCTACCGTGCTCGTTTCGCCAACGACCGCGGTCTGCTCAAGCATGGCTCGACCGGCAAGGTCGTCGTGCGCACTCCATTGCGCGGCGCCGTCACCGTCCCGCAGCGATCGACCTTCGAAGTGCAGGACCATTTGTATCTCTATGTGGTCGATTCCGGAGGAGCGGCACGTGCCCGCAAGATCGTGCCGAAGCTACGCTTGGACGACCTGTACGTCGTCGAGTCGGGGATCGGCGAAGGTGAGCGGTTCGTGCTCGATGGAATCCAAAAGGTCGTCGACGGGACCCAAGTCGTCGTCCAAGCGGACGCCGAAGGCGCCGCGGCCAAGCTCTGAGCCCCACGACTCATGCACGATACGTTCACGCGCCGTCCGGTATTGGCGATCGTCATCTCGATTCTACTGGTCATCCTCGGGGGGCTGGCACTCGCGACCCTTCCCGTAACCTTGTTCCCCAGCGTGGCTCCGCCCGAGGTCAACGTCACGGTCGAGTACACCGGAGCCAACGCGGAAACCGTCGCCAAAGCAGCCATCGTGCCGCTCGAGCGCGCCATCAACGGTGTTCCCGGCATGAAGTACATGAGCAGCGACATGGGGAACGACGGGGTCGGCGTCGTGCAGATTCTCTTCGAGACCGGAACGGATCCAGACGTGGCGGCGATCAACGTGCAGAACCGTGTCAACGCCGTGATGGGCGAGCTTCCGGCGGAGGTGATTCGCAATGGCGTCAAGATCGCGAAGGAAGAGAACGCGATGCTGCTCTATCTCAGCATCACCAGCACCAACCCGGAACACGATGAAAAGTTTCTCTACAACTTCGCCGACATCAACGTTCTCGCCGAGCTGAAGCGGGTCCCAGGTGTGGGATTCGCCGACATCCTCGGGGCGAAGGAGTATGCCATGCGCATCTGGCTCCAGCCCGATCGCATGGTCGCCTACGAGGTGACGCCCGAAGATGTCATCGACGCGCTCGACGCGCACAACGTCGAAGCGGCGCCGGGAAAGGTGGGGGAAAACAGCGATCGAGGAAACGCACCCCTGCAGTATACCGTCCGCTACGCCGGCAAGTTTCACACCGTCGAGCAGTATGAAAACATTCCTCTTCGCTCCACCTCCGACGGTCGCATCCTGAAGATCCGGGATGTCGCCCAAGTCGAGTTCGGCACGACCTACTTCGACGTCGAGGCGAAGTTCGACGATCGTCCCGCTGCGGCGATCGTTCTCAAGCAACTGCCGGGATCGAATGCCAGCAGTGTCATCGCCGCCGTCAAGCAGCGTATGGCCGACCTGAAGAAGTCCACCTTCCTTCCGGGGATGGACTATCACTATAGCTTCGATGTCAGCCGCTTTCTCGAAGCCGCCATGTCGGAGGTCGGTCGTACCTTCGTCGAAGCCTTTCTGCTTGTCGCTTTCGTGGTCTTCCTCTTCCTCCAAGACTGGCGTGCGACCCTCATCCCCATCTTGGCCGTCCCCGTCTCGCTCGTCGGAACATTCGTGTTCTTGCCCTTTCTCGGGTTCTCGATGAACCTGATCACCTTGTTCGCTCTGGTGCTCGCCATCGGCATCGTGGTCGACAACGCCATCGTCGTAGTCGAGGCCGTGCACGCCAAGCTCGAGCATGCGAACGTCACGCCCCGGCAGGCGACGGAAAGCGCCATGCGCGAAATCGGTGGCGCCATCATCGCGATCACGCTCGTGATGGCGTCGGTATTCGTGCCGATGGCATTTCTCCCCGGTCCTTCGGGCGTGTTCTATCGCCAGTTCGCCTTGACCATCGCCATCGCGATCGTGCTTTCCGGATTGGTCGCCCTCACCCTGGCGCCCGCTCTTTGCTCGTTGTTCTTGCGTGGTGCCCACCCATCCGAGGTCTCCACCGCCGCCCCCGCGGGTTTCGTCGCGCGCCTCCTGCGCCGCTTCAACGAATCCTACCAGCGCGGCAACGACGCTTTCTGTCGCTCGATCGAGCGAACGACGCGTCATCGGTGGATGACACTCCTCATACTCGGACTGTTCTTGTTCGGCACCGGCGTCGTGTCGATGACGGTTCCTCGCGGATTCATTCCGAACGAGGATCAAGGGTTCTTCTACGCGAGTGTCACCACTCCGGCTGGAGCTACCCTGGAGCGTACGAAAGGCGTGGTCGATGCCTTGGCTCAAGCCGGCACCGGCGCCGATGGAGTTGAAAGCATCGCCACTTTGGCTGGCACCAACGTACTTTCCGACGGAACCGGGGCGACCTACGGCACCGCCCTCGTCAATCTCAAGCCGTGGGAGGAGCGTACACGTAGCGTTGACGAAGTCATTGCAGACTTCGAGGAGCGTACGCGCCACGTGGTTGGTGCGGAAATCGAATTCTTCCCGCCTCCGCCGATCCCCGGCTATGGCAATGCCAGCGGCTTCGAACTGCGGCTACTCGACAAGACGGGCAGCGGCGACCTCGCCAGGATGCAGCAGGTGGTCGATCAGTTCGTCACCGACCTGACCGAGCGCCCCGAGGTCGCAACGGCTTTCACCATCTTCAACGCGCGCTTCCCTCAGTTCACGGTGAATCTCGACGTGGACAAAGCCGCGGAAAAAGGCGTGACGCTCGACAACGCCCTTGGAGCACTCCAGACGATGCTCGGGAGTGCATACGCCAGCAACTTCATCCGCTTCGGCCAAATGTACAAGGTCATGGTGCAGGCCGTCCCCGAGCAACGCGCCGAACCCGAGGACATTCTGACGATTCAGGTGCGCGGTGAACACGGCAACATGGTGCCGTTGGCAGCTTTCGCGCGCCTCGAAAAGACGTACGGCGTCGATCAGCTCACTCGTTACAACATGTACCCGTCGGCCGAACTGAATGGCGAGGCGCGTTCCGGCGTGAGCAGCAGTGCCTTGCTCGCGGCGATTCGAGACACGGCCGCCAGCAAGCTACCCGATGGGTTCGCCATCGACTGGGCCGGAATCTCCCGCGACGAGGTGCAGGCCGGCGAGCAAGGTATCGTCATCTTCTGGCTGTGCCTGGTCTTCGTGTATCTCATTCTCGCCGCCCAATACGAAAGCTTCTCCTTGCCGCTGGTCGTGGTGCTGTCGATTCCCCCGGGGATCTTCGGCGCCTTCGTCGGTCTGCAACTCGCCGGCCTCGAAAACAACGTGTTCGCCCACATGGCACTGGTGATGCTCATCGGGCTGTTGGGAAAGAACGCCATTCTCATCGTCGAATTCGCCGAACAAGCGCGCCGCGACGGGCGCCCCACACTCGAGGCCGCCCTCGAGGGAACGAGGCTTCGCTTACGGCCCATTTTCATGACCTCGCTTGCGTTCTTCGTCGGCTTGTTGCCGCTCGCTGCGGCGACGGGTGCCGGAGCCATCGGCAATCGCACCGTCGGCACGGCCGCCGCGATGGGTATGTTGTTCGGAACCGCCTGGGGCGTCGTACTCGTGCCCGGACTCTACGTCGCGCTACAGCGCGGGGTCGACGTCTTGACCAATTGGTCGTCGCGCAAGCGCCACGTCGACGCCGCAGAACCACACCTGGCTCCTCCTTCTATGGAGTCGCGCCCCGCATGAATCGCCTACGATTGCTGCCGGCGCTGGCGTTGCTTCAGACGCTGATGGGATGTTCGTCGGCATGGGATCCCGTGATCGTCCCCGAGCGAGAGTTGCCCGCGAGCTTCGGGGTGGAACGAGACGGGGGCGGAGAGGCGCGTGTCGGTCCGGAGACCTGGAGAGATTGGCTCGGCTCGGGCGAACTGGTGGATTTGTTGCAGGAAGCTCTGGTCAACAACCAGGACGTGCTGATCGCCCAGCAGCGAATCGAGAAGGCTCGCGCTCGCGTGTTGGCGGCACGAGGTGCACGCCTGCCGTCGTTCGACTTCGGTGCTGCAGCAGGCGTCGAGAAGTTCGGCCTCTTCACCGCCGAGGGCGCCGGCAACGCATCGACCGACATCGAACCGGACAAGGTCGTTCCGGAGACACTACCCGACTTCACCCTCGGTCTCGTCTCGGCCTGGGAACTGGATCTCTGGGGGCGCCTGCGCAGCCTGAGAAAGGCGGCTCGCTCGCAGTACCTGGCGAGTGTCGAGGGCACCCACCTCGTGCTGACGTCCCTCGTGGCCGAGCTTGCTTCGGCCTATTTCGAACTGCTGGCGCTGGATCACTCGATCGACATCCTTCGCCGCTCCGAGGAGCGGTTGGGAGCTGCCTTGCGCGTGGTTCGGCTGCAAAAGGCTGCAGGGCGGACCAATGAACTGGCGGTAAAGCAGTTCGAGGCTGAGCTCGCGGAGATGCATTCGCGTGAGAGCGAATTGTTGCAGCAAGCCGTGGAGACCGAGAACCGCATCAACTTGCTGATCGGCCGCTACCCCCAGCCGCTCGACTTTGATCCCACACAGCTACTCGCCCAGCCCTCAGGGGCGCACGCTACGGGCGTACCGTCCGAACTACTTCGGAATCGACCCGACGTGCGGGCCGCCGAAAGGGAGCTCGAAGCCGCGGAGTTCGACGTCGAGGCGGCACGGGCAGCGTTCTTTCCGACCCTGACCATTCGTGCCGGCGTGGGCTACGAAGCGTACGACTCGACCCTAATGTTCCACACGCCCGAGTCCTTGGCCTACTCGGCCGCTGCGGGTTTGACGGCGCCCCTGTTCAATCGTGCCGCCCTCGAGGCGAATCTGATCGACGCCAAGGCCGGTCAGCTCGAGGCAGTCCATGCGTATCAGCGCTCCATCTTGGCAGCCTATGTCGAAGTGGTCGATGCGCTGGCGAACATCGAGAATTCCGACGCAATCATCGCTGCACGCACCAAGCGCAAGGACGCCCTCACCACGTCGATCGGTATCGCCGATGCACTCTTTCGAGCAGGAAAGGCGAACTATCTCGAGGTGCTCGTCGCCCAGCAAAGCGCTTTGCAAGCGGAGCTGGATCTCGTCGATGCCCTGCTGCGTCGGAGAGTCGCCAACATCGTGGCCTACAAGGCACTGGGCGGAGGATGGCGCTAGCACGGCTGCAGTCGCTGGGCCTGGCCACAACCCGAACGAAGTGTGGACGCGTCGACTGCCGGCTATCACGCGCGTCCATGCGGTAGATGCAGCGATACGCCGCCGTACCACCGCACCGCGCAGGTCGCGGCGCATCGAAGCAATGGGAGGTAATCATGTGGGACGCTCTGAGACGGTCTCTCGGCGGTAGCGAAGCGTCGCAGTGGCTTGTAGGCGGCGCCGTGATCTGTGGCACGAGCCTCCTGCTGACCCGTTCGATCGAGGCACAACAGTGGGGCGCGCTTGGCCCGTCCGACGGATTCGTGATGAGCCTCGAGGTGCACCCGGATGATTCGACGATGATTTTCGCCGGGGTTACGGGCTACGGTGTGCTGCGCAGCTTCGATAGCGGGCGATCGTGGAGCGAATTCACCAGCGGGCTGCCACGGCAGAACGTGGTGTCGCTTGCGGTCGACCCTCTGCGCCCTGGCACCCTGTGGGCAGGAGTGAACCGCGGTGGACTCTATCGGAGCACCAACCTCGGGGCGTCGTGGAATTTGGTCGGTCCCGGCCTGCCGTCCTTCACCACCGTCTTCGACTTCGCCTTGGACACCCGCGACCCGTCGGCTTATTTCCTGGCCAGTCAAATCAATGGCGTTTTCCGCTCGTTCGACGCCGGCGAAACCTGGGAATCGGCACATGCCGGAATCTCGCTGCGGCGTGCCGATGTCATTGCCATGGACCCTCACGATCCTTCCAGACTCTATGTCGGATTGCCTACCCTTGGGGTCTATCGATCCGACGACCGCGGCGACTCGTGGACGAACATCGTGACTGGCCTGGGAAACAAGACCATCAATACTATCGTCGTCGATCCGATTCGTGCCGAACGTGTGTACGTCGCCACCAACCGGGGCGTTTTCGCCTCCGACGACTTTGGTGACCTGTGGCAAGACTACAATCGAGGACTGGAACATCTAGCCGTTACCGACCTACTCGTGGATCCTTTGGATCCGAACGTCGTATACGCGGCCACGGTGCGCGGCGGCGTCTATCGGCGCCTGGGTGACGACCAGCCATGGGTTCAGGTCAACGAGGGTCTCACGAATCGTACGGTCAATGTGCTGGCGGCGGCCCAGGATACCGGTCGCATTTACGCTGGTACCGCCGGTCGCGGGGTGTTCGCATTCGAGCCGGGCTGTATGGAGCCACTGATTGGAGACTGCAACGGCGATGGCGTCGTCACCGTGGACGAGGTCCTCACCGGCATCTCGATCGCGTTGGGTGACGTCTCGCTCCTCCGGTGCGCAGCCTTCGATGACAATCTGGACGGAGACGTCACCGTGGATGAGATCCTGGCGGCGCTCGATCGCGCCTTGACGGGTTGTGGATGAGAAACGGCGCGGGCACGTCAGCGAGGCGCGCAACGCGGGCGGAGGGGCTGGTCGCGTCAAGGCGGCGCGCTCGGTACGAGCGAGGTCAGCTCGAAATCCGGTGACGCGCGATGTCGGCGACCGGTAGCACCGATGCGATCCAGCCGTGACTCAATTGCGGCCGCGCTTCGGGACGGTGTCGCGCACCGCGACATACTCCGGCATCTTGAGGCCGCGCCGCTGCCAGTTGGCGCCGTCGATCACCAGCGTCTGGCCGGTGACGTAGGCGGCGAACGGCGAGCACAGCCAGGTCGCCGCCCAACCTAGTTCGTGGAGTTGCCCGACCCGGCCCGCCGGATTGGTGCGGCCGGCATTGGCGTAACCTTCGGGGCGGTTGGCGGTCATGTGCGGCGCCATGTCGGCATGCGGGAAGATGCCCGGCGCCAACGCATTGACCCGAATGCCTTGGTCGGCCCACTCGACGGCCAGGGTCATGGTCAGGTTGAGCACTCCAGCCTTGGCCGCGGCGGAGTGGGCGGCGCCGGGGCCGCCGGTCCAGGCGTAGGTGGCGATGATGTTGAGGATGGCGCCCGGCTTGGCGTCGCGCATGCGTCGCAGAGCGAACTCGCGCGAGCAGAAGAAGGTGCCGTCGAGCACGATCTGTGACACCGCGCGCCAGCCGTTGGGGGAGATGGATTCGGCGGCGACGGGGAAGTTGCCGGCCGCGTTGTTGATCAAGACGTCGACGCCCCCGACTTCGCCCTCGACGGTGTCGAAGGCCGCGGCGACGGAGTCGGCCTCGCGCACGTCGAGCGCGACCTCGAGCGCTTTGCCGCCGATGGCTTCGACGGCGGCGACGCCGCGCTTGCGGTTGTCGGGATTGCGACTGGCGATGACCACGGTGGCGCCGGCACGCGCGAATTCGATGGCCATGGCCTTGCCCAGGCCGGTGCCGCCACCGGTGACCAGGACGTTTTGGCCGGCAAACGTATCCGCCGGCAGCATGCGAGTTCCCGGCGGCGGCGGTTCGGGCAGAGTCATGCCACGCTCCCTGCCACCGAGAGACAGGGGCCGTCAATGAATTCCGCCGTCGTTGACCGCAGCTTGCTCGCCGACGTAGACCTGCCCGCATCGTCTGCAGGAGAACCCCATGTCCGAACTCGACGAGACCGCCGTTACCCTCGAGGTCGATGGGCCCGTGGCCATCGTCACTCTCAACCGCCCGGATCGTCTCAACGCCTGGAGCTGGGAGATGGGCATGCTGCTGCACCAACGCATGCAGCAGGTTGCCGAGGACGACAGCGTCCGCGTCGTTCTCCTGCGCGGCAACGGTCGCTCGTTCTGCGCCGGACTCGACCTCAAAGCCGACGTGCGCCAGCGCATCGTCGGCCGCTCGCCCGCGGAGAAGGTGCTCAAGTACTACTACCGCTACCGCGGCTCGCACCGCCGTACGTTGTCGATCGAGGAGATTCCGCAGCCGATCATCGTCGCTTTGCACGGCCATTGCCTCGGCGCCGGCTTCGAGATCGCCATGCTGGCCGACATTCGCCTCGCCGCCGAAGGTACCGTCTTCGGCTGCCCCGAAGCCAAGATCGGCGTCGCCATCGACTGCGGTCTCGACATGCGTCTGGCCGAAGAGGTCGGTCCCGCGTGGGCCAAGTGGATCACTCTCAGTGGCCGCCGCTTCGACGCGGCGAAAGCCTTCTCTCTCGGTATCGTGCAGGAGGTGCATCCTGCCGACACTCTCTTCGCCGAAGCCCGCCGCTTGGCCGACGAAATCGCCGCCAATGCGCCGCTCGCGGTGCAGGCGACGAAGCGCACCATCGACATGTGGTCGAAACGCGGCCTTTCGGAAGCCCTCAAGTTTGAAGCCCTCAATGCCGCCGTCGGCTTCGTCTCCGACGATCTGCTCGAAGGCTTCGCCGCCGGCCGCGACAAGCGCCCACCCAAGTTCGAAGGCAAGTAGGCCGAGCCGGTTCCCATCTCCGCGTTTCTCCGTTCCTGCGTGGCGAGATGTCCAGGCTCATGCACCAGCAGAAGCGCCGTTCTTCTGCCCGCGGCATGATCCGGCCCTGGCCGGCCCTCGGGGTGTATCTGAGCTTCGTCTTCATCGGCGGACCGCTGCTGGCGCCGTGGCTCTACCACGTGGTGGTGGGGCTCTCCGCCACGATGCCGGCATTGGCGGAACCGCGCTTCCATCGGTTCGTGCATCGGTCGCTGTTGGGGTTGGCCTTGCTCGGCGCGTGGCCGTTGCTGCGCAGCGTCGGACTCGCTTCGCTCTCGGCGATCGGCCTGAACTCGGTCGCGGGTCAGGGGCGGCTTCTCGTCACGGGCTTCGCTCTCGGCTTCGCCTCGCTTTCGTTTGCGGCGGCGCTGAACGTCGGGCTTGGCGCGCGTGTTTGGCGTACCGACTTGGCTTGGTCCTCGCTCGTGGCGGAGCTGAGCGAGGCGCTGGCAGCGGCGTCGCTTGTCGCCTTGCTCGAGGAGTTCCTCTTTCGCGGTGTGCTCTTCCGGGTATTGGCGCTGGCCTTACCGAGCCTCGCTGCGCTGGGGGCTTCGGCCTTGCTCTACGCCCTGGTGCATTTTTTCGAACGGCCGACGTGGGCGGGCGAGGTCGTCTGGTCGTCGGGGCTGTCGTTGCTGCCGGCGATGCTGGGCGGCTTCGTCGACCTCGACCGTTTGTTGCCGAGTTTTCTCAGCTTGGCCCTGGCGGGTCTGCTGTTGGGAGAGTTGTACCGACGCACGGGCACGTTGTGGGCGTCGATCGGCTTGCACGCCGGCTGGATCTTCTGGTTGCGCGCCTACCGCGAGCTGACGCAAGAGGTCGTGCCGTCGGCTTGCACCTGGTGCGGCAGTGCCAAGCTGATCGATGGCTGGACGACGTTGCTGGCGTTGGCGGTGTTGTGCCTGGCCGTCTTCGTCGGGCCGTCGTTGCGTCAGTGTAACAAGTAGGACCAGCCGACGCGCATCGACGCGAGAATCGACTTTGGCAACGAATTCGACAGGCAGGTGCTGAGCAACGCGTGCGACAGCGCGATGGCGTAGAGGTTGGGCCGACGCTCGAACTGTGCCGCCCAGACGAAGCCGGCGAGCGAGCAGGCGATCATCAAGGTCGGATTCGGCGCGTGGATCAGGCCGAAGAGCAGGGCGCTGGCACATGCCGCCGGCAGCCCTCGGCCGCTCAGCAACCGTAGGCGACGATGACAGAAAGCGAGCAAGAGAAACTGCTGCAGGAAGGCCCACAGCGGCAAGAACATCCAGCTTCGCAGCGACTTCTGCGGCACCCGCAGTCCATCGAGAGCCCAGCCCAAGCTGATCAGCCCGACGACGCCGATGGCGGTCGGCAGCGCCAACTGGCGCAGGGCGGGAAGGAAGGTCGACCACGCCAAGCCGAGATCGGCTGCGGCGACACCTTCGTTGGCGAGACGATGCAGCACGAAAGCCAGCAACACCGTTCCCGTGACGTAGCGTGCGGGGTAGGGCGTATCGAGGATCGGCATCGCCCAGAGAAGCATGAACAGGCCGGCGACCAGAATCCCGACCTCCTGCGCCGCGCGTGCTTGCGCTTCCGAGAGCCCCGCGACTTGGAGCGGTAGCGCGACGGCGAAGTCGCTCGTCTCGGTCGGACGATCGTCAAGCGACGGCAGCATGGCCTCACGTTAGCCAAAGGCCGGGGCGGACGTCGAATCAAATTTTCCTCAAAGGACCGGGTTTCGCCCAGCCCTGAGGCTAGTGCATTGCCAACTTGGCCGCCTTTGCTGTACCTCGCGTTCCATGCAGCGTCGGCGCATCTACCTCACCGGAGGAATCTGTTTGCTGCTCGTCTGGTCGGTCACGGCGCTGGGCTTGTGGGTTGCCGACCGCATGACGCCGCGCGCCGAGGGGGTGCGGGAATTGTTGCGCTCGACGCGTCTGGCCGACTTGGAAGCGACGGCGCGCTCTTCGTTCGTGCGGCAAGTGGCGACACAGCTGAGCGAGCTGCAGCCAGACGAACGGCGCCAGGCGCAGCTCAGTGCGGAGATGCAGGCATTCTACGGCCAGATGGCGGCGCCGGAACGGCTGCAATACCTCGAATGGACCCGCCCGCCCGGCACCGGGATGATGGCGCGCGCCTTCGACGCCATGCGGCCGCAACGCCAACGCCGCCATCTCGGCGTCGCGTTGAGCGACTTGCAAGCCGTCGAACCGCGTTACGGTGAACCGAGGACGGCGACTGCGATCATGGCCGAGATCCAGCGCCGGGGAGTCGCCGCAACCGTCGATGGTGACGTGACCCGCCGCGATCTCGAGCTGCAGCCCGTCGTCGAGCAGACGCAGCGCGTGCTGCAGATGGCGCGCTGAACGGCGTCATGCAGCCGATGATCGCCGTGCACGGCGTCACCAAGAGCTACGGTAGCCGGCTGGCTGTCCGTCAACTCGATCTCGAGGTGCCGCGTGGTGTCGTCTTCGGTCTGTTGGGTCACAACGGTTCCGGCAAGAGCAGCCTGATCGGCATGTTGCTCGGCCAGATCTTCCCCGACGCGGGACGGCTCGCCATCGATGGCTTCGACGTATTCGCCGAGCGTGCCCAAGCTCTGCGGCGGGTCGGCGCCATCTTCGAGACGCCGGCATTCCAGGAAAACCTCAGCGGCGCGCGCAATCTGCGCTGGCTGGCCGACTACTCCGGCGGCGTCGACGCCGCCCGCTTCGATGAGGTCGTGCGTTTGGTCGGCCTGGAACGCCGCATCGACGACCCGGTGGCGGCGTACTCGCACGGCATGCGCCAGCGACTCGCCCTGGCCCAGGCGCTACTGCCGGAGCCGCAGCTGTTGTTGCTCGACGAGCCGCATGACGGACTCGACCCGGAAGGTACGCACGACCTGCGTCAGCTACTGGCCTATCTGCACCGCGAGCGCGGCATCACCATCGTGCTTGCTTCCCACGAGCTTGCCGAGGTGCAGCGCCTCTGCTCCCACGTCGCCATCCTGCGCCGCGGCGAACTGCTCTTCGCCGGCGACTGGCGGGCCGAGCTGGCGGCGCGTCCGGTCGCGCCGCGGCCCGATGCCGCGCGGCTCGATCCGGCGCTCGAGGATTTCTACCTGGTGCTGATGCGACGGGTCGAGAAAGAGTGAGGCGCGCCGTGTGGTTCGTCGTCGTCCGTAACGAAGCGCGCAAGTTGATGGCACGGCGCCGCACCTGGGCCGGCTTCGTCATCTACCTTCTGCTCGAAGGGCTCGCCTTGATGATTCTGGCGCTGCCCAAGACGCGCTACGAATTCGACCGCCTCCTGACCAAGAACGGCATTGCCTTCGAGGTGGTCTACAGCGGGCTGACGCTGGCGACGTACATCTTGATGCTGACGCTGACCTTGGTGGGCGGCATCTGCGTGGCGTTGGTGGCGGCCGATCTGGTGGCGAAAGAGGTCGAGGACGGCACCTTACGGCTGACGTTGGCGCGCCCGGTGTCGCGGCTGCAGTTGGTCACGGGCAAGGCAACGGTGGGGGCGGCGCATGCGTTCCTGCTCGTCGTGTTCGCCGGCGCGACGGCGGCGATGGCGGCGGTCGCCTACACTGGGCGGCTGACGGACCTCTTGGTCTTCGCGCCGACACACCAAGTCTTCGCCTTTCACGAAGGCGGCGTGTCGTTGTGGCTGTACGCGCGCGCGGTATTGCTGGCGGCGGTGGCGATGCAGGCGGTAGCGGCGCTCGGCTTCCTGTTTTCGTGCTTGCGCCTGAAGCCGGCGACGGCGGCCGGTTTGACGGTGCTCGTGTTGATGGTCGACGGGGTGCTGTGGGCAGCGCCCTTCTCCGGAGGGTATCGGCACTACTTTCTGACCCAGCATCTCGGCTGTTGGCTGTGGAGCTTCAGCTATCTGGTGCCCTGGACGGCCGTGGCACAGTCGCTGGTAGTCGTAGCCGGGCTGTCGGCGACCTGTTGGACCATCGGCGCGACCGTCTTCCTGACCCGCGATCTGCGTTAATCCGGATTTCGCACCACGGAGACACGGAGATGCGGAGAAGTCCGATTGCTTCGGCAACTTCGCGCCTTCGCGGTGAAGAATTCTGCTGCAACACCCGGTTCGACCGCGGGGCCCACGGCCGCATTTGATGAAAATTTGATTCGCCCATGCCTGTCGCTTCGGTTTACCCTGGTCGCGTCGAATTTTCAGGGTGGCGCATGACGAAAGACGGGCGCCGAGGGAGGGTCGTATGTTGGTCAGGACTCGAGCGCGATTCTTGGGCCGCGGTATCGAGCGACGATGGGGGCAATACGGGTGGACGCTGCTGGGCGTCCTCGTCCTCTGGGCGGCACCCGTGTCGGCTGCCGTGTTCAACATTGCCGACGGCGATGTCGCGGGCCTGCGTGCGGCGTTGAGCGCGGCGGGAGCCAGCAGCGAAAGCGACACGATCAATCTGGCTGCGGGCGGGACCTATTCCTTCGTGGCCGGCGACAACGGGAACAGTGCGCTCACAGTCAACCCCGCGGCTGCGTCGCTGACGATCAACGGCAACGGGGCTACCTTGCAGCGCAGCAACGCGCCGGGAACGCCCGAGTTTCGCATCATCCGCGTCGGTTGGGTCGAGACGGGCCAGAGTGTCGTCTTCAACGACTTGACGATCCGCGGCGGTAAACTGCGCGATGCCGTCGCGCATGGCGGTGGTCTTTACACGACCATCAATTCGAGCCGAGAGAAGCGAGGCAGTGTCCAACTCAATCGGTGCATCGTGACGCAGAACGAGGTCATCGACCTCACGGGCGATCGCGGTGGACGCGGCGGTGGCATTGCCAGCGAGGCGTATGAGTTGTTGGTTGTCGATAGCCAAATCACCGACAACACCGTCAGAAACCTCGAAAAGAGTTCCGACCTCTTCAGCGGCTGTACCGCTTCGCCGGCCGTATGCACGGCGATTCGCACGTACTGGTACTCGGCCATGGGCGGCGGCCTCTACAGCGAGAAGGCCAATCGTCTGCACATCTCCGGAAGTACCATCACCGGCAATCAGGTCATCGGCGCGCCGAAGGCGGAGCTGATTGGCGGTCTCGCCATTGGCGGTGGTATCGCCAGCATCGCCGACAAACTCACCCTCACCGACAGCACGGTTTGCAACAACACCGCCAAGGGCGGAGATGGGCTGGTGTATCCCATCGCCTGCGACGCAACCGTTCTCGAGCCGGTGTCCTGCGGATTGGCGCCGGGCGCCGGCGCGACCTGCCGACTCCTGGTCGACTGCTCGTCCGACCCCAACGATCCCAATGGCCCACCGGACTGCCAAATCGTGGGCCAACATCCGGACGATCCATGGAGCCTCTGCGAGGCGGCCTTGAACGAGGGAACCGCTTCCATCCTCGACTGCTTTCCCACGACCCTGCCGACGTGTCGCGTCGAGATTGCCGGCGGACAACTTGGCCCTGCCGTTGACGACCCGAATGCGGCGCGCTGCTCGGCAGCACTCGCTGCCTATCCCGGTAGCAATATCCCAGGCGGCACTCAGCTCATCGACTGTGACCCCATTCCGAATCCCGACGACCCCGGCGGTCCCGAGATCATCCCGCCGACGTGCCGCGTCGAGGTGCCGCAGTCGATCGTCATCGCTTCGAACGATGCGAACAAGGCGATTTGTGAGAGCGCGATCGCCGCGGCGAACGGCGGGCTGGCCGATTGCGATCCCATTCCCAACCCCGACGACCCGGGTGGTCCACTCATTCGCCCTTCGACGTGTGCCTACGTGGTGCCGGGCGCCGATGGCGAGCCGGCCTGCGATCCCAACAGTCCCGATTCGGCGGGAACCGTGGCAGGAAATTGTCCCATCCTGGCTTCGTCCGCCGGCGCCATCGGCGGCGGCTTGGCCGTGGTCAACGGTGATGCCATGGGGACGACGTTCGGCGAACTCACCGGACTCAGCGGCGCGGCGATCATCGAGAACACGACCTTTTGCGACAACACGGCGGCGTCGGGTGAGCCCGCGGCAGCGAACCTCTTGGCGGTTCACAGCGGCTTCCCCAGCTACGCCGGGGGGCTTCTCCTCAGTACGCCGACCTCGATCGAAGGCTGCACCATCAGCGGCAACAGCGCCCCGGGTGGTCGCGGCGGCGGCCTGATGACCATCGATGAGCCCCAGTATAGCGCCCCGGCCGCAGTCATCCCCGTCGATCTCAGTATCTTCGGCAACACGGCTGCTCTTTTCCCGGATGTGGATGACCCGGGCATTCCCGAACCTCCCACGCTGACGCCAACCGTCGCAGCTCCGACCGCGACCCCGGTCCCCCCGACCGCCACGCCAACGCGCGCCGCGGCGACGCTGACCCCGACCGTAGCACTGCCGACGGCGACCGCGGTGCCGCCGACCGCGACGGAGGTATCCTCTACGGCGACACCCGTGCCGCCAACGGCCACCGAAGTACCGCCGACCGCAACCGAGGTGCCGCCGACTGCAACCGAACGCGTGCCAACAGCCACGCCCGTGCCGCCCACGGCCACACCCGCGGCTCCGACCGCGACCTCGACCCCGGCCTTCGTCCCAGTCGACTGCCCGGCGAGCCCGTCCAATACCTGTATCGGTCCCAAGTGGGGCGGCCTGTTGGTGCGCGACTACGGCAATGACGCACGCGATCGTATCGTCTGGCAGTTCGTTCGTGGCCAAGACAACGACCCCGCCGACTTCGGCAACCCGACCGCCGGCGATGGCTACGCCCTCTGCCTCTACGACGACGGCAACCTCGCCATGGAACTGCAAGTGGCGCCGAGCACGACCCTGTGGCGGCCGCATGCACAGGGCTTCAACTTCGACGACGACGAGGGCTCGGGCGACGGTGTCACCAGCATCCGTCTGCGCTCGGGTCGTGGCAGTGAGCCGCGCTCGCGCATCGTCTTCCAAGGCAAGGGCAGCAACCTGCCGCTGCCGGCGCCGGTGAGCGGCACACGCTTGTTCAACCAGACCGCGGCGCTGACCGTGCAGTTGCACCAAACCTCGGGTGACTGTTTCGGCTCGAGCTACTCGCCGAGCGAAACCCGTCGCCATACCGGCAACCTGTTCCGTACGCGCGACTTCGCCGACTGAGGAGTGCGTTACAACGCGGAGACGCTGAAACGCGGAGAAGGCGGATTTCGGAGTGTCGAGTTGCACTCGACCGCGCCCGGCGCTTGGCGCCGGGCGCGGACCGCCACCATTCTTCCCGCGATGCGCAGGACTCCCGCTCAGGGCCCGGTGCGAGCATCCTGGCGCCACCTCTGCCTCATCCCGTGACGAGCCCGCCGAGTACAACTCAGCGCTCCATGGCGCCGCGCGCCGATCCTCCTCCCAAGGGCACCTGTATCGGAGGAAGCGCAGGGGAACGCTCCCGTGGGTCGTTGGGCGGTGCTGGCCGGATTTGATGAGAATTTGATTCGCTACCGTGTGGGTGTGGGTTGTACTGTGGAGCCATTCATCGAAGTCACGGACTCTCCGACTCTGCGGAGGGTTGGAGGGAAGTATATGGCAGGACGTGCAACCGCGCCTGGGCGTTGCCTCGGCATTCTGGCGCTTGTCTTGATGGTGCTGGCGCAACCGACGCTCGCGGCGGTGTTCAACATCGCCGACGGCGACGTCGCCGGCTTGCGCGCCGCCTTGAGGGCCGCCGAGAGCAACGGCGAAAGCGATACGATCAACCTGGCGGCGAACGGGACCTACAGTGCGGTAGACACCGACTCGGATAGCCAGGACGTTCCGCCAGGCGGCGTGAACATCTTCGATGATTCGGGTTTCGAGGCAATCGAGGGCACCAACGAGCTCACGATCAACGGAAACCAGGCCATCCTCGAACGCAGCAGCGCACCGGGTACGCCTAATTTTCACGTGCTCCTGGTTGAACAAGTGCCTGACGGAGTCGAGATCAACGACCTGACGATCCGCAACGGGCGAGGTGTGTTGTTTGGAGATGTTGAGCTGGGATTTGGAGCGGGCGTGGTCGTCCTGTTGAGCAACCTGACGTTCAACCGCTGCACGATCACGGAGAATGAATCGGTTGGATCCTTCAGTGCGACGCCCGGGGGGGCACTCGGAGCCGGTATCCTCAATATTGGTATTGGCACCACCAAGCTGCGGGTCGTGGATAGTTTGGTGTCGAACAACATCGCGCGCGGTGGTGAGGCATGGGACCCCTTCTTCGACCTGAAGGCCGCCGGCGCGAGTTCGACGAACCTTCTCAACCGGTCAGCCATGGGCGGAGGCATCTACAGCCAACTCGCGGACCTGGAGATCATTGGCACCTCGGTGCTGAACAACTCTTCGATCGGCTCATCCCACGGCGGTATCGCGGTGGCCGGTGGAATCATGAGCCTCGGAGACGACTTGGTGATCCGCGATAGTGTCATTTGCGGCAACATCGCCCAGGGCGGAGCGGCCGGACCTTCCGGCGTGTCTGGTGGGGCTGCCGGTGGCGGCCTGGTCGCGATCAACTCGGCAACGATCGGATCCGGAAACTTCGGAAGCATGATCCTGGAGGATACGAACCTCTGCGACAACACGGCGCGCGCCGGGGAGCCGGCCGAACTCAGCAACGCGATCGGCGTGATCGGCTTTCCGAGCGCCGGCGGCGGCCTGATCATCGCCACGCCGGCTTCTCTCGATGGCGTGAGTGTTACTGGGAATACCGCGGAGGGAGGCCGCGGCGGCGGCCTGCTGACGGTTGATAACCCGGCCTTCGGCGCTCCCGCTTCGACCGTCATCACCAACCTGACGGCGACGGGCAACACCGCCAGCGTTGGCGCCAATGTCGATGATCCCGTCTACGGCCCGACCCCGCCCGCGCCCACGCCGACGGCGGTGCCTCCCACGGCCACCGAAGTACCGCCGACAGCGACGGAAGTGCCGCCCACCGCGACGGATGTCCCCGCTACGGCCACACCCGTGCCGCCGACGGCCACCGAAGTGCCGCCCACGGCAACCGAAGTACCGCCGACGGCAACTGAAGTTGCCCCGACCGTGACGCCCGTTCCGCCAACCGCGACGGAAGTACCTCCGACCGCAACCGAAGTGCCGCCAACAGCCACGCCAGTGCCGCCCACGGCAACACCTGCCGCTCCGACCGCGACCTCGACCCCGGCCTTCGTCCCGGTCGACTGCCCGGCGAGCCCGGCACTCGGATGCGTCGCGCCCAAGTTGGGCGGTCTGTTGGTGCGTGACTATGCCAAAGACGCACGCGATCGCATCGTCTGGCAGTTCGTCCGCGGCCAAGACAACGACCCGGCCGACTTCGGCGATCCGACCGCCGGCGATGGCTACGCCCTCTGCCTCTACGATGACGGCAACCTCGCCATGGAACTACAAGTCGCGCCCAGCAGCACGCTGTGGCGTCCGCATGCCCAAGGCTTCAATTACAATGACGACGCCGGCAGCAACGACGGCGTCACCAGCATCCGCCTGCGCTCCGGACGCGGCTCCGAGCCGCGCTCGCGCATCGTCTTCCAAGGCAAGGGCGATAACCTGCCGTTGCCGGTGCCCGTGAGCGGCACGCGCCTGTTCAACCAGACGACGGCACTGACGGTGCAACTGCATCAAACCAGCGGCGATTGCTTCGGCTCCAGCTACACGCCGAGCGAAACCCGTCGCCATACCGGCAACCTGTTCCGCACCCGCGACTTCGCCGACTGAGGAGTGCGTTACAACGCGGAGACGCCAAGGCGCGGAGAGAAAGGGGGGCGTTGGACTTGTCCAGCGCCCCCCACTCTCTAGCTGCGCTTCGTGTACGCCTCGAGAGTCGCGATCAACCGGGGCAGCTCGTACTGGAGCACGTTCCAGATCAATCGGTGATCGAGGCCATCTTCGTACCAGTGCGCGGCCAAGTCGCGGAAGCGGATTGGCTTATCCCATTCAATGGAAGGGTCGATCGTCTGGAGCAGGCCGGGGGGGAGCGCCTTGAGGGCTTCCCCGAAACGCAGCAGCAAGCGCTCGATCGATTCCTGACGTTCCTGATTGTCGAGATAGGATTCGAGGGTGTCGTTGGCGACACGCTCGCGAGCCCGCTTCGCCACGCGAACCGCTGTCTCGAGGGCTCGCTGGGGTGTCGTCGATCGACCGCCTCTTGGCCTCTCAGAAGACATGGACGAGATCGCCGCTCACTCGTTCGCGAAACGCCTGAGCCCGTTCGAGGCCGCGGTAGTCGTGCAACTCAGCCGGACAGCCGAGAAGTTTGCTGCAGGCGTCCTGCACGCGCAACATGTCATACAGGGAGAAGCGCTCGTCCCTTGGCTCGATGAGCAAGTCGACATCGCTCTCGTCGTCGGCGCAGTCCCGCGCGACGGATCCGAACAGGTACAGGCGCGCTACCCCGAGCCGATTCAGGTCGACACGGTGCTCCCGGAGGATTCGTAGAGCTTCAGCGCGGCGCATGTCCGAACGCTAGCAGATCGAGCCCATCTCGTCATGCCATGATTAGGCCCCCGTCCGGGGCCGTCGGTGGCGAGGCGTTCATCTCCACCGGACGGCTTTATGCCCAGGCCAAGAGAATCACGCCTGAGGCGATACAGGCGGCACCGGCTAAACGCAGCCCGCTGTCGTGTTCCTGCAACAAGGTTCCGCCCATCAGTGCCGCGAACAGCATCGATACCTCGCGCATCGGCGCTACATGCGACAGCGGCGCCAACGTCGCCGCGTACAACACCATGACGTAGGCGACGGGCGAGATGGCGACGATGATCAACGCCGGCTTCCACGTCTGTCGCGTCATTGCGACGACGGACCGGCGCGCCTCCCGCCATCGTCCCCCGTGCACGACCGCGACCAGCGGCACCAGGATCACCAAGCGCGCCACACTGCCGAGCCAATCGATCAGGATCGGCGATATCCCGGCACGCTTGACGGCATAACCATCGACGACGCTGTAGGCCGAGATGAATCCCCCCGTCACCAGTCCGTAGAGGACACCAGCTCGTAGGCGTGCGTGTGCCTCCGGGTCGGCCGCCGCGGATGACGACGTGCGCAGCGTCTGCCAGAGCTTGGGCCCGCCGGCGATCAGTACGATACCGGCGACGATGCCGAGCACGCCGAGCCAACCCTTCGCTCCGAGGACCTCGTCGAGTACGACCGAAGCGACGACGGCGGTCAGCAGCGGCCCGGTGCCACGCGCCAGCGGGTACACGACCGAGAGATCGCCCAGACGATAGCCCCGCAGCAGGCAGAGATAGTAGGCGACGTGAATGGCGCCGCTGACGCCGATGAGTCCCCATTGGAGAAGGCCGTAACCGCCGGCTTCCCGCCACGTGAACCACAACCCGACCGGCGACCACAGCACGATGACGCCGGCCGTCGTGAGCAACGCGAAGTGGATGTCGCCGCCCGTGCGTTTGGCCAGCAGGTTCCAACTGGCGTGAATCAGCGCGGCGAGCAGCACCAGCCCGAGGGCGATCGGCGTCATGCGCGCCACGGAGCCACGCACCGTCGGCGAAGGCAATTGCCCAGCGACGCTCGTTGAAGCACGCAGTGAGTCCGGCCCGCCGGTGGGCTGTCGCTGGCCGCGTTGCATCCGCGGCGCTTCTTGGTTGGGTGGAGGCTATCGCGACATCTCACCCAGGAAGATAGGGCGGAATGCTGGTCCACCCGGAGTGTCGAGTTGCACTCGACACCGCCCGGCGGTCCTACGCCGGGCGCGGCCCGCCCCATTCGTCCCCGCGTTGCGCCAGCGACTCTCTCGGCGCCCGCCACGGAAATCCTGACGACACGTCGTCCTCACCCCGCGACGGGCCCGCCGAGTGCAACTCGGCGCTCCAGGGCGCTGCGCGCCCATTTGCATCCACGTTCGGGCGACGGCAAACCATGACCACTGCGTCGCGAAGGTTCGATTCGGAGTTCGAGGAGCGAGAGCGGTATGGCACGCGAGTTTTTGACGCGGATTGAAATTGCGGTTCCACTGCAACGGGCGTGGGCCGTGCTGACCGACTTCGGTCGGTTCGGTGCGTGGTGCCCGACGCTGCGGCAGGTGAACGGTACGCCGACGGTCGGTTCGCCGTTGGCTTTACGCCTCGCCACCGCCGCCGGTGGCGACAAGACCATCGGCCTGCGGGCCACCGTGCGCGAGGTCGAAGCGCCGCATCGGCTCGCCTGGGGCGGCGGGGTCCCCGGCATGCCGTGGCTGCTCGACGTGCACCACTGGTTCGAACTGGAGCCGCTCGGTCCCGAACGCTGCCGCCTGCACCACGGCGAGCGGTTCCAGGGAATTCTGCTGCCCCTGCTGTGGCCGATCGTCGCGGCGCGGGTCGAGGCCGGCTACCCCGCCTTCAATGAAGCCTTCCGCCGTCGCTGCGAAACGCCGTGAGGCGCGGCTCTCCGTCCGAACGGCACGCCGGCGGGCACCACGATCGTGGCGACGCCTCGGTTGACTGGGGCCGGGGCGCTTGTTAGACGGCGAGAGTCATTGTTGTCGGGTCTGCACGACTGGCGTATCCGTGGGACGAACCACGAGGGAGTGCTGACACCAGAGGTCGACCGCCTGGGCCCCTGCTCGCTAAGGGTCCAGGCTTTTTTTTGCCAAACACTCTTCGAGTACGCGCGTGATCAAGAATTACCTGATCGCTCCGGGACCGACCCCCGTCCCGCCGCGGGTGGCGCTGGCCATGGCTCAACCCATGATCCACCATCGCACGCCGCAGTTCAGCGCCATCTTCGCCGACGCGAAGCGCTTGCTGAAGGAGCTGTATCGCACCGAGCAGGACGTGCTCATGCTCGCGTCCTCCGGCACCGGCGCCATGGAAAGCGCCATCACCAACCTCTATTCGCCGGGCGACAAGGTCCTCACCGTCAACGGCGGTAAGTTCGGCGAGCGCTGGGGCAAAATCGCTGGCCGCTACGGCCTGACCAACGTCCAACTCGATGTCGCCTGGGGCGACGCCGTCGACCCCGCGGCCATCGCGGCGATCCTCGACGCGCAACCCGACATCCGCGGCGTCTTCCTCCAGGCGAGCGAGACCTCGACCGCCGCCCTGCATCCGGTGCAGGAGGTGGCGCGCATCACCCGCGCGCGCGATGTGCTGCTCACCGTCGACGGCATCACGGCCGTCGGGGTACTCGACCTGCCGATGGATGCTTGGGGCATCGACGTTCTGCTCACCGGCTCGCAAAAGGCGCTGATGCTGCCGCCGGGCTTGGCGATCATCGGCCTGAGCGCCCGGGCCTGGGAGCGCACCCAGACGGCCAAGCTGCCGCGTTTCTACTTCGACCTCGTCAAAGAGCGCGACAGCCACGCCAAGGACACCTCGACCTGGACCCCCGCCATTTCCCTGATCATCGGCCTGCGCGAAGCGCTGCGCATGATGCAGGAGGAGGGCTGGGCCAACGTCTTCGCCCGCCAGGATCGCCTGGCGCGGGCCACCCGCGCGGCCGCGGCGGCGCTGGGTCTGCCGCTGGTGGCACCGAAAGCGCCGGCTCCCGGGCTGACCGCCATCTACACGCCGGAGTCCGTCCCCGGCGGCAAGCTCGTCGCCTACCTGCGCGACGCCATGGGCGTCACCTTCGCCGGCGGGCAAGATCATCTCAAAGGTAAGATCGTGCGTGTCGCCCACATGGGTTATATGGGGGCGTTCGACACGATCACCGCCATCGCCGCGTTCGAGATGGCGCTGAAGAAGTTCGGTTACGCGTTCGAACTCGGTCGCGGCGTCGCCGCGGCACAAGAAGTTCTCATGGAAGGAATGCCGGAGTAGCTCATGTTCAAGGTATTGGTCGCCGATAAGCTTTCTACTGTCGGTCTCGACATCCTGCGTGCCGCCGAGGGCATCGAGATCGAGACTGCCAATGGCCTCAAACCCGCTGAGCTGGCGGCGCGCATCGCGCCGTTCCACGGACTGATCATCCGTTCCGGCTCCACCGTGACCGCCGAGGTCGTGGCCGCCGCCGAGAACCTGCGTGTCATCGGTCGCGCCGGCATCGGCGTCGACAACGTCGACGTGCCCGCCGCCACGGCGCGCGGCATCGTCGTCATGAACACGCCCTCCGGCAACAACGTGACCACCGCCGAGCATGCGATCAGCATGCTGCTGTCGTTGGCCCGTTCGATCCCGCAGGCAACGGCCTCGATGAAGGCGGGCAAGTGGGAGAAGGGCCGCTTCATCGGCACCGAACTCTTCCAGAAGACGCTCGGTGTCGTCGGCCTCGGCAACATCGGCAGCCTCGTCGCCGAACGCGGCGTCGGTCTGAAGATGAAGGTCGTCGTCTACGATCCGTTCATCTCCGCCGAGATCGCCCGCAAGCACGGCGCCGAGTTGGTCACCCTCGACGAACTCTACGCTCGCGCCGACTTCATCACCGTGCACGTGCCGTTGCTCGCCGAGACCAAGGGCCTCATCGGCTCGGCCGCCTTCGACAAGATGAAGAAGGGCGTGCTGCTGGTGAACTGCGCCCGCGGCGGCATCGTCGACGAAGCCGCCCTCGCCGCAGCCTTGGCCTCGGGCAAGGTCGCCGGCGCCGCGCTCGACGTCTTCGAGCAGGAGCCGCCGCCCGCCGATCACCCGCTGCTCGGCATGGACAACGTCATCTGCACGCCGCACCTCGGCGCGGCGACGGAAGAGGCCCAGCTCAACGTCGCCAAGGCGATCGCCGAGCAGGTCGTCAACTACCTGCAACACGGTGTGATTCAGGACGCCGTCAACGTGCCCTCGATCAGCCCCGAACAGCGCGAGGTGTTGCGCCCCTATCTCACGCTCGCCGAAAAACTCGGCAGCCTGCAGGGGCAGCTGCTCGACGCCGCGCCGACGGAAGTGACCATCGAGTACGCCGGCGATGCCGCCGAGGTCGAGACCAAGCCGCTCACCATCTCGGTGCTGCACGGCTTGCTGACCCACGTCAGCGCCTCCAGCGTCAACTACGTCAACGCGCCGAGCATCGCCCGCGAACGCGGCCTCAAGGTGGTCGAAGCCAAGACGACCAATGCCAAGGGCTTCTCCAACCTGCTGACGGTGCGGGTGCAGACGGCCAAGGGCACGAGCGTCGTCGCCGGCGCCATCTTCGGCCAGAACATCGTCCGCCTCGTGCGCATCAACGACTTCTTCGTCGACTCGCAGCCGGATGGGTACATTCTGCTGCTGCACAACCGCGACGTCCCCGGCGTCGTCGGCTCGGTCGGCGCCTTGTTGGCGGAAGAGCAGATCAACATCGCCCGTCTCGAACTCGGACGCGACCAGGCCGGCGGCAACGCCGTGTCGCTGATTCACGTCGACGGCGAGGTGTCGCCGGCGGTGGTGGCCCGTTTGCGGACGCAGCCGAACATCGTGTCGGCGCAGTTGATCCGACTCTGATGCCAGCCGTCGTCGTCATCGGCGCCCAGTGGGGCGACGAGGGGAAGGGTAAGGTCGTCGACATCCTCGCCGAGCACTCGGACATCATCGCGCGCTACCAAGGCGGCAACAATGCCGGCCACACCTTGGTGGTGAACGGTGAGAAGACGGTGCTGCATCTGGTGCCGTCGGGGGTGCTCCACGAGGACAAGGTGTGCGTCATCGGCAACGGCGTCGTCGTCGATCCCGCGGTGCTGGCGCTCGAGATCGAACGCCTGCAGGCGCGGGGTTACCTGCGCGACGAGTCACGCCTGAAGATCAGCGATCGGGCGCACGTCATCTTGCCGTACCACAAGGCGATCGACCTGGCCCGTGAGCGCATGCGCGGCGAGGGCCGGATCGGCACCACCGGGCGGGGCATCGGCCCGACCTACGAAGACAAGATGGCGCGTGTCGGCATCCGCTTCGCCGATCTGCTCGACGAAGAGGTGTTCGTGCCCTTGCTCGAAAGCGTCCTCGCCGAGAAGAACACTTACTTGCGCCAAATGCTGGACGGCGAGGCGCTCGACCTCGACGCGACGCTTGCCGAGTATCGGGCGCTGGCACGCCGCTTCGCGCCGTTCGTCACCGACACTTCGGTGTACATGGACGAGGCGTTGCGCGCCGGCAAGCGAGTGCTGTTCGAGGGCGGGCAGGGAACGATGCTCGACGTCGACCACGGCACCTACCCGTTCGTCACCTCGTCGAACACCACGGTGGGTGCGGTGTGCACCGGCGGTGGCATCGCGCCGTCGCAGATCTCGGCGGTGTTGGGCATCGCCAAGGCCTACACCACACGCGTCGGCTCGGGTCCGTTCCCGACGGAGCTGCTCGACGACATCGGCGACAAGTTGCGCCAGGACGGTGACGAATACGGCGCCACCACCGGGCGGCCGCGGCGCTGCGGTTGGTTCGACGCTGTGGTGGTGCGGCATGCGGTGCGCTTGAACGGCATGACCTCGGTGGCGCTGACCAAGCTCGACGTGCTGACGGGGATGGATCCGATCCGCGTCTGCACGGCGTACGAGATTGGCGGCAAGCGGGTGACGCACATCCCGGCCGGGCAAGGGGCGCTGCGCGCCGCGGTGCCGGTGTACGAGGAGCACCCGGGCTGGCAAGAATCGATCTCCGGTGCTCGTAGCATGGACGACTTGCCGCTGAATGCGCGCCGCTACGTGCAACGTTTGGAGGAGCTGGTCGAAGTGCAGATGGGCCTCGTGTCGGTCGGCCCCGGTCGCGACGAAACGATCCATCGCGCCCAAGTCTTCGCCTGAGCCGCCGCCCGGCGGCTGATCTTTCTCCCATCGAGGTGTTCCGTGGCTCGGAGCAGACCACGGAACACCTCGAACCCGCGCGATGAAGTTGCCGCGCCACGGCCCGCCGAGGGGGGCTATGGACTCACGTGGGTCGGGTTTCCCGGCTGAGAATCCGGGTTGTCGAGCGATCAAGTCGGACTTGGACCCTGCCACGACCGTTGTGGCAGCCTTCGAGACGGACTTGGACCGTGCCACGACCGTTGTGGCAGCCTTCGAGACGGACTTGGACCCGCCACAACTCTCGCGGCGACGGCCGAACTGTCGGCCGGCGTGGCCACGACCCGCCGTCTTCGGGCGACGGCAGGTCATGACCACTCCGTGGTGCACCGATCCTCAGAGCTCGAAGCGGTCCAGCATCATCACCTTGTTCCAGGCGGCGACGAAGTCGCGCACGAACTTCTCGTGCCCGTCGTCGGCCGCGTACAGTTCGGCGATGGCGCGCAACTCGGCGTGCGAGCCGATGACCAGATCCACCGGCGTGGCCGTCCAGCGCACCTCTCCCGTCTTGCGGTCACGCCCCTCGTAGACTCCCTCGGCTTTGGGCGACTTGCTCCATTGTGTCGACATGTCGAGCAGGTTGGCGAAGAAGTCGGTACTGAGCACTCCTGGGCGATTGGTGAATACGCCGTGTTGGGAGCCGCCGGTGTTGGCGTCGAGCACGCGCATGCCGCCGACGAGTACCGTCATCTCGGGTACGCTGAGGGTCAACAGGTCGGCCCGTTCGATCAGCATCGCCGCGGGTGAGCGGGTGTTGTCGTCGGCGTAGTAGTTGCGGAAGCCGTCGGCGTGCGGCTCGAGCACGGCGAACGACGTCACGTCCGTCATCTCCTGCGTCGCGTCGGTACGTCCCGGGGTAAAGGGCACGTCGACCTCGTAGCCCGCCTGCTTGGCGGCCTCTTCGACCGCGGCGTTGCCGGCGATGACGATGAGGTCGGCGAGGGACACTCGTTTGCCGCCCGCTTGGTCGCCGTTGAACTCCTTCTGGATCGCGCTGAGCTTCTTCAGCGCCTCAGCCAATCGCTTGGGGTCGTTGGCCTGCCAGTCCTTCTGCGGCGCGAGGCGGATGCGTGCTCCGTTGGCGCCGCCGCGCAGGTCGGTGCCGCGGAACGACGCCGCCGAAGCCCAGGCCGTGCGCACCAGGTCGGAGATGGAAATGCCGGAGGCGATGACTTCATCTTCGAGAGCCTCGACGTCCTGCGCGTCGACGAGCGGATGGTCGACGGCCGGCACGGGGTCCTGCCAGATCAGCACTTCGTCGGGGACCTCGCTGCCGACGTAGCGGGTGCGCGGACCCATGTCGCGGTGGGTGAGCTTGAACCACGCCTTGGCGAAGGCGAGGCGGAACTCTTCGGGGTTTTCTTGAAAGCGCTTGGCGATCTTCTGGTAGCTCGGGTCGAAGCGCAGGGCCAGGTCGGTGGTGAACATGATCGGCGCGTGCCGCTTCGCCGGATCGTGCGCGTCGGGAACGAGGCCGGCGCCGCCGCCGTCCTTCGGCACCCACTGGATGGCGCCCGCCGGGCTCTTGGTCTGCACCCATTCGAAGCCGAACAGGTTGTCGAGGTACTGGCTGCTCCAGGCGATCGGGTTGGCCGACCAAGCGCCTTCGAGGCCGCTGGTGACGGTGTCGGCGCCGTTACCTTTGCCACACTTGTTGTGCCAGCCCAGTCCTTGCGACTCGACGCCTTCGGCGGCGGGTTCGCGGCCGACACAGTCGGCAGGCTTGTGGGCGCCGTGCGCCTTGCCGAAGGTGTGGCCGCCGGCGATCAGCGCGACCGTTTCTTCGTCGTTCATGGCCATGCGGCCGAAGGTCTCGCGGATGTCCTTGGCCGCAGCGAGCGGATCCGGCTTGCCGTTCGGGCCTTCCGGGTTGACGTAGATCAGGCCCATCTGCACCGCCGCGAGAGGCTTCTCGAGCTTACGATCGCCGTGATAGCGCTCGTCGCCCATGAACTCGGCTTCCGGGCCCCAATAGACTAGGTCGGCCTCCCAATCGTCCTCGCGGCCGCCGGCGAAACCGAAGGTTTCGAAGCCCATCGATTCGAGGGCGACGTTGCCGGTGAGCACCATCAAGTCGGCCCACGACAGGTTGCGACCGTACTTCTGTTTGACGGGCCACAAGAGGCGGCGGGCCTTGTCGAGGTTGGCATTGTCGGGCCAGCTGTTGAGCGGTTCGAAACGCTGCTGGCCGCCGCCGGCGCCGCCGCGGCCGTCGGCGACGCGATAGGTGCCGGCGCTATGCCACGCCATACGGATGAAGAACGGCCCGTAGTGACCGTAGTCCGCCGGCCACCAGTCCTGCGACGTGGTCATGACCGCGGCGATGTCCTTCTTGACCGCCTCGAGGTCGAGGCTGGCGAAGGCGGCGGCGTAATCGAAGTCGTCGCCGAGCGGGTTGGACTCGGCGGCGTGTTGGCGCAGCGGGGCGAGGTTGACCTGGTCCGGCCACCAGAACTGGTTGGGTCGCGGTTCGCCCTGCGCCCAGGCGGGCGGGGCGGCCGCGGACAGGGCCGCCGCGACGGCGGCGGCGAGGAGCGTGGAGGAGCGCATGGGACACCTTTCTCCTTGGTTCAGGGTCCACACCCGCCGTGAGGCGGCGCCGGTGGGGACACGTTCAGCCCGAGCCTGCGACGGATGCTGGAGGCGTGAAGCGCGGCGGAGCAGGTCCGGTGTGGTTTACAGTAATGAGCGCGAGGGGATGAAGAAAATCGTTTGTTTCTATCGGGCCGATAACGGCGAGCTATCGGGCGGGGCGGGGTGGCCCGGGATCGGGGACCGGGCTGGGGTGAGGGAGAAATGCGGTAGGCCGATCAATTCGTTTGCCTAAACGGGGGCGACCTTGCTAGGAAGCCGCCGGTTCCGGGAAGACGCAGCCCCGAGTGCAAGGTGGGGCGGCGAACGACCGGGACGGGTAAATTAGGGCAGCTGTTTTCGGGTTTTAGTCAATTTAGCGTTGCTTCTTCTTGTGCTCGGCAGGACGCGGAGTACCATCGGCGAAACATGGCGCAGATCTTCCCTCGTGTCTCGAACTCGCTCGCTCGCATGAGCATTGTGGGCGGTGGCCTCGTCGCCGCCCTGCTCGGGGGAGCGATCTATTCCCTCATGTTCTCGACCTACGTCACCAAGGCGGGCGTAGCTAAGCAGCAGCCCATTCAGTTCAGCCACAAGCACCATGCCGGCGAACTGGGCATCGATTGCCGCTATTGCCACACGACGGTCGAGAAAGCGGCCTCGGCGGGCATCCCGGCGACGCAAGTCTGCATGAACTGCCACAAGCAGATCTGGCTCGAGGCCCCGTACCTCGAACCCGTGCGGGCCAGCTACGCCAGCGGCAAGTCGATCGAGTGGGAACGTCTGCACGACCTCCCCGACTTCGTCTATTTCAACCATAGCATCCACGTCGCCAAGGGCATCGGCTGTCAGAGCTGCCACGGACGCATCGACGAGATGAACTACGTCTACCAGCAGGAAGATCTGACCATGAGCTGGTGTCTGTCCTGCCACCGTGCCCCGGAGAACTTCATCCGGCCGCGCGACCAGGTGACGAACATGGCGTGGACGCCTCCGGCCAATCAGGCGGAAGTGGGCCTCGAGCTGGTGCGCGCCTACGACGTGCAGAAGGACCAACTCGACAATTGCTCGGTCTGTCACCGCTAAGGAGCGGGTCGACGGTTGCAGGGGCCGCGCCCGGCTCGGAACACGGCGGAATTGAGAATGGAATCTACCTCGAACGAATCGCCCACGATCGATATCGACGCGCTGCGCCAGCAGTTGCGGTCGGCGGAAGGCAAGCAGTTCTGGCGCAGCCTCGACCAGCTCGCCGGCACCGAACGCTTCCAGCAGTTCCTCGAAGACGAGTTCCCGCAGGCAGCCCGCAGCCTCGTCGAGGCCGTCGATCGGCGTCAGTTCCTCAAGATCATGAGCGCTTCGATGGCGCTCGCCGGCGTCAGCGGCTGCACCCGGCAGCCCGACGAAAAGATCATTCCGTACGTCAAGCAGCCGGAAAACGTCGTCCCGGGCGAACCGCTGTATTACGCCACGGCGATGCCGCTGGGCGACGACGCCATCGGCCTCCTCGTCGAGAATCACGTCGGTCGGCCCACGAAGATCGAGGGCAACGCGCTGCACCCGGCCAGCCTCGGCGCCACCGACGCAATCGCCCAGGCCGCCGTTCTCGGCCTGTACGACCCGGATCGCTCGCGTGCCGTCACCCAGGCCGGCGAGATCCGTCCCTGGTCCGCGCTCGCGGCGGAAATCGCCGCCATCGTGCAGCGTCACGGCGCCAACGGCGGTGAGGGCCTGCGTTTTCTGACGGAAGCCGTCAACTCGCCGACGGCCGCATCGCAGATGCGCGCCATCCTCGAAAAGCTGCCGAAGGCCAAGTGGCACCGCTACCAACCGGTCAACCGCGACGCCAGCCGCACCGGCTCGCAGTACGCCTTCGGCGAGATCCTCGACAGCCGCTATCGCGTCGAAAACGCCGACGTCATCTTCTCGCTCGACGCCGATTTCCTCGCTTCCGGCCCGGGCAACGTGCGTCATGCGCGCGAGTTCGCCACGCGCCGTCGGTTGGGCGCGGCCAAGACCGCCAGCCAGGCGATGAATCGGCTCTACGTCGTCGAGACGACGCCGAGCCTCACCGGTTCGATGGCCGACCACCGCTTGCCGCTGCTACCGCTCGAGATCGAGTCGGTCACCTACGCCTTGGCGCGGGCCCTCGGCCTCGATGCGCCGGAGCCCAAAGGCATCGAGAAGCACGCCGCGTGGATCAAGGCGGCGGCCGCCGACCTCGAAGCCAGCAAGGGGCGGGCCCTGGTCGTTCCCGGCGAATACCAGTCGCCGATCGTGCACGCCTACGCACACCGCATCAATCACGCCCTCGGCGCCAGCGGTGCCACCGTCGTCTACACCCGTCCGGTCGAAGCCGACCCGGTGCTGCACGACGACTCGCTGCGCGAACTCGCCGGCGACATGGCTGCCGGCAAGGTCGAAACTCTCGTCATTCTCGGCGGCAATCCGGCCTACGACTCCGCCGCCGACGTCGCCTTCGCCAAGCACCTCGAAAAGGTCAAGACGCGCATCCACTACGGTTCGCGCGAAGACGAAACCGGCTTGCTGTGCCACTGGCACGTGCCGGCGTCGCATTTCCTCGAGTCCTGGAGCGACACACGCGCCTTCGACGGCACCGCCTCGATCATCCAGCCGCTGGTCGCGCCGCTGTACGACAGCAAGACGATCCACGAAGTGCTGGCCCTCTTCCTCGGCCAGGCGGACGCCACCAGCTACGACTTGGTGCGGGCCTATTGGCAGAAGGAAACCGGCACCGACGGCGAGGCGTTCGAGACGCAGTGGCGCCGCTGGTTGCACGACGGCATCATCCCCGACAGCGAATTCGGGCCCCAGAAGGTTGCCTTGCGCGCCGACTGGCGGGCGCATCACAGCGAGATGGGACGCCGCCCGACGTCGACGCGCCCGGCGGATCGCGCCGCCGCGCCGGTGCCGGCGGAAGTCGCCGCTTCGGCGTCCGCCATCCCCGGCGTCGGCATGGAGATTCTGTTCCGTCCCGACCCGACGGTCTTCGACGGTCGTTACGCCAACAATGCCTGGCTGCAGGAGCTGCCCAAGCCGCTGACCAAGCTGGCCTGGGACAACGCCGCCCTGCTCAGCCCGGCGACGGCGGCCGAAATCGGCGTCGGCAACGACGACGTCGTCGAAATCACCTACGCCGGGCGCACCATCGAAGCGCCGGTGTTCCTGTTCCCGGGCCAAGCCGCCAACGCCGTCACCTTGCACCTCGGCTACGGCCGTCGCGCCGGCGGCGAAGTGGCGAACGGCCGCGGTTTCGATGCCTACGCCCTGCGTCCGTCGTCGAACCCCTGGTCGGGCGACGGCGCGGTGCTGCGCAAAACCGGCAAGAAGTACACCCTGGTGTGCACCCAGGACCATCAGACGATGGAGGGTCGCAACCTGGTGCGCACGGGGACCATCGAAGAGTACCGCAAGCACCCGCACTTCGTGCACGAGGGCCAGCACGTCGCCGACATCTCGCTCTACCCCGAGCACGAGTACAACGGTTACTCGTGGGGCATGACGATCGACCTCAACGCCTGCATCGGCTGCAACGCGTGCATGGTCGCCTGCCAGGCGGAGAACAACATCGCCGTCGTCGGCAAGGAAGACGTCGAGCGCGGACGCGAGATGCACTGGATTCGTCTCGACCGCTACTTCGAGGGCGACCTCGACAACCCGCGCATGTACCACCAGCCGGTGCCGTGCATGCAGTGCGAGAACGCGCCCTGCGAGCCGGTGTGCCCGGCCAACGCGACGGTACACAGCGACGAAGGCCTGAACGACATGGTCTACAATCGCTGCGTCGGCACGCGTTACTGCTCGAACAACTGCCCGTACAAGGTCCGCCGTTTCAACTTCCGCCTCTACACGGATTGGAACACGGAGCAGGCCAAGCTGCAGCGCAACCCCGACGTTTCGGTGCGTAGCCGCGGCGTCATGGAGAAGTGCACGTACTGCGTGCAGCGCATCAACTACTCGCGCATCCAGGCGAAGCGCGAGGGTCGCAAGATCCGCGACGGCGAGATCGTGACGGCTTGCCAGCAGGTTTGCCCGACGGAGGCGATCGTCTTCGGCGACATCAACGACCCGAAGAGTCTGGTCAGCCTGCGCAAGGCGGACGACAAGAACTACACGCTGCTCGACGACGTCAACACGCGGCCGCGCACCAGCTACCTGGCGGCCTTGAAGAATCCGAACCCGAAGATCGAACAGGCCTGACGCCTGAGTGGAGATCGAGCTGAGGACTCATGTCTGACACGACGACGAAGTACCGGGGCGCGCCCAGGCCCCCGATCATCGCGCCCGGCCATACGCTCGAGAGCGTAAGCGACAAAATCTCGGGGGTGGTCCTCAACGGCGTCCACCCGACGGGGTGGTACGTCGGGTTTGCGATCGCGTTTTCGTTCCTGATGCTGTTGCTGGTTTCGGTCACCTACTTGATGATCGAAGGCCTCGGCATCTGGGGCATCAACGTACCGGTCGGCTGGGCCTTCGCCATCATCAACTTGGTCTGGTGGATCGGTATCGGTCACGCCGGCACGCTGATCTCGGCGATTCTGCTGCTGTTCCAGCAGGACTGGCGCACCTCGATCAACCGCTTCGCCGAGGCGATGACGCTGTTCGCCCTCGCCTGTGCCGGCTTGTTCCCGATCATCCACGCCGGCCGGCCGTGGGTCGCCTACTGGCTGATCCCGTATCCCAACTCGATGGAGCTGTGGCCGAACTTCCGCAGCCCGCTGGTGTGGGACGTGTTCGCCATCTCGACCTATACGTTGGTGTCGTTGCTGTTCTGGTTCGTCGGTCTGATTCCCGACTTGGCGACCCTGCGTGACCGGGCGACCAGCAAGGTGCAGGCGACCATTTACGGCATCTTCGCCATGGGCTGGCGCGGCTCGGCGCGTCACTGGCACCGCTACGAGACGGCGTATCTGCTGCTCGCGGGTCTGTCGACGCCTCTGGTCGTGTCGGTGCACACGGTCGTGTCGTTCGACTTCGCCGTCGGCATCATTCCGGGCTGGCACGCGACGATCTTCCCGCCGTACTTCGTCGCCGGCGCCGTCTACGCCGGTTTCGCCATGGTGCTCACCATCGCGATTCCGATGCGCAAGGCCTACGGCATGGAGGACTACATCACCATGCGCCACATCGATCTGATGGCGCGCGTGATGTTGGCCACCGGCATGTTCGTCGCCTACGGCTACGCCGTCGAAGTCTTCATGGCCTGGTACAGCGCCAACCCGTACGAAGGCGCCATGCTGCAGACCCGCTTCGTCGGTCCGTACGCGCCGCTCTACTGGTCGCTGATTTTCTTCAACGTCTTGGTGACGCAGCTGGTGTGGTTCGAACGTACGCGCCGCAACCTGCCGCTGCTGTTCATGGTCTGCATGTCGGTGAACATCGGCATGTGGCTCGAACGTTTCGTCATCATCGTCACGAGCCTGCACCGCGACTTCATGCCGTCGTCGTGGGACATGTACTATCCGACCTTCTGGGACTTCTCGACGTTCTTCGGAACGCTGGGCCTGTTCTCGACCCTGCTGTTCCTGTTCATCCGCTTCGTGCCGATGATCTCGATCTTCGAGATGCGAACCCTGGTCCCTGAGGCCAAGCTCAAGGAGACGCACGGATGAGCGCGCGCTTGCACGGGGTGATGGCGCAATTCGCCACGCCCGACGAACTCGTCCAGGCCGCCAAGGCGGTGCACGACGCGGGCTACACCCACGTCGACGCCTACAGCCCGTACCCGATCGAGGCGGTGTGGGAGGCTCTCGGCGAGCACCACAACGAACTGCCGGCTCTGGTTCTCGGCGGCGGCATCACTGGCGGCTTGTTCGGCTTCGGTCTGCAGTACTGGACGTCGGTGATCGACTATCCGTTGAACCTCGGCGGCAAGCCTTTCAACAGCTGGCCGGCGTTCATTCCGGTGACCTTCGAGTGCATCATTCTATTCGCCGCCCTGACGGCGGTGATCGGCATGATCGCCCTCAACGGCTTGCCGATGCCGTACCATCCGGTGTTCAACGCGCCCAACTTCGAGCGCGCCACGAGCGACGGTTTCTTCCTGTGCATCGAAGCGACCGATCCGAAATTCGACAAGAGCAAGGCGCACGACTTCCTCTCGCGCCTCCACCCGACGCAGGTATCCGACGTTGAAGACTAGAGCGACAAGGCGATGGTTGGGCGCCGTCGGCGCCCTCGCGTTGGTCGTGCTCGGCGGTTGCCGCCAAGACATGCACGATCAGCCGAAGTTCAAACCCTACGACGCGAGCGACTTTTTCGGCGACCGCCGCGCCATGCGCGAGCCCGTGGCGGGCACCGTCGCTCGCGGCCAGCTGAACGAGGACAAGGTGTTTCACACCGGCATGGACGGCACGTCGTTCGCCGCCGAGTTCCCGATACCGGTCACCGAGGAGACGCTGCGCCGCGGCCAGGAGCGCTTCAACATCTACTGCTCCCCCTGCCACGACAAGACGGGCCAGGGGCGCGGCATGATCGTGCAGCGCGGCTACAAGCAGCCGCAGACGTTCCACAGTGACCGCGTGCGTGGCCTGCCGCCGGGCTACTTCGTCAATGCGATCACCAACGGCTTCGCGACGATGCCTTCGTACGCTCACCAGGTTCCCCCGGCTGACCGCTGGGCGATCGCGGCCTACATCCGCGCCCTCCAGCTGAGCCAACACGCATCGCTCGACGACGTTCCGGCGTCGGAACGCGACAATCTCGAGGAGTAGCGATGGCACAGGCAGTAGCCAATCCGGCCGACTTCCAACTGGCCGGCGACCACTCCCTGCGGCGCAGCGGGCGCCGGGGCTTTCTCCTCGGACTCGTCGCGGTGGGCCTGCTGGTCTACGGCGCCATGGAGACGCCGACGCAGTTCTTCCGCTCCTATCTGGTCGCCTACCTCTATTGGACGGGCATCGCCCTCGGTTCGCTGGTGTTGCTGATGATCCAGCACATCACCGGCGGCATGTGGGGCGTTTCGGTGCGCCGCCACCTGGAGGCCGCCACCCGCACCTTGCCGCTGATGGCGATTCTGTTCATCCCCGTCGCCCTGGGCATCCACGAACTCTACGAGTGGTCGCACCTGGACGTGGTGGCGAAGGACAAGATCCTGCAGCACAAGAGCGTCTACCTCAATCAAGAGTTCTTCCTCGCCCGTGCGGTGGTCTACTTCGTCATCTGGTCGGGCGTGATGTTCTTCCTCAATCGCTGGTCGACGCAACAGGACCGGGTCGGCCACTCGCCGGCTCTCGGCCGCCGCTTTCTGCTGATGAGCCGTTGGGGCATCGTTCTCTACGCGATCACCATCACCTGCGCCGCGGTCGACTGGGCGATGTCGCTCGAGCCGCACTGGTTCTCGACGATCTACGGCGTGCTCATCGCCGGCGGTCAGGTCCTCTGCGGCATGGCGTTCACCATCGTCGCCGCCTCGCGCATGGCCGATCGGGCGCCGATCAGTGACGTGCTGACGCCGGATCGCTTCCACGACCTGGGCAAGTTCCTGTTGGCCTTCACCATGCTGTGGGCGTATTTCACGCTGTCGCAGGGTTTGATCATCTGGTCGGGCAACCTGCCGGAAGAGATTCCCTGGTACTTGAACCGCCTCGCCGGCGGATGGGAGTACATCGCCCTCGGCATCATCGCCTTCCACTTCGTCTTGCCGTTCGTCTGCCTGCTGTCGCGCAGCCTCAAGCGTAACCGTCGGGCCCTCGGTCGCCTGGCGCTCGTCGTCTTGTTGGCGCGCTTCGTCGAACTCTACTGGCTGATCACGCCGGCCTTTTCGCCCAAGGCGTTCGCGCCGCATTGGCTCGACCTCGCGGCGCTCGTCGGCGTCGGCGGCATCTGGTTGGCCATCTATGTCCAGCAATTGCAGCGTCGCCCGTTGATGCCGCTGCACGATCCGGAGCTGTCATGAGCGATCAGGCTCACGCCGAACATCACGGCGGCGCGCACGAAACGCGCGACGTCTCCTTTCCCCCCGTCGTGTTGACGAGTCTCATCACCGTCGCGGTGGTCATGCTCTCGTTCGTCACCATGTGGTGGCTGCTGACCTTCATGACCACGCAGGAGATCAAGGGACAGGGCGAGATGAACGCGCTCATCCCCGACGTGCGTCGTGAAATGCCGCCGGAGCCGCGCCTGCAAGTGGATCCGATCCTCGACATCCAGGCCTTGCACGCCGCCGAGAAGAAGATCCTCGAGAGCTACGGCTGGGTCGACAAGAGCGCCGGCGTGGTGCGCCTGCCGATCGAGCGAGCCATCGAATTGACGGCCGAACGCGGTCTGCCGACGCGGGACGCCGCGAAGTAACCGAATGGCGCGATTTCGTATCAGCCTTTGGGGCACCCTCTTGTTGCTCGGCACCGCCCTCGTGGCGGGAGCGCAGCAGCAAGCTCCGGGTGTGCAGCCCAACGCTGCCGCCGCCGACAAGCCGAAGGGGCTCGAAGGCGTGGGTGTGCAGCAGAAGCTCGACGCGCAGGTGCCGCTCGACCTGACGTTCCGCGATGAGTCCGGCGCATCGGTGCGCCTCGGACAATACTTCGGCGAACGGCCGGTGGTGCTCTCGTTCGTCTATTACGAGTGCCCGATGCTGTGCACGCTCGTGCTCAACGGTCTGACCAGCGCCCTGAATGCGCTGGCGTTCAGCGCCGGAACCGAGTTCGACGTCGTGACCCTGAGTATCGACCCGAAGGAAGGCCCCGAACTGGCGGCTGCCAAGAAGCAGGCGCACCTCGACATCTACCGTCGCGCCACGGGAGCTGCCGGCTGGCATTTCCTCACCGGCGACGCCGAGTCGATCCGCCAGCTCACCGACGCCGTCGGCTTCAACTATCGCTACGAACCGCAGATCGACGAGTACTCGCACCCTGCCGCCATCGTCGTCCTGACCCCGTCGGGTCGCGTGTCGCGTTATTTTCTCGGAGTCGAATACTCGGCGCGTGATCTGCGCCTCGGGCTCGTCGAAGCTGCCGCCAATCGCATCGGCGGCGTCGTCGATCAGGCCCTTCTGTATTGTTTCCGCTACGATCCTGCCACCGGCAAGTACACGCCGGCCATCCTCAACCTCGTGCGGCTCGCCGGCGTCCTCACCATCCTCGGGATGGCGGCGCTGATCATCGGCCTGCAACGACGCGGAGGACCCGGCGCCGGAGGAAGTTCCCAACGAGGAGAGGAGTCCGGTCAACCGACCGCGCCGAAGAATGGTGCGCTCGCCCCCATGGGCGGCGCTCCGTCCCTGGCCGGTGCGGCCCACGCGGGTGAACGTCCATGAGTTCCAAGCTTCCCCTTTTCCCAGAGCAGGCGTCGACGATCGCCGAGCAGGTCGACCTCCTCTACTTCTTCCTGGTCGGAGTGAGCGCGTTCTTCGCGATCTTGATCTTCGCGCTCATCATCGGCTTGTCGGTGGTTTACCGGCGTAAGTCGGAAGATCAGGTCGGCGCCGACATCCACGGCTCGCTGGCGCTCGAGCTTTTCTGGACGTTGATCCCGCTCGGGCTGGCGATGGTGATGTTCATCTGGGGCGCCAAGGTCTACATGACCATCGCGCGTCCGCCGGACGACGCCATGCAGGTGTTCGTCGTCGGCAAGCAGTGGATGTGGAAAGTCCAGCACATGGAAGGCCGGCGCGAGATCAACCAGCTGCACGTGCCGATCGGCAAGCCGGTGAAGCTGACGATCACGTCGGAAGACGTCATCCACAGCTTCTACATCCCGGCCTTCCGCGTGAAGAAGGACGCCGTCCCTGGGCGCTACAACGAGATGTGGTTCGAGGCGACCAAGCCCGGAACCTTCCATCTGTTCTGCGCCGAGTACTGCGGTACCGAGCACTCCCGCATGATCGGGCAGGTCATCGCCATGGAGCCGGCGGACTACCAGCAATGGCTCAAGGGCGACGACATTACGGCCAAGGCGGCCGAGGTGAGTGCCGTCATGCAGGCCAAGGCTCAGGGCTCCGCGAGTGCTCCTGCAGCTGGGGCTGCGCCTGCGGCGGGTGCTGCGGATGCGGCGGCTGCCAATCCGGCGGACATGGCCAAGGCGGGTGAGAACCTCTTCGTGCAGAAGGGGTGCATGGCGTGCCACATGCAGGCTCCGGGCGCCCTCGGCCCGAACCTCGCCGGCGTCTGGGGCAAGGAGCGCAAGTTCCAAGACGGCAGCACTACCATCGGCGACGAAGCCTACATCCGTGAGTCGTTGCTCAACCCCGCGGGCAAGCTCGTCGAGGGCTACCAGCCGGTGATGCCGACCTTCCAAGGACAACTCTCCGAGCAAGAGATCCTGCAGCTCATCCAGTACATCAAGTCGCTCGGCCAGGCCGCCGCGCCGCCCGCCGAAGAAAAGGCCGCGCCCGACGCTGCCGCCGCCACCGGCGAGGAGTCTTGATCATGCACGCCGCCGAAACCGGCACCCATTATCTGAATCGCGAGTACGGCCTCGCCTCGTGGCTCCTCACCAAGGACCACAAGCGCATCGCCGTCCTCTACCTCATCTCGATCACCGTGATGTTCCTGCTCGGCAGCTTGTTTGCCGTCGGGATCCGTCTTGAACTGCTGACCCCGCCGGGGGATTTCGTCCAAGCCGACACCTACAACCGACTCTTCACCATGCACGGCGTGGTGATGATTTTCTTCTTCCTGATTCCGTCGATTCCCGCGGTGCTCGGCAACTTCCTCGTGCCGATGATGATCGGGGCGCGCGACCTCGCCTTCCCTCGCATCAACCTGCTGAGCTGGTACATCTACGTCATCGGCGCCCTGTTCACGCTGTACGCCCTGCTGTGGGGCGGTATCGACACCGGTTGGACGTTCTACACGCCGTACAGCACGGCGGCGGCCACGACCAAGGTCATGCCGGTCGCCCTGGGTGTGTTCATCTCTGGCTTTTCGTCGATCCTCACCGGCCTGAACTTCATCGTCACGATCCACCGCATGCGGGCG
>CAZGEJ010000030.1:0-26330 GCA_964524885.1 uncultured Binatia bacterium (SeqCode)
GTCGGCCTCGATCGAGTGCCGGCGATGATCGCGCGCGAGGGTGATCGGGCGGCCTGGCGGTTCATCGAGTTCTTCACCGCCAGCATCCGCAACCCGAACACACGTCGGGCGTACGCGCGAGCCGTTGGCGATTTCTTCCGCTGGTGCGAACAGCGCCGAGTCCGAGACGTCGCGCAGATCAGTCAGACGCTCATCGCCGGGTACGTCGAGCACCGCAGCCGCACGCACGCCAAGCCGACGGTCAAGCAGGAGCTCGCCGCCGTTCGGATGCTCTTCGACTGGCTCGTCGTCGGCCACGTCCTCGACGCGAGCCCCGCGCATGCCGTCCGCGGACCGAAGCACGTCATCAAGCGCGGCAAGACGCCGGTGCTGACGCGCGAGGAAACGCGCGAGCTGCTCGAGGCCATCGAGACCAACGACATCGCCGGCCTTCGCGACCGTGCGCTCATCGGCCTGCTCGTCTTCAGCTTCGCCCGCATCTGCGCCGCGCTGACCCTGAAGGTCGACGACTACTTCCCCGAGGGCAAACGCTGGAAGCTGCGGTTGCACGAGAAGGGCGGCAAGGAGCACGTCGTACCAGTCCACCACGTGCTCGAAGAGTACCTCGACGCCTACCTCGACGCCGCCAACATCCGCGACCAGGCCGGCGGTCCCCTCTTCAGGACGCTGGCTACCGCTCCGCGGCGACCACTTTCACTTAACCCGATGCGTCAGGCCGACGCGTGGCGCATGATCCGCCGTCGCGCCCGCGCCGCCGGAATCCCGACGAAGATCGGCTGCCACACATTCCGCGCGACCGGAATCACCGCCTACCTCGAGAACGGCGGCACCCTTGAGCACGCCCAGCAGATCGCCGCCCACGAGTCGCCGCGGACCACGAAGCTGTATGACCGCACCAACGACCAAGTCAGCCTCGACGAGATCGAGCGAATTGCGATCTAGTCTTCTGTCTGCGGTTCCGCGGCCCCGACATCTATAAGCTTGTACACTTTCACCAGCTCACGCTGGAGGGCTCGCATGAGCTGACGCACGTCCTTCCAATCCTCCATGAACTCCTTGTGCTTTGGGAAGTCCTTCTGCCGTTGCATGGGTGGCAGGCGCGGGTTGCTCTCTTCTGCCCACCAGTGGCGATACTCCACGTGCCACTTCTCCAGGAAGGGCCGCAGGACGTCTGTCATCGCACGGTTGATCATTACGCCGAGATGATCTCGATTTTCGCCGTGAATCCGTCCGACGGGAAACTTCCGCATGATCTCGCGCGCATGCTGGAAGAATCCGTACAAGGAATCGAGACTCTCGGTATAAAGCTCACCGCTAAAGTCCGTGCAGTCCTGGTCAGCGCACTTTCCCGTCACGGCGGCACGGGTCGACAATTCCGCGTATAGCTCCCACGCACACTGGCGGTCCTCTTCGCTCAGCTCGCCCCCAAGCTCAAAGAACCCGAGATTCAAGGAAAAGGAACCGCGCGTCAGCACCGGCATAGGGTTATCCGTTCCTTTGCCGCAGCGGGCGATTGTTCTGAATCGCCCACTTCGGCCTCGCATTCGCTTGCTCGATTATCCCTTGGAGATACGTCGGCCCCTGCTGCAACTGAAACCATTCGACCCACTGCGCGTACCCGGATTGGAGGTTGTCATGCAATCTGTCTGCGACGAGTCGTTGTCCCTGCACGTTCTGCCGGATCGTCGGTAGCGCCACGCCGATCAATCCATGCTCCTTATCGAGGGTGGCCTTGATCTCCCAATCCACGTATTTCCGCCACGGCGTCTCCGGCCCGCACAACACCAGAGTGCATGAACTACCGGTGATGTACCGTTCCCGAATCCGCCTCATGACGTACTCGCAATCGTCGCTGTCAAGCATGCGGTCGAGCGATCCATCTTGGATCACTTCGTACTGCAACGCGAACAGTCGCGAAAGCGAATCGTAGTACGCTTGGTCGCTTGCGTGATGGTAGCTAATGAACACCCTGCGTTTCACCGGCCACATGGCGGCACTGCCTGCTACTGGATGGAATCATGGAGCCATGTGCGGAGCCGCCAGTACTTCCCATCCAGTGGGTTTCTGACGGCATACTCGGCACGCCCCGTTCCCCCAGCCAACGTCACCTCCTCGACTACCGGGTACGCGTCAATATACTCCTGCTCCACGCTCACCGTCGACGCGCCAGTCTGGTCGAGGACGATTGGGAAGAGAGCGGCGTGGTGCAGCCCTTTGGCCCCATCGGCGAAGCCAAGTTCCCACGGTGTCCACCTAGACCGGCGGAGATTACCCGACGCAACAAGGATGAATCTGGGGCATTCTCGGATTCGCCCTCGCAGTACCGTTGCCGTCTTGCTGCTGGGCGTCTTGGGCAGGTCCTCATCGTCAGCATCGACATAAGCGGAGGCGCCGTGCTCAGCGAGGATATCGATGATGCTCGCCAGCGACTCCTTGTCGAGGTGCGAGTGCGACAGGAAGACGGTCCTTCCCGAGGCACTTTTCTGCGCCTCTTGAAGAACGCGCCAACTCTCAGCCTTCGCAAAGAGTCGCGGCCGCTGCCTAAGTTGGCTCTGTCGGACGTATGCCATTAGTGTTTCCGATCCCGCGGTGGGTTGGTGTCGTTACCCGGCGGCACCGTATCGGAATCTCGAATCGTCCCGTCGGGGCGGTGCACGGTGACCTCTCCGCCGCCGCGATTTCCGACGATCTCTTTCGCCCGCGCCTCTGCTTGCCGCTGGGTATCAAAGTGCCCGCTGGATCGGCTTGCTCTGGGCGCCTTGATGTCCCAACCACCATCGGGATTTGGAACCACGTGTCGCCTGTTGGCCATCATGCTGCTCCTTTCTGTTGTCCGTACGCCATGTACGCCGCGTACGCCTATCTGTCAACACTTGGGTCAAAAAAAGGGTTACCCGATGCTCAACTGCTCTTGGCCGTCCGTGACTATGACCTTCAGGGTCTCCAAACGAATCGTTGCCGCCTGACGAGACACCTTAACCAGAGGTGCCAATTCCACAGCCAGCTGCCGGAGAGCCATTGACCCGCTGCGAATCTCCCCGGCCTCTACGCCCAATCGATCGCTCGTAACCCGCACGAGCTCGCGGAAGAATGAACGCGGCATGAGTAGGGCGGCCATTCCCATGTTTGCCTGAACCTCTCGCCAGTCGGAGGCGCCGCCACGGTAGAGCACGTTCTTCTTCATGCAACGGAGCAGCCGCTGAGGCTCCTTGCGCCGCAGCTGCTCGCCGAAGAGTCCCGCTTGACGATCATCAAGATCGAAGAGCATGCGATGCATCAAGACGTGGCTGGCCTCATGCGCAAGCGTCGCTCGCCACCGACCAACTTTCCCGATGTCCGTGTCGTCGTCATCAACGGCACCGGTTAGGTCCCGGTTGATGGAGACGCGCGGGTTCGCTCCGGATTCGAACTCTGTAAGCCCCAAGACCGCAGGGTCGAGCTCAGCGTACTGGTCGAGGTGTACCTTCAGATGCCGCTCGATGAAGGCCTCGATATCGACAACCGGATTGTCCAACGTCGGCAGCAACCCGGCCCTCCGCAGCCCATCCTCCATCATGAACTCGATGTCATCCGGTTGGAGCCAAATGCGCTCCTCGCCGCCGCGGCCCTTATAGAGCTTCGAACGCACTAGGCCTTCCCCTTACGGCCGAGGTCTTCGATGAACTGAGACACCTTCTGCAGGTCCTTCTCTCCCAGCTCCCTCTCGGACACCCTGCGGAAAAGGACGCCCGCTGCGGGAGTGCGCTGCATGTAGCGCACCGCGTCCTCCCCGAACCGGCCGGCGCGAGCCATCAGTTCGTCGAAATCGAGGTCGAGTTCCCGTGCCAGCACTCTGAGGACGTCCTCGGCTGGAACGCGGCGGTTATTTTCAATGTCGCTGAGGTACGACGGGGTCTTGTCGACGAGCTTCGCGAGGTCTCGCAAACTGCACCCTCGTGCGATGCGGCCTTCGCGGACAACGTCACCAAGTGTCTTGTTCGAAAGTTCGTGCGCCATGTACGCCGACGAGCGTACAGAGGCTGTCGCGTCACGTCAAGCAGGTTTTAGGGCTTCCGAGGGTGGTCGGACCATCGGCCGGGCTCGCTTTTGAGTCAGCCTACGTGCATTCCAACCACGCAATAAGGTTCGACGTGAACGCACCGTCCCCAGCGCCGGCGTTCTGGTGTTGCAGTTCTCGCTGGAGGGTTGGCTCGATTTCTTCGTGCAGGAGTCTCAGCCGGGTCGCAGGGTCAAACTGCGGAACTGACGGCGAGCGGTGGAAGTAATTGACCGCCGTGGCTTCGAGCGTCGCCGCGCGCTTTCCATCCGAACCAATCGCAAGCGGCTGGACGGACCGCCGGGTCTCGCCGCCTTTGCCGTGTCGCTCGATGTTCCACCACGTCAGAATTGCAGCTTGACCATCCGATGCGACACAGGCCCCGCACTCCTCCGGCGGCAGCGCCTTCCATCGCTCGATCGCCCGTTCGATCAACGGATGGTCGAGCCCCATCAAATCCACGTCGTCGACACCTTGGGCCAGCTCACGGTTCATCGTGAACCGGAGAACAACATCCCCGTTGGCGCTTCGAATCGCATAGACTCCCTGCTCAAGAGGAAGGACGTGCAGTCCCTCACTCGCAAGGTGAGCCGATAGGAAGGCGATCAGACGCTCGACTGCGGGATGAATGTTCGCAAAGGGCCGGTAGTCGTCGAGGCTGAATCCTTCGAGGTCTTGGAACAGCTCCGAAACCACCGTGCGCGCCTCCGAGGCGTTCGTTAGGGCGGCCTCTAGCTCCTGCTGGGTCCGCTGAAGCGACGGGTCGGACAGCGCCTCCTGGTAAAGTTTTTCGTAGCTGAGCCGCTCGGAGAGCTGCCCTAGAATCTGCGATCGGAAGTCCTCGGCGACGTTCCCTTGATCATCGACCTTCCCTAGTGTGCGCGCGATCTCGTTCAGCTTGTCGCTCAACAGCAGAAACACGCGCCCCTCGATCGTGTCGGAGAGTACCAGGTTGTAGACCTGAGCCGTGTGCCGCTGTCCGTAACGATGGATTCGACCGATGCGCTGCTCGACGTCCATGGGGTTCCAGGGAAGATCGAAGTTGAAGAGGATACGCGCCCATTGCAGATTGATTCCCTCGCGACCGGCGGCGGTGCACACAAGCACCTTGGGTCCGTCCTTTCGCTTGAAGCGACGCTCGGCTGCGACCTTGGCGCCGTGGTCCCCGCCGCGAAGTACGACCACACCCTGTCCGGGGTAGGTCGCTTCAATCTCTCTCGCGATCACCTCCACGGTCCCGAGATAGGTGGCGAACACGACGACCTTCTCGGAGGAATCTTGGCGCCATAGCGCCCCCAGGGCCTGGAGAAGGCGATCGACCTTTGTCTCTCTGCCTTCTGGAAACACCCCGAGCAGGGCACGAATACGGGACCGCTCTTCGGGAAGCGCCAAGCCCACGGTAGACGCGGCGATGTCTTCCGCCTGATCGGCCGCCGTCTCGCTCGCCTCGGGGTGCTCGAGAAGCGCCATCTCTTCCTCGCGAAGCTTCTTCAGAACGCGAACGCGGAGATCGGCCAAGATGCGATCGACCTCTCCGCGACCCACCGGGTCATCACCGAGGCCGAACTCCCCATGAATGAGCGCTCGTGCATCCTCATGCAACAACTCGCGGCCGTCGATATCGAGCTTCTGGTCGTGGAGTATCGCCTCGTGGATCGTGAGCATCAGAAGCCGTCGGCGAAGGGTGCGGCGCACGGCGGCGAAACTCGACGCCGCGATCTTCTGGAAGATTGCCATCACGAAGCCGAGCCCGCGACCCTGCTGTCCCTTCCGTCGCGCCAGGGCGAACCCGTCCTCGAGGTAGCGGCGAAGCTCCTCGTAGAAACTCCGCTCGGCATCGGACATGAGGAATGATTCTGTGTGGACCCACCGTCGCGCGAACAGCGGCGACCCGTCAGCCTTGCACGCGTCGGCCTTGGTCCGACGAAAGACGATCGTGTTCAGACGGTGTCGGTTGTCGACCATGTCCTCCGCGTTCTTGAAGAGCGTCGGATTCAACAGCTGAACGAGCATCCAGAAACGGAAGTGATCGCCCTGGTGGGGCGTTGCCGAAAGCATGACCAAATCACGAGCGTGGTCCTTCAGAGCCTGGGCGAGCTTGTAGTTTTCGGTCTTGTGCACCTTGTTTCCGCTTCGATACGCGGTGAGGTGGTGTGCCTCGTCGAATACGACAAGGTCCCATGGCGGAGCATCGAGAAGGCGCTTGACGCGTGCTGGGCGCTTCAGCGTGTCGATGCTCGCGATCAGTCGGTCGTGCTTGGCAAATGCGTTCGACTTACGATCGGTCACGTCGCCTTCGCTGCCAAAGACTTCGAAGTCGAGATGGAAAACCTCGTTCAGCTCCCGGTGCCAGTTATTCACGAGGCCAGCGGGAACGACCATCAGCGCACGGTTCAGCTCGCCGCGGCTGGCGAGCTCGCGGAGGAGAAGGGCTGTCTCGATCGTCTTTCCGAGACCCACCTCGTCTGCGATTAGGAAGCGTCGAGGCGAGGCCGTCGCAATTCGATGTGTGAGAACAACCTGGTGCGGCAACAGATCGACCTTGGCTGCTGTAAGAGCCGCTGCGCTTTCCATCAGGGGCAACGCATGTGCCTCGTATGCTAGCCACGTGTTCCGGAGCCGTTCCCTGGTGCCAGCGACGTTCTGGACGATCCGCTCCGCTCGCGATAGCCCAAGGCGAAGGGCCGCGATCGGCACCTGGCGCTCGCCGGCGGGAAAGAACGCACGCACGTAGCCGTTTCTGGGTGCATCGACGACAACCCCTTCGCCGAACTCGGCATGGGCGACGCGCTGTCCGGGCATGATCGCGATGTCGCTCATGAGATTCGAGGGTGATGCAGCCCTATCCAAGACGGACCGTCGACATCGTGAGGCGCGTTTCCTTCCGGGTTCATAATACGACCGACGTCGCCCTCTGCACCACTCCAGAGAATCCTGCCCAGAGGCAGCTCTTCCTTGCTGAAGGGCGGCGCGCACCGCCAAAGGTACTCGCCCGTCGCGGATTTCATCGACACGCGGTTCCTGCCGGTCGGCAGCCAGAATATGAGCCCGGCCTGCTGCTCGTATTCGTCCTGGAACGCTAACAGCGCGGGCCGGATACGATTCTCCAGCCACTTCTCGGCGTCGCCGGGCGAGAGCACGTCGAGGCAGGCGTCTAGTCCGCCCACGACAAGCGTGTTTCCTCCACCCGAGGGTAGGTCCCCTGGCCAGCTACTGGCGATTTCGAAGAACTGGCGTATGGAACGGGCCTCGCTCGGTTCGATCACCTCGAAGAGAACGCGAGAGTCCCATAAAAACGAGATTCCTCTCTGCGTCCAAGTTCTGTCGTGAATGACCCTCATGCTCCACCTCAAGCGTCGAAGAATGAGAGTTGCTTCGCCTTATCCTGGTGGGTTCGCTCCCAGTCACGGTAGATCGCGAGCGCCCGTGCCGCTGCGTTTCGAACGTCCTGGGTAGGTGCCTTACGGGTGTGCCATTCGAGGAGCGCTCCGAGCGCTGGGTGCGGTCGGAATTGCTCGTTCTTGAGCGTGTCAGAGATGTTGATGCCGCTCCCGTCGAAGCAACCGCCGATGAGGAGCATCGCTTGGTCGTAGTCGCTCGTCAGATTGCGTCGGTGCTTGCCGTGCCAGGAGCGAGCGATCTCTATGGGGGACACGGCCCGAAAGACTTTCTTGTTCTCCTCGCACCAGCCTCTCTGCTCGAACTCCGCAGGCGCAATGCCGGTGCCCCGCAGGAACTTCTGCATCTGGTCGCGCGGCTGCTCTGTCTTTCCGTCGAACACTCGCAAGAACTGTCGGGTAAAGGGCTCCGCAGTGACTGGTGGCGGCTCGGTCTTCCCGGATTCCTCATCAAGAAGCTGGATGATGCCAGCAACTGCCTCTTGAACAGACAACGGGCGATCCTCATCGACGAAGACCTTCCCATAATGCCGCGAAAAATATTCCAGCGCTTTGCCGCGCTTGATAACCTGAAGATCAGCTGCGGGGAGACCTTCCTTCGCGTGATGCTCCAGCAGTGAGCGCATCTGCCGGACTTCCTGAAGGACTTCGCGACGCATCCGACCCCAACTCACCGGCTTCGATTCCTCGGCACGCTTCCGGCAGACGTGGATGATGTCGTACTCGATCTTCTTCGATCCAAACTCGCCTTCCCCCTTCGTCTCGTCGGACCGAATAGGATACGTCGCTTCGAGGTAGAATCCGGCGTCGAACAAGCTCTCGAGCACTGCAACCCACGGCTCATCCTCGCTGTGATGAAAGGTGAACGCGAGAACTCCGCCTGGCTTCAGAATCCGATGCGCCTCCTGCCAGCACTGCGTGAGGATACGCTGGTAAAAGCCATCGGGATCCTCCGGCTGGCGGGCGCGATTTGCTACGGCCTCTAACGTCTTCGGCGTGTACTCGGCAGAAAAGTATTCCGGGTAGCGGTCCTTGAGGACGAGTCGGAGCCAAACATAGAAAAAGTCAGAGAGCTCTGAGTAGTGGAGGAGACCGCCGAACGGAGGGTCAGTAATGACAAGGTCGTAAGACTCATCCTTAAGGGAAGACAGCTCGGTTGAAGATCCACACTCCACGACCCCACGCCCTCTCACTGGATCATTGCAGGCAACCTTCTCGCTCTTCCCGGTTAGGCTTCCTTCAAGGGTTGGGAAGAGGTCGGCCAAAAGTTCGGTGCTTGCCAACTCCCATGGGTCGCTAGCCCATTGCCTCGTCTTGAATAGTGGCGCCACTGTCGACGACCATGGACCGTACCCCATAGGGCTGAACACCCCGACCTCGATCACGTTGCTCTTCGGGTGGAAGTTCGCATTCGAGAGCGATGGCGCAAGCTTGTCGAAACCTCGGTGCCAGAAGGAGAACATACACTGGTTGCGTAGATACTGCTGGAACGATCCGAGAACGAACTCGCGAACCTCCCACCGGTGGCGAGCCCCACCGCTTTCGGTAATCGCTCGGAGGAGGAGCGCATGCACGAGCAGCTGGCGTGGGTTAAACATCGTCCACCAGTGGGTGAAGCCGTGGTTTGGGACGCCTCCTTGCAGATGGTGGGTCATGAACCCATAGGGCAGCTCGCTCTTCGGCCAGAAATGACCTAGATCCGTATCCCTGCGGACGGCCCACTCTCGAAGAACGGCCTCAGACGCACGCGTCGCGGCAGCATCAGCGAAGAACCGGCCACCGTAGGGCTTCCCCTCCTGATCGCACACCGTGCAATAACCCTGGATTGCGTATGCTGCCACCGCACCGGTCTTGCCGGACGCTTTGATAGCTTCGAGGACATCTTGGTGGCGCCCACACGTCGACGCTTGACACTCGAAAGTGGACTTCTTCGGAATCGTCCCCTTTGTCGTGTCGATGGTAGCTCCCGTATCTGGACAGGCGACCTCATCAGGAACGCGACCACGGATCTCGAGAAGCCTTAGGTGACGAGCCCGCTCGCGCATCCAAGCCGCGGATGCTTCAGGGTCGTCCGTGGCGCTGCCTCCGAACACACGACCCTCAAAATCACAGCGAGGTGAACCGGCGAGCCATTCGGGATGTACGAGAAGACTCAAGTCGACTTTTTTGTTCTTGCCCTTCTTATAATCAAGTGCTACTCGGCCGCGCCGCTTGCAATGCGGGCACGTAACATAGCCGCCTTCTTCAAGAACGGCGAACGGCGCCTCGCCCTCGCCAACGACGAGCGAAACGCCGGGGGCCATGCGGGCATCCTGTTCCTCAACGTCGAACTTCTCCTTGCACCCCTCACAGCGGTGCCCAATCCACGCTCTCACCGTAAGTGTCTTCACAGCCATGACCGGGTTGGAGAACAGCGGGGTTCGGTGCCCGCAGCCGGTCACCTGACAGGGACCGTGCTTTGCCCAGAAGACGTAGATGATTTCTGGCCCCTCGTACTCGTACTCGCCTCGTTCGGAAGCCGGCACAGCCCAGGGCTCGAAGCCCTCTGACATGACCTTGGCCGAAGGCTTGTGCCTCCAGACACCTTTGTGTCCGCGGGGGCAATCGCATGCATAGAATGGCATTATCTGAGGCTTGACGTCCGCCTCGATGTCGTCCAGCAGCGCCTGTACTTCCTTCGGATCAACTTTTGCCAACTCGTTCTTCACCACTAACCAGGCGACGGGATTCAGATCGGTTCCCCACATCTGAAAGCCGAGTCGGTCTCCCTCGACGAGCGTCGTGCCCCCGCCCATAAAGATGTCGGCAACCTTCAAGGCACCGAACGCACCATTCTTCTGGTGGTTCGCGTAATAGGCGTTCCAAACCAGCTTCGCCGCTTGCATCGGGTCATCAGGGGCCTTCATCGCCGCAGCCAAGAGCATCGAGCGAAATACGCTCGATCGGCGGCGCGCCCACCATTTGGACATTTGATAGATAGGCTTGCCTGCGTTCCCCTCAATCGAGGCAATCTGGTTGATAGGCAGGATCGGAAAGTCGACCTCAAGGCAGGTCTTCGGTCGATCCGGATTGCCAAAGTCGACTGTTTCAACAGTCATGGGCTTTCCGGCACCAAGCGCGCGGGCGATCTCGTCTGCGATCTGGTCTTTCCGATTCGTCGCCGTGCGGGCCATTCGAGTGTTTCCTCTCTTACGAAGCGCGCCGCAGCTCGATGAACGGCGAAGCAATTTCTAGGACCGACAGACCGCCATGGGTGAGTGTCGGGTAGCCACCCTGACTTTTCCACTTGCGCCGGCCGACAGTATATCGGCGAAGGCCGTGTCGTGTCTGAAGCGGCAGATCGATAGGTGGGACGAATGTCACCGCGGTGTCCGTCGTGGGTGCGACTCGTCCGCTTTTGAAGATGTCCTTCAAGTGGCTAGCCTGCTCCGGCGACGCCGTGTCCGGAAAGAGTCCACTTGCCGCGTAGCCATGATCCGAGGTGATGAGAAGCCGACGACCGGTGCTCAGGCGCTCTAGAAACTGCCAGAATGCATCACTCTGTAACTGCGCGACCACTTCCGCGGCGAGGACGCCTAGGCCCTGGCCGGCGACGCCGAGCTCGTGGGCACGATGATCAGGCCAGTGATGCCAGAACACCCACTTCGGTTCGCTGCCAACGAGCTTCGAACAATCTCCCCAAGGAATGCCACCCGTATCGGTGCGGGCTCCGGCCAGACGGTGGGTCGTCCCGGCACCGTTGTTCTCGAGCGCGGAGCGTTGATTGAATCCCAGGGCTCGCGCGAACTCGTTGGTTTCAGCCGGAAGCTCTGATCCCGTAGCGCGAGCCTGCATAATCTCGTAGCCGCGATCGGAGGCGCCCTGCAGAAGCCAGGGCGCCTCACGAAGCGATAAGCCGTCGAGGATCAAGACTGCGCATCCCGCAGGCTGGCTAGCCCACCACACAGTCATTTCCTCCGCCGTCTGCTGCACGCTTCCCTCGTACCCGGACCAGAGGTCCCAACCAGCCGAGGCGAGGAACAGATCCAACTCGGCGAGCTCACGGTCGCGACGGGTCACCTCGTTCGCGGCCGTCGCGACCCCGATCGGCTGTGAACAAACCGCCCAGGAGTATTCGAAGATGGCCGACCACACTTCGGCTGTCGGGAGGCCGGTAAGCTTCTCGAGAAAGTCGAGGGTCAGAGCCATTATCCCTCCTCCTCTTTTTCGAGATCGAGCTCGTAGGTGAGTCCATCGGGCAAAGCGCGAAGGAGCTTCTGCAGCTGTGCGCCGGTCGCGGCCTGGACCTTCACCACAACGCTGCGAACGTTCGTCGCCGGCCCGATTCCCCACCCCTCCACGCGCCCCATGAGATTCAGAGGCGAAGTCGAGGGGGAGCTCAGTGCGACCGCTTTAGTTCCGGGCTTTGGCGTGAAGATGCTACCTGCCCCTGGCGCTGCTCCGCCTCCAGGCGGCGTCGGTGCTACTCCACCACCGCCCGGGGTGGGAAACAGACCCCCAGGCGGCACTTCAGTTGGCGTCGGCGGCACGGGAGTCTTACCGCCGCCTTCGGTGTCGGGAACCGCTTGGGGTAGAAGCACGAACGTTTCGTCGAGGTGCTTCCCTGTGCCGACACGACCACGCATCCGGCGCCAGGCGGTCTCTTCGTCTTCACCGGCGCCGCTCTGAAGGTACTCCATGCCGCGCAAATTGAGGGCCACTTTCCCGCGTGCGCAAAGGCGCACAAGGCGTTCCTTGATCGCCGTTTCCCCGAGCCACGGGATGCAGTCCTCTTCGTTGGGTCGGGGCTCCTGAAGCTCTCGAAGGAGTTTCCCGACGCTCTCATTGTTTGCAGCAGAAGTCAGAACAAGGCTTTCGAAGTCTTCGGGCACGAAGAGGTCGTTCTTGACCGCTTCATCGATGGCTTCTGGGATCTTGTCGCCCTGCGCTTTGACGCCTTCGAGATGGAACCGACAACGGTCCGGATCGTTAAAATTCCAGGTCCGCAGCAATCCAAAGCGGTCGAATCTCGTCCTTATGATGCCCCGAAGTTCGCGCTGATACTTCGTGTGCAGGGCACGATACTCGGGACTCTGTTTCGACCATTCTTCCGCCTTCAATACCGCTCGGGCCAACACTAGTAGATCGCGATCCTGGTACACGTTCGTGCTCCCGCTGCGCGGCAGGAGGAAACGCGGCGTATTTCGCCGACGCGTGACGTGATCCTTCAACCAACGACCAAGTCGCGAGTCCAATCGATCAACGTCTTCCGGCAAGATGAGTATCGGGAGGCGATCATCCCAGCGGTCCGGGTGTTCCGCCTCATCAAGCGCAGACCACGGGTCTCGCAGCCAGTTCGCCGGCAGTACGATGACCCGAAACGTCCGAGCAACGTCGTCGCTTCCCCCGATGACATAGCGAACCTCCCGGGCGAGGTGTGCATGGTCCGAACCATCTGTGAACAGACGGTCATTCCGTGCGGATGACATCAGCTTCGCCTGAGGATTCTCTTCCTCACGAAAAACGAAGCGCTCGCCTTCTTGGTGGATGTTGAAGCTGTTCTCGAGGATATTCGTCAGCTCAACATGGAAGGCGTTGTCATCGATCGCCTTCTCCCGAGTGATGTCGACTTGCAATGTCCGAGCGTCCGCGCCGGCCATGTTCCCGATCGCCAGCGACCGCAGCCACAGGGCACCGACAATCTCCGACAGATGAGGAACCGTAGTTTCTGCCGCGGGAACGGCGTCCCGCACGGCTGACAGGTTACGCTGCGCTCTCTCGCGAAGCTCGGCATGGTGTTGATTTGCGACGGAGCTCAAGAGCGCCGCAATACCGCTCGCCTCGTCGTCGAGGCGAAAGTCGGCTGCCGTTAGGACCGGGGCTGCCGTCCCTCGCGTCTTGAAGAGGTCGGCAAGTATGCGGATCAGGTCGCGAGTCTCCTGAGCCTCGGTTGCTATGAGCACCTGATCCTCGAGAAGCTGCATGAGGTGTGGCGCGAACGGCCACATCTCGATGAAGTCTTGCCTTCGTCGATCATGATCGGCCGGCGGGATCGCTGCCAGACGCAGATACTCGCCGACATGGACGGCGATCAGTTGCTCAACGTCTGCGTGCGAAATGTTCAGGCGGTTCTCAAAGAGGCGGTGGAGCAGAAGGCGACGCCGATCCTGTTGAGCGCGTTCCGGATCCGAACCCTTGAAGTCTACGCGCACCGGATTCACCCGGTGCACCTGCTGGTAGGCGTCGGTGTGGCCATTTCGCACGGACACGACAAGCACCAGCAAATCGGGGTGCTCTTTGGCGATCTCGGATAGAAGCTGGATGAAGTTGAACGCCCAGGTACGCCACGGATACTGCTTCGTATTCGTAAGGCCATCGAACCAAGTTTGGAACTCGTCGAAGATAAGTGCTGTCGGTTGCTTCCGGAGGAGCTCAAGAATGAGGGTATCCGGCGGGACCTCAGTCTTCTTGTCTCCCAACCCCTCCCATTTTCCGCGGATGAAGGTACCGTGGGGATGGCAATCAAAGAGGAGATCCCAGAGAAACTTGTACCGCTGCCGGTGCAGGCTCTCGCTCACTACGAGCATACCTTCGCGCAGCGAGAGACTCGCGATTTTCTCGTTCCGCAGGCGATCCGACCAGTAGAGGAGCCAATCTTTGGTGGCCGCAGAATCTGTCAGGGCATGATAGAGCGCGCCCATCAGATGCGATTTTCCCTGTCCCCTTTCGCCGATGAGAACAACCGGGCGGCCCTGGGCAGGTCCCACGGCTTCGATCGCCTTCAGTACATCGCCGGTGGGATATGTGATGTCGAGGAACTCGCGTGCCGGGACCTGCGTAGCGCCGGTGTTCTTCTCGTTCGCAAGCTCGATCGCCGTCCCCTTGAGGCGTCGCCCTTGGAACTCCTTCCGCAGAGTCAATCCGAGCATGGCGTTCCTTTTCCTTCTCGCTCGCGTCTGACCATGATCACGCTCATTTTTTCCGGGACCCCCGTTTGCGCTGGTCGTTACCAGGCCAAAGATCGGGAGCGCGACGCCCGAGCTCGGCCTCGACCAGATCGAGGACGAAGCTCTGCTCCGTTGTCCCCTCGCGGGCACAAAACGTCTTAAGCGCCCGCTTGAAATCCGCGCCTACCCGCACGTGGATCTGCGAGTCCCTCTCCCGGGTCGTCCCCATTCCGGGTGACTTGTTACCAAGTCACCACCGAAGTTGCCAATGGGTCAGCCTTGAATCACAAGGGCCAGGGGGCGACTGGGCACAAGGGCGAGTTCGGTCTCATCGGGGCCGCCGTCGACATTCGTCGACACCGCATCAGGTGGGGGGGGTAATCAATGATTGAACTACGCAGAGACTCCAGCCTTCGGGTACAACGTACGGCATCGGAATCAGATGCCTTATGGACGTTGCGATACGCTTTGCTGATGTGCTTCGAAAGCTCCAGGCCGCTCGGCTCGCCGAGGCGGAAGCACTGGGCGACCTTGCGGCCGTGCTGAGCAACGGCGGTACCGCGCCGCTGCCGCTGCTGGCCGCGGCGACATCGCAGATGAACGGCGAGCCGTGCTATCTCTCGGCGAAGCAGCTCGCGGAACGTATCCCGTACACGGAGGCCTCGATTCGCAACATGGTCAGCAGCGGAGATCTGGTCGAAGGTCGGCACTACTTCAAGCGCCGGCGGCGGATCATGTTCTCCTGGCAGGCCATGCGGGAATGGGTGGAGCAGCAGTCGATCGCCGAGACGGCGCCGCTTCCCCTGGTGAGGAATCGTAGAAATGGGCATCCGGAGTAAATCGGGCAAGTTGTTTCTCGACTTCCGCTGGAAGTCGCAGCGGTGCCGCGAGTTCACTGGACTCGAAGACACGCGCGAGAACCGGCGACGGGCCGAGGCGTTCTATGCGGTGATCCAGGGCGAGATCGCCCTCGGCACCTTCGACTACCGCAAGCACTTCCCCAACGGCGCGCGCCTCGCCGACTTCTACCCGCACGACGTGATCGTGCAGCGCGGCCAGATACCGCTGGTCGGCGACTACCTCGACGACTGGCACAAGCGGCGTTCCCCCTTTCTGCCCGACGGGAAGGTGGCCGACGGCGCCGACCTGCATCCCTCGACGTGGATGCACGACGAGTCGGTCATCCGCTGCCACCTGAAGCCGGCCTTCGGCGAGCTGCGCCTGAACCAGCTCACCACGGCGCGCTGCAAGGACTTCCGCAAGAAGCTCCAGGACGACGAGCTTTCCGGCAAGACGGCCGGGAACATCCTCGGCATTCTGCACAAGGCGATGGCCGACGCCGTCGAGGACGGCCTGATCGACACCAACCCGGTGCCGAAGCTGACGCGCCGGCGCCGCAAGGCGCTGATGCGGTCGAACTCCGATCCGTTGACCGTCGACGAGGTGAAGCTCTTTGTCGACGCCGTCCCTGCCTGGTACCGCGACCTCTACGACGTCTGGTTCCGCCTCGGCTGGCGGCCGTCGGAGATTCTGGCGATCCGCTTCGACTGGCTGGATTTCCACCGACAGACGGTCCACATCAAGCGCGGTCGCATCGCCCGTTGGGGCGGCGTCGAGGCGCCGCCGAAGACCGGCGAGCGCGAAGTCGACTGTCGCTACGACCCGGCAATCTTCGCCACCCTCCGGCGGTTGAAGCGGCGCTCGATCCAGACCGGCAAGCGCGACTTCGTCTTCACCGACGAAGACGGCCATCCCCTCTCGCAGGAGCGGCTGCACAAGAAAATCTGGCTGCCGACGCTGCGCAAGATTGAGCTGCGGGCGCGCGGGCAGTACAACATCCGCGACACCTTCATCAGCTTGGCGTTGTCGGCCGGCGAAGACCCCGGCTGGGTCGCGCAGGTGTGCGGCACGTCTGAGCGGATGATCTTCGAGCACTACCGCAAGTTCATGAAGAACCTGCGGCGCGAAGACGGGCGGCGGATCGCCGGTTTGTACCGGAGCCCGGGGAGCGATGGGCACCGGATGGGCACCGAGGAGCCCAAGAAAATCGTAAGTGCTGGAAATTCCAGCCGGAAAGGAGTGGAGGCGGGGGGAATTGAACCCCCGTCCGAAGGCGGTCGGCCTGGGCCTCTACGTGCGTAGTCTCGTGTTTTGGTCTCGCCCAGGGAACTCGCACTCCCCTTCGCCGAGGCGAGGGGGAGCTTTACGGACACGATTTCCCAAGGCCAGCCTGCTAGGTTTTCGTCCCTCGCTTACAGACTTCGGCGCGAGCTTATCCCGATTTGCGACGTTCGACCCTCACCCTACGGGCGCGGGCGAGGCGAACGTGACTGCGATTAAGCAGCCAGAGCGTAAGGTTCGTCTGCAGTTAAGCAGCCCTGGGGTTTTGAATGGTACCCAGGATCCCATGCACGCAACCTCGGCGTTCCAGACCCCCGTCGAGCCCAAATCGCCCCCATACACGTTCGGCGCCGGCAGGCTCCGGCCCGAACGAAGAGGGGCGCCGCAAGGGCGCCCCTCCCGAGTGCTTACCAGCGGTCCCGACCGCCGCCACCGCGGCTGTCGCGGTCGCGGCCACCGCCGCCACCACGCGGGCGACCGCCACCAGGACGACCGCCGCCACCGCCGCCGCCGAAACGGTCTTCACGCGGACGCGCCACGTTCACCGTGAGCTTGCGACCGCCCACTTCGGAACCGTCGAGCGCCGAAATGGCCGACTCGGCCTCCTCGTCGCTCGCCATTTCCACGAATCCAAAGCCACGCGACTGACCGGTGAACTTGTCCGTCACCACATTGGCCGACTCAACGGCGCCATGCGGAGAGAACAGGTCGCGCAACTGGTCCTCATTGACCGAATACGGAAGACCGCCGACAAAAATCCTCGAGCCCATGCGAACTCCTAAACTTCTACGGACATTGAATTGGACCCGCGAAGGTCGGCCCCCATCGGTACGCCCGCTCCCCTCGTTCCCCACCCTGCTCGCCCACGCATGCCCGCGCCCCCGTCATGACAACGGGTTGGCGAACCGATACGTGCCGTTTACGAGGGATTCGTTTCGAGGCAGGTCGCGGCAGACCTCTTTCGGTCAATACTTCCGCGTTCAAAACAACGTCAGACCAAAAAACCTCCGCCTCCTACTGAAGCAGAACGATACACCTGAAACGGCTCAGTAGCAGGGAAGAAAAAATCCGGCAAGAGAAAGAAGTGGAAAAAATCGCTTCCATGAAAGATTTTTGTGAGGGCTCGAGGCTCAAAGCCTAAAGCGTAAGGATTCCTCCTTTTTCCTCATGCCTCGAGCCTTGAGCCTTTCCCATTTCGCTCTTCGCGGTGCCCCTTCCCTCCGGGCCGCATTCCCTTGTATCCACGCCCAACCACCAAGGAGGCGCCGCATGGCCATCGACTTCACCTTCCCCCCCGAAATCGACGATCTCCGTCTCAAAGTCCGCCGCTTCATCGATGAAGTCGTCCGCCCGCGCGAGGCGCGCATCGCCGAACGCGAAGGCGATCGCCGCTTCATGATCGAACAGATCGTCGAGATGCGCGCCGCCGCCAAGGACTGGGGCCTGTGGCTACCCCACATGCCCGCCGAATACGGCGGCATGGGTCTCGGTCACGTCGCCATGGCGAGCGTCTCAGCCGAAGCCGCCAAGTCGGGCTTCGGCCCCTTCGCCCTCAATGCCCAAGCCCCCGACGAGGGCAACATGCACACCCTCCTGCACTGGGCCACGCCGGAACAGAAGGAAAAGTACCTGCGTCCGCTGTGCGACGGATGGTCCCGCTCCTGCTTCGCCATGACCGAACCCGAAGTCGCCGGCTCCGACCCCACCCTCATCCAAACCCGCGCCGTGCTCGACGGCGACGAGTGGGTCGTCAACGGTCACAAGTGGTTCATCTCCGGCGCCCACGGCGCCAAGTTCGCCATCCTCATCGCCCGCACCGAGGACAACCCCGAAATCCCGCAAGCCGGCAACTCCGCCTTCCTGGTCGACCTACCCGCCGAGGGCTGGGAAATCGTGCGCGACGTCAAGACCATGTCGGGCAGCCACAACCACTGCGAGATCCGCATCTCCAACCTGCGCCTGCCCAAGTCGGCCATCCTCGGCGGCCGCGGCGACGGTCACAAACTCGGCCAAGCCCGTCTCGGCCCGGCCCGCCTCGCCCACTGCATGCGCTGGATCGGCCAGGCCGAGGTCGCTCTCGACTTGATGGTGCAACGCTCGCTCGAACGTTACGCCCACGGCTCCTATCTCGCCGACAAACAGGGCATCCAGTGGATGATCGCCGACTCCACCATGGAGCTGTACCAGTGCAAGCTCATGGTGCTGCACGCCGCCTACAAGATCGACCGCGGCGAGGATTTCCGCTCCGAGGTGTCGATGGCCAAACACTTCGTCGCCAATAGCCTCAACCGCATCGTCGACCGCGCCATCCAAGTGCACGGCGCCCTCGGCTACTCCACCGACACGCCGCTCGCCCACATGGCCACTCAAGCCCGCTGGGCCCGCTTCGCCGACGGCGCCGACGAGGTGCACCAGTGGCGCATCGCCCAACGCACCATCGATGCCTTCCGCAGCGACGGCAACACCAAACGCGCCACGGGGGGGTTGCCGCTGTGAAAGAGGGCCAAGGTTCAAGGGCCAAGGGCCAAGATTAGGGAGGGCCAAGGTTCAAGGGCCAAGGGCCAAGAACTCCACGATGGTCGTTCACTCAAGGAGCTTCCTGCTCTTGGCCCTTGAACCTTGGCCCTTGGCCCTCGTTAGTCCTGTCCCTCTCTCAACTTGGCCCTTGGCCCTCCGTCAGTCTGGTATCGTAAAAGCTACGAGCTCGTCGCCGAGCTTGGTGCCGCCGCGGGAGTGGCCGCCGGCGGCGATCACCACGTAGGGGCGGCCGTCGATTTCGTAGGCCATCGGCGTGGCTTGGCCGCCTGCCGGGAGTCGGCCGCGCCAGAGTTCTTCGCCGCTGTCGATGGCGTAGGCCCGCAGGTAGTCGTCCATCGCAGCGCCGATCAGGATCAGCCCGGTCGACGTGACGATCGGGCCGCCCAGACTCGGCACACCCGCTTCCCACGGGATCGGTACCGGGGCGATGTCACGCACCGTGCCGAAGGGGCGCTCCCAGAGGATCTTGCCCTCGTTCAAATCGACTGCCGCCAGCTTGCCCCACGGCGGCGGGTTGCACGGCAGGCCCAACGGCGACAGCAACGCCTCGCGCCGCAAGCCGAAGGGCGTGCCCAGCTGCGGCGCCATTTCCTTGTACGGATACTTCTGGCGTTCCGTCTCCCAATCGACGCGCGGCACCAGGTACACGAACCACGCCAGGTCCATGACGTTTGCCACCATGACCCCGCGCTCGGAGTCGACGGCGATACCGCCCCAATTCGAGCCGCCGGCATTGCCGGGATACATCAGCGTGCCCTGCTCCGTCGGCGGCGTGTAGATGCCGTCGAAGCGCAACGATTCGAGCTTCTCCCGGCAGGCACCGCGATCCCACGGCGTCAGCCCCCAGGCGTCGTCCGGCGTCAGCTGATGCCGCACCAACGGCGGCGGCGCGGTCGGGAACGGTTGTGTCGGCGACAACCGCTCGCCGGGCGCGCCGTTCTGCGGCACCGGGCGCTCTTCCACCGGAAATACCGGTACGCCCGTCTCGCGGTGCAACACGAAGAACAAGCCCATCTTGGTCGTCTGCACCACCACCGGCACCGTCGCACCGTCGCGGCGGATCGTCGTCAGCACCGGCTGCGCCGGCACGTCGTAGTCCCACAAGTCGTTATGTACCGTGGCAAAGTGCCAGACGCGCTCGCCGGTGGCGCCGCGCACCGCGACCACCGAGCTGCCGTAGTGGTTCATCACCGCCCGCTCGCCGCGATAGTAATCGGGCGCGGCGTTGCCGGTCGGCAGAAACACCAGGTCGCGTTCGGCATCGACGGACATCGGCGCCCAGACGTTCGGTGTGCCGAGCGCATGGCCCTCGGCGCTGGTATTGTCGGGCGTGGCGACGAAGCCGGGCGGCGCCAGGTCCCAGGCCCACAACACCTTGCCGGTGCGCGCATCGAAGCCGCGTACCAGTCCGCTAGGTGCGTGGATGCGGTGGTTGTCGCTGATCGCCGAGCCGACCACGACCACATCGCCGCTGATCGCCGGTGGCGAGGTGACCTGATACTCGCCTTTCCATTCCGTCTTGCCCGGCGCGCCGAGCAGGTCGAAGACGCCATCGCCATCGAACTCGGCGCACGGCTGGCCCGTATCCGCGTCGAGCGCGATGAGGCGCGCGTCGTTGGTTCCGAAGAACAACCGCCGACTGCAGGCGCCGGCCTCGCCCGATTCCCAGTAGCTCAGGCCGCGGCAGATGAGCTGGTTGGCGTAGCGGCCGCCGCGTACGTCGACCTGCGGGTCGTAGCGCCACATCTCGGCGCCGGTGCGCGGATCGAGCGCGAACACCTTATTGAAGGGCGAGCACAAGTAGAGCAGCCCGTTGACCAACAGCGGCGTGCCCTCGAAGCCGGTTTCCGAGGGGATGTCGTCCTTCTTCCCCGAGACGTCGCCGGTGTGGAACGACCAGGCGAACTCGAGGTCGGCGACGTTGGCCGGGGTCAGCCCGGGCAATGAGACGAAGCGCTGGCCGCCGGCGTCGTGGCCGTAGTGGCGCCACTCGCTGGCCGGGCGACGCTGCGCCGGCTCGGCCGGAGGCGTCGGCGACTGGCAGCCGACCCAGACGGTCAGCACCAGGAAAAGCGGGAATCGGCGGGACATGGCGTAGACCTCCGGTTGGCGCGGGTCTATGTACCACGCAGTCACGGCTCTCGGGAGGCGCTCATGGGAAAAACGATCTTCCGCACCTGTACCCTGTGCGAAGCCAACTGCGGCTTGGCGCTCGACGTCGAGGACGGCCGCATCACGGCCGTGCGCGGCGACGACGACGATCCGTTCTCCCAGGGCTACATCTGTGCCAAGGGCGTCGCCATCGGCGCCGTGCACGACGATCCCGACCGGCTGCGCCAACCCATGCGTCGCCAGCCGGACGGCAGCTTCGCGCCGGTCGCTTGGGACACCGCCTTCGACGAAATCGAACGCCGCCTGAAGTCGATCCAAGCCGCGCACGGCAAGGACGCGGTCGCCCTCTACGTCGGCAACCCGATCATCCACAACCACGGCGCCCTCGTGTTGCGGCAATCGCTGATGAACGCCCTCGGCTCGCGCAACGTCTACAGCGCCTCGTCGCAGGACACCGCACCGCGCTTCGCCACCAGCTATCACCTCTACGGCAGCTCGCTCGCCGGACCGGTGCCCGACATCGACCGCTGCGACTACTTCCTGTGCATCGGCGCCAACCCTTACGTCTCGAACGGCAGCTCGTGGACGGCACCCAACCTCAAAGGGCGCATGCGCGCCCTGCGGCAGCGCGGCGGGCGGCTGGTGGTGATCGATCCGCGCCGCAGCGAAACCGCCCGCGAGGCCGACGAACACATCGCCATCCGTCCTGGCAGCGACGTCGCCCTGCTCTTCGCCATGCTGGCGACGTTGGTGGAAGAGGACCGCGTCGACCATGCGCGGATTGCGGCGCAGACGCGCGGTTGGGAGGAGTTGGCGCCGCGTCTGGCGCGCGTCGACCGCGATGCGGCGGCACGTGCCACCGGCATCGAACGTGCCACCATCGAGCGACTGGCGCGCGACTTGGCGCAGGCCGAACGCGGCGTCGCCTACTCGCGCATCGGCGTCTGCAACAACCGCTACGGCACCCTCGCTACCTTTGCCACCGACTTGCTCAACATCGTCACCGGTCGGCTAGGTCGGATCGGCGGCGCCATGTTTCCGCGCCCGGCGGTCGACTTGGTGCCGGTGGCGCGCCTCGCCAACATGGAAGGTCATGGCCGCTGGCGCAGTCGCGTGCGCGGCCTCCCCGAGACCCTCGGCGACCTGCCCGCCTCCTGTTTGGCGGAGGAAATCGAAACCCCCGGCACCGGCCAAGTGCGGGCCCTGCTCACCTTCGCCGGCAACCCGGTGCTGTCGACGCCGAATACGAAGCGCCTGCGCCAAGCCCTCGCCAGCCTCGAGCTGATGGTGTCGATCGACCTCTACGTCAACGAAACGACACGCCACGCCGACTTCATCCTGCCGCCGGCGTGGTCGCTCACCGAGGATCACGTCGACGTGCTGTTCCCGGCGTTTTCGGTGCGCAACATCGCCCGCTGGTCGCCGCCGGTGCTGGAGGCTCGCCCGGAGGAGCGTGCCGACTGGGAGATTCTGCTGGAGTTGACCGAACGCCTCGGCGGCGGTCCGATGGGCATGCCGGTGCTCGACACGCCGCTGCGCTGGGCCAAGAAGCTCGGCTACCGCTGGCATCCGACGCAAACGATCGACCTCTTGCTGCGCCTCGGACCCTACGGCGATCGCTTCGTGCCGTGGAGCCACGGACTCAACCTGCGCAAGCTCGAGCAGGCGCCGCACGGCATCGACCTCGGACCGCTGACGGAGGGTATCGCGCATCGCGTGGCGCATCGTGACGGCAAAGTGCACGTGGCGCCGGCACCCTTTCTGGCGGCACTCGATGCGTGGTTGGCGCAACAACACGAGATACCTGCCGACGACGTCTTGTCCCTCGTCGGCCGGCGTGACGTCCGCAGCAACAACTCCTGGATGCACAACATTCCGGCGTTGGCGGCCGGACGCGATCGCTGCGTGCTGCTGGTGCATCCCGACGATGCCGCACGCGCCGGAGTCGCCGACGACCAACTGGCCGAACTGTCGAGCCGCGTCCACCGTGGCCCGGTGCGCGTCAAGGTGACCGCCGAGATGACCCCCGGCGTGGTCAGCCTGCCGCATGGCTGGGGCCACGCGGAAACCGCGCCCTGGCAAAGCGTCGCGTCGCAACATGCCGGCATCAACGCCAACGATTGGACCGACGATCAGGACGTCGAAGCAATCGTCGGGCAATCGATCCTCAACGGGGTACCGGTGCGCTTGCATCCGTTGCCGAGTGACCAGGCGCCCGTCGCAGGGTACGCTTGAGAACGAGCGGGCTGCGCCCAGCATACTTTTCGCGGGCCGCTCCCCGTTGGGTCGCTCGCGGGCTGCCGTCGCCAAATTCGACTCAACAGCACCGACTCTGCCCCATCGAAGGTATCTAGCTATGAACGCCCTGATCTTCGACATCGAAACGATCGCCGACCTGACGCCGGAGAACCGTCCGGCCGTGGCCAAGCTCGCCAAGGGGCGCGACAAGACGCCCGAGGACTACGGCGGCCTCTGTCCGCCGCTGGCGCGGGTGGTATGCATCGCGGCGTACGAGCTGCACAGCCAACAACTGTACGCGTTCTTCGACGATACCTTGCCGGGCGGACCATTTCCCGAGCGTGTCGGCGTCGACGCCGGCGACCACGAAGTCGACTGCGGCCTCGTCGCCTGCGCCGGCGAGGCGAACTTGCTGGCACGCTTCGGCGCCCACCTGGACGTATTCCTGCGTGGCAAGGACACACGCCTGGTGACCTACAACGGGCGAGGCTTCGACTTGCCGGTGCTCTACCATCGCAGCTTGGCGCTCGGCGTCGTGCCCGGGCGTGCGGCGGTCGAGAGAGCTGCCCGCGACCCGCGGTTCAAGCCGATGCTGCACATCGACCTGATGGACAGCGTCACCTTTGCCGGCGCGGCGCCGCGCTGGCCGCTGGCGGCGTATGCCATCGGCTACGGCTTCCCTTCGCCCAAGGCGGATTTGGACGGCTCGCAAGTCGGCGCCGCGGTGCAGGCGGGGCGGATCATCGACGTCGTGCGCTACTGCGCCGGCGATGTCATGGCGACGACCCACGTGTACCGGCGGATCAACGGGGTATGACGTTCTCAACGCAAAGACGCGGAGACGCGGAGTTGCCCGAAGGTCGATGAAAGCCTGGGCTCCGCCGCGGGGTCGGGATCGGAGTCGCTATCGGGAGCGAGGCAGTCGAATCGATGCCGATACCGACGCCGATTCCGAATCGGCTACCTGCCACCACGAGGCTAGGACGTGGACCTGCCCTGTGCTCGTGCTACATCTCGGCGGATGATTCGCGCCATTCTTTGGGATTTCGGTGGGGTGTTCACGACGAGTCCGTTCGAGGCCTTTCGCCGCTACGAACAAGAGCGCGGCTACCCGCGCGACTTCATCCGCGGCATCAACGCCGTCAACCCGGACGACAACGCGTGGGCCAAGCTCGAGCGCAGCGAGATCAGCGTCGACGAGTTCGACCGGCTCTTCGAGGCCGAGGCGACGGCGGCCGGGCGGGCACTACCTGGGCGCGACGTGCTCGAGTTGCTCGCGGGCGATCTGCGGCCGCGGGTGGTGCAGGCCTTGCGGCGCAGCACACGCCACTTCAAGAACGCCTGCCTCACCAACAACGTCGCCGTCGGCGAGGGGCCGGGCATGGCGCGGATGTCGGACGCGGCGCGGCGTATCGCCGAGGTGATGCAACTCTTCGACGTCGTCTTGGAGTCGAGCAAGGAAGGGGTGCGCAAGCCCGACCCTCGCTTTTATCAAAGGGCCTTGGACCAGCTCGGCATCGCGGCGAACGAAGCGGTGTACCTCGACGACCTCGGCATCAACCTGAAGCCGGCGCGGGCCATGGGCCTGCAGACGATCAAGGTCGTCGACCCGGACGATGCCCTGCGCGAATTGAGCGCGATCGTCGGGATCGACTTGCTCTCGGATTGAGGGGCGGCTAGCAGCAAGAAGATGCAATCGATCGTCGATCTTCTCGCCGGCTCGGCCGGCACGGTTACCTTCGGCAGTGTCGCGGGACTGGTGGTCGGCTACACCGCCAAGAAAGCGACGAAGCTGGCAGCCTTGGTCTTGGGCGCCATCTTCATCGTGCTGCAGCTGTTGGTGTACTTCGGCGTCATCGAAGTACGCTGGGAAATGCTGCAGACCACGGCGGAGAGCGTCTGGCAGGACCCGCAGGGGGTGACGCTGGCCGACCGCGCCTGGGACATCCTGAGCGCCAACCTCCCCTTCGGCGGCGGCTTCGCCGCCGGCTTCGCGGTGGGGTTCAAGGTCGGATAGTCGGACAGGTCGGACCTGTCTGACAGGTCGGACTTGTCTGACGGGTCGGACTCGTCGGATTAGTCGGACAATAGCTTTCCTAGGTGGCGCAGTTGTTGGCTGGCGTTACCGACGGTCAGTTCGATCTGGCGGGCGAAGAGAAAGAAGCGGTGTAGCGGGTAGTCGCGGTCGACGCCCATGCCGCCGTGCAGATGCTGCGCGGCGTGGACCACGCGGTGGCCGGCGTCGGCGGCCCAGTACTTGGCGACGGCGACTTCCTTCTGCGACGGCAACCCTTGGGCCAGGCGCCAGGCGGCCTGGCGGGCCGTCAGGCGAACCCCTTCGGTATCGATATAAGCGTTGGCGGCGCGGTGGCCGGCGGCCTGAAACGAAGCGATCGGCTGGCCGAATTGCTTGCGGTTGGTGGTGTACTCGGCCGTCAGCCGCACCGCTTCGGCGCATAGACCGAGCACGTACGACGCCTGCGCCGCGTTCAGTCGCTCCGCCATCCAGGCGACGATCGCGCCGCCGCCGAGCGGGTCGCCGAGCACGGCCTGCGCCACGGCGCCATCGAGTTCGAGCAAGCTCTCGGGCTGACCGGCCGTGGTGTCGAGAGCCGTGCGCGTCACCCCCGCGCTTTTCGGATCGACGAGGAACACCCCTTGGGTCGAGGCACCGGTGGCGGCCGGCACCAAGATCAGGCTGGCGACCTCGGCGTACGGCACACAGAGCTTGCGCCCGCTCAGCTTCCAGCTGCCGCCGGACTGCACCGCCTGGGTGCGCGGCGTCGCCAGGTCACCTTCCGGCTCGGTGAGCGCGGCGGTGACGACCAAGGCGCCGGAGACGATGTCGGGCAGCAGCTTGCGCTGCAGCGCCTCGTCGCCGAAAGCGACGATCGGCTGCGTGCCGAGGACGACGGTTTCGAGGAACGGCACGGCGGCGGCGCTGCGGCCGACGAGTTCGGC
>CAZGEJ010000030.1:26340-65611 GCA_964524885.1 uncultured Binatia bacterium (SeqCode)
AGTTCGGCGACGCCGGCGATCTCGAGGAAGCCGAAGCCGCTGCCGCCGAGAGAGTCGGGAACACCCAAGCCCAGCAAGCCGGCCTTGGCCAACTCGTTCCAGAGATTGGGATCGAAACGCGGGCCGCCGCCCTTTTCGAGCTGCTTGAGGCGCTCGTGCTTCGAGCCGTCGGTGAGGATCTGCTTGGCGAGATCGAGGAGAGCTTGCTGTTCGTCGTCGTAGGCGAAGTTCATGGGAGGCTCCGAGTGCGGATCAGAAGCGCGGCATGCGCGGCAGACCGAGGCCGAACATGCAGATCAGGTCGCGTTGGATCTCGTTGGTACCGCCGCCGAAGGTGAGGATGATCAAGCTGCGGTAGAGCAACTCGAGGTGCCCGCGGGCGACCGATTCGGGCGAACCGTGCTTGAGGTAACCGCGCGGTCCGTAAATCTCCATCAGGCTGCGGAAGGCCTCGATGTAGAACTCGGTGCCGAAGACCTTGATCGTCGAGGCGTCGGCGACGTCGAGCTTGCCGCGGGTGCCGTCCCAGGCGACCTTCCAATTGATCAAGCGCAGGAACTCCATGCCGGCGTAGACGCGGGCGAGATTGGCCTGCACCCAGTCTTGGTCGATGACGCGGCGGCCGTCGGGCAAGCGTTGGTTGCGGGCCCACTCGCGGCAATCGTTGAACGCCTGCTCGACGATACCGACCGAACAGAGAGTGACGCGCTCGTAGTTGAGCTGATTGGTGATCAGCTTCCAGCCTTCGTTTTCGTTGCCGACGAGATTGGCCGCCGGCACGCGCACGTCGTCGTAGAAGGTCGTGTTGATGTCGTGCTCGGAGAGCAACTCCATCGGATCGACGCGCACGCCGGGCGCCTTGGCATCGACGATGAAGAGCGAGATGCCCTTGTGCTTCGGGGCGTCGGGGTCGGTGCGGGTGGCGAGCCAGATGTAGTCGGAGTCGCTGGCGAGGCTGGTGTAAATCTTCTGGCCGTTGATGATGTAGTCGTCGCCGTCGCGCACGGCGCGCGTCTTGAGCGAGGCCAGGTCGGTACCCGCGTCGGGCTCGGTGTAGCCGATGGAGAAGTGGATTTCGCCGGCGAGGATCTTCGGCAGGTAGAAGGCCTTTTGGGCGTCGGAACCGAAGCGCATGATCGAGGGCGCGACCGTATTGACGGTGAGCATGGGCACGGGGGCGCCGGCACGCATCGACTCGTCGAAGAAGATGAACTGCTCGATGTGGGAGCGGCCCTGGCCGCCGTATTCGGTGGGCCAGCCGATGCCGAGCCAGCCGTCGCGGCCCATTTGGCGGACGACACTGCGCATGACGGGGCCGACGCCCTTGCCGGCGTGCAGACCTTCGCGGATTTCGGGGGTGAGCAGCTTGTCGTAGTAGGCGCGCAATTCGCGGCGCAGCGCTTCCTGCTCTTCGGTGTAGCCGATGTACATGAAGACCTCGTTCCTGGCGGTCCGGGACGCCCCGGGGCTGCTTGATTGACGAATGTCAGTTGACATATGTCAGCTGCCGGGTCAACGCACAGCACGCAGACGGCCGGCCGCCCGCGGCCGCGCCGCGGAGGCAACCGATGTCGACCATCGACCTGGACTCACAACACCTCGTCGCCACCCTCGACGACGGCGTCCTGACCGTGCGCATCAACCGCCCGGAACGGCGCAACGCCCTCACCATCGAAGCCTACCACGGCATCAAAAAAGCCTGTGTCATCGCCGAGCGCGACCCCGACGTCGACCTCGTCGTACTCACCGGCACCGGCGATGTCTTCTGCGTCGGCGGCGAGATGGGCGGCAAGCACGAAGGCAACGCGCCGATCGACCGCTTCACCGACGCGCTCGACCTGACGCCGTTCGTGCAGATCGAGCGCTGCCCGAAATTGGTGCTGGTCAAGATCAACGGCATGTGTCAGGGCGGGGGTCTGGTGATGACCCTGATGAGCGACCTATCGATCGCCGCCGACACGGCCAGCTTCCGCGTGCCCGAGCTGCTGCGCGGCGTCGCCGACGGCTACCTCGGCGCGCGCCTGGCGTCGCGCATCGGCGTCGCCCGGGCCAAGCAACTGCTCTTCACGGCGCGACCGTTCAGCGCCGCCGAAGCCGTCGCCATGGGTTTGATCGGCCAAGTGGTGCCGGCGGCGGAGTTGGATACCGCCACCGAGGCCCTGATCACCGAAGTGCGGCGCACCGGCCCGGCGGCCCGGCGGGCGCTGAAGCGCGACATCAACCGACACCTGCCGCGTATCGACACGGAAATGTTCCAAGACTCGATCCTCGGCGAGGAATGCCGCGAGGGCTTCCGCGCCTTCGTCGAAAAAAGAGACCCCCAATGGCCCAAGCTTTGATCCCACCCCTAAGCCTCAGCCTCAGCCTAAGCCTAAGCCTCCGAGCCCTAGGCCTAGCCCTCGTCCTCCTCCTTCTCGCCTCCCCCGCCACGGCGCGCCGCATCTGCACCGGCGATTGTGGCGGTGACGGCAACGTCACGGTCGACGAAATCGTGCGTGGCGTCGACATCGCCCTCGGCGCCGGTGCCGCCCGCGGTTGTACCGCCTTCGACGCCGGCACCGACGGCGCCGTCGACGTCAGCGAGATCGTCGCCGGCGTCAACCACGCCCTGGCCGGCTGCCCACTCGTGACCCGTGCCGACGCCGCCTTCTGGCAGACCCTGTGGGCCGAGGCCGATCGCGAGGAGGAGTCGCTGGCGTTGCACCAGCAGGCGATCGACGCCAATCCGAACGACGGCGCCAGCCACTTCCTCAAGGGCATGATGCATCTCTACCGATACGGCCAAGCGATCCAGAACTTCAGCGAGTTCAGCGAGTTCGCCAAGAGTGAGATCGCGCTCGCCAGCCGCTCTCTCGACCTCGCCGTCGAGAACACACCGTCGAGCCGCACCTACCCCGGATTTCGTGGCGCCGCGACCTACCAATACGGCGTGACCTTCGGCGACGCCGAGCTCGAAGCTCTCGGCATCGAGCAACTGCGCGAGTCGATGGAGATCTGGCCGCTGTTCAACCGCTTCTCGTTCCTCGGCACCGTCGCCGCGGTGGTCGGCGCCGACGACCCGCTGTTCGACGAATCGCTGTGGCATCTCGAAGAACTGCTCAAGCCCGAAGGCATCGCCCAGTGCACCCCCGTTCTCTGCGGCAACGACGGCCGCGCCCCGCGCAACCTGGAAGGCTCGGGTCTGCTCTTCGGCGACATCTTCGCCAAGGGCGGCAAAGCGGCGCAGGCGCGTGCCTGGTACCAACTGTCCTCCGGCGCCGGCACGGCGACCAACTGGCGCTTCGCCGAACTGGCGCGCGAACGCGCCGCCACCCTCGACCAACGGGTCGCCGCCTACCAAGACGAAGACCCGAGCAACGACCCGCAACTGGTCGGCCTGGCGCGCGAGAGCTGCGCCGTCTGCCACGCGCGCTGAACGACGATCGAAGCGAATCCATGCAACAACTCGGCGAAGCCCGATTGCTCATCGACGGCGAGCTGCGAACGGCAAGCGGCGGTCGCCTCTTCGACAACATCAACCCCGCCACCGAGGAAGTCATCGGCACGACGGCCGACGGCGACGCCGCCGACATGGACGCCGCCATCGCCGCGGCGCGACGCGCCTTCGACACGACGACGTGGGCGCGGGACGCCGCCCTGCGCGCCCACTGTCTGCGACAACTCCACGCGGCCCTCGTGGAAGTGCGCGAGACGCTGCGGCAGATCGTCGTCGCCGAGGCCGGCTCGCCGCTGATGCTGACCTACGCGGTGCAATGCGACACCTACATCGACTCGATGCCGACATGGGCCGAGCTGGCGGCGAACTATCCCTACGAAACGGCGATGGACGACATCGTCTTCATGGGCACGACGTCGCGGCGCCGCCTGCAGCGTGAAGCGGTGGGCGTCGTCGGCGCCATCACCCCGTGGAACTTCCCGCTCTACCTGAACCTGTGCAAGCTCGGCCCTGCCCTCGCCGCCGGTAACACGATCGTGCTCAAGCCGGCGCCCGACACGCCGTGGAGCGCCACCACCCTCGGGCGGCTGATCGCCGAGAAGACCGACATTCCCGCCGGGGTGGTCAACATCGTCGCCTCGTCGAACCACGCGCTCGGCGAACAACTCGCCTCCGATCCGCGCGTCGACCTGGTGACCTTCACCGGCTCGACGGCCACCGGACGGCGGGTCATGCAAAGCGCCGCCGGCACGGTGAAGAAAGTCTTCCTCGAACTCGGCGGCAAGTCGGCGAACATCATCCTCGCCGACGCCGACCTGGCATCGGCGTTGGCCGCGTCGGTGCCGTCGATCTGCGCCCATTCGGGCCAAGGGTGTGCCCTTACGACGCGGCTGCTGCTGCCGCGCGCGCGTTACGCCGAAGGTGTCGAGATCGCCCGAGCGGTGCTGAGCAAGATCCCCTACGGCGACCCGACGAACATCGCCCATTTGCAGGGACCTCTCATCAGCCAAAGGCAACGCGAGCGAGTGCTCGGTTACATCGAGGCCGGCAAAGCCGAAGGGGCACGCTTGGTCACCGGCGGTGGCATCCCGGCGCATCTGCCGCGCGGCTACTTCGTCGAGCCGACGCTGTTCGCCGACGTCGACAACCGCATGCAAATCGCCCAGGAAGAGATCTTCGGACCGGTGCTGGTGGCGATCGCCTACGACGACGACGACGACGCGGTGCGCATCGCCAACGACTCGATCTACGGGCTGTCGGGTTCGGTGTTCAGCGCCGATGAGGAACACGCGCTGGCGGTGGCGCGGCGGGTCCGCACCGGCACGTTGTCGGTCAACGGCGGCATGTGGTTTTCGGTCCACACGCCGTTCGGCGGCTACAAGCAGAGCGGACTGGGACGCGAGAACGGGGTGCAGGGATTCGAGGAGTATCTCGAGACGAAGGTCATGGCGATGCCCGGGAGAAATTAGGGCCAAGGTTCAAGGGCCAAGGGCCAGGGATTGGGGCTCAAGGCTCAAGGCTTACCGGTGGCGCGGGCTGGGCAGTTGGGGTGGCGGGGCTGCCCAGACCGCGCTCCTTGGCTTTAGGCGACGGCTTTTTGGAAGGCGGGGCGGGCGGCCAGGCGATCCATGTAGGGCTTGAGGTTGTGGGTCGTGTCGGCGACGAGGCCGAAGAAACTGCACAGCATCAAGCCGTAGCCCACCATGATGTCGGCGGCGCTGAAGTCGTCGCCGAGCAAGTAGTCCTTGCCGTGCAGGGCGCAGTCGAGCACGGCGAGGCGTTCGCCGATCTTGACCTTGGCCTCTTCGACCACCGCCGGGATGCGTTCCTCCTTCGGCTTGAACATGGCGTGTTGCGCGAAGTTGCCGATCGGCGGCATCAAGGTCGCCTCGCCGAAGTGGAACCACTGCAGATACTTGGCACGCGCCGGCGTGCCGATCGCCGCTTCGAGGCGGCCGCCGCCGTGCTTCTCGAGCAGGTACTGCACCATGGCGCCCGATTCGAACATCGACACGTCGCCATCGGTCATGACCGGCAGCTGCCCGAGCGGATGCAGCCGCAGATAGTCCGGGCTGCGCAATACGTCGGGGGTGAACTGCATCGGCACCAGCTCATAGGGCACGCCCAGCTCCTCGAGCAGCCAAATGACGCGAGCGCCGCGGGTCTTCGAGGCGTGGTACAACTTGATCATCGCCAAACTCCTCTGATCGGGGGAAACAGTGGGGATGTTCCTACCCGAGGACGCTCCCTGGCGAAACCTTCAGCGGGCGAATTCGCGTTGCGCGCATACCGCGGCGTACCGTGCTAGAGACGTCGCCGATGTCTGCCGATGCCGCACCGACCCTCTTGCATCTACCGGACGACACCACGACCTTGCGGCGCCGCTTCGCCGAGGCCCAACCCTTTCCCCACCTCGTGCTCGACGACTTCTGCGACGCGGCGACGCTGGCGCGCGTCGCAGCGGAGGATTTCGTCGACGTCGGCTCGCCGGCGTGGACGTACCATCGCTACTACAGCCAAGCGACCTACTCGCGCACGCAACTGCAGCAGTTCGCACCGGTGACGCGCGCCCTGTTGCAGGATCTGGCAAGCCCGGCCTTCCTCGCCTGGCTGACCCGTGTGACCGGCATCGACGGGCTGCGCTTCGACGACCAATTGGAGGACGGCGGGCTGCAGGCGACGGCGCGCGACGGCTACTTGTACCTGCACGTCGACCCGTTGGTGCATCCAAAGCGGCGGCGTTGGGTGCGGCGCGTCAACCTGATCCTCTACGCCAATCCGCGTTACCAGGAGAGTTGGGGCGGCGAACTCGAGCTGTGGGACGCGGCGGTCGAGCGCTGCGCGGCGCGCGTGGCGCCGCGCTTCAACCGCTGTGTGCTGTTCGCTTCGAGCGCCGCGACACCGCACGGCTTTCCCGATCGCTTGGTATGTCCGGCCGGCGAGTCGCGCCAATGTCTGGCGCTCTACTACTTCGTCGAGGCCGAGCATGAGCCGCCGCCGCATTTCGGGCGGTTGTATGCGCGTCCGGGCGACCGGCGCGGACGGCTGCTGGTAGGTTTGGACAACCTGCTGCTGCACGCCTACGGACGCCTCGGCCAGACGCTGGGCATCGACGATCGGCTGGTGAACCGGCTGACGGGCTGGCTGCGACGCGGCAAGCGGTAACGGTGCACCCTGAAGACTTGACGCAGCAGAGCCGTCTCTTCCCGATCAAGAACCCGAGCGGCGTGCTTCGTCGCGCCGGCGATGCTAGAGAGCCGCGCCATGACGACGTTACGAGAGACGGACGAGACGGCGGTTCTCCTGGTGTGTTGCCCCGACCGGCGCGGCATCGTCGCGGCCCTGGCGCAGCTGCTGTACGGCCACGGCGCGAACATTCTCGACGCCGACCAACACTCCGACCCCTCGGGACAGTTCTTCCAGCGCATTCGCTTCGACCTGAGCGAGATGCACACCGACCGGGTGACGCTGGAGAACGCGATCCGCGAGGTCGGCGAGCGCTTCTCGATGCAGTGGAGCTTGCGATACGCGGCCGACCGCAAGCGCATGGCGATCTTCGTGTCGAAGTACGAACATTGCTTGGTCGACCTGCTGTGGCGCCACCGCAGCGGCGAACTGGAGTGCGACATCCCGCTGGTGATCAGCAACCACGAAGACCTGCGCGACGTGGTCGAGCCCTTCGGCATCGCCTACCACGTGTTTGCGATCGACAAGCAGAACAAGCGCGAGCAGGAAGAACGCGAGGTGGCGTTGCTGCGGGAACAGCGCATCGATCTGGTGGTACTGGCGCGCTACATGCAGATTTTGAGCGGCGAGATGATCGCCCAGTTTCCGTGGCGCATCATCAACATCCACCATTCGTTCCTGCCGGCGTTCATGGGCGGCAAGCCGCACCAGCGGGCCTACGACCGGGGCGTCAAGCTGATCGGCGCGACGGCGCATTACGCCACCACCGACTTGGACGAGGGTCCGATTCTGGAGCAGGACGTGATCCGCACGTCGCACCGGGATTCGGTGGCCGACCTGGTGCGCAAGGGGCGGGACGTCGAGCGCACGGTCTTGGCGCGGGCAGTGCGTTGGCACCTGGACGACCGGGTCTTGGTGCACGGCAACAAAACGGTGGTGTTCGCCTGAGGGCTACGCGTCCCATGGGTCCCATAGGACCAGTAGGTCTCATGGGACCCATGGGACCCATTTTCCACTTGCCAGCCGCAACGCCGGAGAGTAATTGAGCAGTGCTCAACGAGCGCCGCTCAATGAACTCGACCGAACGCACCCACGCCTTCCCCGCCCGCCGGCAGCAAGCCGACGATACCCGCGCCCGCCTGCTCCAACTCGCCTGGGACATGGTCCGCGCCGAAGGCCCCGGCGCCTTCACCATGCGCCGCCTGGCCCAAGCCGCCAACGTCGCCTCCGGCCTGCCGCACGCCCACTTCGCCTCGCGCGAACACCTCCTCGACCAACTGCGCATCCGCTTTTGGGACGAGCTCGACCAAACCGTCGGCCGCCACCTCGAGGAACACCCCGAACCGCCCGGCCCGCACCTGCACGAACGCACCGCCCGCGCCGCCCTGCACGCCGTCGTCCGCTTCGCCCTCGCCGAACCGCACCTCTACTCCCTCATCGCCCTCACCCCCGGCAGCCAGCTCACCGACGCCGTCTTCAGCCGCGAGGTGCAAACCGCCCAGGTCTTCATCAGCCTCCTCGTCACCGGCCAACAGGCCGGCGAGTTCGCCTTCCCCGGCGATCCCATCGTTTTCGCCCTCGCCCTCTGGACCAGCCTCCAAGGCTACATCCACCGCCTCGGCGCCCAGGTCCCCGACGTCTTCCGCACCTTCCAAGTCGCCGTGCTCGACGAAATCCTCGACGCCTTCTTCGACCGCATCCGGGTCGACGACCCGCGAGAATGAGAGGCACCATGGCATCGACCACTTCCGGCAAATGGACCGATCTCGTGCACCTGCCGGACGACAACGACCGCCGCTACCTCGACGAGGCGCGTATCGCCTGGCGCGCCGCGCGGGTCCTGCGCGACGAGCCCGGCCGGACCAATTTCGTTTTCGATCTGCTCGAGAACTTCCCGGTGCGCGACCTGCTGCGCTGGCACAACCGCCGCCTGCCGTTTCTGCGCGATCCGCGTCTGCTCGAGATGTTCGAGCGCCGCAGCATGCCCGACCTCACCAACGCCGGCGTCAGCCGTCTGCGTGAGCTTCCCGACGGCACCCTCGGCCGCGAGTTCGCCCGCTTCTTCGAGGCACGGCAGCTCGACAACTTGTTCCTCGAGTATCTGACCATCGACTCGCCCGAGCACTGGTTCATCTACCGCATGGGCCATCTGCACGACCTCTTTCACTATCTGCTCGGCTACGACCCCTACGATCCGATCGGCGAGATGGAAGTCGAAGCCTTCCTGCACGCGCAGAGCGGCGCCGCCAACCACGTCCTGTTCCTCGCGGGCTACGTTCGTTTTCTGCTGCGCAACGATCCCGGCCTTCTCTGGCGTGGCCGTCACCGTCTGCGCGCCGCCGCCGAACTCGGCCGCCGCACCACGCCCTTCCTGCTCGTCGCGTGGGAGGAACTGCTGCCGCTGCCGCTCGACGAAGTCCGGCGGCGTCTGGGCATCGAGGAACGCAGCCCCTGCCCCGCGACCGTCCGGCCGCAGGCGAAGGTCACGCCGCGTCTGGCGCACGTGGTCTACAACGTCACCGACCTCGACCGTGCCGTCGCCTTCTACACCCACATCTACGGCTACCAATTGGCGGCCCACGATCGCTCGCTCGGCGTGACTTTCCTGACGGCCGGCGACGACCACCATACGATCGCGCTGCAGGAATGCCTGTCGCTGCACCCGCTGAAGATCCTGCCGGGCATCGCGGGCGGCCTGCGCCGACTGCGCACCCTGCTGCGCACCCGTCACACCGCGGCGACCTCGCCGGCGACCGGGCGCAAGCGCGTGCTGCCGCCGCTGGCGATCATTCTCGGCAGCCTGCGTCCGGGCCTCAACCACGTCGGCTATCGGGTGCAGAACGAAACCGAGCTGCGCGCCTACATCGAATTGCTGCGGGCACGCGCCATCCCCATCGTCTGGGCGGTGAACCACGGCGACATGATCAAGGGCGCCTACTTCAAGGACCCCGCCGGCAACCTCTGCGAGCTGTTCGTCGACGGCGCCAAAGCCCGCGAACTCAAGGCGCGCCTCGACGCCGGCGAGCCGCTGACGGCGGTGCAACAAGACGACCTGCCGACCTACGAACTCGACCTCGACAGCGAGATCCCCGCCACCCTCGCATGACCGACGACCTCGCCATCGAGCGCGTCCCTTACGCCGACACCGACGACGGGCCGCTGCATCTGCACGTCTACCGTCCGCGTCACGCCGACGGCTCGCGGCCGGCGCTGCTCGATCTGCACGGTGGCGCCTGGAGCCATTTCGACCCGAGCGTCGACTTCTACTGGTGCGAAGAGCTGGCGCGACGCGGCTACGTCGTCGCCTCGGCGGAGTTTCGCTTGGCACCCCGTCATCGCTGGCCGGCCTGCCTGCAGGACGCACGCGCCGCGGCCCGCTTCCTCCGCGCCAACGCCGCATCCCTCGGCATCGACGCCCAGCGCCTCGCGGCAATCGGTGGTTCCACCGGTGGCCATCTCGCCACCATGCTCGCTCTCTGGCCGAATGAACCCGACGCGGCACCCACACCAGCGCGGGGCGTCGACCCCGCGGTATCGTCGCATGTCGCTGCGGCCATCGCCCTGTGGCCGATTCTCGACGTGCCCGGGCGCTATCACCTCGTGTGCTCGACTCGTTTCGATCCCCTGGCCCGGTCCTTCGCCCGCCGCGCCGCCGCGCGTGGCCAAGGCCATCCGCCGCTACCCACCGAACGATTGCGGCGCCTGGCTGCCTTGCGCCGGCGATCTCCCCGGCTCGGCAATCTCGTGGGCGACGTGCTGCAACAACTGACCGCCTGGGCGGGCCGGCTGCCGCCGACGCGGGCCGTCCTTTACGACGCCCTGCGCCGCGGCCACGACAACGCCTTTGCCGACACCGCGGCCATGCACCGCGCCTGCCCGACCCACCGGCTCCTGGATGCCCCGCCGGAGCGCACGCCGCCGCTGCTCATCGTCCTCGGCACCGCCGACACCAACACCACCGAGGCCATGACCCGCGGCTTCGTCGAACGATTCGCTCATCATGGCGGCGACGCCGCCTTGGTCTTGGACCCTGGCTTGGGACACAGCTACGGCAACCTGCCCAGCCGCGCCGCCGATCGCCTGATCAGCCGCATCGACGACTTCCTGCAAGGACTCCCGCCCGGCCCGCCCGGTTGACGAGAGGGCCGTCCATCGCCCAGGATCGCGCCCCATGACCTACGAACAGATCCTGCAGCAGCTGACCGGCCCGGGCGCGCCCTTCGAAATCGTCGTCGAGGACGTCGGCGGCCGGCCGATGAAGAACTTCCGCCACCGCGAGCGCAACTTGCGCGACAAGATCGCCAACGCCGGCCAGCGCGGGGATCTCACCTTCATGGTGCAAGGCGATCAGCGCATCAGCTACGGCGAAGCCGCTCGACGCGTGTGGGGTGCGGCGCACCGCCTGCAGGCGCACGGCTTCCGCCCCGGCGATCGTTTGGCGATCCTCGCCTACAACTCGCCCGACTGGCTGCTCACTCTCTTCGGCGCCGCTTCCGCCGGCGGCATCGCCGTCGGCCTCAACGGCTGGTGGGTCACCGAAGAAATCGAGTACGGCATCACCGATTCCGGCAGTCGATTCCTGGTCACCGACGAGCGACTCTACCCCCGCGTGCGTGACCTCATCGGCAAGGTGCCATGCCTGGAGAAGATCTTCTTCATCGGCGACAACCCGCCCCCGGGCACCATTCCGATCGCCGACCTGCTGCAGCCGAGCGACGAGGTGCCCACCGTGCCCATCGCCGAGGACGATCCCTTCATCGTACTCTACACGTCGGGTACCACCGGCAAGCCCAAGGGCTGCATCACGACACACCGCGGCACCATCACCCAGGTCCTCGGCATCATCTTCGCCCGTGCGGCGCAGACCATGCTCGACGGACCCGACGCCGCGCCGCGTGACCGCGGCGGCGCGCAGATGTGTTCACTGCTCACCTCGCCCCTCTTCCACGTCGGCGGCATCCACTCGAACGTCTGCGTCGCCATCACCGTCGGCGCCAAGCTCGTCTTCTCGGTCGGCAAGTTCGATCCGGAAGAAACCATGCGCCTGATCCAAGACGAGAAGATCAACAACTGGGGCGCCATCCCGACGATGCTGCACCGCCTCGTGCACCATCCGAAAGTCGGCGACTACGACCTCTCCACCCTGCAGTCGATCTCCTTCGGCGGCGCGCCGACTGCGCCCGAAACCATCGAACGGGCCTGCGAGGTGTTGCCCATCAAGCCGACCTTCGCCAACGCCTACGGCCTCACCGAAACCCACGGCGTCGCCACCATGAACGCCGGCAAGGCCCTGCTCGGCAAGAAGACCGCCGCCGGCCGCGTCATTCCCGTGCTCGACGTCAAGGTCATCGACGACGCCGGCGACCCGTTGCCGCCGCACCGACTCGGCGAGATTCTCTTCTCCGGACCGACAATCACCCCCGGGTACTGGAACAAACCCGAAGCCAGCGCCGAAACGGTGCGCAACGGCTGGCTGCACACCGGCGACCTCGGCTACCTCGACGAGGACGGCTTTCTGTTCATCGTCGACCGCGCCAAGGACATGATCCTGCGCGGCGGCGAGAACGTCTACTGCGTCGAAATCGAGAATTGTCTCGCCGACCACCCGGACATCGACGAAGCAGCGGTCATCGGCGTCGCCGACGTCGAGCTCGGCCAACGCGTCAAGGCGATCGTGCGGCCGCGCCCAGGCTCGGACGTCGACGTCGAGACGGTGCAGCGCCACGTCGCCGCCCACCTGGCCTCATTCAAGGTGCCTGAGTTCGTCGAGTTCACCAGCGAACCCTTGCCGCGCAACCCCGCCGGCAAGCTGCTCAAGAACCTGCTGCGCGGTACCGGCACGGTGTCGATCCAGATCGACCCGGAGTGATGCAGCGATGCCTCTCGTTCCCCCCGAGGAATTGCACGAGTTCTGGTTCGGCAACGGCCAAGAGGATCGCTCGGCCCTGTGGTTCGGCAGCAGCGCTGAAACCGACGCCATCTGCCGCAGCCGCTTCGGCGATACCTGGCACGCCGCGGTCGCCGGGCAGTTGGACGCCTGGAAGCTCGCCCCGCGCAACAACCTCGCCTGGGTCGTGCTGATCGACCAACTGTCGCGCAACATACACCGCGGCACCGCGGCGGCATTTGCCCACGACTCGCTCGCCCTGGAAGCAGCTGCGGTCGCGCTGCGCCGGGGCGACGAGGCGCACCTGTCGCCCATCGAACGGGTCTTCCTCTATCTGCCCTTCGAACACTCCGAATCACTCACCGACCAAGACGAGTGCGTACGACTCTTTCGCGGACTCCTCGACGCCTTTCCGCCCGCGCAGCGCGAACGTGCCGAGCTGTTTCTCGCCTTCGCCGAGAAACACCGCGACGTCATTCGTCGATTCGGTCGCTACCCGCACCGCAACGCCGTTCTCGGACGCACCTCCACTCCTGAAGAAATCGCCTACCTCGAAGGCGGCGGTGCCCGCTTCGGGCAATAGTGCCGAGGAGATCTCGTGAGCTACGTCCTCGTCGACCAACCGCGGCCGCACGTCAGCCGCATCCTGCTCAACCGTCCCGAACGCATGAACGCCATGTCGTTCGAGACCGTGACGCCCCTGTACGACGCGATCCGCCGCGTCGCCGCCGACAACGATACCTGGGCGGTCGTCCTCACCGGGACGGGACGCGGCTTCTGTTCCGGCCTCGACCTCGAGGACCACGGCGTGCCGCCGGGCATCGACGGGTTGCCGATGTCGCGCATCGCCATCCGCGCCATGGCGTTCATGTCCGACCTGGTCCCGGCTCTGCGCGAGATGCCACAACCGGTGATCGCTGCGGTCAACGGCCCGGCCTACGGCGGCGGCTTCTGCCTGACGCTCGGCGCCGACATCCGCGTGGCGGGTACCTCGGCGCGCTTTCGCGGCGCCGGCATCAACAACGGACTGACCGGCACCGAACTCGGCATCAGCTACCTGCTGCCGCGTCTCATCGGCGCCTCGCGCGCCAACGAGATCATCCTCAGCGGCCGTGAGGTCGACGCGGTCGAAGCGGAACGCATCGGTTTGGTCTCACGTGTGGTCCCCGACGAGACTCTGGTCGACGCGGCTCTCGACCTCGCCGAAAGCATTGCCGGTTTCAGCGCCCACGGCGTCTCGATGACCAAACAAGTGCTCTGGTCGAACCTCGAAACCGCGAGCTTGCGCGCCGCCATCGACCTGGAGAATCGCAACCAGCTGTTGGTGCGCTTGACGACGGACAACTTGGCCGAAGCCATTCGGGCTCGGCGCGAGAAACGCAAACCGAACTACAAGGACTGACCGGTTCGATGTCCGCGCGCTTCGTGATCTGGGGTTCCGAACTCTCGCCCTTCGCGCTCAAACTCCGGGCTTTGTGCGACGTGCACCAGTTGCCCTACGACTGGTTGCCAGCCGATGGTGGTACGTGGCGCAATCTACGACTGACGCGTGCCGTCGATACTGGCAAACGGCGCGGCACCATCCGGCGCGCGGTCGATCCGAGCCCGCTCGACGAATACCCACTGGTCCCCTATCTGATCACGCCGGACGCGACGATTCTCTACGACAGCAGCGCCATCGCGCGTTGGCTCGATCGCGAGCACCCGAACGCGCTGGGCCCGACGATTCCGCGCGAGCCGAGCGTCGCGTTCGTCGCCACCTGGATCGAGGAGGCCTTCGACGAGATCGGCCTCTATCTCGTGCACCACAATCGCTGGGTGATCTCGGCGGCGACGAACGACGCCGGGATGCGGCTGGCGCGGGAGTATCGCAGCACCTTGCCGGCCGGTACCCGCGGCCTCTTCGCCGGTTGGTTTGCCCGTCGCCAAGTACGGCGCCTGCCCTACCTCTTCAGTGTTGCCCCCGAGGGCTTCCGCATCAACGGCGTGCCGCGGAGTTTGACGCCGCCGTCGCGCCCCGGGTTCCCGCCGACGCACGCCCTGCTCGATGACCTCTACGCGGAAGTCGTCGATCGCCTCGAGGCGATCCTGGTGCGCCAGCCGTATCTTCTCGGCGAACGCTTCACCATCGCCGATGCCGGCGTCTACGGACAGCTGGCGATGAACTTGAAGGATCCGACCGCCGCCGATCGCCTGCGTACACGGGCACCGCGCACCCATGCCTGGCTGCTGGAGATCGCAGCGGCACGTCACGTCGGCAGCCGCGGCGAGCCGACGATCACACCGGCCCTGATGCCTCTGCTCGAGACCCTGGGCAACAGCTTCGCGCCGCTGATGCGGCTGAACGCCAACGCTCATGCCTCGGCGCTCGAACGCGGCGAGCGTCGCTTCAATGAAGCGGCGTTCGACCGCAACCGCAGTCTCTACGACGGCGAATTACGCGGGCACCCGTTTCGATCGGTCGCGAAGACCTTCCAAGTGCGTGTGTGGCGGGATCTCGAAGCAGCTTGGCGAGCCCTCGGCTCGGAGGAACGCGCCGAACTCGAGCGGTATCACCCGTTCGGAGAACACTTCGGCTGAAGGGTGTCGACGTCAAGCGCCACGCGGGCGCAGCGAGCGATTGCGCTCGCACTCGAGCACGATCGCGCGAGCGAGGGACAGCAGCTCATCCCCATTGGAAGCCGCCGAGCGCGGCGCAAAGCGCACCTCTTCACAGATCCCGAGGAGGCGCCGTAGACTTTCGGTGACGTCATCCGGCAGACCCGCGGCGCGCGCCGGCTCCGGATCGACGCCGCCGGGCGGCAGACCGAGTTTGTCCGAAAGATAGGTGCGCACCGCCTGCTCGACGAGATCGAAGAAGCGCGTCTCGCCCGCACGGAGAGCCGCTTCAGCGGCCTGCAAGGCGGCTTTGGCTTCGGCACCGGCGCGGGTGAAACGCGCGTAGCGAGTGTCGCCCGCGAGGCGACGGCGGCGCCGATCGAACCACAGCGCTCCGACGTAGAGGAGGAATGGCACGGGCTGCCAGGCGAGCAACAGCCACCAGCGGAGCTTGCCGGTATCGCGACGGACCAAGGCGCCTGGATCGTCCTTGATGTAGACGATGTCACTCCCGAGGGTTTCCTTGCCGCGTGTGGTCGTGAGGCCGCCGGCGACGATGGCGCCGTTGCCCGGGACGGCGGCGGCCTGCACGACCAGCGGGATCGGCGGCTGCTCCATCGTGCGGTAGCGACCCTGCGCCGGATCGAAGTAACTGAAGCGCGTCGCCGGTACCGCCGCCACCTGCGGCGACTCGGGAATGAGCACCTGCTCCCAGACGCGCGCATAGCCTTGCGGCGCCTGGATGGTCTGAGCGTCGTAGGCTTTGAATCCCGCCAGGTCGGCGAACGCGGGCGGCTTGGAGTTGGCCAGGTTGCCGGCACCGCGCAAGGCCAGGCGCACCGTCACCGGATCGCCGAGTTGTACCTCCGTCGGCGACGCCTGCACTTCGAGGGTGAACTGGCCGACAGCGCCGCTGAATCCGGCTGGTCGCCCCTCGGCGGGCAAGGGCAGCACCTCGAGGCTGAGCGCATTCGAGGTCAGTTCCACCGGTTGACGCTGGGCGAAGAAGAAGTTGCGCTCGGTTCGTCCGACCTTGAGGCCCATCGTCGCCGGGCCGAGCGTTCGGCTGCCGGCCTGCACCGCGGTGACGGTGGTGCGGAAGCGCAGCACCTCGAAGCGCTGGCCATCGATCATCTGGGCCGAGCGGCTCGGTTGGCCGAACTCCTCGATCGACAGACCATCCGCCGCCAGCACCGGGAACTGCACGTCGCTGGCACTGACGTTGCCGACGTAGAGAGCGACCTCGGCCTCAAAACGTTCGTGAAGGTAGATCTTCTGGCGATCGCTGGTGAGCACTAGACGCAAGGGTTCGTTGGTCGGTGCGTCGCTGGGGCGCGGCGGCGCCGAGCCGACCACCAGTTGCAGAGGTTCGGTGCGATACGTCGTGCCCTGCACGTCGACGGAGAATGGACCAATGGTGAAGGTGCCTTCGCGTTGCGCGATCAAGGCATAGCGGTGTTCGACGGCACTCGACATCTGACCGTTGACGATGGTCATTTGCGTCGACGCGCCAGCGTAACGCACGTCGAAACCGTCGATGCCGGAGAGTGCCGGCGCCGGCGCCGACTGCGCCCCGCGAATGGCGATGGTCAGCGACAAGGTGTCGCCGACGCGCGCCCGTTGGGAGCTGAGCACGGCACTGACGGAGATTTGCGCCGCGGCGCCTTGCGCCAGCCACGCGAACACGAACGCCGACAACCAAACGACCGCCAGGCGGCGAAGAAACGAACCAGGCATCGCCTCACCAATCTTGCGCCGGTTCGGCGACGACGGCGCCGCGCATCTGCTTGGTGAAGTCCTCGGGGCGAATCTCTTCTTCCCCGGCCATGTCGATCAGCGCGGCCGCCTCGCGTTCGGTCATCTCTTCGCCGACTTCGGCCTCTCCTGCGGCGGCATCGCCTTGATCGCCATCCGCGGGTTGCGGCTCCTGCTCGCCTTGTTCCTGATCCGCCTGCTGCTGCGGATCCTCCTGCGGCTCCTGTTCCGCTTCCTGCTCTTGCGGCTGCTGTTCGCCCTCCTCGCCCTGGTCTTCGGGCTCGGGCTGCTCTTGGTTCTCGGGATTCTGCTGCTGTTCTTCCTTCTGCTTCTCGAGCCAGTCCTTGATGTCCTGGATGCGCTTGAGGGTCAGCTCGTAATTGAACTTGGCATCCTCATCGCTCGCGTCGGCGCCGATCGAGCGGCGGAAGGCGGCGAGCGCGATGCCGTAGGCCTCGATCGCCTTCTGCGGATCCTCGGTTTCGATCTTCTCGGCGAGGCGGAACTGCGCGTTGCCGGCATTGTAGGCGACCTTGGCTTCGCGCGACGGCTGGCCCGCTTCGTTGCCGACGCGCGCCCACGAACTCATCGCCTCTTCGTACTTGCCGAGCTTGTAGTGCGCGGCGCCCATGTTGAAGTTCAACCGCGCCGATTCCGGCTCGTCGACGAGAGCCTCGCCATACTTGGCCATCGCCGCTTCGTAGTCGCCGGAGCGGAAACTCTCGTTGCCCTCGACCGCCGGCGACTGACGGAAATCGAGAAAGCCGAACGAAGGCCAGGCCAACAGCAGCACGGCCGCCAAGTGAAGCCGGCGCATCATCGCCTCCACCCTTGCCACGGCCAAGGAGCCGGACGCGAACGTCGACGGGCGCGCAGCAGTGGCTCCGCGGTCAGTAGCAGCAGCGCGACGGCAAGCGGGATCTGGAAGCGCTCGCGGAAGCGTCGCTGCATGGTCGACGTGATCTCGCGCTTGTCCATCTTGCTGATGTGGTCGTCGTACAACTCTTCAAGCCCAACCTGCGTTCCCTGCATGAGCAAGTAGGCGCCGTTGGTGGTGTTGGCGATCATGCGCAGGGTCTCGTCGTCGAGGCGCGACTTGACCACCTGCCCTTGCCGGTCCTTCAGGAAACCCCGCTGGCCGCCGTCCTCCACCTGGATGAGCTCGCCTCCTGGGGTGCCGATGCCGACGGTGTAGACCCGAATGCCGGCGTTGGCCGCTTCTTGGGCGGCTGCTTCGACGTCACCTTCGTGATCCTCGCCGTCGGTGATGATGACCAGTGCCGTGTGGCGCCCCTGTTTGCCTTCGAAAGCGGCGATGCCAGCGCGGATCGCCTGTCCCAATGCGGTGCCGCCCTTGGGGATGATGCCGACATTGATCGCCCGCAGGCTTTCGAGGAAGGCGGGGTAGTCGAGCGTCAGCGGGCATTGCACGAACGACGTACCGGCGAAGGCGATCAAGCCGATGCGGTCGCCTTCGAGTTGGCCGACCAAGTCCTGCACCGCCAGCTTGGCGCGTTCGAGGCGGTCGGGCCGAACGTCGCGCGCCAACATACTGCGCGAAGTGTCGATGGCGACCATGAGGTCGATGCCTTCGCGCTGCACCTCTTCCCAGTGGAAGCCCCATTTCGGGCCGGCCAAGGCGACGACGAGAAACGTGAGTGCGACGACGACCACGGCGGCGGCGAGTTCAGGCCGCCGCGAAGCATGGCTTGGGGCGATGCTATCGAGCAGGCGCCGCTCGGCGAACAGCTCGAGCGCAGCCCGACGGCGCTGCAACGCACGCCACAAGAAGCCCGCCGCGAGCGGCACCAAGAGCAACAGCCACAGATACTGCGGCGCGCGCCAGAAGCCGCTCATGGCAGCCTCCTCAGCCAAGTGTGACGCAGCACCTGCTCCGCCAGCAGCAGCAGCAGCGCCGGCACCAAGAACCACGGATACAGCTCTTGCCAGTCGTAGAGCTTGGGCGCCTCGAACTCACTGCGTTCCAGTTGGTCGATTTCGTCGTAAATCCGCTGCAGGCTGTCGGTGTCGGTGGCGCGGTAGTACTTGCCGCCGGTGGTGTCGGCGATCTTGGTCAACGTCTCCTCGTCGATGTCGACCTGCACCGGCTCGTAGACGAGGTTGCCGAAGAAGTCGCGGCGCGGATAAGGCGCCAAGCCGCGCGTACCGGTACCGATGGTGTAGACCTTCATGCCGAGCGCCTTGGCCGCGTCGGCGGCGGTCAGCGGCGAGATGTTGCCGGCGTTGTTTTGACCATCGGTGAGCAGGATGACCACCTTGCTCTTGGCGTCCGACGCTTGCAGGCGGCGCACGGCGGTGGCGAGACCGGAGCCGATCGCCGTGCCGTCCTCGATCATACCGATCTCGGTGCGATCCAGATTCGACTGCAGCCAGCCATGATCGAGGGTCAGCGGGCACTGCGTGTAGGGTCGTGCGGCGAACAACACCAGTCCGAAGCGGTCTCCGGAACGGCCGGCGACGAAGTCCTTGACCACCGACTTCACCGCCTGAAGACGGTTGGCGCGTTGGCCTTCGAGAGTGAAGTCTTCCGCCAGCATGCTGCTCGAGATGTCGACCGACAGCATGATGTCGATGCCGTAACCGGTGAACTGACTTTCGCTCTTGCCGTACTGTGGGCGCGCCATGGCGACCACCAGCAAGCCCAAGGTGGCGAAGCGCAGGGCGGCCGGCAGCCGGCGCAGGTGACTGCTCCTGCCGGCGGGCACTTGTGCGAACACGCCGAGACTAGGGAAGCGTACGGCCGGGTCGCTGCGCCAGCGGCGCAGGTACAACAGCAACGGGATGAGGGCGAACAGAACCAGCGCCCACGGATCATGCAGCCGCACGCTCGGACTCCTCGGCCACGGCCTTCGGCCGGGTCTCCTCGACGAAGCGGCGCGCGGCGTCGAAGGCGGCGTCGGCGTCTTTCGGCGATGGCAACAAGCGGGCGAACTTCACCAGGTCGGCGAGCGTCAAGAAGTCGCCGAGCAGGCGTCGATGTTGGGCCGCCAAGCGGCGATCGGCACTGGCGGCGGCGAGGAACTCTTCGGTGGTCATCTCCGGCGCGCGCACGTGGAAGCCGTTCTCGAGATAGATGCGCACGATGTGCGTCAGGCCGACGAAGAACTCCGCCACCTGACCGTCCTCGAGCAAACGCCGCTGCCGCAAGTGTTCGAGGGCGGCGAGGGCCACCTCGTGGGCCGGCGGCGGCGGCGCACTGCGACTTCCCCGCGGCCGGTTGAGCAAGGCATAGAGGCCGGCCATCAAGGCAATCGCCGCGACGAACATGCCGGCGAGGATCAAGTAGGGAGTCCAGTCGAAGGGGATCTCCTCCGGCGGCTTGATGTCACGGATGTCCTTGGCGTCGGGTTGCTTGGCGAGCATGCTGGCGACGCCAATGAGCACCTCGTTGCCGGTGAGTTCGGTCAGCTCCTCGCCCGGTAGACGATAGGCCACCGTCGGCGGCGGGATGAGTTTGTCGCCGACATCGAAGACGGTGAGCGTGTACCAGCGCGAGATGATGTGCTTGCCCTTTTCGTCGCGCGGCGGGTTCTCGCCGAAGTCGACGATCTGGAAATCGCCGATGGTGCCGCTCAACAACGGAATGAAGGTCTCGGTTTCCTTGGCCGCGGCCACTTCGACGACGTAACGGATGGGGTCGCCAATGCGCACTTCGCGCGGCTCGGCCGTAGCGGTGACGACGACCGGCGCCTCGGCTGCCGGTTCGTCCGCCGCCGACACGACGCCGGCCGCCGCCCACACGGCAACGAGGCATGCGACTGGCAGGCAATGGCGGACGCGGATCATACGAGGGTTCATCACGGCGCGGGCTCGCGACTCAGTGGCGCTTCTCACGCATACGGAAGAAGCGCATCAGCGCTTCGGCATAAGGACGGTCGGTGCGCACGACGATGGCGTCGACGTCGACCGAGCGCAGCATCAAATCGCGCACGCGGCGACGCTCGGCACTCGCCTCGGCGAAAGCCCGCCGCACGCGCGGGTCCGACGTGTCGACCACGCGGCGCGCACCGCTTTCGGCATCCTGCAGTTCGATCAGACCGACGTCGGGCAGTTCACTTTCGCGCGGATCGTCGAGCACGACCGCGATGATGTCGTGCCGCCGATTGGCGATCTTGAGCGCCAACTGCGCCCGCTCGTCGAGGAAGTCGGAGATCAGGAAGGTGACGCAACGCCGCTTGGTGACGTGGCCGAGGTGCTCGAGCGCGGCGGCGATGTCGGTACCCTGCCCGCGCGGCCGATAGGAGAGCACTTCGCGAATGACGCGCAGGACGTGACGCGTACCCTTCTTCGGGCGCAGGGCCAATTCCACTTGATCGCTGAACACCAACAAGCCGACCTTGTCGTTGTTGGTGATGGCGGAGAAAGCGAACACGGCGGCCAACTCGGCGGCCATCTCGCTCTTCAACTGCTTCACCGAACCGAACTGCGTCGAAGCGCTCGCATCCACCAACAGCATGACCGTCAGCTCGCGCTCCTCGACGAAGCGCTTGACGTGCGGCACGCCGGTGCGGGCCGTGACGTTCCAATCGATCGTACGCACATCATCGCCCGGAAGGTACTGGCGCACCTCGGCGAACTCCATGCCGTGGCCTTTGAAGACGCTGTGGTACTGCCCCGCGAACAGATCGCTCACCAGGTGACTGGTGCGGATCTGGATCTTGCGGACGGTCTTGAGCTGCTCGGAGGTGAGCATGGTCGCCACCCAAAGCTACGAGAATCGATCGACGGTCATGGCACGCTGCGGAAAACGACTCGAGCCTTCGACCTCACGGCACGGGCACGCCGTCGAAGATCGCCTTGACGATGGTGTCGGAGGTGACGTCCTCGGCTTCCGCTTCGTAGGTGACGATGATGCGATGGCGCAGGATGTCCGGGCCGATCGACTTGACGTCCTGCGGCGTGACGTAACCGCGTCCCTGCAGCAGTGCATGCGCCTTGCTCGCGAGAGTGAGGAACAAGGTGGCGCGCGGCGAGGCGCCGTACTGGATCATGCGTTCGAGGTCGAGCTTGTAGACGGCGGGTTCACGCGTCGCGAAGACGAGGTCGACGATGTAGTCCTTGACCTTGTCGTCGATGTAGATCTCGTCGACGAGGCGGCGCAGCCGGAGGATGTCGCTGGTGTGCATGACCGAGCGCGTCGGCTCGGGGCTCTGCGTCGACGCCATGAGGTCGAGGATTTTCCGCTCTTCGTCCTTCGTCGGGTAGGACACCGACAACTTGAACATGAAGCGGTCGACCTGGGCTTCGGGCAGCGGATAGGTGCCTTCTTGTTCGATCGGGTTCTGGGTCGCCAGCACCAGGAACGGGTCGGGCAGCGGGAAGGTGTCGTCGCCGATGGTGACCTGATGCTCCTGCATGGCCTCGAGCAGGGCGCTCTGGACCTTGGCCGGGGCGCGATTGATTTCGTCCGCCAGCACGAGGTTGGCGAACACCGGCCCGCGTTTGGTGGTGAAGGCGCCGTCGCGCGGCGAGTAGATCAATGTGCCGACGACGTCGGCAGGCAGCAGGTCCGGCGTGAACTGGATGCGGTGAAAGGAAGCGTCGATGCTCGCCGCCAGCGTCTTGACGGACAGGGTCTTGGCCAGACCCGGCACGCCTTCGAGGAGGACGTGCCCATTGGCGAGCAGGCCGATGATCAGACGATCGACCAAGTAGCGCTGACCGATGATGGTGCGGCCGATCTCCTCGCGTAATTGATAGAGGCTGGCCGCCTCGCGTTGCACCTTCTCATTGATCGCCGCGACACCCGTCTCCATAAGCCATCCCTCACTGGTCTACTTGCAAGCTCATCCGCCGGCGCCACTGACGCCGGGCGAACGTCGATCTTCAAACCGCATCGTCGTTTCCCAGACGGCGCCCTGGCATCGAGTTCGATCGCCCGTTGTACCAGCGAAGCGCACCTCGTCAACCGTTCGACAAACGCTGGATCAGTTCGACTTTCTTGAACTTTCCCGGACCGGTGCGCGGGATCTCGTCGACGAAGACGATGCGCGACGGCACCTTGTGCGGCGCCAAGTGCGCCCGCGCGTAAGCCCGTACGCTGGCCTCGTCGAGGCGGGCGCCGGGGGACGGCGTCAACGCTGCGACGATCCGCTGGCCCTGGTCGGCGTCGGGCACGCCGACGACCGCCACTTCCTGGACGCCGGCGAGACGCATGAGGCAGTCCTCGATCTCGCCGGCCCCGACCTTGAAGCCGCGGGTCTTGATGATGTCGACCGACAGCCGCCCGACGATGCGGTGCACGCCGCCGGCATCGCGCACGGCGAGGTCGCCCGAGCGTAGATACCCCTCCAGCATGGTCGCGGCGGTCGCGGCGGGATCGCGCCAATAGCCGCTGAAGAGATTGGGACCATGGACCAGGATCTCGCCCTCGACGCCGTCGGCGACCGGGACGATGGCGCCGTCGTCGGCGCGCTCCGGGTCGACGATGCGACAATCGATTCCGGGCAGGACGTAACCGACATGACCGGGCAACCGTGGCGCATCGAGACGAGCGGAGAGGACGAACAGGCATTCCGTCATGCCGTAGCGTTCGACGATCTCGGCACCGAAGCGGGCGCGAAACTTCTCGAAGGTGGCGGCCGCCAACGGTGCCGAACCAGACACCCAGAGGCGCAGCCGCGGCGCCGGGAAGCCGTCGGTGGGCAGATCGACGATGCGGTTGTACATGGTCGGTACGCCGAAAAACATCGTCGCCTGGTCGCGCACGAGGTCAGCGAGCACGGTCTCGGCGGAGAAGCGGCGGTACAGCAGAATCGTCGAACCGACGGCGAGACTGTTGAGCAACCCGAGGCCGAGGCCGTGCAGGTGAAAGCACGGCAACGTGAGCAGCAGCCGATCCGCCGCGCTCCACTGCCACGCCGCCGCGACCGTGGCCAGGTTGCTGCCCAGGGCACGATGCGACAGCACGACGCCCTTTGGCTTACCGGTCGTGCCCGAGGTGTACACGATCAGCGCCGGCGCCTCGGCGGAGAGTGACGCATCGTCGACGAGCGCCTCCGCCTCGGGGAAGACGGACACCCGCGCCGCGAGTTCGGGAAGCGACGAAGCGCTTACGGCGGCGAGATGGTCAGCCTGCAGGACGGCCAGCTTACAGCCCGAACCGCGCAGGATGTGTTCGACCTCGTCGGGGCTAGCCAGCGGATTGATCGGCACGAACACCGCGCCGAGGCGCAGCACCGCGACCAGGCCGACGACGAGTTCGGGAGAGTTCTCCAAGCCGACGGCGACGCGATCGCCCGGCGCGACACCGGCAGCGGCGATACCCGCGGCCACGCGGCGCGCGCACCGATCGAGTTCGCGGTAGGACAGGTCGTCGCCTTGCCAACGCACGGCGACGGCGTCGCCGCGGCGTGCCAGCGACGCGAGGATATCGTTCAGGAGATGGGCCATGGTCGGCACGCCGCCGCCGCGGCGGCTGCGTCAGGCGCGGGAGCGCAGGCGCTCGAGCAGGCGCTGGACGACCTTCTCCGGAAGCAGGCCGCGCACATCGCCGCCGAGCCGCGCGACTTCCTTGACGAGGCGCGACGAGGTGTAGAAGTGCGCCTCGCTGGCGGCCATGAAGACGGTTTCGATGTCGCGTTTCAGATGACGGTTCATCATCGCCATCTGGAACTCGTACTCGAAATCCGACACGGCGCGCAGGCCGCGGATGCTCACCTGGGCGCCGACCTGCTCGCAGTAATCGACGAGCAAGCCGCTGAAGCTGTCGGCGCGGGCCCGTCCGCCGGTGTCGCCCAGGGCTTCGCGAATCATCTCGACGCGCTCGGCGTCGGAAAACAGGGTCTGACTCTTTTTCGGGTCGCTGCTGGTGGCGGCGACGGCGATGATGACCTCGTCGAACATGCCGAGGGCGCGATGCACGATGTCGAGGTGACCGTTGGTCACCGGATCGAACGACCCTGCATACACCGCTCGTGTGAGCCCGCTACGTTTGCGCGCCATCCGTCTCCGTTTCCCTCTTCGTCGCCATGCTCACCGCCCCGTAGAGCGAGAGCGCCGTCTTTCCATAGCGCCGCCGTAGGGTCAATTGCAGATTCGCGAACGCCTCGGGCAGATCCGCGTCGTGCGGGTGTTCGGCGACGACCCAGGCGTGCGGTCGCAGCAAGGCGCCGGAGCCGAGAATCTCTAGGCAGGGAACGAGTTCGCCGGAGGCATAGGGGGGGTCGAGAAAGACGCCGTCGAAGGAGTGCCCTGCCGCCGCCAACTGAGCCAGGGCGCGCCGCGCCGGTTCGCAGCGAACGCTCGCTTCGAAGCGGCAGGCAGCGAGGTTGGCGCGCACGATGCGCGCCGCCGCCGGGTTGGCGTCGACGAACACCACCTCGGCGGCGCCGCGGCTCAGTCCCTCGATGCCGAGGGCCCCGCTGCCGGCGAACAGATCGAGCAACACCGCATCCTCCAGAGAGAAGCGACTCTCGAGCATGCTGAACAGGGCCTCCTTGACCCGGTCCGCCGTTGGCCGCACGGACGAGCCGGGCAACACCGCGAGGCGCCGGCCGCGCGCCCTACCCGCGATCACCCGCATCGCCGTTGACCTGCTTGTGCATTCCACCTCGGGCGCGGTAGGTTCTGGGCTTTCAACGGCTCGACCCTGCCAACGAAACGACAACTAGGAGAGGTGCCATGAAGCGTATTGCGTCGATGGGATTGTTCGCCGCGGCCCTGATCATCGGAGCCGTCGGATGCGACAGCTCCCAGGAGTTCCGTGAGATTCGCGAAGGCCAACGGGAACTCCGTGCCAAGCTCGACAACATCGAGAAGAAGCTCGACATGGTCGCGTCGCGCCCGGCCGCTGCCGCCCAGCCGGCCGGCCAACCCGACCCCAACAAGGTTTACGACATCCCCATCGGTGCCTCGCCGGTCAAGGGCCCGGCCAATGCGCCGGTGACGATGCTCGAGTTCGCCGACTACCAGTGCCCCTTCTGCGCCCGCAACCTGCCGCTGGTGAAGCAAGTGCTCGACGCCTACCCGACGCAGGTCAAGTTCGTCTACAAGGAATTCCCGCTCACCTCGATCCACCAGCACGCGATGGGCGCGTCGAAGGCGGCGGTGGCGGCCCAGCGTCAGGGCAAGTTCTGGGAGATGCACGACAAGCTCTTCGAGAACTATCAGAAGCTCGATCCGGAGAGTCTGAAGAAGTACGCCGCCGAGGTCGGGCTCGACGTCGCCCAGTGGGAGAAGGACATGGCTTCGCCCGAGGTCGACAAGCAGGTCCAAGAGGACATGCGGGTCGCTCGCGCAGCCGACGTCCGCGGCACTCCTTCGATGTTCATCAACGGCAAACGCGTCACCAACCGCAGCCTCGAAGGCATCAAGGAAATGATCGATGCCGCTTTGAAGAAGTAGTCCGATGAGTCCGACTTGTCCGACTTGTCCGACTTGTCGGACCTGTCGGACAGGTCGGACTCAGGTCCGATAGTCCGCGTTGAACTGGACGTATTCGACGCCCAGATCCGACATCATTCGTTCGGCCCGCCCTTGGCCGGCGTGCAAGTCGATGGTCAGCTTCAGCTCCGGCCGCTGCAGGATGGCATGCGCCTTCTTTTCGACCTTGCCGACCACTTCGACGCCCTGGCGTACCACCTGTAAGTTTTCCAGATAGATGTCGACCGCGTCGGGCTCGAACACGGCGCCGCTGTAGCCGAGGGCGCAGATCACCCGGCCCATGTACGGGTCGCTGCCGTGGAAAGCCGTCTTGCACAGGGGTGAGCGCGCGATGGCGTCCGCCGCGCGTTCGGCGTCGGCGGCGCTCTTCGCACCGCGCACTTCGACGTCGACGACACGGTGCGCCCCTTCGCCGTCGAGGACGATCATCCGCGCCAAGCTGCGCATCAGCCGTGCCACTGCGTCGCTGAATCCCGACTTGACGGCGGCGGCGGGCGTCAACGGCCGGTTGCCGGCGACACCGTTGGCCATGAGCACGACGGTATCGTTGGTACTGGTGTCGCCGTCGACGACGATGGCGTTGAACGAGCGCGGCTGCGCCCGATCGAGGATCTGTCGCAGCGCCGCCGCCGATACCGCGGCGTCGGTCATGACGTAGGCGAGCATGGTCGCGTGTTTGGCCGGCGGCACACGGCGCATGCGAGGGGCGATCATACCCGCGCCCTTGGCCATCGCCGCGATGGTCACCACGCGGCCATCGATCTCGAGCCGCTCGACGCCGAACTTGGGAAAGGCGTCGGTCGTCATGATCGCTTCGAGCGCCAGGTGGAAGCCGTCGGCCGCGACTTCGCGACAGGCCTGGCGCACGCCCTGTTCGACCTTGCGGCGCGGCATCGGCACGCCGATGCGCCCGGTCGACGACGGGATGACCAGCGCCGGGTCGACACCGAGTTGTTTGCCGACGAGGGCGCACATGTCGTGCGCCATCTGCAATCCGTCGCGGCCGGTGTAGGCGTTGGCGTTGCCGCTGTTGATGACGATCGCCTGCAGCCGTTCGGCCGCCATCTTCTCGATACCGACACGCACCGGCGCCGCCTTGACCCGGTTGCTGGTGAAGGCGGCCACGGCGGTCGCCGGCACGTCGGAACAGATCACCCCGACGTCCCGTTTGCCGCTCTGCTTGATGCCGGCGCGCACGCCGGCGAAGCGAAAGCCGGGCACCTGCACCGGCACCAAGTCGACGTCGAGTTTCATACCCCGCTTCTCCGCGTGATCCGCCTCACGAGCCGTGGCACTTCTTGAACTTCTTGCCGCTACCGCACGGGCACGGATCGTTGCGGCCTACCTTGTCCGCATCGAACCGCGGCGCCTGTTTCGCGGCGGGCCGAGCGCTGACGGTCGTGGGCGGCGCGCCGCCGCCGCTCATCGCCACCTTGGCCGGCATCTCGCGCGGCGGCTCCTCGAGCGTCTGCACGTCCTGACGCGTCTGGATCTGCACGGCGAAGACCTTCTCGACGACGTCGCCCTCGAACTGCTGCATCATGAGTTCGAAGAGGTCGAAGCCCTCTTTCTTGTACTCCTGCAGCGGGTTCTTCTGGGCGTAACCGCGCAGGCTGATGCCCTCCTTGAGGTGGTCCATCGACAGCAGATGGTCCTTCCACATCGCATCGAGGGTCTGCAGCATGACGAACTTCTCGAGCTGCCGCATGATCACCGGCGAGAACTGCTCTTCGCGCGCGGCATAGTGCGCCCGCGCCGCTTCGACGATCTTTTCCTTCAGATCGGCGGCCGTCGCCTTCGCGCGCCATTCGTCGGAGATCGCGAGCTGCACCTGGAACGAACGGCGGACGTTGTCGATGAGCGAGTCCCACGCCCACTCCTCGGCGGCGACGTCGGGCTGGGCCACTTCGGCGGCGATCGACTCGGCGACCTGGTCGACCATGTCGAGAACTTCGTTCTTGAGGGTCGGGCTCGAGAGGATCTCGCGGCGGCGGCCGTAGATGATCTCGCGCTGCTGATTCATCACGTCGTCGTACTCGAGCAAGTGTTTGCGCATGTCGAAGTTGCGGCCTTCGACCTTGGACTGCGCATTGGCGATCGAGCGGGTGATCAAGCGATGTTCGATGGGTTCGCCTTCTTCCATACCGAGGCGGTCCATCAGTCCCTGGATGCGTTCGGCACCGAAGATGCGCATCAGGTCGTCTTCGAGCGACAGATAGAAACGCGACGAGCCGGGATCACCTTGGCGGCCGGCGCGGCCGCGCAGCTGGTTGTCGATGCGACGGCTCTCGTGGCGCTCGGTGCCGATGATGTGCAAGCCGCCGGCGGCGAGGACGCGTTCGCGTTCGTCGCGGCAGAGGGCACCGTATTCGGCGACGATTTCGTTGAAGCGATCCTCGAACTCGTGCGGCGCGCGTTCCATCTCTTCGCGCACCTGTTCGAGCGCACTGGCGTATTGGCGTCGTTGCGCCTCGTACTCTTCGTGCGCCTTGGCGACCGCTTCATCGTACGGGGTTCGGTGTTCGGTGTAGGCGGCTTCGATTTCACGGAACGAACGCTCCGCCTCGACATACTCGTGGCGCGCCGCCTCGAGGTCGGCCGCCGTGTCGCGGGTCGTCGCCAACCCCTTCTGGATGGCGCGTTCCGACTCGGCACGGGCGCGCTCGAACTCGTCGCGGGCCTTGGCCAAGCGTCCAGCGTCGCTCTCCCCTGCCAACCGTTCCAGTTCGCCGAGGAAGGCCTCTTCGCCCGAGGCGAAGCGGGCGCGTCCCTCGTCACCGAAGAACGGGCCCGAGACCCGATCGATCTCGAACAACGCGTCGCGGTAGGCGCGTAGAGCGCGGGCGCAGTGGACACCGGTCTCGACGTTGGCGTTGGCCCGCACCGCGGCGAGGGCGTCTTCATACTCGGCGCGAGCGCTCCAGAACGCCGCTTCGAGGTAGGCCGTGTGACTCGCGGTCAACCGGTCGAGGGCATCGGCTTGCGCGTCGGCGTAGGGCTTGAAGCGCGGTTCATAGGTCTGTCGCGCCGCTTCGATCGCGTCTTCGTATTGGTCGCGCAGACGCTGCAGCGACGCTTCGAAGCGATGCGTCCCGCCCTCGCCTTCCTTCTTGGTGATGTTCTGCGAGCGCGACAGCCACTCGTTCTCCATGTCGGCGCGCGCCAAGAACTCGGGGTTGCCGCCGAGGAGAATGTCGGTGCCGCGGCCGGCCATGTTGGTCGCGATGGTGACGGCAGCGAAGCGGCCGGCCTGGGCGATGACGCTGGCCTCGGCCTCGTGATTGACCGCGTTGAGCACGTTGTGACGTACGCCGCGCTTCTTCAGCAGGGCACTGAGTTTCTGCGAGCGCTCGACGGAGACGGTGCCGACGAGCACCGGCTGGCCGCGCTCGTGGCAGTCGACGACCTCGTCGACGACGGCGTTGAACTTCTCGCGCTCGGTCTTGTACACGACGTCCGGGTGATCGATACGCGCCATGCCCTTGTTGGGCGGCACCTGGACGACATCGAGCTTGTAGATGTTCTTGAACTCGACCGACTCGGTATCCGCGGTACCCGTCATGCCGCAGAGCTTGTTGTACATGCGGAAGTAGTTCTGCAGCGTGATCGTCGCGAGGGTCTGGTTCTCGCGTTCGATGTGCACGCCCTCCTTGGCTTCGACCGCCTGGTGCAGGCCGTCGGACCAGCGCCGGCCGGGCATGAGGCGGCCGGTGAATTCGTCGACGATGATGACCTGCCCGTCCTTGACGATGTAATCGACGTCGCGCTTGAAGATGGCGTGCGCCTTCAGGGCTTGGTTGACGTGGTGCAGGATGTCGATGTGCCCGGGATCGTAGAGATTGGTCACGCCCAGCAGACGTTCGACCTTGGCGACGCCGGCCTCGGTGAGCACGGCGGAGCGTGACTTTTCGTCGACCCAGAAATCGCCCGACTCTTCGGCCGGCACGTCGCCCTTGCGGTCGACGCGGATACCCTTGCGCAGGCGCGGGATGATGCGATTGATGGCGTAGTACTTGTCGGTCGTCGCCTCGACCGCGCCGGAGATGATCAGCGGCGTGCGGGCTTCGTCGATGAGGATGTTGTCGACCTCGTCGACGATGGCGTAATTCAGTTCGCGCTGGACGTATTCCTCCAGCGTGAACTTCATGTTGTCTCGCAGGTAATCGAAGCCGAACTCGTGGTTGGTGCCGTAGGTGATGTCGGCCCGGTACGCGTCCTGGCGTTCGATCGGGCGCAGGTTCATCAGCCGGTAGTCTTTGGCGGCGTAGGTCGGATCGAAGACGAAGCTGGCCTCGTGCACGATGGCGGCGCAGGACAAGCCGAGTTGGTAGTAGATCGGCCCCATCCACTGGACGTCACGGCGGGCGAGATAATCGTTGACGGTGATGACGTGCACACCGCGGCCGGTGAGCGCGTTGAGGTAGGCGGCGCCGGTGGCGACGAGGGTCTTGCCCTCGCCGGTCTTCATCTCGGCGATCTTGCCGGAGTGGAGGACGATGCCGCCGATGATCTGCACGTCGTAGTGGCGCAGGCCGATGGCGCGCTTGGCGCCCTCGCGCGCCACGGCGAAGGCCTCCGGCAGGATCTCCTCGAGCACGGCATCCTCGGCGGCGCGAATCTCCTTGCGCAGCTGCTGGATCTCGGCGCGGAAGTCCCGCCCTTCGTTGGCGGGGGTCGGCTCGAAGGCCTCGGCCCGCTGCAGTTCCTCGAGTGCGGTGAGGTCCTGCCGCAGCGGCTCGGTGGCCGCCTGGATCTTCTCCTGGAAGGCGCGCGTCTTGGCCCGCAGGCCGTCGGCGTCGAGCTGCGAGATCTCCGCCTCGAGATCGTTGACCGCGCGCACGAGCGGGCGGATCCGCTTCAGGACGCGGTCGTTTTGGGTGCCGATGATCTTGCGAATGAGGTTGAGCATGGGTGTGCCGGTCTCGTTGGGGCGTGTCCGTTCGTGATGCGCTTAGCCGATGGTCGCTGCCGGCGACCCTTGGCGGAGCGCGCGGACGGCGGTGAACGTAGCAGTCTTGTGCGCCGCTTGCATCCGGTTCACCGCTCGATGCGGACGGCGGATTCGACGCGCGAGCCCATGAAGCGTGCCCCGACTTTGACGAAACGATCGGGCACGTCGGTGACGAAGAAGCTGATGCCGCCGTCGCCCTCCAGGCGCAGCAGGTCGTCGCGGCGCAGGCGCTCGACGACGGCTTCAGCGGTGGTGTGGGCCGAGTCGACGAGCGCCACGTCCGGACCCATGACGCGGGCAATGACCTGCGACAGCAGCGGGTAGTGGGTGCAGCCGAGCACGAGGGTGTCGATGCCGCTGTGGCGCAGGCTGGTCAGGTACAGGGAGGCGGCGGCGCCGGCGACCTCGTTGTCGGTCCAGCCTTCCTCGGCCAGGGGCACGAACAGCGGGCAGGAGCGGGTGTAGATTTCGATGCCCGGGGCGAGGGTGCGCAGGGCCCGGGTGTAGGCGCCGCTGGCGATGGTCGCCTCGGTGCCGATGACCCCGACTTTGCGATTGCGGGTGCGGGCCACGGCGGCCCGCGCTCCGGGTTCGATGACGCCGACGACGGGTACGGCGAACTGGTGCGCGATGGCGTCGAGCGCTGTCGCCGCGGCGCTGTTGCAGGCCACGACCAGCAGCTTGATGCCCTTCTCGACCAGGAATTCGCTGTTCTCCAGGGAATAGCGGCGGACGGTCTCGGCCGACTTATTGCCGTAGGGGTAGCGGGCCGTGTCGCCAAGGTAGATCAGGGTCTCGTGCGGCAGGGCGCGCGCGATCTCCTGCGCTACCGTCAGGCCGCCGAGTCCGGAATCGAAGATGCCGATGGCATGGTCGCGCCCTTCCCTCATGCCGACTCCGCCCCGGCGTGGCTGAAGTCGACGGTCAGCCGCTGGCCCAATTCCCGATCGGCGGGTGCCTCGCCCATCACCCTCTCCCATACCCCTGCCGGCTCCATGCAGATGTAGAGCGGCATGTCCGCCCGCACCTCGCGCAACCAAGCGAGCATGCGGCGGTACATCTTGACCCGCAGCCCGCGCCAGGCGCGCTCTTTGCCATCGGAACACGGCACCAGCTCGCCGCTGAGAATCTGACCGCTGTCGTGCCGGCCGCGAATGGCGTTCTTCAGGCGGGGCGTCAGCCGCAAACTGCCGAGGCTGACCCAGGCCACTTGGCGTGGATCGACGCGCGCGAAGATGGCGTCGACGGCGGCGCGGTAGCCCTCCTCCCAGCCGTCGTGCGCCACCATCGGGTCGAAGTGGAACCCGACCCGGTAGCCGGCGGCTTGCACCCGCACCGCCGCGGCGATGCGCTCGTCGAGCGAGGCGACGCCGTTCTCTTCGCGGGCGATGATGTGGGGCGCATTCACGGACCACGAGATAACCACGCGACCGCGGGAGTCGAGGCCCAGCAGATTTTCGACACACACGCTCTTGGTCTTGAGCTCGAGCACGGCGTTGTCGCGCGCCGCGAAAAACGGCACCAGCTCGCGGCTCAAGTCGCACAGCGGATCGAGGGCGAGGCTGTCGGCGAGTTCGCCGGTGCCGACGCGAAACTGGCGCTCGGGGTGGCGATCGAGCGCCGCCGCCAATTCGGCCAGTCCGTCGCCGACGTTGCTGAAGATCTTCGTCGCTGGGTTGTTGGCGACATAGTCCTGCAGAAAGCAGTAGGTGCAGTCGTAGGGGCAGTTGGAGGCGAAGTTCACCACCAGATAATTGCAGCAGACCATGCCGGTGGTGCCGGCCGGGCAATGCTGCAGGAAGCCGCCGCGGTGCCGTTGGACGATGAGGCGGCGCTTGCCCTCGGCCAGGGTCGCGGGCTCGACAGGGTCGCCGGCGTCGAACCAATGCAGCGGCACGTCGGGGAGCCGCTCGCGCACGCGGCGGGCCATCGGGCTATCGGCCTCGCTCCGCTCGATCCAGAGCGCGTCGTACGATGGAATCATGTGGCCTCGTCGAGCAGGGCGAAAATCGCGGCACACTCGGGGGCCGCGGCGGCGCGCGCCACGGCTTCGCCGCAGCGCAGCAGCTGCGCGGCCGAGCTGGCCTCGATTTCGATCTTCACGGTGTCCCCCTCGAGGCGCTCGGGGAGGACGACGCGCACACCGCGGGGCAAGTCCAGCTGCTGGACGAGCGCCTCGAGCCTGGCCTCCTGCGCCACCAACTGGGGATAGCGCAGACGGCGCAGGGCTTCCTTATAGGCCTTGAGCCGGTCGGCGCGCCCGAGCGGGCGTGCCAGGGCGCGGCGCAGGTCCGCATGAGCGAGCACCTGGGCCAACGTCGCCCCGTCGCGCGCCGCGATGTCCGCCGCCCAGCGCCAGAGGTCGAGATACTGATTTTCGCCCAGCTTGAGTTCGGCGATGAGTTCGAGACACGCGCGCCCGTCGGCGTCGTCCATACCCGAGAGACGCTGCAACGAGGCGGGCGAGTAGCGGCGCTCCCGCCCCAGCTCGGCCACCGTCTCGAGGAGCTGTGGGTCATCCATGGGCACGTGCCAGTTCCGTGTAGTGCTGGGCATCCTCGTGACGCCCGCGGCGGGCGGCACCCTGAGCCAGGATGGCGCATTTTTCGATGAGCACGGACCGCGTCGCGGCATACTGTTCAGGGTCCAAGGTGCCGCTCTCGAGCAGCCGGGCGAGGGACTGCACGCGAAAGCGGTCCATGCCCCAGTAGCGGCGCGACAACTGGTCGGCGTGACCGCCGCGCTTCACTACATAAGATCGGGGCACCAGATGCACCGGCGTGTCGCGGGCGATGCGCAGCCAGAGGTCGTAGTCCTCGCAAGCGGGCAGGCTCTCCTCGAAACCGCCGACGCGGTCGAAGAGCGAACGGCGCAGCATGACGGCGGAGGGGCTCACCAGGCAGAGGCGGAGGCTCGGGGCGAAGATGCTGCCGGCGGGTTTACGGTGTTTGTCGTGTGGATTGACCCGCCGGCCGTGGCGGATCCAGATCTCGTCGGTCTGGCAAATCTCGACCTCGGGGTCGTCGAACAGCGGCACTTGGGCGACGAGCTTGCCCGGCAGCCAGGTGTCGTCGGAGTCGAGAAAGGCCAACAAGGCGCCGCGGCTGGCGGCGACGCCGGCGTTGCGGGCGGCCGAAACGCCGCGGTTCGCGGTGCGCAGCAGCGTCAGGGCATCGCCGAATTCGGCAGCCAGCGCGTCGGCCGTGCCGTCGCTGGAGCCGTCGTCGACGACGATGAGTTCGAACGCGGCGCCGGTCTGGGCCAAGACCGACGAGACGGCCTCGCGCACCAGCTCACGCCGGTCGAAGGTGGGGATGATGACGCTGGTCAGCACAACCCGCGACCCTACACCACGGCGTCCAAGGGCGAAAGCGCGCGACGGGGCGGTAGCGTCAGGCGGGGCGGACCCGCAGGCGCGCCCGCGTCATGCGTTCGCGCAATCCGCCGTCCCGGAGAAAGGCGCGCTCGAGTTCGCGAATTTGGCGATCGAGGAGGTAATTCGTCTGGTGGATGAGGCAGACGACGATGTTGGCGACGACATCGGCGGGGCGCGTCTCGACGAAGGGCCGATAGGTTTCATACGACTCATGGGACGATCGGGCGAGTCGGCGGACGAAGAGAGCTTCGCGACTATTCTTGTCCCAAAGGGGTAGACGCCGGCTACGGAGGAAGTCTCGATAGTCCTCCAAGAGTTCTTCCTGGCTGGCGCGGGCGAAGTTGACCAACTTGATTTCGGCTTCCTTCGATGCCGCCGAGGCGAGGCTACCCTCGACGATGTTCTGCTTCCCCGAGCGGGCGGCCTGCACCATTTGGTCGACGGTGCGATCGCGGCGTTCGAGGAAGCGGCCACAGAAGCAGAGCGTGGCGTCATAGACGATGACGGCTTTTCGGTACGAGAGGAGATTGCGGTAGCCGCCGTGGGCGGGGATGAAGCCATGCTGTGGTTGGTTGGGGCGGGACATGGGGTTCGGGGACCCAAGGGACCGATGGGACTTATAGGACGTATGGGACCTATAGGACGTATAGGTCCTACAGGTCCCATACGTCCCTTGGGTCCAATCAATTTTTTATTCTTATAACTAAGCACCATCACCACTTCAATCCCCTCCATCCGTCGCCCCGCAGGCGCGCCGGGCACGCGCCTTGTCTCGCGGCGGGCGGGGGGGTAGTCCGTAACTTCGCCAGGAGGAATGCAATGAAGGTCGTGCCCGTACCGCAGCTTTCGGATAACTACGCCTATTTGGTGATCGACGAGGCCACGCGTCACGCCGCCGTCGTCGACTGCTCGGAGGCTGGCCCGGTGCTGGCCGCGGTGGAGCGCGAAGGGGTCGAACTCGTCGCCATCCTGCCGACGCACCACCATCCCGACCACGTCATGGGCAACGGCGACCTATTGGCGCGCCATCCCGGACTGGCGGTGTACGGCCTGCGCGGCCAGGCGCACCGCATTCCCGGCTGCAACCGCGAGGTCGAGGAAGGAGACGAAATCGCCATCGGCACGCTGCGGGCTCGCATCCTCTTCATTCCGGCGCACACCTCCGGCCATGTCGCCTACCACTTCGAGAGCGCGGGCGCCGTGTTCACCGGCGACACGCTGTTCGCCGGCGGCTGCGGCAGGCTGTTCGAGGGCGACGCGGCGCAGATGATGCAGTCGCTCGGCAAGTTGATGCGGCTGCCGGATGCCACCGAGGTCTACTTCGGGCACGAGTACACCGAGAAGAACCTGCGCTTCGCGCGCACCTTGGAACCCGGCAACGCCGCGCTCGCGGCCAAACACCAGTGGGCCGAGCAGTGCCAGGCCGAGCAGCGGCCGACCGTGCCGACCACCATCGCGTCGGAAAAGGCGACCAATCCCTTCTTCCGCTGGCAGAGCCCAGAGTTGCGGGCGAGTGTCGAGAAGCATGCCGGTCGCAGCCTCGACGACATTGGAGTATTCGCGACGACACGAGCGATGAAGGATGCGTATTGAGGCGGTCTGGGGCTCGGGCGGGAGGCTGGGGACATGACGCAAGCACCACGGTACGAGGATCTCGAGGCGGCGGTCGACGCAATCGCCGCGAGCTACGACGGATCGAAGGAGATCGACAACCTCGAGAGCGCGGCACTGCCCAACCGGCGCGCCGTGGTCGAGGCGCTGCAGCACCTCAAGTTCGTCATCTACATGGGCTTCTACAGCACCCGCCCACTGAATCAGGGGAACCTGCGCTACGCGGTGAGCGAGCACCTCTATCCGGCCTACGAAATCCTCGTCGACCAGATCCGCCGCGCTCTGGCCTACGGTCGCAGCTGCGGTCGCGAGGCCTGCGACCGGCCCACCGACTGGCCCGATACCGTCGTGTTGCACCTCTTCGAACGGCTGCCCGAGTTGCGGGCCGTGTTGAACGAAGACGCCATCGCCGCCTACGCCGGCGACCCCGCGGCGCAAGGCGTCGAGGAGATCATCTTCAGCTACCCGGCGATGCAGGCCATCACGACCCACCGCATCGCCCACGAACTCTACCGCGCCGGCGTGCCGATGATCCCACGCATCATGGCCGAGCACGCACACAGCGAGACCGGTATCGACATCCATCCGGGAGCGCAGATCGGCCGGCGGTTCTTCATCGACCACGGCACCGGCGTCGTCATCGGCGAGACCTGTGTCATCGGCGACGACGTCAAGCTCTACCAGAGCGTCACCCTCGGCGCGCTCAGCCTGCCGCGCGACGACCACGGCGAACTGATCCGCCACCGTAAGCGCCACCCGACCCTCGAAAGTGGGGTCACCATCTACTCCGGCGCCACCGTGCTCGGCGGTGACACCGTCATCGGGGCCGGCTCGGTCATCGGCGGCAACGTGTGGCTCGTGCACTCCGTGCCGCCGAACAGCAAGGTCACCTACGACGGCAGCAATACGACGGTCCAGTCACGCCCGGCGCGGTGAAGTCGCCCCGGCCGCGGCCGGGCGGCGCAAGTCTCGCTAGACGCGCCCCACGACTTCGACCTATGCTGCAGCTTTCACATTCGTTCTCGATGGAGCCATCATGAATTCCTGGAGTCGACTCATCCTCGGCCTCGCCTGTTTCGCTCTGCTTGCCCTGCCACAACAGGCGCGCGCCGAAAGCTGCGCCATCGACTGCGACGCATCGGGCAGTGTCACCGTCGACGAGCTTTTGCTCGCCCTCACCTCGGCGCTCAGCGGCGGCCTCGAGGGTTGCGTCGCCCGCGCCGATCTCGACGGCGATCAGCAAATCACCGTGCCCGAGATCATCGTCTTGGTGAACCAGGCCCTGATCGGCTGCTATGAGGTCGGCAGTTGCGACGACCCCGCGGTCATCGAAAGCGAGCCCCTCTGCGCTCTCGACAGCGCCAGCGTCCGCTGCGAATTCCTCGACGAATCCCACTGTCTGTTGCCCTACCCCTCGTCGTATTTCCTCGCCGACGACCCGACGACGGTCACGGGCAAGCGCGTCGCTTTCCCACGCGATGCGATGCCGACCAATCGCGTCGGCGTCCACATCGATCCAAAGGAACACAACACCTTCGACGGCTTCAGCCCTGGGCCGATCCTGCTGGCGGCGTTCCCGCAGGGCGTGGATCTGATTGCCTCGGACGTGCCGACGATCGAGAACATGCCGCGCGGCGCTGAAGAGGATAGCCCGACCGTGCTGATCGATGCCGAGTCGGGCGTGCGCATCCCCCACTTCGCCGAACTCGACCTCCAGGCGGCAAGCCCCAGCCGGCAGGCGTTCATGATTCGCCCCGGCTATCGGCTCGAGGAAGGGCATCGTTATCTCGTCGCCATCCGCGGTCTCGTCGCCCCGGACGGCGCGCCCATCGAACCGAGCCGGGCCTTTCGCATCCTGCGCGACGGCGACGAGACGCCGGTGCGCGCCATCGAGGACCGGCGCCCCGCCATGGAAGACATCTTCACGCGACTCGCCGCGGCTGGAGTCGAGCGGGCCGGCCTGCAACTGGCGTGGGACTTCACCGTCGCCAGCAGCGAGAGCCTCACCGGCCGCCTCGTGTCGGCGCGCGACCAGGCGATCGCCGCCAACGGCCCCGGGGCGCCTCCCTTCGTCGTGACCTCGGTGGAAGAGAACCCCGACGAACACATCTTCCGGCGCGTGCGCGGCACCTACACCGTGCCGCTCTTCATGGACAAGGCCACGCCGCCGGCACGCTACAATTTGGGACCGGACGGCATGCCGGTGCAGAACGGCACGACCACCGCGCCGTTCGTCGTCAACATCCCCCGCTCGGCGGTAGCCGACGGCGTGGCACACCCGTCGCGCCCGTGCGTCTACGGCCACGGCCTGTTCGGCACCGGGGAGGAAACCAACGCCGGCCATCTCCGGGCGTTTTCCAATAGCGCCAACATCATGTTCGGCGGTACCGCCTGGATCGGCATGGCCGACGAGGACGTGCGTTGGGTGACGCGCATGGTGTCGGATCTGTCGGGCTTCGCCATCATTCCCGACCGCCTGCAGCAGGCGATGCTGAACTTCATGTTCCTCGGTCGCCTCTTCAAGTTCGAGAACGGCTTCGTCTCTCACCCGGCCTTCCAACTCGACGGGGAGCCGCTGATCGATCGCAGTGAATTGTACTATTACGGCATCTCGCAGGGCGGCATTCAGGGAGGCACCTTCCTCGCCATTTCGCCCGACGTGGCGCGCGGCGTGCTCGGCGTCGGCGCCATCAACTACAGCTTCTTGCTGCAGCGCAGCATCGACTTCACGCCGTTCCAGATCGTCCTCAACGTCAACTACTTCGACGACGTCGAGCGCGCCCTGCTCTATCCGATCCTGCAGCAACTCTGGGACCGCGCCGAGCCGAACGGCTACGCCACGCGCATCATCGACAACCCCCTCCCGGGAACACCGGCGAAGAAAGTTCTGATGCAGATCGGTGTCAACGACTCCCAGGTTTCGTACCAAGCAGCCGAGATCCAGGCGCGCAGCATGGGCCTGCCGACGACGGCGCCGTCGTCGACCCCGGCCTTCGGCATCCCCGAACTCGAAGCCCCGTTCGACGGCTCGGCTTACATCCCCTACGACGTCAACGGCATGGACAA
>CAZGEJ010000031.1:0-65106 GCA_964524885.1 uncultured Binatia bacterium (SeqCode)
GGCCCTTAACGGGTTGAGGGAGACGTGTCGCAAGGATTCGCGCGCCGAGCGCTGCCTGGATCTCCCGCGTATCGCGGGGAGAATGGCGGCGGGGTGCGCCCGGCGCCTGGCGCCAGGCGGTGTCGAGTGCAACTCGACACTCCGGGTGGGCGACTCATGCTCCACGAAGGCGCGTGGAGAACGCATTGGCGTTCCCATCGACGGAGCGTCGTTAGTTTTCGGCAGCGATTCTCCGCGAAGCTCCAAGCGTGCGGCGGCAACTCCGTGTCTCCGTTTCTCCGTGGTGGGAAATGCGCTGAGCCCGCGGCGGCTCCTTGCTTCGTCCCGAAGGCGCGGGCTATGGCTGCGCGACCATCGAGGAGACCAACATGACCCTGCGCGTGATCCAATGGGGCACCGGCAACGTCGGCGCATTTTCGCTGCGTTGCATTCTCGAACATCCCGAGCTGGAACTCGTCGGGGTCTGCGTCCATAGCGACAGCAAGAACGGCGTCGACGCCGGCGACCTGTGCGGCATGCCGCGCACCGGCGTCGCCGCGAGCAACGACATCGACGCCATCCTGGCCCTGGACGCCGACTGCGTCTGCTACACCGCGACCGCCGACTTGCGTCCCTTCGAGGCGGTCGAGGACGTCTGCCGCATCCTGGCGGCCGGCAAGAACGTCGTCTCCAGCTCGATCGTGCCGCTGGTGCACCCCGACTCGTTCTTCCCGCAGTTCCGCGACAAACTCCGCGATGCCTGCGAACGGGGCGGCAGCTCGTTCCTCACCTCCGGCATCGACCCGGGATTCGCCAACGACCTCTTGCCGCTGACGCTGAGCGGCTTGTGTGGTCATTGGAGCGAGATCCGCATTCTCGAAATCATCAACTACGCGACCTATGCCCAGCCGCAGGTGTTGTTCGAGACCATGGGTTTCGCCAAACCGCTCGACCATACGCCGCTGTTGCTGACGCCGGGCACGCTCGAATTCGCCTGGGGCGGCACCATCCACTTGTTGGCGCAGGGCTTGGGTCTGACACTCGATCGCGTCGAGGCGGTCTACGAGAAGCGACCGGCGCTGAAGCCGTTGCAAGTGGCCGGCCAATCCGTCGAAGTCGGCACCATGGCGGCGTTGCGCTTCGAGGTGCGCGGCATCGTCGATGGACGCATCGCCCTCGTCGTCGAACACGTCACCCGCCTCGACGACGCGCTGGCGCCGGAGTGGCCCGCCGGCAACGGCAGCTACCGTGTCGAGATCAAGGGCTTCCCCAACATGAGCTGCGAGTTCGAGTTCGAAGACGAGCAGGGCGACCACGCCGTCGGCGGCGTCATCCTCACCGCCACGAAGTTGATCAATGCAATCCCCGACGTCTGTGCCGCCGCGCCGGGCTTGCTGACGGCCATCGATCTGCCGCTGATCACCGGGCGTGGTTTGTACCGACCGGCGTGAGACTGGCCCACGTCGGCTGCGTCAGCGTTGGCATTTCCGGCAGTAGAAGGTGCTGCGTCCGCTCTGGACGATGCGCCGCACCGGCTCGCTGCAACGGGGGCAGGGTTCGCCCGTGCGGTCGTAGACCTGCAGTCGTAGCTGGAAGTACCCGGGCTGGCCGCGCCCGTCGCGGTAGTCGGCGATCGAACTGCCGCCCAGGGCGATGGCATCGTTGAGTACCTGTCGCACCGCTTCGAACAGACGTTCCGCCTCGACGCGGTTCAGCCGACCGGCCTGTCGTCCCGGCCGAATCCCGGCCAGGAACAACGCCTCATTGGCGTAGATGTTGCCGACGCCGCTCAGCACACCTTGGTCCATCAGCCAATTCTTGATCGGCTTCTTGCGTCCGCGCAGCAGGTCGCGGAAGACCGCTGCGTTCATCGTCGGGTCGAGCGGGTCGGGGCGAATGCCGGCCAATTCACGAAACTCTTCTTCGTGCCCGAGCCGCACCACGCCGAAGCGGCGCGGATCGTGAAAGACGAGGTCCTGTCCGTCGTCGAGCCGCAACACGATGTGGTCGTGCGCCAGACGCTCGCTGCCGCCCGCTCGCACGTAAAACTGGCCGGTCATGCCGAGGTGGACCAGCAGCGTTCGTCCCGATTGCAGTCGCACGAGAAGATACTTGCCGCGTCGTTCGAGATCCTGCCAAACATCTTGGCGCAGTTGTGCCGGAAGGTCGCGCGACACGGGTTGGCGCAAGCGTGTCTCGTGCACCGTGCCATCGACGACGCAGCGGCCGACGAGCGGCAGCAGCGAGCGGCGGACGGTTTCGACTTCGGGTAGTTCAGGCATACGTCACTCGTTGGCGAGACGATGCACTGCATTCGCCAAGGTGGCGAACTCGGCCAGGCTCAACGTTTCGGGCCGTCGTTGCGGGTCGATGCCCGCGGCCGCCAACGCTTCGTCGGCCGCGGGGCAGGCGCCGCGCAGGCTGTTGGCGAGGTGCTTGCGACGTTGGCCGAAGGTGGCACGCACGACACGCCGCAAGACGCCGGCGTCGTCGACGGCCACGATCGGCGCGGCGTGCGGCGTCAACACGACGACGGCGGAATCGACTTTGGGGCGCGGTACGAAGGCGCCCGGCGGCACCTTGAAGGCGAGGCGCACGCTCGCCGCGAATTGCGTCAGCACCGATAGTACGCCGTAGTTCTTGCTGCCCGGCATGGCGGCCAGTCGTTGCGCCACCTCGAGCTGCACCATGACGATCAGGCGTTGGAAGACGCCCGTCGCCTCCAGGGCGCGCTGCAGGATGGGTGTCGCCACGTTGTAGGGCAGGTTGGCGACCATGACGGCCGGCATGTGGCCGGCGAGCATGGCGGCGAAGTCGACGCTCAACGCATCGGCGTGCACCACGGTGACTTGCGTCTGCTCGGCGTAGCGCTCGCGGGCGCGCGCGGCGAAGTCGGCGTCGAGTTCGACGAGCCACAGCGGTTCGTGGCGCGCCGCCAGGCTATCGGTCAGGGCACCGAGGCCGGGGCCGATTTCGACGGCGGCCTCGCCCGGTTGGAGTTGCGCGACGTCGACGATGCGCGCCGCGATGTTCTTGTCGGCGAGGAAGTGTTGGCCCAGGGCGCGCCGCGCGCCGCGGCCGAGTTGGTCGAGAGTGCCGCGCACCGCGCCACGGCGGTGCGGCGTGTCGGCTGGATCGTCGATCGGTGGCACGGCCGGCCTACAACTCGAGGTCGGCGGAGGCATTGAGCGTGAGGGCGTCGGATTCGCCACGCTCGAGGCGGTGGGCGCCGGCGAGGGCGATCATCGCGGCGTTGTCGGTGCAGTAGCGCATCGCGGGAATGTGCAGCGCCATGCCGCGTTGCGTGGCGATCGCCTGGGCGCGCTGGCGCAGGCCGGTGTTGGCCGACACGCCGCCGGCGATGACGAAACGCTCGGCTCCGACCGCATCGGCCGCGGCCATGCTGGTATCGAGCAACATATCGATGACGGCGGCCTGAAACGACGCGGCGATGTCGGCGACGTGCCGCTCGCTGCGGTCGGGGTTGTCGCGCACGTATTGCCACACCGCCGTCTTCAGCCCGCTGAAGCTGAACTCGAAGCTCGGCGGCGCGTCCTTGTGGCGCGGCTTGAGGCGCGCTCGCGGAAAGGCGATCGTCGTCGGGTTGCCGCGCGCCGCGAGTTGGTCGAGCACCGGACCGCCGGGGAAGCCGAGGTCGAGCATCTTGGCGACTTTGTCGTAGGCCTCGCCGGCGGCGTCGTCGCGCGTCGCCCCGAGGCAGCGGTAGCGACCGAAGTCCTCGGCCCAATACAGACTGGTGTGGCCGCCCGAGACGAGTAGGGCGAGGTAGGGGAAGGGCGTTGGTCCTTCGAGGCGAGGCGACAGCAAGTGACCTTCGAGGTGGTTGACGCCGACGAATGGGATGCCGCGGGCGAAGGCGATCGCCTTCGCGGCGGAAAGGCCGACGAGCAACGAGCCGATCAGGCCGGGCCCGTTGGTGACGGCGATGCCGTCGATTTGCGCCAGCGTCAGTTCGGCTTGCTGCAGAGCCTGGTCGACGATCCGCGTGATGCTGCGGATGTGCGAGCGCGAGGCCAATTCGGGCACGATGCCGCCGAACCGGCGGTGGATGTCGTTCTGCGATGCAACGAGGCTGGCGCGTACTTCGCCGCCGACGAGGACGGCCGCGGCGGTATCGTCACAGGAACTTTCGATACCGAGGATGCGCATGCTCAAGGGGGCGTGCCTCCGCCGACGCGATTGACCCCGATTCGGGCCGTCGCGTTGCCGGGATCCGCGGCCAGCGCCTTTTCGTAAGCCTTGCGTGCATCGGTGTAGCGACCGACCTCCTCGAAGACGATCCCTTGCAGGGCAAACACGCGCCCGGCCCAGGTCGGGTCGTCGTTGGCGGCGAGCACGGCGGCGCGGTTGGCGAAGGCCACCGCTTGGGCGTAGCTCTTCTGCTCGTAGTGATAGCGGGCCAGGAAGTAATAGCCGTAGGTGTTGGTCGGATCGATGGCGACACCACGCTCGAACGATCCGAGCGCCTTCTCGTAGTCGCCGGCCTCGAGGGCCTGCCGTCCTTGTTCGATGAGCCGTAGCGCCGCGGCGACGTTGGGCGCGGCGGCGGTGGCGATGATCGGGGCGAGCGACTCGCTGCGCGGCGGCTCCGGTGGGGGCAGGGTCGGCGTCGGTGTCGGCGTGCCGGCGAGGTAATCGTAGGTCGGTGTCGGGGTGGGCGTCGTCGTGGGCGTGAAGGTCGGCGACTCCTCGATCCGCGGTACGTCGAACAATTCGGGATGGAGGCCGGTGCGCTTGGGGCGCGGCGTCGGCGCCATCGGTGCGACGCGGCGAGCCGGGGTCGGCGCCACCACCTTGCGTCGGACGGGCTTGGCCTTGGGGGCGCAGGCGCCGGCGGCGAGAGCGGTGGCGAGGGCGAGAGCGAGGGTGACGAGAATTCGGTTGGTCATCGCGCCGGGCGAATCTGGCTTCTGCCCGGCGCGAATGCAAGGCGACGAGGTGGGACCGACTCAGGGTGCGCCGCGGTCGTCGTTCGGCCCGGCCGGCAAAACGCCGTCCAACTCGTCGAGCGCCGTGCGTTCGCTCAGGGGATACTGGGTCACGTAGGCGGCCCGCGCCAGCACGTGCGTCGCCGCCGGGCTCGTCATGAACTGAAACAGCACGGCCAGGGCCGCGCGCAGCGGCACGCTGTTGTCGATGCCGGTGTAGACGATGCCGACCGCCACGATGACGAGGGAGACCCCGAGCGTGCCCGCCTTGCCGGCGGCGTGCATGCGGCAATAGACGTCCGGAAAGCGCACCAAGCCAAGGCAGGCGACACAGGTGAGAAAGGTGCCGGTGAGCAGAGCCGCGCCGGCCACCAGTTCGACGAGGGAGGGCATCAGAAGATCCTCCCTTTTTCGAGATAGCGGGCGATCGCGGTGCTGCCGAGGAAGCCGACGAGGGTGACGATCCAGACGACGTCGAAGTAGAGGACGGAGTCCCACAGCAGGCAAAAGATGCAGACGACGCCGATGAACACCATCGTCAGGGTATCGAGCGCCACTGCCCGGTCGGCCGCGTCGGGACCGCGCTCGAGCCGGTAGAGACAGAGGCCCGCGGCGATCAGATGGGCCACCAGGCAGAGAAGGCAAAGGGCGAAGAAGAAGCCGCTCATGCGTCGCTCCTCGACGGGCGCGTCCACGCGAGGATGTTGGCCTCGAGGGTCTCCTGGACGTCGCGCCGCACGGCGTCGGGGTCGTCGCCGACGTCGATGGCGTGGATGATGATTTGTTGCCGCGCACGATCGACGTGCACGGTGATCGTGCCCGGAGTCAGCGTGATCGCGTTGGCCAACGAGGTGATCTCGAAGTCGCTCGACGCCTTCATCGACACGGCCAAGAATCCCGGCCGGATGTTGATTTCCTTGGCGAGGACCTTCTTGGCGACGTCGATGTTGGCCATGACCAGCGCCTTGGCGAAGACGAAGCACCAACGGATGAAATGGTAGATGCGATTCATCGGGGGGTGCCTCCGGTGAATTCGACGCCGAGCACGCTGCGCACGTATGCCGTCGGATCGACGATGTCGCGCGCCGTGTCGTTGGCCAAGCGCATGAACGGAGCGGCCCACAGGCCGATGACGACGGTGAGGGTCGCGAGCACGGCGGTCGGCGCCAGCATGTTGCCGTACGGTGCCGCAGCGCTCGGCCGCGGCGCTTTGTTCCAGAAGGCGTACGACCAAATCTTGGTCATCGAATAGAGGGTCAAGAAGCTGGTGGCGACGGCCACCGCGACGATGAGGTTTTGCCCGGCGCCGACGCCGGCCTGGATCAACACCAACTTGCTGAGGAAGCCGGAAAACGGCGGCATCCCGGCGAGCGAAAAGGCGGAGATCAGGAACACCGCGGCGACGCCCGGCGCCAGGTCGAGCACGCCGCCCATCTGCTTGAGCGCGCGTTGCCCGGCGACCCGTTCGGCCATGCCGCCGACGAGGAACAGACTCGACTTCACGATGATGTGATGGATCACGTAGAAGATCGTGCCGGCGACGGCGAACTCGGCGATCGACGCGTTCGCCGCCAGGCCGATGCCCATCAGCATGTAGCCCACCTGGCTGATGATGTGCCACGACAGGATCTTCTGGATCTCCCATTGGCACATGGCGCCGAGCACGCCGAGCAACATGGTGAAGCCCGACAACACCAACAACACCTGCATGGCCAACTCGTGGCCCGGCTGCTGGAAGACCATGACGAAGACGCGCAACAGCGAGTAGATGCCGACCTTCGTCAGCAAGCCGGCGAAGTAACCGTTGAAGCCGGCGGGCACGACCGGATACGAATCGGGCAGCCAGAAGAACACCGGAAACGCCGCCGCCTTGAGGGCGAAGACGAAGACGAACACCATCGAGATCGCCGTCACCAGCGCCGCACGGTCCGCCGGCAAGGCCGCCGTTCGCACCGCCAAGTCGGCCATGTTGAGCGTGCCGACGGTGGCGTACACCAGACCGCAGCCGGCGACGAACATCGTCGAGCCGATGGCGTTGATCGCCAGGTACTTGAGGGTCTCCCGCACTTGGGCTTTCGAGGCGCCGACCATCATGCAGCCGTATGAGCCGATGAGCATGACCTCGTAAGCGACGAACAGGTTGAACAGGTCGCCGGTGACGAAGGCCCAGTTCACGCCGAGCAGCAACACCTGGAAGAAGGGATAGAAGAAGTGACGCTGCTGCCGCGGCTCGACGGTCGAGGAGCTGTAGGCCAACACCAGCGCGCCGATCGTCGTCGAGAGGCAGAGCATGATGCAGGTCAGCCGGTCGGCGACGAAGGCGATGCCCCACGGGGCTTCCCAGCCGCCGAGGACGACGTTCTGCGTGCCGTAGCGGTCGACGTGCGCCAGCAGCCAGAAGCTGAAGGCACTGCCGAGGACCGCCGAAACGAGACTCACCTTGCGTTCCAGCCGCTCCTTGCCGTTGAGCAACGCCAGGGCGATGGCGCTGACGAAGGGGATCAGCAGGGGCAGGATGAGGACTCTCATCGACGCGCCTCCTGCTTCTCGACGGCGGCGTTGGTCAGGGCCTCGGGGTCGTCGCTGCCGTGGTCGAGATAGATGCGGTAACACAGCACCAACATCAGGGCGCCGACGGCGAAGTTGATGACGATCGCCGTGAGGATGATGTCCGGCGGCAGCGGATCCATCAGGCCCCCCGTCGCCGAGCCGCTGTAGTAGAACGGTGCCTGCCAGTCCGGACGATAGCCGCCACAGGCGATGAGCAGCAGATTGGCGCCGTTGGCGTACAGGCCGAAGCCCATGACCATGCGGATCAGATTCGGCCGCAGGATCATGTAGGTGCCGCAGGCGAACAGAATGCCGACGACGGTCGCGACGGTGAACTCCATCAGCGCGTCTCCTGGGCGAGTTCGACGAACACCGTCATCAGCGTGCCGAGCACGATGAGGTAGACGCCGAGATCGAAGAAGGTGGCCGTCGGCAGGTGGTAGGGCCCGATCAGCGGCAGGTGGAAGTGCAGGATCGTGTGATCCATGAACGTATGGCCGAGCAGAAACGGTACGGTGCCGGTGAGCACCGAAATGCCCAACCCGACCACGGACAGGCGCCACCAGGCGTAACGCGCCGCGCGCTCGATGCCGAAGGCCAGCAGGTACATGGCCCCCGCCGCGGCCGCCAAGGCGCCGGCGATGAAGCCGCCGCCCGGGAAGTTGTGCCCCTGCATGAAGATGAACAGGGTGGCCACGACCGTCAGCGGAACGGCGAAGCGTGCGACGGTGCGCAGGATCGGTGAATCGTTCATGCGTGGACCCTCCGCGCGCGCAAGACGCCGTAGATGCACAAGCCGACCACCACCAGCACCGTGATCTCGCCGGTCGTGTCCATGGCGCGCAAGTCGACGATGATAACGTTGACCGCGTTGTTGCCGCCGCCGCCGGACAGACTCTTCTCGAGATAGGTCGCGGCCAGGTTGTTGGTTTCGCGGAAGCCCGGGCTGGTGCTCAACAGCACCAGCAAGAACATCACCAGACCGGTCAGGGCGGAGAGGCCCAGGTGCCACAACTTGCGCCCCGACGAGAGGCCGTCCGGGCGGAACACCGGCATGAAGTACAGCACCAGCAGGATGAAGATCGTCGATACGGTCTCGATCAGGATCTGCGTCAGGACGATGTCCGGCGAGCGATAGACGACGAACATCAAGGCCACCAGGAAACCGACGGCCGTGGTGGCGACGGCGGCGCCGAGGCGGGTCTCGGCGCGCACGACGAGGATCGCCGCCACGGCGATCAGCCCGTTGATGATGAACCCGAACCAGGTGAGGTTGCCGAAGTCGATCGGGACTTGCGCCAGCGACACGTGGCCGACCTGCAGCGCGTAGAGGAAGAGCAGAGCGAAGAAGCCGAGCGTGACGCTGTAGGCCAGGCGCAGCGATCCGGTTTGCCAGGTGCGCGCGAACCACGTCGCCAAAGCGTTCGTGCCGTCGATGAACCCGTCCCAGGCGGCGTGCGCCCACGAGCGGCGAACGCCGGCCTCGCTCGTCGGCAGCAGGCGATGACGCTGCTGGAAGACGAGGCAGCCGAGTGCATAGGTCAGCAGGGACAGCGACAGCGGCGCGAGATGGGTCGGCCACAGCGACACGTGCAGGTGGCCTTGTGGGTTGGAGGAAAAACTCTGCAGTAGCCACTGCGTCAGCGGGGTCGCGCCGGCGATGCCGAGGAGCAGGGCCGCTCCGGCGAGGATGGCGGCGGGGCGCCACATCGCGATCTTCTCGTGTGCCTCGTCGTCTTCCTTGCCGGTCTTGTCGTCGCGACGCGGCCCGTGGAAGACGTCGAGGACGAGTTTGGCGGCGACGGCGAACAGCGCGGCGTTGGCGAGCACGGCGAGGGCGATGGCGAACCATCGCACCATGCCGTCGCCGAGCCACGGGTTGTGCAGCAGCTCGGCATAGAGTGCTTCCTTGGCGAGGAAGCCGAAGGCGGGCGGCAAGCCGGCCATCGAGGCGGCGGCGACGAGGGTGATGCGATAGGTCATCGGCAGCGGCTCGCGCAGGCCGCCGAGCTCGCGCAGGTCGCGCGTGTGGGTGGCGTGCTCGACGATGCCGACGACGAGAAACAGGGAGCCCTTGTAGAGCGCGTGCGACAGGATCTGCACCGCGTCCTGGTCTGCCGCCTGCAGGCCGTAGACGAGGAGGATCAGGCCGAGGGTCGAGAAGGTGGTGCGCGCCAGCATCGCCTTGAGATCGGTTTCGCGCAGTGCCTGCACGGCGCCGAGGGCGAAGGTGGCGAGCCCGACGGGCACCAGGATGGCCGACCAGTAGGGGTGGTCGCCGAAGATGGGCAGCATGCGTCCGGCGAGGAACACGCCCGCCTTCACCATCGCCGCGGCGTGCAGGTACGTCGATACGGGGGTCGGCGCGACCATCGCCGCCGGAAGCCAGAAGTGGAAGGGGATCTGCGCCGACTTGGTGAAGATGCCGGCCAACACCAGCAGCAGGGCCGGCGTCGACCACGGCGAGGCGGCGAGTGCCGCGCGCGCGGCCGGGTCGTTGGCCAAGACGCTGATGTCGTAGGTGCCGGCGACGCTGCCGATGAGCACGAACCCCACCATCATGAGCAGGCCGCCGAGGGCGGTCACTTGCAAGGCCGTCAAGGCACCGCGGCGGGCCGGCTCGATTTCGTACCAGAAGCCGATCAGTAGAAACGACGTGAGGCTGGTGATCTCCCAGAACACGAACAGCAGCATCAGGTCGTCGGCCAGGGCGATGCCGAGCATCGACGCCATGAAGGCCGACAACGCGGCGTAGTAGCGACCGAGCCGATTCCCCGGCAGGCGGAAGCCGTAGCCGGCCGAGTACAGCGAGATCAGTGCGCCGATACCGGAAACGACCAAGGCGAAGAAGAGGCCGAAGCCGTCGCCGCGCAAGCGCAAGGCGATGTCGAGCTGCGGCAGCCACTCCATCTCCCAGACGCGCGGCTCGCCGCCGCCGGTGACGTACAGCACCGCGGCGAGAGAGAACGCCAGCAGCGCCGCCGCCGTCATCAGCCAGCCGGTGCGTTGTTCGAGTCGGGGGCCGAGCACCAGGCACGCCATGGCGGCGAGCAGCGGGACCAAGACGATCGTGGGGAGAAGCGAAGGCATGCGGCGTACCTACGTCATGGGGCGTCGGGCGTACTGAAGCTGTCGAGCCAGCCGGAGTGCAGCGGGCACGGAACACGCGGTGCCATGCCGCGGAAGAAGGCTTCGTCCAGGGTCTGCGGGCATTGGGCGGTCGCCAGCTGACCGGACTGCGGGTCGATGCGCACGACCGAAACGCCAGGCGGTGCCTTGAAGCCGGCGGGCGGCAGGCCGGCGGTGGCCTGCTTCATGAATTCGGTCCAGATCGGCAAGGCCGCCTCGCCGCCGGCGAGGTTGAGGTCGGTGCGATGATCGAAGCCGACCCAGACCACGGCGAGCAAGTTCGGGGTGAAGCCGACGAACCAGGCGTCGCGGTAATCGTCGGTGGTGCCCGTCTTGCCGGCGGCCGGACGGGTGAAGCCGGCGGCGCGGGCGCGTGTCGCGGTGCCGCGGTCGAGCACGCCCTCCATGATGTGGGTGACCAGGTAGGCGCTGTCGGGCGAAATGACCTGCTCGATCTCGACCGGGCGACGCTCGATGCGTTGTCCCTGGCGGTCGAACACGTCGCGGATCGACAGCGGCGTCGCGCGCAGACCGCTGTTGGCCAGCACCGAGAAGGCGGTCGCGACTTCGAACGGCGTCACCTCGGCGGCGCCGAGTACGATCGACGGGTAGGGCGGCAGGTTCGAGGTGATGCCCATGCGCCGGGCGACGTCGAGGATGGGGGAGAGGCCGACCTCGTGCGCCAAGCGGGTGGTGGCCGCGTTGAGCGATTTCTCGAGCGCGCGCCGCGCCGTCACACTGCCCAAATAGGTCTTCTTGTAGTTGGCCGGCGTCCACACCTTGTCGCCGAACTTCCAGCTGAACGGGCGGTCCTCGATGCGTGTCGTCGGCAGGATGTGTTCGTTGCCCTCGCGCGTGCGCTCGAAGGCGGCGATGAAGGTGAACGGCTTGAACACCGAACCCGGCTGGCGTTTGGCCTGGGTGCAGCGGTTGAACTGGGTCGAGCCGTAGCCGCGGCCGCCGACCATCGCCTTGACGGCACCGGTCTGCGGCTGGATGGCGATGAGGCACGCCTGCAGCTGGTCGCGCGGGTTCTGCGAACGCAGTCGCGGGTACGCCTTCTCGAGCTTTTCCAGGCCGCTGCGCACGGCGTCGGCGGCCTGCCGCTGCATCTCGACGTCGAGCGAGGTGTGGATCGACAGGCCCTCGCCGGTGAGCACATCGGCGGGATAGGAGGCTTCCAGCTCGCGCCGCACGAAGTCGACGAAATAGGGTGCTTGCGAGGTCGGGGTGGTGGCGGTCTTGGTGCGCAACGGCTCGGCGACGGCCGCGGCGTATTGTTCCGGGGTGATGTCGCCCATGTCGAGCATGCGACCGAGGGCGTGGTCGCGGCGGGCCTTGGCGCGCTCCGGATGGCGGAAGGGGGTGTAGCGATTGGGGCCGGAGATGAGGCCGGCGAGCATGGCCATCTCGCCGATGGTGAGTTCGTGCGGCTCCTTGGCGAAGTAGAAGCGGGCCGCCTCCCACACGCCGAAGATGCCTTGGGCACCGCGTTGGCCGAAGTAGATCTCGTTGATGTAGCGCTCGAGAATCTCGGTCTTGGAGAAGCGGTACTCGACGATGACCGCCATCAGCGCTTCGCGCAGCTTGCGCTCCATGCGCCGCTCGCTGGTGAGGAACATGTTCTTCATCAGCTGCTGCGTCAGCGTGCTGGCGCCCTGGATCCATTGGCCGGCGCGGGCGTTGACCACCATGGCGCGGGCGATGCCGACGACGTCGAGCCCGTGGTGCTCGTAGAAGCGCTGGTCCTCGACGTCGATGATGGCGCGCAGCAGCAGCGGCGACACCTCGTGCAGCGTCACCAGGCGGCGTTCTTCCCAGATATCCTTGTAGAGGCCGCTCATCAGCGACCCTTCGAGCTCGACGCTGTAGAGTTCCTCGTCGGTGCGCAGGTCGAACATGCGCGTGATCGCCTTGCCGTCGAGGTCGATGCGCACCGGGCGTGCCGCCGTGTCGCCTTCGGGGTACGGCAACTCGCGGAAGAACACCTCGACGCGATTGCGCGTGGCGAAGCGGAACTCACCCTTGCGCGCCAGGTCCCCTTCGACCTGCTGGTAGCCGAGGTCGTTGAGCCGGCGGAAGAAGCCGACCGACTCCAGTTCCATGCCGGGGTAGAGCAGCAGTCCTTCGGAGTAGATCTTCGACGGAAAGCGCCAGCGGTGGGTGCGGAACTTCTCGGTGACCACCTCGTCCCATTGGCGCACGTAGTCCCACGCCACGATGCAGCCGACGGCGCCGAGTCCGCCGACGATCAGCAGCGCAGCGAAAAAGAGTCGTCTCAGCATGCGGGCCTGCCGAGACGGAAAGCGGACGCAGTGCGGCCGGCGGTGGGGAGGGCAGGTGGGGGCGTCGGCCGGGGCATGGGGTCAGGGGGAGGCAGAGGCCCGGCCGGGGAGCGGCCGGGCCTCTGCCGGTCAGGGCTTGATGGGGATGAAGATGGTGTTGTCGCCGCGCCGTACCAGCATCAAGGCCGTCTTGCCTTCGCCGATGCCGCGCACCGCCTTGCGATAGTCGCCGAGGTCGGCGACCGACTTGCGGTTGATCTCCATGATGACGTCGCCGCGCTGCAGGCCGGCGTCGTCGGCCCGGCTGCCCGGTTCGACCGCCGACACGACCACGCCCTTGGTTTCCGCCTCGAGGCCGAGGCTTTCGGCGATCTCCGGCGTCAGCGGTTGCACGGTCAACCCGAGCGAGTCTTCTTCGCTGGTCGCCGCCTCGCCGCCGTCGTCCTCCAACTCGGCGATGGTCACCGACAGGGACTGACGCTTGCCTTCGCGGATGACGACCAATTCGACGGTCTTGCCGACGGGGGTGCGGGCGACGAGGAAGGGCAGTTCGTTGGAGTCGTTGACCGCGTGGCCGTCGAACTGGACGATGACGTCGCCCACCTCGACGCCGGCCTTCTTGGCCGGGCCATCGCTCATGACGTCGGCGACGAGTGCGCCCTTGGCGGCTTCGAGGCCGAGGGATTCGGCGATTTCGGTCGAGACCTTCTGGATGAGCACGCCGAGCCAACCGCGGGTGACTTTGCCCTTGGCCTCGAGCTGCGGCAGCAGTTCCTTGGCGAGGTTCACCGGGATGGCGAAGCCGATGCCGATGTTGCCGCCGGAGCGGCTGAAGATGGCGGTGTTGATGCCGACCACCTCGCCGCGCAGGTTGATCAGCGGCCCGCCGGAGTTGCCGGGGTTGATGGCGACGTCGGTTTGGATGAACTGGTCGTAGCTGCCCTGGCCGATGAAGCGGCCCTTGGCGCTGACGATGCCGGCGGTGACGGTGTGCTCGAGGCCGAAGGGGTTGCCGATGGCCATGACCCACTCGCCGACGCGCAGCGACTCGGAGTCGCCGAGGGTGACCGGGACCAGGTCGGCGGCTTCGATCTTGATCACCGCGATGTCGGTCTTGGGGTCGCGACCGATGACCTTGGCCTTGAACTCCTCGTCGTTCGACAGCTTGACGATGATTTCGTCGGCGTTTTCGATGACGTGATTGTTGGTGAGGATGATGCCGTCCTTCGAGATGATGAAGCCGGAGCCGAGGCTGCGTTCCTTGAAGGGGCGCTCGGGCATCGGGCCGAAGAAGCGTTCGAACGGCTCCCAGAACTCGTGCGGGTTGCGGCCGAACGGATTCGGCTGCTGTTCTTGCGGCATCTGCTGCTGCGGCTTGACCTGAGCGCTGGTGGAGATGTTGACCACCGAGCCGCCGAGGCGTTCGGCGATGGTGGTGAAGTCGGGCAGGCCGGTGACGATGGGTGCCGCCGGCGCGGCTTGGGCCGGGGCAGGCGCCGCGGGCGCGGCTTCGGCCGGGGCGGTTCCGGCGGGGGCGGCCTGGCCGGCGGGGACCTCTTCTTCCCAGAAGCGAATCGCGGCGGCGTCGCCGACGAACAGGCCGAGGCCCAGGGCGCTCATCGCGACCAGGGCCAGGGTGCGGCGCAACGGCCGATGCTGTCTCATCCTCATCCTCGTGTTCCTCGTGAATCCCGCTGGGCGTCAGGCGCCGGCGGTGGTTGGCTTGGCGCGCTCGACGAAGCGCAGTCGCAGGTCGTACAGCATGCCGTCGAGCAGGGAGGTTTCGTCGGCATCGAGGTTGCCGCGCGTCTTCTCCCGCAGCATGCCGAGGATGTCGATCAGCTGTTTGGCCGCCGCCAGATCGGGATTCGGCGGAGCCCCCGGCTCGGGTCGTTCGCCGAGCAGGATCAGGGCCTGGGTGCAGAGGCTGATGACGAAGGTCGAGAAGTTGATCTCGGGTAGGGGAGGGGGAGGCTGCGGCGCCGCCGTGGTCGGCTTCTCCGACGCGGCGTCGGCCGCCGTGTCACGTGCTTGACCGTCGGCGGTGAAGCGCCGTCGATCCTCGACCTTGAAGCCGCGTTTCTCCTCTGCCTGTCGTTCCTCGTCCGTCATCGTCGCCTCGCTGCGCACTTCGGCGACCGATCCACCCTTCGGGACCCGCCGCGCTGTACGCGTCCAGCACGGCGGCACGGCCCGGTATGCGGCAGAGCGGTCGTCTTCGACATCCTCGCGAGCCCGTTGCCGGCCATAGACGCCAGGGTGCCGAAATTCCTTCGATACCGGTTGGAAATTCCAGCGCGCCGCCGCGCGCCGCGCGAAGGTAAACTTCGACCCCAGGCGAGTCAAGGTGAGTTGCCGTCCGATGCGGGGGCGTCCCCCGTTGCGCACTTCTTCCCGAGCATGCATCTTTGCGACGAGGGGTGATCGTGGTCATGGGGTAGGAGGTGGATGGTGTTCCATCGCTGGCGCGTCCAGAAAGACTTCGCAGCCGTGCTCGTTTGCCTCGCGGGCCTAGCTTGGGCCGCCGCCTCGCCCGTCGCCGCGCTCAGCGTCTACGCCCGCGATCCGCGTCTGCCTTCGCCCGCCAGCCTGCGCCCCCAAGTCGAGTTCTGGAAGAAGATCTTCGCCGAGCACTCGATCCACGACGTCGTCGTGCACGACCGCGACGATTTGCGGCGCGTCTATAAGGTGCTGCGCCTCGGCTGGTTGGAGGACGTCGAGCCGGACGAGGCGGCGGTGGCGGCGCGGCGCCAGCAGATCGTCAAGAGCGAGATCGAAAGGGTGCGCGCCCTGCTCGTCGACCTACACCAGCGGCGCCACGACCTGAGCCGATTGTCGGACGAGGAGCGCCGGCTGGTGGCGATGTTCCCCCCTTCGGGCGGCGATCGCCGGTTTCTCGAAGCCGCCGACCCGCAGCGGCTGCGCGGCCAGTCGGGGCTGCGCGAACGCTTCAAGGAAGGTGTCATCATCGGGCGGCGCTACTTCCCCTTCATGGAGAGTGTCTTCCGCCGCGCCGGCCTGCCCGTCGAGATCACCCGCCTGCCTCTCGTCGAGTCGTGCTTCAACGTCCAGGCCTACTCCAAGGTGGGGGCCGCCGGCATCTGGCAGTTCATGCCGGCCACCGGCCGCCAGTACATGCGCGTCGACGGCATCCTCGATTACCGGCGCGATCCGTTCGTCGCCACCGAAGCGGCGGCGCGTCATTTGAAGGGCGACTACGAGGCGCTCGGCAGCTGGCCGCTGGCGATCACCGCCTACAACCACGGCCGCGGCGGCATACGCCGTGCCATCAACGCCGTCGGTTCGAGCGAAATCGCCAATATCATCGCCCGCTACGATGGCCCGGCGTTCGGTTTCGCCTCGAAGAATTTCTACGTCGAGTTGCTCGCCGCCATCGCCGTCGAACGCGACGCTGACAAGTACTTCGGCAAACTGCCGCGTCTGGCGCCGGTGCGCTACGACACCATGCGCCTGCCGCATCATCTGCGTTTCGCCGACCTCGCCCGCGCCGCCGGGGTCAGCCCCGACGACTTGGCGGAGATGAATCTGGCATTGACGCCGGCCGTCGTCCGCGGCGACTACCTCGTGCCCAAGGGCTACGAGGTGCGCATCCCGCACGGGTCGGCCGACGCCTTCCGCGCCGGTTACGCCGCGCTGCCCGCTTCCGCCAAGCAATCGCGGGTCCCCTCGCAATTCGCCTGGCATCGTGTGCGCAACGGCGAAACGTTGTCGCGCATCGCTCAGCGTCACGGCACCAGCGTGGCGCAGATCCTGGCGGCCAACGGCATGCGCAACGCCAATCACGTGCGGGTCGGGCAAACGCTGAAGATCCCCAAACGCGGCGCCAACGCGACCGTCACCGCCTCGTCGCGGCGACCGGCGGCTCCCGCCGCATCCAGCCGCTTCGTGCACCACACCGTGCGTCCCGGGCAGACCCTGTCGACCATCGCCCGCGCCCACGGCACGACCGTGGCCTCGATCCGCCAGTACAACCAGATTCGCGACCCGCACCACCTTCCCGCCGGCGCCCGCCTGCGCATCCCCCGCCGCTGAAGGCGCTAGGGTTGGACCGGGCCGCCCCTCACCCTAACCCTCTCCCCAGAGGGGAGAGGGGATTGCCTACGATGACGGAAGAATTGGAGTACCCCCTCTCCCCCCTGGGGAGAGGGCAGGGGTGAGGGGCCCGTCGAGCCGCTGTCGGCGGCGGTCGTGGCTTGGTTCGCCCCCCTTGTGGATTCCGCGTCGGGGATTCTGGTAGCTTCACTTCATTCGGGTTTCCCACCAGGAGGTATTGTCGTGAGTGTCCTCGATCCGATCGCCGTTCGCCGCGAAATCGACGCCGTCGTCGCCGGCCAAACCGTTTGCTCCATCTTCCGCAACACCGTCGCCAAGCTGCCTGATGCCGAGGCGATGAAGTGGAAGGTCGGCGACTCCTGGCAAGCCAAGACCTGGGCGCAGTACGCCGACGAGGTCGATGCCTGCGCCGCCGGCCTGCTGGCGCATGGGCTGCAGAAGGGCGACTTCGTCAACATCCTCATGGGCAACTGCCCCGAGCACTACGTCGCCGACGTCGCGACGCTGCACGCCGGCGGCACCCCCGTCACCCTCTACAACACGCTGGCGCCTGACCAGATCGAGTACATCGTCAACCACAGCGAGGCGAAATACCTGTTCGTCGGCGACCCCGAACTGTACGCCCGCATCGCGCCGATCCGCGACCGCATCCCGGGCGTGCGCGCCATCTTCCTGCTGCAAGGGGCACACGACGTCAGCGGCGATGCCCGCATCGCCTCCTTCGACGACCTGCTGGCGCGCGGCCGCGCCGCCGGCGTCGCCGGTCGCAACGACGTCACCACCCGCACCGCCAGCGTCGGCCCCGACGACTTGGCGACCCTGATCTACACCTCGGGCACCACCGGGCCGCCGAAAGGCGTCATGGTGACCCACGCCAACGTCGCTTGGACGACCGAGTCCCTCGAGCGCGTGGCGCCGCGCCACCCCGGGCAACGCCACATTTCGTATCTCCCGCTGGCCCACATCGCCGAGCGCATGGTCGGCCACTACCTGCACATGAAGGGCGCCTCGACCTGCTACTTCTGCCCGGCGCCGCAGCAGATCGCCGCCTACCTCGCCGACGTCCGCCCCGAGTACTTCTTCGCCGTGCCGCGCATCTGGGAAAAGATGCACACCGCCCTCAACAACGCGTTGGCGGCGTTGCCCGACGCCGGCCAGCGCAGCTTCGTCGAACTCGCCATCGCCACCGGTCTCGAAAAGGTGCGGCTGCAACAGAAGGGCCTGCCGGTGCCCGAGGAACTCGCCAAACGCGCCGCCGAACTGGAGCCGATCACGGCGCTGGTGCGCCAGCGCGCCGGACTCGACGCGGTACAGATCGCCGTCACCGGCGCGGCGCCGATCTCCGCCGAGATCCTCGAGTGGTTCGCCGCCATCGGCATCAACATCACCGAGGTCTACGGCCAGTCGGAGGGTTCGGGTCCGACCTCGTGGAACCGCCCCGACAACATCCGCATCGGGACCGTCGGTCAGGCCTTGCCCGGCGTCGAGGTGCGGCTCGGACCCGACGGCGAGTTGCTCGCCCGCGGCGGCAACATCACCAAGGGCTACTACAAGGAGCCGGCGCTGACGGCCGAGACCTTCGACGCCGACGGCTGGCTCGCTTCCGGCGACGTCGCCCACATCGATGCCGACGGTTTCATCAAGATCGTCGATCGCAAGAAGGAAATCCTCATCACCGCCGGCGGCAAGAACATCGCGCCGTCGAACATCGAGAGCTTGCTCAAGCAGCAACCGCTCATCGGCCAGGCCTGTGTCGTCGCCGACGGTCGCCCGTTCGTCTCGGCGTTGATCGTGCTCGACTCCGAGGCGGTGCTGCCGTGGGCCCGCGCCGAAGGCCTGCCGGAGGATCTGGAGAAGCTGGCGGCCGAGCCGCGCGTGCTCGAACGGGTGCAACAGGCCGTCGACAACATCAACCAGCACCTCAACGGCGTCGAGCAGGTGAAGAAGTTCGTCGTGCTGCCGCGCGAATGGACCGTCGACACGGGTGAGTTGACGCCGACCCTCAAGATGAAGCGCAAGGTCGTCTACCAGCGCTACGCCGACATCGTCGACCGCCTCTACGCCGGCGGGCGCGACTGAGCGGGCCGGCGTCGATGCGCCAGCTCGCCGTCCTGGGTAGCACCGGTTCGATCGGGGTGACGACGCTCGACATCGTCGAGCGTTTCCCCGATCGCTTCCGCATCACCGCCCTCGCCGGCGGCCGCAACGTCACCCGCCTCGCCGAACAAGTCGAACGCTTCGGCCCCAACCTGGTGGCGACGGCCGACGCGCAGGTGGCGCAAGACCTGCGCGCCCGCTTGCCGCACTTCCGCGGCGACATCATTCCCGGGACGGCCGGCCTGATCGCCGTGGCCACCGCGCCGTCGACCGATCTCGTCGTCTCCGGCCTGGTCGGTGCCATCGGCCTGCGTCCGACCCTCGCCTCGCTCGAGGCGGGCATCGACGTCGCCTTGGCCAACAAAGAAGCTCTGGTGATGTCGGGCGAGGTGATGAAGCGGGCGGCGCGCCGCACCGGCGCCAAGCTGCTGCCTCTCGACAGCGAGCACAACGCCATCTTCCAGGCTCTGCGTGGACATCGACGCGAGGACCTGCGGCGCATCCTCCTCACCGCCTCCGGCGGCCCGTTCCTGCATCGCCCGGCGGAGACGATGCGCAGCATCACCAAGGCCGAAGCTCTGCAGCACCCGACCTGGAAGATGGGCCCGAAGATCACCATCGATTCGGCCACCCTGATGAACAAGGGACTCGAGGTGATCGAGGCGCGCTGGCTTTTCGATCTGCGGCCGTCCGAAATCTCCGTCGTCATCCACCCGCAGAGCATCATCCATTCGATGGTCGAGTACGTCGACGGCTCGGTTCTGGCACAAATGGGCATCCCCGACATGGCGGTGCCGATCTCCTACATCCTCGCCTACCCGGAACGCCTGAACATGGAGCACCTGCCGCCTCTCGATCTGCCGAAGGTCGGCAAGCTCGAGTTCTTCGAACCCGACGCGCGCAAGTTCTTCTGCCTGGCCCTCGCCTACCGCGCCCTGGAGGCCGGCGGCACCGTGCCCGCCGCCCTCAATGCCGCCAACGAGGTCGCGGTCGAAGCCTTCCTCGCCGAACGCATCGGCTTCGGCGACATCCCCGACATGCTCGACGCGGTCCTCGATGCACACCAGGCGCGTGCCGCCGAGGAACTCGAGGACGTCCTCGAAGCCGACCGTTGGGCCCGCGCCGAGGCACAACGCCGACTGGCGAGTGCCTGACGCAGTCCTTTACAGGCCGCGGCGCGGTTGCTAGTGGGCGCGCGAATCAGGAGGCTCCAGAGTGGAACCCGCCGTTCTCGAAGAATTCGAGGCCCTGCTGCGCGAACGCCGCCGTGAACTGGTCGAAGAGGGCGACCGGACCGTGGTCGGCATGACCGGCAGCAAGGAAACGTTCCCCGACCCGACCGACCGGGCTTCGCTCGAGTCGGACCGCAACGCCATGTTGCGCATCCGCGACCGCGAGCGAAAACTGCTGAGCAAGATCGACGAGGCGCTCGAACGCATCGGCGACGGCAGCTACGGCATCTGCGAGGAGTGCGGCGAACCGATCTCGGTCGAACGCCTGCGGGCCCGGCCGATGACCACCATGTGTCTCGAATGCAAGTCGGATCAGGAGAGCGGCGAGCGCCGCAAGAAGGGCTGGTGACGGCAAGCACGGGCTGTCGCCACGGTCAAGAGTAAGGTTTGCGAAATTTTCCTTTCGTGCTATGAGCGTCGCACTTCTCGGAATGGATGAGGGGGAGCGGTGCCTCGTGTCGACATATCGATCCTGCGCGAAATCGTCCGCGTCGTGCAGACCGAAGCCCGCGTTCCGACGGACGTGACGGTCAAGCGCCGCACGTTCCACATCGTCTACCTCGAAGACCACAAGAACCGCATCGAAGAAGCCCTCCGGCGCCATGACCCGGACCGGCTGAACATGCTTTTCGGCCAGCTGGAGAGCAAAGTCCGCTACCAGACGGTGCGCGGCGAGCCGATGGTGACGCACCTGCCGCCGGAGGCCGACGACGACGAGGCTGCCGAAACGGCGGCGCCGACGCCTGCCCCCGCCGCGCCGGTGCCGAGCAAGCCGGCTGCGAAGAAGGTGACGCCGCCGGCGAGCCCGGCCGCCAAGCCGACGACCAAGAAAGCATCGCGCCCGCCCGTCGCGGCGGCGCCCACGCCACCCGCAGCGGCACCCAGCCCGGCGCCGGCAGCGAAGCCGGCGGCGGCAGCCACGCCGCCGCCACCCGCCCGCGCCGCAACCAAGACCAAGCCCGTCTCCGTCGCTCCAGCGGCAGCCGCACCCGCGGCCAAGCCCGCAACCGCGGCCAAGTCCGCGGCCGTGGCTAAGCCCGCGGCCGTGTCCAAGCCCGCACCTGCGGCCGCCAAGCCGGCGGCGAGCGCGGCCAAGAGCGTCCCCGCGGCGGCGCCGAAAAAGCGGCCCGCGTCGAAAAAGAAGAAGTGAGGCCGGCGGCCCTCGAGGCCCCGCTTTTTGCGCCCGGCGGCGCAACTTCGGGCCGCGGCGGTCGTTTCTGCTCACGAGGAGCCTGGTGAACCCGGAGCGCGATCCCGACGTGCGGCTCATGCTGGCCTTGCAAGCGGGTGAGCTGGAGGCCTTCGATCGCCTCTTCGCGCAACACTACGCCGGCGTCGTCCGCTTCGCCGCGCGCTTCGTCGGCTCCCGGGCCCGAGCCGAGGAGGTGGCGCAAGATGTCTTCCTGCAACTCTTCCGCACGCGTGACCGCTACCTGCCGCGCGCGCGCTTCAAGACCTGGCTGTACCGCATGGCCGCCAACGCCTGCGTGACCGACCTGCGCAAGCCGGATCACCGGCGCCGCGTCGACGACCCGGAAGCGGCCGAGCGGCTGCCGGCCGACCCCGATCGCGACGCCAGCGGCGAGCGCGCCTTGTTGGGGCGTGAGGCCGTCGATAAGATGCGTCATGCCGTCGAGGCGCTGCCGCCGCAGCAGCGCGCCGCCCTGTTGCTGGCTCGCGCCGAGGGCTTGTCGTACGAGGAAGTGGCCGAAACCCTGTCGCTCTCGGTGTCGGCCGTGAAGAGTTTGATCCACCGCGCCACCGTGACCCTGCAGGAAGGATGGCACCGAGGGGAGGGTGAGACATGAACGGGTGCGAACGTTATCGCGAACAGCTCACGGCTGCGGCCGACGGCGCCTTGTCGTGGCCCGGGCGCATCCGCCTGTCGTTGCATCTGGATCGTTGCCCCGCCTGCGCCGCGCTCGCCGCCCGGAGTCGGGAATTCGTCGCCGCACAGCGCGAACTGCTGCCGCGGCTGGGGCCGGACGGGTTGGATGTCGCTGCCGCACTGGCCGCGGCCAAGCGCGACCTGAAAGCGCTCGGTGCGGAGACCGCGGCGCGGCCGCGACCGATGCCCAAGGAGCCGCGCCAGCCGTGGCTGTGGCTCGCGGTCGGCGGCGCCACCGCGATGCTGTTGTTGGCGTCGAGCGTCGCCTCGATCGGCGGCATCGACGCCGTGCTCGTGCCGCTCGGGGTGGAGGCGCCGCCCAAGGCCGTCGCCAAGCGCGCCGACCTGTTTTACGAGTACGATCTCATTCGCCGCCTCGACGCCTTGGAGAACTTCGAGGCGGTGCGCGAAGTGCCGTTGGGCAAGAAGAAGGCGCGCGCCGGCAAGGCGCGGGAGACCTGAGGCGCATGCATCGTCGGTGGACCATCGCAGGGCTGCTCGCCTGCCTCGCCGCGCCGGCCTCGGCCCAGGAGTGGTCGGAGTACGGCCCGCGCGACCGCTACGAGGCGATGCGCAACTACGAGGAGTACCGCCGGCTGCCGAAGCAACAGCAGCGCCAGATCGAACGCCAATACGACCGCTGGCGCGAAATGCCGGAAGAGGACCGCGACCGAATCCGCCGCAACTACGAACACCTGCAGCGCATGCCCCCGGAAGAGCAACAACGCTTCGACCGCCGCTACCAACGCTGGCGCAACCAGCAAGCGGAATAGCACCAAGCGCGCCACAGGCAGAAGGCAGAAGGCAAAAGGCTTAAAGCTAAAGGCTAAAAGCCAAAAGCCTTGGCCCTTGAGCCTTGGCCCTTGGCCCTCGCCCCCAAATCTCCCCTAGCGTGCGTCCCCGTTTCGGTATGTTATGGTGCGCAGTCCGAAACCCAAGGAGCGTACCTGCATGCCCATGCGACCGAAACTTCTGCCCTTGTTTGCCGTCCTGTTGTGGGGCGCCAGCCTGCCCTCCGTCGGCCTCGCCGAAGCGGGCGACCGGACGGCGTTCCGCACCACCTATCGCAGTGCGATCGACAGTCGCATCGATCGCTGCGGCCTATGCCACGCCCAGCCGTCGCCCCGCCTGACCTCCTACGGGTATGACTACCGCGCCAGCGACGGCAGCTTCCTCGCCATCGAGAACCTCGATTCCGATCGCGACGGCTACTCCAACCTCACCGAGATCCTGGCGCTGACCTTCCCGGGCGACCCGGCCGACAAGCCGTCCGAGGTGTCGTCGTGCGCCGGCGACTGCAGCGGCGACCGCGCCGTGACGGTCGACGAAATTCTCGCCATCGTCAACGTCGCCCTCGGCACCACCGGGGTCGACGGGTGTTTCGCCGCCGACCTGGACGCCGACGGCGCGGTGACCATCGACGAGCTGCTCACCGCCGTCACCGTGGCCCTCACCGGCTGCCCGGAGTGAGTCCGATGCCTGCGTCACCGTCGCTGCTGTACGTGCGCATGGCGGTCGCCAAGCTGCATGCGGTGACGGTGACGCAGGCGGATCTGCATTACGTCGGCTCGATCACCATCGACGCCGACCTGCTCGACGCCGCCGGCTTGGTGCCGTTCCAGATGGTGCAGATCACCAATCAGTCGACCGGCGCGTTTTGGCAGACGTATACGATCGCCGGCGAACGCGGCAGCGGCATCATCGGCCTGAACGGCGCCCCGGCGCGCCATTTCCATCCCGGCGACAAGGCCTACATCGTCGCCGAAGGCTTGGTCGAACCGAGCCGCGTGCGCGAGCACACCCTGACGGTCGTCTTCGTCGACGAACACAATCGCATCACCCGAGTCGAAGTGCAGTCGGCCGGTGCCTAGCCAGGATTTCTCGCCACGGGGGCGCAGAGATACGGAGTTGTCGAGGAACATAAGGGAATTCGAAAGGAATCGTGGAGAAAGATGCCGGACACTCTGTCTTGGCTGAACCTGGCCCGATCCACGCCGAGTGCGATCATCCGTCCCGTGCCGATCCTTTCTCTGCGTGCCTCCGTTCCTGCTTGGAAAATGCCTGGCCCACCCGGAGTGTCGAGTTGTACTCGACACCGCCCGGCGCAGCGCCGGGCGCGGCCCGCCACCATCCTCCCCGCGATGCGCAGGAGAGCACCTCCGAACTTGGAGCGAGGTTGGTCGCGATAGGTCTCCGCCGACCCGCAACGGGCCCGCCGAGTACAACTCGGCGCTCCAGGGCGCTGCGCGCCCATTTTCATCTACGTTCGGGCGACGCTAGGTCATGACGACCCCATGGTTCAGATGTCTGGTGCAACATCGGGGCTGGCGCCAAGCCGACGAGCGCGCCGGCGGATCAACGCAGACGCGGAGACGCCGAGAGGGACGCTGTCGCCGAGTGGGCCCGTGCGTGATTCCTACCTTCGATCCAAGAGCTCTGCCTGCGCCTGTCGTCTCTGCCCGAACCTACATGGTTGGGCGGCTGCTTCTCGTTGGATCAGCGGGCAAGCGGTTGCACAGCAAAGGGGGACTGTCCCCGCACGGGGACTGTCCCCCTTCGACGTTCGCGCGCTCACCGGAGGACCGGTTGGCCCTTCTGAAACCGTTCGCGCGCTCACCGGAGGACCGGTTGGCCCTTCTGAAACCGTTCGCGCGGTCATCGGCGGAACGGTTTTCCATGTCCAAACCGATTACCGGCTCAACCGGCGAACGGTTTTGCCTGCGAAAACCGATCGCCGGGTGAACGGAGGAACGGTTTTCGATGCGAAAATCGATCGCCGGGTGAACGGACGAACGGTTTCGTGTGTGCCAATCGGTTTCCCGCTCAACCGCCGATCGGTTTGGACATCGCCCATCGGTTTCCGGGCTAGCGGACCAACGATTTCGCGGGCTCGACTCGGTCCAAGCGTCGCGGTGCGTGTGCCGGGTGTCGCGTAAGCTCACGCCCCGGCTTTCGCTCATCGCTGCCGCCGGCGGATTGCTTGGGCCAAGCCTTGGCGGGTGGGGGTGGTCTAGATTTAGACCAGGGGTGGTCCAGTTTAGGGCCACCCCCCGGCTTCGTGAGCCGCTTTCCAGGACGAAAATCTCGGAATCACAACTAGGGCAGCCTCTGGCACGCATTTGGCTGATGATTTCTGCCGGTGCCCCGACGATGACACGATCGAAGCCAGGCCCTGCATCCTGTGAAGCCCGTGCGCCAGGCTGTCCGCGGGCGGTGCGTGGATCCGCGAGCCTTCGACGAGTCGGTTGGCGAGGCAACTCGTGTCCCAGGAGATGTGCCCATGAAACGACGTCATATCGCGCAGATCGGTAGCCGGCGGCAGGTCCTCGGCGACGCACTCATCGACCGGGCGGCGGCCATCGACACCGCCGCCGTCGCCGATCGGCTGGCGACCTTCACCGCCGTGCATCGCGGCTTCGTCGCCCTGCAGCAGCGGGTCGCATCCTTGCAGCTGCGCACCAACGAGGGACTGGCGCGCGCCGATCGGGTGGCGGCGAGACTCGACGCCCGGATCGACGATCTCGCGGTGGCCATGGTGGTCGAGCGCCGCCCTTTGCGTTTCCCGTTCGCGCGCTACACCTCGGAGACGCCGTACAGCCTCAAACAGCGGACGCGGCAAGACAAACCCGCGGTGGTGCTTGGCCTGGGGGCCACCATGCGTGCCGACCACAGCCTGTCGCCGAAGACGTTGGCGGTCATCGACGCCGCCGAAGCGGCGGCGCGGGAATTGGCCTTAGTGGTGGACTCGCTGACCCGTCTCGAAGGCGAGTTGCGTGCGGCGCTGCACGATCGCGACCAGCAAGCCGCCCAATGGGACAACGCCCTCGCGGCGTTGAAGATCAGCGCCCGCCTGGCAGCACGCGACGGCGCCGGCGCCATCCAGGCGACCCTCTTCATCAAGAACACCCAACCCCGCCGCCGCCCGGCGACCACCCCCGCCCAACCCGACACCCCCGCCGCGGCCTGAAGCTCGACAGCGTGCTACGGGACACCCATCCTCGGCGCGCCAGGCGGGCGCACCTCACTCGAATTTCTCAACTTCCTGCCGCGCTGAACGACGATGTGACGATTACCAGCTGCCCGGGGGCGGGCCGCCCACGGAGATGCCCCACGCGGCCGGAAGCCCGTTGCCCGTAACGGCAATCCGTCGTACGCTCGTGCCTCAGGAGGCACCACATGGAGACTCTGCGACTCGAAACGACGATTGGTCCGGATGGCGTTCTTCGTATCGAAGCGCCCACCCATCTCACTCCCGGCCCCGCGCAGGTCGTCGTCGTGGTCAGCCAGGTCGCAGAGAAGATGGTCGACTGGATCGACATCCGCGGTGTAGGCCAGGAAATCTGGGACGGGGTCGACGCGCAGGAGTACGTGGACGGCTTGCGTGACGAGTGGGCGCGCTGAACCTCCTCGCTGATATTCCGGTCGGTGCAGTCGTAGGAATCGACACGGCGCCGTTCATCTACCTGATCGAACAACACGCCAGGTACGATCCGATCCTCGTCCCATTCTTTCGTGACCGCATCAAGTCCGGTCAGAATCAAGGCGTGACCTCAGTCATCACGGTGGCCGAAGTGCTCGTCCAGCCGATGCTCCATGATCAGCCGGAGCTCATCGAACGCTATGAAGCGGCACTGAAGCACGGCCGAAACATCCGGATGGTGGAAATCTCGCATGCAGTAGCAAAACGGGCAGCCCGGCTTCGCGCGCGCCATACCCTTCGCCTTCCGGATGCCTTCCAACTTGCCGCCGCCATCGAACATGGCGCTTCCTACTTCATCACCAACGACAAGCGTCTCAGGAGCATACACGACATCGGCGTGCTCGTACTTGATGACTACCCGCCAGCCTGAAGCGCCAACCAAGCCTGGCGCTCCTCGGCGGAAAACCGCAACGGAGCGCCGAGTTGTACTGGGCGGGCCCGTCCTGGGAGCACGACTCCGTGCCGCGAGCCATCCCCACTCGCGCCTGTGCATGAACTGAAGAACATCATCCAAAATGCATCGTTCCCCCTATTTGGGAGGATTGCTCGTCGCACTCCTTCGCTAAATACCCCAAGTAGAATGGGGAATGCCGTAGATTGAAGCACGACGACCATGACATCGTACCGGCGCAGGTGCTGCGTCGAGTGATCGACCACCTGCGAGTAGGGGTTCTGATCATCGACCCCGAGAGCCGCATTCTGTCCATCAGTTCACCATGGGAGCCTGCATCCTGCGCGAGGGCGACGTCTTGTCGTTCGTCTCTGTGCTGCGGGCCCTCAACAAGCTGGACTACAGCATCGACGACGAGAGAATCCTGCGGCGACTCGCGCCCCATCTGCGGCGCGCCTTCGAGGTGCATCGCCGCCTGGTCTCCGCCGAACTGACGCGCGCCGCCAGCATCGAGGTGCTGGATGCCGTCGAGACAGGGGTGTTCCTGCTCGACGAGGACCGCCGAGTTCTCTTCGAAAATGCCGCGGCACGCCGTATCGTTGCCCGCGCCGACGGGATTGCCGTCACCCGAGAGGGCCGGCTGACCGCAACTTCCCCGTCGGCGCGTTCGCGCCTCGAGCGCTGTGTCTCCGAGGCATGCCGCACCGGCGTAGGGGATGGCAGCGAAGCGGGCGGATCCTTCGCCGTCGAACGGGCCAGGCACGCACCTCCGTATGGTGTGATCGTTTCGCCATTGCGTATGCCGGCGACACCGTCCATAGCTCGACGCCCGGCGGCGGTGGTACTGATCGGCGACCCCGAGCGCCCCGCGCCGCTGCCGCAGCTACTGCGTGAGGTGTTCGGTCTGACGCCGGCCCAGAGCGCGTTCGCGGCCCAGCTGGCAGGTGGCGATTCGGTCGAGGCCTCCGCCGAGGCGCTCGGGATCACTGTCGGCACCGCGCGTTGGACCTTGAAGCAGATTTTCCTCCGCACCGGGACGAGTCGGCAGAGCGAACTCGTACGTTTGATCGATTCCCTGCCGCGCCGCCCGGACGATGGCAAGTTGTAGCTGGCCTGTCGTTGGTAACAACGCAACCCGAAGTGATTCGGGAGAATTACCCGTTTCCACCTTTTAGAAGTTGACGACGTCTCACACAGCGACTAGGTCTCCCGCCGTCACCGCCGAGCGCGGCGCGCGTCCGCGGTCGGTACGAGGCGTCGAACCTACAGCGAGAAGGAGAGGGAGAATGCACAGGATCCTGTTGGTCGTGGTGATGACCTTCGCCCATGCGGCGTGGGGGGCCCCATCGCCGGGGCAAAAGTGCGAGGCCGGGAAAAACCAAGAGGCGGGCAAATACGCAGCCTGCGTTTCCAAGGCCGGTGCCAAACAGCTGCAGACCGCCGGCAGCTGCTCGCTGACGACGGCGCTGGCGTGTTACGGCGACGGCGACTGCCCGACGGGCGAGACGTGCGCCAAGGACCCGACCAAATACAACGATACGTTGGCCAAGTGCGCGACGAAGTTCAGCGGAAAGTGGGACTCGCTGACGGAAAAGGCTGGCGGTGCTTGCCCGGATGGCCTGGATGCGACGGAGATCCAGGGTGCGGTCGACGCGCACGTCGCCAACGTCGCCGCCGGGCTGGCCGGGGAAGGACTGAGCGACTGCGCCGCCGACCTGAGCACGTGTGAGAGTGATCTTTCGAGTTGCGAGACCGACCTCGGCACTGCGGAAGCAGACCTAGGTACCTGCGAGGGGAACCTGACCACCTGCAGCACCGACCTGGCCACCGCCGAAGCGGCACGGGCGACTTGCGAAGGCGACCTGGCCACCGCACAGTCCGACCTGACGACGTGCAACGGGTCGCTGGGCACGTGCACGACAAGTCTGGCGAACTGCACCGGCGATCTGGGGACGTGCACGACCGACCTGGCGACTTGCACCGGCGATCTGGGCAGCTGCACGAGCGACCTCGGCACGGCCCAGGCGGGGACGGCGGTCGCCGGCGAGGTGCTGGCGGGCAGGACGTTCAGCAGCGCGGCGGGACTGGGGGTGAGCGGGACGATGCCGAACAACGGCGCGGTGGCGATCACGCCGGGGACGACGAGCCAGACGATCGCGGCGGGCTACCACGACGGCGCCGGGACGGTGGCGGGCGACGCCGACCTGGTGGCGAGCAACATCCTGTCGGGCGTGAACCTTTTCGGCGTCACCGGCACGGCGCTGCCGGCGCAGCTGCTGAAGACCGGCCAGACGCAATGCTGGAACGCGGCGGGGACGGTGATTTCCTGCACCGAAACTGGGCAGGACGGCGAGCTGCAGAAAGGCCTGACGGCGAGCTTCACCGACAACGGCGACGGCACGATCAGCGACCTGCGCACCGGTCTGATGTGGGAGCGGCTGAACGACGCCGGAGGGATCAACGACAGGGACGCGACGTTCACCTGGACCAACGCGTTCAACAAGGTGAAGGTGCTGAACGGGAATGCTACGGGGTGCATCGCCGCGGGCAATCCGTCGTCGTGCTGCACGGGAGCCGGGACTGGGAGCTGCACGGCCTTCGCGGGTCATAACGACTGGCGCCTGCCGAACCGTTTTGAGCTTGAAAGCCTCCTGAACCTGGGGACGACGCTTCCAACGACGCATACGCTCTTCAAGTCGAGCTGTACCGCCAGCTGCGTCACGTGCAGCTGCACCCAGTCCCACTACTACTGGTCGGCCTCTACCTATGGGCCGACTCCAAACCTCGCATGGATCGTCGACTTCACCGACGGCGACGCGTTCGCGAACTCTAAGACCGGTAACTTCTACGTCCGTGCTGTTCGCGGCGCCTCGTGATCGGTTACTTGGTGATTCGAGGCATTGAGTTCTTTGATCGGGGGGTGGCTAGCCCCCCACGCGGGGGCGTGTGGTGACTGCAGTGCGTGGGCTTGCGTGACTGTCGCTGTCGCTGCACACGGACGTAGACATTGTCCGTGGATTGCTTTGGTGGTTGCTGTCGAATCCGTTGCGTTGAGGAGTGTTGCGACATGAACCGTCGATTTGTCCGCCAGGCTATTGCAGGTGTGATTTGCGCACTGTGCCTTGCGGTCGCCGGCGCGGCTTCTCCGGCTGGGGCGACGCTCGTCCACGACTCGCTCGTCTATCCGCTGCGGCCGTTGAGCCTGAAGATCCCCGCCGGCGATGCGGTGCTCACGAAAGCCGTCAAGGTCCGGGTGCACAACGTCGATGCCGCTCCGGACGCAGGCGGGCACGTCATCCAGCTGGTGGCCAGCGAAGGCGACTGCCCCGCCGGCACCATCGCCGGGCTACCCGACTTCGACTCGAAAAGCCCCGGGGCACAAGACTCGATCCTGCTCGCGGCCGGCAAGTCGGCCAAGGCGGTGGTGACCCTCGACCTCGCCGCGGCGGCATTCACGACTGTCGATCGGTCGGCGCCGACCCGCTGCACCCTGCAGTTCACGGCGATCTCCCCCGGCGCCACCGATCCGACGCCGTCGAACGACAGTGTGCCGCTGGAACTCAACGTCGTCGACGCGAACGATGCAGCGGCTCCCGTCGGCGGCGAGGTCTATGTCAAAAGCTTGAAGCCGATGAAGTTCACCGTCCAGGCAGGTGAGTCGTCCGCGTTGAAGGTCACTAAGCCCGCGGTCGGCAACGCCGGCGACCTGGCGGGCGATCTGCTGACGGTGACGACCGCCGACGGCACCTGCCCGAGCGGCACGATCGAGGTGGCCGACTTCGACAGCGACACACCAGGCGCGCAGAACACGCCATCGGTCGACGCCGGCAAGAGCGTCCGCGGCGAGTTGCGGGTGGTGGTTCACTTGGCCGAGTTCACCGTCGCCTACAACAAGGTCCCGGAGCGTTGCATTGCCACGGTCAGCGTCGCCGACTCCGGCGGCGACACCGACCCGAGCAACAACACGACCACCGTCGTGATCGACGTGTACGACAAGCACGACGCGCCCTAGAGCGCGAACTTCGAGCCGACCATTTCATCCCGGGACGGTCCTGACCCGCGGCAACCTAACGGGTTCCCTCTCCCCCCTGGGGAGCTTAGCTTTACCCACAAGTCCCTTGGCTGGACACGAGTCTCAAGACATTACGTGTACGACCGGGACATTCCCTCAGTCTTCGAGCCGCCTGTGAAGATCAAACGGACTGGTCTGGAACGTCGATCCGGCCCTTGCGGTTGCTCGCTGTTTCATCGAAGCCGCCAAAGACGTCGTTGACGATCTTCTCGATCAGGATGACTTCGCCGTCGCTGAGCTTCTCGAAATCACCTTGGCGGCGCCTGCTAGGCAGCCGGCCACTGTTCTGCCGGATGAACATGACCAAGTTCTCGGCGAGCCGATCCGGCATTTCGACGGCATCCATGATGCGCCGGAGAGCCTCGTCGTGGCGGCGGAGATAATCGATCTCGCGCGGCAGGTCCTCGTCCACCGTGCGCTCGACACATGCGAAGAGAAACTCGGCCGCTGCCGTGCAGTCGAGATATCGGTAAAGGTCCGCGGTGTCGTTGAGGACCTCGACGTTATGCTCAGCGGTCGGACGCCATTCGATGAACGGCATCAGTGGTCCCGAGTGTCCTTGTAGGGTGCGCCGGTAATCGTCGATTCGGTCAAGCATGACCGACGACACCGGAAAGACCATGCCTGGCGGCGTAAACCTGCGCCCGGCGAGAACATGATGGATCAGACATCGGTGAAGGCGTCCGTTTCCGTCCTGGAACGGATGGATATAGACGAAGCCGAACGCAGTGGCCGCGGCTTGCAGGACGGCGTCCAAGCCCGCGTCTCGCATCCGGTCGTTCGCCTCCAGCATGCCGTCCATCAGATCCTCGAGATCGCTGGGGCGTGCGCCGATGAACTCGGGCAAGGGATCTCCCGTGTGGTCACGTTCGCCGAGAAAAACGGCGTCGGGTCTCAAGCCCGCATGGATGAAGCGCGTATCCTCGATGAGTACTCCGTGAAGGCGGACGATCTCCGGCAGCGTCAGCTCATGTTTGCCGGCCTGCAACACGGCACGCCCCCACCGCTCCAGCCGATTTCGTGGAGCGCGCTCTCCTTCGATCTCGAAGCTCGCCCGGCTATCTGCCAGCAACATGAAACTGGCGGCTCGGGCGGTCAAACGAGCGCCGGTACGCCCGATGGTTTCCCGTGCGTTGGTCGCGAGGTCCAGCTCGAGGAACTGTTCCAGGGCCGAAGTACGCCGGATGACGGGACAATAGCGGGCGTTCCCTAAGAGGTTGTCACGCACGCGGTGTCGCTTCGAGAGTCGCGGGCTCGATGTGAAGTACGCCTTCGGGTCGAGGAGATCGACGGCGGTGGCTCGACCGGCGTCCTCGGCATCCAGCATCCGGCCTGTCAGCGATTCGTAGAGGTACCACGCCCGCCGCAGCGACGCGCTTTTCGACACGCGGCCGGCGAGCGCCGCAACGGCGGCCGGCGGCAGTGCGTCGAAGACGCGCTTGAGGACGAGGAGGTCGAGCGGCTCGTGGCGCAAAGCAAAGTGTAGATGGTCAATCAGGTCGTCACCCGGCCAGTAACGTTGGTCAAAGATCGTCCAATCGGCCTCGACCCGCTGACTGCCTTTAACGTACTGACTGGAGACACAGGATCGATGGCGGACTGGAGCCGAAACGCCGAGGCGGTGTACGAGCGCGGCAGAGCCGGCCAGTCGAGCGGCGGCGGGGAGGGGCTCGCCCTGGAAGGTCGAAGGCTGCCGTTGGGTCGTGTCCATGGCCGAGAATCCCGCCTGTGGGTCAGAAAGCGCCGATCAGTCGATCACCGAGTTGAACGGCATCGTAGGGCCTAGCTGGGTCGAAATCCAGTGCTTTGGGTCGAACTACGCGGCGAAACAGTGCTGTCCGTCGAAACGGGCAGGCGACGCCGGCGACACCGACCCGAGCAACAACACGACCAGCGTCGTGATCGATGTGTACGACAAGCACGACGCGCCGTAGGGCGCGAACTTCGAGCCGACCATTTCACCCCGGAACGGTCCTGACCCGCGGCAACCTGACGGGTGGACCTGCCCCGCTGGGGAGAGGGCTAGGGTGAGGGGAACCCGCATTCCTCCGACCCAAGTTTCGAACGAGGAGTCACGACCCGCCGTCGCTCGAGGGCGGAGGCAGATGGGCGCGGCGTTCCGGAGCGTTGCGTTGTACGCGGCGAGCCCGTTGCGGGTTGAGGGGGACGTGTCGCGAGGATCCTCATACCGGGCTCTGCGGGGATCGCACGCGCAGCGCGGGGAAGATGGCGGCGGGCTGCGCCCGGCGCTTGGCGCCGGGCGGTGTCGAGTGCAACTCGACACTCCGGGTGGACTACCTTCTCCCTGAAGAGGCACGGTGCTCACGCTGCTTCGTGCGTACCTTCGTGTCGGTTCGGCGCAGGAACGTGCCGAGCAAGGGGGATAGTCCCCGCTTGGGGACAGTCCCCTTCGTCGTTTGCGTCGATACGGCGATCTGCGGGAACCCTACATTCTCCGTGTCTCCCGCGGTGCCGTGTTTCGGCGGGGGATCAGAGGTTGTAGAGGACGGCGGCGTTTTCGCTGAGGATGCGGCGCTTGGTCGCGTCGGAGATGTCCGTGCGCTCGGCGATCATGCGGGCCGTGTCGGGGAAGCGGCAGTCCCAGTGGTAGTAGTCGGAGGCGTAGACGATGCGCTTGTCGCCGATCATCTGCACCACATGGCCGATCGTTCCCTCGTCCGGATCGCAACCGATGAAACAGCGGCCGTCCATGAAGTACTCGCTCGGCTTACGGTCGATGCCCGGCGCCTGCTCGGGCATGCGCTCCCAGTGCTCGTCGAGCCGCTCCAGCCAGTAGGGCAGCCAGCCGCAGCCCGATTCCATGAAGGCGACGCGCAGCTTGGGGAAACGGTGCAGGATGCCGCCGACGGTGAAACACAGGATGCCGATCATGTTGCCGAGCGGATGGGTGAGGGCGTGCACGGCGAGGCGGGTGTGGAAACGGTCGATGGCGATCGGGTGCTGGTCGGGAGCCTGACCGCCGCCGTGGACGCACACCGGCACGTTCAGCCGCTCGGCCTCGGCCCACAAGACGTCGAACGACGGGTCGTCGAGGTTCTTGTCGCGCACGTGTTGGCGCGTCACCGCGGCGACCAAGCCGAGTTCGGTGACGGCGCGGCGCAACTCCTCGGCCGCCGCCGCCGGATCGATCATCGGCAAGATGGCGACCCCCTTGAAGCGCTTGGGGCTGTGGCTGTTGAACTCCGCCTTGGCGTCGTTGAGGGCGCGGCACAAGGCGATGGCGAAGTCGCGGTCGAGAAGAGCCCACTCCTCGCCGGCGCCGCCGGTGAAGTTCACCGTGACGTCGATGCCCTCGAGGTCCATGTCCTTCAGACGCTCGACCGGGTCGTACATGCCGGCGCGGATCTCCGCCTTGGTGACCGTCGACTTGGCGGCGAAGGAGTCGCCTTGGCGTGACAGGCCACCACCGGGGATGATGAGCTTCGAGTAGTGCGCCTTGCAGCGGGCGCTCCACTCCTCGAGCTTGGGCTGCAGGGCTTGCGGGATGCGCTGCTGCCAGCCGGCGACTTCGCCGCCGTGGCCGTCCGCGTCGATGACGTCGAAACCGAGCATTGCCATGGGAGTCTCCTTGGGCTTCAGGCCGCGGCCTTGGCGAGCGCGGCTTCGCGTTGACGGGTGGTGCTGTGGACCGGGTCCTTGTCGAACGCCGGGATGACGTACTTACCGAAGGTCTCGACCGAGCGGAGGACGTGCTTTTGCTCCATCGCCATGGTGAGCGGCGAGAAGATGAGCTGGTCGACGCCGAGTTCCTGCCACTTGCGGATGACCGGGATGATCTCTTCCGGAGAGCCGACGAGCGAGGTGCCGGTGGCGAGGCGTTGCTTGAGCTCGGCCGGGGTGGGGGCGGGCAGGGTGATGGGTCCGGTCTGCGGCACGTGCGGCGGGCGCGGGATGGAGTCGAGCCACTGAAAGAAGAGCTCGGCGTACTTCTCGGTCTTGGCCTTGGAGATGAGGTAGCGCGCTTCGTCGCCGTCTTCGAGGCAGAACATGTTGGTGGTGACGGCGATGTTGTCGTTGATGAAGCCGCCGACGGGCTTTTGGCAGGTTTGCACGGCGGCTTTGTAGTTGCGGATGTGCGGCGCGACCTCGTCGGGGGTGCCGAGGGTGAAGCAGAGGGAGCCGATGCCGAGTTCGCCGGCTTCGGTGAAGGTGGCGGGGCTGGCGCAGGCGACCCACATGGGGGGATGCGGCTTGGAGTAGGGCTTGGGCAGGACGTTGCGCTTGGGCATGCGGAAGTACTTGCCTTCGAACTCGTAGGGTTCGTCGCGCCACATGCGGGGGATTTGTTCGAGCGACTCGCGCCACATGGGTTTGGTGTCGGCGGCGCTGGGGATGGCGAAGCCGCCCCACTCGGTGGAGGAGGAGCCGCGGCCGGTACCGAACTCGAGGCGGCCTTCGCTGAGGTGATCGAGGGTGGCGATCTGCTCGGCGATGCGGGCGGGGTGGTTGACCTTGGCGGTGATGTTGACGATGGCGGTGCCGACGTGCAGGCGCTTGGTGCGGGCGGCGACGAAGGAGAGGTAGACCTCGGGGCTGGGCTGGTGCGAGTAGTTGGTCAGGAAGTGGTGTTCGGGGGACCAATCGTACTTGAAGCCGGCGGCGTCGACGGCCATGGAGACCTCGACGGTGCGCATGAAGCGGTCGTGTTCGTTTTCGCCGACGGGGACGTGCATCTGCGAGAAGATTCCGAATTCCATGGGGCCTCCTTGGGTTCGCCTACCGACCTCGTGAACGAACGTTCGTTAATTGCAGGGGCCGGTCTTTGTCAAGCTCGCGCGACCGCTCGCCCACCCCGGTTGCCGCCGAGGCCGCGGCCGTTGTAGTCGACCCCATCCCGTCGCTCCCAAGGTGCCCATGCTCCCCCTACGCTCCCCATTCCCCGTTCTCGTCCTCGGCTGCCTTCTCACCCTCGGACTCGTCGCCTGCGGCGATGACGACGGCGCCGCTCCGGCCCCGACCCGTGGTGCCGGCGTCGCCCAACCGCTCGTCGAAGGCCCCGTGACCGGCGGCAGCGGCGCCCCCTTCGTCGCCGCCTCGCTCTTCGATCTCGCCGAGGTCGGCTACCGCCAAGACGAATACTTCCTCACCGGCACCGCCACCTCGTACCGCAACGTCGGCGGCCTCGGGGTCGACGGCCTGTGGACGGTCGAGCCGGCCGCCAGCGCCGACTACAAGACCCGCATCGTCGTGCATCGGCCGATCGACCCGCGCCGCTTCAACGGCACCGTCATCGTCGAGTGGCTCAACGTCAGCGGCGGGCTCGACGCCGCCGCCGACTGGATCATGGCCCACACCGAGTTCACCCGTTCGGGCTATGCCTGGGTCGGCGTCTCGGCCCAGTACATCGGCATCGAAGGCGGCACGCCGCTGCTGCCCAGCCTGACGCCGATGCCGCTCAAGACGATCGATCCGGTGCGTTACGCCTCGCTGGCGCACCCGGGCGACAGTTTCTCCTACGACATCTTCGCCCAAGCGGCGCAGGCGGTGCTGCGACCGCGTGGTGTCGACCCGCTCGACGGCCTGCATCCCGAACTCTTGCTCGCCGCCGGCGAGTCGCAGTCGGCCTTTCGCCTGACGGTCTACGTCAACGCGCTGCACCCGCGCGACGACATCTTCGACGGCTTCTTCATCCACAGCCGCGGCACGTTGTTGCCGACGACCTTGTCGGATCCGCCGCAGGCGGCGGTGGCGACGCCGCCGATGACGCGCATTCGCACCGACCTCAACGTGCCGGTCTTCACCTTCCAGACGGAGAACGACTACTCCTTCCTCGCCTACGCCCCGGCGCGTCAGCCGGACAGTGCCACGTTTCGTCTCTGGGATGTGGCCGGCACGGCGCATGCCGACACCTACACGACGCTGGTCGGCCTGAACGATCGCGGCGGTTCGCCGGATGCGGCGGCGCTGGTGCTGACGCGCCAGCCGCGTCCGGAAGCGCCCGAGTGCGCCAAGCCGATCAACTCCGGCCCGCATCATTGGGTATTGAAGGCGGCCTTCGATGCCTTGCACCGCTGGGTCCGCGACGGCGTGCCGCCGCCGATCGCGCCGCGCTTCGAGCTGGCCGGGACGCGCCTGGTCCGCGACGCCCGCGGCATCGTCGTCGGCGGCATCCGCACGCCGCACGTCGACGTTCCGCTGGCGATCCTTTCGGGCGACGGCCAACCGGAGCCGATCTATTGCATGTTGTTCGGCACGACCACGCCGTTCAGCGCCGACGAGTTGACGGCCCTCTATCCGACGCAGGCGGACTACGTGAGCGCCTTCAACGCCAGTACCGACGCCGCCGTCACCGCCGGCTTCCTACTGCCTGCCGACGCCGCCTTGATGAAGGCCCACGCGACGACCGTCACCTGGTAACGGTCGTCGCGTGGCGCGTGCTTCGTTGCAGCTCGGTGGCCCGCTTTGTGAAACGCCTGCCGGGATCCGTTACCCGGCGGCGTCTCACTGCAACGCGCGAGCGGCTTGTTTGGCGAAGTAGGTCAGGATCAGGTCGGCGCCGGCGCGGCGGATCGAGGTCAGCATCTCCAGCATCGCGCGCTCTTCGTCGAGCCAGCCGTTGGCCGCCGCCGCCTTGAGCATCGCGTACTCGCCACTCACGTTGTACGCCGCCACCGGAAAGCCGGTCTCTTCCTTCACCCGCCAGATCAAATCGAGATACGCCAGTGCCGGCTTGACCATGATCATGTCGGCCCCCTCGTCGACGTCGAGGTTGGCCTCGCGCAACGCCTCCAAGGCGTTCGCCGGGTCCATCTGGTAACTGCGGCGGTCGCCGAACTTCGGCGCCGACTGCGCCGCGTCGCGGAACGGCCCGTAAAATGCCGAGGCGAACTTCACCGCGTACGACAGGATCGAGACGTCGTCGAAACCCTCTTCGTCGAGCGCGTCGCGAATCGTCACCACGCGGCCGTCCATCATGTCCGAGGGCGCCACGATGTCGGCTCCCGCCGCGGCGTGCGACACCGCCTGCTGCGCCAGCAGATCCAACGTCGAGTCGTTGTCGACCTCGCCGTCGACGATCACGCCGCAATGACCGTGGTCGGTGTACTCGCACAGGCAGACGTCGGTGATGACCACGAGATCCGGCACGGCATCTTTGATCTCGGGGATGGCGCGCTGGATGATTCCGTCCTCGGCGTAGCCCGACGAGCCGACGTCGTCCTTCTTCTCCGGAATGCCGAACAAGATCACTGCCGGGATGCCGAGCCCATAGGCTTCACGACATTCCTTGACCAGGTTGTCGATCGACAGTTGCTCGACGCCGGGCATGCTGGCGATCGGGTTGCGCACGTTGCGGCCGGGCACGGCGAACAACGGCAGGATCAGCTGATCCGGGCTGAGGCGCGTCTCGCGCGTCATGCGGCGTAGGGTCTCGGTACGTCGTAGGCGACGGGGGCGGTATTCGGGGAATTGCATGGCGGCTCCTTCAGTCGAGCACGGTACGCCGCGGCGGCCGGCCGCGAAAGTGGCGCACGATGGCGTCCGCCAGGGCGGGCATCGTGTAGGCCTCGGGTTCGATGGCGATGGGAATGTCCAGCCGGCGCGCCGTCGCCGTGGTCACCGGGCCGATGCTGGCGAAAGTCGTGCTGCGCACGGCCTCGGGCAAGCGTGGCCCGAGGATGCGCGCGAACTGTTCGACGGTACTCGAGCTGGTGAAGGTGACGACGTCGACGCCGCGTTCGAGCCACGTCGCGAAATCGGCCTCGGCGGTCGCTGGGGCGCGGCTGACGTAGGTCACCACTTCCTCGACGACGGCGCCGCGCCGGCGCAATTCGTCCGGCAGGATCTCGCGGGCGCCGCCGGCGCGCGGCAGCAGCACGCGTTGGCCGGCGAGTGATTCGACCGCCAAGCTGTCGAGCAGGCCTTCGGCGCGGAAGTCGGCGGGAATGATCTCGACCTGCACCCCGAAGGCGCGCAGCGCTCGCGCCGTCTGCGGACCGATGGCCGCGAGGCGAGCCCGATGCCAGGCGCGGATGTCGCGTTGCAGGGTTTGCAGACGTTCGAAGAAGACACGCACGCCGTTGGCGCTGGTGAAGATGACCCAGTCGAACTCGGCGGCGCGTTCGATGGCCGCGTCGAGCGGCGCCATCGACTCGGGCGCGGCGATCTCGATGGTCGGCAGACTGATGACCTCGGCCCCGTCGCGTTCGAGCAAATCGCCCAGCTCGGCGGCTTGGTGGCGCGGCCGGGTGACGACGATGCGCCGGCCGAACAACGGCGCGTGCTCCCACCAGTTCAGCTCGCGGCGCAAGCCGACCACTTCGCCGATCACCGCCAGGGCAGGGGGCTTCACATGGTTGCGCTCGGCGGCTTCGGCCAGTTCGCCGACGGGGGCTTCGATGGTGCGTTGGTCGGCGCGGGTGCCCCATTCGATCAACGCCGCCGGCGTGCTCGGGTCGAGACCGCCGTCGATCAAGCGCTGCAGGTTGGTGCCGAGCTGGCGCGTCGTCATCAGCAAGACGATCGTGTGACCCGGCCCGGCGAGGTCGCGCCAGCGCACCGCCGCCTCGGCTTTGCCGGGGTATTCGTAGCCCGTGGTGACGACGAGGCTGGAGGCGAAGTCGCGGTGGGTCACCGGAATGCCCGCATACGCCGGCACGGCGACGGCGGACGAAACGCCGGGGACGACGGCATAGTCGATGCCGGCGCGGCGCAGGGCCAAAGCCTCTTCGGCGCCGCGTCCGAAGACGAACGGATCGCCGCCCTTCAAGCGCACGATGGTGCCGTAGCGTTGGGCTCGGTCGATGAGGATGGCGTTGATGGTGTCTTGCGGCACGTGCTCGCCGCCGCCGTGTTTGCCCGCCAGGATTAGCTCGGCGTGGGCCGGCGCCAGATCGAGCAGGCGCGGGTTGGCGAGGTAGTCGTAGACGACACAGTCGGCGCTTTCGAGGAGGCGTCGTCCTTTGACGGTGAGCAGCCCCGGGTCGCCCGGACCGGCGCCGACGAGGTAGACCTTACCGGGCATCGATGGCCCCGAGAATGTCGGCGCCGCCTCCATCGAGCAACTCGGCGGCGAGTGCGGCACCGAGTTGGCGTGCCTCGACGTCGGCGCCGCTACGTTCGCCGCGCACGATGCGGCTGCCGTCGGGGTGGGCGATGGCGGCGCGCAGGTGCAACGCGCCGTCGATCCAGCGTGCGTGCGCCGCGATCGGCGTGTGACACGAACCACCCACGGCGGCGAGTACGGCGCGTTCGGCCGCGGTGCAGGCGCGGGTGACGGGATCGTCGAGCACGGCGACGAGTGCGGCGCTGTCGATGTCCTCGCGGGTTTCGATGGCGAGAGCCCCCTGGCCGATGGCGGGCAAGAAGGTGCTCGGATCGAGCGGCACCATGCCGGGCGGCGCGACGCCCAAGCGGCGCAGGCCGGCGGCGGCGAGCAGCGTGGCGTCGAAAGCGCCGCTTTCGACCTTGGCCAGGCGCGTATCGACGTTGCCGCGCAGATCGGCGATGGCGAGGTCGGGGCGCAGGTTGGCGACGAAGGCGCGGCGGCGGGTGCTGCTGGTGCCGACACGCGCCCCTTGCGGCAAGGCCGCGAGTTCGAGCCCGTCGCGGGTGATGAGCACGTCGTGTGGCAACTCGCGCGGCGGCACGGCGGCGAGGGTCAACCCCGGCGCCAACTCGCTCGGCAGGTCCTTCATCGAGTGCACCGCGAGGTCGACCCGGCCTTCGAGCAAGGCCTGCTCGATCTCCTTGACGAACAGACCCTTGCCGCCGATGTCGCGTAGCGGCCGGTCGACGAAGAGGTCGCCCGAGGTCTTGATGATGACGAGTTCGCAGGCGATGTCGGGAACGGCCTGCTCGAGGGCATCGCCGAAGGCGCGCGATTGCGCCAGGGCCAAGCGACTGCCGCGGGTGCCGATACGAATGGTGCGCTTCACACTTCCTCCGATGGGTCGATCTCGAACAGCTGGCGCACGGCGGCGAGATAGACGGACTTGTCACGCTGTGACTCGTCGCGACGCGCCTCTTCCTTGATCCGGGTGATCGGCCCGTGCAGCAGCTTGTTGACGATGGCGGTGGTCATCGCCTCGAGGGCGGCCGTTTCGCGTTCGCCGAGTTCGCCGAGGCCGGCGAGAGTCCTGGCCAACTCGCGGCGGCGGATGGCCTCGGCCTTGTCGCGCAGGGCGACGATGGTGGGCACGGCGTCGAGTGCCGCCAACCAGTGACAGAAGGCCTCGACCTCCTCGCCGACGATGAGTTCGGCCTTGCTCGCCTCGCGCGAGCGCTCGTCGCGGTTGCCGGCGGCGACTTCGCCGAGGTCGTCGACGTCGTAGAGGTAGACGCCGTCGAGGTCGTTGATGCGCGGGTCGAAATTGCGCGGCACGCTCATGTCGATGAGGAACATCGGCTTGTAGCGCCGTCGCTGCAGCAGCTGTTCGACCATGGGCACGGTGAGCACGTAGTTGTCGGCGGCGGTGGAGCCGACGACGATGTCGGCCATGGCCAGGTAGCGTTCGAGTTCGTCGAACGGCACCGGCGTGCCGCGGAAGTCGCGCGCCAACTCGACGGCGCGGTCGAAGGTGCGATTGGCGACGATCAGACTGCGTACGCCACGCGCCAACAAGTGACGCGCCGCCAGCTCCGCCATGGTGCCGGCGCCGAGGAGCATCGCCGTCTTGTCCTCGAGGCTGTCGAAGATCTTGCACGTCAGCTCGACCGCGGCCGAGCTGATCGACACGGCGCGGCTGGCGATGGCCGTTTCGCTGCGCACGCGTTTGGCGACCTTGAAGGAGCGGTGGAAGCAGCGGTGCAGGATGGCGCCGGCGCTGCCGGCGGCGGCGGCGCGCTCGTAGGATTGCTTGAGCTGCCCGAGGATCTGCGGCTCGCCGACGACCATCGAATCGAGGCTGGAGGCGACGCGGAACAAATGCCGCACGGCATCGCGCCCGCGGTAGATGGCCATGTGGCGCACCAGCTCGTCGCGATCGACGCGCTCGCCGTGGATGAGGAAGTCGATCACGCCTTCGACGGCACGCTCGCCGGCGCTCGACGCCGCCGTCACCTCGACCCGGTTGCAAGTCGAGACGATCACACCTTCGTCGACGCAGGGCAGGGTGACGAGCTCGCGCAGGCGGGCTTCGATGCTTTCGGGCTCGACGGCGAGGCGCTCGCGCAGGGCGATGGGCGCGGCGTGGTGGTTGACGCCGAGGGTGATGATCTCGCGCTTCATGCCGGACCGACACCCCCGTGTTTGCCCGGGAAGAGGAGGTTGACGATCAAGAACGAGAGCAACAGCAGGGCGAAGGCGCCGATGGTCAGGTGGGCCGCGCGCCGGCCGCGCCAGCCGCGCGAACGCGCCTGCACCAAGCCGGCATAAGCGAGCCAGGTGAGGCCCGACCAGATCTGCACCGGCTCCCACGACCACAGCTGGCCCCACATTTCCTTGGCCAGCAGCGAGCCGGTGATCAGGCCGATGGTGAAGAGCGAAAAGCCCCAGGTGACGAACTGGTAATTGAGGGTGTCGAGCTTTTCGAGCGACGGCAGGCGGCGGAAGAGGTCGCCCTTGCGGCGCGCCTTGAGCTGGCGCTCCTGCACCAGGTAGGTGGCGCTCAGGCAGAAGGCGACGCTGAAGATGGCATAGCCGACGAAGGCCGGGGCGACGTGCGCCGGCAGCCAGACGCTGCCGAGGGCGCGCGGCAGGCCGCTGCCGCCGGTTTCGAAGGCGTAGGCCGACAGGGTGAAGAGAAAGGCGATCGGCGCCACCAAGGTGCCGATGACCGAGAAGTCGGTGCGCGTCGACAGCACCAGGAACAGCGCCACCGTGATGCAGGCGATCAGGGACAGGCCCTCTTGGAAGGGGAAGAGCGACTCGTAGCCGAGGCTGGCGGCGCGCAGGGCCAAGGCCGCCGCGTGCAGGGCGAAACCTGCCGCCGTCAGCGCCAGCGCCAACTGGCCGATCGAGCGGCGGCTCGAGACGATGTGTGCCCCGAAGGAGATCGACGCCAGCAAATAGGCGGCGAGAGCGACGGCGAGCAGCATGCTACCCATGGTGGACCTCCGGCCCGAACAGGCCCAAGCGGCTCAGGGTGTAATCCTCGCCGAAGATTTGCGCCAGCAGTCGCTCCACTTCCGTCAACTCGCCCGCCGCCAACCACTCGATCCAGGTCGAGTCGACGAGGCGGAACAACTTCTCCTGGCGTTCCGGCAGCGGCATCCGTTCGGCGTCGAGCCGGCGGCGCAGCAGCCGCAGGATCTCCAGCGCCACGCCCCACTCCGGCCCGAATTGATGCGCCAGCCGCTCGCGGATGCGCCGCGCCAGCGCCGGACTGGCGCCGCCGGTCGATACGGCGATCGTCAGCGCCCCCTGACGGTGGATCGAGGGGGTGATGAAGTCGCACCAGTGCGGCCGGTCGATGACGTTCAGCAGGACGCCGGCGACGCGCGCCTCGGCGGCGATGGCCGCATGCACGGTGTCGTCGCCGGTGCCGGCGTAGGCGAGGAAGAAGCCGCTCAGGTCGCCGCTGCGGTAATGACGCGCCCAATGCCGGACGCGGCCGTCGCGCACGAGGTCGAGCACGGCGGGCGCGACGGTGGGTGCGAGGACCGTCACCTCGGCGGCGGCGGCGACGAGGGCTTCGATTTTTGGAGTGGCGACGTTGCCGGCGCCGACGACGAGGCAGGCGCGGCCGGTCACCCTGAGGAAGACCGGCAAATGCTCCATGGGCGTGGGCGCGGCGCCGTCGACCGGGGCGCCGCGGGGGTCAGACGTTGAAGGACGTGCCGCAGCCGCAGGTCCGCTCGGCGTTGGGGTTGTCGAACTTGAAGCCGGCGCCGGTGAGGGCGTCGACGTAATCGATGCTGATGCCGGTCAGGTAGCGGGCGCTGGCGGTGTCGACGACGATCGGCACGCCGTCTTGGTCGAGCCGCAGGTCGTCGTCGCGCTGGCTATCGTCCAGGGTCAGGTTGTAGGAAAGACCGGAACAACCGCCACCTTCGACGGCGACGCGCAGGGCCACCCCGGGTCGGGGGTCGCGGGCGATGAGGGCGCGGGCCTTGGTGATGGCGCGTTCGGTGAGGACGAGGCGGAAAGACTCAGGGGCCGGTGGCGGATTGGCCCCCTGCAGGGAGATCTCTTGTTGCATGACGACCCCGGGAATCAGAATGCGGTTGAAGTTTCGACTACGTCGTTCGTCTGCGGACGATATGTAGCGACCCCAGGGGAGTCAAGCTGGCCGCGACGCGGTCGATCGCTTCCTTGAAACGCTTCAAACCTTCTGGCTATAAGGCTGCGGCTCGGCATGAAGTTTTCACCTCGTTACCTCGTTGCGGTCAACCTGGTTCTCCTGGCCTCGTTGGCCTATTTCGGGGCGGCGACGGTCGGCTCCAGCGTCGCCGCACGCCTGACACCTCCGGTCGAGGTGCATCTCAGTCCTCCGCCCCCTCCTCTCGAGCCCGAAGACAAGCGGCCCGCCTCCTTTTATCAAGCCATCCAGGGCCGCGACTTGTTCAACGCCAAGGCGCCGCCGGCCCCCGAAGCCGCTCCGCCGCCACCGCCCAAGCCCACGGAATTGCGACTGAAATTGTGGGGCGTGGCGGTGCGCGGTCCGGAGGATTCGCACTGCATCATCGAAGACCTGACGACCCGGCGCCAGGAGTTGTACGGCATCGGCGACACGGTTGGCGGAGTCGCCACGGTGAAGCGGGTCGAGTGGGGTAAGGTGATTCTCGACCGCGACGGGGCCGAGGAAATCCTCGAACTCGAGGACCCGACGGCGCTCGCGGCGCGCACCGCCCCGAGCGGCTTGCGCGAAGGTTTCCGCGGCGAGCCCGAGGCGGTCGCGGGGGGCATGCCCAACCGCAACCGGCCGCGCATGCCGGGCATGCCTCCGGGCGGCAGCGACGTCAAGGTCGAGCAGACCGGCGATGGCGAGTACACCATCGACCGCGCGGAAGTGGATTCGGCGCTCGACAACATGAGCCAGCTGTTCACCCAAGTGCGCGCCGTGCCGCATTTCCAGGGGGGCAAGGCGACCGGTTTCCGCCTCTTCGCCATCCGCCAGGGCAGCCTGTTCGACAAGATCGGCCTGCGCAACGGCGACATCATTCAGAGCATCAACGGCAACGACATCAGCGATCCCGCACGGGCGATGGGATTGTTCCAAGAACTGCGCAACGAGAGCCATCTCGAGGCGAAGATCATTCGCAACAAGGAAGAAAAAACCCTGAGCTACTCGCTCAGGTAGGGGTGGTGAGGGCGGTATGCGGCATGCGCAGATGCGACGGCTCGTTGCGGGTGTAGCGGTAGCTGGACTCGTTCTCGCCACGGGGGCTCCCGCCGGAGCTCAGCCGGCACAACCGGTCGTCCAAGAGGTGACCGACGGCGTCGCCCCGGCCGCTTTCGACGGCGACGGCAACGACCGCGTCGACGAGCCGACCGAAGAAGGAGAAGAAGGCGGCGGCGGACGCAAGATCACCATGGACTTCCAGGACGTCGACCTGCCCGTCCTGGTGAAGTTCATCAGCGAAATCACCGGCAAGAATTTCATCGTCGACGAGAAGATCCGCGGCAAGATCACCATCATCTCGCCGGGCAAGATCTCCGTCGACGAGGCCTTCCTCGTCTTCCAGTCCGTGCTCCAGGTGAAGGGCTTCACCACTGTCCAAGCCGGCACCGTCATCAAGATCGTGCAGACCTCCGAGGCCAAGAGCTCGACGCTGACCACGGTGTTGCCCAACCGCAACCGGCTGGCGCGTACCGACGAGTACATCACCCGACTGATTCCGCTCGAATACGTCGACGCCAATGCGATGACGGCGATCATCCAGCCGCTGGTGTCGCCCGACGGCCTGCTCGCCGCCTATACCAAGACCAACACGCTGATCATGATCGACACGGCGGCGCAGACCGAGCGCATCTCGGAGATCCTGACGCGCCTCGACGTCGAAGGCGCGGATCAGGAGATCGAGGTGGTGCGGCTGCGCTATGCGCTGGCGCCGGAGCTGGCGGCCTTGCTGCAGCAGGTGCTCGAAGAGCCAGGCAGCGACCCGACCGGCATGGGTGGCGCGGCGACGCGTCCCGGTGCCGCGCCCGACGCCCGCGTGCGTCGCGGCGTCGGGCAGGCGCGCAACGTCGGGCGCCCGGGAGGCGCCATGGGTACGGCGGCGATCACCGGCGGCGAAACGCCGAGCGAAGCCTTCCGCATCATCCCCGACGAACGCCTCAACTCGCTGATCCTGATGGCCGGCCCCATCGAAATGCGCCGGCTGCGCGACCTCATCGACCGCCTCGACGTCCCCAACCCTCTCGGCTCGGGCCGCATCCACGTCTATTACCTCAAGTACGCCAACGCCATGGAGATCGCCGGTGTCCTCGGTTCGCTCGTCGGCGGCGGAGGAGGCTTCGGCGGCGGCATGGGCGGGTTCGGGGGCGGCATGGGCGGGGCCGGTCGTTTCGGCAGCTTGGGCTCGCGCTTCGGCAATACCCGCGGCGGCGCCAACAGCGGCGGACTCGGTGCCGGTAGTCTGAGCAGCAGCGGCTCGGTTTCCGGTTCGTTCAGCAGTGGCAGCTTCGGCCAGACCGGCTTCGGCGGCAACAACCGCTTCGGCGGCGGCTCGCGTTTCGGCCAAGGCGGCCTTGGCGGCGGCTTCGGTGGTGGTTTCGGTGGCGGACTCGGCGCCACGACCGTCGGCAACGCCCAAGACCAAAGTCAGTTCGAAGGCGCAGTCGCCATCACCGCCGACCCGGCGACCAACTCCCTCATCATCATCGCCTCGCCGCAAGACTACGAGACCATCAAGGACGTCCTCGAGAAGCTAGACGTGCGGCGGCGCCAGGTCTACGTCGAAGCGATCATCGCCGAGGTGACGCTCAACAAGACGCGCGAACTCGGGATCGAGTTTCAGGGCGCCACCGGCTTGCCCAACGGCGTCGGCTTCGGCCGCACCAATCTGAGCAACGACATCAACCAGCTGCTGCAGCCGCAGAACCTCTCCGGCTTGGTGCTGGGTGCCGCCAGCGAACAGACCGTCACCGTCGGCGGCGTCACCGTCCCGGCCCAGCAGGCCATCCTGCGCGCCCTCGAATCGAGCAACGAGGCCGAGGTGCTGTCGGCCCCGACCATCCTCACCACCGACAACCACGAAGCCGAGTTGGTCGCCGGTACCAACGTGCCGTTCATCGCCAGCCGCGCCTCCAACGAGGTCAACCTCGCCAATACCTTCGCCACCGTCGAACGCCGCGACGTCGGTGTGACGTTGCGCATCACGCCGCAGATCTCCCAAGGCGGCACCGTGCGGCTGGACGTGTTCCAGGAAGTCTCCGACGTATTGTCGAACAACCCGCAGCTCGGCCCGACGACGACGGTCCGCTCGGCCACGACCACCATCGTCGTGCGCGACGGCAACACCGCGGTCATCGGCGGCCTGATGGCCAACAATGCGGTGAAGGACCAGAACCGCGTCCCCTTCCTCAGCGACATTCCGGTGATCGGCAACTTGTTCGAGTTCGACAACGTCACCAACGAAAAGACCAACCTGCTGATCTTCCTGACGCCGCACATCGTGCGCACCGAACCGGAGCAGGCCCGCCTGTCGCTGCGTGAGCGTGAGCGTCTGGTCAACAGCCTCTACGAGCAGCGTGGCAAGTCGGCCCCCGACTGGGAGCCGCTGAACCGGCCGTCGTGGGAGCTGCAGGAGGACGAGCACGACGAGATCGACGAACGCGGTTCCGAGCGCCCGACCCTCGATGAGCAAGACTCCGCCGCCGCGGGATCGGCGCGCGCCACGGACGAGCCGGCACGTCGCGCCGCCCGTAAGAGCAGCGGCTTCGTCCTGCTGGCGACCGTCTGGAGCGACGGCATGGCGCCCGAGAGCCTCGCCGGCAGCAACGGCCTGGTGGCGTTGAACGTGCGTTCCGATTCGCCTCTCGCCGGTCTGTTCGAGAAGGGACGCAGCTTCTCCTTCAGCAGCGACGGCTTCAGCGCCGGCTACTACGTGCTCGACATCTACTCGACCTCGACCGAGGCCCTCGGCGCCTACCCCGACGGCATGCGCGTCAGCGTCAACCCGGTGACCTTCCTGCATTGGCGCGAGCCTCTCGAGCCGCAGGTCATCGAGCCGCAGGCTTGGTCGCCCGCAAGCTGATCCCATGGCCGTGGCATCGATCGAAGGCCTGCTGCTGGAGCAGGGGGCCATCACCCAGGAGGTCCTCGAGAAGGCGCGCGAGCGTCAGCGCGACGGCAAGACCCTGGGCGAAGTGTTGCTCGAGATGAACGCCGTCGACGCGCGCACCTGGGCGCAGGCGCAAGCCACGTTCTACGGCTTGCCCTTCATCGAGGAACTGCCGCGCGACGATTCGGTCAACGAACTCATCAAGGGCATCCCGATCCATTACGCCAAGCGCTGTCAGCTCATGCCGATCGGGCGCGACGACGGCACGGTCGTCGTCGCCACCGCCGACCCGGGCAACCTCGGCGCCATGGACGACTTGCGCCTGCTGCTGCGCGCGCCGATTCGGCCGTTGGTGGCGACGTCACCGGCCATTCTCGACGCCATCAACCGCGTCTACGACCTCGTCTCCAACTCGGCCTCCGAGCTGATGGACGATCTCGATCAGGAACGCCTCGACCTCGTCTCCGTCGATCTCGACGAACCGCGCGACCTGCTCGAAGCCGACGACGAGGCGCCGATCATTCGCTTGGTGAACTCGCTGCTGTTCCAGGCCGCCAAGGACCGCGCCAGCGACATCCACATCGAGCCGTTCGAGCGCGAACTCACCGTCCGCTTCCGCATCGACGGTATCCTCTACGACATCATCTCGCCGCCGAAACGCTTCCAGCCGGTCATCACCTCGCGCGTCAAGATCATGGCCGGCCTCAACATCGCCGAGAAGCGCCTGCCGCAGGACGGCCGCATCCGCATCCGCTTGGCCGGTAAGGACGTCGACATCCGCGTCTCCACCGTGCCGACGGCTTTCGGCGAACGCGTCGTCATGCGTTTGCTCGACAAGTCGACCACCGTCCTCAACCTCGAGCAGCTCGGCCTCGTCGGCCCGAAGCAGGACTTGGTGCACAAGCTCATCAAGCAGAGCCACGGCATCATCCTGGTCACCGGCCCGACCGGCAGTGGTAAGACGACGACGCTCTACGCCTGTCTGTCGAAGATCAACACCGTCGACAAGAACATCATCACCATCGAGGATCCGGTCGAATACCAGCTGCACGGCATCGGCCAGATCCAGGTGAACCCGAAGATCGAACTGACCTTCGCCAGCGGTCTGCGCTCGATCCTGCGCCAAGACCCGGACGTCATCATGGTCGGCGAGATTCGCGACTCGGAGACCGCCGAGATCGCCATCCAGGCGGCCCTCACCGGCCACTTGGTGTTCTCGACGCTGCACACCAACGACTCGTTCGGCGCCATGACGCGTCTGCTCGACATGGGCATCGAGCCGTTCCTGGTGTCGTCGTCGGTGATCGCCGTCATGGCCCAGCGCTTGTTGCGTCGTGTCTGCCCGAGCTGCCGCGAGGCGTACATGCCGACGCGCGAGGAGATCGAGGAACTCGGCGTCGCGGCGCACCAGATCATGGGCCGCACCATCTACAAGCCCGGCCCCGGCTGCGACGACTGCAAGAAGACCGGCTACAAGGGCCGTACCGGCATCCACGAATTGCTGGTGGTCGACGACGAGATCCGCAACCTGGTGATGAAGAGCGCCGACGCCGCGGCGCTGCGCCGCGCCGCCACGGCGCGCGGCATGAACACGCTGCGCGGCGACGGTGCCGAGAAGGTGTTGCAGGGGCAGACCACCATCGAAGAGGTGCTGCGCGTGACCCAGGAAGACCTCGTCTGAGGCGAGTCTCGAATTCCTGCTCGCTCGCCGCGTCTGAAGCCCATCCATGCCGGTCTACGCTTACAAAGGTCTCAACGAACGCGGTCGCTCGGTGAGCGGCGTCATCGACGCCGACACCGCCAAGACGGCGCGTCTCAAGCTGCGCAAGACCGGCATCTTCCCGACCGAACTCAACGAACAGGAACGCGACGACCGCGGCCCGAAGGCCACCGGCCTCGCCAGCCTCAACGTCGACATCAACCTGTCGCAGTACTTCGAACGCATCACGCCGCAGGAACTGGCGATGCTGACGCGCCAGTTGGCGACCCTCGTCGGCGCCGGCCTGCCGCTCGTCGACTGTCTGTCGGCGATCATCGAACAGGTCGACAACTCGCGCACCAAGCGCATCTTCTCGCAGATCCGCGAACAAGTGACCGAGGGCGGCACCTTGGCCGATGCGCTCAAGGCGCACCCGCGTGTCTTCTCCGACCTCTTCGTCAGCATGGTGCGCGCCGGCGAGGCGAGCGGCGCGCTCGACGTCGTGCTGTTGCGCCTGGCCGACTACACCGAGTCGTACGCCAAGCTGCAGGGCAAGGTGAAGTCGGCGCTGACCTATCCGGTGCTGATGGCTTCGTTCAGCGCCTTGATCCTCTTCGCCTTGCTCGCCTTCGCCGTGCCCAACATCACCCGCATCTTCTCCGAAACCGGCCAGGAACTGCCGGTGGCGACGAAGATCCTGCTGTCGATCAGCGGCTTCATGGAGCAGTACTGGTGGGTGCTGGCCTTGCTCATCGCCATCACCATCCTCGCCGTGCGCGCCAGCAAGCGCACGCCCGAAGGTCTGGAACGATGGGACCGCTTGATGCTGCGCCTGCCGTACTCGGGCACGTTGCTGAAGAAGGTCGCACTGGCGCGTTTCTCGCGCACGCTGTCGACGCTGCTGACCAGCGGCATCACGCTGTTGCAGGCGCTCGACATCGTCAAGAGCGTCGTCAGCAACACCGTGCTGACGCGCGCCATCGAAGAGGCGCGCGAGAGCATCCGCGAAGGCCACAGCATCGCCCCGCCGCTGCAGAAGAGCGGCCTGTTCCCGACGATGCTGATCCACATGATCGCGGTCGGCGAGAAGAGCGGCGAACTCGAACAGATGTTGTCCAAGGCCGCCGAGGCCTACGACAACGAAGTCGAAATGTCGGTCGCCTCGCTGACCAGCATCATGGAACCGGTGATGATCATCGTCATGGGCGCCATCGTGCTCTTCATCGTTCTCGCGATTCTGCTACCCATATTCGAAATGAACCAGCTCGTCGGCTGAACCGACGCAGCCTAGCCAACGAATTCACGTAAGGAGGAAGCGAGCATGCGACGCATCACCAGCACCGCCGGCTTCACGCTCATCGAGATCATGGTCGTGGTCTTCATCCTCGGGCTCCTGGCCACCCTGGTCGCCCCGAAGATCATGGGCCGTACCGACGAGGCGCGCCGCACCAAGGCGGCCACCGACATCAAGGGCATCGAGCAGGCCCTGCAGTTGTTCAAGCTGGACAACGGCTTCTACCCGAGCAGCTCCGACGGTCTCGGCGCGCTCGTGCAGGCGCCCGGCAACGCCAGCAACTGGAACCCCGACGGCTACCTCGACCGCGACCCCGTCGACCCCTGGGGCAATGCTTACGCCTACTCGAGTGACGGGCAGATCTACGTCATCAAGAGCCTCGGTGCCGATGGTGCCGAGGGCGGCGAAGGCAAGAACGCCGACATCAGTAGCGAAGACCTGTGAGCCCGGCGGCCGGCCGCGGCCGGCCGTCCTCTCGGCTCCATCGGAACCTCGCCGTGCAACGCTCCGCCTTTCGCTCCCAGCGGGGCTTCACCCTGCTCGAGATCACCCTCGTCGTCGCCATCCTGGCGATCGCCGTCGGTATTCTCGTGCCTCGGTTGCGCGACCCCGGCCGCAGCGAACTGCAGGCCCAAGCCCGCCGCCTCGTCATGACCTTCCGCCTGCTGCGCAGCGAAGCCGTGCTGCACGGGCTGCCGTTCCGCCTCTTCTACGACCTCGACGCCGAACGCTACTGGATCACGGCGGAGGACGGCTCCGATCCCTTCACCGAAGGAGTCGGTACACTCGGCTCCCTGGCCAAGGGCGGCGCCATGCCGGCGAGCGTGCAAATCACCGACGTCGGCTTCCCGATGATGGGCGCCAAGGTCTCCTCTGGCCAGGTGTTCACCACCTTCTATCCCGACGGCACCATCGACCCGACGGTGATCCACCTGGCGACGATCAAGGAGGCGCACACGCTCTTCCTCGATCCGATGAGTTCGCGTCTGAACTCCGTGCCGGGCTACTCCGACCCGCGCTACTGATGGCCACGAAGCGGACCCAACGCGGTTTCACGCTGCTCGAAGTGCTCATCGCGATGTCGATCGTCGCGCTGGCGCTGGTGCCGCTGCTCGGCCTGCACGCGCGCAACATCAACCTCACCATCCGCGACCAGAATTACACCCGCGCGACGTTGCTGGCGCGCGACAAGATCAGCGAGATCCAGTACCGCGCCGCCGTCAACGGCATCGGCGCCGTCGCCAGCGACGCCGGCCCCTGCGAAGGCCATCCGGGCTTCCTCTACGAAACCGACGTGCAGCCGACCGAACTCGAAACCGTGCGCCAAGTCGTCGTGCGCATCGCCTGGGGCGACGGCCCCGGGAACCAGTTGCAGGTCGTCTACTTCGTCCGCGGGGACCTGCTCTGATGGGCTCGCGGCGCGGTTTCACCCTGCTCGAGGTGCTCGTCGCCACGGCGATCCTCGGCCTGATCTTGATGGCCGTGTACGGCGTCGTGGCGCGTACCTTGATGGCGACCCAACGCGCCGAGAGCCGCGCCGAACTTTACGCCGACGGCCGCGAACTGGTGCTGCGCCTGGCCGACGAAATCGAGGGCGCTCTGCCGCCGAGCACCACGGTCTACTTCCTCGGCGAACGCCGCGAGGCGACGCCGCCCTCCGACGTGTTGCAGTTCTTCACCGTCGTCCGCCGCGTCTACGGCGCCGAACAACGGGCCGGCGGCATGGCCCTCGTCGGCTACATGCTCGACGAAACCGAGACGCCCAAAGTCTTTGCCTTGCGCCGCCAAGAAGAGGTGTTGGCCGTCGCCGGTGGCGGCGGTGATCCGAACGCGCCGGGCATGGGCGAAGCCGGCGCGCAGTTCGGTGCCGCCAACGACGCCCCGGAAGAACCGCAGGTGCGCGCCATCCATCTGTCCGATCGCGTCGCCGGGCTGCGCTTCGACTACGTCGACCCCGCCACCGGCGAGGCGATGCCGCAATGGGACACCAGCCAGCCTGGGCCCGACAACGAACTGCTCGGCCTGCCGGCGGCGGTCAGCATCACGCTGTGGCTGTGGGACGAAAACGGCAGCGTGCACGACTTCAGCACCATCGTCGACTTGCCGTTGGCGCGTTTCCCGACTCCGACACGGTGACCCGATGCGCAATCAACGTGGCATGGTCGTCGTCATCGTGTTGCTCGTCGTCTCGCTGCTGACGATGATCACGGTACAGTTCGCCTTCTCGGCGCAGATCTTCACCCACATGGCGCGCAACTCGCTGAGCGGCTTGCAGGCGCAGCTCTTGGCCCGTTCCGGCATCAACCTGGGAGAGGCCTTCCTCGCCTTCGACGGCGAGCCGCGGGTCGATGCGTTCAGCGAGGAATGGTGCCCCGAGCCGGCGCAGGACTCCTGTCTCATCGACGCTTCGTTGTTCCCGCTGCCCGACAACATGCGGCTGCGCGTCGAAATCTTCGACGAAAGCGGCAAGATCAACCTCAACCTCACCAAACCGCAGAACGAGCAGGAGATGCAGCTGGCCCAGGAGGATCCGACGCGTATCCTCGGCTTCCAGCGTTGGCGCTTCGCCTTCGAGCGGGTGTTGGAAGAGGAGGGTTTCGAGACCGAATTGGCGCAGCGACTGTACGACTACTGGGACATGCGTCTCGAGCAGGTGCTCAGCGGCGGCGCCGGCGGCGACGGCGCCGAGGCCGACGACGAGGACGACGGCGACGACGAACTGGAGGACGACGGAACCGATGACGGCGGCGCCGCCGGCGCCGGAGCCGGTGGAACCGGCGGCACCGGCAATACGGCCGAGCTGTTCCGTTCGATCGACTTCACCACCCTCGAAGACGCCAACGTCGCCCTCGGCCTGCGGCCGCAGGATCTGCGTCGCCTGGAGCGACTGCTGACCGCGGCGCCGACCGTCAGCCTGCGCTTCATCAACGCCAACACCGCGCCGCGTGGGGTGCTCAACGCCGTCATCGGCGACGAGGGCATCGTCGAGGAAATCCTCAACCGCCGCATGGAAGTGCCGCTCGAAACCAGCGAGATCTTCTCGATGATGCCGCAAGTGGCGGCCGGCGATCCCATCCCCGATCCGCGCCGCATGATGCGCGCCAGCAGCAGCATCTACCGCATCTGGGCCAGCGGCATCGTCAATCCGAACCCGCTCACCGGACGCGGCGGCATCGGCCGCTCGGCCGCCATGCTGGTGCGCCGCGTCCGCGCTCTCGATGGCCCGGCCCAAGGAGGAGCAGCAGCCGCCGGTGGTGCCGGCGACGGCGAAGCGGTAGCCTGGACTTTCACCCGCCTCGATTGGCAAAAGGAAGGCGGAGCCTGGCTGTTCGACGAAAATCGCGACGCGGGCACCGAGTCGCCCGAGTCCGAGGAAGACAGCCGCTTCTTCTAGGCTGAGAAAGGAACCAGCGCCGCGATGCCGCAACGCGTTCTCGCGCTCGAGATCGACGCCAGCGAGCTGAAGGCCGCCCTCGTCGAGGTCGCCTTCCGCGACTACCGTGTCCTCGGTCTATTCCGGGATGCCGTGGTCCCCGACGGCTCCAGCGTCGGCGAGCAACTTCGCCGCTTCGTCGACAAACACCAACTCGGCGACGCCAACACCGTCGTTTCCGCCATCCCCGGGGATGCCGTGACCTGGCGGCGCATGACGCTGCCGTTCCGCGACCGCAAGCGGCTCGACCAGACCGTACCCTTCGAGCTCGAGGCGCAGGTGCCGTTCGGGTTGGAAGACGTCGTCATCGACTACCACGTGCTCGAGCGCGGCAAGGAGGCGAGCGACGTGCTGGCGGCGATGGTGCCGCGCGAGGACTTGCAGTTGCACCTGCACACCCTCGAAGAAGCCGGGCTCGATCCGAAGATCGTCGACGTGGCGCCGCTGGCGGCGCTCAACGGCTTGCGTCTGAGCGAGAAGGCGGTGCCGGACGATTTCGTCTACATCAGTGGCGGCGGGCGGCGGCTGGGTATCGCCGTCTACCGCGACAAGAAACTCGCCGGCTTGCGTACTCTGGTCGTCACCGCACCCAACCCCGAAGCCGAGGACCCGGCGCGCGACGAGGCGACGCGGCTGCAGGCCCTGTCGGCCGAGGTCGGCTGGAGTCTGACCGCGCTCAACGGCGCGCCGCTGCCGGCGCGCATGCCGTGCATCGTGTGGGGCGACGGGCCGTACCTGCCGCAGATCGTCGAGGACTTGAAGCAACAGGGGCTCGACGTGCGCCGCTTCAGCGAATCGGCGTCGCGCCACCTGCCCGAACCGTGGCCGCGCGAGTTGACGCCGTTTGCCGTGCCCATCGGGCTCGCGCTGCGCGAGGCGATGCCGGGCGAGGCGCTCGGCCTCAACTTCCGCCGTGGCGAGTTCTCCTACCAGCGCACGCAGGACGAGTTCCGCCAGGCGCTCAAGCGCACGGGCATGCTCGCGGCGCTGGTGCTGGCGATGATCGTCGGCAACACCTACGTCGAACAGCAACGGTTGGAGGCGCGTTACCAGGCACTGTCGAGCGCCGTGGCGCAGGTCTTCGGCCAGACGCTGCAGGGCGTGCGCCCGGCGGGTGACCCGGTGAAGCAGATGCAGGCGGCGATCGACGAGGAGCAGAAGAAGCTGGCGATGTTGGGCGACGTGGTGCCGCTCGACGGCGCCACGGCGATCGATGCCCTGCGCGAATTGGCGATCGCCGTGCCGGCGGAACTGAAGGTCGAGGTCGAGGAGCTGACCATGGACACCGGCCAGATCCGCCTGCGCGCCTTGAGCGACACCTACGATACGGTCGATGCGGTGAAGCAGAAGATCGTCGACCGCAAGTACTTCTCGGCCGTCGAGGTGAAGAACGTGAAGTCGAATCCCGAGGGTGGAGTGAACTACCTCGTGCTGCTGGCGCTGGGCCGGGGAGAGGTGGAATGAACTTCAATCTCGGAGAAATGATCGCCGGCTACTTCGCCGGCTTGGCGCCGCGCGAGCGGGCGCTGCTCGGCGTGCTCGGCATCGTCGCGCCGCTGCTGTTGGTCTACGCCTTCATCTGGGATCCGCTGCAACAGCGGCAAGAGGTGCTGGCGCGCGAAATCACCCGCGCCGAGCGCAACCTGGTCGAGATCGAACGGCTGCGCGGCAGCTATCTCGAAACGCTGCGCCGCATCGAGGCGAACCAGGCGGCGATCTCCCAGAGCGACGAGAAGTTCAACCTGTTCTCGTACGTGCAGGGCACGGTGCAGCGCGCCATCAGCGCCGATCGCATCTCGTCGATGAACCCGTCGACCAAGGAAGTGAACAAGGACTTCGTCGAGGAGCGGGTCGAGATCAAGATCAACCAGATCCCCATCGACGCCCTCGTCGACCTGATCTACCGCATCGAGAAGGGCACCACGCCGCTGCGCTTCAGCCGTCTGCAGGTGAAGAAGCGTAAGGACGAGACGTTCACCTTCGACGTCACCGCGACGGTGTCGTTGCTCAAGGCGGCGACGGCGGCCGAGGCCGGAGAGTCGTGATGCGCCTGCCGCGAATCTCGCTGCCCGACATCTCGGGCAACCGCATGCCGCTGTTGTACGGCGGCTTCACCTTCATCGCCTTCTTGGTGTGCCTCGTCGTCACCTTTCCGTATGACGTGCTGATCCGCGGGGCGCTGAGCCGCGCCGGCGGCGTGCAGGGCGTCGATTTCGACAGCGCCGGCTTCGCGTGGCACCGCGGCATCGTCGTCTCCGGCTTGCGGGTCAAGCCGCCGGGGGCCGAGGTTCCGCAAGTGCAGCTCGATCAGGTGTACCTGCGGCCGTCGTTGTCCCAGTGGCTGAGCCTCAACCCGTACGGGGTCGACGCGCAGGCGGAGTTGTACGGCGGCATGGCCAACGGCACCTTCGATCTGGCCGACGGCAAGCTCGCCGGCGCCCTGGTCGTCGAGGGCCTCAGCTTGGGGCGTTACGCACCGCTGTCGTCGCTCCTGGAGGACGGCAGCATCGGTGGGCGCATCGATGCGCAGCTGTCGTTCGAAACGTCGCTGGCCGCGCCGAATGCCGGCCAGGCGGCCGGGGTCGTGCGCTTGAGCCGGGCAGCGTTGCTGTCGGCGAAGATCGCCGGCTTCGGCGTCCCCGACATCCACATGGACGACGCCAAGCTCGACTTCAGCTTGAAGGGCGGACGCCTCGAGGTGAAGGAGCTGTCGGCCAACGGCAAGGAGATCGTGCTCAAGGCCGACGGCCAGGTGGTGCTGCGCGATCCGCTGCCGAACAGCGCCCTCAACTTGCAGGCGGTGATCCAGCCGGGTCCGGAGGCGCCAGACCCGATCCGCGGCCTGCTGTCGTTGATTCCCCGTCCGGCCGGCGCCAAGGCCGACGCCCCCGTGCACATTTCGGGCACGATCGCCCGGCCGCGAGTGCGCTAGGCGGGCGCGGGCGCGCCCGCCTAGCGCCAGGGCCAAGGTTCAAGGGCCAAGGGCCAAGGTTTGCTGGCTTCAGGCTGAAGGCGCAAGGCTTAAAGCGCAAGGCTGAAGGCGTAAAGCTCAGGGTTCTTGGGGCTTGGGGGGCGATTGCTTGCGCGAGGGTAGGCGGGCTGCGCGGCTGGAGGGTGGGGTACCGTAGGTCGACCGCGCGAAGGTCAGCTGCCACGAAAAAGGGGCTGGGAGGAAATCCTCCCAGCCCCTTCGTTTTGGCGAAGCCCAGGCCGGGGCAACTCGCCCCGGCCCAGACCCAACTTCCTGGCCCTTGGCCCTTGGCCCTTGGCCCTTCAGCCTTAAGCCTTAAGCCTTAAGCCTTGAGCCTTGAGCTTGAAGCCTTGGCCCTTGGCCCTTGAGCCTTGGCCCTCCTCACTGCGCACACAGCTGGATCGTGCCGACGATGTCGCCCAGCTGCGGCACGTCGGCGAACGGGATCGCCGTCACCAGACAGGTGTCCTTGAGGCTGCCCGTCGCGATGGCCGGGCAGGAGGCCTCGGCACCCGTGGCGGAACCCGTCAGCGGGAAGTCGCCCAGCGCCGTGCCGGTCGCCGTGCCGGTGGTCACCGGGCCGGTGCCGACGGCACCCAGGTCGTTCGGCGGATCGTCCGCGGTGCAGAACTGGCCGTCGGCGCCGTATTCGGCGCCGCTGCCGGTGCAGCGTCCCAAGACGAGGCCGATCGAGATGCTGGTGGCCAGCTTGGCCGAGCCCGGGCCGCCGCTGCCGCTGGCGGCGATGGTCAAGATCTCGTCCGCCAACTCCGCCTCGAGGTCGATACCTTCGAGACCGTTGCAGCCGACGACGCCGGCCGAGGTGTTGCCCGGACCGTGCTGGAAGGCGCAGGGACGGTCGTTGGGGCAGACGGACGGGTCGGCGGTGCAGTCCTCCGCCAACGTCACACCGTCCGCCTCGAAGGTCACGCCGCCACAGGTCTTGGCCGCGGTGCCCTTGACGCAAGCGCAGGCGAGGCTGAGGACTTCGATCGACGGGAAGGAGATGTCGCTGGCGCGGATGACGACCGGGATCTCGCCGTCGCGTTCCTTACCGACGGTGGCGACGAGGCCACCGCTGAGGGGTAGGGCGAGGTCGAGGATGCTGTACACCACGACGCCGCTGGTGCCCTGTTCGATCGAGGTGCCGAGTTCGTCGGTCTGGCCCGGAACGAGGTCGAAGGCGATCGACGATTCGTTGGTGCAGTTGGCGGCGCAGCTGTCGCCGCCGAACGGACGACAACGCTGGCAGGTGCCGCCGCCGCAGGTGGCGTCGCTGGCGCAGGCGGAGCCGGCTCCGGTGCCGCCGACGCAGATGCCGTCGCCGGTACAGTCGCTCTCGGCGTCGCAGGTCGTGCCGGCGTTGCTGCCGCCGATGCAGATACCGCCGTCGTCGCAATCCTCGCCCGACTCGACGATGCCGTTGCCGCAGGTCGCTTCGCCCGTTGCCGGGCAGCCGGTGAGGGCGTTGTTGACGGCGGTGATGATCTCGTCGACGGTGACGGAGCCGTCGCTGTTGCTGTCGGCCGCGGTGCAGCCCGTCGTGCCGCCCGTCAACGCCAAGTTGACCATGGTCACGATCTCGTCGACCGTGACATCGGCACTGGTGTTACAATCGCCGACGCAACTCTGTGCGACGGCCGGTGAAGCCAGGGCCAGCGGGGCGCCAAGCGCCAGCGCCGCGAACAGCCCACCCATGCGAATCCTCATAGTGTCCTCCTCCCGATGATTACTACCCGAGGTCAGAATGCCGTCGCACTACCAATCCCAGTGCACCAGCGCAACAACCCTAGTGTTGCCGCTGGACAGGATCGGGTGATTCGGCTTTTCTCCGCACCATACACCATGACTCTACCGATCGTCACCAATGCAGAAGTCGTGATCGTCAGCGCCGCGGCATTTTTGTTCGCCGTGGTACCGGCGGTGTTGTCGTTGTGGTCGCGTCCCGAGGCCGCTACGGCGCCTCCCCTGTCGCTGGGCGAACCCGCGCTCGCCGGCGAAGCGGCGGCAGACGATCGAATGCTGCAGGTGCAGCCGTCCGGGCCGGGCGAAGACGCCCCGGCTGCGTCGCTGTCGCTAGTCGCTGCCGTTCCGGCGCTGGAGGGGCGCGATGATGGCGTCGCCGACGCCGTCGAGCCCGCGGCCACGGCCGTCGAGGCTCCCGCGCCGACACCGCTGTCGCCGATGCGTGAGAGCGAAGTCGCCGTTCGCGCCGAACCGCCCGTCGCCGCTGCGGAGCCCGTGGCTCCGGTGGCGTCCGTGCCGCAGGCGGTGGTTGCGTCGGACGCGACGGCGGCGGAGTGGTTGCGGTTCCGCCTGGGTGACTTGCGCCGGGCCCGCGTCGACGACCTGCCGCGTGGTGTCGTGCTCGATGCGGCAGCGGCGCAGCAGGTCGAGTCGATCGAATTGGCGGCGGTGCAGCGTCCGCGGGCTTTCGCCGTCGCCGGTGTGCACGCTGCGGTCGCCGAGATTCTCTTGTTCGAGGAGTTGTGGCCGGCGACGTCGGCCGACGCTTTTGCCCGAATCGAAGTACCGCTCCAGCCCTGATCGGAGCGCCGCTTCGATCCTTCGCGCCTCACACCGTTTCCAGCCCGCGACGGGCCCGCCGAGTACACCTCGGTGCTCCGCGGCGCGTGGGCGCCCCTTCATCCTACTCCGGAAGCTGACGACTGGGTGGGGACGATCGGCGTCGCGGGCGACGCCGTCGCGGAGCCCACAAACGAAAGGGGCGGTGGGCTTGCGCCCACCGCCCCTTGGCTGCGGCATCGTCAGAGCGCCGAAGCGCTTACTGACCGATGAAGTTGATCGGCACGACGATGTCGCTGATCGTCGGCTGATCACACGAGGCGAACACACCCGACAGGTTGACGCCCGAGATCGAACCCAGGGTGCCGTCGGGGTTACAGGTGAAGCCCTGGCCGAACGTCGTGTGCGGGCCGACGTTGTCGCCTTCGAAGTCGGCGACGTTCGTGGCGATACCGGTAGCCGAGCCGGTGACGAACGGCACGGTGTTCGGGCTGCCGCGGTTGGCGAGCGGATCGTCACCCGTGCAGAACGCACCGTCCGCGCCGTAATCGGGCGACGTGCCGGTGCAGGCGCCGACGACGGTACCGATGGCGGCGCTCAACACCATGAAGGCCGAGCCCGGAGCGCCGGTGCCGGAGAGGGTGATGATCGGATCGAACGGATCCTCGCCCGGGTTGCCGTTGCAGTCGAGTTCGAAGTTGACCGAACCCGGCTCGAGGCCTTCACATCCGATGAAGCCCGAGGCGGTGTTGCCCGGACCGTGCACGGCGGCGCAGGGCAGGTCGGTGGGGCACTCTTCCTGCCCGTTGAAGTTCGGCGTGCAGTTCGTGGCCTGGCTGCCGTCCTTGTAGAAGGTCACGCCGCCGCAGGTCGAAGCGGCCGCGCCGCGGACGCAGGCACAGGCGATGGACGAAACCGGGATACGCGGCAGGTTCACGTCCGCCGCCGGCATCGCCACCGGGATGACGCCGTCGTCGCCGGCCTTGCCGACGATCAGCTTGGTCGAGCCGCTGAGGTCGAGAGGCAGCTGGATGAACGGGCCGAAGACGGCCGCGGTGCTGCCTTCGAGGCAGAAGCCGTTGATGGCGCCTTGGCAACCCGAGTCGTTGGTGCAGGCGCTGCCGGCCTTGTCGCCGCCGACGCACTTGCCGCCGGTGAGGGGGCCCGAGCTGGGCAGCTTGCCGGTCTTCAAGGGGAAGTCGATCGTCGTCTCGTTCGTGCAGTTGGCGGCACAGCCGTCACCGCCGAAGGTCTTGCAGCGGACGCAGGTGCTGCCGGGGCAGTCGGCGTCGGACGAGCAGCCGTTGAACGCCTTGGCACCCGCGAGACAGACGCCGTCGGCGCCTTCGCCGCAGTCCGCGTCCGACGTACAAGCCTGGCCGGCCGTCGCGTCGCCGATGCAGATACCGCCGTCATCGCATTCTTCCGTCGCCTGGCCGCCGCTGGCGGGGCAGCCGGTGAGGGCGTTGTTCACCGCGGTGATGATCTCGTCGACGGTGACGGAGCCGTCGCTGTTGCTGTCGGCCGCGGCGCACCCGGTGACGCCGCCGGTCAGGGCGAGGTTCACCATGGTGACGATCTCGTCGACCGTGACGTCGCCGCTTTCATTGCAGTCGCCGACGCAAGGCGCACCGCCATCGTCGACGACGCCGTTGCCGCACTGTGCCTGGGCCGAGCCGACGCCGAGGCCCAAGGCCAGCATGGCGAAGCTCGCGGCCCGCGCCAGTCGGCCGGCCCGCTTGAAGGGAACTCTCATCGCTATACTCCTCCTCCGTAAATGCCGCGGCGACGGTTCGCTGCCGGCGGCGATCCTAATGCTCCCAGGCTCTCAGTGCCTCGGGCACGATTTCATGACTCCACAAACTTTCTGCACCAATTGGAACTGCGCCGTCAAGAACGATCTCGGCGCCCGGCCTCGCGTTGACCGGCGCGGCCTCGCATGCCATGCCCCGTCGCCATGCGCCCCGCCGCGACGACCGTCGTTCCCTACTTCCTCGAGGTCGAGCCGCCGGCCATCGCCATGGTCAAGTTCCTCTTCGAATCCTACGAGGACATCGGCATCGTCCGCACCCTCGACCGGCACCGGGCCGTCATCGTCCTGCTGGCGGCGCCGGACTTCGTCGACGACGTCGAGGCGATCCTCGCCGAACTGGTGGCCAGCGGCGGCGCCCGCCGCGTCGCCGCCCCGCCCGAGGCGGACGGCGACTGGCTCATGCGCGCCATGCAATCCGACGAATAGCCGTCTACGCCCGGCGTGGCTGCCAGCGGCCGCTCCGCCAACCTGCTGCGCGGCGGCTCACTCGGCGATCGCCGGCCGCGCCGCGAAGTAGGCGACGCCGATGCTGACGACGTAGAGGATCAGCAGCGGCCCGGCCATCAGCAGCTGCGAGGCGACGTCGGCCGACGGCGTCAGCACGGCCGAGGCGATGAAGATGGCGACCACGGCGTAGCGCCCGTAGTCGATCAAGGTGCGGTGGGTGATCATCCCGAGCCGCGCCAGGAAAAACGCCACCAACGGCATCTCGAAGGTGATGCCGAAGGCGAGCAACATGCGCGAGCTGAAGGTCAGGTACTCGCTGATGCGGATCTCCGGCGCGACGCCGATCGAGGCGTACTGTTCGAGGAAAAACTGAAAGCCGACGGGCATCACCAGCTCGAAGCAGAAACCGGCGCCGCCGAAGAAGAACAGGGTGCCGAAAAAGACGAAGGGGCGGGCGTAGCGCCGCTCGTTCTCGTATAGGCCCGGCACGATGAAGGCCCAGATCTGGTACAGCAGCACCGGGCTGGCGACGAAGATGCCGCCGATCGCCGCCACCTTGAGCTTGGTGAAAAACGCCTCGGCGACACCCGTGCCGATCAGATTCACCGCATGCTGCCCCTCGGCCGTCGGCAACGCGTACAGCGGCCGCGCCAGCAGAGCGAACAGGTCCTCGGCGAACCAGTAACAGCCGCTGGCACCCACCAGCACGCCGAGCAGGGCGCGGATCAGACGGTAGCGCAACTCGGCGAGATGCTCGGTGAGCGGCATCGTCGCGTCGACTTCGGGAGCCGCTGCCTCCGCGGCGGGGCTCTTCGTCGCAGAAGGACGAACCACGGCGGACCTCAGGCCGATTGCGTCGGCTCGTCGGGGGGCGTGCCGGTCGTCGGGCTCGGCGCTTCGCCTTCGGTGGGTGATGGTTCGGCCGCGGCCTTGGCCTTGGCCGCCGCGCCCGCTTGCGCCCGCGCTTGCGACTGCGGCGGCGTCGTCAACTTGCGCAGGTTCTGCACTTCGTCGTCGAGCAAGCTGCGCGCGCCGCGCAACTCGTCCCCCAAACCGGCGGTGGCTTTGCGCAGTTCGGCCATGCCCTTGCCCAACATGCGCGCCACGTCGGGCAAACGCTCCGGCCCGAGCACGATCAGCGCCACGACGAGAATGACCAATAGTTCCTGAACGCCGATGCCGAACATGCGAGGCTTCAGCGCTAAAGGAGATGCCGTGAAAGAGCAAGCACTCAGAAGAACAGGGCCAAGGTGCAAGGGCCAAGGGCCAAGGACTCTAGGACGCTGGGGTTGGGGATCGGCGCGGGCTGAACGAACACCAACACCAACACCAACACTAAGCTCTACCCGCTTCCCTGCCGCACGTCCGGTGCTGGGTGCGGGCGGCGCGTTCTTGCCGTCCTGGAGATGGAAATGGTGAATCGTGTGAGTGTTGGTGGGAGTGGGCTGATCCAAGGCCCGCTGCAGCCGCAGCTTTCTTGGCCCTTGGCCCTTGGCCCTTGGCCCTTCGAAGTGCTTGGCCCTTGGCCCTTGGCCCTGTAGGTTTCAGCCATGCCCCGCACCGGCTTGGTCCTGGACCCGCGTTACCTCGAACACGATACCGGCCACGGTCATCCCGAACGCCCGGAACGCATCGCCGCCTTGCTCGACCTACTCGGGGCACCGCATCCGGGCGTGGTGCGGCTGGCGCCGCGCTTCGCCACCGGCGAAGAACTGGCCCGCGTGCACGACGGGTCCTACGTCGCCGACGTCGAACGCACGCAGCAGCGCGATTGGTACGCCTTCGACGCCGATACCCCGACCTGCCGTCAGTCGTACGACGTCGCCCGTCTCGCCGCCGGCGGCTTCCTGCAGCTCCTCGACGCCATCGTCGCCGGTGAAGTCGACAACGGCTTCGCCGCGGTGCGCCCGCCCGGCCATCACGCCGAGGCGACGCACGCGATGGGGTTCTGTCTCTTCAACAATGTGGCCGTCGGAGCCGCTCATCTGCGCGCGGTGCACGGGCTCGAGCGCATCCTCATCGTCGACTGGGACCTGCACCACGGCAACGGCACGCAGCACATGTTCGAGCGCGATCCGGGCGTGCTCTTCGTTTCGACGCACCAGTACCCCTATTACCCGGGCACCGGCGCCGCCACCGAGCACGGGCGCGGCGACGGCGAGGGCTATACCGTCAATCTCGCGCTGCCCGCCGGCTGCGGCGATGCCGAGTACCTCGACGCCTTCCGCCGCATCGTCGTGCCGGTGGCGCAACGGTACCGGCCGCAGTTCGTCTTGATCTCCGCCGGCTTCGACGCCCATGCGCGCGATCCGCTCGGCGACATGCACGTCAGCTCCAACGGCTTCCGCGGCCTGGCGCGACAGCTCCTCGAGGTCGCCGGCGAAACCGCCGACGGCCGCTGCGCGGCGTTGCTCGAGGGGGGCTACGACCTGCAGGCGATCCGCGCCTCGGCCGGCGCCGTCTTGGAGGAGCTGACCCAGGCCGGCGCGGCGCGTCCGCCCCTGGCGTGGCCCGAACCGCAACCGGTGGTCGACGGCTTGGTCCGCCTTCAACAACGCTACTGGCCGGCCGGCTGACGGCGCGCCGCGCACGCGCCCGTCGGGGGCATGGCGAGTGGCACAACCCCTTCAGGGTTGGGTTCCGGTGGGGCGGTGGACCCAGGGTAGGCGC
>CAZGEJ010000032.1:0-2924 GCA_964524885.1 uncultured Binatia bacterium (SeqCode)
GCCGCAGAGGTTGGACTCATGTAAACCGGTCTCCGGGAAAGCCGGGGCAGTTCAGCGCTTCCGTAGTGATTCGCCTCTTCCTCCGACCCGGCTCGCCAAAAGTGGATCTCGACTGGCCCTCGCCGGGCAATGAGGTGTCCGTGCTCGGGAAAGAGCTTGAACTCCGTGAACCCGAGACGATCGCGGTAGAAGTCGGTCGTCCGCTGCAGGTCTCCGCTCGGAAGCTGGGGGATTGCCGGGTTCAATATGGGTGCTGACATAGCTCGCACTTCACAGATCGAAATGGGGTATGGTGATCAGTTATCCAGGAAGCCGCTTCCCCAGGCGCGCGCCTCGTCATGATTTCGCAGGTCGATGTCGTGATCTACGGCTGCCTTCATCGCCATGAGGACCGAGACCCAGCCAGCGACCATCTCCATACGAACGGTTTCATCGACGTCCGTTGCGACCAACGAAAGATCGGTGCCGCCTCTCCCGTCGCCGGACAGAAAGAACTCAACAACTGTTCCGTAGTACTCGAGCTTGAAGGTGGAGGGCTCGCGCCTGCGCAGAATGCGGCCAGAGAATGGTTCATAGTTGATAATATTAAAAGTGATTACTCCATCGACTTCCGGCGCCGACTCTGCCCAGAAGCGCGCCCGCCCGGCATCCGTAGCCAGCGCCTCGAAGACCATCTCGGGTGAGGACCTGAAGTGGACTTTCCACCGTATGATGCCGGGCTCCGATTGAAACGACACACTCGTCTCCTACTTGCGCCTTCTCGACGCCCAACCTCCGATCATGCGGATTGGGCATAGTATGCCGATGTCGCACCCGCGTCGGCATGAGTAGCCGGTTCGGGCAGCGTGAATCCCATGCGAAATCAGGGGACGGGCGACGCGGCGCGGTCCTGCTGGGGCGTCATCGGGTTTGCGCAAATGCATCCGCAGCCTCTGCTCTGGGGTTGTCGGTGCGTGATCGTCGCGTCCGCGGAGTTGCCGCCCTGCACTCCTGCGCACCGAATGTGCCGACGCTCGGTTCGCCGAACGTGCCACCGGCGGTGACGATCGCAGGATGTAGGCCGGTCGTTCGGATCGTGATCGTGGATCGCTCGCACGACGACGCTCGGGTCGAACGCATCGCTTGGGCTCGAAACGGCATCGTCGTGGGTTGTGCGCGCCATGACTTCTTCGACGGAGGGCAGTCGCTTGCGGGGACATGGACGTGCTCGACGCTCCCTCGCTTTCTGAGCCGGCCGGAATTCGCCTCCTCAGCGTGGCATCAACGCGAACACCCCCCAGCCGAGGTATTCACGCGTGTAAGCGGCGTAACGTTTTGGTTCCGAGGTCAGTTTGGCCCGGACGTCTTGCGCGATCTCGTCCTCGGGATTCGCTTCCAGCCATCGGCGCATCGTCAACCATTTGGCGGCTTCGTATCTGTCCCAACTGTCTTGATTCGCCAGAACCATCTCGACGACGTCGTAGCCAAGTAGGTCGAACGACGCGAGCAAGTCCGGAAGCATGAGAAAGTCGGAAAGCGAGTGCGCCAGACACCCCTGGGCTACCTCCTCCGTTGGCGGTAATTGCCGCCAGAAGGGTTCCCCAATGAGGATGATCCCTCCGCTGCGTAGGCTCCGCGCCAGGAGTTCGATGGTGCCGGCGACTCCCCCGGCGATCCAACTGGCACCGACACAGGCCGCCACGTCGACCTTCTCGTCCGAGACATAGCCGGCTGCATCGCCATGGATGAACTCGACGCGATCGGCGACGCCCAGTTCTTCGGCCCGGAGTTTTGCTCGCTCGGTAAACAACCGGCTCATGTCGATACCGACGCCGACGATGCCGTGATCGCGTGCCCAGGTGCACAGCATCTCCCCCGAACCGCTGCCGAGGTCGAGCACTCGGTCGCCCGACTCCAGGCGCAGCGCCGCGCCGAGAGTGGCGAGCTTCTCGGATGTAATCGGATTGTGGAGCCGGTGATCGCTCTCCATGATGTTGAAGATCCGGGGAATATCCAATTTGAGAAATCTCCTTCCTGGTGCGAACGGGTTCAGTCTCTGCGCCAGACTACCGCAGAGCGGCCGTCCCAGAATGCTCGTGGCAAGAATCTATGCATACCGAGTCTCCGCAGTCGCTGATTTCCCTGAAGACCTGCGTCGCACGCAGATCGCCGACGACTCGCTCACACAGGTCACGGTCGAGATCCGGCCAGCGCGATCGCTCTGGGATGACACGAACGGAAATCGGAAGCGGCGACTGTGGGGCTTCGGTAGCGTACGGGACCCTAGGTTCGTGTGTCGCAAGGCATCCAAAGAACAACATACACGCCCCGATTGTCGCGACAGTCTTCATGGCCTCCTGCACGCAGCCGACTTTCGATGGTGCAACCATCGAGGACACCCACCTCGATGCCAAGGGTGTCCCTTCATTCGTCCGATCGCAAGCATGGGGCTCGGGGCACGCAGATCATCCTGTTCGCCCGCATGCGCGCCGACGAGCGCGCCTTCTGGTGTCTCGGCCCGGCGACGTACGTGCGCCACGCAGGCGAGCGCCCGATGGAACTTTATGGAAACGGTGCAGAGGTGCGCGGCTGGTCGGTCATGATCAAGCAAGCGCCGACGAGCGACGGCGGTGCCAATTGGTACTGGCTGGAGGTATTCGACACTTCCGTCTTCGCCGACGGACCCAACGCCGGCATCTGCACCGGCTGCCACACCAGCAACTTCCGCGGCCTGACCAACGGCGACCTGGTGCTGACCCCATTCCCGCTGCAGTGACGGGTGTCCTGCTGCAACGGTGACGTCCCCCGAAAGCCGCTTCGCCTACCAGCGGTTTCTCGAATGGTTCGCTTGCGAACGCATCCGCCGCAGCCTCTGCCGGGCTACCATCCCCCACTCGGATTCCAGGACGCCTATTCGAGGAGCTGCACCCCGCGTCTTAGACTCT
>CAZGEJ010000032.1:3024-64943 GCA_964524885.1 uncultured Binatia bacterium (SeqCode)
AAGTTGGGTGTCCGAGCAGCTCGATGACCCTTCCTAGAGTCTAAGTTGGGTGTCCGAGTAGCTCGGAGACCCTTCCTAGAGTCTAAGTTGGGTGTCCGAGCAGCTCGATGACCCTTCCTAGACTCTAAGTTGGGTGTCCGAGCAGCTCGATGACCCTTCCTAGAGTCTAAGTTGGGTGTCCAAGTAGCTCGAGCACCCTTCCTGGAGTCCAAGATGGGTGTCCGAGCAGCTCGAGCACCCTTCCTAGAGTCCAAGATGGGTGTCCGAGTAGCTCGAGAACCCTTCCTGGAGTCCAAGATGGGTGTCCGAGCAGCTCGGGTACCCTTCCTGGAGTCTAAGGTGGGTGTCCGAGCAGCTCCTCGCTGACACCATTCACTATTTCCATCTTCAGGGCGGAGAGAACGCGCCGCCCGCAGCCAGCAGCGGACGTGCGGCCGAGAAGTGGAGAACGGTGATGGGATTGCGCCAACAACTGGCGCTCGCCATCGACGACTTTCTGCACGACTGCGCCGAGCAAGGAATCGCTCCGGAGAAGCCCGCGTCGGGTAAGATTCTGCTGCGTGTGCCCCCTGAGGTCCACGGCGCCGCGCTCGTCGCCGCACAGGCGGCAGGCAAGAGCCTGAATCAGTGGGCGACGGAACTACTGACCAAAGCCACGCACTCGACCTGAAGAGATCGACGAAGAACATCAACCTCGATGCCGGGTGCTAGGGAATCGCCGCGGCGGCGGCAGGCAGCGGGTCAACCCACTCACACCAACACTGACACCATTCACCATTTCCATCTTCAGGGCGGAGAGAACGCGCCGCCCGCAGCCAGCAGCGGACGTGCGGCCGAGAAGTGGAGAGTGGATCGTGTTGGTGCAGGTGTACCGAAAGGGCTGGCTGTCCCCAGACGAGGACTCACCCGAGCGACTCGATGGCCGCCGCGGCGCGGCCTTCGAAGAGGACCGCGCCCTGGCGCGCGGCGAGATCGCGGGCGTGGAGCAAGCACGCCCGCGCCTGCTCGCGCTGGCCGGAGGCTGCCAGCACCATGCCGCGGACCCGCCCGACTTCCGCATCAAACGCCGGATCGGGGGCGATCCGTTCGACGATTCGCGTCGCCGACCGAACATCTCCCTTGGCGAGATGGAGTTCCGCCAACCAGGCCATCAGCAGCGAATGATCGTAGTTGCGCGACACGGGATCCCGCTGCTCCAGCACCGTCTCGAACTCGGCGGGGTCGCGGCGACCGAGTCGGCAGAGAGCCCAGGTTCGATACATCAGCGCCATATCGAAGTAGCCGTCGAGCCGAAACAGCGTCGCGTTGGCGTGGGCCTCGTCCGCATACGCCAACGCCAGTTCCGCATCCTGCGCGACCAAAGCGGAAAAGCCGGCTTGCTCGAGCGCGAGGTTTCTTTCAAAGGCCACCGTCTTGCGGCCGGCATGGGCCAGAGCCTCGTCGCGATAGCGCGCCGCGGCAACAGGGTCACCCGCTACGGTGAAGGTGAGCGGGAGCAGAGACTCTCCCTGGGAACGGAGATCGACGGTTGGCGGATACACCGGTGCCCGGCTCGGCTCCGTCCGAGCCGGGACGATGGAATGGCAGGGGCCTCCAGGGTCGACGATGGAGGCTCGGCCCCGCCCGAGCCGGCGGGATGCGGCGGGCGGATCGATCGAGGCGCCACCACCGTGGCCTGGGCCGGCGCCTCGACCTCGGCCGCTTGCCCGCGGAGCTTGGTACCGGTCAGCGGACCGAGGCGCAGACGTCCACGTTGTCGTTGCAGAACGAAGCGCGCAGGGCCTTGCTGCTGCCCTTCACCGTAACCAGGCAGAATCGGGCGCCGGGGGACGGGGCATTGTTCTGGAAGCCACACTGCCCGAACGGTGCGAGATCGGTGCAGTTGACACTCGCTTCCGGCACGGCCGCGTTCGCCTTGACCACCGAGATGGTGACCTCGGCGAGGGTCTTCGTACTCACGTTCATCACCAGACAGCGCTGGACATCGTTGGCCGACATCACCACGGGATCGCTGGCCATCCGGCCGCCGGCATAGGCCGTGCTCGTACCCGACAAGATGGCTAGGGCGGCTGCACCAAGGATTCGTGAATTCATCGTTCTACCTCCGCGAGATCTGCGTACTTTGGGCGGCGATTTCATCCCGCCTCGACGGGAATGGCGTGACATTCGGCGTCACGGATGTGACGCCGGTGCGGGCTTCCGACCTGGATGACGTGGCGGCGGTGGGCTCCACGGCCCATCGAGGCCGGGACAGAGCCCGGCCCGTCAGAGTCCCGCAGTCGAGGCCAAGACGGACTCGAAGTTGCCCTCGCGCCGCGATTCAGTGCAGAATTCTCGCCTCGCACGGAAATTCCTCGCAGCGGCGCTGCCGACCTGCGGAGCAGAACACGAAGGGAGACGGTTCGATGCGGCATTGGTTCAAGACAGCTCTGCAAGTAGGCGTTGCCCTCGGATGGATCGCCATGCACGCCGGCACAGCCGCGGCCAAGGGTGCGATCTACCTGGCCGACCAAGACGTGGACGGCGTCAACGAGCTCTACCACGTCGACCTGAAGACCCTGGTCGTAACCAAACTCAACGGCGCGTTGCCGAGCGGCGGCAACGTGCTCCGCTTCGATGTCGACCCCAAGGGCAAGTTCGTCACCTACAGGGCCGACCAAAACGTCGATGGGGTGAACGAACTCTTCCACGTCGACCTGAAGACGTTCACGACGACCAGGCTCAACCCCGACCTGGTCGCGGGCGGCGACGTGGCCGGGTACCTGATCGATCCGCAGGGCAAGTTCGTCGTCTATGAGGCCGACCAGAACGTCGACGACATCGACGAGCTGTTCCACGTCGACTTGAAGACCTTTGCACGCACCCAACTCAACCCGCCGCTGGTCGCCGGGGGCGACGTGCAAGCCGCTGCGTTCGGGCTTCCGCTCGGCATGCAGAGCGATGCGAAGGGCCGATTCGTCACCTACCGGGCCGACCAGGATACGGACGATCTCGTGGAGCTGTACCACGTCGACACGAAAACCCTCACCGCAAGCAAGCTCAACGCCCCCTTGGTCGCCGGCGGCAACGTGACATTCGAGCAACTCGACGCCAAGGGGAAGTTCGTCATTTACCTGGCCGACCAGGAGACCGAGGGTGTCGACGAACTCTATCACGTCGACTTGAAGACGCGTGCCGTCACCAAACTCAACGCCCCGCTGGTCGACGGCGGCGACGTCTTACTCGGCCTGATCGACCCGAAGGGGAAGTTCGTCGTCTATCTGGCGGACCAAGACGTGAACGGCGATTTGGAACTCTACCACGTCGACCTGAAGACCTTCGTGGTCTCTCAGCTCAACACGGAGATGGTCGGAGGCGGTGACGTGGGGTTCTCGGGACTCGATCCGAAGGGGAAGTTCGTGACCTACTCGGATGAAGATTCGGACCTTTTTCGCGTAGACCTCCGGACACGCTCGGTCACCCAACTGAACGCCGAAGTCGTGGACGCCGGAGCGGTCGCCGCCGAGTGGAAAATCGACCCGAAGGGCAAGTTCATCACCTATCTGGACGAGGACGGGGATCTCTATCACGTCGACCTCAAGACCTTGGTGCGCACCAAGCTCAACGGCACCCTGGTCGCCGATGGAGCCGTCACCGACGAGTGGTCGATCGACCGCAAGGGGAAGTTCCTGGTCTACATCGCGGACCAGGACATCGACGGCGTCGACGAGCTGTACCACGTCGACCTGAAGACGTTCACTTCCACAAAGCTCAACCCGCCCTACGTCGATGGCAGCGGCGCCGACGTACGCGAGGTGTCGATCGACCCGAAGGGCAAGTTCGTCGTCTACCTGGCGGATCAGGACACCAACGGCACCAACGAGCTGTATCGCGTCGACCTGAAGACGTTCGCGGTGACCAAGCTCAATGGAGCACTCACGACCGACGGCACCGTATCCAGCTTCTCGATCACACCCAAATAGAACATTCGCGTATCCAGCCAACGTGACTCGGCCATGCGACGCCGGGCGGTCCCCCGCCCGGGGCGCGCGACCGCCGCCTTCTTCTGCTATGAGCTACGCCGGGAAGCGGCACGCAGCAGGACGGACGAGAAGGAGGGAACCCCGTGGATCTGAAACAGAAGGTTATGGAAGAGGCCAAGTCCGTCGGCCTGGCATCGCTCTATTTTCTCAGCTGGATCACCGTTCTCGTGGTGCTCAAGGCCCTCATTCTGGCCGAGTACCACATCGAGATCAGCGGCATCTCCAAGGCACTCATCGGAGCCCTGATCATCGCCAAGGTCGTGCTCGTGCTCGAACACGCGCCGCTGGGTTCGTGGATCCAACGACGTCCGGCGTGGGTGGATGTCTCGTTCCGCACCGCCATGTATGCCCTGGGGGTCCTGGTCGTCCTCGTACTCGAAAAGAGCATCGAGGGACGTCATGAGGCGGGTGGTTTCGAGGCGTCGCTGCGCGGCATCTTGCAGCATGCGGACATCTACCACGTTTGGACCAACGTCATCGTGGTTGCGGTCGCCATCCTGGGATACAACGCCGTCGCCGTCGTCCGCCTGCACCTCGGCAAGGGGGGCTTGCTCCGACTCTTCTCGAGGCCCGTTCCGCACGAAAGTTCAGAGAACCACCCCAGGCAATGACTCGATCGCGCCGCCCCGAGTGAGCGGAGCGCCGCCCCCTTCCTGCCCGTAGCCAGCACCGAGTGGGACACCCACCGTGCCAACCGCTGGCCTGACGACGCAACGGCCCGGTGTCACATCACGGACGCTTCCCGACATGCGCGGGCGATCCAGTCGCGCACGATCCGTAAAGGCTGCGCTCGCTTGAGGTCACGGTGCGACACGAGCCACACGCGCCGCTCGGGAATCGGCTTGGGCGCGGGGATTTCGATCAGACCTCCCTCCCGCCGCACCAGTACACGCGGCAGCAGCGCCACACCGACGCCCGCGACGGCGGCGCGGATGAGGGCACGCGTGCTCGAACTGCGGACGATCACCGCTCCGGAAAGCCCGACGTCCTCCATCCACACGACCTCGGCGATCCGGCCGTAGCTGGCGTCGTAGCCGAGCATCCGTTCCCGCCGCAGATCGAGATCCTCGGGCCGTCGACCGGCGAGATACGTCCGTGCGGCGAATAGGCCGAGCGCGAATCCCGGCAACGAACGCGCCACCAGACTGTCACCGACCGGACGGGCGAAACGGATCGCGACATCCGCCTCGCGCGCCGCCAAACTCACGACCTCCGTCGAGGCGACGAGATCCACCCGCACGTTCGGCACGGCAGCGAGCAGCGACGGCAGCGCCGGCGCGAGGATCTCGCTGATCACGGGTTCCGTGGCGGAAATGCGGATGGGCTCCGTCCACGCCTGCGTGCGCAACCCGGTGGCCACGCGACCGACGTCCTCCATCGCCGCCGCGGCCTGACTGGCGCTGGCGAGCAGTGCGCGCCCCTGCGTGGTCAGGCAGGTGCCGCCGGGCGAGCGATCGAAAAGCCGCACCCCCAGCTGAGCTTCGAGCGTCGCAATGCGCCGGGCGACGGTCGCCACGGCGGTGCCGAGTCGCCGCGCCGCCGCGGAAAACGTCGGCGTCTGCGCCGCGACGCAGAACACTCGCAGATCGTCCCAATCCACATCCATAGGTGCTCTTGCAGGAACGGAAATCCGTTTTGCACGAATGGCGATTGCACACCAGCGACGCGGTCGCGATCCTCGGGACAGATTCGCAGGGAGGTCATCATGTCGCCGTCCGTCATTCGCAGTCTATCGAACCAAGCCACCCCAACCTGGAGCAGCGAACAGCCATGCGCCAACTGACCTTCATCGCCCCGGGCCAGTTCGAGTGGCGTGAGGTGGCGAGCCCCCGCCTCCAGGCGGCGACCGACGCGATCGTACGACCCGTCACCGTCGCCCGTTGCGACCTCGACCTCTACATCGCGCTCGGCATCGTGCCGTATCCCGGACCGTTCGCGTTTGGTCATGAGATGATCGCCGCCGTCGTCGAGGCGGGCGATGCGGTTTCGTTGTTGCCGGGAACCCTGGTTGCCGTGCCGTTCCAGCTATCGTGCGGCCGCTGTGCGACTTGCGGACGAGGTCTGACCAACTCGTGTGAGGCCTACCCATTCGGTGCGGCCTACGGCTTGCAGCCGACGTCGGGTACGGAGTTCGGCGGCGCGCTGTCGGACCTGCTCCGCGTGCCGTTCGCCGATCACATGCTGCTCCCACTGCCCGCCGGGATCGACCCCGTGGCCGCCGCGAGCGCGCCGGACAACATCGCCGACGGCTGGCGGGCGGTCGGCCCGCATCTGCGCCAACGGCCCGGCGCGAACGTGCTCGTCGTGGGAGGGCTCGCCCAGAGCGTCGGACTCTATGCGGCCGCCTGCGCCGTCGCGCTGGGGGCCGGGCGTGTCGTCTACCTCGACGATCACGCCGACCGGCGTGCCCGGGCCGTCGCCGTGGGCGCGATCGCCGAACCCCTCGCCCTCGCCGAGGGTCGGCTGCCGGACGAACCATTCGAGATCGTCGTGGAGGCGGCCGGCGAGGCTGCGGCTCTGGCCTTCGCCGTGCGCTCCACCGCTCCCAACGGCTTCCTGACGAGCGTCGCCATCCACTTGGGCGATACCACGCCGGTGCCGCTGCGCCGCGCCTACTACAAGGGGCTGACGATCCACACCGGCCGCGTGCACTCGCGTGCCGTGCTGCCCGAGGTCCTGCAATGCATGCACGACGGCAGCCTCGCCCCTGAAAAGATCACGCATCGGGTCGTACCGTTCGCCGACGCCATCGACGCCATGACGGACGGTGGACCCAAGGTCATCTTCACCGCTCCGTTGGGAACGTAGTGACACCTCGGAACATGGACCGCCCGTTTGGCTGTAGCCCGTCGATCATCCGAAGGTCCGGCAGGTCGCCCTGTGCGGCTGTTCCTCAGCTTCTTCAATCGAAGTGAAGACACCAAGACTGCAATACCCCGGTATCCATCGGCGAGACGTCGGCGACCTGCAACGACCATTGACCCGCACGCGGTAGGCCGTCGAACATGCTCAGCGACTCGTTCGGTCGCAGACTTCCTCCAAGTGCCGGGGATTCGTCGGCGCACATGTCCTCCGCCGCGCGCGCAGCCGTATCGTCGAAGGTGCATGCCACGTCGTCGCCGCCGCAGCCCACTCCCGAGGCCGGTTCGCCCGGTCGGTCGAGCAACGTCACCGCGACGAGTTCGTCCATGTGCACCAAGCTCACTTGCAGGTCGCCCACCCACGAGTGCGCCAGCTCGAGCGTCACCCGTAAACCGTCGACGGTTCCCGGCGCTTCCACCCACTGAGCGTCGGCCACGCCGAATTCGTCGGCATCCGGAATCGCCAGCGGCGCCGCCAGCACGCGACAGAACTCGAGTGTCGTCACCGTGGCTGTCGCTGTGGCCGTGGGTGTCGCCGTACGCGTCGGCGTCGCACTCCTCGCCACCGTCGCAGTCGGCGGTGCCACCAAGGTCGGAGTCGGCGTCGGCGTGCGTGGCACGGACGTCAACGTCGGCGTCACCGTCGATGTGCGGGTTCGACTCATGCTCGGCATGGATGTCGGCGTCGGCGTCGGGACTTGGCTCGGGCAGCCGGCGAGGGCGTGGTTGACGGCCGTGACGATTTCGTCGACGGTCACGTTGCCGTCGCCGCTGGCGTCGAATCGAGCACACGCCGCCAACGACGTGGTGCCGAGAGCGATGCTGACCCCCTTGATGATCTCGTCGACGGTTACGGTCGCGTCGCCATCGCAATCACCGGTGCAGGCCGCCACGCCACCCTCGATCCACACGCGCACCGGTACGTCGATGCGCTGCGCACCCTGCCGCAAGGTCACGACGCCGCGATGTTCGCCGGATGTCAGCATCGTGGAGCGTAGTCGCACGTTCAGATCGTCGGGGGTCACACCCTCGAGTTTGCCCAGTTCGATCCACGCAACATCCGCCGTTGCGGTCCATGCCAACGGCACATCGCTGCCGACGCTGCCGACGTAAAGCATCACCAGATCATCGGTTTCGGTCATCGACAAAGTCATCGGCTCGACCACGAGCGCCGATGCCACGGCGGGCAGTTCGTTGGGGGTGCTGACGACGTTCACCACCACCGAGGCGGTCGCCGACGTTCCGTCGGCATCGGTAGCTTGGGCCGTGATCACATGCCGCCCGACCGTCAACGAGGCCAGCTGGAGCATCGCGCCGGTGCCCAAAACACCGCCGCGATCGGAACTCCAACTCACCGATTCGTCCAACAAGCCGTCGTCGACGTCATAAGCGACGGCTCGCAACCCAATGCCTTGCGAGGCGACGATGGTCGATTCCGCCGGCGGCGCTTGAATCGCGATCGTCGGAGCACCGTTGGCCAGCCGCAGCGGGCCGAGGTCGGTGGCCGACGTGTGAATGCCGTCGCTGGCGAGGAGCCGGAAGTGAACCCGCTCGCCGGCTGCCAAGTCGCGGCGATCCACCATCACCTCGGAAGTGCGCAAGTTCTGCGCGACGACGCGCCACGTGGCGCCGTCGTCATCGCTGTATTGCACCATCGTGGTCAAGGCATCACCATCGGCATCACTCGCATTCCACACCAGCCGCACGTCACCGTCCGGTAGGCTGGATCCCGAACTCGGCTCGACCCAACTAACCCGCGGCGCGGCGGGTCCGGCAACGATGCTCGCCAGAGTTACGCCGCCCTCCTCGACGTCGAGACGCACGGCTCCCTCGGCATACGGAACCAGGGCAGTCACGTGGTACACGGTGCGACCTCCGTCCGGGGTGTCGACTTGGCTTTCGTCGACACGGGCGGTCTGTCGCACCAATTCGCCGCCCATGCCGTCGCGCAGCACCACGTCGATCGGGCCCGTTGCCTCGGCAAGCGCCGGTATGCCATCGAGCGCGACCGGCGTTTCGAGATCGAGCTGTGTGCGACTCTCGTCGAGCGTACCGACGACGAGCCACCGCTTGGCGCTGGGTCCGGCGAGGGCGGCGCCGCCGCCTTCGAGCTGCAGGCGATCGAGGATGCCCTCGTAGGTGAAGTCGCTGATCCAGGTCGCCCGGCCGAAGTTGTAACAATAGGTCATCAACTCATACCGCGGCGGAGCGATGACCTGGCGGGCGTGGATGTCGAAGCCGAGGAACTGATCGGTTGTTCCCTGCGGCGGACTGAGCTTGCCGTCGGGATAGGGATACGCGACGTAGCCCGGTGGGTACGTGCCGTCGGCATTGGCCGCGCGGGCGCCGCAGAATTCGGCATGCGCTCGGCCGAGGGTGTGGCCGAGTTCGTGTCCGGCGAGCCAATCGCCGTACGAACCGTCGGTGTCCCAAGCATAGACGTGCGCCGGAGGTCCGGTGAAGGCCGTGGCGACGGCGCTGGGAATGCCACCGGCGAGACCACCGCCGACGTTGAACGGCACGCGCCCGCCGTCGGAAGCCAAGCCGAGATGCCGCGTGTTGGCGGTGGTGCTGCCACGCGCCAAGTCGAGCAGCGAGCGGGCGACGAGGGCGCGGTTGATGGCGGCCTCCAGCGGGAAACCGGCGCCGACGTCGAGGGTCCGCCGTGTCAGTTTCACACCTGGGATCGGGTACGCATTCTGCAACCAGAAGAGCAGCTGAAAGACGTCGAGGTCGCGCGCTTCGTACGCGTTGGCGCCGACCGTGTAGCGGACGGCATAGACGCTCAACTCGAAGCGGGGCACGCTTTCGAAGGTGACGGTGGTGGTGATTTCGTTGTTGGTTCGGTCGGTTTCGGTAGGCACATCGCCTGGGTTCACCTCGGCGATGAACGTCACCTTGCCCTTGGCGAAGCCGGACGGCACGCCGAACAGGAAGGAGTCGGCACGCACGGCGCGTCGCGGGTTGGGCCGCACCGTGATCTCGCTGCCGCTATCGATAGGGTACAGGACCCGGCTGGAGGAGCCCGTGCGCACGCGCAAGCGGGCCGTAGCGAGGTGGTCGCCCTGGCGCGAGCGCACGTGAAAGCGGACGTAGGTGGGCTTGCCGGCGACGAGGCGGACACTGTTGGCGGTGTCTTGGATGCCTTGGGTGATTTCGAGAGCCTCGGCGACCAGATCGGGTCCGGGTGTGGGCGTCGGCGCGGCGGGGCCGGAGATTTCGAAGCTACCGTCGTCGCAGCATTGCGAGCAGCCGGTCTGCCAGGTGCAGAAGCTCCAGGTGTGGTGACCGATCTCGCTGAAGGTCTTGACGACCTCGTACCAGTAGTAGGGTTGGCCATCGATGATCCAGAAGTAGGGATCATCGGCGTGGCAGCCGCCGTACCAGCCGCCGGCGGAGAAGCGGATGGTGGTGCCTGGCGGGCCGCCGCGGGGGGAGACGTTGGCCGTGCCGCAGAGTTGGGCCTCGACCGGCGCGGCCGCGAGCAGGAGCAGCATCAGGATCGCCCACCGGGCGAGGATACGAATCAGGGCCATCACGGCACCTCGATCGAAAGTGGAGCAAGATGCGCGCCGCCGCGAGCCGACGCCCTGAGCGCGGCACTTGGCACCACGGCTCTCAAATCTGCTAGCGTCGCGGCATGCACGATACCTCGCGCGAAAAGATGGTCGCGTTCGTCTCGACCTACCTGCCATCGGTGCACGCGACGCCGCTCGAGATCCTCGACGTCGGCTCGCGGGTCGTCGACGACGGGCACTCCCAATTCCGCGAACTGCTCGCCCGGCCGCCGTGGCATTATCGCGGCCTCGACGTCGAAGCCGGCAAGAACGTCGATGTCGTCGTGCGTGATCCCTATCGTTGGGACGAACTCCCGGCCGATTCGGTCGACCTCGTCGTCTCCGGCCAGGCCCTCGAACACATTCGCTACTTCTGGGTGACCGCCTTCGAAATCGGCCGCGTCCTGCGGCCCGGCGGCCTCGCCTTCCTCATCGCCCCGAGCCGCGGCTTCGAGCACCGCCACCCGGTCGATTGCTGGCGCTTCTACCGCGACGGCATGGAAACCCTCGCCAGCTATCTCGGCTTCACCTTGATCGATTCCTTCACCGACTGGGATCGCAGCTTCTGGGCCGACTCCTTGGTCGTCATGGAGAAGCCGGTGTGGTCCGACGACGAACGCCGCGCCTTCCTGCGACGCCGCGAGTTGCAGCAAGCGGCACTACGGCAGACGGAAGTCGCCGCCATCGAGACGCCGGCGCCGGTGAGCCCGAGCCCGCTGCGTGGTGCCGTCCCGGGTCTTCTCTTTCCCAAGCTGGAGCCCATTCGCCAGCGCGACCTCGCCGACTTCGCCGCGTCCGAGGCCGCCAAGGCCAAGGCGGCCCGCCCGCTTGCCGAGCAGGAACTCGGAGCGCTGCTGGGCGAGCTGCGGCGCCGTCTGTTCGGCGGCCGCCGCAGCAACGCGAGCTGAAGGCAGAGCCTCACCGCCCGAGTATGGAGGACGACGGAGTAGCGAGCGTGCCGGCGGGTGCACACTTGGTCCTCTTCGACGGGGTCTGCGCCTTCTGTCACGCGGCGGTGCGTTTCATCGTGCCGCGCGACTCACGCCACAGGTTCGTCTTTGCTCCCTTGCAAGGGAACCGCGCCGCCGAGGTACTGGCACGGCATGGTCGCAACGCCGCCTGCCTCGACACGCTGATCTTGGTGCTCGATTACGACACCCCGCGTGAGCGCCTGCTCGAACGCTCGGCCGCGGCCTTCGCCATCGCCGCCGAGCTCGACGGCTGCTGGCCCATCGTGGCCCAGCTCGGCCGGCTGCCCCGGCGACTCACCGATGCCGGCTACGATGGCATCGCCGCCCTGCGCTACCGCCTCTTCGGACGCTACGACGCCTGCCCTCTCCCGCCCCCCGCATGGCGCTCCCGCTTTCTCGACGACTGAGCCGTAGTAGCAACGAACCCAGCGACGCACCGCCTAGCGTCCTTCGAATCAGACAATTCCCTGTATCCCGTGGCCTAGATCTCTCACCACGGGACGCGCTCCACCACGCCTCTCAACCTCGCGGGCGAGCTTCGGCGGTGCGACGCGTTTTGCTCATCGCCCACGAACAAATGGGACAGCGGTCGATGTCGTGGCCGCGCGCCGGACAGTACTGCCGGCCGAAGTAGATGATCTGCAGGTGCACCTTGCCCCATGTCGATTCGGGAAAGAGACGCTTCAGGTCGCGCTCGGTGCGCTCGACGTTCGAGCCGTTCGACAATCCCCAGCGCGCCGCCAGGCGATGGATGTGCGTGTCGACCGGAAACGCCGGCACGCCGAACGCCTGGGCCATGACCACACTCGCCGTCTTGTGCCCGACCCCCGGCAGCGCCTCGAGGGCGGCGAAGTCGCGCGGCACCTGGCCGTCGTGTTGCTCGCACAGGATACGTCCGAGCCCCTGCAACGCCTTCGCCTTGCTCGGCGCCAGGCCGCAGGTGCGGATCATCGCCAGAATCTCGTCGTAGCTCAGACGCGCCAGCGCCGCCGGTGTCGGGGCTTGGGCAAACAGGGCCGGCGTGACCAGGTTGACGCGCGCGTCGGTGGTCTGCGCCGACAGCAAGACCGCCACCAACAGGGTGAACGGGTCGTCGTGCTGCAGCGGGATGGGCGGCTGCGGGTACAGTTCGTCCAGAATGGCGGCGATGCGACGCGCCTTATCGGATCGTGTCATGCCCCTTCAACACGCGGCGCAGGCCTCGCACGTGGTCGTATCACAGGGCGGCGTCTGCTTGGCCATGAGCGCCTTGCGGCGTTCGGTCCACAGATAGCCCTTGGCGATGCGATGGTCGATGAAGTCCCAAGGCATCCGCTCGGCGTGTTCGTAGGTGCGATGCACGTAGCCATCCGGATGCGGCAGGTCCCCCAGACCGTCACGCTGCCAGGCGCGAATCACCGCCCACCAGTCGCCGTCGGCGGCGTCGACCGCCAGCAGAAACTGCGACAAGCGCCGGTCGCCGCGTGACACCAGGGTCTGGAAATATCCTTCGCGGGGCGACTCGGTATCGAGCTTCATGTTGCCGAGTTTGCCGAGTTCCTTGCGCAGACGGGCGAATTTGTCGCGCAACGTCGTGATCGGCATCATCGGATCCCACTGGAACGGCGTCCACGGCTTGGGCACGAAGGGATTGACCGAAACGGTGACGCGCCCGACGCGATCGCGACGCAGACGACCCTCGCCGAGTAAACGGGCGCGGATGCTGGCGGCCAATTCGGCGATGGCGACGACGTCGGCGACCTCCTCCGTCGGCAACCCGACCATGAAGTAGAGCTTGAGGTCTTCGACCCCTTCGCCGACGAGCAGGTCGGCGGCGCGCAGGATGTCCGCCTCGGAAAGGTTCTTGTTGATGACGCGCCGCATGCGATCGGAGCCGGCCTCGGGGGCGACGGTGGCGCTGCGGTTGCCGGCCCGCGCCAAGGCCCCGGCCAAACGCGGCGTGACACAATCCGCCTTGAGGGAGGAAGGCGACAGACGCCCGCCGGCCTCGGTGGCGATCTCGGCGAGTCGCTCGACGCCGGGGACACTGCCCATTTCGGCGCCGACGAGGCCGATCGTCGAGCGGCGCTCGAGCCCGGCGCGCACGCTCGTCTCCAGGTCGGCTGCGCCGCGCGTACGAATGGGGCGGTACATGTAACCGGCAGCACAGAAGCGACAACCCCACTGGCAACCACGGCTGGCCTCCACCATGACCATGTCGCCGAAGACGGCTTCTTCGCTCAGAATCTGGGTCGTCGTCGCGAAGGCGTTGAGATCCCACACGAGGCGGCGTTCGACGACGGCAGGGCCAGGACCGTCGTGCTCGAGAGCGACGGTCTGCGGTCCATCGTAACGGGGTTGGAAGAAGCGCGGCACATAGGTGCCTGCCACCCGCTCGGCGGCGCGTTGTTGCAGGGTGGCGAGGAAGGCCTCGCCCTGGGCCGAGTGCGAATCGACGCAGTCGACGAACACGTCGAGGAACTCGGGCAGCATCTCTTCGGCCTCGCCGATGAGACAGAGATCGACGAAATCGGCGATCGGCTCGGGATTGAGGAAGATGGCGGGTCCACCGGCGATCACCGGCGGCGCGGCGCCGCGGCGCCGCGCGGCGAGCGGCTCGATGCCGATCAAGCGCAGCAGGCGCGCCAGATGCCAGTAATCGGTTTCGAAGGAGACGGAGAAGGCGATGAGGTCGAACTGGCTGACGGGGGTGCGCGATTCGAGGCTGCGCAGCGTACCGGGAGTGGTCGCGGCACCGACGTCGTCGGGCAGGAACGCGCGCTCGCAGACGACCCCTGGGTGCGAGTCGATGATGCGATAGACCGCCTGGAAGCCCAGGTTGCCCATCGCGATGGGGTAGTGGTTGGGGTAGACGAGGCAGACGCGCAGGCGGTCGGCGCCCTTCTTATCGAAGAGGACGACTTCGGACTGGCGGCGCTCCCTTTCGCGCTGTTCTGCCGACCACTTCGCCAAGCGTCAGACAGCCGACTTCCGCAAGAAGGCGGGGATCTCGTAGCTGTCCTCCGCCTCGTCGGAGAGCAAGTGATGGCCGGCGTCGTCTTCCGGCGTACGAACGGCCTCGGTGAGTTGGGTGCGGCGCCACGTCGGCTCTTCGCCGTCGACGACGGTGCCGAGGCGGACGACGGGGCGCGGATTCTCGGCGTCGCGCGGGATACGGTCGAGGGCCGACGGACGCGCTTCACGCGGCGCACGTTCGACGATCGGGCGTTCCACCGGGGCACGCTCGAAAGCCGGACGCTCGTAGGTCGAGCGTTCGTAGGCCGGTGCTTCGAAGGTCGGGCGCTCGGTGTAGCTGCGCGCCGGCGGCGCCATGCTGGCGCGTTCGGCCTCGAAGCGGCTGGTGCCGCGCGGCGACTTGGCGGCCGCTTCGCCGAAACCGGTGGCGATGACCGTGATGCAGATCTCGTCGCCCATGTTTTCGTCGATGACGGCGCCGAAGATGATGTTGGCGTCCTCGTCGACCTCTTCGGCGATGAGGGTCGCGGCGTCGCTCGCTTCGTGGATGGTGAACGACGCACCGCCGGTGATGTTGATCAGGACTCCGCGCGCACCGTGGATCGAGACATCGTCGAGCAAGGGGCTGGAGATGGCGCGCTTGGCGGCGTCGACGGCGCGGTTGTCGCCCGAGGCGACGCCTGACCCCATCATGGCGAGGCCCATGTTGGCCATGATCTTGCGCACGTCGGCGAAGTCGAGGTTGATCAAGCCCGGCACGGTGATGAGGTTGGAGATGCCGCGCACCGCGTCGAGCAGCACGTTGTCGGCCATCTTGAAGGAGTCGGCGAACGACGTATCGCGCGGCGAGACGGCGAGCAGCCGTTGGTTCGGGATGGTGATCAGAGTGTCGACCGAGTCGCGCAGCGCGTGGATGCCCTCTTCCGCCTGGCGCATGCGCTTGCGGCCTTCGAAGGCGAAAGGCTTGGTGACGACGGCGACGGTCAAGGCACCGAGTTCGCGCGCGATACGGGCGATCACCGGCGCCGCACCCGTCCCGGTGCCACCACCCATACCCGCGGTGACGAAGACCATGTCCGCGCCCGACAGGGCATCACGCAGCATCTGCGTGTCTTCCATCGCGGCTTCGCGGCCGATGTCGGGATCGGCGCCGGCCCCGAGACCCTGGGTCAGTTGGCGACCGAGTTGAATCTTGTTGGTACAGACGTGCGACGTCAGGGCTTGGACGTCGGTGTTCGCGGCGATGAAGTCGACCCCCGTGAGGGTGGAGTTCATCATCGTCTTGACGGCGTTACCGCCGCCACCGCCGACGCCAATCACCTTGATGCGAGCGCCCAGGACCTCGTTCTGCTTCACCAGCTCAATCATGCCAACCCCTCCTCCCGCAGAAACCAGAGGAAATTTCACATTGCCCCACGACTCGAAGGGAGCCGCAACCCCGGACCGCGCACGTGAGCAAATTAAGACGTTTCACGTTCACTTTTCAACTTGCTTTCGGGAATGATTTGGCATCCCGCTCAGAAAAATTTCTTCCACCAGTCGCGCATGCGACTGCGCCAACGGCCCCACGAGCCTTCGGGTTCGCCGCGCACCGGGATGAACTCGTCGCGCGGGCTCGCACCGTACTGGACCAACCCCACGGCAGCCGCGAAATCCGGGCTCGATGCCTCGTTTGCACTGCCTTCCGCGAGAATCGGACGACCGATGCGCACGGGGTTGCGCAAGATCCGTTCGGCCAACGGCCCGATGCCGTCGAGCAACGCGCCGCCGCCCGTCAGCACGATCCCCGACGTCAGCGCTCCCTGCAGTCCCGACTTGTCCAATTGCGCCTCGACGAAGCGCAGGATCTCCTCGACCCGCGCCTCGATGATGTGGCCGAGTTCGAGCCGCGACACCAGGCGCGCCTCGCGCGCCCCGACCGTCGGGATCTCGACCGACAACTCGCGCCCGGCGGCGCGCGGGCCAACCGTTCCCGAGCGAATCTTGAGGATCTCGGCGTCGCGGAACGGCGTGCGCAAGCCGGCGGCGACGTCGCTGGTGACGTGGTTGCCGCCGAGCGCCAGCACCGCCGTGTGGCGCACCGCGCCGTTGTGGAAGACGATGACGTCGGTCGTGCCGGCGCCCAGGTCGACGACGGCGACGCCGAGTTCCTTCTCCTCCGGCGTCAACACCGCCTCGGCCGCGGCTAGCGGCTCGAGCACCACGTCCGCGACGTGCAACCCCGCCCGCTGGCAGCACTTGGTCACGTTGCGCACGTGCGCCGCGGCGGCGGCGATGACGTGCACCCGCGCCTCGAGACGCACCCCGGTCATGCCGAGAGGCGAGCGGATGCCACTCTGTCCGTCGACTTCGAAATCCTGCGCCATGACGTGCAGCACGTCGTAATCCGCCGGCAGGGCGATGGCGCGCGCCGCGTCGAGCACCCGCTCGATGTCCTCGACGCCGACCTCCTGCTCGCGCACGCCCACCACGCCGTGGCTGTTGATGCCGCGGATGTGGCTGCCGCCGACGTCGACGTAGACGCTGTGAATCTCCACCGAAGCCGCCAGCTCGGCTTCTTTGAGGGCCGCTTCGATCGACTGCACGGTGGCGTCGATGTTGACGACGACCCCTTTGCGCAGCCCCTCACACGCTGCCGTGCCCAAGCCGATGAGCGACACGCCGCCATCGTGCAGCTCGCCGACCGCCGCGACGACACGCGACGTCCCGACGTCGACACCGACTAGGAACTCCGGCTTCTTGCTCATGCGCGCTTGGCCCCGTGCGGACGCTTCCACGTCCGCCAATGCGTCGTTTCCTCACACTTGCAACCGACCTGTCAACCGCACGACCTTGTCCGCCTTGCCGCTGCCCTTGATGCGCACGATGACCGAGCCCGGCAGGGTCAAATCGATGACGCCGAGCTTACCCTCGCGGCCTTTCCAAGTGGCCAGGACGCGCTCGGCGTTGTCCAGTTTCTGCTGCCAATCTTCCCAACCCAGCACCAACGCGACGCGCAGGTCGACGGGGAAAACCGTGATGCCCTGCTCCGCGTCGACGTGGACCTCGGAGATTTCGCCGAACCGGTGCGAGGTCTCCAAGCGGCGCAGCAGGTAGGCGATCCGCGGCAACGCCACGCTGGGTGCGGCGCGCCCGTAGTCGCCCTGGAGGCCGGAGATGATCGGGCGATCGCGCGAGTCTTCCGGCGACAACGGCCCGAGCAGCGTGCCGCGTTCGTCGACATGGCGCAGTTCGCCGGTCGAGGCGATGGCGAAAGGGGCCCGCTCGTGCACGCGCACCGCGATGCGCCGCGGCCAGTGGCGTCTGACCTCGGCGCGGCGAATCCACGGGTGACGCTCGAGGCGCCGCTGCAAGGCGCCGACGTCGATGTCGAGGATGGAAGTGCCGTCGGGCACGCCGACCCAGTCGCGCAGTTCCGCCAGGGTCAGGCGGCCGTGGCCGCTGTACTCGATCGACTCGACGGCGAAGTAAGGATGCTGCCGCAGCGGAGTCGAAAACCCCGCCGTGGCGACGCCGCTGGCCGCCAAGAGAACCACGAGCGCGAGGCCGCCGCGGCGCAATCCATGCTGCGTCGCGCGCGAGGTCCAAGCCCGCTGCCAGCGTTGGCGCACCGTCGGGCGTTGTTGTTTGCGCTGATTCGTCGGCCGACGCGGCTTCATTCCCACTCTCCCACCAGCTTGATCTCAGGCTCGAGCTGGACGCCCTGTGCGGCGGCGACGGCGCCGATCGCCTCGTTCATCAAGGCCCGCACGTCGGCGGCGGTGGCGCCACCGAGATTGACGATGAAGTTGGCGTGCGCCGGTGAGATTTGCGCGTTGCCGATGCGCCGCCCCTTGAGCCCCACCGACTCGATCAGCCGCCCGGCGAAGGTACCCGGCGGGTTCTTGAACACCGAGCCGGCGTTCGGAAATCCCGCCGGCTGGCGCGCCAGGCGCTTCTGCCGCGCCGCCTCGCGTCGCTCGCGAACCCGCTGCGGGTCGTCCGGCGTCATGCGAAAACGGACGTGGGTCACGATCAGCCCCCGCGGCAGGTCGAAGTGGCGGTAACCAAAATGCAGCCGCTCGCGCGGCAAGGCGACGATGGCGGCGTCGTGATCGACGCCTTCGACGCTCTCGACGACGTTGGCGATCTCGCCGCCGAAAGCGCCGGCATTCATCAACAGGCCGCCGCCGACCGACCCGGGGATGCCCTCGGCGAACTCGAGGCCAGCGAGGCCCCGTTCGATCGTCGCCAACACCAACTTCTTGAACACCATCGCGGCACCGGCGCGCACGACGTCGGTCGCCAGCCACTCGGCCGTCGAGAAGGTGCGACCGAGGTGGAGCACCAGCCCGCGCACACCGCGGTCGCTGACGAGCACGTTGGTGCCACCGCCCAATACCCACAGCGGCAGGTCGAGCTGACTGGCGAGGCGCCGGCTCGTGGCGACGTCGTCGAGGCTCTCGGCGACCAGCCAGGCATCCGCCGGTCCGCCGATGCGAAAGGAGGTGTGGCGTTCGAGCGGCTCGTCGAAGCGCACGCGCTCGCCGAAAGCCTGCCGCAGGATCTCGCGTGCGCTCGCGTCCATCGGCGTCAGGCGCCTTCCCCGCCGGCTAGTCGCTCGACCAGCTGGGCGGCGCAAGCGTGAATGTTGCCCGCTCCCAGAACCAGGATCAGATCCCCCGGCGCCGCCTGCGCCGCGACGGTTTCGACCAGGCGGGTGCGGTCCGCTTCGAAGGCGACGTCGAGGTGCCCCCGGCGCTTGAGCGCCTGGTACAGCCGCTCGCTGTTGATGCCCTCGAGCGGGTCCTCGCCGGCGGCGTAGACGTCGGTCAGGTACACCCGATCGGCGACGTCGAACGACGATAGGAAATCGTCGAACAGGTCGCGCAAGCGTGAGTAGCGATGCGGCTGAAACAGCACGACGAGACGGCGATCGAAGCCCTCGCGCGCCGCTTCGATGGTGGCGCGAATCTCCGAGGGATGGTGGGCGTAGTCGCTGATGACCGTGATGCCGCGCGGCTCGCCGATGACCTCGAAGCGGCGGTGGATACCGGCGAAGCCGGCGAGCGCTTGGCGCACGACCTCGAACGAGACACCCAGGTGTCGACTGACGGCGATCGTCGCCAGTGTATTGAGGGCCTGATGGCGTCCGGGCATGGGCACGGTGAGACGGCCGAGCGTCTCGCCGCGGTGGTCCACCGTCAGGCTCGTCGATCGCCCTTCGACGGTCACGTCGCGCGCCACGTAGTCGGCCTCGGGGCTGAAGCCGTAGGTGACGACGCGCTTGCGCAACTTGTCGAGCATGCCGCGCACGGTGAGGTCGTCGAGGCAGACGACGGCGGCGCCATAGAACGGGATGCGGTTGATGAAGTCGGCGAAGGCGCTGCGGAGCTTGGCCATGTCGCCGTAGTGGTCGAGGTGCTCCGGTTCGACGTTGGTGACGACGGCGACCGTCGGCGACAACACCAGGAAGGTACCGTCGCTTTCGTCGGCCTCGGCGACCATGAGGTTGCCGCGACCGAGCTGGGCGTTGCTGCCGAAGGCGAGCAGGCGTCCGCCGATGACGGCCGTCGGGTCGAGCGCGGCGTGGTGCAGCACCGTGGCGATGAGCGAGGTGGTGGTCGTCTTGCCGTGGGTGCCGGCGACGGCGATGCCGAGCTTCATGCGCATCAACTCGGCGAGCATCTCGGCGCGGGGGATGACGGGAATGCGCAGTTCGCGAGCCCGCAGCACTTCGGGATTGGCGAATTTTGCCGCCGACGACATGACGACGACGTCGACGTCGGGACGCACGGCATCGGCATGATGGCCGAAGGTGACGGCGGCGCCGAGGCCGATGAGGCGGCGCGTCACGTCGCTGTCGGCGATGTCGGAACCGCTGACGTGGTGCCCCAAGTTGAGCAGTACCTCGGCGATGCCGCTCATGCCGACGCCGCCGATACCGACGAAATGCACGCGACGTGGGGTTTGCGAGAGCGGATCCATCGTCAAGCTCGCTCACCTGCCAAGTCGAGACAGACGGCGACGACGCGGTCGACGGCATCGGGCATGGCGAGGGAAGCCGAGGCGCGCGCCATCGAGGCCAGGCGCGTCCGATCGGCCGCCAACGCCAGCACGGCCTCGGCCAACCGCGTGCCGTCGAGTTCGGCGTCGAGGATCATTTCCGCCGCCCCTTGGCGCACGACGACTTCGGCATTGGCGCGTTGGTGATCGTCGGCGGCAAACGGATAGGGCACGAGAATCGCGGGTTTGCCGACGCAGGCCAACTCGGCGAGCGTCGAGGCGCCAGCGCGGCACACCACGAGATCGGCGGCACCATAGGCGCGCCCCATGTCGTCGATGAAGGCGAGCACCTCGGCGTTCGAACCGGCGTCGGCATACGCCTGGCGGATCGCGTCGAAGTCGCTGCGGCCGGTCTGGTGCACGACGCGCAAGCCCGGCAGGGCCTGCAGCAAACGCGGCAGCGCGTCGACGAGGGCGCGATTGAGGCGATGCGCCCCTTGACTGCCGCCGAAGACGAACAGCGTGAATCCTAGCGGGTCGGGCGTGGCCGTCGTGCTCAGGCGGCGCACGGGGTTGCCGGTGTGCACCGACTTGCCGTCGGGAAAGAAGCGGGCACTGTCGGCGAAGGTCGTGCAGACGCGCCGCGCCACGCGCGCCAACAGGCGATTGGCCTGCCCCGGAAACGCGTTTTGTTCCATCAACACCGTCGGAATCCCCAACCCCGCCGCCACCAACACCATCGGTACCGAACCGTAGCCACCCAAGCCGAGCACCAGCTGCGGACGCAGTCGGCGCGCCAGAGAGAGGCTCGTCGCCAAAGCCGGCGGCAGCTGTGCCAGAAAGCGCAACCCGCCCGACACACCACCGCCGCGAAATGCTCCTACCCGAATCGGCGTAAACGCGAAACCATTGGCCGGGGCGGCGCGCGCTTCGATGCCGTCGACGCTGCCGACGAAATGCACGTCCGCCCCGTAGCGCTCGAGCAAGCGCTGGGCGACCGCCAGGCCTGGGAAAAAATGTCCCCCGGTGCCACCGCCGGCGATGATGACGCGTAAAGCCGTCACGGCGCCTTCCGTCTCCGCCACGCCGGCATCAGCGCGCCACGCGCGACAGCGACGCGAGCAAGCCGACCTGGAACATCGCCATCATCAACGCCGAACCGCCGTAGCTGACGAAGGGCAAGGCCAACCCGGTCGTCGGCAACAACCCGGTCACCACGCCGATGTTCACCGCCGCTTGCACCAGGATCAGGCAGGTCAGACCGAAGGCCAGCAGACTGGCAAAGGGATCCGGGTGGTTGGCAGCGATGCGGAATCCGCGCGCCCCGATGACGCCGAAGAGTCCGACCACGACGACCGCACCGATCGTGCCGAGTTCCTCCGCCACCAGAGCGAAGATGAAGTCGGTATGGATCTCGGGCAGGTAGTAGAGCTTTTGGTTGCTTTGGCCGAAGCCGACCCCGGTCAATCCGCCGCTGCTGATGCCGATGAGCGACTGGCACAACTGGAAGCCGATCGTCTGGGCATAGGCGCACGGATCCGTGTAGGACAGCACGCGCTGGACGCGGTACGGCGCCGCCCAAATGCCGGCGATGACGACGGGAATCGCAGCAGCTCCGAGCAAGCTCATGTGCAACAAGCTCGCGCCACCGCCACACAACATGAGGAAGAGCACCGTCAAGAGGATGAGCGCGGTCGAAAAATTGGGCTGCAACACCACGAGCAAGGCGAAGGCGCCGACGACGACCAGATGCGGCACGATGCCGATGGTGAAGCGGCTCATCTCGCCTTGCTTCCGGGCGATCGAGTGCGCCAGGTAGAGGATGATCGCGGTCTTCGCCAGCTCGGACGGCTGGAAGTGGAGCGGGCCCAGATCGAGCCAGCGCTGTGCTCCGCCGCGCACCGTGCCGACGACCAGCACGCCGAGCATCACCACGGCCGTCACCGCCAAGATCAAGTAAGCATGCCGCTCGAGCCAGCGGACGCGCAGACGCCACGCCATCACCATCAAGCCGCTGCCCAAGACGAACGCCACCGCCTGCTTCTTGACGAAGTTGTAGGGGTCGGCGTAACGGTCCTGTGCCTGGATGTAACTCGCGTTGAACACCATCACCAGGCCGATACCGATCAACCCAACGACGGCCAGCATGAGCCACGGATCGACCGGATGCCAGGTGGACTGGAAGGCCGACTCGTACCAACGAGACAAACGCTGCCGCAAGCGGTTCATAACGCCTCCACACACTCCCGAAACCGTCGCCCCCGCTCGGTGTAGTCACGAAACTCGTCGAAACTGGCGCAGCCCGGCGACAGCAGCACGGTATCGCCGGACGCGGCGCGGGCCGCCGCCAATGGCACGGCGTCGGCCAAATGCTCGACCCGCTCCACCGGCACGACACCGGCGAGAGCCCGTTCGACCGTAGCACCCGCCTTACCGAAGGCGATCACCAAGCGCGCGCGCTCCCGCAGCAGCGGCGCCAGGCTCTCGAAGTCTCCACCTTTGTCGTAGCCGCCGGCGAGGAGAATGACGCCGCGCGAGAAGGTCGCGAGCGACTTCGCCACGGCACCGACGTTGGTCCCTTTCGAGTCGTCGTAGTAGTCGACGCCGGCGTGCCGGCGCACCCACTGCAAGCGGTGCGGCAGGCCCTCCGTCGTCGCCAACGCCTGACGAATGGCGGCCTCCGGCAAACCCCACACCGTCGCCGCCGTGACCGCGGCGAGCATGTTTTCGACGTTGTGCGCCCCACGCAGGCGCGCCTCGGCCAGATCGAAGCGGCGGGTGATGCCGCCGGCGGCGCGCACCACCAGTGCCCCGTCGTCGACGTAACCGCCGAACTCGACGGGTTCGGCACCGAACGAGATCACCGTGGCGCGCGTCCGCTGCCGCTGCTCCCAGACCCAAGCGTCGTCGCGGTTGAGGACGGCAAAATCCTCTTTCCCTTGCATCCGCAGCAGCGCCGCCTTCGCCCGCCCGTAGTCTTCCGGATCGGGATACCGGTCTTGGTGGTCGGGTGTCAGGTTGAGCAGCACGGCCACGTGCGGGCGGAAGGTCGAAACCCATTCCAACTGAAAACTCGACACCTCGACGACGGCGGCGGTGTAGTCGACGCCGTCATCACAAGCGGAGATCAAGGGCGTGCCGAGATTGCCGCCGACGAAGACGCGCTCGCCGGCACAACGGAACATCTCGCCCAGCAACACGGTGGTGGTGCTCTTGCCGTTGGTGCCAGTGATCGCCAGCATCGGACATGCGAGAGCCCGCGACGCCAACTCGATTTCGCTCAGCACGGGCACGCCCGCGGCACGCGCCTGCGTCAAGATCACGTGATCGCGCGCCACGCCGGGGCTGGGAACGACGACATCGTAGCTGGCGACGTCGTCGACCTTCGCCTCGTCGACGACACGGACGCCCTCCGGGCGATCGTCCCAGACCAGCGCCGCCGCATTGCGATCGACGATGCAGACGTGTACGCCGCGCCGCGCCAGAAAGCGCGCCACCGCCCGGCCGGTCGATCCGGCACCGACGACGAGATAGCGGCGTCCAGCGAGTTCGAGGGTCATCGCAGCTTGAGGGTCGACAAGGCGAGCAGGGTGCAGATGATGGAAACGATCCAGAAGCGCACGACGATTTGCTGCTCGTGCCAGCCGAGCAGCTCGAAGTGGTGGTGAATCGGCGCCATGCGAAAGACGCGCTTGCGGCGCAGTTTGAAGGACGTGACCTGGAAGATCACCGACAGCGCCTCGGCGACGAAGACACCGCCGGCGACGACGAGGACGATTTCCTGCTTGGTGATGAGCGCCAGCAGGCCGAGGGCCGCGCCGAGAGGCAGCGAGCCGACGTCGCCCATGAACATCATCGCCGGGTAGGCGTTGAACCAGAGGAAGCCCAAGCCGGCGCAGATCAAGGCGCCGCAAAAGATGGCCAACTCGCCGGCGCCCGGGACATAGGGCAGCTGAAGGTACGACGCGAGCCTGGCGTTGCCGCTGACGTAGGCGAAGATGCCGTAGGTGAAGGCCGTGGTCATCACCGGACCGATGGCGAGACCGTCGAGGCCGTCGGTCAAGTTCACCGCGTTGGAGGCGCCGACCAGGATGAACACGGCGAACGGCACGTAGAACCAGCCGAGATCGGGGTGAACGTCCTTGAGAAAGGGAAAGTAGATCTCGGTGCTGAAATCAGGGACGGCCATCAACAACAGCGAAACGACGAGGGCGACACCGCATTGGGCCAGGAACTTTTCGCGACTCGTCAGCCCGCGCGCTTCGCCGCGGCGGAGCTTGGAGAAGTCGTCGATCATGCCGATGATGCCGAAGCCGACGCTCACCAACAGAATCAACCAAACGTAGGGATTCCGCAGATCCGCCAACAGCAGCGTCGCCAGCAGCAGAGCGAACAAGATGAGCGTCCCGCCCATGGTGGGCGTGCCGGCCTTGGACAGGTGCCGCTCGGGTCCGTCGGGGCGGATCGTCTGGCCGATTTTGCCGGCGCTCAACCAGCGGATGAGGCTCGGCCCGAGCAAGAACGAGATCACCAGTGCCGTCAGGGCGGCGATCATCGTCCGAAAAGTGATGTAGCGGAAGACGTTGAGGAACGATACGTTTTCACGCAGCGGGAAGAGAAGATGGTAGAGCATTCACCGCGCCCCCCCCGCGTCCTCGAGACCGCGCACGATTTGCTCCATGCGCTCGCCGCGTGAGCCTTTGACCAGCACGACGTCGCCCGCGCGCACGATGTCGCGCACGACCGGGACGGCACTGGCAGCGTCGGCACAGACGCGCACGGCCGTCGCCGGCATGCCCGCGCCACGGGCCCCGTCGGCGATGGCTGCGGCGCCGGCGCCGACGGCGACCAATTCGACCACGCCGAGAGCGGCGGCGCGCTCACCGAGTTCTCGGTGAGCGCGCTCGCTCTCCGCACCCAGCTCCCACATACCACCCAACACAGCCACCGGCCTCCCAGGTAGGCGCTGGAGCGCTTGCAACGCCGCCGTCATGCTCGACGGGTTGGCGTTATAGGCATCATTGATCACGGTCACATGGGCGAGACGCAGCACCTGCATGCGCATCGGCGCGCCGGCTACTCGCGCGAGCCCGGCCACGATATGCGGCAGCGATACACCCATCGCATGCGCCATCGCCGCGGCGCCGAGGGCGTTGAGGACATTGTGAACACCAGCGAGCGGCAGCCGCACGGGCGCGCGCTCGCCCTCGATGCACAACTCGAAGCCGAGGCCGTCGACACCGAGGTCGACGACGTGGGCCGCCCGGACCTGTCCTCCTTCACCATAGGTGACTCTGCGTCCGCCGAAGGGAGCGGCGATGCGCTGCACCCACGGGTCTTGGAGATTGACCGCGATCACCGCATGGGGGGGGAGCCCCGCGTACAACTCACCCTTCGCCGCCGCCACCCCAGCGAGGCTCCCCAGCTTTTCGAGATGCGCCGCGCCGACGTTGGTCACGATGGCGAAGTCGGGCGCGGCGATCTCGGTCATACGAGCGATCTCCCCCGGCTGGTTCATGCCCATTTCGAGCACACCAACCTCCTCCACCCCGCAAGCACGCAGCACCGTCAGGGGGAGACCGATCAGGTTGTTCAGATTTCCTTCCGTCTTCAGAACCGCCGGCTGCGGCTTCGACGCGTAGGCGACGTCGCAGATGGCGGCGATCATTTCCTTCGTCGTGGTCTTGCCGTTGCTGCCGGTGATGGCGACGACGCGCATCGGCTGCCGGCGGCGATACCACGCCGCCAAGCCGCCCAACGCCTGCAGGGTATCGGGCACGACGAGTTGCGGCCCGCCGACCCCGTCGACGACATGGTCGACGACCACCGCCCCGGCTCCCGCCCGCAGCGCCTCGGCGACGAAGTCGTGCGCGTCGAATCGCTCGCCGCGCAAGGCGAAAAACAGCACCCCGGCCGACAACGCGCGGGTATCGGTACCGACCCCGACGAAGGCTTCCGGCAGGGGGCCGCCGACACACTCCGCCCCAAGCGCCGCCACGACCGCGGCGCGGGGTAGATGGATCCTCGACGGATCAGTGTGGGCAACCGCTGCCATCATCCCTCAACCCACCGACTCGGCGAGCTTGAGCTTCAACTTGACCCCGTCCGCCGCCTGCGCCCCCGGTGGCGGATCCTGCGACACGACGAAGCCCGAGCCTTGGATCTCGACATCCCAACCGGCCTGCGTCGCTTGGCTCAGCACCTCGCGCAAGGACTTGCCGACGTAGTTGGGCATGGCGCCGCCGCCGTTGCCCCAGTGCACCAGCGTGCCGTCGAGCACCTCGTCGTCGACCGACGGCGCGGCTTCCGGCAACCGCTTGAGGTCGGCGCGTTCGGCGAGGTAGTCGCCGATGGCGCCGAACACGGGCGCGGCGACGACACCGCCGTAGTACTGCCCGCGCGGCGTGTCGATCATGGCCAAGATGGCGAAGCGCGGATCCTCGGCCGGCAGGAAACCGACGAAGGAACCGACGTAGTCGCGCCGCGAATAGGTCCCGGTCTCCGGGTCGAGCTTGCGCGTCGTACCCGTCTTGCCCGCTACGCGCACGCCAGGCACGGCGGCACCGGTGCCGGTGCCACTCTCGACGACGGCGACGAGCATGTCGCGGATCACCGCGGCGGTACGCTCGGACAGCGGCCGGCCGACGACCTTCGGCTGATTGTCGACGAGCACGGTGCCGTCGGCGGCGGTGACGCGCGAGACGACGTACGGTCGCAGCAGTTTGCCGCCGTTGGCGACGGCCGCGTAGGCGTTGACCATTTGGAGAGCGGTCACGGCGACCCCGTGGCCGAACGCGATGGTCGCCTGATTGATCGGGCGCCACGCCTTGGCCGGCGACAGCAGCCCCGGCACCTCCGACGGCAGATCGATGCCGGTGGGGCGGCCGAAACCGAAGCCGCGCAGGCTGCGCTCGAAGCGCTCACTGCCGAGCTGTTCGGCGACCTTGGCGCAGCCGATGTTGCTGGAGACGCGGATGATGTCGGCAAAGGTCAGCCATCCTTGCGGGTGGTGATCGTGGATCGTGCGGCGGCCGATGCGGTAGGCGCCGTTTTCGCAGAAGTAGCGCTTTTCCGGCCAGACGACGCCTTCTTCGACCGCAGCCGCCGCGAGGAACGTCTTGAACGTCGACCCCGGCTCGAACTGGTCGACCGCGGCCCGGTTGCGCCAGCGGTCCGGCCGCCGCTCCTCGGAGCGGTTGGGGTCGAACGTCGGCGCGCTGGTCATCGCCAGAATCTGGCCGTTGTTGACATCCATGACGATGGCGGTGCCGCTGGCCGCCTCGTAGCGTTGCACCGCATCGACCAGGGCGTCCCGCGCAACGCGCTGCAGGTCGAGGTCGATCGTCAGCTCGACGCGCGCTCCCTGACTCGACGCCGGGGCATCGGTGCCGGACGGGATGATGTAGCGGCCGCGAGCGTCGCGCACCGCCAGCACCTTCTCCGGGGTGCCGCGCAGGTATCGGTCGTAGGCGAGTTCGATGCCCTCGAGTCCTTGCCCGTCGATGCCGGAGAAGCCGACGAGCTGCCCCCCCACCGAGCCCCACGGGTAGACACGCGCGCGGGTCGGCTCGCTGCCGACGCCGGGGAAGCCGAGGTCGGCGATCGCATCGGCGAGAGAGGGGGACGCATTGCGCCGGAGAAAGACGTACGGCTGCTTCGAGGCGAGACGTTCGCGCACGACGTCGGTCGGCAGCTCGACGACCTGTGCCAGTTGCTCCACCTGCGACGGCGTCAGTTTCGCCTGCCGCGGACGCACGAAAATGGCGGCCGACTCGACGGTGCGTGCCAGAGCATCGAAGTTGCGGTCGACGATGGTGCCACGTTCGGCGGGCAACTCGATCTGCCGCAAGCGCTGCTGCTCGCCCTTTTCGACGAGCCCGGCGTCGCTGAAATTGCCGAGATAGAGTACGCGGAGACAGGCGATGGTGGCGTAGGCTGCGAATCCGGCGCCGACGAGCCGGTAGCGGCGCGTACTGAGGACCCCTTTCATGGCAGCTCCTGCACCTGCCCCGGACGAGGCCGGGTCATGCCGAGTTCGTCGCGCGCCACTCGTTCGATCCAGTCGTGGCGCTGCAACAGCTCGAGCTTGGCGTCGAGATCGTGTTGTTCGAGTTTGAGCCGCTGCACGATCTCGTGCAGCGCCATGCGGTCGTATTCGTAGCGCCGGACCTGCGCGCTGAGCCAGGCATAGCTGAGGCCGATGAGCGCCAGGGCCGCGGCGAAGGTGACCAGCCATTTCGACAAGGCGGCCTGGTCGGCATGGTCGTGGGCATCGAGGTTGGGCGGAAGATGCACCGCGACCTTCGCCCTGGGGCGACGGGCGAGGCCGAGTGGGACATCGTGGGTGACGGCGTGCGGCGACATGATCAAGCGTCTTTCTTGAAGAAGCGAGCACGGTTGGGCGCGAGTACGTCCAAGTCTTCCGCGTCGACTTGATTCCAAAGGTCGGGATCCCACAGGCGAAAGCAGCCGATCCACGACGCGATGAACACGTCTTTGTTGAGGAATGCGAAGGCGCGCAGGCCGGGCGGGACGCTGATGCGTCCCTGCTTGTCCAGGGTGGCGCGATGGATGACCTGCAGGGTGAAGCGGCGCAGGGACTCTTCGCGGTCGTCGAGAGCGGGCGTCGCCGCGTACTGGGCTTTGAGGGCCTCCCAAGCGTCGACGGTGCGCACCTCGATACACGGGGCTTCTTTGACGAGGGCACGCGCCAGGATCACCGTATCGCCGCCGCCGCGACGAATGTCCTCGCGGAAGCTGGCCGGGATGGTGACCCGCCACTTGTCGTCAAACGCGCACTGAAAACTGCCCTCGAATGACACTTGTCTCCCCTAATCCACCATCTTGCCCCACTTCACCCCACCGCACCGGCTTCTAACGCCGACCGGGCCACGAAGTCAATCAAATTATACAGCGAAAGTTTGGCGAAAGTGCCTGGTTGTGATGGTTCGTCGCCGACACCGCGGGCTTGCGCCGACGCTCCGCCTTCGGCATGGTCCCGGCTGCCGAAGAAGACCGCACGATCGCCCGCCGCGTTCGCCGCGACGGGAGGAAAGTCCGGACTCCACAGGGCAAGGGTGGCCGTTAACGGCGGCCCCGAGTGATCGGGGGAAAGTGCCACAGAGAAGAGACGACCCGGCGCGAGCCGGGAAACGGTGAAACGGTGAGACTGCTCACCCGCGCTTGGGGAGACCCAGGCGCGCGGCAAACCCCACCCGGAGCAAGACCGAAAGTAGGGAATGCGCGGCCCGCGCCCCCTCGGGTGAGTCGCACGAGGCGGTCGGCAACGACCGTCCCAGAGGAATGATCGTGACCGTGGCCCACGGGCCACGGGACAGAATCCGGCTTACAGGTCTTCTTCGGCAGCCCTTCGGGTGCCGCCGGGCCAGGGGCGGCGGCGCCCCCTCGCACGGCTCACCTGGTGCGGGGGCTCAAGCTTCCTCGCCCACCGGCTTCGGCTGCCACAGCAAGATGCGATGGCAATTCGGGCACAGCTTAACCTCGGACGGATTGCGCCGCAGTTCGTTGTAGAACTGCGGCGGCAAGGTGCGGTGGCAAGCCTGACACGTGCCGTCTTCGACGTTGGCGATGGCGCTGCCGGCGCGTCGCTCGAAGATCAGCTCGTACCGCTTGAGCAGAGACGGATCGATGCTGGCGCGCAGTACTTCGCGCGCCTGCCGATCGGCGTCGATCTCGTTCTGCAGTTCGAGGACGCGCGCCTGATTGTTGCGCACCTGCTCGTCGGTCTGCGGCTCCAGTTCCGCCAGCAGCTGCACGGCTTGTTCATGTGCCGCCTGCAGGACATCGCGCCGCTCGAGCGCTTGGATCACGAGCTCCTCGAGCTGCTGGTACGAGTCCTTACCGACGTCGATTTCATGGCGCAACGCCTGCAACTCTTTCTCGTTGCGCACGCGGTTGAGGCGCATGCGACGATCCTTCATGCGCGTGCCGTCGGCCTCGTAGGTCCGCTCCAGTTCCCGCAACTGCAGCGTATGGGTGTCCAGGTCGATCTTCGCCTGAACCGTCTGGGCGCGACGCTTCTCCAGTTCCGTGCGATGGGCGTCGCATTCCTGTTCGAGGGCCCGGATGCGCTCCTCCTTTTCGCGCCGAACCCGATCCAATTCTTGAAGTTTTGCCAACTGTACGATGGGTGACGAACCTGAGCTGTCCACGACGTCCCTTCCTCGTTCGCTGAATGGGCCCACCAGGATTCGAACCTGGGACCAACCGGTTATGAGCCGGCCGCTCTGACCCGACTGAGCTATGGGCCCCCGGTCTGCGATTCCCTGTTACACCCGCAGCACGAGTCCGCTGCTGCTGCCTCTCCGATCTGCCAACACCGCTTGCTTGCAAGATGCCCCATGGAAATCAAGCGCGACCCTTCCCTTCTCCGTCGCTCGCAGCGCCGCTGGTACCGGCGACGCGCTCTTCGGAGCCTCCCGCGAGCAACGTTTGGCTCGCACGCAAGGTGGCGCGAACGACATCGCCGTCGCCCCGGCCCTCGGCTCGCTTGAGTTCGTCGCGCGCCCGGCGCAGCCGCTGGCGACGCGCCCGCTGCTCCAACCGCGCCAAGCAATCCTGCGCCACCCGCAGGCCATCGGCGGCAGCGATCGGCCCCTCGCCGAGCAGCCCTGCCGCAACCCGCCGCGCCAGCTGCGGTGGCAGCGCATCGACGATGCCGTCCGCCGTGCCGCGCAGCTCCCAAGCTCGTTCGATCTCGCGCACCAAGTCGGCCGCCGTCGGACTGAGCAAGCCAAAGGGCTCATCGTCCTTCAGCAGGTTCAGGACCCGCCGATCCAGCGCGAGCGCCTCGATCAGCAGCTCTTCCTCGCGTCGCAGCGAAGGGGCAGCAGGCTGCAGTACCGCAGGTGGCGCCACCTCCGGCGACACCTCGTCTGGCCGGGCACGCGGGGTCGCCACGCGGATCGCGCGCAGGACGGCTTCGTCGAGGCCGAGCCGTTCACTCGCCTGCGCCAACAGCAAGGCACGACGCACCGGGTCCTTCACCTTGGCGAGGACCTCGGCCATGCGCCGCGCCGCTTCCTCCTGCTCGGGCACGGTCGCGTCGCGAGCAGGGGTGACGCGCGCCAAGAAAAAGTCCCACAGGGGCGCTGCGGCATCGAGCAGGGCACGCGTCGCCTCCACTCCCTCGGCGCGCACGAAGCTGTCGGGGTCGTGTTCTTGCGGCAAAAACGCGGCGTGCATCCACACGCCGGCTTCGCACGCGTTCTCGAAGGCCCGCACCGCGGCGCGCTGGCCGGCGGCGTCGCCGTCGAAAAACGCGATGACGCGCTCGCCGACGCGGCTCGCGAGGCGCAGCTGCGTGCCGGTCAACGACGTCCCGAGGCTGGCGACGACTTCACCGATCCCCGCCTGCGCCAGCACCACCGCATCCATGTAGCCTTCGACCAGGATGATGCGCCGACTGCTGCGCACGGCGGGCTTGGCCTCGAACAGGCCGTAGAGCACGTTGCCTTTGTGGAAGATCTCCGACTCCGGCGAGTTGAGGTACTTGGGCTGTTGGTCGCCGAGAGCTCGGCCTCCGAAGCCGACGATGCGCCCCGACGTGTCGCGGATGGGAAAGGTGATGCGGCCCCAGAACCGCTCGTACAAGCGACCGTCTTGCCGCCGGCCGACGAGTCCGAGCGCCAGCGCCGCCTGCTGCGCCTGCGGTCGCGAAGCGATGGCCGCCAGCAGCGGCGTGCCCTCCCGCGGACAGAGTCCGATACCGAAGCGTTCGATCGTCTCAGGGGTCAGCCCGCGCTGTTCCAGATAGGAGCGGGCGCTGGCACCCGACGGCGCCACGAGTGCATCACGGAAGCGTCGCTGCGCCGCTTCGTTCAACTGCATCAGGCGCCCGCGTTCGTCCTCGCGTTTGGCGTCGCTCGTGTCCGGCAACGTTACACCGGCGCGGCGCGCGAGTTTTTCGACGACCTCGCGAAAGTCGCCGCGCTCGACCTTCATCAAGAAGGAAAAGACGGTGCCGCCTTCGCCACAGCCGAAGCAGTGGAACAACCCGCGCTCATCACTGACCGTGAATGAAGGCGTCTTCTCGGAGTGAAAGGGGCAGAGCCCGGAGTAGCCGCGCCCGGACTTCTTGAGCGCCACGTGCTCGGAGACCACCTCGACGATACTCACTCGATCGCGGATGGTTTCGAGGATTTCGTCGGGGATCTTTCCAGCCATAGACGTTAGGGTTCAGGAGCCGTGGCGACGCCGGGTGCCGACCAGCCAAGGGCTTGACGACCGGCCTGCAGCAGCGGCGGAGCGAGAACACCCTGCGTCGGACCAGCGCCCGCGAACATCGGCGTCGTCGCCCACTCGAGCGCCAGCAGCGCGAACACGACCACCACTGCCGCCTTCGCGGCGCCAGCCACCGTTCCCAGGAATCGGTTCAACACCCCGCGGATGCCGCGCCGCAAGCCCCAGTCGAGCACGGTCGCGATGACCAGAGCGCCGAGGAAGATCGCCAAGGCGATGGCGATGAACGCCGCCGCCGCCGGCAACGGGTCCGGGACGAGCAGAGTCGACCGAGCCCACCCTTCCCAGTCGCCCGCACGTCGTGCGGCGACCGCCAGTCCCACGAGCAAGCCCAATGGGCCAGCCATCTCCAGGAGCAACCCACGTCCATGGCCACGAAGGGCGCCGGCGACGACCACCAGGGCGATGCCTACATCGAGGGTAGTCATCCGGTCTTCTCGACCTCGGCGAAACGTTCGGGATGGTCGCTCATCACCCCATCGGCGCCGGCATCGATCAGACGCCGCATGGCGTCGATGTCGTTCACCGTCCAAACGTACGTGAGGAGTCGGCGCCGGCGGGCCTCCTCGAAAAGCGGTCGCTGGGCGATACCCTCCCACGGATGGAGCGACACCGCGCCGAGCCGCTCGGCCACGGCCCAGGCCTCGGTGAGATCGGGCATGTACCAGAGGATGCCGAGCCGCGCGCGGTCGCTGTGACGCCGCACGACTTCCAACGCCTCCAGCTCGAAACAGGAAAAGATCGTACGCTCGATCCGGCCGCGCGCCTCGAGGGCCGCCAGCATCTTGGGGACGAGAGCCGGCCAATCCTCCGCAGGGGCCTTGATTTCGAGATTGAGTTCGATGCTGTCGCCGACGAGGTCGAGCAGGTCGTCCAGCCGCAAGAGGCGCTCCGCGGCAAATCGCGGATCGAACCACGATCCGGCATCGAGATGGCGAATCTCCGCCCAGGACTTCTCGCGCACCGGACCCTTGCCCGTCGTCGTCCGATCCAATTCATGGTCGTGCAGGACGACCATCTCGCCATCGGCGGTCAGTTGGATGTCGACCTCGATCATGTCGACCCCGATTTCGAGAGCCCGAGCAATGGCGGCGCGCGTCAGTTCCGGGGCCGTGCCGGAGGCCCCACGGTGCGCGATGCGAAGCCAAGGTCGACTCATCAGTGTATGCTTAGCAGTTGCGTCGGCTGCGCGGCAACCGCGTGATCGGCTTGCCGAAGGCCGATCGCGCTGCCATACGGTCGACGTGAAGACCTGGGGAAGTGTCACTCTCACCGTTGCCGAAGACGATGCGGAACTCGTCGCGGCGAGCTTGTTCGACCTGGGAACGACGGGGGTCGAACAACTCGAGGCGCCGCCCGGCACGGCCCGGTTGCGTGCCTATTTCGACGGCGATGTGCCGAGCGACGTGGTCGATTCGCTGCGGCGATCGCATGGCGATGCGACCATCCAGTCAGTCGAAATCGGGGCGCAGGCGGACGAGGATTGGGCCGAGAACTGGAAACTGCACTTCGAAGCGCAATCTGTCGGACAGCGACTGCTGCTCTGCCCTCCGTGGGACTCGAGTTCCAGCCCTGAGCGCATTCGCATCGTCATCGAACCGGGAATGGCCTTCGGCACCGGACAGCACGCCACGACGCGCGGGTGTCTCGAACTGCTCGAAGAATGGCTCGTGGAGCGCCGGGTCGAGCGCGCCGCGGATATCGGCACGGGCTCCGGGGTGTTGGCCATCGCCTTGGCCAAGCTCGGCGTCCCCCGCATCTTTGCCGTCGACAACGACGAGGACGCGCTACGCATCGCCGCGGAGAACGCCGTGATCAACGATGTCGACACAGCCATTCGCTTGGCGACCACGATCGAACCGGTTCCTGCGGATTGTGACCTGATCGTCGCCAACCTCTTCGCCGATTTACTCTTGGAGTTGGCACCGGCCTTCGACGAACGGATGCGGCGTGACGGCACCATCGTACTTTCAGGAATCCTCTCTCCCGACGCCGGGCGCGTTGTCGATTCCTTCGCGCAACGGGGATGGTCGGTCGACCGGCGACGCGACGAGGACCCGTGGGTCGCCTTGCGGCTGACCCGGAATTTCCCGTGACGGCACCACGATTTCTCGTTCCCGACTTGCAGTCTCTGGCGCCCGTCGATGCGCTTCCCTCGGTGCATGCGCGCCATCTGCGTGCATTGCGTCTCGCCGTCGACGACCGCATCGCTCTGTACGATGGTAGCGGCCGACAGCGCGCCGCCGCGATCGCATCGATTTCCCCAGATCGCGTGACCATCAGGCTCCTCGACGAAGAGCTGGAGAATCGCGAATCGCCCTTTCGCCTGACGCTCGCCCTTGCCTATCTCAAGGGTGACAAACTCGACTGGGTCATCGAAAAGGCTACCGAGCTGGGTGTCCATGCCTTCGTACTCGTCGAATGTGAGAATTCTCTCGGATGCGTCAGCGGAAACAAGCTCGAACGCTGGCGTCGCCTGGTCATGGCAGCGTCGCAGCAGAGTCAACGCGCCCTTTTGCCAACGATTCAGGAGCCGACGACCCTGCTGCGTTTCGCAGCCGTGGCCTCGCCGGAATCCTTGCGCCTCATGCTCTCCGAAGGTGAACACGAGCCACCGCTGCTGCAGGTTCTGCCAGCCGCGGCCACGGAAGCCGTCGTCCTCATCGGACCCGAGGGAGGCTTCACGTCCTCGGAGCTCATGACGTGCGCCGCGCATGGATGGCATCGTGCGCGCCTCGGACCGCGCATCTTGCGCGCCGAGACGGCAGCGATCGCCATAGCAGCGGCCTTGCAGTTTCATTTCGGCGATCTGGCTCGCCGCCGCTGACGCTTGTCACTGGCTTGCGGGTGTGCTGGCAGCGACTGATAATCCCGCCATGGCAAATCCCAGCACCGCACCCCGACATCGCCTCCTCTTCGTCATGGACCCAGTGGAGAGCATCCTGCCGGACAAAGACACCACCTTCGTGCTGATGCTCGCGTCGCTCTCGCGCGGACACGCCGTCTACTACTGTCGGGTAGACGACCTGTACGCCCGCGACGGGCAACCGTGTGCGACCGTGCGACGCATCGAAGTAGCGAGGGGGCTACCCTTCCATCAGTTGTTCGAGGAAAGATCGGAGGCCTTGAGCTGGTTCGATGCAGTCTTCATGCGCAAAGACCCTCCCGTCGACCACGCCTACTTGCATGCCACGCAGCTGTTCAGCCTGCTCGACACGCAACGCACGCTCGTTCTGAACGACCCGCGCGGCCTGCGCGATGCGAACGAGAAACTCTACGCACTCCACTTTCCGGAGGTGACACCCCGCACGCTCATCACGTCGAACATGCAGCGCCTGAAGGATTTTCTGGATGAGCTCGGGGGCGAGATGATCGTCAAACCGCTCGATGGCGCCGGTGGCGCAGGTATCTTCCACCTTCGCCGGGGCGACCGTAACCTCAATGCGATCCTCGAGGCCTCGACGCTCGAGGGACGTCGCATGATCGTAGGCCAGCAGTATGTCCCTGAGGTCCGGGAGGGAGACAAGCGCATCCTACTCCTGGACGGGGAGCCGATTGGAGCGGTCTTGCGCGTGCCGCGGGAGGACGAGACTCGCGGCAACATTCACGTCGGAGGCGAGGTTCGTGCGACCTCGATCACTGCGTCGGATCGACGGATCATCGACAGCGTCGGGCCCCGGCTGCGGCACGATGGGCTCTTCTTCGTCGGGATCGACGTCATCGGTTCGTACCTGACGGAGGTGAACGTCACGAGTCCGACGGGTATTCAAGAGATCGATCGGCTCGACGGGGTCTGCCTCGAAGACCGAGTGATTGCCGCTGTCGAGGAAAAGCTACGCGCACGTCCGGAGGCGTGAAGGCAAACGCCGGCAGCTTCACCACCGCCGGGCATCCACCGGAGACGCCGTCGGATCACTCGATCCGTGAAACGAAAAAAGGCCCGCTCCCTAAGGAGCGGGCCTTTCGATCGACCGAGATGTCTCGGAGGATTACTGCGGGATGGTGATCATGTCCGCATTGGCGCGACCGCCCTGCTGATGCAGGTTGAAGGCCGCGCTACGGGTACCCGCGGGACCACCGACGTAGCGCTCGAGTCCGATACCGAGCACCGCGCTGGGGACGCCCGGCAGGGTCGGATTATCGATCGCCTGCATGCGCGTCTGACCGGCGACCGTACCCATCACGTTGGCGTTGAAGATCGAACGATCGCAATCCGACGTGTCGAGATTGCACAGGCGGGTCTCTTCGTAGCAGACGACCGGTCCGCTCGTGGAGAATCGCTGTTCGAACTCGTTGAACACCAGGTATTGGATGGTGGCCGCGCCCGGGATCTGGCGGAGGTAGTCCGTCGAGCACGGAACGAGGACGAGAGTCGTCTCGATCGTTGTGTTGCTGTCCGGAACCGGGTTGGCGACGTCCTCGAAGAAGTGATCCATCACGAGGTAGTTCGGGCACCCGTTGTACTCGGGGTCGGGACCGCCGATGACGAGTTCGTTCGCCGCGCCAGTGGTAGCGCCCGTGGCTTGAATACCCAGGGCATTGTAGCTGGCGACATCGAAGCGAGTTCCATTGGCGACGGTCAGGAGGCCCTCACCCTTCAGCTCGTTGCGAGGAATCGGCACACCGTTGGCATCGATGGCGATGCACTTGAGTTCGCCGACGAACGGATCCTCCGGAACCGGGGGAATGCGCGTTCCAGCGTTGCTGGCCGAGCAGCGACCGGCATTGAAGAAGGCGCAGTCCGCATCGGAGCCGCAGCCCACGAACGGGTTGCCCGTGCAAACACCGCGCGGCAGCGGCAGGTCATCGTCAGCCAATCCCTCGGAGGCCAGCCACTGGATGGGCTGACCTTGGGTGAGCTGAATGCGGAAGTCGGTTTCGAGCCAGCCCGGCTTGCAAACGCCGCCGCCGGGACAGTCCGCACCGCTCTGGCAGATGTCTCCATCATTCGAGCCACCATCGCAGTGCGAGTTGGCGTCGATGTAGAAGCAGTGAGCCAGAATGGGAGTCGTTTCGTTGGTGTTGGCAAGTCGGATGACCGTATCCTCGCCGTTGGTCGTGTTGACCGAGATCTTCGGGTACACGACGATGGCGGCGGACTTATCCGACGCGATGTCCGCTGCGGCCTGCGAAGCGCCGATGGCAAAAATGCCCGCCGCTGCGAGAGCCCAGCTTGCCCGTCGAACCTGACGCATGTTCATTCTCCTTTCCACAATCCTAGGACGCCTCAGCATCGAACGGGCGTTCACGGCTCAACGATCTGGATCTGTTCGCCAGGGATCGTGATGATGTCGGTTCCCGACACGTCCTCGAAGCTCGAGTGGACGTTCTGTGCCGAAGAGGCCGAACCACTGCTGGTATCGTACTGCTCTTCGAGAACCAACATGATGCCCTGGTTGCCCACGGCGCGGACCGTCGTCTTCACCAAGTCGGTGCCGATCGTATCGCGCTCGAAGACAGTGCTAATGCCACCGTAGAGGTTACTGGTCGAGGCTTCTTCGCCATCCAGCGAGAAGGAAGCCCAGCATTGAAAAGAGGTTGAGGCAGACAGCTGCTGCTCGAACTCGTTCAGCGCCAGGAACTGGACCGTGACCTCTTGCGGAGCCTGCGTTTCGAAGTTTTGCGTGCAGGGCACCATGGTCAGGTTGGCCACGGAAGTGCTGCTGATGCCGTTGTTGTCAGCAACCGGGTTTTCCGAACCAGCCGACACGTGGTTGAAGTTCCAGAGGCGAGGACAGCCCTCATACTCGGCACCGGTCGGACACGCCGCCGTAACGCCGCCGCCCAGGCACAGGGTTCCGTCCATGTTATTGGTATCGAAACCCTTCAGGCCAAGCGCGTTGTACTTGGACACGTCGTCGTTCGTCGGGTTGACGATCGTCGCCTCGCCCTTGAGGGCGTTGCCGCCGACCGGGAATCCCGAGGCGTCGACCTCGACGCACTTCAACTCGCCGATGAAGTCTTCGACGACCGGCGGAATGCGACCGGGATCGAAACCAGCGTCACAGCAATCGGCATCGGCCGTGCCGGTGTCGTTGTTGTCGCAGTTGCGGCTCGGATCGGTGGCCATTCCAGCGCAGGTATCCTCGAACGCCGGGAAGCGGCGGCCGGTGGAGACGACCCACTTGGTCGGCTGTTGCTTGGTCAGCGTGATGTCGAAGTCGATCTCCGTCCAGAGGGGCGGATTGTCATCGCTGACCGGCTGGCCTTCCACGGTTGGCGCTGCATTCACATAGAAGCAGTGCGCGTGGCGCATGTTGTTCGAAGTATTGGTGATCTGAATGATCGTGTCGCGCCCGCCATCGGCGATGACCTTCGGGAAGACCAAGATCGACGCGCTTTCCTCGGTGGTGATTCTGGCCTGTGCTGGATGGACGCTGACTCCGAAGCCAACCAGCGCTGCCAGAGCCATCACCCCAGCTAGCCCTCTCTGCCTACGCATTACCCTCCTCCTTTCGATCACGCCGCACCTAACAATGGACGGGCGAACCCCTCTTCCAAGTGCGGGCCTTATATCCGTGCCCTGAAAAGTTGTCAAGTCAAAAGGACCCATTTTTGGCGCGTCCTTCATGGCAAATGGATGAAGTCGCTCTGCGGCCTCGCCCCGTGAAAGTGAATGTTGTACGCGGCGCTTCCAGCGTTCTCGCGGAACTCTTCCGCAAGGCCAAGCCACGTATACCCGACGCGCGGATTGTCGCCCGCTACCCCGCGCATGCGCGTTTGTCCGGTGAGCGTACCATTGACTGCCGCACTGAAGATCGATCGAACGTCGCCCGGCGTCGCGCCGTCGATGTCGAACAATCGAAACTCGTGAAAGCAATTGATGATGCGGCTCGTCGAAAAACGCTGCTCGAATTCGTTGAACACCAGGAATTGTATCGGTGCCTCGACAGGCGCCTGGCGTTCGTAGTCCTCGCTGCACGGCACGAGAGTCAGAACACTATTGATCCGATCGCCCGACACCGGGTCGTTTGCCCCCTCGAAGAAATGATCGAGGATCAGGACGTTCGGGCAACCTTCGTACTCCGGCTGGAGGCATTCCCCACCCGGGCAATCCGCCCCGACCGAACAGCGCTGACCAGTGCGACTGCCCTGGAGACACTGACCGCTGCCACCGATCACGAGCGTGCCGTCGCCATCGTTGGCGCCTTCGATGGCGCGGATGCCGATGGCGTTGTAGCCCCGGATATCGAACTCGTCGCTGTCCGACAGAACGATTTCGACCTCCCCCTTGAGCACGTTGCGATCGACCGGGACTTCGTTGCGGTCGACGGCGATGCACTTGAGGTGCCCGACGAACGGGTTCTCCGGAACCGGAGGGACGCGGCTATCCTTGTTCGTCTGCCCGCCGAAGCCGGAACGGGAGTCGCCCAAAGGCAAGCACGGCACGGTCGGATCGAGAGATTGGTCGCACAACGTCGACCCCTGCGAGGCCAGCCAAGCAATGGGCTGGCGCGCCGTGATGTTGACGACGAAATCGGTTTCCTGCCAACCGGGAATGCAGAAGTCGTCCGTGGCACAGGGACTCGGCGTGCTCGGGTTGTACGGATCGCAGATCTGCGTCGGGTTGGCGCGGCAATGCCCGTTGGCGTTGACGTAGAAGCACTTCAACGTCACCGGCGAGTCACTCGTGTTGCTGATGCGGATGAGCGAGTCGATACGGCCGCGCGGCGTCGACGCGGGAATCGTCGTGTCGACGATGAGTTTGGGGAACACGAGAATGGCGCCGGGTTGATCCGAAGCAACTCCCGCGAACGCATCACTACCGATGGTGATCGTGGTCAACGCCATCGCGGCGACAAGCAAGGCTCGGCGTACCATCAGCGGCCCTCGGGGATCTGCATGACGTCGGCGATGGCGCGATTACCCTGCCCTTGCAGGTTGAAGGCGACACGTCGCTCGATCGGCGTTCCGGCCGACTGGACATGGAATTCCTCGGCCACCGCCAAGAATCCGATCTGGTCGGGAGCCCCGCGCAAGAACGTCTGGACGAAGCGCGTGCCGAGCACCGCTTCATCGAACACGTTGAAGGCGACGTCGCTCAAGCGGAAGTTGCCCCAACAGTCGACGAGGGTGCTGGCCGAGAACAGCTCTTCGAACTCGTTGACCAGCAGAAACTGCACGGTGACCTTCGGGCGCTCGAGCCGCTCCAAGTCCTGCGTGCACGGAACGATCGTCAGTTCGGTGCTGACCGACGAAGGACCGTTCCCGTGGGATTCGACGACCGGATTGGCCGCGCCTTCGGCGTAGTGGTTCAGCAGGACCGTCTCCGGGCAACCCGAATACTCTGCACCACCTGGACACGCCTCGCTCACCCCGCCGCCGAGGCAGAGGGTGAAGTCGCTGTTGTTCGAATTGAGGTCCGTGTTCAGGCCCTGAAAACCGATCGCGTTGTACTTGCTCGCGTCGGCCGCCACCTGCGGCGATCCGGGTGTGATCAGGGTCGCCTCACCCTTCAAATGGTTGCCGTTGATCGGCGCACCCGAAGAGTCGACCTCGATGCAGCGCAGTTCGCCGACGAAAGGATCGGGCGTCAGGGGAACACGGCCTGGGTCGAAACCCGCGTTGAGACAATCGCGGTTGATGACGACGTTGGTGCGTGGATCGCCGGAGCAGATCTTGTCGCTCGGGTCCTGCGGACGGCCGTTGCCCACGACCCAGTGGGTCGGCTGCTGCTTCGTCAGAAGAATGTCGAAGTTGATCTCCTGCCAACGCGGCGGGTTGGCGTCGGAGATGGGGCGCGAAGGGTTCACCGGCGCCGCATTCATGTAATAGCAGTGCGCGTAGACGATCGAATTGGAGGTGTTGGAGATTTGGATGATCGTATCGGTGGGCTCGCCACTGAGGATGCCCTGCGAATCGAAGATCACTTTCGGGAAGACGATGATGGAGCTGCCGCGCTCCGAGGTGACCTCGGCGTGGGCGACCGATCCAGCGAGTCCAAGGACGAAGGAGAGCCCGAGAGTCAGGCCTCTGATCGTCGCGCTCGCGCTTCCCATCAATCCCTCACTCCTCAACTCACTCCGCCTCCCGATGTCGTTCGGCGGACCTACCAAAGCCTCGCCCGCGCGGCGCGCGCCCGCAGGGTGCGGCGCTTATAGACCCCGAACTCCATTCTGTCAACGAAACTCTCACGATTCCGTGGCCTCACGCCGAACCGACCGGAGCCAGCCAGTGGGCGTAGGCAGCCTCCTCGCCGCGCGTGACCGCGGCGTAACGCTGCTGCATCGCCTGGGTGATCGGCCCAGGCTTGCCGGAACCGATGCGACGCGCGTCCACCTCGCGCACCGGTGTCACCTCGGCCGCGGTCCCGGTCATGAAAACCTCGTCGGCCAGGTAAACCTCGTCGCGCGCCATCGGCTGCTCCACCACCTCGATGCCGTCCCGCCGCAGCAGTTCGATCACCGTATCCCGGGTGATCCCAGGCAGAATCGCGGTCGCCGGGCTCGTCCGCACCCGCCCGCCGCGGATGACGAACAGGTTTTCACCGCTGCACTCGGCGACGTTCCCTTGCGCATCCAGCAGCAGGGCCTCGTCGTAGCCGGCCTGCTTGGCCTCGTAGCTGGCGAGGATCGAGTTGACGTAGTTGCCGACCGTCTTCGCCTTGGTCATCAAGCTGTTGATGTGCAGGCGCTGGTACGAGGACGTCTTCAGGCGGACGCCGTTGCGGATCCCCTCGTCGCCCAAGTAGGCGCCCCAAGGCCAGGCGGCGATGGCGACGCGCACCTTGTTCTTGGCCCCGAGTCCCATCTCGCCGTCGCCGAGAAAAACCAGCGGCCGGATGTAGCACGACGCCAGTCGGTTGACGCGTAGCGTCTCGACGCAGGCATCGGAGATCTCCTTCTGCGTGAAGGGAATCTCGATCCCCATGATGTGGGCCGAGCCGAAAAGTCGGTCGACGTGCTCGGGGAGGCGGAAGATGCGGCCGACGCCATCAGTGCCGGCATAGCTGCGGATGCCTTCGAAGACGCCCAGTCCGTAGTGCAATGTATGCGTCAGGACGTGTACGTTCGCCTCGTCCCAGGGTACGAAGGCCCCGTCGAGCCAGATCTTTTCGGATTTTTCCACACGACACCTTTTGGCTTGCGGCTACTAAATGCTGGTCGGGCAGTCAATCGGGGTCGTCGCCGCCGCCAAGCTCGGGGGCTCCGGCAATTCGTCGATCAATCCGGTTTCGTTGAGCCAACGCTCGAGTTCGACCCGCGCCCGCGCCGCCAGAGCCAAGCGCTTCTCTCTGCCGCGCAGCCTCTGCCCGAGCGGCGGCACCAAGCCGTAGTTGGCGTTCATCGGCTGGAACTCGCGCCGTTCGCGGTCGGTCACGTAGGCCACCAGCGAGCCGATCGCGGTCGCCGGCGGCGGCACCAAGCACGCTTGGCCACGCACCATCCGCGCCAAGTTGATCGCCGCCAACAATCCGGCGGCGGACGACTCGACATACCCTTCGACCCCGATCAGCTGCCCCGCCAGGAAGGTCTGCGGCGAGGCGATCGTCTGCAGTGTCGGCTGCAGCAGCTTCGGCGAGTTGATGAACGTATTGCGATGCAAACTGCCGAGACGCATGAACTCGGCCTGCGCCAAACCCGGGATCATGCGCAGCACCCGACGCTGCTCTGGATAGGTCATCTTGGTCTGGAAGCCGACGATGTTGAACAACGTGCCCGACGTGTTGTCCTGGCGCAGTTGCACGACGGCGTAGGGACGCTGCCCGGTGCGAGGGTCCGTCAGACCCACCGGCTTCATCGGCCCGAAGGCCAGCGTATCGACGCCACGGCGCGCCATCTCCTCGATCGGCATGCAGCCCTCGAAGTACACACAACGCTCGAAGTCGCGCGTCGGCACCACCTCCGCCGCCAGCACGGCCTCGACGAAGGCGTAATACTCCTCCTTCGACATCGGGCAGTTGAGGTAGTCGTCGCCGCCGTGGCCGTAACGCGAGGCCGAAAAGACGATGCTACGGTCGATCGAATCGGCGCTGACGATGGGGGCGATGGCGTCGTAGAAATACAGGTACTTCTCGCCGAAGAGATCCTGCAACGCCTTCGACAGCGCCGGCGAGGTGAGCGGCCCGGTGGCGATCAGGCACGGCCCGGTGGGAATCTCGCGCACCTCGTCGCGCTCGATCGTCACCCCGGGCAGTGCCGCGACGAAGTCGCTGATCTCGTTGGCGAAGCGCTCGCGGTCGACAGCGAGCGCCGAGCCCGCCGGCACCGCCGTGTGGTCGGCGACCCGCATGATGAGCGAGTCGAGACGCCGCATTTCCTCTTTCAACAGGCCGACCGCGGCCGTCAGCTCGTCGCTGCGAAACGAGTTGGAGCACACCAATTCGCCGAGGCGGTCGGTCTTGTGTGCCTCGGTGCCGCGCACCGGTCGCATTTCGTGCAAGCGCACGGCGATACCGCGCTTGGCCAACTGCCAAGCGGCCTCGCAGCCGGCCAAGCCGCCGCCCACGATGGTCACCGGCGTGCCGGTCGTCTGCGTCATGCCCCCTCCCGTAGCGGCCGCATCAGACCGTCTCGGCCTCGGCGACGGTTTCGCTGTACTTGCAGCCCTCGCTCAGACAACGCCGCACGGTACCGGCCTTCTTGGTCGTCTTCTCGACGACGAAGGGCGCCTGGCATTCCGGACACGGCTCGGGGATGGGCCGCTCCCAGGTGGCAAAGCGGCATTTGGGGTAGCGGTTGCAGCTGAAAAACGTCCGCCCGCCGCGCGACCGTTTCTCGAGAATCTCGCCCTCGCGACAATCCGGACACGTCACGCCCGTCGGCACCGGCTTCACCAAGGGCCGCACGTTCTTGCACTCGGGGTAGGCCGAGCAGCCGACGAACTTGCCGAAGCGGCCGAAACGCACCTGCATCGGACTGCCGCAGGCGTCGCATTTCTCGTCGATGACCTCGGCCTCGACGATCTTGATGTTGCCGTCGGCGTCGCGTTCGAAGTTCCGCGTATAAGTGCACTCCGGGTAGTTCGGGCAGGCGAGGAACTCGCCGCTGCGCCCCCACTTGATGCTGAGGTTGGTGCCGCAATTGCCGCAGGGAATCTGCGTCGGCTGGCCCTCGCGCTTGATGTCGCGCATGCGCTCGCCAGCGTGCTCCAGGTCGCGCGAGAACGGCTCGTAGAAGCGCCGCATCGCCGCGACCCAGGGCTCCTGCCCCTCGCCGATGCGGTCGAGCATGTCCTCCATGCCGGCGGTGAACTCGACGTTGAGGATGTCCGGAAAGGCGTCGACCAGCAGGTCCGTCACCAGAAAGCCGAGTTCGGTCGGCCGCAGGCGGCGCGACTTGTCCTCCAGGACGTACTCCTTCGCCAGGATGGTGCCCATGATGGAGGCGTACGTCGACGGCCGGCCGATGCCCTTGACCTCGAGTTCCTTGATCAGGGTGGCCTGGCTGAAGCGCGGCGGGGGCTGGGTGAAGTGTTGCTCCGGCGTGAGGCCGTGCAGGCGCAGCGTTTCGCCCTCTTCCAGCGCCGGCAGCTGGCGCTCGGAGTCGTCGTCCTCGTCGTCCTTGCGGTCGTCGTCTCGCCCTTCGGAGTACACGCGCAGGAAGCCGTCGAACTTCATCACCTGCCCGGTGGCGCGGAAGATGGTCTCCTGCGGCATGCCGAGAGCCTCGATGTCGACGCTCGTCTGGTCGAACACGGCGGGCAACATCTGGCAGGCGACGAAACGGTTCCAGATGAGGGTGTAGAGCGCCAGTTCCTCCTTGGAGAGGTAGGGAGCGACGGCCTCGGGGGTATTGTCCATCGAGGTCGGACGAATCGCCTCGTGGGCGTCCTGCGCCCCCTTCTTGGTGGCGAACACGGGCGGCTTCTCGGGCACGTAGTCGGGCCCGAACTTGGCTCCGATGTAGCTGCGCACCTCCTGCACCGCCTCGGGCGAGACGCGCGTCGAGTCGGTACGCATGTAGGTGATCAGGCCGACGGCCCCCTGTGGCCCCAATTCGATACCTTCATAAAGGCTTTGGGCGATGCGCATGGTGCGGCGCGGCGGGAAGCTCAGCTTGCGCGAGGCTTCCTGCTGCAGGCGCGAGGTGATGAACGGCGGCGTCGGGTTGCGCCGGCGCTCCTTGCGCTCGATCTTGCGCACCCGCCAGTCGGCCTTGCCCAGCTTGGCGACGAGGTCCTCGGCCATGCCGGCGTTGTCGACGCGGAACTTCTCGGGGTCGAGGCGGTTGTCGCCCAAGCGATAGAGCCGGGCGAGGAACGGCGGCGGGCTGCCGCCTTCGAGGTTGGCCGTGATCGACCAGTACTCTTTGGCCTGGAAGGCCTGGATCTCGCGCTCGCGCTCGCAGACGATGCGCACGGCGACCGACTGCACCCGCCCCGCCGACAGACCACGGCGCACCTTTTTCCACAGCAGCGGGCTGATCTGGTAGCCGACCAGCCGATCGAGCACGCGGCGCGCCTGCTGGGCGTCGAACACGTCCTTGTCCAGGGCACGCGGATGCTGGATGGCCTCCTGCACCGCCTTCTTGGTGATCTCGTTGAAGAGGACGCGCTGGATATTGTCGGAATGACCGAGGCTGTCGGCGATGTGCCAGGCGATGGCCTCCCCCTCGCGGTCGGGGTCGGGCGCGAGGAAGATGTTGTCCTTGCCCTGTGCCGCCTTGCGCAGCTCGGCAATCACCTTCTTCTTGCCGTGGATGATCTCGTACTGCGGCGCGAAGTCGTTGTCGATGTCGACCCCGAGCTTGCTCGTCGGCAGGTCCATGATGTGGCCCACCGACGCTTTCACGACGAAATCCTTGCCCAGGTACTTTTGCAATGTCTTCGCCTTGGCCGGCGATTCGACGATCACGAGATTCTTGGCCATTCCTCTATTCCTGTTCGTTCGCCGTCCCGAGGTCAACCGCTCGCAACGCAAAGAACTTGCCGGGGAGTTGCTCGACCACCCCCTTCAACTCCAGCCCGAGGAGCACCGGCAAGACGGCTGCGGCCGGCGTTCCGCTACGCAAAATGACCGTGTCGACGTGCACCGTCTCGCGCCCCAGGGCTCGCAAAATCGGCTCTTCGTCCGGCGTCGGCCGGTAGCTGCGCCGCCGCTCCCCCTGCCCTAGTTTGGCCGGCGCGACCTCCTCCAAAACATCGACGGCGCTTTCGGTCAACTTGGCGCCGTCGCGCAACAGCCGATGCGTGCCGGCCGTCCGCCGGCCAACCGGTCCCGGCACGGCGAAAACGTCGCGCCCCTGCTCGGCGGCGACGTGCGCCGTGATCAGCGAGCCGCTGCGCTCCGCCGCCTCCACCACGACGACCCCGGCCGACATGCCGCTGATGATGCGATTGCGCGCCGGAAAGTTCTCGGCGTCCGGCTGCGCCCCGAGCGGGAATTCCGACACCAGCGCCCCCTGCCCGACGATGGCCGCTGCCAGGGCGTGGTGCTCGCGCGGGTAGATCACGTCGACCCCCGACCCCAGCACGGCGATCGTCCGCCCGCCCGCCTCCAATGTCGCTGCATGCGCCTCGGCGTCGGTGCCGCGGGCCAAACCGCTCACCACGGTGACCCGATGCTGCGCCAGGCCGCGGGCGATCTCGCGCGCCATCCTTCTGCCGTAGCTGCCGACCTCGCGCGAGCCGACGACGGCCACTGCCAGGTCGTCATCGGGCAGAAGGCAGCCGCGGACGAACAGGAACGGCGGCGGGTCGTGGATCTGTCGCAGGCGCGCCGGGTAGGCGGCGTCGGCCCAGGTGAGGAGACGCGCCCCGCAACGTTCGAGGCGCAGCAGTTGCCGCTCGACCGGCTGCCAATCGTCGAATCCGGCGACGGCTCGCGCCACGTCGGCGCGCAGACCACGGGCGATCAGCTCGGCGGGACGCGCCGCGAGCACCGCGCTGGGCGAACCGAAGGCATCGAGCAGGGCGCGATAGACCACCGGGCCGACGCCGGGAACACGGCGCAGCGCCAGCCACGGTGCCGCCGGATGATCGAGCGACGTAGGCTTCAAGGGTTGGCTCCCGGCATGGCTTGCTTGATAACACTTTACAACTATACTTCCAACCATGCATGCACGCGTGCTGTCGAGTGGGGTGCTCGGGGTCGATGGGATTCTCATCGAAGTCGAGGTCGACGTCGCCAGCGGTTCGCCGATGACCACCATCGTCGGCCTGGGGGACAATGCCGTCAAAGAAAGCCGCGATCGGGTGCGCACGGCGCTCAAGAACGCCGGCTTCCGCTGCCCGGCCAAACGCATCACCGTCAACCTGGCGCCAGCCAATACGCGCAAGGAAGGCTCGGCCTTCGACTTGCCGATCGCTCTCGGCATGCTGGTCGCACACCGCCAGTTATCGCCGGATCGGTTGCGTGAGTACGCCGTCCTCGGCGAGTTGTCGCTCGACGCTCGAGTGAAGCCGATCCGCGGCGCGCTGCCGATCGCCACGGCGATTCGCCAGCGCCGCCTACGCGGGCTGGTGTTGCCCGCGGCCAACGCCGCCGAAGCGGCAGTCGTCGACGGGCTCGACGTCGTGCCGGTCGCCTCGTTGGCCGAGGCCGTCGCGTTCTTCGCGGGCGACCAGCCGATCGAACCGCTGCGCCTCGACAGCGCACGCGTCTTGGCCGAGCAGTGCCGTTACGACGTCGACTTCCACGAAGTGAAGGGCCAGGAGCACGTCAAACGCGCCCTCGAGGTCGCTGCCTGCGGCGGTCACAACGTGCTGATGATCGGCCCGCCGGGTTCGGGCAAGACCATGTTGGCCAAGCGCCTGTCGACGATTCTGCCGCCGCTGACCTTGGCCGAAGCTCTCGACGCGACGCGGGTCCACAGTGTCGCCGGCCTGATGGCCGGGCGCGCACTGATCACGACGCGTCCCTTCAGAGCACCACATCACAGCATCAGCGACGCCGGCTTGATCGGCGGCGGCACGATTCCGCGTCCGGGCGAGGTGAGTTTGGCGCACCACGGCATCTTGTTCCTCGACGAGTTGCCGGAGTTCCGCAAGAACGTACTGGAAGTGTTGCGCCAGCCCCTCGAAGAAAACACCATCACCATCGCGCGAGCCATGGGATCGATCACCTATCCCGCCAACGTGATGTTGGTCGCCGCGATGAATCCTTGTCCCTGCGGCTTTTACGGCGACCCTCAAAAGGAATGTACGTGCGCCACCGTGCAGGTCGCGCGCTACCGCACACGCATCTCCGGCCCCTTGCTCGACCGTCTCGACATTCAGATCGAAGTGCCGGCGGTGCGCTACCGCGACCTGTCCGACCAGAGCGAGGCCGAGTCGTCGGCTGCGATACGCGCCCGCGTCGAGGCGACGCGCAACGTCCAGCTGGCGCGTTACGCCGGGCGGCGCATCTTCTGCAACGCGGAAATGAGTGCGCGTGATCTACGCGCCTACTGCCAAGTCGAGCCGGCGGCGGAGACCTTGATCGAGACGGCGATGACCCGCCTCGGACTGAGCGCCCGCGCCTACACCCGCATCCTCAAGGTGGCGCGCACGATCGCCGACCTGGACGGCAGCCCGACGATCACCGCCGCCCAAGTCGCCGAAGCGATCCAGTACCGGAGCCTGGACCGGTCGTTCCACTGACACGGGGACACCAACACGAACACCAACACGATTCACTCTCTTCAGGATTCGCCCATGTATAGTCGCAACAGGCTCCGAATAGTGACTCGTGCGAGTGGTAGTGTTGGTGAGACCCTTGCCCGCGTCGTCGGCTCGGCGCGCGGGCGGACTACCTCCTCGAACCCACCAACACCAACACCAACACCAACACCAACACGATTCACTCTCCCCAAGGTCAACCCATGAACGATCGCAACAGGCCCCGAATAGTGACTCGTGCGAGTGGTAGTGTTGGTCTTGGGGAGACCTCGCCTTCGCCGGTTCGATCGGTCCGTGACCTGCGCGTCTTCCAGATGACGCACCGGGCGGTCCTTGCGGTTTACGAGGTGACGGGCAGGTTTCCGAAGGGTGAGTCCCGTGGGCTCGCATCGCAACTTCGCAGAGCCGCCGCCTCGGTTCCGGCCAATCTCGTCGAAGGCGCCGCCCGAAATCACCGCGCCGAGTATCGGCAATTCGTTGGCATCGCCCGCGCATCCGCCGCGGAGGTCAGCTATCACCTGCTCCTCGCGCACGATCTCGGCTTCGTTCACCGCGACGACTTCATCGCCTTGGAGGATCGCTACGACCAGATCGGCCGAATGCTCACCCGGCTCGGCCAGTCGCTCGGACCCAGCGGCGAGGATTGGATTCGAAACTCGGGATAGTCCCCTTGACGGGACGGTCCCCGTCAGAGTTCCTCGAAGGCCGCTTTCAAGTCGTCGACGAAATCCGACAGATCCTGGGTCACTTCCCAATCGCCGACCAAGCCGAGGTCGAGATGCGCGCCATGCTGGGCGACACCGATCGCCAAGCTCTGGTTGTTGAACAGCGGCAGCTGCGGGTAGGCCTCGAGCAACGGTGCATCGAGCAGGTGCCGCGTGTCGCGCGGGCCGGGAATGCGCGACACGATCAAGTTGTACGGGTGCAACCGGCGCGACAACTCGACGCCCGCCTCGAGCATGACACTGCCGCCGATCTCGGCCGCCTGCAGCAGCCTCTCCAGACCGAGGGTCTGGTTCTCGACCGACAACTTCGCCGTGGCTCGCGCGACGGCGCGAAAGCGGCGCGCCGCGTCGGGCTCGTCGACCGGCAGCGAAATGATCCAGCCGGCGGCACGATTGCCCTGCGTCGCCAGCTGGCGTGGCTGAATCGCCGGTATGACGACGCGGAACGACTGCCGCCGTAGCCGAAACCCGCGCCGCAAGAACCAGCGCCAGATCGCCCCGGCGACCGTGGTCAACACCACGTCGTCTTCGCTGCCGCCGTGGCGCTGCGCCCGGTCGGCGACCGCCGCCTTCTCCAGCCTCAGCCAATTGACGAATCGATGCGGCCCTGGGGGATGATTGAGCGGCGTCTCCGGTGCTCCCGAAACGCTGGCCGCGAGGGTCTCGCGCCAAGATTCCAGACGGCCGGCGATCGCCTCCCGCGGCGCGGCCCGCAAGCGCCCGACGTCCTCGCCCAACTCGCGCAGCATCGATGCCGCGAGACTGACCCTGTCCAAGATCGAATCGCGCCACAATTCTTGCGGACCCGGTGCCGGGCGCGGGATCCAATCGACGATTTCGTCGGGCTGCGAGCGCGGCGCGGCGTCGAGCAGCCCCGTCATCAGGTCGACCGTCGACACGCCATCGATCATGCAATGGTGCGTCTTGGTGACGACGGCGAAACGCCCCCCCGAGAGGCCCTCCACCACCCACATCTCCCACAGCGGCTTGGAGCGATCGAGCGGCTGCGAGACGATCGACGAGGCCAAGGCCATCAAGCGGCGATCGTCCCCGGGCTCCGGCAAGCTGGCGTGGCGCACGTGGTAGTGCAGCTTGAAGCCGGCATCGTCGACCCAGACCGGGTGATGCTCGACCGGGGTGTAGACGATGCGCTGGCGGAAGCGCGGGAAGCGAAACAACCGCGCCGCCACGTGCTGCCGCACCCGGGCGATGTCGACACCGCCGTCGTCCCCAACCAGCGACCCGCCGGCGAAGATCCAGGTCCACGCCAGGTGCATGTGGGTATTCGGGCTTTCGAACACGAGGAACGAAGCGTCCTGGGCGGACAGCCGCTCATAGGCGTAGTTGGCCATGGGAAGTCTATACCAAGGTCTGAGGGCCAAGGTTCAAGGGCCAAGGGCCAAGATCCGAATGCCCCACGGCCACGTCGTGTGGTTTCCGGCAGGCAAGTAGGCAAGCCACCGGCTCCACGGCTACGTTCCGCCCCCCCTTGGCCCTTGCACCTTGGCCCTTGGCCCTGCCTCAGCTTGACCCCACCTCTTGCACCCTGGCCCTTGGCCCTTGCTATAGATGTCCCGTGACCGCCTTCGAACGCCTCTCCGCCCAAGACGCTTCGTTCCTCGTCTTCGAGGACGCCAACCCGAACACGCACATGCACGTCGGCGGCCTCTCCGTGTACGACGGCGGTGGCCTCACCGCGCCGGGCGGCGGCGTCGACATCGAACGCATCCGCGCCTACATCGAGTCGCGCCTGCACATGATCCCGCGCTACCGTCAGCGCCTCGCCTATACGCCCCTCGAGGGCGAGCCGGTGTGGGTCGACGACGAGCGCTTCAACGTCCGCTACCACGTCCGCCACACCCGCCTGCCGCGCCCCGGCGACGCCCGCGAGCTCAAGCGTCTGGCGGCGCGCATCCTGTCGCAGCGCCTCGACCGCAACCGCCCGCTCTGGGAGTACTGGATCATCGAGGGCCTGCAGGAAGGCCACTTCGCCGCCATCACCAAGACGCACCACTGCATGATCGACGGCGTCTCGGGCGTCGACATCTCCGCCGTGCTGATGAGCCTCGAGCCCAACAACGACTTCGAGCCGGCGCCAGCGTGGACGCCGCGCCCCCTGCCCGACCGACTGACCCTGCTGCGCGACGAAGTCGGACGCCGTCTGTCCGTGCCGGTCGAGATCGGCCGCAGCGTGGTCGATTGGGTCAAGCACCCCTGGCCCGACGCCAACGCTGTTCAGGGCAATCTCGCCTCGATCGGCGATACCCTCGGCGTCGCCTGGCGCGGCGCCGCCAAGACACCGATCAACGGCGCCATCGGGCCGCATCGGCGCTTCGACTGGACCCACGTCGCGCTCGACGATGCCAAGGCGATCAAGAATCGCCTCGGCGGCACCCTCAACGACGTCGTCCTCGCCAGCGTTGCCGGTGGGCTGGGCGACTTCCTGCGCCACCGCCGCGTCAACGTCGACATCCTCGACTTCATCGCCGCCGTGCCGGTCAACACTCGCACCGCCGACGACCATTCGCTGGGCAACCAAGTGTCGGCCTGGCTGGCGCGGCTGCCGATCGCCGAACGCGACCCGCTGCGCCGTCTGCACGCCGTCTCCGAGGTGACGACGGAGCTGAAACGCACCGGCGGCAGCAACGCCGCATCGTACCTCTATCGCCTCGCCGACTGGGGCGGCCCGCTCGTGCTCGAAGGAGTCGTCGAGCTGACCCGCCGCATGAGCCCGTGCAACCTGGTCATCACCAACGTCCCGGGCCCGCCGTTCCCGCTCTACATCCTCGGCGCCAAGATGCTCGAAGCCTATCCCCAGGTGACCTTGCTCGAAGGGCAAGGTCTGGGCGTCGCCGTGTTCAGCTATTGCGGCCGCCTGCAGTTCGGCTTCAACGCCGACTGGGACCTGCTTCCCGACCTGCACGACCTGGTCAAAGCCGTCGAGCGCGCCTTCGAAGAGCTACTCGCTCTCGCCACCGCCGCTGAGCTTCACCACGAAGGCGCGGAGACGCTGAGCTCTTGAAGACGATGTTTCGAACCTAGGCTGCTCCGTGCCTTCGTGTCTCCGTGGTGCAAACCTTCCCTTGGAGTTTCCATGTCGTCCCCCCAATCCCCTTCTCTCGTACGCCCGACCCGCCGCGAATTCCTCGCCTACGTCGGCGCCGCCGTCACCGCCGCCGCCTGCGGTGACAGCGATGGCGGCGGCAGCCAAGTGCCGGCCGCGCCGGTCATCGACAGCAACCCCTTCACCCTGGGTGTTACCAGTGGTGATCCCGAGTCGGAACGAGTCATCCTGTGGACGCGCCTGGCGCCCCAGCCGATCGGCGGCGGCATGCCGGAGGTCGACGTGCCGGTGATCTGGGAGGTCGCCCTCGACGAGGGTTTCAGCCGCATCGTACGTGACGGCTGGGCCTACGCCTCGCCGCAACTGGGGCACTCGCTGCACATCGACGCCGACGGCCTGGCGCCGGACACTTGGTATTGGTTTCGCTTCCGCGTCGAAGGCCAGTGGACGAGCCCTGCCGGCCGCACCCGAACCATGCCGGCACCCGGCACCACGCCCGATCACTTCCGCATCGGCATCGCCAACTGCCAGAACTACACGGCCGGCTTCTACACCTCGCATTTCCACTTGGCGCAAGAAGACGTCGACGTCATCGCCTTCCTCGGCGACTACATCTACGAAGGCGCCGGCCCCGGCAGCGGCGTGCGCGAACACGTCGGGCCCGAGTTGCGCTCCCTCGCCGACTACCGCAACCGTTATGCGCTGTATAAGTCCGACCCCAACTTGCAGGCGGCGCACGCGCGTTGTCCGTGGCTGGTGACCTGGGACGACCACGAGGTCAACAACAACTACGCCGGCCTGGTGATGGAGAGCGGCAACGAAGACGTCACCGACGTGCTGGCGCTGCGGCGTGTCGCCTACCAGGCCTACTACGAGCACATGCCGTTGCGCCTGCCGGTACCCGACGACTTCGGCTACCTCCCCATCTATCGCGCCTTCGAAGTCGGCGACTTGTTGAAGATCCACGTCCTCGACGGCAGGCAGTACCGCTCGGTACAAGCCTGCGATGGGCGCCTCGTACGTTGCGCCGAGGTCGACGACCCGAGCCGTACCATGCTCGGCAGCGAGCAGAAGGATTGGCTGAAGGAGGAAATGGGTGCCTCCGGCGCCCTCTGGAACGTCGTCGCCCAGCAGACCGTGTTCACCCCCGTCGTCATCCGCGGCTCGGTCGTCAACACCGACCAGTGGGACGGCTACGCGCCGGAGCAGCAAGAGTTGCTGACGCTGTTCCGCGACGTGTCGAACGTCGTCGTCATCACCGGCGACATCCACCTCGCCGGCTTCGGCGTGTTGCGGGAGAACGCCAAGGACCCGACGTCGCCGATCGTCGGCTATGAAGTGGTCACGACGTCGATCTCGTCGAACGGCGACGGCGGCGACGACCTGACCCGCCTGCTCGAAGGCGCGCTGCGCGGCTTGCCGAACATCGAATACGTCAACGCCGCCAAGCGCGGTTACTCGATCTGCGACATCACCCGCGAGCGGATGCAGGTCTTCTACCGCATCGTCAGCACGGTGACGCAGACGACCGCGACCCTATCGACGGACAAGGCGTTCGAAATCGAAGCCGACACCTTGGCGTTGACCGAGTTGGCGTGAGCTTCCAACGCCGGGACGCGGAGACGGCGAGTCCATCCAGAGGACCTCGAACTCCGCGCCTCGGCGTCGACCCAACTTTGGTGAATCTTCAACTACGCGGGCCCTTGCCGAGGCTGCGGGCGCGTTGTTCGCGTCGGCCAAGGGTGTCGCCCGGTCGCACCACGTCTTCGCCGAAGCGCTGACTGAGTTCGTCGAGGGCGCGATTGAGCGCCGTCGCGCGTGACTGCCGCGGTTCTTGAAACAGACTGAGCTGCGGATTCGATTCGGTCGTCAGGCCGCTCACCGACACGCCCACCAGGCGCACCAACTGTCCGCCGTGGTGGGCTTCCCACAAGTCCAACGCCGCGCGTCGTAGAGCCCGTCCATCGTCGACCGGTTCGGGGAGGGTCACCTGCCGCGTGTGCACCGGATACACACCGGGTGCCGTGCGACGCGCCAGCTTGAACTTCAGCTGTACCGTACGCGCCTTGCTTCCGGCCTGACGCAAACGTCGGGCCACCGCCTCCGCCTGCGCCGCGATGGTTTGGCGCAAGGTTTCGCCGTCGCGGTGATCACGATCGAAGGTCTGCTCCTCGCCGAACGAAACCTGCTCGCGGTGGGGCTCGACGACACGCGCATCACGACCTTGCGCCAGCTCGCGCAAGCCGCGCGCCGCGTTGCCGAGGTGTCGTTCGAGGTAGGCCGGATCGGCGTCGGCGAGGGCGCCGATGGTGCGAATGCCGAGGCGTTCGAGCGCAGCGCAGGTGACCGGCCCGGCGCCCCAGAGGTGTCCGACGGCAAGGGGGCGTAAAAACGATTGCACCTGTTCCGGTGCGACTTCGAGCAAGCCGTCGGGCTTGCACTTGCCGCTGGCGATCTTGGCGATCATCTTCGACGGCCCGATGCCGACGGAGACGACGAGGTCGGTTGCATCGCGCACGCGTTGGCGCAGACGCACGGCGAGCGCGTGCGCGCCGCCGAACAACGTCAGCGAACCGGTGATGTCGAGAAAGGCCTCGTCGAGAGAGAGCGGTTCGACCAGCGGCGTGAACTCTTCGAAGATCCGACGCACTTGTTTGCCGATGGCGACGTAATGCTGCATGCGCCCGGGCAGGAACACGGCCTGCGGGCAGAGTTGCCGCGCCTGCAGCATGGGCATGGCCGAGTGGACGCCGAACACGCGCGCTTCGTAGGAGCAGGTCGACACGACCCCCCGCGGCCCGGTGCCGCCGACGATGACCGGCTTGCCCTTGAGTTCGGGCCGATCACGCTGCTCGACGGCGGCGTAAAAGGCATCCATGTCGGCATGCAGAATGGTCGGCGTCGCGGCCATGAACGTACCCTAGGACCAACCTGAGCCGAGGTAAACCTCGTCGCCCACGCGGCGAAAGGCCCCGTACGCTGGAATTGCATGCGAGCATTTTACGCGGTATTTCGCCCACATGATCGTTCGGGCGCTCGAACCATCGCTGGCCGCGACACGCCGAAGCGTCCTCCTCATCGGCCCGCGCCAGACCGGCAAGTCGACGCTCATGGCGCGCCTCGCGCCCGACCTTTCGCTCAATCTCTTCCACGAACCGACGTTCCTCGAATTCGCGCGCAACCCAAACGAACTCGAAGAACGTCTCGCCGCACTGCCCCGCCTCGACCGCCCCCTGCGCATTCTCATCGACGAGGTGCAGCGGCTCCCCAGCTTGCTCAATACGGTGCAGGTCCTCATCGACCGCCACGATCGACGCTATCGCTTCCTCCTCACCGGCTCGAGCGCCCGCAAGCTGCGCCGCGGCAACGCCAACCTCCTGCCGGGAAGAGTGCACGTCTACCACCTCGGACCCATCACCGCCGCCGAGCTGGACTACCAACTCGACACCCTGCAGGCCCTCTCGGTCGGGACCCTGCCCGGCATTCTGTCGGACGCATCCACCGCCGAGCAGCAGAAAACGCTGCGCTCCTACGCCGCAACGTACCTCAAGGAGGAGGTGCAGGCCGAAAACCTCAGCCGCAACCTCGAAGGGTTCGCTCGCTTCCTCACGCTCGCCGCGGAATGGGCCGGCCACCATCTCGATCTCACCAAGGTGGCAGCCGCCTCTCAGGTCGCACGCCAGTCCGTCGCGCGCTACTTCGAGGTCCTCGAAGACACGCTGATCGTTCACCGAGTAGCGCCATTCAGCTCCAGCCTCAGCCGTCGTCTCGTGCAACACCCGAAGTTCTACTTTTTCGACGTCGGCGTCCGCAACGGCCTGCTGCGCAGCTTCGACGTCGGCGCCGACCGCATCGGCCTCCTGTTCGAGCAGCTGATCGCCTCCCAGATCCTCGCGGCTGCGGCCGCGAAGGACCTCGACCTGAAGCTCTCGACGTACCGCACCGAACACGGTGCCGAGGTCGACTTCATCGTCGAACACAGTGGTGCGACATGGGCCGTAGAGCTGAAGGCATCACGTCATGTGAACAAGGCCGACCTGCGCGGACTTCGATCCTTCGCCGAATACCACGGGAACCAACACACTCCGCTCATCCTCTACCTGGGATCGAGCGCGCGCCACCTCGACGGCATCGACGTCCTCCCCTGGCAACAAGGCCTGCAACGCATGGGACTGTAGTCCCCAGGCGCCGTCCCGTGCGGCCGTCCGCAGACCTGGGAGGCGACGAGGGTTCTTCGATCGGGCAAAGTCGGTGCGGCTGAGTCAGGTTTTCGCGATGGCAGTCCGCGAGCGACCCAACGGGGAGCGGCCCGTAGAAACTATGCTGGGCGCAGCCCGCTAGATCACTTCGAATTCCCGCGGCTCGTTCAGCTCGCCCGCGCCGCTCCACTCGACGCGCGGCAGACAGCCGCCGCAGAGAAAGTAGTAGCGCACCCGGTCGGTACGCAGATCGATCAACTCCTCGAGCCCATCGCGCAGCCGCTGGAACTCCCCGGCCGACAACGAGGGGGCCTCGAAGACCGACTTCTGGACCCGGCGCGCGCAGCGCCGGAGCAACTTCACCGCCCTATAGCGGGTGCGGTCATCCGAAATGTCGAAGGCGATGACCGTGAACATCGCACCCCTTCCTCAGCGCACAGTGAAGGCGCGGTAGGACTCCTCGCCTCCGAGCAAGAACCGGGCAAAGGCACGCGCCTGCTCCTCGATCACCTGCCGGTACGTCAGCCGCACCCCACGCGGCGGATAGAGCACCGTGTCGCGGATCCGCTTTTCGAAAAGACGGAGGTAGCGGCGCATCGGCTCTCGCTGGAACGTCACCGGCTCGCCGTCGCCGCTCTCCTCGAAGTCCTCGCGGTTGAACACGCGCTTATTGATGCAACCCACCACCAGGGGGTCGACGATGACGGCGCGGAACTCCTCCATCAGGTCGCAGACGAGCGACGGCCGCCCATACGCCACCTCGTGCAGTGCCCCGAGGTAGGGATCGAGACCGACGATCTGGACGGCAGTCTCGACGGTGTTCGCCAACAGCGTATAACCCAGCGACAGCAGCACATTGACCGGGTCGCGCGGCGGCCGGCGGTTGCGGTCGCGGAACTCGAACTCCGGATTGAGAAGGAGCGCCGGGAATGCCTCGAAGTACGCGGCGGCCGCCCTTCCCTCGCAGCCGCGCACCTGATCGAGCCGTTCCATCGCATCGATCCGCCCCGCCATCGCCCGCAGCCGCTCGGCCGCGGTCACGAGCGGCGCACCGTCGTCGCGCCGCCGCGCCGCTCGCAGCAGCAGGGCCCGTGCGTTGACGATCTTGCCCCGCACGATCGACCGGCCTACGGCTAACGCTGTCGCTTCATCATGTAGCCGAAAGTACTGCGCGTGGCGCAGCCGCACGTTCTTCGAGTGCTCGTGCATCAGCCGGCCGCGGAAACGCCCGTGGATCGACAAAAACACGGTGTCGACCCTCTCGGCGATGACGAAATCGAGCACGGCCGGCGTGACCATGACATTGCCCATCAGCACGAGTTGGTCGAGATCGTGCACCAGCAACTCCGCCCGACGCGTCCGGCCGGTCCACACCTCGAGGACGGGTCCATTCCGCCGCAGAGTCGCGCCTTGTTCCGTGATGTAGGCGGTCTTCACCCGGCGCTCCCTCCCTCCTCACCACCCGGCGGATGGGGCTCCGGCTGCGTCAGCGCGCTCTCGATCCGCGCCAGCCGTCGGTCGATCTGCTCGAGAATCGCCGTCGCCGGCGCGGCGGCGAACAACTCGTCGTCGGCAACCGGCACGTCGGCCCCACGCAGCGCGGGCTGCCGCTGAAAAGCAAAAAGAGCCGGCGTCGCGTAGCCGCCCGGCGGCGGAGAAGGACACGTGCCGCGGCAACCTCCGGGGACGAGCGCCGCTAGGCGGCGACAGCCCGCGGGTCCCTGCAGGCCGCGACGGACGCGCTCCAGCTCCTTCGATGAAACCCCTGCCTTGGCGAGGGCATCGGCGATCGGCGGATTCGCACGACCCACCAAGCCGACGGTGTACACGAGGGCTCGCGCCTCGTCGGGACCGAGGCGACCGTCCTCATGCGCTCGGCGCAACAACTCGCGAACCACGCCGCAGCCGCGCACGACGCGGTCGACGGCACGCGTCGTCTCGACACCCGCCTCGATCGCCGCCAATGCCTCGGCAAGTCCGCGCGCGGAGGCCGGCGACGAAACTCTGGCCGCGGTCGAGCCTGGCGGCGCGACGCGATCGGGTGGTGACGCCCCATCTCCCGGGCGAAGAGAAACCACCCTGGTCTCGTGGAGAGCGACGAGCGCCGCGGGGTCGCAGGGCGCGATGCCAACGAGGGCGTCCGCCGCCGCCATCGGTGCGAGGTTCCGGTCGAGAAACGCCGACGGGCGGAGAGTCGCCTGGTGCAGACCCAAAGGCAGCTTGATCAGGTTACCGAAGCCCTTGCCGCCGAGGCGGTCCTGCTTCGGGAACAACTCCACCGACACCGAAGGCGGCTGCGCGCCGGCACGCCACAACAGCTCGCGCAGCAGGGAGCGAGCGTGTGCCGCCGCGATACGTGGCGCGAAGAAGAACCAGACGTGCAGGCCAAAGCCGCCACTGTCCTCAGCGAAGGCGCGCAGGCCCGCCGCCTCAGCGACGCTGACCAGCCGCGCGGCGAAAGCCGCCAGGGGCTCATAAGCCAACGGCGCCAGTCCGCCCTCGGCGAGACGGACTTGCTCGACGGCCTCGGCGACGGGATCGAGGTCGAGAGCCGCGAAGGCGACCGTGTCGTCGGGGAAGAGGACGTACTGCCCGACGGTGATGCGTCCGAGGAGGTGGGCGGTGGCGACCGCCTCGGTGAGCGGCTCGCGCACGGGCCAGTAGCCAGTGCGATCGCGCCGTGCGTCGTGCCACTGGCGAGCGTAGACGTCGGCGCGCCCGCCGAACCAGCGCACGAAGGCGCGCACCAGGTCGGCGGGTAGCGGCTGCGGACGAACCTCCTCGGCCGGGCCGGGGTCGAAGTCGGTGAAGTCCTCGTCCGCGGCGTCGCCCTGATCCGACTCCGCGACGACGGGCGCGCCGGGCAGAGAGACCGCGAGATCGTTGGCGCCGGCCTCGAGCAGCAGGTCGCGCCAGCGGCGACCTGCGAAGTCGTCGAGTTGGTCGACGGCGACCGATTGGAACAAGGCGACGACACGGTCGTAGTCGCCGGCATCGGCGGCGGCGGCGGCGAGGTCCCACACCAGTGAATGGGGATGGTTGTCGGCAGCGCCGGTAGCGGGGTTCGAGTTCATACGGCCTCCGTAAGGGCGGCGGAGTCGGCGACAGCGGCTGACGCCGAAGCGGACTCAGCGGACGCAAGGCTCGCGAGGGCGGCGACCGCCTCGGGGTCGTCGCCGAGAAAGCGGCGGCGTCGGAACTCGTTGGCTTGCTCCCAGGCACGGCGCGCCTCGGCGTGGCGACCGGCGTCGGCGTGGAGGCGGCCGATGCGCAGGAGGGTTTTGTGGCGGCCGCCGTGATCCTTGAGCAGGGCGCTTTTGTAGAGCTTGAGGGCGCGGCGCGGGTCGCCGGCGGCGGCGGCGCAGTCGCCGAGGAGGCGCCAGAGGTAGGGTTTGCGGTGATGCGGCAGGACATGCAGCTCGATCCACTGGGCCGCATCGCCGGGACGGCCATCGGCTAGGGCGATCTCGGCGAGCAGGCCGAAAACGAAGTCACGCGGGCCGGGGTGACGAGTCGCGAGGGCGAGGCGCAGGCCGCGCTCGGCGTCGGCACGGCGGCCCTCGGCGAAGAGGATACGGGCAGCGAGGAAGAGCTTGAAGGTCGGCTCGATGTGATGGCGCTCGCCATCGGCGCGGATGCAGCGGAAGGCCCAGGTGCGCGCCTCGACGAGACGGCCGAGGCGAAACGCGGAACGAGCGGCACCGTAAAGGGACTTGACGTAGGGCTTGAAGTCGCGGTCCTGCGGTGTGCGCCGATCGGCGGGGCGGGCCTCGAAGAGCGCGATGGCCTCGCGGAAGCGGGAGAGGGCGGGGACGTCGCGGGCCGACTGAAGGCTGGCGTGGAAGACGCCGAGGCGGTAGCGGTCGACGACCGAGTCGGGACGCAGGCGGAGGGCCTCGGCGATCCAGCGGGAGAAGCCTTGACGCCAGGGCTCGGGCTCGTCGAGGCGCGGCCGGCGGATCTTGTGACAGAGTAGAGCCGCGTAGTGGACGTAGGCCAAGGCGGTGGCGAAGCGGTGGCGCGGGTCGAGGGTGAAGGCGCGCACGAGGAGGGATCTGGCATCGGCAAAGCGACCGCGTTGGCCTAGGGCGAAGGCGACCTCGTCGGCGACGTCGATCCAGTCACGGTTGAACTCGGCGGGGACGCGCTCGACGAAAGCGGCGATAGCGTCCCAGCGGTTATCACGGCGGAGGGCGTGAATCTCGTCGCGCAGCCGAGCCGGATCGGCGGGGCATGCGATGGCGGGGCGATCGGTCATGGCGCAACCTCCTGGGCCCGGGAGGAATGCCGCGCCGACGATGGGCGCGAGCTGAGCACCGGGCGTCGGAGGTCGAAGACGCACGCGGCGTGACGATCTGACGCCCTATATCGATCAAAGGGAGAGCCACGTACTCGACGCGCGAACGCGGGGAGGTCAGATTCGCCCCAACACCGATCCGTCGTCCCCTCGCCGGGGAAGCGTCCTGTCGGACACGCCGGAGAAGATCGTGCTCACTACGGCTTACGTCTTAATCCCCTCGTCGGGGAAGCGTCCTGTCGGACGTACACGGAGCGGCGCCGCGCGGAGATCGCGGAGGATGTCTTAATCCCCTCGTCGGGGAAGCGTCCTGTCGGACAACGTGCCTATTCTCCGAGCACGCACGCGAAATCGGTCTTAATCCCCTCGTCGGGGAAGCGTCCTGTCGGACACGAAGACGAGAAGCCTGCCAAGAAGGCAAAGGCGAAGGTCTTAATCCCCTCGTCGGGGAAGCGTCCTGTCGGACACGAAGACGAGAAGCCT
>CAZGEJ010000033.1:0-63868 GCA_964524885.1 uncultured Binatia bacterium (SeqCode)
CCGCGTATGCTCGCGACGGGCCCGCCGAGTGCAACTCGGCGCTCCGGGGCGCTGCGCGCCCTTTTCCCGACGCCCGACGCGGATTGCCGCCATGGTGGTCAGCTGGGGTGCGGGGTCGACCCGCGGGGCGGGCGTCGACCCAGGGTAGGCGCTGCGCGCCAACCCTGGGCTATGTTGCACAACGCCTTCGGCGTTGGGGACCGTGTTCCTTGGAAACTACGTGGGCCACCCGGAGTGTCGAGTTGTACTCGACACCGCCCGGCGCCAGGCGCCGGGCGCGGCCCGCCACCCATCTCCCCGCGATGCGTGGGTGATCGCCGCATCGCCCGCTGCGAGAATGCTGGCGACGCGTCCGCGTATGCTCGCGACGGGCCCGCCGAGTGCAACTCGGCGCTCCGGGGCGCTGCTTGCCCGATAGGGTCGAGATAGTAGGCAGGTGCCCTCGCAGAAGGGGGCGAAGGAACGGGGCGAGGGAAGAAGGGTGCCGGGGAAGGGGCGCCCTCGACGGACGCCCCTTCGGTCGGCTTACAGAGTCTTGTAGTGCTCGATCAGCAGGTCGGCGATTTCGGGGCGCAGGATGCGCGCGTCCGGGCGCTCGCCCGAGGTCAGCAACTCGCGGATCTTCGAGCCGGAGATGCCCACCGGCTTCTCGTCCGGATGGCTCTCCATCAAGTCGACGCGGCCGACGCTCTCGAAGTAGGCGGCGAAGCCGATGTTGCACGGCTTGATGCGCAGGTCGCCGCGCAGGTTGAGGAAGATCTCCTGGGCGTCGAAGTCGCCCCAGATCGCGGTGCCGTCGGCGAACGGCGCGTCGGCGTGCTTGCGGCCGATGACGATGTCGGTGAAACCGTGGTTCTGGCGGTAGATGGCGTGCATCACCGCCTCCTTCGGGCCGCCGTAGAGCATCTTGATGTCGAGGCCGATCAGCTCGAAGACCTCGGTGAGGTCGTAGCCGCGCTGCTGCCACAGGGCCTCGTCCTTGTCACCCAGACCGAGCAGCTGGCGTTCGTGCAGCGTGCGGTAGCAGCGCATGCGGACGCGCGCCGGGACGTCGTCGCCCTTGAGCTCGCCGACCAGCGGGTTGAGCACGGTGCCGGCGAAGTAGCCGTCACGCGTCAGCCGCTCGACGCCGGCGACGAGGGCGTACTCGTGGGCGCGGTGCAGCGGGTTGCGCGTCTGGAAGGCGAGGGCGCGCTCCCAACGGCGTTCCTTGATCAGCGTGCGCGTCTGGCGCGGCGACAGCACGAACTCGGCATACTCGGGATCGAGCTTCTGGGGCAGGGCCCAGAGGTCGCCGCCGACGAGCTTGGTGCGCGGGTCGTCGACGATGATGCGCGCGCCGGGGTGGTCGGTGCGGCTGGTGCCGTAGAACTTCTCGACGTGCTTCGGCTTGTCCCAGTCGAAGATACTGGAGACGTGGATGACGGCGATGATGTCGCCTTCGTGCGTCAGGGCCGCCGAGTGGCCGACCTTGAGGGCCTTGGCCTCGTCGTCGGTGACGGGGAAGGAGATGGGCGCGGTCCAGGCGTAGTGGCGGAAGCCGTAGTCGAGCGCGTCGTGGTCGAGGACGTAGTGCCAGGTCTCTTCGTCCATGGCGCCGGTGAGCGGCGACAGGGTGCCGTCGGCGATGCGGTAGACGGTCGACAGGTCGGCGCGGCTGAGTTCGATACGCGGCAGGCCGGAGGCCTCCTGCAGGAACTGCTTGCGGCGCGACAGCGGCACCGTGCGGAAGACGAGTTCTTCCAAACCACCATGGACGGGAACGAGATCGGGCATCGGGGTACTCCTCAAAGATTAAGCGGCGTTTTTCGCGCGTTCGCCGCGGCGATGCAAGCGGGCGTGCCGGGGGGATATACCTATAAGCCGCTGTCGCGCGCCGGCCCATCGAGCGCCGCCTCGACGCGTCGCCTTCCGCCCGTCGGTCGCAGCGCCTCGGTCGCCGTTAGTGGCCGGACTGCGCGTGATGACAACCGTCACCCCGGACCATCGTTGACTCCCCCGTGGCGATCTTGCCGACCGATCCCGCCGGTTTCGAGACTCGAAGTTTGGATTCTCGTCACCTATCAAGATCCTTCGGAGTACGGATTCTCCCCGCCCAACTGCTTACTCGGGTAAGGTTCCTTCCCAAGTCCAGGTGCCGCTCTCGCCCGTGCGGTCGCGGTAGGAACCGTGCAGTCCTGTTTCGCTGAGAACCCCGCGAAACGTCGCCAAGTCGTCGCCAGCAGCGGAGACGATGGTGCCGGCGACGCGATTGCCGTCGATCTCGCCCTCGACGTTGCCCTGACTCCCCAGCGGCGACCCGGAGAGCGATGGATGTCGTCGCGGCACCCACGGAAAGATTGACGTCACCAGAGGTGGCCAATCCAGCGAATTGATTGGCCTTGGGTGAGTCATCTAGTTGCCCGAGGGCAGGGTTGGGAATGATCGTTAGAAATAGGCCAACAACGAGAACTTGTCCGATTGCCATACCAATCCTTCCCGAGAAGCGAAATCGGAGCTTCGGTGGATCTAACGTCCACGCGGAGAGAGCGCGTTTCGAGAGTTTTCAGTGGCGTGATGCTTCTGCTTCACGCGCATCGCTCGGAGATTGCGACGTAGTCCGGTGTCCGCGCCTTTATGCGATATGCGAGCTTGCGTACCCCGACCAGGTGGTGTCAGTGCGCTTGTGGAATGCCGGGGCTGCATTAGCGTGGCGTCGATTCCAGCCGATGGACATGGTGTGACGAGCGTGATCACCAGCGACAGCCATGTGCAGACAGAGAAGCGGAGTCGCATCCCGGTAGCCGAAAGGTCCATGACTGTGGAGCGGGTTCTATTGTTGGTCTTTGTGATCGCAGGTGTTGGTAGTAGATGAACGGTCGCACAAGTGAGGGGTGGCATTTCCCATGGCTTCCTTTGGTGGGACGTCGACAGTCAAATGTGGCACAGCGAGTGGTCTGGCAACGGTTTCTTGGGCTATTGCAACTGCCAGTCGACATTGCAATGCGATTGCTCTGCCTTGCGACTTTGCTTTTGCAGGCAGGTCACGATAGGCGCCAGGGTGTGACGGCACTTCTCAGGATGTCTGTGAAGACGCTGGGCGGATATACTGCGCGGCGTGGGAGTAAAGAGGATCGAGGTGGCGGCGATCAGAACAATTCCCCCTTCTCGATCAGGGTGCGGAAGGCGCGCTCGGGTAGCACCTCGATGCCCTCGGGTGTGCGCATGAGGTCCTCGCCCCGGTAGACGATCATGCGGCGCTTGACGGACGGGAGCGCGTCGATGGCCTGTAGCGAACGCCGCCATTCCGGTCGATAGCGTGTCCCAGCCTTGGCCTCGATCGCGATCAGGTTGCGTCCGCGGCGGAGCAGAAAGTCGACTTCGACGTCCTTCGCCTCGGTCGGCGCCCAGTAGTAGATGTCGTCGAACAGATCGCCGTAGCTGCGCGAGGCCCAGAGCAGTTGCGCCGCCCAAGCCTCGAAAAGAGCGCCGCGTTCCTCCTGGGCCAGCGGGCCGAAGTCGCCGCGGGCGGCGCGCGCCACGCCGTTGTCGATCCAGTAGAGTTTGGGGTGCTTGCGCTCGCGGACGCGCAGCCTCGCTTCGTAGCCGGGAACCTCGAAGGCGAGCAGCGTGTCCTTCAAGATGTCGATGAACCCGGCGACGGTGGTTCGACCGACGCCGCACTCGCGCGCCAGGGATGCGACGCTCAGGATCTGGCCGTTGAGCATGCCGGCGACGGGCAGGAAGCGGGCGAAGCCACCGAGGTTGCGCACGAGTGCCTCGGCTTGAATCTCTTCCTTTAGGTAGGTCTGCACATAGCTCTTGAGGCGTTGGATGCGCTCGTCCGGGTGCGTGGCGACGACGAGAGGAAGGGTTCCCTGCTCGAGTGCGCGTTCGAGGTCGAAGTCGTCCCCCAATTCGGCGGGCAAGAACGGGAACATCTCGCGTACGATCGCCCGCCCCGCGAGCAGGTTGGTTCCGGCTCGCTTGAGCTTACGCGCACTCGACCCGGTCAGGGCGAAGTTGAGGTTTCGTTTTTCGATGAGGCGCTGCACATCGTTGAGGATTCCGGGCAAGCGCTGGACCTCATCCACGAAAACCCAGCTGCCCTCCGCGGCGTTGCCCAGCAGGCCGGGGAAGACCGCAGGATTCGCCAAGATGCGCTGGTAGAGGCCTTCATCGAGGAGATCGACGCGCAGGGCGTCGAGCCCAAGACTTTCCAGCCACGTGCTTTTTCCCGTGCCGCGCATGCCGAAGAGAAAGAAGCTACCGCGCGGCAAGCCTAGGAGCCGAGGATAGAGACTTCGTGGCATCGCCGGCATAATTCGTCGAATTCTGCCAATGTGTCAACGCAGCTGGGGCGAACTCGGCGGCGGCGCCAGCGCGATTGAATGGGTGTGCGTCGTCCGTGCGGAACGAGCGGCTTCGTACCCCCCTTCAGGAGCAATCGAAGTTCGGTTGCGTGCCGGTGGCGCTGGCTTAGCCGGCGAGTTCGCTGACCGAGGGGCAGGTGCAGATCAGGTTGCGGTCGCCGAAGGCGTTGTCGATGCGGCTGACCGGTGGCCAGTACTTCGACTCCTTCAGCCAGCTCAGCGGGTAGGCGGCCAAGCTGCGCGGATACGGGTGCGGCCATTCGTCGGCAGCGACGGCGGCGGCGCAGTGCGGCGCGTTCTTGAGCGGGTTGTCGTCGCGGTCGAGACGACCCGTCTCCACCGCCAAGATCTCGTGGTGGATCTGCAGCAAGGCGTCGCAGAAGCGGTCGAGTTCGGCCTTCGACTCCGATTCGGTCGGTTCGATCATCAACGTCCCGGCCACCGGCCAGCTCATGGTCGGGGCGTGGAAGCCGAAGTCCATCAGCCGTTTGGCGATGTCCTCGACGGTGATGCCGGCGCTCTTCTCGAAGCCGCGGCAGTCGACGATGAACTCGTGCGCCACCCGCCCGCTCGGGCCGGTGTAGAGAATCTTGAACGCCTCGCGCAGCCGCGCCGCCATGTAGTTGGCGTTGAGAATGGCGACCTGAGTGGCGGTGCGCAGTCCGGCCGCACCCATCATGGCGATGTACATCCACGAGATCGGCAGGATCATCGGGCTGCCGTGTGGCGCCGCCGACACGGCGCCGGCGCCCTGCAGCGGATGCGACGGTAGGAACGGCACGAGGTGCTCGGCCACGCCGATCGGGCCCATGCCCGGACCGCCGCCGCCGTGCGGGATGCAAAAGGTCTTGTGCAGGTTGAGGTGGACGACGTCGGCGCCGATTTCACCCGGACGGCAAAGGCCGACTTGGGCGTTCATGTTGGCGCCGTCCATGTACACCTGGCCGCCGTTGGCGTGCACGATGGCGCAGATTTCCTTGATCCGCTCCTCGAAGACGCCGTGCGTCGACGGATAGGTGACCATGAGGCAGGCGAGTTCGTGCGCGTGCTCCTCGGCCAGCTTCTTCAGGTCGTCGACGTCGATGTCGCCGTTGGCCTGGCAGGCGACGGCGACGACGCGCATGCCGGCGATCACGGCCGACGCCGGATTGGTGCCGTGCGCCGAAACCGGGATCAGGCAGACGTCGCGATGTGTCTCGCCGCGCGCATGCTGGTAGCGGCGGATGGCGAGTAGCCCGGCATATTCTCCCTGTGATCCTGCGTTCGGCTGCAGCGACACGGCGGCGAAGCCGGTGACCTCGCTGAGCCAAGCCACCAGGTCGGCGATGAGTTGCGCGTAACCCTCGGTCTGGTCGGCCGGAGCATACGGGTGAATGTCGGCGAACTCCGGCCAGGTGATCGGGATGAGCTCGGCCGCGGCATTGAGCTTCATCGTGCACGAGCCGAGGGGAATCATCGACTGCGCCAGCGAGATGTCGCGGCTCTGCAGGCGCGTGATGTAGCGCAGCAGCTCGTGCTCGGTGTGGTACTTGCGGAAGATCTCGTGCGTCAGGATGTCGCCGGCGCGGCGCAGGTCCGGCGGGATGTGGCTGGCGGTCTGGCTTCCCGTCGGATCGGGGGCGACGGCACTGCCGCGCGGGGCACCGAAGATCTCGAACAAGTCGACGAGGTCGGCTTCGGTGGTGGTTTCGTCGACGGCGATGCCGAGGTGGCCGTCGTCCAAGCGCCGCAGGTTGATGCCGCGGGCCGCGGCGGCGGCGAGCAGTTCGTCGGTCTGGCTGCCGGTGATCACTCGCAGGGTGTCGAAGAACGAGGCGGCGCCGAGTTCATAACCCAGACTATCGAGGCCGGCGGCGAGGGCGCAGGCGCGGCGATGCACGCGGCTGGCGATGCGGCGGATGCCGTCGGGACCGTGGTACACGGCGTACATGCCGGCGACTCCGGCGAGCAGCGCCTGCGAGGTGCAGATGTTGCTCGTCGCCTTGTCGCGCCGGATGTGTTGCTCGCGCGTCTGGATCGCCAAGCGGTACGCCCGTTGGCCGCGTGCGTCGACCGAGACGCCGACGATGCGTCCGGGCATCTTGCGCGCGTGTTCCTCGTGCGTCGCCATGTAGGCGGCATGCGGGCCGCCGAAACCCATCGGCACGCCGAAACGCTGCGTGCTGCCGATGGCGATGTCGGCGCCCAGTTCGCCGGGCGGCTTCACCAGAGCGAGGGCCAGGATGTCGGCGGCGACGACCGCCAGCGCGCCGGCGGCATGCGCCCGCGCGATCACCGGGCTCGGGTCGACCAGACGCCCGTCGGTGGCGGGATACTGCAGCAGCACGCCGCAGTATTCGGCCAGGTCCACCGATGCATCGGCGAGGTCACCCACCGTGATCGCGACGCTCATGGTCTCGGCGCGGGTGCAGACCACGGCGATCGTCTGCGGATGACAGGCTGCGTCGACGAAGAAGCGCGGCTTCTTGTGGCGCGCGACGGCATGACACATCGCCATCGCCTCGGCCGCCGCCGTCGCTTCGTCGAGCAACGAGGCGTTGGCCAAGGGCAGGGCGGTCAGGTCGCTCACCATCGTCTGGAAGTTGAGCAGTGCTTCCAGACGGCCTTGGGCGATTTCGGCTTGGTACGGTGTGTACGGCGTGTACCAGAGCGGGTTCTCGAGGATGTTGCGCAGGATCGGCGGCGGCGTCAGCGTGCCGTGGTAGCCCATGCCGATCATCGAGCGGACGCTGCGGTTGCGCCCGGCGATCTGCCGCAGACGCGCCAGCGCCTCGTGCTCGGACATGGGTTCGCCCAACGCCAGCGGCCGCGGCGTGCGAATCACCGCCGGCACGGTGGAGTCGACGAGGGCGTCGAGCGAATCGGCGCCGACGACCCGCAGCATGGCGCGCAGGTCTTCGTCGTTCGAACCAATATGGCGTGGGATGAAGGTGTCTTCGAAGTTCCGCATCGACGCCGACTCGCGCCCGCCGCTCAGTCCGCCGCCTCGGCCGTGTACTTCTCGTAACCGGCGGCGTCCATCAGCGACGCCAACTCGCTCGGTTCGGTGATGCGCACCTTGACGATCCAACCGTCGCTGTAGCAGTCCTCGTTGAGGATCTCCGGATGGTCGGGCAGGTCGTCGTTGATCTCGACGACGGTGCCGGAGATCGGCGCGTACACGTCACTGACGGCCTTGACCGATTCGACGACGCCGAACGGCGCGTCTTTGGTGAGCGTATCGCCGACCGAGGGCAACTCGACGAAGACGATGTCGCCCAGCTGATCTTGCGCGAAATCGGTGATGCCGATGGTGGCGAGATCGCCTTCGATCAGGACCCACTCGTGTTCCTTCGAGTACTTCAGGTCTTCGGGAAATTCCATCAGGCACCTCCTGGAGTCGGGCGTCGGTAGAACGGCAACGATGTCACGCTGGCGCCGAGGACGCGGCCACGGATTTCGACTCCGAGCGCAGTGCCGACTTCGGCGCAATGGGGGGGCACATACCCCAGGCCGATGGCCTTGCCAAGCGTCGGCGACATGGTGCCGGAGGTGACGCGACCGACGTTGGCGCCGGCGTGCTGCAGCGCGTAGCCGGAGCGGGCGATGCCGCGCTCGGCGAGGACGAAGCCGCACAGGGTGCGCTCGATGCCGCGCGCCCGCTGCGCCAGCAAGGCGTCGCGTCCGATGAAGCTCGGCTTCTGCAGCCGCACGACCCAACCGAGGCGCGCTTCGAGTGGCGTCGTCTCGGCGTCGAGGTCGTTGCCGTACAGGGGCAGGGCGGCTTCCAAGCGAAGGGTGTCGCGTGCGCCGAGGCCGACCGGGACTAGGCCATCGGCCTTGCCTTCTTCCAACAGCGCGCTCCACAGCCCGGGCGCGTCGTCGTTGGCGCAGAACAGCTCCCAACCGTCTTCGCCGGTGTAGCCGGTGCGTGCCGCCAGCACCGCGTGCCCGGCCAAGCTCGCTTGGATCACGCCGAAACGCGGCACCTGCTCCAGCGCCACCGAACTCAGGCGCGCCGCGATTGCCGTCGCCCGCGGTCCCTGCAACGCCAACAACGCCGTCTCGCTGCTGCGGTCGACGACCTCGGCGCGGCGGGCATGGGCGCGGACCCACTCCAAGTCCTTGGCTGCGTTCGAGGCGTTGACGCAGAGCAGGATGCGCTCGGCCGTCAGCCGATAGACCATGATGTCGTCGATGATGCCGCCGCTCGGCAGACAGAGGATCGAGTATTGCGCTTGTCCGTCGGCGAGCCGGGTGACGTCGTTGACGGTCAGCTCCTGGACGGCCTCGATCGCGTGCGGCCCGCGCAGCTCGATCTCGCCCATGTGCGACACGTCGAACAGCCCGGCCTGGGTGCGCACGGCGTGGTGTTCTTCGAGGATGCCGGCGTACTGCACCGGCATGTCCCAGCCGCCGAAGTCGACGAAGCGGGCACCGAGTTGGCGGTGCAGCTCATACAAAGGTGTGGTTTGCATCGGGGCGGATCGTCTCAGAGCCCGCTCTGCTGGCGCGCGGCGCTGACGGTGTTGCGCATCAGCATCGCCACGGTCATCGGGCCGACGCCGCCCGGCACCGGCGTGATGAAGGCGGCGCGCTCGGCCGCCGCCGCGTAGGCGACGTCGCCGACCAGTCGTCCGTCCGGCATGCGGTTGATGCCGACGTCGATCACCACGCTGCCCGGCTTGATCCACGAGCCCTGCACCAACTCCGGCCGGCCGATGGCGGCGACGACGACGTCGGCTTGGGCCACCTCCGCCGCCAAGTCGCGCGTGCGCGAATGGCACATGGTCACGGTGGCGTGCTGCTCCAGCAGCAAGAAGGCCACCGGCTTGCCGACGAGCACGCTGCGCCCGAGGACCACGGCGCGCGCGCCGCGCAGATCGACGCCGGTGCCGGCGATCAAGTACATCACGCCCAGGGGCGTGCACGGCCGCAGACCGGGACGACCCTGCACCAAGCGGGCCTGGTTCAGCGGGTGCAGGCCGTCGACGTCCTTGTGCGGGTCGATGGTTTCGATGACCGAGCTCTCGTCGAGATGCGACGGCAACGGCAGCTGCACCAGGATGCCGTGCACGTCAGGCCGCTCGTTCAGCTGGCGCACCAGTGTCAAGACGTCTGCTTGGGTCGCGTCGCCGGGCAACTCGTTCTTGAAGGAGGTGATGCCGATTTCGGCACAGGCCTTGTGCTTGCTGCGGACGTACGTGGCCGAGGCCGGATCGGCGCCGACCAGCACGGTGGCCAAGCCGGGCGTCAGCCCGTGGTCGCGTTGCAGCTGAGCCACCTCGTCGCGCAGTGCCGCGCGAAGTTCCTGTGCCGTCGCTTTGCCGTCGATGATCTGCGCCACGCTTGCCCGATACTGAATGGGGTCGTTGAAGTAAACCCTGGGGGCCGGCGCTTTGCGCCGGAGGCTTAGGCTTAGGCAGAGGCTGAGGCTGAGGGAGGTCTTGCAAGGCGTAGGCAGCGGGAAAAGCGAGGGCGCCTCAGCCTTTGCCTTAGCCTCAGCCTGAGCCTCCCGGCGCGCCAGCGCCGGGCTTGGTTTACCGCCGTGGCGGAATGCGGCAAAGGTGGCGCGGTGAGCCTACAAGCTTGGATCGAGCGGATGGCTGCCTGGTCGCCGCCGCTGTTGCTCAGCGAGGTACTTTTGCTGGCGGCGATCGCCGTCACCCTGGCGACGCGCCGACTGCTGCGGCGGACGCACCTGCGGCACCAACTCGACTCGGCGCTCCTGTTGTTGGCGATCGGACTCGCCGCCGGCGCCGTGGCCCGGGTGGCGTCGGGGGCCGGCCCGTTCCTCTACCTCGATGCCTTCTGCGTCGCCGCCGTCGCCATCGGTGCGGCGCGTGCCGCCTTGGTGCTGTTCGTCGACTTCTACCTGCGCCGCCGCCGCGGTGCCGCCGTGTCGCGCATCTTCAGCGACGTCGGCAGCGTGCTCATTTATTTCCTCATCATCGGGGTGGTGCTGCGCTCGACGCTCGACCTCGACCTGACCTCGTTGGTCGCCACCTCGGCGGTGCTGACCGCCATCGTCGGCTTGGCGCTGCAGGACGTCCTCGGCAGCGTCGTCAGCGGCTTGGTGATCGAGGTCGAGGATCCGTTCGGGCCGGGCGACTGGATTCGTGTCGGCGCCTACGAGGGCAAGGTCGTCGAAACCGGCTGGCGCACCACCCGCCTGCGCACGCGCGTCAACGAGTTGGTCACTCTGCCGAACACCTACCTGGCGCGCGAACCGGTGGTGAACTACTCGCGTCCGGACGTGTCGTTTGGCGAAACCATCCGTTTCGAAGCGGGCTTCGAGGTGCCTCCGGATGCCGTCAAGCGCGCCGCGTTGGAGATCCTCACGGCGGATGCCGCCGTGCTGGCCGAGCCGCCGATCGAGATCCGCACCGAAGCCTTCAACGCCAACGGCGTGCAGTACGCGATGCGCTTTTGGATCGACGACTTCGACGAGCGCGAGCGGATCCACGCGCGGGTGATGTCGAACCTCTGGTATGCCCTGCGCCGCCACGGCATTCGCATCCCGGTGCATCGGCACGAGGTGTTCGTGCAAAGCGAGTTGCCGCGTCCGGAGCTGGAGCGCGGTTCGGAGCGTGTCAGTCTGGGCGGGGTCAGTCTATTCGCTGGCCTCGACGCCGATCGCCTCGAACAACTGGCGGCGAGCGTGCACCGGCGCATCTATGGGGATGGTGAAGCGATCGTCCGCCAAGGCGAGGCCGGCGACTCGTTCTTCATCCTGGAGCAGGGGCGGGCGCGGGTGTCGATCCACGACCGGCCCGGCGCTCCTGCCGATGACCTAGCGACGCTGGCGCCTGGCGACTACTTTGGTGAGATGAGCCTACTGGCCGGCGACACGCGCTCGGCCACCGTGACTGCCGTCGGTGCAGTGGCGGCGTTGGAGATCGGGCACGACGCCTTCCGGCGCATCGTCGCTGCCGATCCGTCGCTGCTCGAACCGATGAGTCGGGTTGCGGCGCGGCGTGCGGAAGCGCAGCGTGATGCGCGGGCTTCCCGCCCGGCGACAACGCCGGCGACGGCGGAGGCCGACGAGCAACGGCTGCTGCGGCGGATCCGCGCTTTCTTGCGGGTGTGAAGTCGACCACCATCGTCCACGAGGTGCCACGATGATCATTGGGGTTCCGAAAGAGATCAAGGAAGAGGAAGCGCGTGTCGCGCTGACGCCGGCCGGCGCCGCGGCCTTGGTACAGCATGGACACCAAGTGTTGGTGGAGCGGCATGCCGGGGTAGGCAGCGGCTTGCTCGACGAGCAGTACCAGCGTGCGGGCGCGACGATCGTGCGCTCGGCGAAGGCGGTGTGGCAGCGGGCGGAGATGATCGTCAAGGTGAAGGAGCCGTTGCCGGTCGAGTATCCCTACCTGCGTCCGGGGCTGTTGCTGTTCACGTATCTGCATCTGGCGGCGAACGAGACGCTGACGCGCCGATTGTTGGCGGCGGAGGTGGATGCGATCGGCTACGAGACGATCGCGCTCGACGACGGATCGCTGCCGTTGCTCGCGCCGATGAGCGAGGTGGCCGGTCGCCTGTCGATTCAGGTCGGCGCCTGGTGCTTGCAGAAGCCCAACGGCGGCGCGGGCATTCTGTTGGGCGGCGTGTCGGGTGTGCGGCCGGCGAACGTCGTCGTGCTCGGTGCGGGCATTGCCGGCGCCAACGCGTGTCACATGGCGGTCGGGCTCGGTGCGCGAGTGACGGTCGTCGACATCAACCCGGCGAAGTTGCGTTATCTGCGCGATGTCCTCGGCGGTCACGTCACGACGCTGATGTACAATAAGGCCAACGTCGAGGAAGAGGTAGCCGAGGCGGATCTGGTGATCGGGGCGGTGCTCATCGCCGGGGCGAAGGCGCCGCATTTAGTGACGCGCAAGATGGTGCGCAGCATGCGGCGCGGCGCGGCGATCGTCGACATATCGATCGACCAGGGCGGTTGTATCGAGACGTCGCGGCCGACGGCACACCACGCGCCGACGTTCCTGGAGCACGAGGTGGTGCATTACTGCGTCACCAACATGCCTGCCTTGGTACCGCGCACATCGACGTTCGCGCTGACCAGTTCGACCTTCGAGTACGTGTTGGCGCTAGCCGACCGCGGCTTTGAGGGAGCCTGCGCCGCGAGCGCGCCGCTACAGCGCGGCGTCAACGTCAGCCGCGGCAAAGTGATCCACCCCGGCGTCGCCTCAGCCTTCGGCCTCTAGGTCGAGCGCCGCACGCACCACCAACAGGATCCCCTCTCCCCTCTGGGGAGAGGGCAAGGGTGAGGGGAACGGCCCCTGCACCGCACTGTTCCAAACAGGCACAGAACCAAGGAGACAGAGGATTGGCACGGAGCAACTGATCGAGCTCCGCATGGATGAGACCAATTCCCGTCGGATAGCCGCGCCAAGCTGGCGCAGACCACCAACGCCAAAGGCGTTGAGCAACATAGCCCAGGGTTGGCGCGCAGCGCCTACCCTGGGTGAACCATACGACACGATCCAAGGACAACCCGGAAGGGGTTGTGTCCGTATCCTAGCGCAGCGCACAGGTCGCCCTGTCCCTGGGACGCATACGACGTCCTCCGGGTTGGGATGGGTTGTGGCATCCGCCCAGGGTAGGCGCGCCGCGCCAACCCTGGGCTATGAAGCACAACGCCTCCGGCGTTGGGGTCGATTTACCGGATCGGGGAATCGGGGTCGGACCTATCCGCGGCGCCGGAAACGAGCGGCCCGTTACCAAAGGCGAGGGGATAAAGCCGACGCGTTCGTAGAAGACGATGGCCCTGCGCAGCCCTTGGCTGTCGACGCCGTCGCCGGGCCAAAGACCAGGATCACCACGCCTCGGCGATTCCGTTCGATGCGATCAACGGAGCGGCACTGGACAGCCTTGCGTCTGGACTATGTTGAGACCACAATTGATCCATTAGCAGACGGAGCGAGCGCCATGAAGGAAACGACATCGGCAGACCACCGAGCAGGTACCCGCAAGACAGGGCCAACATCGAAGAAAATCGCCAACGCGGGGAGCGCTCGCACTCGAAAGAGTGATGCCCAAGCGAAGCTCGCTAGCGCGCCGAGTTCAGCGAAGCGCGGGCGGGTAACCGTTCGAACCAGGGTGGTTGAGCAAGTCGTTTCTCGAACCAGGGTGGTTAGCATCGATGAATTCGTGAAGAGCGTTCAGGCGGCTGACCCGATGCAGCTGATCGACGCTGAGCGCGAACGAGTGCCCGGTGTGCGGGTCATGGATTTTGCCAAGCTCATGGGTATTCGGAAGCAGCGGATGGCGCGTATGCTTGGTGTGCTCGAGTCGACCTCGGCCCGTGAACCGGCTGCGGGCGAGTTGCTCACCCGCAGCGAGGGCTGGGCGGCTTTAGGAATGGCCAGGCTTCTCGGCATCGCCAAGGAGATCGTCGATGAGTCGACAGCCCCCGCCGCCAAGGGGTTCGATTCCGCGAAATGGCTCGGGCGGTGGCTGGAGCAACCGCAGCCCGCCCTCGGCGGGCGAAAGCCTTCCGAACTCATCGACACGCCCACGGGGTTCGACGTCGTCGCCCGGCTCCTCGGCTCCATGGCGAGCGGCGCGTATTCATGAATCTCTGGCGGATCGCTGCCGAGACACGCACCTACGGAGCTGACGATCTCTCTGGGGGCGGTGCGGCGAAGCATCCGGGCCGGTGGAACGACCACGGCCAGCCCGTAGTCTACACCGCCTCGTCGATCGCGCCTGCCGTGCTCGAAACGGCGGCTCACATCGACGATGGTGGTCTCCCGCTGAATCGGTACCTCGTGAAGATCGAACTCCCCGATGTCGTGTGGCGTTCAAGGACCATCTTCGACGTGGCGAGGTTGCCGGTCACCTGGGCTGCTATCCCTCCTGGCTGGGCGAGTGTCCAGGCTGGCGCCGCGTGGTTGCGAAGGCATGACGTCAGCGATCCTGTCCGCCCCGTCCGTCATCGTACCCGAGGAGCCCGTAGTTCTGATCAATCCACTTCACGCCGACGCAAAGAAGCTGTCGTGCATGGTCGTTCGTCCATTCGAGTATACTCGACTCTTTCGTCAAGCCAGCTGAATCGTTGCGATAGGGCACATTCGACGCTGTAGAGTCACGTTCCAGCTGGGGCAATACACCAACGCATGACTCCAGCCCCGGACCCGGACCGCACGCTTCAGACGCCGGAACCGTGCGCGGACCGCCCGAGCCCCAGGCGATCATCACCTGTGCGCGTGGCGATTCCGTCGGGCGTCGCAGCGATATGGTGGCGCAGACCACCAACGCCAAAGGCGTTGTGTGCAACACAGCTCAGGGTTGGCGCGCAGCGCCTACCCTGGGTAAACGACACGATCCAAGAGCAACCCTGAAGGGGTTGTGTCCGCACCGTATCGTAACACGCCGGTCGTCCCGTCCCTGGGACGCATGCACCCCCCTCAGGGTTGGGATGGGTCGTGGCGTCCGCCCGGGGTAGCGTCCGCCCCCCGGGGTGACGTCCGCCCAGCGTAGGCGCGCCGCGCCAACCCTGGGCTATGAAACACAACGCCTTCGGCGTTGGGGTCGATTCAGAGGATCAGAGGACTCGGCGTCGGACTTGTCTGCGGCGCAGGAACATCAACGAAAGCGCTCGGTGAATGAGGGTCGCTGCGCCTACGAGCACGGCGACAATGACGCTACAGATGACAGTGAACATCCCATAGTAGTTGACCGACAAACCCTCGATGGAACAGCAATACTCCATGCCACGGCCAGAAGGCACCATGTCGAAAACATGCTTCGCTTTGGCCAGCAATCCCGCCAGCATGAGCCATGAGCCGACGAGTAACGCGCCGCGCCGCCACTGTACCCTCGATTTCCGATGGCTACGCCAGTTGCCGGCTTCCGGCTGCTCGGTTCTTTGCACATGCATCAAGATGCTTCCGTCGAAGACCGTGGGTGGTGTACTCGGGGGGGATTGGGCGTCATCGGCGCAGCTTGTGCGCCGGAAGTGGTCCTGGCGAACGTGTCGGTGGCGGTGGCACATACGCGTCGCTGGGTCGCGGCGCTGGCTCTGGATGTTTCCGATCCAACTTCGCGCAGCGAGCATCTTCGTCTCGGGGCAGATAGTGCGGTTCGCTGTCCCGTCGGTCGAGAAGTGCCAACTCGTAGTCGATGATGTCCTTTCGTTCCGCTGCAAGGTCACCTGGAATGTCGAGCAGAAGCCGGCGGGCTTCGTCGAAGCGACCGATGCGGCGGTTGAGTTCGGCTGCCAGCAACATGCTCTCAGCGCGGATACTTCGGTCCTGCTTCGACGGTGTATCGAAACTGGCGCCTTGTAGGTGCACTTGCAGCTTCGCAAGGGCAAGGCCGACGTAGCGCGAATAGCGGGCGGCGTCGAATTCGACTTCCCACGAGGCCGCCAGGTACGAATGAGCGATATCGAGCGCCGGCTCTGACAGCTTCTCTTGGATCAACGCCATCCGGAAGTACGTGCTTTTGCGCTGGATCGCGATCTTGAACTCACGCGAGCGAGCCCAATCTCGAAGCAGCGTCTTCTCGCGTTCGGAGAACCGGTTCTTGTACACGACGAAACCGTCGTCGGGGCAAACTGGAACCAAGAAGGGTGCGCCGATGGAGCCGATGCGATGGGCTTGAGATCGAGGCGAAGACAACTCTGGTAGCCCGAAGCTTCGACGAGCGCGGGGAAGGACGTGTCCGTAAGCGGGCAGACGCGAGTAGCCCAGGCGGTCTTTCGCGCATGCACGGGTGACGATCATCTTGTCCCTGAGGTATTCGGGCGCGAAGTCCTCATCATCGCCCCAAGCGATGGTATGAAGCCTTGGTGAGAGTGTGAACGCGGCGAATCGTTCGGGCTGGCGAAGCGGTTCGAATACGGGCCCGCACAGCGAGTCGGCCAGATCGACGATGCCCGATTCGCCTGAGCTGAATCGGATCTCGATCCGGTAGCCGTCCACAGGTCGGGCATGAGTTACTTCCAGCATGGTCCTACTCCAGCGGTGGGACTTTCTTCAGCGGCTGATGCGCGGCCGGAAGCGCCCAGTCTTCGCGCAACTCGGCTTGGTGCAAGGAGTACCACTCTAGCAGAGCCGTTAGTGCACGCCTGGGGAAGCGCCCCTCTACCACGCAAGGCTCAATTTCTACCGAGACCTTGTAGTCACCGTATTCGGCGTGAAAGTTAGGCGGTCAGTGAGCATGTAGACCACGATCCCCAGGAATCGGCTTAGTTCGGACGTTCGAGCTTCTCCGTCTACGTGGATCGAACGGCCGGGCGCTGAGCGGCCGGCGAAGCCGGTCCGCTCCAGCGGCCTGTTATACCGCTTTTAGATCCCGCCATCCTTCGGACATCACCAATCACGACAGCGATATCGGTCAGTCAGCGGATCGCAGTACTCCCGCGCGTTGTCGTCGTAGAAAATCCCGGGCGTCCTGCCGGCATAATGCTCCTCAAAGCTATACGCCTGGTTCTCCACCTTGTTTAAGTGCATCACATACTCGTGGGCGAAGTCGTCGATTCCCCATCGGTCGTACTGATCGACGTGGTAGAGTTCGTGGGCCCACAGCGCATCATCGTACGTCGCATCGCGATCGCGGAACACGATGACCTCATCGAGGGTCACAGCTCCGGCACGACCCAAGTGGGTCGCGAGCCGTCCCAGCGAAAGCTCGCCCCCTCCCCTGGTCGTGTAGCAGGCCTTTTTGAGGACTCGTCGTGGCAGATTGGTGGCGACCAGCATCCGCTCGTAGATGTCCGTAGGGATCGGATGGCAGTAGCGGCGGGCTTCGTTCCGTGCGCGCCTGATCTCTCCTGCCAGTGCGATCGCCGCCGGCCGCGACGTGAGACTGCGCCACTCGCGCTCAAGGTCGCGAAGCCCGTGCCGCCCTCTCCGCTCGGCATCCCGAGCACCGCGGCGCACGATTCGCTCGGCGTCGCGCAGTCCATGGCGACCGCGGCGTTCAAGATCGCGAAGGAAGTCAGCCGACACGTCGGTACTCAAGGAGAGAACCGTGATGCCGGCTACGGCTCCGACCGTCAGACGATTCAGCGACTTCGCGAGCGACAACTGCCAAGGTGATGCGCTCGAACCAGCTAACCCCCTACCGGACTCCATGACGCCTCCCTGACACTTCGCTCAGTCCCATGCCCTCTCCGTTGCTGTCTAACGCTCCGGTTCCGCGGCGGGCCGCGTAGCGGACCGTCCGCTGCAACCGGTTGTTATGCCGCGCCGCTCGGAACATCGGTCTTGTACTCCTTCCCGAGCGCTTCGTGGAGCGCTTCGATCTCCTCAATGCCCTTGTGCTCCTTCAGGCTCTCGATGTCGAATCCCAGGCAGATGTCGATGTCGCGCTGGGACAGGTAGTTGCTGTGGATGAGCACCTCGCGGATCTGGTCGGCCGGGTCGGGGTACTCGCGCTCTTCGGCATCGGCGCTGCGCAGGAGGAACTCGCGGTAGCAACGCTCGATGACCGGGCGGGAGTGCTCCTGGATCTCGTCCACGACGCGCAGGATCTCGGTGATCTTGGCGTCGAGCGCAGCCTGGGTGCTGAAGAAGATGTTGCCGTTCGGGTGGGCGGTGTCGTTGCGGTCGTTCACCAGATTGGCGTAGGTGCCGATCTTGCCGTTGTCGCAGGCGATGAGCTTGAGGAAGCGCAGTACGGTGCGCTCGTTGACGGTGCTGAAGACGAAGGGCGAGCTCGCTTCGAGCAGGTTCTTCTCCACGTCCTTGCCGAAGCCGATCAGTCCCTTGGCGAAATCGCCGGGCTCGGTCTGCTTGATCTGCCAGATGTTGAAGTAGACGAAGCTCATCGTGAGCATGTGGTAGGCGAGGAAGGCGAACTGGTACTTGCCGTGGGTGTAGTTGGTCTCGAAGGCGTCCCACAGGAAGGCGATGTACTCCTGCTCCTTCGGGCTATTGAAGGAAAGCGGCAGGTAGTTGCCCAGTTCGGCGGCTTCTTCCATGACTCACGCTTCCGCCGGGGCCGGTTCGTCCTCGCCCCAGACGCGGGCGAGGGTGGCCTGGATCTTCTTCTCCATGCGGGCGATGAGGTCGCGGTTGGCGGCGACCAGCGCCTGCTCGGCTTCAATCTCGGCAACGACGGCGCGCTGCACAGCGATTGGGGGGAGCGCGAACTTAACCTGCTTGATGGCGTTGCCGTTGAATTGAGGCTGCCCCCCGCCCGTCATCAAGGCTCTGGCTTGTGCCCAGTAGGCGTCGCACTGCGCAAACACCCAGTAGTAACGAGGTAGAACGCGATCTGCCGGGAACCGAAGCCGGATTAGGTACGACGCAAAGACAGCCGGATACTCCTCTTCAAACAGCATTGTCTTCCCGTAAGTAGCTCCAGTTCGAGCAACCAACAGGTCGCCCTTAGCCAAGAGCGAGGGACGAGCTTCATCCGTCAAAGTGATGAATTTGGCGTCGTCCGGGCGTAGCGATCCGTCGGGGGCAATATCCGTGATGCGGATGAACCGAGCATCGCCTTCCTCGGCTGCACTGGCAGTGAACCCATACTCGGGCTTCGCCATCTCCCCGATCTCCACCATCGGCCAGTCGGGGTGGATGGGGATGCGGGGGCGGTAGTTGTCGAGGACGGCGCGGGCGCCGTCGATGACCTTCTGGTAGCCCTCGATCTCCGCCACGATCTCCTTCTGCACCTCCAGCGGCGGGAGGGGGATTCGGAACTGCTCGACGAATCCCTTGGGTACGCGCTGAAGGCCTCCGGTGCCCGTCATCTGAGCGATAGCGGGGCCGCGAAATGTCTCACTTGTCACGCAGAAGTACACGAACTCGGCTAGCACCCGATTCCCTGGCCGTAGGACGTAGAATTCGCTTGATCCGAACCCCACGCCGTTGGTCAAGCCTCTAGCAACCCCAGCCTTCCCGTTCTCGAAGCATGGAGTTACCTTCGCCACCAGTACGTCGCCGTCAGCGAAGTACGTGTAGCTCGCTCCCAGTTCGGCTATTCGTTTGGTCTCCTTGGGAAGAAAGGTGACTCGACTGTCCCCGAGGTCAGACATCGGAACGAAAGAGACCAAGGTCTCGGGATTCAATGCGAGCCCTTCGCGCTTCGCGGGATTGATGGTGCACAGCTCGCCGAGTGGAATGAGTGGGAACGCATGTGTCCTCGTTCCTTTCTCCCGGTACCTCTCCGCGCTCAGGTTGTAGTCATCGTTCTCGGTAATTCTCTCTTTCGGCACGACGAGTCCGAGCGTCGGCTGGAAGTCCTCGAATGACTCCCGCGTGCGCAGACGGCGCAGGTACTGGGCGATCTCGGCGCGGACCTGGGGCAGGTCATCCTTATCGATCGGTCGGCGTTGGGCACCGAGATTGAAGCCGTCATTGTCGATCTTGAAGAATGCGATGTCGTCGGCTTGCTTCGCCAGCGCCTTGTCGAGAATCAGGATGGATGTCTTGACGCCGGAGTACGGGTTGAAGACGCCGGCAGGCAATGAAACCACGGCGACGAGGTAGTCCTCCACCAGCATCTTGCGCAGTTGCCGGTAGGCGGTCTGGCTCTGGAAGATGATGCCCTCGGGCACGATGATGCCGGCGCGTCCACTGGGCGTGAGGTGCTCAGCCATGTAGTCCACGAACAGCACTTCGCTGCGCTTGCTCTGTACAGAGAAGCGGTTGTGCGGCTTGATACCGCCTTTCGGCGACATGAAGGGCGGGTTGGCGAGGATCACGTCGGCGTACTCGTTCCAGCGGTCCTGGCTGGTGAGCGTGTCGTATTCGAAGATGTGCGGGTCGGTAAAGCCGTGCAGGTACAGGTTCACCAGCGACAGGCGCACCATGTCGGGCGAGATGTCGTAGCCCTTGAAATTGGCGGCCATCCGCCCGCGCTCGTCCGGGGTGAGCGTACTGTTGCCGTCCTTGTCGGTGTTGGCCTTGAGGATGTGCTTGTAGGACGAGATCAGGAAGCCGGCGGTGCCGCAAGCCGGGTCGAGCACGGTGTCGGTCTTCTTCGGGTCCACGATCTCGACGATGAAGTCGATGATGTGGCGCGGGGTGCGGAACTGGCCGGCGTCGCCCTGGCTGCCCAGCACCGAAAGCAGGTATTCGAAGGCGTCACCGAGGCGCTCGGAGTGGTCGTACTCGAACTCGTCGATGATCTTCAGGAAGGCGCGCAGGGTCTCCGGGTCGCGATACGGCAGGAAGGCGTTCTTGAAGATGTCGCGGAAGAGCGTCGGGATGCCGGGGTTCTCCGGCATCTTGGCGATGGCCTCGGCGTAGAGGTTGAGGATCTCGTGGCCGCCGAGGCCGGAGCGCATGAGTTTGGCCCAGCCGCAGCGGGCGTACTCGCCGGCGAAGAACTTCCTTTTACCGCCCAGCTCCTCGGCTTCCAGGTCCATGTCGTCCATGAACTTGTAGATCAGCGCGATGGTGATCTGTTCGACCTGGCTCTTGGGGTCGGGCACCTTGCCCACGAGGATGTCGCGGGCAGTGTCGATGCGGCGCTTGGTGTCGGTGTCGAGCATGCGGTCTCCTTCAGGCGGCGAACTGGTTCAAGGAGACGTAATCCTTGACATACTCCGGCACGAGCGCGCGGAAGGCCTCGGGCACGGCGCGGTAGTCGCGGGTCGAGAACACGGGGTTGGTGGCCAGGTCAGTGAAATGGCGCTGGTCGATGATGTCGCGCACGCGCCCGCTGGTGACGTAGGCCTTGAAGTAGTGCTTGATCGCTGGGATCGCCGACGGCGGTTCTGGCACGTGGTCAGCAACGAACTTGGCGAACTCCTCTTCGAGCAGCTCGTCCTTGCTCTTGAAGCGCGGGATGAGGCCGAAGACCTTCTCCAGGATCTCGCGCAGGGTGATACGCCGGTCCACAGCGGCGGCTTTGCGCAGCTTGTCGAGACTGTAGTACTCCTCGGGCTTGTCGAAGACCTCGCGGTTCACGTAGTCGATGACGCGATCCCACTGGCCGGCCTCGACGGCGGCGGCAATTGCCGGGTCTTCGCGCACGGTGTCCCCGAAGCGCTCGAAGAACATCCGGTCGATCTTCATGCCCTCGTAGCCGATCGTTTCCTCTCGCACGGAGGAGAGGATGTCGGCGCCGAGGTGCTCGTACGTGTCGTCGTACACGACAGGCCCAATGCCGCCGCCTTCATCGCGAGGCTTAGCCGTCGGGCGCGGGAGTTTCAGCACCTCGTCGTAGTTGAACTCGGTTTCGAAGTACTCGCAGTCGGCGAAGAAATCGAAGAGCTTGAACGCGGTCTTGTGCGGCTGCGTAATGCCCTCGCGCAGCGTGTCGTCGAAGAGCTGCTCCAGAAAGTCGTGCTTGCGCGTGCCGCGACCCTTGATCTGGATGAAGTCGGTCGGCGAGAAGATCGGGCGGAACAGGCCGAGGTTAAGGATGTCGGTACAGTCGTAGCCGGTGGTCATCATGCCGACGGTGACACAGACGCGCGCCTTGCTGGTCTTGTAGGACGGGATGAAGTTGCCTGAGCCCAGCAGGTTGTTGTTGGCGAAGTTGATCGTGAACTGCTGGGCGTCGGGCACCGATGATGTGACCTGCACGGCGAAGTCGGACTGGTACTTGCCGGGAAACATGTGGTCGGCGATCTGGTTGAACAGCTGCGCCAGCTTCGCCGCGTGGTTTTGGCTGACCGCGAACACGATGGACTTGCCGATCTCGCCGCTGACCGGGTCGCGCAGGGCGTTCTCTAGGAAGGTCTTGCAGAAGACGGCGTTGGTGGCGTCGGAGAAGAATCGCTTCTCGAACTCGCGCTGCTTGAAGGCCTCCTGCTGGTCTTCGCCCGTGTCGTCGGTGAACGAGACGATGAAGCCCTCTTCGGAGAGTAGCTGGGTGGTGACTTCCGTGCGCGCATCCACCACGGTCGGGTTGATCAGGTAGCCGTCCTTCACGCCGTCGAGGAGCGAATAGCGGAAGGTCGGCTGGCCGCTCTCGCAGCCGAAGGTGCGGTAGGTGTCGAGGAGCAGGCGGCGCTCGGCCTCGCGCGGGTCGCGGGTGCCGGGGTTGCTGGCGTCGAAGCGCCGCAGGTAGTCCCGGGGGGTAGCCGTCAGGCCCAGCTTGTAGCCGATGAAGTAGTCGAACACCGCGCGGGCGTTGCCGCCGATGGAACGGTGGGCCTCATCCGAGATCACGAGGTCGAAATCGGTCGGTGAGAAGAGGCGCTGGTATTTGTTGTTGAAGAGCAGCGACTGCACTGTCGTAACCACAATCTCGGCGCGGCGCCAGTCGTCGCGGTTCTCCTTGTAGATCACGGTCTGGAAGTCGGCGGACAGCAGCGCCGCGAACGCCTTCTTGGCCTGGTCTTCTAGTTCGAGGCGGTCCACCAGGAAGAGCACGCGCCGGGCGTTGCCGGAACGCAGGAAGAGCTTCACCACGGCGGCGGCGGTGAGGGTCTTGCCCGTGCCCGTCGCCATCTCGAACAGGAAGCGGTCCTTTCCGTCCCGTACGGCCCCCTGGAGTTGATGGATGGCCCGGAGCTGGTAGGGGCGCAGGAAGCGCAGCTTGTTGGTCTGGATATAGGCCGGGCGCTCCGCCTCGTTCTTCCAGCCCGCTTCGGACTGGTAGGTCGGGCGCTGGGTCAAGACGATGTAGTCGTCGTCAACGTGCTCTTCGACCAGGCGCGCGGGATTCGGTGTGACCTGCTTGTAGCCGGTTACCGAAGCCGGCGTCGGGAACGCGGTGATGACGTAGGGATTCCCGCGCTCCAGGTCCCAGAAGTAGTGCAGGTTGCCATTGGAGAGGATGACGAAGCGGCAGTTCTGCGAACGGGCATACTTGCGGGCCTGCTCTTTGCCGACGAGCGGGTTCTTGGCTTCAGCCTTGGCCTCCAGGACGATCAGCGGAAAGCCGCGGGCGTCGAGCAGGAGGAAGTCGACGAACCCGCGTTCGGCCTTCTCGAAGTTCTCGCCGAGGGAGTCGAGGTCGGCGGCCCTGATGGCCACGGTGGGCTCAAGCCGGATGTTGGCCGGGCCGCTGCCGTCCGGGAAGAAACGCCAGCCCACTGCTTCGAGCAGCTTGTTGATCTTGATGCGGGCTGTGGCTTCTTTCTCGGACACTCGGGCACCTTGTTTAGTGGCGAAAAGCTAAAGGCTCACGATTAGCGGCTAAGGTGGCGCGCAATGTCAGCTCTCCCTCTGCCGTATCACAGTGCCGGCGTTCAATGCCGGTCTCCATCGGGGTCGCCCTCGCTGCTGCCATAAGTCAAGCCAATTGCGGTAATAAAGCCGGCCCAAATCAACGCCACCGCCCATCCCTCGGTTCCGCCAGGCCTCACCACAATGAATAGTATCGATGGAGCGTAGAATAAGCCCAACTTCAGTAGCGCAGTGAGCACGTTCCAAAGCGCAGGTATCAGCTCGCCAAGATATTCAACGATCCTCCTTGCGACGCTCACGAGCCACTTGTAAGTAGCATCAAGGATGGTCAATAGACCAGACAGGAGCTGCAACACAATGCGTTCCACCGTTCGGGCGAAGCGCAATAGGCCGGCAAGGAGCCGTGATGAGACGCGGTTCACCGCGGTGGCGAGGCGAGTGAGGCCGAGAATCATCTCGTTAAGAAGCCGGTATAGTTTTGGCATTCCGCTGTAGCGCCAAGTGCTGAGGGCGAAAGCCCTGGCGATGTGCAAAGTGCGACGCGCGTCGGTTGTATATCCTTGTTGAGTCCGCCGAAGATTTTTCCGCCTCCGTTAGGCAACCGGGGGCGGGGGCGATGGCGATCTGAACGCAATTTACCGAAGTGCTGTAGGAGAAAGCCGCAATGGGGACGGGCCCTGTTGCGGCACTGTAGCGTTCGTAGGTCACGCAAGGCCCCCAGTGTGAACTGCAAGGCCGCCTTTATGTGTTGCCAGGTCGATCTGGTTAAGTGCATCAGGTACCGCCGCGTGGAGCCATTCAGCGAAAGCACCTGCGTTCGCTGCAATCGCCTTTGCGGACACCCATGTATCTGCCGAGGTGGTCAAGTGCTGGGTGAGTGTGGTCCAGGCGTCCTGGACGGCTGAAGCGATATCCTTCGCTTCAATTCCGAACGTCGGAGCCAGCAGGCAAAGAAAGCTCACCACTGAGACAGCACGGGCTCCGCGGACTACGTACGGGACATATGGGTATGACTCTTTTGGCTTAAAGCCAGGCCTAGATTCGCGGGCCATTTCACTCAATGCTCGCAGGCGCGCCGCAATCTCGGGATATCGTTCTCTGAATCCTGGGTACGAAGAGAATTCATCATTATTCATCTCATGGTACTGGAGGATCATGTAGTGCGACTCGCTGGTGGGTTTCTCCAGCCTGTTGATTGCGAGAGTTGCGGCCTTAACGAGACCTTCAACTTCCGACAAAGCTGAAGGTTCACGTCGCTCCGCGGCCAAAAGGAAGGATAGCATTCGCAAATAGGCAGCAAACGGATGGCTCGGGTTGTCGAGGTGGGCTTGCGTAGCAAAGTACCAAAACAGGGAAAACAGATTCGACTCCATGGAAAGAAGCTGTCCAGCAATTTCTTGCCGAGTCGGGCTTGTCGCGCGAGTCTGTTCAAGTGTCCAAGCTCGTACGCGACAGACTTGGCGATAGCGGTTCAAGCACGCGTTCGCTGGAAGTACCTGGAGCTGTGTCTTGTATGGTTCTGGGAGATTCTTCTCCCGCGCGACACCAGCGAGAAAAACAGCTCGCTCAAGAAGTCCTGCTTCGGAGAGCACTACCGCCTCATTCAGGCGGGCCTTGGCGCCCAATTCGGTTCGGTCGGACAATCGAGCGTAGATGTCCTGGAGCTTTTTGAAGCATGATTCGAGCTGCAGCATCAGCTCTGGGGAGCGGTCTCCAGTTTCTGGGAGGCCAAGAATCTGTAGGGCGGCAGCCTTCGCCGTCTCGAACTGTTCCTTGTCGGCTGCCGTGGGATAAAATTGTTGAATGAGCTTAGGGTCGATATTCTTGAGCAGATCCTTGAAATTCACGAACTCCTCCATTCAACAGAATCCCCAGATCGGAGTGTAGCGATCCACCGGGAAACCTGCTTGGCGCGGGTGGGTCGACCTAAGCGCCAACCGCAACCCGGCGGATTTTCCCGAGAAGTCGCGAACTTGAAGCCGGAGGGCGAGGGAACGGGTGTGTTGCGCGGTTTCCTCGTAAGCAGTCGCCGACGTTGGTTGAGAGGTCGATCTTCGGAGTGGGGAAACCTGATAGGATTGTGGGAACGGCACTTGGTGGCGTAGGCTCGCACCCTTGGTGCTGGCACCAGCAGTAAGCATCCGAAGGTGCTTTGATATTCCCTCATGATCTCCTTTGCGAGTTAGCTTGGGTCAATGGTTGGCGTCAAGCCGAATGTTCTCGGGTGTGCCGGAGGCATGTCGGGTACGGGGCGCTTCGGCGTGGATGGAAGCTGTACCGACGCCGGTCGAGAGCGCGCAGTGGTTTCGGAGCGGTCTGCGGTGCCGGTGGGCGCCTTGGGCCCTTGAATTTAGCACCTGAACGGCCTGCGATCGGGCACTTCCGCAGTCCCTAATCTAGCGCACGGGTTGCCTCTTCGCCGTTCGTGCGTCGGGGGGTGGATACAGCCCTTGCAGATGCTGCGTTGGAGCACATGCATCCATCCGGGGAGTCTGCGGCGGTGCCCATGCGCGGGCAGAGCCCGTCTGCAGGGTCTGCAACGTGGTTCGTGCGCGTGCAGAGCCCCCCTGCACGGTCTGCAACGGGGTTCGTGCACGCGCGGAGCCTGTCTGCAGGGTCTGCAACGGGGTTCATGCGCGTGCGGAGCCCCTCTGCAGGGTCTGCAATGGGGTTCATGCGCGTGCGGAGCCCCTTTGCACAGTCTGCAACGGGGGTCTGGACGCGTTCCCCTGCCTGGATGGATCGTCGTGCGGGGGGGCGGCGGTGCTTTCCTGTGGATCGCGGGGAGGTTGGCGGCGGGGTGCGCCCGGCGCTGGGCGCCGGGCGGTGTCGAGTGCAACTCGACACTCCGGGTGGACCAGGGAGCGGGAAGGTGGGGAGGGGGTGGTTTCGGTTTCGTTTGCCGGGATGGATCGTCGTGGGGGGAGCGGCGGTGCTTTCCTGCGGATCGCGGGGAGGTTGGCGGCGGGGTACGCCCGGCGCTGGCGCCGGGCGATGTCGAGTGCAACTCGACACTCCGGGTGGTCCGGGAGTTCTCAAGAACATCGGATAACACGGAGTTGCCCGGCTGCTTGGAGATTCGTGCGGAGGCGGTGATGAACAGGTCGGACGTTCTGGTTTGATGGCAGCTGATCCGCTCCACGCCGAGCGCGAGCACTCGTTCCGCACCCATCCTCAATTTCCCTGTCTCCGTGCCTCCGAGTCTCCGTGGTGAGTCCCCGTCGTCTTGGAGGTCGGACAGGGTGGGGTGATGCAAAAGTACATCACCCCTGATGTATTTCTGCAGCAGGGCCCCCTTCCTTCAGACCAATTTTCCGTCGCCTTGGCCCGTTCGCGGGTTCACGCGCTGTTGGCACGATTCTCGCCAAGGAATCTTGTCACATGAACTCACTTCAATCGCATACCTTCCGCTCCCTCGGCCTCGGGTCGGGTGTGCATGGGCATCCGCCGTAGCGCACCTGCATCGCTGGCCGCTTCACCCCTTCCCACCTTCACGGGCGCAACCTCTGAGGAGTCCATCATGAAAACACGAAAGTCCATTCAAGGGCACGCCGGTCGCCTGCACACCGGGACCGTCGTGCTGTCCGCCGCCAAGTCCGTCGACACCTCCTGTGTCGCCAACCGCCTCGCTGCCTTCACCGAGGCGCAAGCCGCTTACGCCGCCGCGCAACGGGTCGTCGACGACATCCAGACCCGTATCAACACCGAGTTGGCCAAGCTCGCCGACGAAGACGCCGCCCTGGAAATCGCTCTCGATAAGCTGGTGCTGGCCCTGCTCATGGATCGCCAGCCCCGCCTGTCGCCGTTCGCTGCCTTCGGCGCCCCGAGCCCGTCCGCTCTCATGCGCGTCGCCTACGACGAAAAGCCGAAGGGCCTGCGCAAGCTCATCGGCGCCATCCACCGCGACGAAACCCTGTCGCAAGCCAGCCACGACGCCGCCACCGCCGTCGAGGCCGCGGTGCAGGTTTTGGAAGAGGCGCTGGCGCCGATCCTGACCCTGCAAGAGGAGTTGGTCGCCGCCCGCAGCGACCGCGATGCCTTCGGCGAACGCTGGGACGAAGCCCTTGCGTCACTCAAGCGCGGCGCTCAGGCCGGTGTCGATGAAGGGGCGCCGGGCCTCTACGCGGCGCTCTTCGAACGCGCGTTCCGCCGCGGCCATCGGCGCCGCCCCAAGGCCGATGCCGACACGGTCGCCAACGAAACCTCCACCACCTCCGAAACGGATGCCGTCGCGACGCCGGCCTCGCCCAGCAAGGCGGCCTAACTGTCTGCGTCGCTTCGCGGCTTCTCGCTAGGCCAAGGGAACATCTCCCCTCGGCTCAGGTGCCACACGCCAACCCAGGGATGACGCGGTCCCGTTCACCGGCGTCCGCGTCATCCCTGGCGGGCTGCGCCCAGGGTATCTGCCACGGGTCGCTCCCCGTTGGGTCGCTCTCGCGCTGCCCTCGCGCAAACTCGACGCCGCAGCGCCGACTTTGCGCGATCGAAGATCCCTAGCGGCGCATCGATCGCAGCATCTTGCTGATGGTGCGCGGGTTGCGCCCGGTGATCCGGGCTAGCTCGCGTTCGCTGTCGATCTTCGCCGCCAGAAGTTCGACGTAGCGCCGCTCCAATTCGTCACACGGGATCTCTCCCCGCCGGATCAGATGTGCCAGCTGGTCCGCCGCATCGAGGGATACCAATTCCGGTCGATACTCCGCTTCCCCCAGGACGCGCGTCACACACAACTCGAGTTCGCGCATGTTGCCGCTCCAGGCATGGCCGGCGAGGTGCTGCCGGATGTATGCCTCGACACGCGCCGCGATCGGCACGGCGTGGCTCTCGCCGACGATGCGCCGGGCGACCACCATGACCAAGTGGTGGAGATCCTCCGGACACTCCGCCAACTGCGCCCGCAGGGTCGGCGTGCGAATCATGTAGCCGCAGAGGCGAAAGTAGAGGTCCTCGCGGAAACGGCCCGCCTGGACGTCCTCCGGCAAGTCGCGGTTGGTGGCGGCGACGACGCGTCCATGGAACGGTCGGGTGCTGGTGGCACCGATCGGCTTGATTTCGCGGTTCTGCAACACCCGCAGCAGCTTGACCTGAATCTCCTTGTTCAGCTCACCGATCTCGTCGAGGAAGACGGCGCCGTGCAGGCCGCATTGCTCGAAGAAGCCGCGGTGCACCTGGTCGGCGCCGGTGAAGGCGCCGCGTTCGTGGCCGAAGAGTTCCGATTCGATGAGCGACAGGCTGCGTTCGGCGAGGTGGACGGCGACGAAGGTGGCGGCCGGGTCTTCGACGAATGCCTTCTGTTGGGTGTCGAAGGGGAGGTATTGCGATTGGCCGATGGCGCGCGCGACGAGATCCTTGCCGGTGCCGGTTTCGCCGATGATGAGTACCGGCGTGTTGCGCATGCGCCGGTACATCTGGGTGCGATAGAGCGGACGGTCGATGGTGAAGATGGCGTCCCAGACCTTGGCGCGCAGGCGGGCGGCCGAGGCGGAGCCGCCGTAGATGCGGCGAAAGATGTGGTCGAAGGCGCGACGGAATTGAAAGCCGAGGGCGAAGAGGTGCGCCGTATCGGGGCGAGCGTCACCCAGGGGCAAGAAGAAGGTGTCGGCGTCGCTCTTGAAGCGGGCGTACGACGAGGCGGGGTCGGCGGTCGGACCCGTGCCGTCGCGCGGCATCATGTAGTACCAGTCGTCCTCGAATCGCAGCCACAGGGCGTAGAAGACGACGCCGTAGTAGAGGGGGAGTTCCGCGTCGCTCGGTGTGGCGCCGCGTCGCAGGCGGTCGGCCAGGGTGGCGGCGAGGGCCTCGACCCGCTCGCGCAGGGGAGGGGTGTTGGGGTTGGCGACGTCCTGGTCGCCGTCGGCGTGCCAGGTCGGACCAAACGGCTGGTAGGCGTCGCCCAGGATGCGTTGCTCCAGGGTGATGCGCTCGAAGGTGAAGGGATTGGCGTCGGCCAGCGCCGCGATAGCCTCAGCCAGTGATGTATCCGAATCGGTCAGCAACGGCATACCGGCGGTGTAGAACTTCGTGACGAGCCTGTCCAGGAGGCCCGAGGATGTTCACCACGGAGACACGGGGGCACGGAACGGTTAGGGAACGACGGGCGATTCGTCGTTGCGCGTGGTCGGTTGGCTGGCGGTCGTTCGGTCGCCGGTGCCGCGCACGCGGAAGCGCACGCTGTCGCGCACCTTCCCGTCCGGGTCGATGAGCTGCAGGTGGTGGATGCCGGGGCGTGGCGACCAAAGGTAGATCGAGTCCGCCGCTGTCAGTCTTTGGCCGGCGAGATGCCAACTCCAGTCTTTGTCGGTGCCTTGGGCGACGAAGCGCACGCGTTGGGCCGCTTCGGGGATGCCCGGATCGAGGGCTAGCGCCGCCCCGTCGATGGGTTCGATGATGGCTGGCGCCGGCGGCGCCGCGAGGGTGCGTCCGCCGACCGGCGCCGTGCCCGCCAGATACCACTCGTCGCCCACTCTCTCGACGCCGGGCGGCGGGACTCGTGGGCTGCTCGGGTGCCGTCCCTCGAGGGCGCGCAGGACCTCGTTCCACACGGGGGCCGCGCCACTGACGCCGCTGACCTTGCCCATCGGCGCGCCGCTGAAATTGCCGACCCACACCCCGACCGTATGTGCTTCGGTGAAGCCGACACACCAGTTGTCGCGCATGTCGGTGCTGGTGCCCGTCTTCACCGAGGCGGCGAAGGGGGTTTCGAGCGGGCTGTCGAGCCCGAAAGCGGCGCTGCGGGCACTGCGGTCGGTCAGGATGTCGGCGACGATGAATGCACTCTCCGGGCTTACGACCGTTGCCTCCGTCTCCGTCGGCGCTTCGTCCCGGGGCGTCAGGTGTAGGGTGCCGGGCACTCCGCCGCGGGCGAGGCTGCGATACGCCGCCACCAAGTCCCAGAGGCGGATCTCTGCGACGCCGAGCGCCAATCCCGGTCCGTAGAAATCCGCCGGCTTGTCGATTGTCGCCAAGCCGAAGTCGCGTAGGCGGCGAACGATGCTCTCGGCGTCCATGTGTGACAACAGTCGCACCGCAGGCACGTTGAGCGACGAGGCCAAGGCCAGCCGCAGCGGCACGCCGCCGCGATGTTTGCGATCGTAGTTCGAGGGTCGATAGCTGGCACCGCCGACGGCCAAGTCCAGGGGCGTGTCGTCGAGCAACGAGGCGGCGGTCCAGCGGCGTGAGTCGAGCGCCGCGGCATAGAGGAAGGGCTTGAGGGTCGAGCCGGCTTGGCGGCGGGCGCGCACGCCATCGACGTGGCGTGCTGTGGACAGCGATCCGCTGCTGCCGATGTAGACGAGTACCGCGCCGGTTCGGTTGTCGACCGCCAGCACGGCGCCGTCGCGCACGCCGTCTTCCGCCAATGCCGTCAGCTGGCGGTGCAACGACTCGACGGCGATGCGTTGCAGGCTCGCATCGAGAGTCGTGCTCACATCGCGTGCTACCTCGGCGCGTAGCAGCCGCGTGGCGACATGCGGCGCGAGGGAAGGTCGCGGCGGCCCACTCGATGGGACCGCGACGACACGCGCCACGGCCGCATCGATCGCGTCCGTCGCGACGTCACCGAGGCGTTGGGCGAGGTGCAGGGCGCGCCGCCGCAAGCGGTCGGCGGTCGCGTTGGGGGCGCGCAGGCTGGCGGCCAAGACGATCGATTGCGCCCGAGTCAGCGCGTGCGGCTCGCGGTCGAAGAGCAGTTGCGCCGCGGCGGTGATGCCTTCGATCTCACCGCGGAAGGGGGCCCGGTTCAGGTAGGTTTCGAGGATGGCATCCTTCGACCAAGCACGCTCGAGGGCCCAAGCGGCGCGCATCTGGTGCAGCTTGCCGGCGAGGTCGCGGCCGCGCGTCGCCGCGGGAGTCAGGCCGATGAGGGCCGCGACTTGCATGGTGATGGTGCTGGCGCCGCCGCCGTTGCCGTGACGCAGTTGGTTCCAAGCGGCGCGTGCCAGTGCCCGCCCGTCGACGCCGGTGTGTTCGGCGAAACGTCGGTCCTCGGCGGCGATCACGGCTTCGACGAGGGCTGGCGAGATCGCGCTACGCGGGCTCCACGACAGGCGGCGCCGGTTCAGGTCGACCCGCCGCTCGGCGAGCACGACCCCGTGGCGATCGAGCAGACGATGGTCCGAGGGCAAGGTGGCGGCACGCACCGCCGCGGCATCGGGCACGGCGATCGACGCCTCACCGCAGCCGGCGAGGCAGGCGAGCCAAGCGAGAGCGACGAGCCAGATCCCTTTCGAGCTGAGGCTTAGGGTGGGTGCAACGCAGAGACGCGGAGACGCAGAGCCGGACCAGGAGCTTGGGCTATTGTAGGCGAGCAAGACGCGATGCCTCGGATCGTTGGTGGTCCGTAGGATTCCTCGAAACATGCCGGTATGCCTCGACCTTTCGGCACCAAGTCGAACCTCTCCGCGTCTCGGCGTCTCCGCGTTGAAACACTCCGGGCAGCATCAGCGAGCGACCGTCACCTCCGGGTTGGGAAGCATGCCGAAGCGGTCGGGCTCGTACATCGCCTCGACGCGGGTCGGCGGGACTTGGAAGGTGCCGTCTTGGTCGAGACGCACGCGATACTCGAGTTGCAGCTTGCCCTCGGGGAGTCGCTCGAAGTAGGCGCGGTAGGACTGTTGGCGGCGTTCGATGAAGGTCGGTTCGCTCCACGGTTCGGCGGCGGTACCGGAGGCGCCTGGGGCGAGTTGACTGTCGCGCGCCAGGCCGGTGCCGATGTGGCTTGCGCCGGCGGGCAGCGGGTCGTCGATGACGACCCACGCGGCATCACTTTGCGCCTCGATCGTCAGTTCGATCTTCCAGATGTCGCCGACGCTGTGCCGCGACGGATCGCGTCGCTGCAAGGGCACGACGCTCTTGCTCACGGCATAGCCGGCGGTGAGCGGCGCGCGCAGCGGGATGGCGGCGCGCAACTCGACGATGGCTTGCGGCGCGCCGCTCCCGTCGTGCTGCAGTTCGAGCTGCGAGGCGCCGTCGGGCCAGGCGAGTTCGATGTGTTCCGGGCTTGGCTTGTTCTCCGACCAGCTCGTCGACTGCTGGTTCGCGGCGAGACGCACCTGGGTCGTGCCTGCCACCGTGCCGCCGTGGCGTTCGCTCCAGCGGCGCAGCGCCAAGGCGCCCCAGGCGTTGCTGGTGGTGCAGTCCCAATGGCCGCGATCGCGCCGCGCCACGGCGCCGCGCACGGTGCGCGTCAGGTCGTCGCCCCACAGCGAGAACTCGGCGAGGTGCAGGGCGAGGCGCGTCGCCGCTGCGTCGTCGCAGGTCAGCATACCGCCGCCCTGGGAATTGGCGCCGAAGTCGAGGGTGGTCGATTGCGCCCGCAGGCGGCTCTTGAGGATGCGTTCACAAGTGGCGCGCCGCTCTTCGGCGGCGGGCAGCGACGGCTGGCGGGTGTAGATGCTCCAGGCGTCGAGCACCGACTGGGTCGGCCACAGCTCGGGCTCGAAGGTGATGCTGTCGAGCTGCGCGGCGTCGACACGTTCGTGACGCGACAGTGCTTCGAGAGCGATCAGTTTGAGGAGGGGGAGGTTGTTGGTGCTGGTTTCAAAGGAGGCATCGAGGCCGCCGTCGACGAAGCGGGCCAAGGCCGCGAGCGCCGACTCGAGTTCGGAATCCCCCAGCGACCAGCCCGTGGCATGGGCCATGGCGACGACGTAGGCGGTGAGTTCGACGCTGCCGCGCTGTAGGCGTGGGAAGAACGACAACAAGCCGCCGGCGCTGCGGTAGGTCGGCAGGGTGGAGGAGAGCGCCCTCCAGAGTTCGCGATCGTCGAGCGCGACGGCGCGCGAGACTTCCTGTTCGAGGCAGGTGAACGGGTATTCCAACATGTGGCGGCGCACGCCCCGCAAGGCGGCGTCGAAGCCGGCGGCGAAGCCGATGTGCAGGGAGCCCGAGCCGGCGAGAGCATCCGCCGGCGTGGCCAAGCTTTCGCGCACTGGCCGGTCGAGGGTGTGGAGCGACGATTGCAGCGTGCTCGGGCGCAGCGGCGGCACCAGGCTTTGGCTGACGCGCAAGCGGTCGTCGGCTCCTTCCGGTCCGGCGAGGAAGTCGTAGGTCAGCCGGTCGAACTGCGCCGGCGCGACGACCTCCCAGCGCAACGTCTGTGCCGCGCCCGGCGCGAGTTCGACCTGCTGCAGCGGCAGGGTCGTCTGGGTTTCTTGGATGCTGCCACCGACCTGGAGCGTGCGCGCCGCCTGGGTGGCGTTACGCACGGTGACTTCGGCTTGGAAGCGATCGCCTTGGCGCACGAAGGGCGGGACGCCCGCGGTGAGTTGGATGTCCTGGGTGGAGCGAATCGTCGCCGTGCCGTGGCCGAAGCGGTCGGCGCCGCCGACGGCGACGGCGACGATGCGGAAGGCGGTCAGCGCGTCGTTGAGGGGTACGGCAAAGCGCGCCTTGCCGCTTTCGTTGACGGGGAGGCGCGGAATCCAGGTGAGCAGGGTGTCGAAGAGTTCGCGCGTCGTCTGCATGCCGCCGCCGCCGCCGGTGGGTAGCGCCTTGCGGCCGAAGTGTCGTTTGCCGACGACGTGACCCTGCGCCGTCGCGGTGAAGATGCCGTGTGAGCGCCGTTGCATCATGCCGGTGAGCAGATCCCAGCTCGGGTTGGCGGCCAACTCGAGCAAGCTCTCGTCGATCGCGGCGACCACGAGTTCGGTACCGGGAGGCAGAGGCGTGCCGTCGGCGTTGCGCACCTCGACGTCGACGAAGGCGGTGTCGCGCGTGCGGTAGGTGTCCTGTTCGGGTGTGACCTTCACTTCGAGCCGGTGTTCGCGCCAGCCGACTTGCAGCTCGGTGATGCCGAGGCGGAAGGCGGGTTTGCCGAGATCGAGCATGGCCGTCGGCGCGACGTTGCCGATGCGCCCGCGCACGGCGAAGACGGAGACGAAGACGTTGGGTGCATAGGCGCGTTGCAGCGGCACGCTGATGACCGGGTTGGTGCCGGAAAGATGGGTGACGAACGACTCGAGGATGCCGTCGCGCTCGACGGTCACCAAGCCCGTGGCCTCTTGGAAGGGGCTGCGCACTTGGATGCGCGCCGTCTCGCCCGGCTCGTAGGCGAAGCGTTCCGGGATCAGGTCCATGCGATCACTGTCGCTGACATCGAACCACCAATGTTCGTCGGAGACGACCCACACCTCGGTCTGGGCGTGGCTGGTGCGCCCGTCGGGGTCGGTGACCGAGGCTTGCAGGACGAGATTGCCGCTCAGTTCGGTGGCGCCGGAGCAGGCGAACAAGCCGCTGACGTGGGTCGTGCCGCTGCAGAAGGTTGCGACCGGGCCGCTGGTCTCGGTGGTGTGTTCGTAAGCGTAGAAGCCGCCGACGACGCGTTTGCGGTGCGAGTACGAGCGGCGTTGGAAGACTTCGACGGTGACGCGCGCGTCGGCGACCGGCCGGCCCTGGGTGTCGACGACGGCGGTGCGCAGACGCAGGTCTTGGGGCGTGGCGACCCAGTCCTCGGCGGTGATGGCGACGAGATGGCGGGCCGGCCACAGGGGCAGGGTGCGGGCGACGTTCTGCTCGCTGCCGTTGGCGTCGCGGAAGGCGAGTTCGGCGACCAACTCGCTCGGGCGGGTCACCGATGGGAGGTTGTCGACGGCGGAGCGGGCGACGCCATGGGCGTCGAGTTTCAAGTCGACGCGGCGCACCTCGGCGACCGGCTCCTCGGCGCCGGAGCGGCCGCTGCGTTCGATGCCGGTCTGCACCGGCCCGTTGGCGAAGGTGAAACCCTCGAACGGCGCGCCAGGTTGGAAGCTGCGTTCGCGCACTTGCGTGCGCAGGGTCACCGGCAGTTCGACCGCTGGGCCGCCGGCGAGGTAGTGCACGCCGAGGTCGACGTCGACCTGTTGCGGCTGCACCTGGTTGGCCTCGGGGAACGAGACGTTGGCGGTCATCGAGGGCAGGCGGAACTCCTCGACCCGGAACTCGGCCGACGTCGGGCCGTAGGGGGTGTCGCCGATGCGGATGGCGTAGTTGCCGAGGCGCGCTTGCTTGGGGATTTCCCATTCGCCGGTGCCGACGCCCTTTTCGTCGAAGGACAGCGGCAGGGGGACCTCTTCCATCGACGCCTGGTGGACGATGCGCGCCGCCAGCGTGTGTTCGTCGGGATCGGGAATGGTGAATCCCGCGAGTGTCGTCTGCCGCACGATGTGTTTCATGTGCAGCGTTTCGCCGGCGCGCAGCAGCGAGCGGTCGAGGATGGTGTGCACCTGGAGCGGGTTCGGCTCGCCGTAGCTGTAGGGAAGCTGGAAGCGCCACGGCTCGATGCCGTCGCTCCAGCTGGTGTGGACGAAGCTCAGGTCCTCGGCGGTGCGGGCGACGACGAGCAAGCCGCCGGCGAGGCCGTGCAGGGCGCGGTAGTCGTCGCTCCAGAACTCGGGGTTGTTCGTCTCGAACTCGCAGCGCGGCTCGTCGCCGGAGCGCGGCAAGCCTGCGGCGAAGGCCCGGCCTTCGGTGTCGGTGGTGCCGGTCCAGAGGGAAGTGCCGTGGCAGTCGACGATGCGTACTTCGACGCCGGCGGCCGGGCTGGCGTCGGACAGGTGCGTCACCCAGACGAGGGCGCCGCTCGTGCCGCGGCGCAGATGCACGCCGAGATCGGTGACGAGGGTGGCGGTCGGCACGAACATCGGTTCGGGCTTGCCGAGCAGGGCGGCGCCGAGCGCCGGGCTCTCGATTTCGACCAAGTACAGGCCGGGTCCGCGATCGAGGGGAATGCCGAGCACTTCCGTCTGTGACGACTCCGTCGTGCGCGGCAGGGTGAGCGACTGCGGCGGCAGCGGCGCCGGCAGGGTCGTGCCGGTGAAGATCGATTGCGAGCGCGGGGTCGAGGCGAGGCGGCGCAGCCACGGCAGGATGGCGTCGATTTCGGTCGGCGGCAGTTGCTGGGTGCGTCCGCGCCAGTCGTCGAGCGCCCGCTGCAGGCGCGCCACGACGCCGACGTCGCGGGTGTCGGTGGCGCGCGCCAGGTCGGCCAAGAGGTTGGCTTCGACGTGGCGCAAGGTGACGGGCAAGACGGGATCCTCGGCCGATTCGAGGATGCCGAAACGGGCGGCGAACTTGGCCAGCGGCGGGTAAGCCGCGGTTTGGGTCTGCAGGGGAAAGCGGTCGGCGTTGGTGAGCTTGCGACCGCTCTGGTCGGCGAGGTCGGCGGGCAGCACGACTTCGAGCGAGGTTTGCTCCGGGAAGGGTCCGCGGAACGAGACGCCGCTGACGCTGCTGCTGGCATAGGAGGATTGCGCCGGGTGCCAGGTCTTGCCCTCGGGGCCGCGCAGTTCGATGCGTTGCGCCAGATCCCAGTCGATCGTGTCGGAGAAATCGAGGGCCATCGGCCGCAACGGATTGCAGGCGGCGTCGGTGCGTTCGCGAGTGCAGGTGAAGGTGGCGACGAAGGGTTGGCGGACGGAGAACTCGGTGACGTGATCGACCGCGGTGGCGACGCCGTCGGGCGTGCGGATGCCGGCGCCCCACACTAGGCGGACCTTGGCGCCTGGGGGCAGGGCTTGGCGCGGGCGGATGAGGACGAGCGGGCTGGCTTGGCGTTCGTCGTCGTTCAAGGTCGCCAGGACGGCGGCACGCTCGTCGCCTTCGACGAGGCTGACGCCGATGCGTTCGCCGACGCCGTCGGCGGCGAAGTAGGTGTGTTCGAGAAGTGATGTCGTATCGACTTCGGCGTCGAGCGCCAGCACGACGATGGGCTCTTCTTCGAGATCCTCCCAGCGCGGCTGGTGCCAGAGGATGGCGGGGCCGCCGGTGTCGAAGGTGAAGGTCGCGGGGGCGATCGGCGCACCGGCGAGGCTGCGCAGCTCGGGCGTGAGGGCGAAGCTGCAGCGCAGGCCGCCGGGCAGTTCGCGGGAGAAGTCGTAGGCCCAGGTGCGCGAATCGAGCCAGCGCGAGGTGCCGGGCTCGGGGCAGGTGACGACGAAGGGCAGCGGCGCACGCGGGTCGCCCAGGCGGATCATCGGCTCGGAGAAGGTGGCGCGCACCTGGCGCGGCGCCTTGACCAAGCCCTGCGGGGAGAAGTCGCTGACCTGCGCCGAGGGGGCAGCCAAGGCCCGACCGGGCAGCCACGAGCAGGCCACGAAGAGCGCGACGACGAGCCGACGATGGGGGTGCGACATGGGGCAGGAGTTTACAGCAAATCGTCCGACTTGTCTGACAGGTCGGACTTGTCGGACTTGTCGGACTCTTCTAGAGGAGCCTTGGAGGCTCGACGATGATCGGTGTGCTCGAAGGTGTGCGGGTGTTGGAAGTGGCGGAGTGGTTCTTCGTGCCGGGGGCGGGCACGGTGTTGGCCGATTGGGGGGCCGACGTCATCAAGATCGAGCACCCCGAGCGGGGTGATCCGCTGCGCGGCTTGGTCAGCTCGGGCATGATCCCCGGATTGCACGGACCCAACTTCTTCGTCGAGAACGGCGCGCGCAACAAACGCAGCCTGGGACTCGACCTCACCAAGCCCGACGGGCGCGAGCTGTTCCTGCGGTTGGTGGAGAAGGCGGACGTGGTGCTCACCAGCTTCCTGCCGGAGGCGCGGCGTCGTCTGGGGATCGACGAGGACGACCTGCGCGCCATCAACCCGCGCCTGATTTACGCGCGCGGCTCAGGGCAGGGGCAGCGCGGGCCCGAGGCACAGCGCGGCGGCTTCGATGCCGGTTCGTTTTGGTGTCGTGGGGGTGTGGGTGTCATGTTGAGCGAGCCGGGCGAGGCGCCGATCATGCAGCGCGCCGCCTTCGGCGACACCATCGGCGCGACCTTCATCGCCGGCGGCATCGCCGCTGCCCTCTACCACCGGGAGAAGACTGGCCGCGGGTGTGCCGTCGACGTCTCGCTGTTGGGTACCGCCGTATGGCTGATGGCGCCCGACATCCTGGCGGCACAGCAACTCGGCCGCGAGCTGCCGCGCACCGACCGCAAGCAATCGGCCAACCCGCTCACCAACACCTATCGCTGCGGCGACGGGCTGTGGCTCATGCTGATGATGCTGACGCCGGTGCGGCATTGGGACGACTTCTGCCGCGCCATCGAGCGCGAAGACCTGTTGGCGAGCTATCCCTTGTCACGCTGGGCCGACATCGAGGCACGGCGGGCGTTGGTGGCCGAGATCGGCGCCTGGCTGGCGACGCAGCCGCGCCAACATTGGATCGACCGGCTGATGCAGTTCAACACCATCCACGCACCGGTGCAGGGTCCGCTCGACCTACCCGACGACCCGCAGGTACAGGCCAACGGCTACTTGGTCGAGTACGAACACCCCGAGTTCGGCAAGGCGCATGTCACCGCTAGCCCGGTGCAGTTCGACGCCGAGCCGCCGACGGTGCGGCGTCTGGCACCGGAGATCGGCCAGGATACGGAAGAGGTGTTGTTGGAGATGGGATTGGAGTGGGAGGAAATCGCGGCGCTGAAGGAAAGCGGCGCGATCAGCTGAAAGAATAGGGCCAAGGTTCAAGGGCCAAGGGCCAAGAAGCACAACGGTACCTTCTTGGCCCTTGCACCTTGGCCCTTGGCCCTTCTTCTTGTCTACGGTCCGCGGACGCCGCGCGCCTTGCGGGTCGAGGTCTTGGCCTGCGTGTTGCTGATGCCCTGTTCGAAGATGACCACCCAGGCGGTGGAACTCGAAGTGGCGTGGGTCGTCGACGTCCAGTACGGATTGTCGGCGGTGCAGGCGCAGGTCAGTACCGTGCAGCCGAGGACACAATTGTTGTTGAACTCGGGACTGATGGCTGGGGTTGCGAGCCCCGCGTTGATCAGCGACTGCAGTTCGTGCCGGTTCGGCAGGCGCCAGTCGTTGTAGCCGCCGAAATTCGTGCTGTTCAGCGTGGCGATGTAGACGTCGAAGGCGTCGTTCCAGTTGTACAGGTTGTTGATGTCGTGGATCGAGCCGTCGTCCGATCCTTTCGCCCAGGTGAGACCCGAGTTGTTGTCGGTGATGGTGCCGTTGCCGTTGTCGGTGTAGCTGAACTCGGGTCCGACCTCGAGGTCGCCATCGTCGGCGGTCTGGTACAAGACCGTTTGGCCGGTCTTGGAGAAGGTGCCGGTGAAGCAGCTGTTGAGATCGAAGGCGCAATTGCCGGAGCAGGTCAGGTTGCCGCCGTTGGCGAAGCCGAGGGTCGTACAGTTTTCGCCGTTCAGGTTGACCCCATCACACTGCTCGTCCAGGTCGACGACGTTGTTGCCGCATTCGGTGATGCCGGGGCCGCAGTTGAGGTCGAGCGCCAGATCGCCGTTGCCGTCGAGGGCATCGTTGAGCTCGCCGATGGCGTTGGCGGCGTCGATGAACTTCTGTGCCGTGCCGAGCGCGGTGACATCGGCTTCGAGTTCGGGCAGCCATTCGAGGGCGCGCGGGAACTGCGAAGCGATTTGTTGGCGCGCATGGCACATCGCTGCAAGGAGCTGGCAGTCGATCCACTCTTCGACGGTGTCGACGGTGCCGTCGCCGCCGAACGAAGCGCAGTAGCCGCTGAGTCGGCTCGCCTCGATGCCTTCGGCGACACCGACTGGGGTCAGGCTGAGGACCTGGTTGGCGGTGTGGGCGGTGCTCGGCGAGTTGCAGCGCTTGGTGATCTTCGCCTTGGTCTTCTCGTAGAGCGTCTTCGACGGTGTTTCGGTGTTGAGCAGCTTGCGCATCTGCGAGCTGCAGGTCTTGGCGGCGCCCGACACGTCGGCGTCGCCCTCCTTGATCAGATTCTTCGACGCGGCCTGCAGGCACTTGCCCATGACCTTGACGACCGAGTCGGCGAATTTCTGCGAGCGTTTGGCCGCTTCCTTTTGACACTTCTCGAGGCTGCTCTCCGGCTGCGCCGATGCCGGCACGGCACATAGAGCAAAGGCGAGGGCGGCGACCGACGTGCGCAGGCACAGGCTTCTCTGGATGGCCTTCATGGGATGCTCCTTCTCGGCCGGGCTCACAGGCCACCGCCGCGGACGGCGCGCACGGGGTTGCTCGTGACCTTGCCGTCGAAGTTGGTGTCGCCATCAATGAACAGGACGTACCAGGCCTCGGTGGTGCTGGCGGCGTAAGTCGTGGAGGTCCAGTACTTGTCGGTGTCGGTGCAGCTGCAGGTCAGCACCGAGCAAGAGCCGCTGCAGGCGGTATCAAATGCAGCCGGCGTCGACGGGTTGCGCACACCGAGGTGGAGAATCGTCTGCAGCTCGTTGCGGTTGGGGATGCGCCAGTCGCGGTAGCCGGCGTGGCCGCAGAGGTTGTTGCCGATGCCTGTGCACTGGGCGTTGGTGGTGCACGGCGTCGTCTCGTCGCCGTCGCAGGTGTTGTTCATCTTGTTCAGATGGACGGCGAAGGCGTTGGTCCACGTGTGGTTGGTGTCCTTGTCGTGCATCGAGCCGTCGTTGCTCTTCTTCTCCCACATCAGGCCCGAGTTGGCGTCGCTGATGGTGCCGTCGCCGTTGTCGGTGAGGTTGAAGGGAGCGCCGTATTCGAAGTCGCCGTCATCGCCGGCCTTGTAGGATGTCGTCTGGCCGGTGGCGGGGAAGGCACCGGCGATGCAGCCGCTGATGTCGTAGTAACAACCGGGCGTGCAAGCCAGTGAACCGGCCTTGAAGCCGAGGCTGCTGCAGGACTCGCCGCCGAAGTCGGCGCCGTCACACTGATCCTGGCCGTCCTTGACGCCGTCGCCGCAGGTGTCGAAGCCGGGGCCGCAGTTGATGCTGGGCTGGCCGCCGCCGAGGGGGTCGATCGCGTCCTGCAACTCCTGCACGACGGTGACTGCGTCGGCGAAAATCGGGCCGGCGGCGGCGAGTTCGGGTTCGAGCGAGGCGAGCCAATCGAGGGTGCGCGGGTATTGCGAAGCGAGGGCTTGGCGGGCGCTGCAGTCGGCGATCGCCAGGGCGCAGTCGATCCACTCCTCGACGGTGTCGACGGTGCCGTCGGCGTAATCGGCCGTGCCCAGCGGGTCGTTGTCGAAGTAGGAGCACCAGGCGTTGAGGTTCTTCGCCTCGATGCCTTGCGGCGTCATCGGCGGCACCAACTCCAACACTTGCGCGGCGCTGTGCGCCAGGCCGGGATTGGTCGCGGGGTCGCAGCTCTTCAGCAGCTTCGCCTTGGTCTTGCCCTCGAGGGTCTTGTCGGGCTTGGCGGTATTTTCGAGCTTGCGCAGCTGGGCGCCGCAGGTCTTGGTCGCGTCGGCAACCGGATCGCCCGCCTTGATCTGCTCTTTGGCCACCTTGCCGAGGCAGGCGCCGAGGATCTTTTCCTGCGAAGCGAGATACTTGCCGACCCGCGCCGATACTTCCTTCTGGCACGTGTCGAGTGACTTTGGGGCTTGACCCATCGCCGGCGCGGCGCACAGCAGTGCTCCGATCCAGACGACGGCAAACCTACGGCATGTTGCCATGAATGACCCTCCCATGGTTGCTGCAAATCCTGGCCAGGATTGATTCGACCGCCCTCCATTGTCAATGCGAATTTTCGCCGCGACGGCGCTGCGCTCGGGTGAAATTTCCCCAGCCGCCGGCCGTCGCCCTGCCGCCGCGAGGGGTTCGTGCTACAGTCCGCGCGCATGAGTCTGGATCGGGTTCGCATCGTCCTTGTTCGCCCGCAAGGCCCAGCCAATGTCGGCGCCGTCGCCCGGGCGATGAAGAACATGGGCCTGCGCGATCTCGTCCTCGTCGACCCCGTTCCCCTCGACGACGGCTGGGCCGAGGCCATGGCGGTGCACGCGCGCGACGTCTTGGCCGCCGCGGCGCGGGTCGACTCCCTCACCGCCGCCGTCGCCGGCTGCGGTCACGTCGTCGGCACCACGGCGCGTAGCGGACCGTACCGGGGCGAGGCCAAGCCGCCGCGCCAACTCGCGCCTACCCTGATCTCCCTCGCCGCCGAAAACCCCGTCGCCCTCGTCTTCGGCCCGGAGGACCACGGCCTCAGCAACGACGACCTCAAGGTCTGCGACGACCTCGTCTGCATCCCGACCTCGCCCGAGTACACCTCGCTCAACCTGGCCCAAGCCGTGTTGATCCTCTGCTACGAGCTGTTCCTCGCTGCCGACACCCTGCCGCAGTCCGAACCGGTCGAACTGGCCGACGCCGCCGAGGTGTCGTTCGTCGTCGAGCGGCTGCAGCAGGCCTTCACCCGCATCGGCTTCCTCAATCCCGAAAACCCCGACCACATCATGTTCGCCTTCCGCCGCCTCTTCGGGCGAGCCCGCCTGCGGCCGCACGACGCCAAGGTGCTGCTCGGCCTGGCGCGGCAGATCGACTGGTTCGGGCGCTACGGCGGCGGCGCCGACTGAGGCGGCAGCAGCGCGTCATGGGACGAGTCGTCGAACTGCGCGCGTGGCTGCAAGCGCGCCAGCGTCGCGCCGAACGCGAGCAGTGGGCCCGCTGCCTCGAGATCGTCGCCCAGAGTCTGGCCGAAGCCGAAGCGGCCCTGCCCGAGGCCGAGCCGCACGAGGCGCGCTTCCTGCGACGGCGGGCGAGTTTGCTCGCCGAGCTGCTCGAATACGCGGAGCGGCACACGTGACCCCGCTCGCCCTCGACAGCCACGTGATCCTCGCCGCCGCGGCTCTCGCCCTCGGGCTCCTGCTGCTGTCGTTGGTGTTCGCCGTCTGGCGCGGCACCTCGCGACTCGAGGCGCTGCGCACCGCCCAAGAGGCCGATCGTTCGTCGCTTCTCCTGCAGCAGGAGATCGACGCCCTGCGCGAGCACGTCGGTCGCTCGCTGCAAGCATCGACCCAGGGCATGCAGCGTCAGATCGCCCAACTCGCCGGCCAACTCGACCAACGCCTGCACCAGAGCCACACGCTGGCGCAGCAGACGCAACAAAATCTGGGCGAACGCCTCGACGCCACGGCGCGTGTCGTCGGCACCGTGCAGCGCTCGCTCGGCACGCTGGAAGAAGGCCATCGCCAGCTCCTCGACATCGGCCGCGACATCGCTTCGCTGCAGGACCTGCTGCGCCCGCCCAAGCTGCGCGGCGCCTTGGGGGAGTTGCTGCTCGAGGATCTGCTCGCCCAGGTGCTGCCGCCGGCGCACGTCGAGGCGCAGTACTCCTTCGCCGACGGGCGCAAGGTCGACGCCGTGATCAAACTCGAATCCGGGTTGGTGCCGGTCGATGCCAAGTTCCCGCTCGACAACTTCGAACGCCTGCGCCAGGCCCCCGAGCCCGAGCAAGCCCGCGCCCGCCGCGCCTTCATCACCGACGTGCGGCGCCACATCGATGCGGTGGCCAAGTACATTCTGCCCGACGAGGGCACGCTCGACTTCGCGCTGATGTACATCCCCGCCGAGAACGTCTTCTACGAGATCATCGTGCGCGACGAGCGCAGCGGCGAGGATTCGCTTTCCGCCTACGCCTTGCGGCAGCGGGTGGTGCCGGTGTCGCCCGCGAGCTTCTATGCCTATCTTCAGGCCATCGCCCTCGGCCTGCGTGGCTTGCGCGTCGAGGAACGGGCGCGCGAAATCCTGGCGCAGCTGGGTCGGCTGCAGGGGGACGTCGGGCGCTTGCGCGAGTCACTGCGTGTCGTCTCGCGTCATCTCGGCAATGCGGCGTCGAGTCTGTCGACTGCCGAGACTGCGCTGCAGCGGTTGGAGACGCGCCTGGCGGCTTTCTCCGGCGAGGGTCCCGCCACGAGTGATCGGGAGGAGTCGCTGTGATGCGGTGGTGGCGACGGCTCGTCTGCGTACTCGTCAGCCTCGGCCTTGCCGCCGACGCGTCGGCCTGGTCGGCGCCGGAGGAAGCGGCGCTCGGCCGGCGCTTCGCTCTCGAAATGCGCGTGCGCGCGCCGCTCATCGACGACGCCGACGTCACCGCTTACGTGCGTCAACTCGGCCAGCGCATCGTCCGCCAACTCGGCGAGCAGCCGTTCTCCTACCACTTCGCCGTGGTGCGTGATCCGAACGTCAACGCCTTCGCCGTGCCGGGCGGCTACGTCTACTTGCACGCTGGCTTGCTGACCCTGGCTGCGAATGACGACGAGGTCGCCGGCGTGCTCGGGCACGAGGTGGCGCACGTGCACGCCCACCATCTGGCGCGCCAGCAGGAGGCGACCCAGGCCTTGAGTTATGCCTCGCTCTTGGGGGCTCTGCTGTCGGTGATCCAGCCCGCACTCGGCGCCGGTGCCATGGCGGCCAATGCCGCGGTGCAGCTGCAATACCAGCGGCAATTCGAGCAGGAAGCCGACTTCCTCGGCTCGCGTTACATGCAAGCGGCCGGCTTCGCCCCGGCCGGCATGCTCGACTTCTTCCAGAAGCTCGACGAACGGCAGCGCCACTCCGTCGCCGCCGAGATTCCCGCCTACCTGCAATCGCACCCGCTCACCCAGGAGCGTCTCACCAATCTCGAGGCGGTGCTGCGCCAACGCCAGTGGGAAGGGCCAGCTCGGCCGGACCGCAGCTTGGCGCTGCAGCGGGTCCAGTTGTTGGTCTCCCTGCGCGGCGCGCCGCCCGAATCGTCCGTCGCCGTGGTGCGCCAACGCGCCGAGGCGCAGCCGCAGGACGGCACCGCGCGTTACCTCCATGGGTTGGCCCTGCTCGAGGTCGGGCGCATCGATGCCGCCGCCGCCGAACTCGAAGCGGCACAGTCCCTGGGCATCGACGAAGCATGGCGCGACCTCGGCCGCACCCGCTTGCGCCAGCGCCGCGCCGAAGAGGCCGCCGCGCTTCTGGCGCGCGCCGCCGAGCGATTCCAGGACGATACCCTGGCGCGCACGGCGTGGGCCGAGGCCTTGCGGGTCCTCGGCGACACCACCGCCGCCGAACGCGCCTACCGCGAAGCGGTCGATCTCGATCCCGAATGTGAGGCAGCGCATTACGGACTCGGCCAGCTCTCCGGCAAGGCGGGCCGACCGGGGGAAGGTTTTTACCATCTCGGCGTCGCTCACTACTTGCGCGGCGATGTCGCTACCGCGGCAACCCAGTTACGGCGCGCCGTCGAGCTGCTGCCGCCCGACGATCCGCACGCCGCCGATGCGCGGCGCCGCTTGGAGGATCTGGCGCAGTTGGGTTGAGCTGGATCGGGGTGGCGACTTGGGGGACGCGGTGGACAGCCCGGACGGCGGACGGATGGAGAAGTCGTTGGCGTCCTTCTTGCCTTGCACCCAACAGTGGTTCGTGGCGACGTTTGGTGAGCCGACGCGGGCGCAGGCCGAGGCCTGGCGCAGCATCGCCGGCGGGCGGCATACGCTCGTCGTCGCGCCGACCGGGTCGGGGAAGACGTTGGCCGCTTTCTTGTCGTCGATCGATCGGCTGTTCCGCCGGCCGCCGTCGACGCAGCACGGCGGCGTGCGCACGCTGTACGTTTCTCCCCTCAAGGCCCTCGCCGTCGACGTCGAGCGCAACTTGCAGATGCCGATCGAGGGCATCCGGCGCTGTGCCGCCGCAACCGCCACGCCGCTGCCGCCCGTGCGGGTCGCCCTACGCAGCGGCGACACCTCGACCCAAGAGCGGCGGCTCTTCCTGCGGCAGCCGCCCGAGATTCTCGTCACCACACCCGAGTCCCTCTACTTGTTGCTCACCTCATCGGCGCGCGAGTGCTTGCGCACCGTCGATACGGTGATCGTCGACGAGATCCACGCGCTGGCCGCCGGCAAACGCGGCAGCCATCTGGCTCTCAGTCTCGAACGTCTCGATTGTCTGCTGCCCCGGCCGGCGCAGCGCATCGGCTTGTCGGCGACGGTGCGGCCGTTGCCGGAGGTGGCGCGCTTTCTCGGTGGTGCCGCCGAGGTCGACATCGTCGACGCGCGGGCGGCGAAGGTCGTGTCGGTCGAAGTCGTGGTGCCGGTCGACGACATGACCCAACTGGCGGAATCGGCGGTCGCAATCGCCGGTCAGCCGCCGCAACCGAGCTTGTGGCCGCACGTCGAGCGCGCCGTGCTCGATCACATCCGCGCCCACCGCAGCACCATCGTCTTCGCCAATTCGCGGCGTCTGGCCGAGCGCTTGTGTGCTCGCCTCAACGAGTTGGCCGAGGAGGACCTGGCGCGCGCGCATCATGGTTCAGTCAGCCCGGAACAGCGGGCCGCCATCGAGACCGATCTCAAGCTCGGGCGACTGCGCGCGGTCGTCGCCACCAGTTCGCTCGAACTCGGTATCGACATGGGCAGCGTCGATCTGGTGATTCAGATCGAAGCCCCCGACTCGGTGGCGTCGGGCTTGCAGCGTATCGGCCGCGCCGGCCACCAGGTCGGCGCCGTCAGCCACGGACTGATCTTTCCCAAGTATCGCGGCGACCTGCTCGAGTGCGCGCTGCTGGCCGAACGCATGCGCGACGGCGCCATCGAGGCGCTGCGGTACCCGCGCCATCCGCTCGACGTGTTGGCGCAGCACATCGTGGCGATGGTGGCCCTCGACGACTGGAGCGTCGACGGGCTGGAAGCGTTGGTCCGGCGGGCCGCGCCTTTTGCCGACCTGTCGCGGCGCGCCCTCGAAGGCGTGCTCGACATGCTCGCCGGGCGGTATCCGTCGGATGCTTTCGCCGGCCTGCGTGCGCAGCTCGATTGGGATCGCGACGGCGGTCGCTTGTCGGCGCGCCGCGGCACGCGTCTCGCGGCGATCACCTCGGGCGGCACGATCCCGGACCGCGGCTTATACGGGGTGTACTTGGTCGGCGAGCGGCTGACGCGGGTGGGCGAACTCGACGAGGAGATGGTCTACGAGAGCCGCGTCGGAGACGTCTTCCTGCTCGGTGCCTCGAGCTGGCGCATCGTCGAGATCGGCGCCGACCGGGTGCTCGTCACGCCGGCACCCGGCGAGCCGGGTCGCATGCCGTTCTGGCGGGGCGACGCGCCGGGTCGGCCGCTCGAGTTGGGGCGCGCCATCGGCGCCTTCGTGCGCGAACTCGAGGCGATGCCGACGGCACGCCGGCGCCGCCGCTTGCGTGAGGCGGGATGCGACGAACGCGCCATCGACAATCTGTTGCGCTATCTCGCCGATCAGCGTGAGGCGACCGAGGTCGTTCCCGACGATCGGACTTTGGTCGTCGAGCGCTTTCGCGATGCCGTCGGAGACTGGCGCATCTGCCTGCATTCGTTTTTCGGCGCGCGCGTCCATGCGCCGTGGGCGCAGGCGGTGCAGGCGCGTCTGCGCCAGCGCAGCGGCGTCGAGGTGCAGGTGATCTACAGCGACGACGGCATCGTCGTCCGCTTTCCCGACGGTGACGATCTGCCGACCGCGAGCGAATTGCTGCCGCGGGCCGACGAAGTCGAGGAGATGGTGTTGACGGAACTCGGCGTCTCGTCGTTGTTCGCCAGCCGCTTCCGCGAATGTGCGGCGCGGGCGTTGCTGCTACCGCGGCGCCGGCCGGGCAAGCGCACGCCGCTCTGGCTGCAACGGCAGAAGTCGGCGTCGCTGCTGCAAGTGGCGTCGCGCTTTCCGTCTTTCCCCATCGTGCTGGAGGCGCACCGCGAGTGTTTGCAGGACGTGTTCGATCTACCGGCATTGGTCGAGTTGCTGCGGCAGCTCGAGCGCGGCGAGATGCGGGTCGTCGAGGTGGCGACGGCGCGACCCTCGCCGTTCGCGGCTTCGCTGCAACGCGCTTACGTCGGCGCCTTCCTCTACGAAGGCGATGCGCCCTTGGCCGAGCGCCGGGCACAGGCCTTGGCCCTCGATCGGGGTGTCCTCGCCGAACTCATGGGGCGCGAGGAACTGCGCGACCTGTTGGATGCCGATGCCATCGCCGAGGTCGAAGCGATCCTGCAGTGGCGCGCCAGCGAGCGGCGGGCGCGAGATGCCGCGTCGCTGCTCGACCTGCTGCGTGACGTCGGCGATCTGTCGCCGGCGGAGGCGCGCCAGCGTTGCGACGGCGACGCGGAGGCGTGGCTGGCCGAGCTGCAGCGGCGACGCCAAGCGGTGTCCGTCGAGATCGCGGGCGAGCGGCGTTGGATCGCCGTCGAGGATGCGGCGCGCTATCGCGACGGGCTTGGTATCGTCCTGCCGCCCGAGGTGCCGCGGGCGTTGCTCGCGCCGGTGGCGGACGCGACGGCGGAGCTGGTGGCGCGCTTCGCCCGCACTCACGGGCCGTTCACGCAGTCGCAGGTCGGTCGTCGCTTGGCTTTGCCATCACCCGTGGTGCGGCGAACGCTGGAGGGGCTGGAGCAGCAGCGTCGTGTCGTCGAAGGCGAGTTCCGCCCAGGTGAGTCGGGCAACGAGTGGGTCGACGTCGAGGTGCTGCGACGCATCCGTGGCCGATCGCTGGCGGCGTTGCGCCGCGAGATCGAGGCGGTGCCGCCGCAACGGTTGGCCGCTTTGGCGGTGGCTTGGCACGACTTGGTGCCCGGGCCGGCGCGGGTCGCCGGGGTGGACGGTTTGTGGCGCGTGCTCGAGCAATTGCGTGGCGCGCCGCTGCCGGCATCCGCCCTCGAGGGATCGATCCTGCGTGGGCGTCTGCCGGATTACGCCCCGGCTTGGTTGGATGAGCTGGCGTTGTCGGGGGAAGTGGTGTGGTGCGGTGCCGGCAGTCTCGGCAGCGACGATGGCTGGGTGGTGCTGGCGACGGCGGAACATGCCGGCTTGTTGCTGCCGGAGGCGCGCACGGAGGGGCTGTCGGCGGGTGGGCGCCGCGTGCTGGAGGTGCTGGCGCAGCGCGGCGCCTCGTTCTTCCGCGATCTCAGCGATGCCTGCGGCGGCGCCGAAGCAGAGGTCCTAGCCGCCTTGTGGGAATGTGTCTGGGCCGGCGCGGTGACCAACGATTCGCTGGCGCCGTTGCGCGCCTTGCTCCGCCATCGACCGATGCGACCGACGGCGGCGGCGAGCCGCGGCCGTCGACGTCCGCTGACCCGCGGCGGTCCGCCGGCCGGGGTCGGCCGATGGAGTCTGACGCCGGCGCGTTCGCCCGATACGACGCGGCGGCTGCACGCCTGGGCGGAGCAGCTGTTGGCAAGGCATGGGGTCGTGACGCGCGGCGCGGTGGTCGCCGAGCGTGTGCCGGGAGGCTTCGCTGCCGTCTATCCCGTGCTGCGGGCTTTCGAAGAGAGCGGACGTTGCCGGCGCGGCTACTTCGTCGAGGGCTTGGGGGGCGCGCAGTTCGCTTTGCCGGGGGCCGTCGATCGCTTGCGTGCGCCGTCGTCCATCGAGCCGGCGGTCGTCTTGTCCGCTTGTGATCCGGCCAATCCTTATGGTGCCGCGTTGCCTTGGCCCGACCGTGCCGCGGGTGATCCGGGCGGACGGGCAGGGCGCAAGGTCGGGGCATCGGTGGTGTTGGTCGACGGCGCCTTGGTGGCCTTCGTCGAGAAGGGAGGGCGCAGCTTGCTGGTGTTCAACGAGGACGAGGCGTGCTTGGCGCGCGCGGCCGAGGCGCTGGCTGCGCGTCTGCGTGACGGCACGCTCGACCGCTTCGAGCCGGATCGCGTCAATGGCGGTGCCTTGCAGGGCACCGCCTGCGAGCGGGCCCTGCTGGCGGCCGGGTTTCGGCGCACCCATCGCGGGCTGGAGTGGGTCGAGCCCATCGGCATCCGCGGGCGAGGCGAGGGATCGCGGCAGCTTTGACGTTGCCTTCAGGTGGTGAAGTGCAGCCAGGCGCCGTGCAGTGTCGGCGGCTGGCCGAGCACGAGGCGCAGCGCTTCGGTGGCGGCGATGCTGCCGGCCATGGCGGCATCCATGAATCCTTGCGGCGTGGGAGGGTCGAGCTGCTCGACCATGTCGGGCAAGACGGTACGGACGGCGGCGCCGCTTGCAGAATCGAAGAGGACGATGCTGGAGCCGCCGGCGCGGCAGCGGCGCGCGAGGAGGTCCGGCGGATGAGGCGGCCAGGTGACGATGGCGACGGTACAATGTAGGGCCTCGTCGTCGGTGGCGGCGGGCAACTCGGCTAGGGTGTGCGGCGGCAAGCCGCGTGTCGTCGCGGCGGAGAGGTGGGTGGCGACACGGCCAAGGCCGGCGGCGGCGAGGTACAGGGCGGCGATGGCGGCGGCCTCTCCACCGACCACGACGACGGTGCTTTGTCGCAGCCTCAGCTGACCTTTGCCGCCGATTTCGGGGAGCAGAATTTGCCGGCTGTAGCGGTCGATGTCGGCGTCATCCAGCATGGCCGGCGGCGACGGCGGCGTGCTGGGCGCGGAAGTCGCGCCAGCCGGCCCACAGGTTGGTACTGAGGTAGCGATCGCCGAAATCGGGGAAGAGCACGACGATGACGCCGGCGGTGAGTTCGCGCGCCACGCGGAGAGCGGCCCACATGGCGGCGCCGGCGGATTGGCCGGTGACCAGGCCGAAGCGGTGACCGAGGCGGTAGACCGTATCGTACGCCTCGTCGGTGCCGACACTGATTTTTCGGTCGAGTTCTTCCTCGTGGTAGATGCCCGGGACGATCGAACTCTCCATGTGCTTGAGGCCTTCGATGCCGTGCCAGGCGTCGTCCGGCTCGGCGGCGATGATCTGCATCTCGGGGTTGCGCTGCTTGAGGTAACGGCCGGTGCCCATGATGGTGCCGCCGGTGCCGATGCCGGCGATGAAGTGGGTGACGCTGCCGTTGGTGTCGCGCCAGATCTCGGGGCCGGTGCTTTCGAAGTGAGCCCGCGGATTGACCTCGTTGAAGTACTGGTCGGGCTTGAAGTAGCGGCTCTTGTCGGCGGCGAGGATCTCGCGGCAGAGCAGGATGGCGCCGTCGGAGCCTTCGAGTGGGCTGCTGAAGATGACTTTGGCGCCGTAGGCTTGGATGATGCGTTTGCGCTCGGCGCTGACGTTTTGCGGCATCACCAGCTCGACCGGGTAGCCGAGCGCCGCGCCGGCCATGGCGAGGGCGATGCCGGTGTTGCCGGAGGTCGAATCGAGGATCACCTTGCCCGGCGCCAGCGCGCCGGTGGCGAGGCCGTGGCGCACCATCCACACGGCCGGCCGGTCCTTGACGCTACCCCCGGGGTTGAAGCCCTCGAGCTTGGCGAAGATGCGGACGCGTGGCGGGATCCGGTCGCCCAGAGCGGTGACGTCGACGAGGGGGGTATTGCCCACCAGGTCGAGGATCGTCGCCGCTTTCTGTGGTCGATGTCGGATCACGCCCGCGTCCTCGGATGGCTCAGCCGCCGGCGATGGCCGGTACGATCGACAGCTCGTCTCCTTCCTTGACGGCCGTACCGAGGCTGTCGAGGAAGCGAATGTCGTCGCCGTTGACGTAGAGGTTGACGAAGCGCCGCACGCGGCCTTGTTCGTCGCACAGGCGATCCTTGATGCCGGTGTGTTTGCTTTCGAGGAACTCGAGCACGGCGCCGACGGTGGAGCCTTCGGCGGCGACTTCTTCGGCGCCGCCGGTGAACTTGCGCAGCGGCGTCGGGATTCGGACTTTAACGGCCATTCGCTTCTTTCCTCCGATTCGGATGTTCTGGGCAGTCGCCCGCGGCGGACGACACAGGTCAGACCCACGCGCGCGTCACCGCGCCGCAGGTGCGACAGTCCGGGTCGCGAGCCAAGGGGACGATGCGCCAGCGCGCACGCTCATAGCAAAGCATCCGATCCCAGAGAAGTAGGCCGCCGCCGTCGACGGCGTGGATCGCCTGCTGCGCTTGGACGAAGCCGAGGGTGCCGGCGAGCGATCCGACGACGCCGGCGTCGCGGCAGGTGATCGCCTCGGCCGGCGCATCCTCGAACAGACAACGCAGGCACGGGCCGCGCCCGGGCAGGATGGTGAAGGTCTGGCCGCGCCAGCCGATGACGCCGGCGTGCGACAGGCCGCGCCCGAGGCGCAAGGCCGCGTCGTTGAGCAGAAACTTCGTCGGCGCATCGTCGGTGGCGTCGATGACGAAATCGTAGTCGGCGACCAACTCGTCGACGTTGTCGGGCGTCAAGGCCAGCGGGTACGGGTGAATCGAGGTCGGTCCGAGCCCTTGCAAGGCGCGCCGTGCCGCGTCGACCTTGTGGATACCGACGTCGGCTTCCGTGAAGAGGATCTGGCGCGGCAGGTTCGAGAGTTCGACGACGTCCGGATCGACGAGGCCGATGCGGCCGACACCGGCGCGCACCAGCGATAAGGCCGCCGGGCAGCCGAGACCGCCGACACCGACGACTAGGACGCCTGCCCGGCGTCGGCGCGCCAACTGAGCGGAATCGGACAAACCTAGAACGTGGAGCCGCGGCCGAAGGGGTCGGTCGGGGCCATGTTGGGGCCGCCGAAGCCCGGCTTGCGCTTGGCGAATTCGCCCGGACGCGGCACTTCGAAGGTCGTCGCCTCGCGCCGCCGGCCGCTGGCGATGAGCAGCAGGTCGACCGGGTCGCTCGACGGCGGCACGCTGCGGCCGTCGTCGCGGATGAACTGCCGCGCCTTGGCGGTTTCAGGGGCCGCGGGATGAAGGGTTTCGAGGGCGCGCAGGGCCAGCGTCGCCTGTTCGCCTTTTTTCTCGTCGCTGTAGAGACGCGCCAGCCGGAACAGCGCCGTCGCCGCCGGTTGCGTCTCGCCGAAGCGGGAGGTCAGCGACAACAGGCGAACCTCTTCGGCATCGAAGTTGTCGCGGTGGGCGTAGAAGTCGGCGATCTGCAACTCGTGCTCGGCCAGGCTGTTGCGGCAGTCGGCCAGCTCGAGGCGGGCCAGGTCGGCATAGGGGCTCGACGGGTATTGGCTGATGAGGGTCGAAAAGTAGGAGTGGGCGCTCTGGGCAGCCGTCTGGTCGCGGTCGGAGGTGCCCATCTGGTGGACGTACGACATGCCCAGCAGGTAGCCGACGAAGGGCAGGTGCTCGCTGGTCGGGTGGCGCCGTTGGAAGTCGCTGAGGGCGATGATGGCGGCGGTGTAGTCCTCGCCGAGGTAATGGGCGTGGGCGATGCGCAGCTCGGCTTCCTCGGCTTCGTCGCTGAACGGGTGCTGGTCGAGCAGCTCGCGGTAGTGTTCCACGGCGATGGCATACGCGCCGCTGCGGTACTCCTTGTTGCCGTCGGAGAAGTACTCCGCCGCCGTGCGCGTCGGCTTGGCGGAGCAGCCGGCGACGAGGAGAGCGAGAAGGGCGACGAGCAGGGCTTTCATACGGTGAAGTATGCCGAGCCTAGCTGCGGGAGTCGACAGGCGCCAGCCCGGCTCAGAGCAAAATGACCCAGACACGCCCGGCCTCCCAAATGCGTTCCTGCACCTCCGGCCACGCCTCCCACAAGTCGTCGCCGAGGAAGTCGCGCAAGCGGCCCGGCGTGTGCAGCACCAGCAGCCCGGCGTCGTAGGTCCAGCCGCGCGCCGAGTCGCCGGTCGTGCCGACTTCGAGGGCCACCTGGTAGACGCCGCGCTCGAGGTCCTTGCGGCTGGCGTCGTATTTCGACTCGCCGGGGGCGCCGAACGGCAGGGGATGTTGGAAGCGCATCGCCGGGGCGATGGCGTGGGTCTTCGGTTTGGCGACGGCGGCGCGCATGTCGGGCAGCTCGGGCACCTTTTCGGCCAGGCGGTCGTGCAGTCGGTCGATGTTGCTCTGCGAGGGGCCGATGGCGGTTTCGTGCTGCGTCGGGCCGCGCTCGGGTCCTTCGTAGCGGAAGACCTTGAACGGGTCGGCGGCGATGTCGCGGCGCCGCAGCCAGCCTTCGAGGAAGTGGTCGATCCGATCGAACAGGAAACGGTGGCGGAAGGCGCGCTCGAAGTCGAAGCGTTTGCGCGCCTGTGCCGCCAGAGCCGCCGCCTCCTTCTCGAGCATCATGCGGACGCAGGCTTTGTCGGCCAGCACCTCGTCGGCGCGCAAAAACTTTTCGAGAGCCTCGAAACACGCACGCGCCGCTTCGCGGCGAACATTGATGGCCATGCCCGTCGTGTGCGTGATTCGCGGCAAAAAAGAAAGGCCCCGACTTGCGTCGGGGCCTTTGAAGAGCGGGCGACCGGGGTCGAACCGGCGACCTTATGCTTGGCAAGCATACGCTCTAGCCAGCTGAGCTACGCCCGCGTTGGAAGCGGGTAGATAGCGAACGCGGGGGCCCGAGTCAAAGGGCCTCCGGCGGATTTTTACGAGATTTTTCGAGCCTGGTCCGCGATGCGCCAGACGGAGCGTTGCCGCGGCGCGAGAGAGCCGATCATCAACCCAACCACCTCGCCCACCGTAGCCAACATTCCCATCACCTTATCCAGCAGCAACATCGTCGGGCCCTCCTGGCCTGGGCGTTGAGCAGGAGGTGTGCCAGCCCGCAGTCGATCTTGGGTCAGGCGGTGCGGGCTCGGTCGAGCATCACGCGGGATGCGGTCGAGCGGCGAGCCGCATGTCGCGCCATGCGGCTCGCAGGTGTCGCGCCATTGGGCAGCATGTCCAAGGCTACAATGACATCTTGCGCCGACTCCGCCTCTCCGCTTCTCCGCGGTGCAACGTTTGGGTTACCTTGCGCCGATGTTCGCCACCTTCGCCGAGATCTTCGTGCCCGGTCGACTTTGCCTGCTGGGCGAGCATTCCGACTGGTCCGGAGCCTTGCGCGCTCACGATCCCGATCTCGTCGCCGGTGCCTGTCTGCTGCACGGGACCGACCAAGGTCTGCGGGCCCGTGTCGAAGCGGCGCCGGATCTGAGCTTACGTTCGACCCTGCCGGACGGCAGCGTGCGTGGCCCGGTGACGCTGCCCTTGCAGCGGGCCGCGCTGCAGCGTGCCGCGGCGTCGCGCGACTTCTTTTCCTATGCCGCCGGAAGCGCCCTGATCCTGCTCGAACGCTACGGCATCGAGCTGGGGGCGCATCTCGAGATCGACGACGACGACCTGCCGATCGCCCGCGGGCTGTCGTCGTCCGCGGCGGTATGCGTGCTCGTGGTGCGGGCTTTGGCGCGGGTCAACGGGCTCGCCTTGTCGGTCGAGGACGAAATGGACCTGGCCTATGCCGGCGAGCGGGCGGCGGGTTCGGAATGTGGGAGGATGGATCAGGCCTGTGCCTTCGGGCGCCGGCCGACGCTGCTCGAATTCGACGGTGAGGCGATGACGGTACAGGCGTTGCAGCCGGGGGCGCCGATGTATCTGTTGATCGTCGATCTGCTGCACCAGAAGGACACGCGGCGCATCCTGCGCGACTTGCGCCGAGTGCTGCTCGGGCCGGCTTCGTTGCAGCGCACTGCCTTGCGCACCGCCTTGGGTGCGGCCAACCGGGAAAGTGTGCAAGCGGCGCAGCGGGCGATCGAGTCGGGTGATGCGCGCCTTCTCGGAGAGATCATGCGCGACGCGCAGCGCCGCTTCGATCGCGAGGTGCTGCCGGCCTGTCCGGAAGAACTGACGGCGCCACGACTGCACGCGCTGTTGCAGTGGCCCGACGCGGCCGACCTGGTGTGGGGCGGCAAGGGCGTCGGCTCACAAGGGGACGGTTGCGCGCAATTCGTCTGCCGCGGCAGCAGCGAGCGCGACGAGTTACGCCGCCGCATCGAGGCCGCCGGCCGCGGCCGCGCCTTGGCCCTGACGTTGGCGCCGCAGTGATCCGACGCGTCGCGGCCTCGCGCCGGGAGTGAGTGGCGGACTCGTTTTCAACGCCTAGGTGCCGAGGTGCGGCGACGAGGTCCATCGTGGAGGGCTGGGTTCGCTCGCTTGTTCGCTGACGGGCCTCGAGCGGATCCGCCACGGGGTGGCTGGGTCTCGGCCCTGGGTCATCCCGTGAGAATCGGGGTGGGTCATCCTCGTGAGAAATGACGGGGAAGTAGAGTTCCATGAGAAGCGCCACCGGCATGCATGTCGTCTGCATCGCGGCGGCGATGGTGGTCGTCCTCCCGGTGCCGGAGCGGGCGAAACGACTCTCGAGCAGACGATTCGCGAGGTGGACGGGGCCGAGACGGGTGCCGCTCTCGCAGGGAACCTCGCGCAGCTTGCGCGTCGGTGATCCGCTCCGTCCGCTGTCAATCCCCAGGGGCAACGTCGCAAAGTCGGCGGACGGGAAAGGCTGCCTCCCGTTCTCGTACGAAAGAGCAGGGACGGAGGGCTATGGACAACCCTCCGTCCCCGGCACTCCGCATCACGAGCCGCCGCGAACCGCGCGCACCGGCAAACTCAAGCCGTCCTTGATGCTCCTGTACTGGTTGCCCTCGAAGAAGTTGACGTACCACGCGAAGGCACGACCGAGCATGTAAGTGGACGCCGACCAGTAGAAGTGGTCGGCGGTGCAACTGCACGCCGGGTCGTTCAGGTCGGTGCAGAACGTGCCGCACGACGCTCCGTGGAAGGCGACGTCGACGACCGGCGTTACAGTGCTCATGAAGTCGACGATCGAAAGGTACTCGTCCCTCGTCGCCAGCCGCCAGTCGTTGTGCGTGCCGAAGTTGGCGGAATTGAGCGCTGTCAGCCACTGCCACGCCGTCACCCCGGGCGACATGACCGTACACGTTCCCTCGCCTCCGGTGCACTGCGAGCAACCAAAAGCATCGCCGTCCACGCCCGCCAGACAGGCGGCCTCCGACGCCGCGTCCGGCTGGCAGCGCTTCGTAACTTCCACCGAGCACAATCCTGACCAGGGGTAGGCATTATCCGCGTCCTGCAGGTTTGCCAGGTCCGTAGCCAAGTCGAGCTTGACCTTCTTCTCCCACATCAGTCCGGTTTCGTTGTCCGTGATCGTGCCGTTGCCGTTGTCCTCGAACCGCGTCGCGTAGCACCCGCTCGTGTCGAAGGCGCAACCCGCGCCGCAGCGCAGCTCGCCCCCGGCGAAACCCTCGCCGGCGCAGGTGCCGCCGTTCAGGTTGCCGAGGTCGCAGTCCTCGCCGACGTCGATGCCGCCGTCGCCGCATCCCTGCGCCGCCACCAGGGCGCCTTCGCAGGTCGTCAGGTCGGAGTCGCACACGGCCAGATCGGCATCGCAGGCCGTCAGGGAGCCTTCACACGTCACCAGCTCCGTTCCCGCCGTGCCGAGGTCGCTCTCACACGTCACCAGCTCCGTTTCCGCCGTGCCGAGGTCGCTCTCGCAGGTCGTCAGCTGCGATTCGGTCGTGCCGAGTTCCGTCTCGCAGGCGGTGAGGTCGTCCTGGCAGGTCGCGATGTCGCCGCCACAGGCGCTCAGCCCCTCTCCGGCGAGACCGGCGGCGACGTTGGCGACGCTCTCATCGACCGCCTCCTTGATCTCCTCGGCCAGCAGCCCGTCCGGACACGGATCGAGTGCGTCCGCAGCCTTCTGGGTCAGGGTGTTCCATTTCGCCTCGAACTTGTCCCCGCACTTGGTCACCGCGGCCGTGTACTTGGCGAGGTCCTTGGTGCAGTTTTCGCCCGTCGGACAGTCACCGTCGTCGTGGCAGCCGTTTGCCGTCGTCAGCGAACAGGTTCCTTCGGTCTTCAGCAGCGTGGCTTCCGCCTTCGCCAGACAGGCGGCATACTTGCCCGCCTCCTGGTTCTTGCCGCTCTGGCACTTCTGTCCCGGCGACTGGGCGGCGCCGGCAGCGGTGGCAAGGCCGAGTACGGCGGCCATCACCATCATCTTGCGCATGGGATTCTCCTACGGTTTGGGTTGACGTTCAGCGATATCGGCGCGAGGGAAGCGAGGCCCGCAAGGCCGTGGCGACGGGAAGCCGCCGGCGAGGCGGCGGCTGTGGCGAGGCGCACACCGTTGACCAGCCCAGCGCCCCGCTAGGTGAGGCTCCGGACATCGGTCCATCCATTTTCCGAAACTTTCGTCGCAACTTCCCGTCCCTCGTGTGTTCCCGGAAGCGGTCGCCGGCCGGCGACGCAGGAAGCGTTGGTGACGCTGCCCGCATAGCCGCGCGGATGGTAGCGCCGGCGGTCGCAGCAGGCGAATCAAATTTTCATCAAGTTCCGCCTCCGCGTCGGCGCGCGGCCCGCCCGGCGCGAAGGCGATACGGTGGAAGCGGAAGTGACGCCGGTCGGTGAGATGGAGCCGACGCCGGCGCCATCGTTCGCCAAGGCTGCCTTGGTCAAGCGGCTGCGCAAGCTGCGGGCAAGCATGCCGATCAAGCATGCCGATGACGATGACGACCGTTGCGAGGATGCGTCGCGAGGATCGCCATGGATGATCGATCTCGACACCAGCGCCGTGGTTTCGATGTCCGTCCCGGAGCCGGCGAGCCCGGCTATCGACGCATGCTTCGAGGCGTGCACGGATCCGCTGCTGGCCGCGGACTGGATCGTCCCCGAGTCTTCGAGCGCCCTGTCCACCAAAGTTCGAGGAGGGGAGGTCGATGCCAAGCACATGACCTAGCGTCGCCCGAAGGCAGTTGAAAATAGGCGCGCAGCGCCCTGGAGCTTCGAGTTGAACGCCGCGGGTAGGTTGCGGGTTGACGGATACCTGTCGCGTGTATTCTCGCGCCGAGATTTGGGGTGCTTTCCCGCGGATCGCGGGGAGGATGGAGGCGGGGTGCGCCCGGCGCCGGGCGCCGGGCGGTGTCGAGTGCAACTCGACACTCCGGGTGGCGCATGAGTTTTCGGATCAAGCTGCTCGGACACCCACTTTAGACTCTAGGAATGGTGATCAAGCTGCTCAGACACCCATCTTAGACTCTAGGAAGGGTGATCAAGCTGCTCAGGCACCCATCTTGGACTCAAGGAAGGGTGATCAAGCTGCTCAGACACCCATCCTAGACTCTAGGAAGGGTGATCAAGCTACTCGGACACCCATCCTAGACTCTAGGAAGGGTGATCAAGCTACTCGGACACCCATTTTAGACTCTAGAAGGGGTGATCGAGCTACTCAGACACCCTTCTTGGACTCTAGGATGGGTATGCGAGCTGCTCGAACGTGCATCTTGGACTCTAGTTGGGGGGGGCGAGCTGCTCGAACGGCCAACTTAGAGTCTAAGAGGCGGGGCGATCTTGCCCCGATTCGGTGGACAACACAGCGGAAACCGCTGGAGTGACGTGCCCCCGAATCCTGGACCGTTTTCAACTAGGGAAATCGGTTCCCAGTGACGTGCTGACGCACCGGCGGGATCCGATCCCCTGAGTGGTCCCCTCGGCGCCGCCGACTGCAGCGATGGCCGCGAGCTCCGTCGGCGAGTACCAGGTGCCGGATATCCCCGCCAACACTCACACTCACAGTTGCACGAATCACTCGCCTGCATCGTCGTCCAGGTTCCCGAGTGACTGGTATGGGTGCTGGTGTTGGTTGGGTCTGAGGAAGGTCGCCCGGGCCGGTGCTCGCTTCGCGGGTGCGCTTTCCCTCGCTTCGCTCTTGCGCACATCCGGTTTTCGGAAATACTCCCGGCGATGCCGGCACTCGACGCAAACCAGATTCTCCACGCTGCCGTCCGCAATGACTGCGCGCACCTCTCGCCGCGTGGCTGCGCCGGCTGGTCGGAAGTACCAGGTAGATGCCGTGGAGGCGTCTACCAGTGAAGGCCTCGTCCTCTTTCCCTTCATTACACTCGTACCACGCGCCATGAAGCCAACTCCCGCCGCCTCCTCGTCCGTCCCCCTCGTCATCCAGCTCGGCTTCGCCGGAGCCCGCGCTCTCTTCGACCGGACCGCGCATCCCGAACTGGACGCCCAGAAGTTCGAAGACGCCGTTGCCGTAGAGCTCGTCGCGATCCTGCGCAGCCTGCCCGAGCGCCTCGGCCTCGCGGCGGACGGGCCGCACTTCTTCTGCGGTATCTCCCAGATCGCCATCGGCGGCGATACCGCCTTCACCCGAGCCTGCGAGGAGGTCGGTTTCCTGCAGCGGATCTTCCTGCCGCAACCCCTGGACTCCTACCTGACTGCCGTCGGCTCGGCGGGGCCGGACTTCACGCCGGAACAACGCCGCAAGGCCGAATCCCTGCTCGAATCCCAACACGTCATCCAGACTCGCGTGGTCAGCGACTCCGCCGACCGCCACGAGCGCTTCGGCGATGTCAATCTGGAGATCGCCCGGGTCAGCGATGTGGTCATCTGCGTGGTCCGCGCCGAACAGAACAGCAAGTCCGGCGGCACCCACGAGCTGGCAGACTTCGCACGCAAGCGGCAGCGCCCGGTGATCCTATTGGAGGTCGGCGTCGGCCCGGATGGCAGCCCGGTCATCACCTGTCAGGATGGGTGCGACGTTGCCTTCACCGCACCCGTCCTGCCGCCTGCACTCGGAGAGGTTCATCTGCCGGCTCTGTCCGGATCCGGCCTGCCGTCCGGCCGCGACTACTGCGACGAGATCAAGAAGCTCGCCAGCGACCGGGCCAACAGCCTGCGGTTCTACTTCAAGTGGGCCGCTCTCATCATCGTGCTCGGACACGTGCTGGCCACGGCATTCGCCGTCAGCGCGCTGAAGCTCAGCGGGGGCCTCGTCTTCGGCGTTCTCGCGGCAGAGCTGGTCCTGCTCGGTTTCGGCCTGTTGGTGCACTACATGCTGCACCACTCCCAGTCACTTGCCCGCTGGGCCGCCTTCCGCCTCGTCGCCGAGACTGCCCGCTCGGTGCAGGCGATCGGCACCTTCCCGATCTACCTCGAACACTTCTTCACGTTACCCTTCCCGCCGGACTTCCGTGCCCTGGTTCGCACCATCAACGTGCTGCACCTGCGGGATACCGCGGCGACCGGCGCTGCCGATTGGGCGAAACAGCGTGATGCCTACGTTCGCGAGCGCCTGTTGGGCCCGGTACAGAACGCCCAGGTACCCTACAACCGGAACACCATCGTCTGGGCAGAGCGCCGCCTCCGCCTCGCCCAGCAGGTCTTCTATGCGGCCTCCATTTCCGCGCTCGTGTCGACGCTGGCCAAGCTGGCGACCAAGCTGGTGACCAAGGTCGCAAGCCTGCCGGTACCGGAGGGGTTCGCGACCGGGCTCGGCGTCGCGGCCATCCTCCTTCCGGTGGTTGCCGTTGCCGCCCTGTCCTTGGCCGCCGCCTTCGACCTGGAGGCCAGGAAGCACACTTCTGAAGAAATGGTTGCGTTCCTCGAGCGCCAGGCGGAGCTGCTGGAAGGCGCCACCAGCGCGCGCGAGTTCGCCGCGCTCCTCATCGAGACGGAAAGCCGCCTCCTCGGCGAAACCGTCAACTGGTACGCCCGCCGCAGCTTCGTCGGCGTCGCGTGAAGGATGCCGCCACCCCATGGGCAGGAAGCGAATCTTCATCTCCGTCGCCAATCGCGAGCATGAAGACTTGCGGGCGCAGCTGCGGGATGTGCTCATCCGTACGACGTTCTTCGACGTCGAAGTGCAGCCCGACTTCCCGCACACCGCCACCGAAACGGTACGGAAGCTGGATGACCGCATCGCCCCGTGCGACCTGCTCATCCACATCGTCGGGCGCGACCCCGGCTCGCGCGCCAACGACGAGGCAGTCGCGGACTTCTTCCGGCACACCGAGCCGATGTCCACCTGCAGCGCGCCCTGCTGTTTTGCGACAAGGCCGCCTTCGGCGAAGCCCGCAGGCTCATTGAGAAACACGGCTACGGCCGCCGCAGTGAGGAACTCGCGGATGCCGAAGCCGCAGCTGAGAGGTGGTGAAGCCGTGCCACCGGGAGCCCCCGCTCATGTCTGAACGTCATCTCTTCCTTTCCTACGCCCGCAGCGACAACGAGAAGCCGGTCAACCGCGCCGGCGAAGGCTGGGTTACCGCCTTCAAACGCGAACTCGAGCAGCGCCACGAAGCATACTCCGGCCGGAAGCTCGAGATTTTCCTGGATACGAAGGTCATCGATGCCTCCCGCGACTGGAAGCGGGAGATCGGCGCCGGGCTCCGTTCCTCCAGGCTCTTTCTCGCCTTCCTCACCCCCAACTACCTCACCAGCCCGAACTGCCTGTGGGAATGGGACGAGTACCTGCGCCGCGAGCACTCCGCCGCGCGCGGCGACGACGGCCTCACCCCCATCTTCTTCGTCAAGCCGGCCGACCTCCGACCGCGTGACGACCAGGCCATCGCCGACTGGCTCGCCGCGGTGGAGGCGGAGTACCCGTGGTTCTCGGCCAACGCCCGTTCGCTGAAGGACGAGGCCGAGCCGCGGGTGCGCTCCTTCCTCGCCGACATCCACCGCCGCCACAAGACTCCCATCTGCGAACTCCACCCGTGGATCGAGGGTGGCCCCGAGATCCTCCGGGATCTCGACGCGGCTGCCCGCTCCGCCGGCGCCAAGGCAACTCCGCGCAATCCGGACCCCGACCTGCGTACGCTTGCCGAGCGCCTCGACGGCCTCGACCGCCACATCGCACGCCGCCTTGATCGCATTGCGCTCGCCGACCTCGCTCTCCACAACCTGCCGCGCGGCTACGAGCACTTCGTCGGGCGCCACCGGGAATTGCGTAAGCTGCACGACATCATGCTCACCGGCGGGCAGCAGAGCGGCGGCCGCGGCCAGGGCGGGCGCGGCATGATTGCCGCCACGTTCAGCCCGGGCGGTCTGGGCAAGACCGCGCTGGCCCGCCAGTACGCCCACGCCTACGCCGAGTTTTTCGCCGCCGGAGGCACGTGGGAGATCCCGTGCGAGGGCGCCGCCGAGATCGGTGCCGTTCTACTTCGCCTCGCCGACGATCGCGTCTTCCAGCGCCTCGGCCGCGAGGTCGGGGAGCTGCTCGCTCTCTCCGACGCCGAGCGCGCGGACTACGCCCGTGCCGCCGCCGCGGTGGTCGACTATCTGGGCGCCGTCACGCGGAAGCGGGTGGCGCTGCTGAAGGAGAAGCTCGGCCGCCACCCCGACCGCCACAGCGCCCTCGCCGATGTGCCGGAGATCGAGCGGCCTCGCGCCCTGCTCATCCTAGACAACGTCGACCAGCCCGACCTGCTGTCGGCCGCGCAGATTGCGCTGCTGCCGGCTGAGGAATGGCTGGAGATCATCGTCACCACCCGGCTGGATCCCGGGATGTTCGGGGGCGGCGATCGCGCCTTCGCCCCTCTCGAGGTCGGTACGTTGCCGGCGGGCGACGCGTTCCAGCTCCTGGCGGACTTCCAGACCGGCCACCGCTTCGCCAACGCCGACGAGGAGGCCGCGGCCCGGGAGATCGTCGCCGCCCTCGGTGGCTGGACGCTGGCCCTCGAACTCGTCGGCGCTTATCTCGGCGACCTGGCGAACAAGAACTTCGACAATCCCGTCAACCGCGTGCTCGCTGACCTGAAGAAGCACGACCTCGCCTGGGTGGACGACCTTGCGGCCAAGGACGAGGTCCACCGCAACCAGCGCCACCGCGACGAGAGGCGGGAGAACCGCATCGGCACCCTGGTCCGCTGGTCGGTCGAGCGCCTGAGTCTGCCGGCGCGTACGGCGCTGGAGTTCGCCAGCCTGATGATGCCGGACGAGATTCCGGTCGACTGGCTGCGCAGGCTCACGGTCGGTCGCCATCCCGAGGTCGCGGAGGACACGCTCGACAACCTCCACGCCTGGCCGCGAATCTGGGCCGAGCTGCGCAGCCTGCGCCTGCTGCATCCCGCCCGCGAGGTCGAGGTGGACGAGCGCATGCCGCAAGTAGCCCGTATTCACCGGCTCGTTGCGGAGCATGTTGAGGGTGAGGGGCTGCCGCAGCACTTCGCCGAGGTAGAGGCGTTCCTCGCCGACCTCGCTTCTGCGTTCGAGTACCAAGTTGGCCAATCCAAGGACGTCGCCCTGCGCGCCCAGCACCCATGGATGCGCGACCAGCTCTTGTACATCCTTGTTTCCCACCCACCCACCCTTACTTTACTGCGCTCAGCGCAGGTCGCAGCGGATTTCGACGGCGAGCATGGTTCGTTGGCCCGCGCACTGGATTTCACGGCCCGTATCCTCACGGCCAAGGAATCGCTCTACGCGTCGAACCCGGAGTCGGGGCAGGCGGCGCGCGACGTGTCGG
>CAZGEJ010000034.1:0-63044 GCA_964524885.1 uncultured Binatia bacterium (SeqCode)
GCCGTGGCGACCACCGACGGCCACGTCTACGAAGTCGGCAACGCCCGCCAGTCGTTCACCATCCAGTCCATCTCCAAACCCTTCACCTACGGCATCGCGCTCGAAGACCAAGGCCGCGACCGGGTGCTGTCGAAGATCGGCGTCGAGCCCACCGGCGACGCCTTCAACTCGATCCGCCTGCACCCCGACAGCGGCTGTCCGCTCAACCCCATGGTCAACGCCGGCGCCATCGCCGCGACCTCGCTCATCGCCGGGCGCTCGGACGAGGATCGCCTCGCCCGCCTGCTCACCATCTTCGGCCACTACGCCGGGCACGCCTTGTCGATCGACGAGTCCGTCTACCTCTCGGAGAAGGAGACGGGACACCGCAACCGCGCCATCGGGCACATGTTGCGCAACTTCGACATTCTGACCTCCGATCCCGAACCGGCGCTCGACCTCTACTTCCGCCAATGTTCGATCTCGGTCGACACACGCGACTTGGCGGTGATGGCCGCGACCCTCGCCAACGGCGGGGTCAACCCGATCACCGGCGACCGTGCCTTGCGCCCCGACCTCGTCGACAGCGTGCTCAGCGTCATGACCACCTGCGGCATGTACGACTCGGCCGGCGAATGGGTCTATTCGGTCGGCATGCCGGCGAAGAGCGGCGTCGCCGGCGGCGTGCTCGCGGTGTTGCCAGGGCAACTCGGTATCGGCGTCTTCTCGCCGCTGCTCGACTCGCACGGCAACAGCGTGCGCGGCGTGCGGGTGTGCCAGGAGATGTCGCGCGACCTGAACCTGCACTTCCTGCGCCTGCCGCGCAGCTCCCGCGCCGCCGTGCGCGCCGAATACAGCTTGGCCCAGGTCGGCTCGAAACGGCGGCGCCTGGAGGGCGAGCGGCGTGTCCTCGACGTCGGTGGCGAGCGGGCGCGGGTGTTCGACCTGCAGGGCGATCTCGTCTTCGCCACCGTCGAGCTGGCGGTGCGCAAGGTGGTGCAGGCAAGCGCCAAGGTCGACTTCGCGATCATCGACCTGCGCCGCGTCGCCAATGTCGATCCGGCCGCCGAACGCCTGTTGCTCGAACTGGTGCTGACCTACCACGACGCCGGCAAGCACCTCTGTTTCGCCAACTCCGACGGCCAGCCGCGCCTGCTGCGCTTCCTCGACGAGCAGTTGTCGTTGCGCGGCAAGAGCGTCCGGCCGCTGTCGTTCTCCGACCTCGACCTGGCTCTGGAGTGGTGCGAGAAGCAGATCCTCGGGCAAAGCGCCGGCGGTCACGCCATCCGCGTCCCGGCGACCCTGGCCGACCATTCCATCTGCCGCGGCCTCGACGCCGAGGAGATCGCGTTGCTCGAGAACCTCCTGGTGCCCGAGTCGCACGCCCGCGGTTCGCTGGTGATCCGTCGCGGCGAACCGGCCGACCGCATGTACTTCCTGGCGATGGGCGAGGTGAGTGTGACGCTGGACCTGCCCAACGGACAGCTGAAGCGGCTGGCGACGTTTTCGCCGGGCATGGTGTTCGGCGAACTCGCGCTGATCGACCGCGGCCCGCGCACGGCCGACGTCCGCGCCGACACCGCCGTCAGCTGTCACACCCTGTCGGCAACGGCCCTCGACGAATTAGGCCGCAGCCACCCGCGGGTCAAGATGGTGTTGCTCGAAAACCTGTTGCGCTCGACCTACGCCATGGTGGCGCAGCTCAACAAGGAGGTCGCCACCTTCGTCTCCTGACACCGGTTGCAACGCCGAGACGCGGAGACGCAGAGACAAGACGAACGAGGGAGATCCATGCCCCCCTCTGCGTCTCTGCGTTGGATCCGTGCGTCAGCGGAAGGCGCCGGCGCGCCAGGCGCGCCAGATCTCGCGCAGCAGGGCCAGTAACGGGATGGGCCGTTCGCGCCAATGGGTATCGAAGACGAACCCGCTGTGGCGCGACACCTTCCACATGGCGTACTCGACGCCGCCCTCGACCGTGTAGGCGTTGCGCAGGATGCGCAGCAGGAAGCGGCCTTTGCCGATCCACTGGCGCTTGCGCCACAGCTTCAGGCGATGCCGCCGTTCGTCCTCGTCGACGCGCACATCGTACAGCGGCGTCGTGCCGTGTGTCGCCGGCCGCACGTGCTCCGGCCACGCCTGCACCGCCAGGGCGGTGACCCTTTCGTAGCGCTCCGGGTCGGCGAGCAGCAGCACGTCGGCCGCGCCGGGCCGCTCGGCGCGCACTTCGCTGCGATAACTCGCCGATAGTCCGGCGCGCCAGATTTCGGCGGCGGTGCAGCGCGCCGGCGCCAGCGGCAGGGCGTTGCGCAGGAAGGTGAGGATGGCGGTCGCCGTGGCGAGCGCCAAGCGCTGGCGGCTGTCGTCGTCGATGGCGCCGACGATCGCCGCCGGCTGCGCGAAACGACCCCAGAAATACGTCTCCAAGGATGCGTCGGTCATGGCTTCGACGAAGGCGTCGAACTCGACCACGGCGTACTTCGAGCGCACCGTTTGGCCGTTGGCTTCGGCCTCCAGATAGAACACGTTCGGTGGCAGCACGCGGTTGAGCCACATCAGCAGGCGGCGGTCGTAGGCGTTCTCGTAGCGGTCGACGAGCACGTAGAAGTCGAGCACGCCCTCGTCGTCGTTGCGCCGCAGGCAAGAGCCGTAGAAGAGCACGGCCCGCACGCCGCCGTGGCGCGCGCGTGCCTTGGCCGCCAGGGCGTGCGCCCCCGGCGAGACCGGTCGCTCCAACTCCGCCGCCGTCAGCGTCGCGAGCGCCGCCAGTGGGCTCATGGCACGGGTGGCGCGAGGAAGGCGGCCCGGTACGGTGCCGTCAAGCGCAGCGCGGCGTTGCGCTGCGGCGGGAACAACTCGCCATCGAGGGTGAAGCCGCCGTCGACGTCGAGCACCAACTCGTGCGCGTTGTAGCTTTCGTAGCCGTTCTCCCGCGTCGCCAGCGGCGTGCGTTTCCCATAGAGCGCGCGCGGCAACACCCGCAGCAGGTGACGCGGCCGGTAGGCGAGGGAGGTGTAGCGTAGTGCCCCCTCGCCCTCACCCCAAAACGGACGGATGCCGAGAAATAGGTGATCGAGGGTCGACACCACGACCCCCAACAGGTTCGCCTCGTCGAGCCGCATGCCGTCGCGGCTGCCGATCAGCCGTAGCGGCGGGACGATTTTCCCCGGTTGCCCGAACAGGAGGTTGGCGACGACCCAGCCGACTCCGAGCGCCGGCCCGAGGACGCCGCGTCCGCCGCGTCCCTCGACGTTCGTCTTGATCGATTGGATGACGTTGTAGGCGGCGCCGGCGGAGAACTGCAGGGCGCACATCGGCTCGGGCCAGCGCGCCGACTCGAGGTGCAGCACCGGGCGTTCGGCCAGACGCCCGGGAAGCGAACCGGCCGCGGCCGCCGCCAACAGGCGCCGCAGCACCGCCGTCGGCGCCTCCTGCCAGCCGACGTCCCCGGCGATGGTGTTGCTGGTGCCGCCGCGTGTCAGCGCCAACAGCGGCACCGGCTCCCGCGGGCCGCCGCCGAGTAGCGCCGTCAGAGTCATCTGGATCGTTCCGTCGCCGCCGTTGAGCAGGATCAGCTCGGTTCCCTCGTGACACAGCCGCCGCACCGTCTCGCGGATCGAATCGGGCTGGCTGACCTCGACATGTTCGACCGCCGTGCCGACGGCGTCGCGCACCTGCTGCAGATGGCGGCTGCGCTTGTTGAAGCCGCTCGCCGGGTTGGTGACTACGGCGCAGCGAATCGGCCGACCCACGGACTCTCCCGGTCGCACGCGCACGGCCACCGACCGCGGCGCAGTTGCCGGACTCGTCCACCCCTCGTCACGGTCGTCGGCGTCGTAGCGAAGGCGCATCCTCACGCATCCAGTCCTGGTGGCAACGGTCGGCGGGCGAACAAGCGCACGGCCAAGTCGTCGGCGTCGGCGTCGTCGTCGACCCGACTGAGCCACGACTCGAGCGGCCCCTTGGTGGCGCGCTCGAACGCCGCCTGGGCCAGACGGATCAACAAGAAGACGGTGCACCCCACCGTCCACGCGGCGACCGCGTCGAGTCCGGCCGCCGGCTGTCCGAGGGCGAGAAAGGCGGTCAGCAGGATGAGGTTGGGGTTGCGCCGCGCGATGATCAGGCGGACGTAAGCGTCGAGCTTGCGCCAGGTGAACACGGCCATGTCGTCGAGGAACCAGTCGAAGCAGCCCTCGACGAGGCGCCCGGCGATGTAGCCGCCGAGGATGTAGGCGAAGGTCGGCAGCAGCGCCTCTGCGCCGGGGCCGGCGGCGCCGAGGCCGAGGCCCCAGCAGATGTACCAAATCGGCGGTGTGATCAGGTCGATGCCCTTGTCGAGCGCGTGCCCGAGGGAGGTCGACTGGATGGTGACGCGCGCCAGCTTGCCGTCGACGGTGTCGAGGAAGGTCATGATCCAGCCGAGCAGCAGGCCGAGCCAGAAATGACCCTGCAGGAACAGGTACATCACGGCGAAGGCCAGCACCAAGCTGGCGCCGGTGACGACGTTGGGCGGGATGCCCGCCTGGGTGCACCAGCGCACGACGACGCGGGCGGGAGCAGGCCAGGCGAACTTGGTGACCAGGTCGGTGATGCCCTTGTAGGCGCCGTCGAAGAGGTGGCGTTCGAGCGCATCTTGGTGGGCCGCCTGAATCGGCAGCACCACCGGCGGCTGCGACTTGCGCAGCTTGCGGCTGTAGGCGCCGGAGAGCCCGGCGACGCTTTCGCGCGCGACACCCGCGGGGGCCGGCGCGGCGGCATCGGCCAGGTGGGCGATGGTGGCGGCGGCGAGGGCGGCCGGCACGTGTGCCGCGACGGTGGCCTCGCGCCGGGTCAGCAGGATCGGGCAGCGGGCGGCGAGGTCGTGCAAGGTTCGCTGTTCGTAGAGGAAGTCGGCGCGCAGCAGCAGCACGCTATGGTCGGCCGGAACGGGTTGGCTGGCGTCGGCGACGTCGACGATACCCTCGCCGGCGAGCATGCGCCGCAGGCGTTCGAGCGAACTCAGCCCCCATAGGCGCGTGTCGCAGCTGCCGACGATGCGAGCGCAGCGCCGCTGTGGAATTGCCTCTACCGCCATCACGAACTCCCTTCCACGACCGCCGCTGGCTGAGCGGCTGGCGCAACCTACCTCAGACGCCGGAGCGACCAAAGCCCCGCGGCGAGGGCGACGAGCAGCGGCGCGCCGGCGCCGAAAACCGGCGACAGACGGTAGACCAAGGCGAAAGTGCCGAAGGTCTGGTGCGCCATCTGGAAGCCGACGCCGATGAGCACCGCCGAGATGATCGGCCGCGCCCGGCCGCGTTCGCCGAGACTGCCTGCGACCAGCGGTACCGCCAGCAGCATCATCATCAAGGCGATCAGCGGCGTCGTCAGCCGTTTTCCATACGCTAGCTCATAACGATGAGCCAGTAGGCGCTCGCGCCGCAAACCGGCGATCGCCGTGCTCAGATCGCTCAGCGCCAAGTCCTCCGCCGGCAACAGCAGCGTCTGGATGCCGCGCGGTTCGGGCAGGCCGTTCCACACCTTTTCGCCGACCTGCGCCACGCTGACCCCGTCCTCGCCGAAGGTCGACTCGGCGACCCCGGTCAGGTTCCAGCCGGCGTCGGTATGCGCCGCGGCGGCGGCCCGCGTGACCCGCGCCAGGCGGTTGCGGTCGTCGACTTCGTAGAGCACGACGTCGCCGAGGGTGCTGCCGTCGAGCGGCGCCCGCACGTGCACGAAGGCGGTGCCGGCGCGGCTCCACATGCCGTGCGTCGCGGACAGCGTGGTGCCGTCCGAGATCAGTGCCGTGCGTTGCAGCTGGGCGCTACGGGCCAACGGCGCGGCGACGAACTCGGCCAGCAACAGCATGACGACACCGAGCACGATGCCGGCCTCGACCACCGCCGCGGCGAGCCGGTGGAACGACAGCCCGGAGGCGTGCATGGCGATGAGCTCACTGCGGCTGGCGAGACTGCTGAGGGCGAGCACCGCCCCGAGCAAGGCGGCGCCGGGGAACAATTCGAAGGCCTCGGCCGGCAGCCGCAGGGTGACGTAGAGGAAAGCGGCCCAGCCGTCGTAGCGCCCCTCGCCGACGCTGCGTAGTTCCTCCATCAGCGAGATGATCGAGAAGATGCTGACGAAGCCGCCGAGGGCGAGCACGAAGTACAGCACCACGGCGCGGCCGATGTAGCGATCGAGTGTCGTCATCGCGCCATCCCGCTGGCGAGCCACGGGCGCACGCCGCCGTGCAGCCGGGCCGCCTGGCCCACGAGCAGCAGCACCGCCAGGATCGCGAAGCCGGCGTGGATCGGCAGCAAGCCGACGTCGGCCGGCAATTGCCCGTCCATGATCCACTTCTTCCCGGTGCCGAGGATCTGGCGATAGACGATGTAGACCAGCAACGCCCCGAACAAGCGTCCGCCGGAGCCGCCGCCGCGCCCGCGTGTCGGCGGGGTCATCGGCAGCGCCAGCAGGCAGAGCACGAGCACCGACAGCGGCATGGCCAGGCGCCATTCGAGTTCGGCGCGGTCGCCGAGCGCCTCGGAGCGGCGCAGCTCGGACCACGGCTTTTCCTCTTCTTCGATGGTCGGCTCCTCCTCGGGTGGCAGCGGGAAGCGGAACGTCATCTGTCCGTATTCGGTGATGTCGCGGCTTTCGCCCTTGGCCGTGAAGTCGTAGCGCCGGCCGTCGAAGAGGCCGACGACCCGTTCGCGCGCCACCTCGTCGCGTTCCTCGAGCGCGCGCGCCGCCAGGTGGATCGCCGTGCGGCCGTTTTGTTCCTCTTGGAAGAAGACGTCCTCGAGCCAGCGCGGGTCGGCCTCCGAGCGCCGTTCGGCGAAGAATACCTGGCCGCCGCCCCAGGCGAGTTCGTAGAAGCGGCCGGGGCGCATCTGGTCGGTGCCGGCGTCGGCGGTGGCGCGCGCCTTGCCGCGCAGATACTCGGTCGCCGCCCACGGGCGGACGAAAAACGACATGCCGGCGGTGAGGCAGGCGCCGGCGAGGGCGAGTGGCAGGACGCTGCGGTAGATGCGGCCGCGGGCGACGCCGCAGGCTTCGAGGGCCGCGACTTCGCGGTCTTGGTTGAGGCGCACGAAGGCGAGCAGCACGGCGAGGTAAAAGACGGCGGGCAGCAACGACGGCAAGGCCATCAGCGTGCGCAGGCCGAGCAGTTCGAGCATCGGACCGAGGGGCAGGGCGGCCTCGGTCATTTCGGCGAGGAGCACGGCGCTGCGGCGCACGAGGAATACCGCCACGATCACGGCAAAGCTGCCGGCGGCGTACGAGAGGATCTCGCGCGTGACGTAGCGGGTGAGTCGGCTCATCCGCCCACCTTTTGCCCGATCACGGGTTTCGAGTCGACGCGCCCCGCACCGGCGAAAACGGAAACCCGCCGCCGACCAACTCACGCCACGCAGGCGCCGCACCCCCACACCAACGGGGACTGTCCCCGCCAGGGGACTGTCCCCCTCGCCGTTCGCGAGCCACGTACCACGCGACCCGCGCCAACGGCGCGGCCCCATACCAGTCTGGGGCATCGCCCAAGGAGCCTCGTGGCGATGCCGTCGGGCATGGCATAGGCATCGTGGTGTCGAGCCTCAACGCCGAAGGCGTTGCGCAACACAGCCCTGGGTTGGCGCGGCGCGCCAACCCAGGGTGAATCGTAGGATCGACGAGCAACCCTGAAGGGGTTGCGTCCGTAAGCGAACGAAACGCACGGGGTATCGCGAACCGGGCACGCACAACCCGTTCCGGGTTGGGAATGGGTCGTGCCGTGTACCCAGGGTAGGCGCTGCGCGCCAACCCTGGGCTATGTCGCACAACGCCTTCGGCGTTGGGGATCCATCGTTCGATGCGCCACACCTCAGCCTGCTCGGGTCGCGTGGTCCGATGGTGCGGATTGGTGTGTCTGGTGGCCCAATCGGCACGCCGACAACCCGCGCCCGACACATTCCATGCACACGGCATGCGCCGACCTCGGCCTGCATCGCCATTGGGTCGTCCATCCGGGCAGCGAGCGCTACCCCCTCGCCGATCACATGGAGGCGGTACGGCTCTTCGGGATTCCGGCGCTGCTCGACTCCTTCCGCCTACGCGACCGCATTTGACGCACCGTCCCAGCCCCGTGCGGTCGGTGTGGTGCTGGGATTCCGGCCGCTGCGCCACTTTCGGAGGGTCCGGAAGTCACCAAGCACGTCAGTTTGCCGGTACTGAAAGATTGGGAGGTCGCCCGGTCGCTTCGCCCGTTACTCATTGGTTCGATTGGGGGTGCCGCGGGAATCGCGGGACGCCTTCCGGTTGGTGGAGGAAGTCGAGTCGATCCTCCGCCAGTTCGAGACGCACGCGACCAGCGCCAACGGCGCGGCCCGATACCAGCCGGGCATCGCCCCAGGCGTTGCTCCAATGGTTCGATTCCACGCGCCGAGCACCGCATCGGCACGCGCTTGGCCGACGGCGGTGATTGCACCTGCTGATGTTTCGGATTGCTTGGGTTGCTACTGGTGCGGTTGTCGCACGCGGCTACGTCACACGACGTAGCGGCGCAACGGATGAAGCTCGCCGTCGAGCTCGAGTACCAGCGGCTGTGCCGACCGCAGTTTCGGTTGCACTACGCCGTCGGCTTCGATGCGGTCGAGGAAATCCACCAGCGCACGCAAGGTGTTGTTGTGGGCCACGATCAGGATGCATTGCCCGGCGCGCAACGCCGGCGCGATCTCGTCGTTCCACAAGGGCAGCAGCCGTGCCAGCGTGTCGGCGATGCTCTCGCCGTTCGGCAGCTGCGCGTCATCCGTTGCCGGCACCGCCGCGGGTGGGCGAGCGTGGCGGTCGGTGCGGCAACGCCAGACGGCACGCACGCCGTAGCGCCCGATCGCTTGCCACGGCCGTAACCCCTCGAAGGCGCCGTAGTGGCGCTCGTTCAAGCGCCAACTCGCCTGCACCGGCGCCGCCGCGCCCATGCCCTCGAGGAGCAGCACGAGCGTCCGCGCTGCACGCTGCAGCTTCGAAGTGAAGCAGCGGTCGAAGACGAAGCCGGCCTGACGCAATCGCTCGCCGGCGGCACGTGCCTGCGCTTCACCTCTCGCGGTCAGCGGGATGTCGCTCCAGCCGGTGAAACGCCAACTGCGGTTCCAGATGCTCTCCCCGTGGCGCACGAGGACCAGTCTCGCCGCTACGGGCGGTTGCGGGGTGGGCTCTTGCACGACGCGCGACCGTAGCAAATGCACTCCGCCGAGGCGACGCTGCCGACACCGCGACCATCGTGCTATGCAGAACCTACCCATGACTCGCGTCGATCTTGCTTCCTTCACCCGTGCGGCGTCGCGTCGCGCGCTCCCTCTCTGCGTTGCACTCGGCTTGCTGCTGCCGTCGGCGGCGGCGGCGGTCGAGTCGCGCCGCGTCGACCCCGCCGCGCGCTTGCCGAAAAGCGACGGCGGCGGCGAAGCGTGGGACGTCGCGGCGCAGTTGGAGGACGGCGCCCGGTTCTTCCTGCGCATCTGGATCACCAACGAGGGCCCGGGCGACCGCACCGGCGTGGTCACCGGCTACTTGGTGCGACCCGACGGCAGCCTGCACGACGTGAAGTACGGGCGCGAGAAGGGGGATTGGGTCTTGGCCGGCGGCGGGCGTTACCTCGAAATCGCCTCCGGTGTGCTCGACCTGCGTCCACCGACCGGACGCGTCGAGGTCGACAGCAACAAGTACGGGCGCAAGATCTACCTGCGCTTCCCCATGCCGGCCGAGCCGACCGGGCCGTGCGGCGGCGACGGCTTCGAGGTGATTCGCTTGGGCAGCGAGGTCGACGGCTTGTATTGGGTGAAGGGGATGCAGGAACCGCAAGCGGCGCGCGGCATCCTGTCGGTGATGCACCACTGGAGCGAGACGAGCGAGATCGACGCCGTGGCGCGGCGTATCGAGTTCGCCGGCCGTGCCGGCGACATCGACGTGATGGCGATCAGCAGCCGGGCGCCGTCGGGGGCGGAGTTGAACTGTGTCGCGGCGGTGCGCGACGGCAAGATCCTGCACGAAGCGCGCGGGGCCATCGCCACCCTGGCGCCGCCCGCCGCGGGTGGTGAAGGCAAGTACCCGCTGCCGAGTACCATCGCTCTCGCCGGCACCGGCATCCATCTGAACCTTAGCCCGGGGCGCGAGTTGGTGCGCGCCAACCCACTCGACTTCGTGCCGCAGCCGTTCCGCGCCTTGTTGTCGATGCGCTCGCAGCCGCGCCGCATCTCGACCGACACCACCTTTCGCTTGCGCCTCGACGGCGGCAAGGAAGCACAAGGCAAGGGCCTGACGACGGTGACCTACACCAACCCGTTCAAGCCATGAGGTGAGGCGCGCGTCGATCGCCGACCGATTCCACGTCTCCGTTTCTCCTTAGAGAAATCCTGGGCCACCCGGAGTGTCGAGTTGCACTCGACACCGCCCGGCGTCCGGCGCCGGGCGCGGCCCGCCACCATACTCCCCGAGATGCGCCGGAGAGCACCTCCGATCTCGGTGCGAGGATGCTTGCGATACGTCTCCGTCCACCCGCAGCGGGCCCGCCGAGTACAACTCGGCGCTCCAGGGCGCTACGCGCCCGTATACATCGAGCGTCGGGCGACGACGGCACATCGCCACGCCGCGGTGAGAAGAAGAGGACCTAGGCGCACGCGGGAGCGTCGGCGGCGTCGCGCGAGTCGACGAGGCGCACGCCGCCGTCGCCGACGCGATAGACGCGATCGGCCATGTCGATGAGCGCGCTCTGGTGGCAGATCGCCAGCAACGTCACCCGTCCGCGCAGGCCGCGCAGCGTGGTGCAGATGGCCGCTTCCGTTTCCGGGTCGAGGGCGGTGGTCGCTTCGTCGAGCAGCAGCAGGCGCGGCTTGCGTACCAGCGCTCGCGCCAGGGCGATGCGCTGCCGCTGACCACCGGAAAGGCGCAAGCCGCGCTCGCCGACCAGACTGTCGATGCCCTCGGGCAAACGCTCGACGAGATCGGCGGCGCCGGCGTCACGCAGCGCCGCGTGGACGTCGTCGTCGCTGACGGCAGGATCACCGAGCGACACGTTGATGCGCACGCTGTCGTGCAGCAGGAGCGTCTCTTGCGGCACGTAGCCGATGGCGGCGCGCCAGCCGGCCGGGTCGAGTTGCGGCAGCGGCACACCGTCGACCTCGACCACGCCCGCGGTCGGGTCGGCGAGGCCGATGATCAAGTCGGCGAGAGTCGTCTTGCCGGCGCCGGAGGTGCCGACGAGCACGGTCAATTCGCCGGCCGGGATGTCGAGGTCGACGTTCTGGAGGACGGGCCGTTCGTCGTAGGCGAAGCTCACGCCCTTGAGCGTGATGGCGCGTTCGAGGTGCGGCAGCTCCTTGCCGCCGGCGCGTTCGCGCTCGAACTCGGCCTCTTCGATCATGGCGCGGATCGACCAGTAGGCACTCTCGCCGCTGACCATCTCCTGGTATTCCTTCTGCACCTTGCCGGCGCCGGAGAGGATTCGTTCGGAGAGCAGGGCCAGCAGGATCACCTGCTGGAGCGGCATCTCGGCCAGTGTCACGGCGGCGTAGACGCCGGTCGACAGGAACATGAAGATCATCGGGTCCTGCAGCGACTTGACCGCCGTCTTGCTCAACACCTGGCGCCGCAAGGCGCGGTTGAGGCGCTGCGCGTCGCGGTCGAGCAGCGGCGCGATCAACTGCTCGCGCCCCATCGCCTTGAGCGGCTTGACCGCTTGCAGGGTGTCGGTCAGGCGGCCGACGAGGTCCTTGGTGAGGACGGTCTGCTGCGCCCCGGCCCGTTTGGACAGGCGCACCAGGCGGCTGAGGACGATGCCGAGGACGGCGCCGCCTAATACGGCGAGTCCGGCGGCGCGCCACGATACGGCGACGGCGACGGCGACGTAGACGAGCGCCTGCACGACGAGCGAGACGATGGTGGTGGCGCGCAGGTAGGCGTCGGCGGCGCGTTGCGCCTCGGAGGCGAAGGCGTTGGCGAAGGTGCCGAGGCGGCGGCTGACGTAATAGTGCCAGCGGGTCTGGAGGAGCGCGCGCAGCAGGTGCAGGCGCAGGTCGGTCGCCATGTGCGCGACGCAGTAGCCAGCCTGGCGGTTGGCCAGCAGTGACAACGCGGCCTTGAGCGTAATGCCGGCGAGAATGATCGCCAGGAAGATGGTCATCGAGGGTTCGAGGCCAGCGTCCCGTACCATGTCGACGATCCACTGTTCGGCCGGGGAGGCGGCGGTGTTGGCGCCACCTCCGCTCACCGCCCGGCCGAGGAACGGCAGTAGGCTGGAGACGCCGATGCCTTCCGCCAAGCCGCCGATGATGAGACAGACCGCCAGCAGCGCCGTACGCCGCGGGTAAGCGCGCGAAAAGGTGACCAACAGATGCATCGACCGGACGGCTTATCAAGATCGCGCGCCGGACGGTAGGCTTTGGGCCGGCGCTGGCGCGCCGGAGGCTGAGACTTAGGCAAAGGCTGAGGCTGAGGGGGGGCTCAGCCTCAGCCTCTGCCTCTGCCTCTGACTTCCGGCGCGCCAGCGCCGGGCACGCACCGCTTGCGTTCGTTGAAGGCGCGAGGGTATCGGGCAACGATGTCGTCATCCGCAAGCGTCGAGCCGATCCGCTTCACGACCCTCGTCCTCGCCGGTAGCCGGCCCGGGGGTGACCCGCTGGCCATGTCGGTCGGGCTGACGCGCAAGGCGCTGATTCCGGTATGCGGTGTGCCGATGCTGAGTCGTGTCTTGCGGGCCTTGCGCGCCTCGCCTTGGGTCGGCGACATTTTCGTCTGCGGCTTGGACGATGAAGCCCTGGCGACGTGTGCCGAAGTGGCCGAATCGGGGTTGACGGCCCAGCTCACCTCGTTGCCGGCTGCGGCCAACCCGAGCGAAAGCGTCGTCGCGGCGCTCGACCGACTCGGCTTCGCCAAGCCGTTGCTGGTGGTCACCGGCGACCACGCGTTGCTGACGCCGGCCATGCTGGCGGAGTTTTGCGCCAAGGCGTTGGCGCAGCCGTGTGACGTGGTCGCCTCGGTGGTCGACGCGGAGCGCGTGCGGGCGGCCTATCCGGATGCCTTGCGGACGTTTTACCCGTTTCGCGACGGCGCCTTCACCGGGTGCAACCTGTTTGCCTTTCGCGGTCCGGCGGGGCGCAAGGCGGCGGAGGCGTGGCTCTACGTCGAGCGCCACCGCAAGCGGCCGTGGCGCAGCATCGCCCTGTTGGGGCCGGGGATTCTGGTGCGATTCCTGTTGCGGCGGCTGACGCTCGACGGCGCCGCCGAGGCCTTGTCGCGCCGTCTCGGCATCGTCGCCAAGATCGTGCGCATGACGATCCCCGAGGCGGGGATCGACGTCGACAAACCGACCGATCTCGAAATGGCGGAGAAGATTCTGGCGCGGCGCTGAGCCGCGCCGGCCTCACTTGGCGGCGGCGATGACGGTTTCGTCGAGCTGCTGCAGCTGCTGCGCCACGACTTCGGCGGCGACGAGGTCTTCGAGGAAATCGACCTCCGCCGTGGCCAGGCCGTCGACGTGCGCCACACGCACGGTGCCCGACGCCGCCAGGCGGTCGATCAGGCTCGGGTACCACAGGCGCTTCGAGGCCGGGTCGCGCACGGCGCCTTCGAGGGCATCGTGGAACTGGCGCGGGCCACTGCCGCGGAACAGCATGACGCCGATCGACTCGGCGCAGGCGGTTTCCAACGGCAGCTTCTTGCCGATGTGGCGGAGAACGGAATCTTCGTGCTCGACCTTCATGTCGTCGGCGTCGTAGCTGGGCTTGCGGCGGACGGCGACGGTGATGGGAGCGGGGCGCGAGGCGAGCAGTCGCTCGACGACGGCGGCCTCGAACAGGGTGTCGCCGTTGACGAGGAAGAAGTCGGAGGACATTTCCTCACGCGCCGCCCAGCACGAGATGAGGTTGTCGGCGACGTCGTAGAAGGGGTTGCAGAGGGTGTGCACGCGCATGCCGCCCGGGGCGATCTTGGGCAGGGCGTCGTCGATGGTTTCGGCGCCGAAGCCGACGACGACGCAGGCGCGCGTCACGCCGGCGGCCGCCAGGGCATCGAGCTGCCAGGCGAGGATGGGCCTGCCGCCGACGGCGACCAAGGCTTTGGGAATCTTTTCGGTGAGCGGCAGCAAGCGGCTGCCGCGTCCGGCGCTGAGGATGATCGCCTGCACGCCCGAGCCCGCCGGCGTTCCCACCCGGGGTCGTTTGGCGCGCATGACATCGCGTTGAATCAACCCGACCGTCGCATCTTGAATGATCACGATCGCCCGTCCCTCGTCGGCGCCGCCGTTGCCCGCGACGCGATCCCAGTCCCGTGTTCAGCGCTCCCGCACATCGCTGTCATGCCCCCGTAACACGATCCGCGACGAGAAGCTATGCCTGGGGGGCAATTCGATGGCGGACCCCAACGGGTAGGTCGTCGGCGCGCATCTGGCATAGATTCGGCTCGACGTGGGCCAAAAACGTGCTACGAGTCGAGCGGTCGTCGCAACGTGCGAACCCTGGATTCTACGTACCCGCGAGGTTTCGATTGGCAATGGCTCTCTCCCCGCGCGCTCTCCGGCGCATCCTACCTCTGGCCAGCCTGGCGCTGTATCTGACGGCCTGCGGCGATGGCCCCCCGAGCCCGCAACCGCCGCCGCCGCCGACCGCGACGATTCCGGGGTTCACGCCCGGGACCACACCACCGCCGACGCCCACCCAGCCGGTTTTCGGTTCCGAGCTGCCGGCGTCGATCGACACCGTGCGCGTCGCCTTTTCCTCCGACGGCGGCGAGCGCTGCTGCGTCGCGGTCGACCCGAATCTCGTTCCCGTCAATCCGAGCACCGGCCAGCGCCTCTTGGTCCTCGATCAGCTGCCCCCCGGTCCGGGCTGGCTGTCGGCCGCCGGCTTCGCGCTCGACTATGCGCCGACCGTCGACGGCATCCAAGCCATCTGCCAGGTCATCCCCGCCAGCGCCGTACGCGGCCCCTGCGATCCGGTACGGCCCGGCACTCCGTCGTTCAGCGACGGGCCGCGTCGGGTCGTCATCCCCGGCAGCGGGCGGGTCGACGCCGGTCTCGCGTTGCAGTCGGTGCCCTTCGTCGCCGAGGTGCAGCCGCCGCCGGCTGCGGCCAGCGACAACCCCGTGACCATCACGCTCGCCGTCGTCGACGCCCGCGAGCCCATCGTGCCTCAGTCGATCCAACTGCAGGTGCGGCGCGCCGACGGTTCGCTCGTCGACCTCACCTCCCAGCTGCGACTGACCGCCTGCGACGACCGGGTCGCCGGGGCGACCGCCTGCACCCCGACCGAAGACCTCGAGGTCGGCGGCTACCGGGTCGAGGCGCCGACGCTCCTCCTCGAAGGCAGTCCCGAGATCCGCGTGCGCGCCAACAACCAGTCGGGGCGTGGTCTCGACTTCACCTATCGTATCTTCGTCAACGTGCCGACGGTGACGCCGACGCCGACGGTCACCGGCACGGCGACCTCCACCCCGACATTCACCGCGACGCCGACGCCGACCGGCACGGCCACCGCCACGCCGACCTCGACCCCGACGGCGACGGCGACCCGCACGCCCACCGCGACGGCCACCTCGACGCCGACGTCGACGCCGAGCGCCACGGCCACCGCCACGCCGACCTCGACCCCGACGGCCACCCCGACGCCGACGGCGACGGCGACGCCCACCGTCACGGCGACGCCGACGACGACCGCCACGCCGACGGCGACGCGCACCGCCGAGCCGCGCGTCGTGGCCTATGTCGCATCCTTGCAAGGGCGGGTCGTCGTGCTCGATGGACGCCGCAACGCCGTCGAGACGACGGTACCCGTCGGCGGCCAGCCGCTGCGCGCCGTTCTCGACCGCGGCGGCGGGCGCTTGTTCCTGTCGAGCCGGTCGACCGGCGCTCTGTTGGTCGTCTCCGCCGAAACCGACGAAACGCTGTTCGAAGTGGCCGTGCCGGGCGGGCCGGGCGGTTTGGCTCTGAGCGACGACGAGCGTTTCGCCTACCTCGCCAACGAGATCTCCGGGACCCTGGCGATCGTCGATTTGGTGGAACGCGCCGTCGTCGCCGAGGTGGGCATTGGCACGACGCCGACCGACGTCGCCGTCGATCCCGCCTCCGATCTCGTCTGGGTCACGGCGCGCGGCTCGAACCAAGTCGTGGTCGTCGACCCGAGCGGCCCGACGGTGGTCGAACGCGTCGCCGTCGCCGGCCAGCCGGAGGGCATCGAATTGGCGCCGGACGGCCGGGCCGTATACGTCGCCCGCGCAGCGGCCGCCTCGGTGGCGGTGATCGAGACGGCGACACGTCGCCTCAGCGAAACGATCGCGGTCGGCAACGAGCCGCGCGACCTGGCCGTGTCAGGCGACGGGCGCTGGCTCTACGTGACCAATAGCTTCGACGCGACGTTGTCGATCGTCGATCTGACGGCGCGTGCCGCGGTCGAGGCGGTGTCGCTCGGGTTCGAGGCCCAGCGCATCCGCATCACGCCGGACGGGCAGGGCGCCTACATCACGGGCTTCTTGCCCAATAGCGTGGGTTACTTCGATTTCGAGCGGCGAGAGCTCGATTCCGTGATCGGCATCGGTGACTCGCCGAACGACATCGCCGTGGGAGTCGTACGCCGATGAGACGCATGGGGTTGGGTTGGATGCTCGTGGTGGTCGTTGTCGCGGCGCCGGCACTGGCGTCGGAGACGTCGAAGCGTTTGGTGGCGCGCGGTCTCATCGATCTCGACGCCGACCGGGAAGCCGAGGCTCTCGTCTCGTTCGACAAGGCGGTGGCGGACGACCCCCAGGATGCCGTGGCTGTGTACTACCGGGGCATCACGCGCGGCCACTTGGAGGGACCGGCGGCGGCCATCGCCGATCTGGAGCAGGCCTTGCGACTGCGGCCCGAATTCCCCCGCGCCTCCTTCGAATTGGGGGTCGCCCTCGTCCGCTCCGAGCGCCCCGCCGAGGCCCTGCCGCACCTGCAAGCGGTGGCGAACGACGCCGAACTGTACGCGCGTGCCGCGCTTTTCGCCGGCATCGCTCACCTGAAGCTCGGGGAACTCGATGCGGCTCGAGCAGAGCTGCGGCGGGCCGCGCAAGAACCCGAGCTCGCCCGCGCGGCGCACTACTACGAGGCGGCGGTCGAGGCGCAGAGCGGTCGCCCGATGCGGGCACGGGCTCTGCTGGAAGAAGTCGTCGCCGGCGGCGACGGGCCGATGGTCGAAGAGGCGCGCGAACTGTTGAACGAGATCGAGCCCGACCCGCGCCCCTACTCGCTGTCCGCCTCGACGGGCTTTCAGTACGACTCCAACGTCGTGCTGGCGCCCAGCGATGGCGACCTGCAGGACGACCTGGGCATCTCCGACGAAGCCGACGGCCGTGCGACCTTTGGCTTGGGTGGACGCTGGGTCCCTTTCCGTAGTGACTTCGGGCGACTGCAAGTGGGCTACGACTTTTCGCAGAGCTTGCACTTCAAGCTGAGCGAGTACGACATCCAGGCGCACGGCGTCGGCGGTGATCTCGCCGGTGCCGTTGGTCCCATCGATGGCGGCTTCTACGCGTGGTACGACTTCCATCTGCTCGACAACGAGAAATTCCTGGCGCGGGCCACCTTCCTGCCTTGGCTGGGGTGGCAGCTGGACGACCATTGGCGCAGTGAGGTGTCGGTGCGCCTGCGGCGCGACGACTTTTACGGGGACGACTACGGCGTGCGCGACGCCCAGCAGACGCTGTCCGGCTTTCGCCAATTCTACTTCCTGACGCCGGAGCGCTTCGGCTGGGTCGGCTATCGCTACGATTGGGTCGACTCGATCTCGAACGACGTCGAGAGCAAGCGCTACCAGTTCGACGCCCACGAATTCGAAACCGGGTTGTCGTTCGACGTGGTGCCGTGGCTGCGCGTCGACGCGGAGTACTCGTACCGCGCCGAGCACTACGACAAGGCGAGCGAGCAACCGTACTTGGGTTCGCTGCAGGCGCAGCCACGCCGCGAGGACGACGCCCACCGTGGTCAGCTGGCGCTACGCTTCGAAGCGCTGTCGTGGCTGGACGTGGTGACGGGAGTCAGCGTGACCGACAGCGCCTCGACCCAAAACGACTTCCAGTACGACCGAGTCGTAGCCGCCCTAGGCCTCGAAGCCCGCTACTAGCCGCAACCCACCAACACCAACACCAACACCAATCACTACGCACGAAGCGGAAGGCAAAAGGCGGAAAGCGAAAGGCGGCTGTCCTTGATCCATCCGTCTGCCGCATCGATGACGAAATTCGACGGAGCCACACCCCAACGCCGAAGGCGTTGCGTTGCCTAGCCCAGGGTTGCCGCGGCTGCGGCCACCCTGGGTGTGGTTTGGGCGCACCCCCGGACGTGGTGTGTAGCGGTCACGGTTGCATCGCACGGGCGCGGCACAACCCCTTCAGGGTTGGGATCTTGTGGGGCGGTGGACCCAGGGTAGGCGCGCGACGCGCCAACCCTGGGCTATGATGCACAACGCCTTCGGCGTTGGGCTCGGGCGCAAACCATAGGTCCGGCGGATCAATGGCGGCACGACAAGGGGACGGTCGCCGTCTTCGCTTGCACCGGTGCATCCATCTGCCGCATCGATGATCGCTACGCACAAGGCGGCAGGCGACAAGCGGAAAGCGATAGGCAAAAGGCAAAAGGCGGAAAGCGAAAGGCGAAAGACAGACGGCTCCAAGAGCACGCCTTCAGCCTTCAGCCTTTCGCCTTCCGCCACAAGCGTTGAGCCGTCTCTCCCCGCTCTAGAAGCTGACGCCGAGCTGGCTGCGACCCACCAGGGCCGGACTGTCGCTGAGCAGATTGGCGGCGTCCTGAGCCCGTCGCGTGCGCTCTTGGCGTGCGGCGAAGGTGTTGAGTCGCTGGCGGCCGACACCGGTCGCGGCGGCTCCGGCGCCCTGCCATGCGGCCAGATCCTCGATCGGCGACGTACCCACCAAGTCGAAACGCTGCAGCCGTTCCTGCAACGACTCGCCGGTGAACGGCTGGGCCGGGCTCGGCTGCAAGCCCTTGGCGACCTGGCTGATCTGTTCGCTGGTGACGTACACCGTCTCGTCGATGTCGGCGAGGGTGCTGCGCACGGCGACGGTACCGCTGATGCCGATGACCTCGGCGATCTCGGCCTCGGGGTAGTACGAGACGATGAACTCGGTGCCACGCACGCCGGCCGTCGCGGTGGCGGTCTTGATGGTGTACTCGGAGCCCGGCTGCTCGTAATACTCGCTGACGACAGCGTTGACGGCGCCGTGCAGCAACTCGGTCAGCGACCGGGCCTTGCCTTGATCCGGCGCGAAGACGCTTTCGTCCACCACCAGCTCGGTGTCGTCGTTGAGCGTCAGCACGCTGTCGTCTTGGAAGACGACGCGCAGTTGTCCCGGGGCGCCGGTGCGCAAGCGGTCGCCTTGTTCGACCGGGCTGCCGGCTGTGGCCGGCGACCAGGTGCCGTTACGGCCGATTTCGGCGGTGCCGCGGGCTGCCGCCACCGTGCCGACTTCGGCCATGGCCGGTGCGGCGACGACGGCGGCCATCACGGAGCAAACGACGAGACGCAGGGCGAAGCAGTTCATGCCCTGCATTAAGACAGCCGCGCCCGGCCCGATCAATCGGAATCTGGCGTCAGCGCAGCAGACGCGCCCGCGTGAAGGTGCCCATGGGCAGCTCGACGTCGTAGTCGACGGTCTCGATGACGATCTTCGAGGACGTCTTGTCCTGCACGTTGACCATCTCGTGCTCGCGGATCGTCCAGTGTCCTTCGACCTGCTCGACGCGCAGCGCCGACCAGACCTTGAGCAATTTGCCCGACGGGTCGAAGAACTCGGTTTCGAGAATCAGCTTGTTGACGGGATCGACGGCGAAGATCGCCTTGGAGTAGAGTTCGCCGGTTGGATCCTTGGGGGTCGTCTGCACCAGCTTGCACGGCCGATCCAGCACCGTCTTTTCGCCGAGGAATTGATAATCGTAGAGATCGATCTCCGGCGCGACCAGGTCCGACACGTAGAAGTCGGAGCCCAGGAACGCTTGCTTGCGGGTGTCGTCGGCGATCGCCATGGCGCGCTTGAGGAGCGGCACGTAGATGTGCTGCTCGTCGCGCGCGTTGGTGCGCTCGAAGAACAGGAAGCGCGTGTCCTTGACGTCGATCGGCGCGATCACCTCGATGAAGCTGGCGATGGTGCCGTCTTCGTCTTGGGCGCTGATCTCGAGTTCGCGACTCCAGCCGCGGCTCGAGCTGAGGACGACCTTGCTGAACACGGTCGTTTTGGGAACTCCGTCGCGCACGCTTTGCACGAGGGCTTGCGCGGCCGGATCGTTGTCGGCGGCGGTGGCCGGTAGGGATCCGGCCAAGACGGTACAGAACGAAACGGCGAGCGCACGAAGCATGAGACCCTCCCTCGGTCAGGTCGTTGGACCCTAGCGCAGTGCATCGCGCGCGCCAAGACGAACGCCATGCGGCAACGCAAGTTCGCCGCGAACCGTGGCGAACGGCGGGAGCGTCAGCGCTGGAGGTCGCGGGCGATGGTCTCGCCGGCGCGGCGGCCCGACACCATCGCACCCTGGATCGAGCCGCTGTGGCAATGGTCGCCGCAGAGGTAGAGGCCCGGCGCCACGCGCGCCTCGCCCCGGCGTGCCGCGCCCGCCCCGACGCTCTGGTCGGGCAATGCTTCCGCGATGTCGTAAGCACGCAGGAAGCTCCACTCGCTCACGGCGGCGCCGAACCAGCCCGTCAGTTGCTGCCGCGCCGAGGCGACGAGGGTTTTTTCGTCGACGTTGCCCGGTTGCAGGATGGTCGCCGCAACCAAGACGCCGGCGCCGCGCGGTTCTCCGCCTTGCACCGGCCCGCGCGCGTGCAGGTTGTTGATCGGGCCGCGCTTGTCGCCGTTCAACACGAGCGTGTACGGCTCGACGGGGGCCTGCGGTGCCTTGAAGTAGAGACAGGTCACCCGGCGTCCGGGCTTGGGGGCCGGTTGGCCCACCAGGCGCATCGCCGTAACGGCGTCGGTGGCGACGACCACGGCGTCCGCCGTCAGACGCCCGCCGCTGGCGAGCACGACGCTCGTTCCCTCCAGGTGCGCGACCGGCACGCCGAGTCGCAGGCTGCCGGCGGGCAACCCGGCGGCGAGCTGCCGCGGGATCGCTTCCATGCCGGCGTCGGGTACGGCGATGTCGCCGGCGGCGAACATCGAGAAGGTGAACTCGAACATGCGACTGGTCGTCGTCAGGCCCGGGTCGAGGAACACGCCGCCGAAGAACGGCTCGAGGAAGCGGCGCCGCATCGATTCGGAAAAGCCGAGCTGGCGCAGCTTCTCCGCCGTCGACACTTCCGGGCGGGCCAACAGTTCCTCGGAGTCGACGCCGGCGAGTTGCAGGCGCAGCCAGCCGACGCGCGCTTTGTCGAGAAGACTGCCCACGGGTTCGCGCAGGTTGGCCCAGGCATCCCACGGATGCCGCCACGGATCGGCGAGCCGGTGCATACGGCCGTCGAAGTACGACAGCGCGCCGGCATAGAAGCGATGCAACTGGAGCGCCTCGTAGTCGAGCCACGCCCGCGCCTCGGGGTAGCCGGTGAGCAGCACCTGGAAGCCGCGATCGAGGGGGAAGCCCTCGACGGTGTCGGTGCGCACGCGTCCGCCCGGGGCATCGGCGGCGTCGACGACGATGCAATCGATGCCGCTGCGCGCCAGTTGGCGCGCGCAGGTCAGCCCAGCGAGACCCGCCCCGACGACGATGACGCGTGATTCCATGCTCGACACCTCCCGGCGCAGGGTACCAGCCCGGCCCGGCGATGCTAGGGCAGTCCGACTAGTCGGAGCGCGAGTAGCACTGCAGGGTCGTGCCGGCGAAGTTGGGCTCGCACTGCAGCGTTTGGGTCGTGCACAGGTCGCCGATGACGATGGTCTGGCGCACCCGCGTCGGCGGGCCGCCCATGGCTTTGGGGTCGAGATGCAGCGACAGCTGCGGGTCGAGCCGGTCGCCGCGTCCTTGCAGCACGAACTTGATCTCGTTCAGCGGCCGCCGGATCGTCGCCAGTCGCTGCGCGAACTTGCCCTTCGTCCACGCCGGTGCGCCGTCGATCGTTCCGGCCCGGTCGGCAAACGTCCAGCGCGGCCGATCTGCCGCTTGCCCGGCCTGCGTGAACCAGCCCGCGGCGAGTTCGGCGCGATACAAGGTGGCGCTGCAGCGGCCGCCCGGACAATCGGCAGCCACCGCACAGGCAGCACCTTCCGCGGCACCACCTCGACAGCGCGCCTCGCCCTGGTTGAAGATCAGCTCGGCCGGCTGCGTGTCGGGGTCGAAGCGCAGCCCCGGAACCAAGCTGAACTCGCCGCGCGTGCTCCACTTCGAGTAGTGATCCGGGTGCTCGTCGGCGACGACCACCCGCCGCTGCTTCTGGAAGCGCAGGGTGCGCACGAAGGTCGGCACGATGCGCGGCCCGATCAGACCTTCACATTCGCTCGGCAACGGAATCGGCCGGTCGACCTCGCGGCATTGGTTGCCGCAGGCGTCGTCGTCGATTCCGTTGGCATCGTCGCACTCCTCGTCGGTGCCCTCGACCGCGGCGTTGCCGCAGCAACCCTCGCCGGCAGCATGGTCCGGACAATCGGCGGCGCGAACACACGCGGCGCCGCTGCGCGTGCAGCGGCCGATGATGCGACAGTCGCTCGTGCACGGACTGTCGCCGGCACCGTTGTATCCTCCGGACGGCACGAGCCCCAGGTCGCATTGCTCGGAGGGGAGGTCGGTGACGAAGTCGCCGCAGAAGCAGACGGCGTCGTCGCGGGCCTGGCAGCGGTCGCAAGGGTCGCCGACGCCATCGCCGTCGGCATCCGCCTGGCGACACGACTCCCCCGCGGGGCAATCGAGGTTGGTCGTGCAAACCTCGCCGCTGCCGGAGCAATGCGGCGGGTTGGCTCGCTCGCGGCAGTTGTCGATCGGGTCGGGCACGCCGTCGGCGTCGAGATCCGGCAGCACGGCGATCGCCGCCAGCATCTCGCCGCCGAGGGCATTCGAGCCGTCGAAGACGAGCAGGGTGTCGCCGTTCGCTTGCGGGTTGCTGTCGTGCCCACATGCGCCTCCCACGGCACAGTCGGAATCTCCCAAACAGCGCAGGCCCGCCTCATCGTCACACCAACCCGCGGGCCCGAGGTGGGCCGTCTGGGCCAGCAGGTCGCGGCTCGGCTGATGCGCCGGCAGGGTGCTCGTGTTGCCGGCGGAGAAGACGAGCGTCGCGGTGTGCTGCAGCGGGTCGTAGTCGAGGACGGCAAAGGAATCGGTCCCGCCGGTGGTCCAACTGCCCGGCCGCGCCTCGCTGAGGCCGTCGCCGAACTGGGTGTCGTTGACCTCGCTTGCATCGTAGAAGAGGTCGTAGGCACACGCATCGATGGTGCCGCCCTCCGACAGGGCGGTCGGGCGGCAGCGGACGAGATCCTCGATTTCGATGTCCAGGCCGGCCAGGTTGCCGCCGGCGACCGGACTGAAGACGAGGTCGCACTCTCGGTAGTCGACGCGGCCGTCGTCGTTGACGTCGCGACAGGCGTTGGCGAGAACCGACACGGCTTCGATCAGCCGCCCGCCGCTGCTGCGTTCGACGGCGCCGCCGTCGAAGAACAGTTCCCACTCGCCGAGGCGGTACGGCAAGTCCATCGGAATCGGCCGGCCGCGTTCGTCCTTGGGCAAAAACCGCACGAGATCGGTGCGGTCGACCCCGGCGATGTCGGGCACGCCGTTGTCGGCGGCGGCACGCAAGACGAGACTGCCGTCGGGTAAGACGTCGAGCGCTCGCACCGGTGCGTCGAGCCCGGCTTCGCTGCCGTCGAAGAAGAGACTCCAGTCACAGGCAGTGCCGCCCGGGCCGAGGCCGAGCGGGCGACACATGGCGACGTCCTCGTTCTCGACGACGAGGCAGCCGGGGCAGTCGGCGGCCGCCGTGCAGGCGACGCTGCCGTCGGAGACGCAGCGGCCGTCGCGGCAGCTTTCGCCGGTGTCGCAGAGGACGGCGCGCGACTTCAGGCCGACGAGGAAGATGGTGGACAGGGGCAGGGCCGAGGCCGGTGCGGCGAGGGCGCACGCGATGAGCGCGAGCCTGAGGGCGCGGGCGAAGCGTCGGCGCGGGGCGACGTGCATGACAACCTCCACGGTCGAACGGGATGTCGTCATCCTGTGTCGAGGTAAAGGTTATGACAAGATAGTTTAATAAAAATTATCCGGGCGCGGGCGCGGGGCTGTTCCGAGGCGAGGATTGCGCTAAGGAGGCGCATGCCCCGCTCCCACCCGGCGCCCTACATCGACATCGTCGGCGCTCGCCAGAACAACCTGAAGGGGTTCGACGTCCGCATCCCCTTGCACGCCCTCACCGTGGTCACCGGCCCCTCCGGCTCGGGCAAGTCGACCCTCGCCTTCGACATCCTCTACGCCGAGGGGCAGCGGCGCTACGTCGAAAGTTTCTCCGCCTACACGCGCCAGTTCCTCGATCGCATGGACAAGCCGCGCGTCGACCGTGTCGACGGCGTGCTGCCGGCCATCGCCATCCATCAGGGCAACAGCGTCAAGACGTCGCGCTCGACCGTCGCCACCATGACCGAGCTGCACGACCACCTGAAGCTGCTCTACGCCAAGATCGGCGTGCTCCACTGCCGCGCCTGCGGCCAACCCGTGCATCCCGACTCGCCCGACTCCGCCTGGCGCGCCCTCGCGGCCCTCCCCGAGGGCACGCGACTGCTCGTCGGCTTCACCACGACCGTCCCCGCGTCGTTGCCGTGGGCGGAGGCGCGCGCCGGACTGCTGCGCGCCGGCATGCGCCGGCTTCTCGTCGGCGATCAGGTGCTCGACGTCGACACGGTCGACACGCGGCCGGGCGACGAGGTGACCGTCGTGCTCGATCGACTGATCCTACGCCCCAACCAGCGCCGCCGCATCGTCGATTCCCTCGAACAGGCCTTCCGCTTCGGCAAGGGTCGTGCTCTCGTCGTCTTGCCGGAGGAGGCCGGTCGCCGGCTGCAGTTCGACGTGCAGCTCACCTGTGCCGCGTGTGAGCTGGCCTATCGCCCGCCGGTCGCCAATCTCTTCTCCTTCAACAGTCCTCTCGGAGCCTGCGAGACCTGCCGCGGCTTTGGCCGGGTCATCGACGTCGACCTCGACTTGGTCGTCCCCAACGATGGACTCACCCTCGGCGACGACGCGATCAAGCCGTGGAGCACCAAGGCGACGCAGCAAGAGAAGCAAGCGCTCCTCGCCTTCTGCGCGCGCAAGCGGATTCCCATCGACGTGCCCTGGCGTGATCTCGAACCGGAGCAGCGCGCCGCCATCCTCGACGGCAGCGGCAAGTTCTTCGGCGTGCGCGGCTGGTTTCGTTGGCTCGAAGGCAAGACCTACCGCATGCACGTGCGCGTCTTCCTGTCGCGCTACCGCAGCTACCGCGAATGCGACGACTGCCATGGCGGACGTCTCAAACCGGAGGCGCTGCTGTATCGCATCGACGGGCGCAGCATCGTCGACGTGCAGCGCATGAGTGTCGCCGAGGCGGCGCAGTTCTTCGCCTCGCTGACGCTGCGGCCGATGGAGCAGGACATCGCGCAGCTCGTGCTGTCGGAGATTCGCCACCGCCTGCGCTATCTGCTCGCCGTCGGCCTCGATTACCTGACCCTCGATCGCCAATCGCGCACCCTGTCGGGCGGCGAGTTGGCGCGTGTCGACCTCACCACCGCCGTGGGTAGCTCGTTGGTCAATACTCTCTACATCCTCGACGAACCCTCGGTCGGCTTGCACCCGCGCGACAGCGGGCGGTTGGTGGAGATCCTGCAAGCGCTGCGCGCCAAGGAGAACACGGTCGTGGTCGTCGAGCACGATGCCGAGATCATCCGGGCCGCCGATCACGTCATCGACCTCGGCCCGGCCGCCGGTGCCGCCGGCGGCGAGCTGATGTTCGCCGGCGACGTCGCCGCCTTGCTCGCCGATCCATCGTCGCTCACCGCGCGTTATCTCTCGGGGCGCACGAGCATCCCCGTGCCCGCACGGCGACGAAAGGTCCTGCCGCATCTGATGTTGCGGGTGCGCGGCGCTCGGGCGCACAACCTGCGCGATGTCGACGTCGACATCCCGCTGACGCGACTGGTGTGCATCACCGGCGTCTCCGGCTCGGGCAAGTCGACGCTGGTCGAAGACATCCTCTACCGCGGCCTGTGCAAGCGGCTCGGCAAGTCCGACGGCACGCCGGGCGAGCACGACGAACTCGAGGGGGCCGAGCGCATCGCCGAGGTGGTGTGGGTCGACCAAGCGCCACTCGGCGCGACGTCGCGCGCCAACCCGGTGTCGTACATCAAGGCCTTCGAGCCGATTCGCGGCCTCTTCGCCAAGGCGCCGCTGGCGCAGATGCGCGGCTATACGCCGGCCACCTTCTCCTTCAACGTCGCCGGCGGCCGCTGCGAGGCGTGCAAAGGCGACGGCTTCGAGCACGTCGAGATGCAGTTCCTCTCCGACGTCCACGTGCCGTGCGACGTCTGCGGCGGGCGTCGCTTCAGCGCCGAGGTGCGCGAGGTGCAGTGGGGCGGCAAGTCGATCGACCAAGTCCTCGATCTCACGGTGCGCGAGGCGGTCGCCTTCTTCGCCAGCGAGCCGGAGGTATGTCGTCGACTCGAGATCCTCGTCGACGTCGGCCTCGACTATCTGCGGCTCGGACAGCCTCTGGCGACCCTGTCGGGAGGCGAGTCGCAGCGCCTCAAGCTGGCGGCGGCGATCGCCCAACGCAGCAAGGCGCATACGTTGTTTCTGTTCGACGAGCCGACGATCGGTCTACACGCTTCGGATGTCGCCAAGCTGCTCGCGGCTTTGCAGCGACTCGTCGACCAGGGGCATTCGCTCGTCGTCGTCGAGCACAACATGGAGGTGGTCAAGGCGGCCGACTACGTCGTCGACCTCGGTCCGGAGGGCGGCAGCGGCGGCGGTCGGGTCGTCGTCCAAGGGACTCCCGAGGAAGTGGCGGCCTGTCCGACGTCGATCACCGCGCGTTATCTCGCCGCCGCTCTGGTAGGCGGCATGGTCGAGCCGGCGCCGCGGCCGACGTTGGTGCGCGAGTCCGCCGGCCCGAGTTTGAAGCCGGGGGTGATCTGCGTCGAGGGCGCGCGCGAGCACAACCTGAAGAATCTGTCGCTCGAATTGCCGCGTGATCGCTTCGTCGTGGTGACCGGCTTGAGCGGTTCCGGCAAGTCGACCTTGGCCTTCGACATCCTCTACACCGAAGGGCAGCGGCGCTACCTCGACAGCCTCTCGGCGTATGCGCGCCAGTTCGTCAAGATCTCCGCCCGGCCGAACGTCGATCACGTTTCCGGGTTGCCGCCGACGGTCGCCATCGAGCAGCGGCTGAGTCGTGGCAGCAAGAAGTCGACGGTGGCGACGACGACGGAGATCTATCACTACCTGCGATTACTGTACGCCAAGATCGGGGTGCAGCACTGTGTCGGCTGCGACCAGCCGCTGCAGTCGCGCACGCGTCAGGAGATCGTTGCGGCGATTCGCGGCGAGTTCGCCGGTCGAAGCATCGACGTACTGGCGCCAGTGGTCCGGGGGCGCAAGGGCATCTACACGGAGCTCTTCCGTTCGGCGCGCCGCCTTGGATTGACCCACGTGCGTGTCGACGGCGCGACCGTTCCCGTGTCGCCGGCGCCGCAGTTGGGCCGTTATCAGGAGCACGACATCGACTTGGTGGTCGGATCCTGCGTCGTCGGTGGCGATCGCGAACTCGCCGAACTGGTCGGCCAAGCCTTGCGCTTGGGGAGCGGCGCCGCGGTCGTAGTGGCGCGTGGCGAGGCACCGGCGCGCGCACGTAAGCGCGTTGCGCCGGAGGCGGAGAGGCTCTTCAGCGAGCGTCTGTACTGCGCCGCCTGCGGTCTGGGCTACGAGGCGCTCGATCCGCGCCTGTTCTCGTTCAATAGCCGGCAAGGAGCCTGCGCCGACTGCGAGGGAATCGGCAGTGTCATGCGCTTCGATCCGGACGTGCTCATCGGCGCCACCGACGTGCCGCTGGGCGAGGCCATCGAAGGACGCCTGGCCGACTTGCCCGCATCCGTGAGGCGAGCGGTGCGAGCCGCGGGGCGACGCCATGCGAGCCTCTGGTCGAAGCCGCTGGCGAGTCTGACGGCGGCGCAGCGCAAGCGGCTCTTCGAAGGCACAGCAGTCACACCCGGGGTGCTGGCGACCCTGCGCGAACTGCTCGCCGCGGGCGAGTTGGAGGCGGAGGCCGCTGCCGCCTGGATGGTCGAAACGACCTGTGTCGGTTGCGACGGGCGGCGTCTGAACCCGCGCGCGCGGGCCGTGCGGGTCCATGGCCGCGCCATCGGCGAGCTGACCGCGTTGTCCGTCGAAGATCTGCGGCGCGAACTCGAAGGGCGGCGGCTGAAAGGGCGAGAGGCACAGATCGGCGCCGAGCCGTTGGCGGAGATCATCGCGCGCCTGCGTTTTCTCGAACGCGTCGGGCTCGCTTACCTGACTCTCGATCGGCGGGCCGACACGCTGTCGGGCGGCGAGGCGCAGCGCATCCGCTTGGCGGCACAATTGGGATCGAACCTGCGCGGTGTCGGCTACGTTCTCGATGAACCGACCATCGGCCTACACCCACGCGACAATGCCAAGCTGGTCGAGACGCTGCGTGGGCTGGCCGAGCAAGGCAACACGGTGGTCGTCGTCGAGCACGACGAGGCGACCATCGAGGCCGCGGATCTCGTCGTCGATCTCGGTCCGGGCGGCGGTAAGCGCGGCGGGCAGTTGATCGCGTTGGCGACACCCGAAGAGTTGCGGCGCCACCCGGAGTCGGCGACGGGGCGTTACTTGGCCGGAGCACGGCAGCGGCGTGGGCCGCGGCGCGACGTCGCGGCGCTGCCGCTCCTGTCGATTCGCGGCGCCGGCGCCAACAACCTGCGCGACGTCGACGTCGACTTCCCCTTGGGTGCGTGGACGTGTGTGACCGGCGTGTCGGGCTCGGGCAAGTCGACCTTGGTGCGCGAGGTTCTCTACAAAGCGTTGCGCCGCCGCATGGGGGACGCGGTGGCGGATGTCGGGGCGCACCGTAGGCTCGTCGGTGGCGAGGCGGTGAAGCGGGTGGTCGAGGTGGATCAGACGCCGATAGGGCGCACGCCGCGTTCCATTCCGGCGTCATACGTCGGCTTCTTCGACGACATTCGCAAGCTCTTTGCCGGCACTCCCGAGGCGCGGCTGCGCGGCTACAGTCCGAGTCGTTTCTCGTTCAACGTGAAGGGCGGCCGCTGTGAGGCATGCGCCGGGCAGGGGCGGATCAAGATGGAGATGAGCTTCCTGCCCGACGTCTTCGTCACCTGTGAGTCTTGCGATGGGCAGCGCTTCACCGAAGAGACCTTGGCGGTGCAGTACAACGGTAAGAGCATCGGCGAGGTGTTGGCGATGACGGTGGCGGAGGCGGTCGAGTTGTTCGCGCCGGTGCGCGCCGTGGCCGAGCCGATCCGTCTTCTGCAGGAGATCGGCCTCGACTATCTGACGTTGGGGCAGGGCAGCAACACGCTGTCGGGCGGCGAGGCGCAGCGCATCAAGCTGGCCTTCGAACTCGGCAAGCGGGCCCACGAGCCGACGTTGTACATCCTCGACGAACCGACGACGGGTCTGCATTTCGCCGACACCGAGAAGCTGATCGACGTGTTGCATCGCTTGGTGGATCGTGGCCACACGATCGTGACGATCGAGCACAACCTCGACATCGTCAACGAGGCCGACTGGATCGTCGATCTCGGGCCCGAGGGAGGCGCCGGCGGTGGCCAGGTGGTGGTGGCCGGCACGCCGGAGGACCTGTTGGCGGCGACCGATCGATCGCATACGGCGCGCTACCTGCGCGACCATCTCGCCGCCGGCGGCGCGGCACGAGGGAAGAAATGAGCGACTCGCTACGGGTGATTTCGTGGAATGTGAACGGCCTGCGGGCTTGCGTGCGCAAGGGCTTCGTCGACTGGCTCGGCGGCTGCGGTGCCGACGTCGTCGGGCTACAGGAGGTGCGGGCCTTGCCGGACGAGGTGCCGAGTGAGGTGGTGGCGGCCACCGATTGGCGGCAGGCTTGGTCGCCGGCGGAGCGGCGCGGGTATAGCGGCGTCGGTCTGCTGTCGCGGCTTGCCTTCGACGCCGTCGAGACTTCGTTGGGAGACGAGCAGTTCGACCGTGAGGGGCGCTTTCAGGTGGCTCACGTCGGGCGGCTGAGCATCGTCAACGGCTACTTTCCGAAGGGCAGCGGCAACGAGCGCGACAACAGCCGGGTGCCGTACAAGCTCGACTTCTACCGGGCGGTGTTGGAGCGCATCGAGGGGCTGCGCCGCGACGGGCGGCGGGTTCTGGTGATGGGCGACTTCAACACGGCGCACCAGGAGATTGACCTGGCGCGGCCGAAGGACAACCGCGAGACGAGCGGCTTCTTGCCGGAGGAGCGGGCCGAGTTGGACCGCTGGGTGGCGGCGGGCTGGATCGACACGTTTCGTGTCTTCGAGTCGGGCGGCGGCCACTACTCGTGGTGGAGCCAGCGTTTCGGGGTGCGGGCGCGCAACATCGGCTGGCGTATCGACTATGTCTTTTGTTCGCCGGAGGTGCGGCCGTTCTTGCGAGCGGCGTTCATCGAGCCGACGGTGATGGGCTCGGACCACTGCCCGGTGGGGGTGGAGGTGGCGCGCCAAGTCCTGGAGTAGGGTCCGACAGGTCCGACAGGTCCGACCTGTCAGACCCGTCGGACCTGTCGGACCTGTCGGACCCGTCGGACGTGTCGGACTATGCTCCGCCGAGGACGGCCTTGGTCTCGAGGAACTCCTCGAAGCCGAAGACGCCCCACTCGCGGCCGTTGCCGGACTGCTTGTAGCCGCCGAACGGGGCGCCGAAGTCGGGGCCGGCGCCGTTGAGGTGGACGTTGCCGGTGCGCATGCGGGCGGCGACGCGGCGGGCGTGGTCGATGTCGCCCGACTGGACGTACCCCGAAAGGCCGTAGCTGGTGTCGTTGGCGATGGCGATGGCTTCTTCCTCGTCGCCATAGGGCAGCATCGACAGCACCGGCCCGAAGATCTCTTCGCGCGCGATGGTCATGTCGTTGCGCACGCCGCCGAAGACGGTGGGCTTGACGTAATAGCCGCGGTCGAGACCGTCGGGGCGGCCGGTGCCGCCGGCGACGAGCACCGCGCCTTCGTCGATGCCGGCCTGGATGAGGCCTTGGATCTTCTTCCACTGCATTTCGCTGACCACCGGTCCGATGGTCGTGCCGTCCTTGAACGGGTCGCCGACGGTGACGGCGGCGGCAGCGGCGGCGGCGATCTGCATCGCCTCTTCGTGCTTGGCGCGCGGCACGAGCATGCGGGTCGGGGCGTTGCACGACTGGCCGCTGTTCATGACCACGGCTTGCACGCCGTTGCCGACGGCGGTGCGCAGATCGGCGTCGTCGAGGATGATGTTGGCGGACTTGCCGCCGAGTTCCTGGGTGACGCGCTTGACCGTGTCGGCGGCCGCCTTGGCGACGAGGATGCCGGCGCGGGTCGAGCCGGTGAACGACACCATCTCGATTTCGGGATGCGACGAGATCGCCTGGCCGACGCCGGCGCCGTCGCCGTTGACCAGGTTGAAGACACCGGCGGGCACGCCGGCTTCGTGGAAGATCTCGGCGAGGATCATGGCGTTGAGCGGCGCGATCTCGGTCGGCTTGAGCACCATGGTGCAGCCGGCGGCGAGGGCCGGGGCGACCTTGCACATGATCTGGTTGACCGGCCAGTTCCAGGGCGTGATGAAGCCGCAGACACCGACCGGCTCGCGGCGGATGAGCGTCGTGCCGCGCTTCTCCTCGAAGGTGTAGGAGGAGAGGATCTTCACCGTCTCCTGGAGGTGCGCCAGCCCGGTGGCGGCTTGCGCCACCTTGGAGAGCCAGATCGGCGCGCCCATCTCGGTGGAGATCGTCGCGGCAAGTTCGTCGTAGCGCGCCGTGTAGGCGGCCATGATGGCGTTGAGTAGGTCGATGCGGTCTTTGACGCTCGTTTGCGAGAACGAGTCGAAGGCGCGCCGGGCGGCCTTGGCGGCACGGTCGACGTCGGCGGCGGAGCCGATCGAAATGCGACCGCAGGATTCTTCCGTGGCGGGGTTGATGACGTCGAGGGTGCGCGGTGTGACCGGGTCGACCCAGCGTCCGTCGATGTAGAACTGCAGGCGTTCTTGCATACGTGACTCCCGAGGGGGTTGGCGTGGATGCTTGGGATATAGACGCGGTACGGCGCCCGGGCAACCGCCTCTCGGCGATTGTCCGGGCGCCGCGTCGGGGGAGGAAGGGGAGCGTGCGGTGACGGCGCGCCATGCCGCCGCCGCACGCGGGAGTCGCTTACGGCAACGGACAGGTGCCGTTGCGGGTGCCGTCGTCGAAGGCGTCGCAGTCGCGCGTCAAGGCACCCAGCACGTTCAGCGTCCGGCAGGTGCGGCAGCGCACCTGTTCGACGAGACACGTCTGGAACGACGGGTCGCCGACGCAATCGCCGGGGAAGGCGGTGTCGGTGTCGACCCCGACGCAGGTGCCGAGCAGGGTCTGTTCGAGCCGCGTCACGGCGCGGAACACCCGCAGCCGCGGATCGGCGTCGATGGCGTCCATGCAGGCATCCAGGCCCGCTGCGGCCAGGATGGTGTTCAGCTGCAGTCCCTGGCGGATGCAGATCTTCACCTGGCGCCGCATCGCCGAGGCGATGCCGTCGAGTGCCTGGGCCACGGCCACCTGACAGGTAGCCGTGGACTTGTCGAGGGCGACGTCGACCGCGGCCGCTTCGAGGTCGGCGCCGAAGACGTCGGCGACGAGGTCGATGGCTTCGGCACTGGCTCCGTCCATGACGACGTTCACGTCGGTCTCGCCGAAGTCGGGCATGGCGCGGCACGACAACTCGTACAGCTTGAGCGAGCGCCGACGCGCCCCGGCGATGCGGCCGTAGTCGTCGTCGGTCAGACAGGCCTGGGCGTCGTCGGTTTCACCGCGCACGCCGGAGCGGAGACACCCCGAGTCGACCGATTGCTGCACCGAGGCAATCTCGAAGCCGACGCGGTGCACCCCCTTGATGCAGGCCTTTTGCCGTTGCGTCTGCGGGATCTCGACCTGGCACAGCGCCGAGCAGCCGTCGAAGTCGAGCGTGTTGCCGTCGTCGCAGGTCTCTGCGTCGCGCACGGTGCCGTCGCCACAGATGTTGGGCGATACCAACATGGCGACGTAGAGCGGGTCGGGGTCGAGCGTCGCGCTGCCGAACAACGGAAACGACGCCAGCGGACCCGGGTCGGGGAAGACGCTGCTGGTCGAGCCCGCGTCCTCGGGCAGGACGAAGCCCTCGGCGACGAAGACCCCTGGGCTGATTTCGGTGCCTGGGGCGTCGATGCGGTCCTCGTCGGTCAAGTTGGCGACGCGGATGGCGTCGATCTCTTCGAACGAGCCGATGCCGAAGCTGTCGAGGTCGAAGGCGTGGGCGAAGGCGCCTTCGCTCGACTCGCCGACGTAGAGGGTGAAGTTGTCGGCGATCTCGTAGCGCCAGCGGCTCCAGACCTGGTTGTCGGCGTTGCGCACCTGCACCATGAGTCCCTCCGGTGAGGTGCCGTTGCTGCCGCCTTCGAAGACGACGAAGTCGTCGCCCGTCTCGTTGCCGAGACGCCGCCCATCGGCCCAGGACAGCAGGATGCCGCTACGCGCCGAGGTGCCGACGTTGCCCGCCGGGAGGTTCAAGGCGCGCACGCCGCTGCTGGCGAGGCCGAGCAAGCGACCCAGCGATAGACTCGAGTCGAAGCCCGAGGCCACGAGCGGGAAGCCGGCGGAGCCGCTGGCGCTCGAGGTCGGGTTGGCGGTGATGATGGCGCCGCCGTAGGTCGCCGGGCTCAGGGGTAGACCCGAGTCGGGTGTGTCGGCTTGGTCGAAGTCGAAGCCGCCGAAGCTATACGTTTGTGCCCAGGCGATCGAGTTGCCGCCGCAGGTCAGCAGCAGCGCGGCGAGCACGGCGCAGAGCGACGAAGGTCGCGGAGTGGAACGGGTCATGACGGTTCTCCACCTTTCTCCAGCGTCGCGACTCATGGGCAGCTGGTGTTGAGCACGCCGTCGTCGAAGCTGTCGCAGTCGGCCGCCAGCGCGTCGATGGCATTGAGGGTCAGGCAGCTGCGGCAGGCAGCCCGGGCGATGACGCAGGCGCCGGGGTCGGGTGCCGCGGCGCAGGCGCCAGGGAAGGCGGCGGCGAGGTCGACCCCGGCACACGGTCCGGTCAGCGCTTTGGCGATGCGGTTTTCGACGCGATTGAGCTTGCCGCTGGTGTCGCCGAGGATGCCCTCCACGCAGCCTTCGAGTGCGGCCTGCGAGCGGATCGTGTTGCCGAGCAGTCCGTCCTTTTTACAAACCAGGAACATGCGGCGCGCCTTCGCGGCCCACGCCTGCGTCGAGGCGAGGATGGCCTTTTGGCAGAAGGCGCCGAACTTGTCGTCGCCGCGCAGGATCACGGCGGCATCGAGGTCGGCGCCGAACAGATCGGCGACCAGGCCGAGCCCCTGTGCCACGGCGCCGGAGTTGACCACCGCGGCGTCGTCTTCGCCGAAGTCGGGGGTGACGGTGCAGACGTCGGTTGCGGTGCGACTGACCTTTTGTTGGGCACGTAGCACCAGTCCGCGCACGTCGGCGACGATACACGCTTGCGCGTCGATGACGCTGTCCTTGCTGGCGGCACTGACGCACGCGGCGGCGAGCTTGGCTTGCGCCTTGGCCACGCCGTCGCCGGCCACGTTGAGCGCCTTGATGCAGTTGCGCTGGGTCTCGGTCTGCGGTGTCTCCAGCTGGCAGCCGGAGGAGCAGCCGTCGAGCTCGTCGCTGTTGCCGTCGTCGCACGACTCCGGGGCACAGACGTTGGCGTCGCCGCAGACCAACACCGGGGTGCCGTTGCTGCAGACGCCGGCGCTGCAGGTGGTTGCGCTGGTGCAGGCATCGCCGTCGTCGCAGCTGGTCGCTTCGAGCGCGGCGCCGTCGTTGACGCAGCTGTCGGAGCCGGAGTCGCACGAGTCGGCGGTGCAGGGATTGGCGTCGTCGCACGGATTGGCGCTGCCGCCGCAGGTGCCGGCGCTGCAGACGTCGTTCACGGTGCAGAACGCCGCGTCGTCGCAAACCTGGCCGTTCTGCGGGGCAGGGTCGTTGACGCAGCTGCTGGTGCCGTCGTCGCAGCTGTCGGCGGTGCATTCGTTGCCGTCGTTGCAATCGCGCGCCGAACCGGTGCAGCTGCCGGCGGCACAGGTATCCGAGATGGTGCAATAGAGGCCGTCGTCACACAGCGTGCCGTTGCCTTCGAAGAGACAGGCAGCCGTGCAGCAGTCGCCGGGAACATCGGCGCCCGGATCGCATTGCTCGCCGGCACCCGGCTCGACGATGCTGTTGCCGCAAGCGGCGGCGGTGGCCGTGTGCAGGGCCGCGACGTAGATCGGGTCGGGGTCGAGCGAACTGGCGCCATAGGAACTGTAACCCGACAGGGGGCCCGGATCGGGGGTGTAGGTGCTGGTGGCACCGTTGTCCTCCGGGAGCATGAAGCCCGTCCGGCTGGCGGCGACGGTGCGGTCTTCGTCGGTCGCGTTGACGAGGCGAATGCGGTCGATTTCGTCACCGTCGGCGAGGCCGAGGTCGCTCAGGTCGAAACCGGTGGCGAAGGCGCCGATGACGGTTTCGCCGTTGTAGAGCTGAAAGCTGTCCGCGGGTTCGTAATACCAATCGCTCCAGGCTGCATCGGTGACGCTGTACACCTGGACGAGGAAGGCTTCGGGGCTGGTCGAGTTGCTAGCCGACTCGAAGACGACGAAGTCGTCGCCGGCGAGATTCTGCAGCTTGCGACCGCCGCTCCAGGACAGCACGAAGCCGCTCCGGGCGAGGCTGCCGTTGTCACCGCGGGGCAGGTTGATGCCACGCGATCCGGCGGCGTACAGCCCGATCAGGCGACCCAAGGTGCGCGCATCGTCGAAACTGGTACGGTCCGTCGGAAAGCCGATGCCGATGCTCGGCCCGGCGTTGGCGGCGGAGGTGACGACCGCTCCGTCGAACGTCCCGTTCGCCAGCGGGGCGACGACGTCCGGGGTGTCCTGTTGGTCGAAGGTGAAGGTAGCGAACGAATACGGCTGGGCCAGGGTGGCCTGCGCCCAACACAAGCCAAGGCTAACGGCGGCGGCGGCGAAAGCGCGACGCGCCGAGGATGGCGACTTCATGTGAATACCCTCCTAGCCGGGGCATGCGGCCCCGACCTCCCACGGCCCCAAGAAGCGAAGCCGAGTGGAGGGTATCATTTTGTGATTGGGTGTCGACCGGTGGAATACGCTCAGGTGCGGAGTGGAGGGCTAGTTGTCCTCCGGGATGTCACTCGCTCGGGTAGTGATTGCCGCGGCAATCGCTCGTCGATCTAGGATTCCGCTCGAAGCCGCACCTCCGTGGGCGGGCGATTCTGCGGCGATCGGGGCTCGGTTCCCAGCCGTCGGCGCAGCGCCCGTTCGACCCGAGTCGCTTCAGCGGCTTCGCCGGCGGGCGACGAGCACGGCCGCGGGTAGCAGCGACAACCACAACAGACCGCGCGTGTTGCGCTCGCTCGGAGCGACGATGGCGCAGCTGTCGTCGTCGCGGCGCTTCGGCTTGGCCGTCATCGTTCGTGTCGCGGTCGCCGCCGGCGTGGCGCTGCGGGTCGCGGTCGCTGCCGCCGTGGGCGTCGTCGACGGCGTCACCGTCACGAGGGGGACCGAAGGTGTCGCCGTCGCCGTCGGGCCACCGTGGGTCGACGTGCGCGTCGGGGTCGCGGTGCCGCCGCCATTCGTCGGGGTCGCGGTGCCGCCACCGTTCGTTGGGGTAGCTGTGCCGCCGCCATTCGTTGGGGTGGCCGTGGCGCTGGGCGCTTCGGTCGCTGTCGCGGTCGCTACGGGCGTCGACGTCACGGTCGCCGTGGCCGTCGGCGTCGGGCCGGTGCAGCTGTACCCCGGCACGCCGGGTTCATCGCAGGTGGCATTGCACACCGGCAGGCAGCCGGTGGGGCAGATGCCGTCTTCGGGCACGGCGCAGGTGTCGTTGTTGCACTCGCAACAGACCGTTTCGATGGTCGGCGGCTCGACGGCGTTGGCGACGGCGAAGACGTCGTTGGTTCGGTTGCGGTCGAGCCCCGCCGGGGCGAGGTTGGCGGCGCTGGAGACGAAAGCGATGCGGGTCGCGTCGAGGCTCACCGCCGGCGGCGCATCGGGGGTGCCGCTGTCGGCCTGCTTGCCGGCGGCGTTGAGGTCGACCAGGCGAATGCCACCCGTTTGGCGGTCCCGCACGTAGACGCTGGCGAAGCCGTTGACGTCGCCGACCAGCAGGTTGGTGGCGAACGAGCCGAAGGCGATGAAACGACCGCTGCCGCTGACGCTCGGCGGGAAGGAGCCGTCGTTGGCGGTGACCCCGTCGCTGAGCACGCTGCCGGCGAGGGCGCTGGCGCTGATCACCTCGATGGCGTCGGCGCCGAGATCGCGGGCGAAGACGTCGACGGCGTTGTTGCGGTCGTTCGGCACCAGGTTGTCGGCCTCCGACTTGAAGGCGACGACGCAGCCGGAGCCGCTGATCGCCGGCACGATGCTGTCGTGGTTGCCCTGCTGGCCGGCGGTCGAAACGCTGACCCGCCGCACGCTCCCGGTGGCGAAGCTGCCGTCGGCTGCGTTGCGGCGGCAGACGAAGATGTCGATGAACCCGTTGGTGTCGCCCGCGACGAGATTGGTGGCGGCGCTGGCGAAGGCGATCGAGTGGCCGTCGGCGCTGAGCGCCGGGGAATAGCTGAAGCGGTTCGGCTGAACGCTGCTGCAGACGCGTTCGGTGCGGCCGGTCTGGCGGTCGTGCACGAAGATGTCGGCGGCGTCGTTGGTGTCGCCGACGACCAGATTCGAGGCGAACGACTGGAAGGCGACGTAGCGGCCGTCGGCGCTCAGGCTCGGGTACAGGCTCATGCCGTTGGCGGGCGCGCCGTCGGCGGCCCGGCTGATGATCTCGGTGGCGCCGAAGGCACTGCCGACGCCGAGGTCGCGCGTGCGCACGAAGACGTCGGCCATGCCGTTGGTGTCGCCGTCGACGAGGTTGGTCGCCTCCGAATAGAAGGCGACGAGGTTGCCGTCGCGGCTGACGCTCGGGGCGCCGCCGGCGGCATGGCTGGCGCGGTTGGCCGGCTCGTTGTCGCGACCGAGGCTGATGCGCTCGACCGCGTCGGCGGTGCGGTCGTAGACGAAGACGTCACGGTGCTGCTGGCTGTCGCCGGCGACGAGGTCCGAGGCGTCGGAGTAGAAGGCGATCACCGATCCGTCGCCGTTGCTGGCGACGCCGCGGCTGGAGCCGTTGCCCGCTTCTCCCTTGAGGTTGTGGCTGACCAAGTCGATGGCGGCGGCCGGTTCGGGGAGGAATACCGATGCCAAGGCCGCGGCGACCGCCAAGCGGATCGTCAGACGAGCAAATGGGAGACGGTGCGAGCGGACGCCGAGCTGCATACGGGGTTCCTCCATGATTCGACCACGCCTCATAGTACAAAAATCGCTCGTTTCGTAGTGCCGATTGCACCTCCCGTGCGCCGCCGCGCCGTCGCCCGTCGTTGCCCCGGTTGTCGGGCGGGTCTATCCTCGCGACACCATCGCCATGCCCGCCCTCGATCTCGCCCGGTCTCGGGTCGACCAACGCCTCGCGGCCGTGCGCTACCGTTGGCACGCCCGCCTGGCCTACGACCTGGCGTGGCGCGGCTTGGCCCTCGCCGGCGCCGTCGTCGTGCTACTGATTCTCGCCGCCTTATTCCTGCCCGCGTCGACCTTTGCGCCGGTGCTCTGGAGCTGTCTCGCCGGTGCGGCGACCGTCCTTGGATGGTGGGCCCGCCGCAGTTGGGGCGCGCGTTTCGACCGGCAGCGGACCGCGCGTTTCATCGACGCGCAGGCCGGGCTCGACGACCGCTTGACCACCCTGGTCGCGTGCCCGGAGACGTCGACCTCGGCGCCGCTCCTCGCCGTGGTGGTGGCCCAGGCCCTGGATCGCGAGGCGAGTTGGCGTCCGGAGATTCTCGTGCCCTCGGCACTGCCCAAGGCGGCCCGCGCCGCGGCAGTCACCTGGGCCCTGGCGGCAGCGGTCGCTTGGTGGGGGCCACGACTCGATGCGAGCGTCCCGGCGCCGCGGCAGCCGTCACCCATGACAGGGGAAGTCGATCTTCCGACTCAATTGGCGGATCGGCCGCCGCGCGCCGCCGATCGCGCCGACGGCAGTGCCAGTGCCCAACTGGGGCTGGCGCCGGGGCGCGACGCCGCCACGCCCGACGGCGATATGCCGTCGAACGAACTCGCTGCGTCGGCCGCCGACGGCACCTGGTCGCTGTCGCAGCAGCTGCGCGAGCGCCTGCTGGCCCAACTCGACGAAGGCCGATCCGGCAGCGCCGGGCAGGGCGCAGGCGAGGGCACGGCGGCGCGACCTCCGCGGCAACCCGGCATGGGCGACGCTGCGGCGCGCGGCGATGCCTCGTCTCCCACCGACGGGGACGAGCCGGCACGCGACGAACCACGTTCCCCCGATGCATCCTCCCTCGCCGCGGGCGGTGGCGCTTCTGCCGCCGGTGAGGCCGCGGCCGCTGCCCCCAACGGTGCGAGTTGCCCGCCCGACGACGCGACGGCCCAGCGATTTCCTCTGCAGCTGACCTCCTTTCTCACCCGCGCGCAGCACGGCAGTGTCGCCCAGACCGGGCGGGTCATCGATGACGCAGAGCGGCCTGAGCCGGCAATCGCCGCGGAGCAGCGCCCCGATCATCCTCTCTACCGGACGGCGGTGCCCGCCGAATTGGCGCACGTCGTCCGCGAAGCCTACTCCTGGAGGCCCTTGCCGTGACCGAAGCCATTCCCCCCGAACGCGCGGCTCGCGAGGTCGCGCGCGAGTTCGAGCGGCTGCGCGCCGAATTGCGCCGCGCCGTCATCGGTCACGACGAGATCGTCGACCTCGTGCTCATCGGCTTCTTCGCCGGTGGTCACGTCCTCGTCGAAGGGGCGCCGGGCACCGGCAAGACGTTGCTCGTGCGGTCGCTCGCCGAGGCGTTGCACCTGTCGTTCCGCCGGGTGCAGTTCACCGTCGACTTGTTGCCGGCCGACATCACCGGCACGCGCATCCTCGAGGAAGAGGACGGCAAACGCCGCTTCCGCTTCGTCCCTGGGCCGCTCTTCAGCCACGTCTTGTTGGCCGACGAGATCAACCGCGCCACGCCGAAGACGCAGTCGGCGTTGCTCGAGGCGATGGCCGAGCTGCAGTGCACGGTCGCCGGTGTCAGCCATGCCATCGAGCCGCCGTTCTTCGTCATGGCCACCCTCAACCCGATCGAGATGGAGGGCACCTACCCGCTGCCCGAGGCGCAGCTCGACCGCTTCCTGTTCAAGATCGTCGTGCCATACCCGAGCCAAGAGGAACTCTGTCGCATTCTCGAAACGACCACGGCGGGTGAGGTCGGCCGAGCACGACCGGTGTTCGCCGCCGACGAAGCGGTGGCGCGTTGTCTGGCGCTGCGTCAGGTGGTGCCGCAGGTGCTGGTGGCGCCGCACCTCATCGAATACGCCGCCACGCTCGTGCGGGCGACCTTGCCGGCCAACCGCCGCGACGACACGTCGCCGCAGGCCAGCCCGATCGATCGGTACGTCGCCTTTGGCGCCAGCCCGCGCGGCGGCCAGGCGTTGCTGCTCGGCGCCAAGGTGCGCGCCCTGCTCGACGGTCGGGTGCACGTCACTCAGGCCGACATCGATTCCGTCGCCGTGCCTGCCTTGGCGCACCGCTTGGTGCTCAACTACAACGCGCTCGCCGACGGCATCGATGCCGCCGGGCTGATCGCCCAATTGGTCGCGGATGTCGGACGCCGGCGACGCTGACGTCGCCGCCAGCATCGAGGCGGCGCTCGCGGAGGCGCTCGACCCGCGTCTGCTCGCCGTGCTCGACCGTCTGGCGCCACGGGCTCGGCGCAGTCTCGCTGCGCGTCTCGGCCGCACGCCGATGCCACGCGGCAGCCAAGCCTCCGGCATCGAAATCGAAGCGCACGTGCCCTACACGCCGGGTGACGATCTGCGCCATGTGGACTGGAACGCCTACGGTCGTCTCGACGAGCTGCTGCTGCGCACCTACCGCGCCGAGCGCGAGTTGCCGTGGTGGATCTTCGTCGATGTCTCGGCCTCGATGGCGGCACCGGAGGCAGACGGCAAGTTCGCTTTTGCCGCCGGGTTGAGTGCGGCGCTGGCGTACGTCGCGACGCGGGCGAACGATGCGGTGCGGGTGGTGGCACTGGCCGACGGCTTGCCGCTGCATCATCGCGCTGCGCCGCGGCTGCGTCACCGCGGTCGCCTCGCCGAACTGCGTGCCTTCCTGCGCGGCTTGCGTCCCGCCGGCGGTACGGCGTTGGCCTCGGGCATCGAAGCGGCCCTGGGTCGTGGTGCCGAGCCGGGGATCGCCGTGCTGGTGTCGGATTTCCTTCTGCCACCGCCGGCCGTCGAGGAGGCGTTGGCGCCGTTGCGCGCGCGCCGCTTCGAGGTGGCGGCGATCCGTCCCCTCGGCGCCGGCGAGCGCGACCCGAGCCGCCTGCTCGGGCGCGGGCGCATCGTCGACGCCGAAACCGGCGGCAGCCGCGTCGTCCGCCTCGATGCCGCCAATCTGGCGCGTTACGAGGCGGCGCTGCAGCAACACTTGGGGCATCTCTCGGCCGCCTGTCGGCGCGCCGGAGCGTTTGTCGCCGTCGCCGACCCGGCGCTCGGGTTACAGCACCATTTGCTGCGCGAGTTCAGCCGCGCCGGTCTGCTGGGGTGATGCCTCGATGGCGCTGGCACGTCCGCTCGCTCTTCTGCTGCTGCCCGCCGTCGGCGTGCTCGTTTGGCTGTATCTGCGCCAACCCCGCGGGCGCCCCGTCGTCGTGCCGTCGCTGCTGCTGTGGAGTCAGGTGCAGACCGAGAGGGTGCGGGCGCAGCGCTGGCGACCCGACCTCTCCTTTCTCCTGCGGGTCGTGATCCTCCTTGCGGTGATCTTCGGTTTGGCGGAGCCGTATCGCCCCGAGGTGCCGAGCGCGGCGCCGCGGCGCATCCTCGTCGTCGACGTCTCCGCCGGCATGCAGGCGACGACGGGCGGCAGCAGTCGCGGCGAACGCGCCGTCGCCGCGGCACGTGCTTCGCTGCGCGATGATGAGTCGGTCGCCGTGGTCCGCAGTGCCCAGCGGGCCGAACTGGTGCTCGGCTCGACGGCCGAGCGGCGGACGGTCGATGCGGCGCTCGCCGACCTCGTGCCGGGTGACGCGTCGGGTGGACCGGCGCCCGGGCTGCAGTTGGCGCGGCGGCTTGCGGCGGCCGCCGCCGAGCCGGCGACGATCGAGGTGTTCACCGACCGGCCGGGCGCCGCTGCCATCGCGGCGCAAGCGTCCGATGCGGTGGTGCACATCGTCGGTGACGAGCGGCGCAACGTCGGCATCGTTTCGTTGGTCGTACAGCAGGGACCGTTCGCTACGCCCCGCCAAGCTACCGCTGCGGTGGAAGTGCGCAATTTCGGCGACAAGACCGAACACCGGTCGCTGACGATCGACCTCGGCGACCGGACCTTGGCGCAGGAAGGCTTCACGTTGGAGCCGGGAGCGACCCGACGCATCGACCTCGGCAACTTCGCCGCCGCCGGTGTGGTGACGGCACGCTTGCAGCTGCTGGACGCCTTCGTCGTCGACGACCGTGCGGTCGCAGTGATTGCGCCGCGGCGCGTGGTGCATTGGGCTCAGACGGGATTATCCGACGCCAACCTACGTGCCTTCGAACGGCTGACGCAGGCGTTGGGCTGGCGCGAGTTCGGCGCCGGCGCACCGGTGGAGTCGCCGGATGTGGCGATCGTGCAGGGCGGTGCGGACGAACTCCCGGTGGCGCCGGGTGTTCTCGTGGTTCAGCCGGCGCGGCCGCTCGCCGGGGTGAAGGTCGCCGATTGGCTGACCGACGTGCGCCTCGTCGATTGGAACGACCACCACGCTTCCCTTGCGGGACTGCAGCCGACGTTGGGGCGGTCCTTTGCCCGCGTCCGCGAACTCGTCGCCCCTGCCGACGCCGAGGTGCTGCTGTGGGGAGAAGCCGACGGTCGCAACGTGGCGCTGGCGATCGCCGGTGCGACGGCCGAGGCACCCTACCGCCGGACGGTGCTCCTGGCTTTCGATCCGGGCGAGGCGGGGTTGCTGGCCAACGACGATCCGAGCACGACGTTGCTGATGGCGGGCTTGCTGGCGTGGTTGCGGCCAGGCGCCGATGCGGCATCGGCCGTGCCGGTGGGCACGATCGTCGATCCTCCGGCGGGAGCGACGCACGTCGTCCTGCCGAGCGGGGAACGAGCGCCGCTGCCGGCTGGAAGTGGCTTCGAGTTGGATCGTCTCGGGCTGTACCGTTTCGTCGCTGCCGCGGGTGAGACTTGGGTGGCGGCCCAACTGGCCGATGCGCGCGAATCCCAATTGCAGGGAAGCACCCCGGCGGCGGCGCCCGACCGCTCGTCGCCCGTGCTGCCGGTGGCGCGCCCGCCGGCGGGCGACGCGGCCTGGATGCGCGCGGCGTATCTGTTGGCCTTGGCCGTGCTCGGGTTCGACTGGTGGTGGGCCGTGCGGCGGCGCGAGGGCGTGGCATGATCGAGGCGCCGTGGCGCTACGTGTGGGAGCACGCGGCACAGGCCGAGTGGGTCGCGGCACGTCCGCTGCTCCTCGGGTTGTGGTTGCTGTTGCCGCTGTTGTGGCGTCATGGTCGGCGACACGACCAGCCCCGTTCTTGGCGCGCGGCACGCTGTATCGCGGCAGCGGCGTTGATCGCCGCCGCGGCCGGCGTCGCCGTCGAGGTGGGCTTGCCCGACGAGAGTTTGCACGTCGTGGTGGCGCAGGACGTTTCGGCGAGCATCGAGGCGCCCGGACGCATCTGGCAAGAGGAGGCGATCGACGAGCTGCGGCACGCCTTGTCACCCTTGGATCGCCTATCGGTGATCCACTTCGCGGCGGATGCCGTCATCCGCCGCCTGCCGTCGTCGCCGAGCGAACCTAGCCCCGCCATCGAAGCGGAGTCGATGCCGGTGGCTGCGACGCATCTGGAGGCCGGCGTCGACGCGGTACTCGATCTGCTGGTGACAGCAGAAGCGGCGCACGTGGTCGTCCTCACCGACGGCAACCAAACCGTGGGCGAGGCGCGGCGCGCGGCCCGGCGGGCGCGGGCGCTGCGGCGGCCGCTGCACTTTGCCCTACCTCCGGTGATCGACGGGGCGGATGCGTCGGTCGAGCGCCTCGTGGTGCCGCCGCTCATCGGCGCGGGAGCGGTGTTTCCATTGCACTTGAGCGTACGGCGCGAGGGCGCGGCGACGTCGGCCGAAGTCGAATTGTCCGTCGACGATCGCCGTATCGGTCACGAGACGGTGAACCTCCATCCGGGCCGCAATGGCATCGAGATTCCTTATCAACTCGAGGAAGTCGGACCGCATCGCCTCGAAGCGCGCGTTCGGGTGGCCGACGACGTGCGATCGACGAACGACGCGGCGGTCGTATCGTTGACGGTCGTCGGCCGGCCACGCGTCTTGCTGGTGACGCCGCGCCCGCGTTCGCCGCTGCGGCGCGTGTTGGAAGCCAAGGGGATCGCGGTCGAGAGCGTCGCGCCAGCGGCGTTGGGGCGGCGCGATTTCTCCGCCGTGCATGCGCTGGTGTTGGAGGATCCGCGGGGTGGCGACCTCGATACGACGGTGCAGCGGCGCATCGAGGCGTGGGTGCGCGACGCCGGCGGCGGCCTCGTCTTCGCCGGCGGCGAGGCGAGTTACGGCGATCCGGCCCTGGCGCGGACTCCGCTGGCGCAATTGCTGCCGGTGACCCTGGAGACACGGCGGCCGCCACGCGCCGAGCGCCAGCCGCTGTCGCTGGTGTTGCTGATCGATCGCTCGAACAGCATGGCCTACCACGTGACCCGGCGCACGGAGCGCAGCGCGACGGATTCGAAGCTGGTCTATGCCCAACGAGCCGCGCGAGCGGTGTTGGAGCAACTGAGGGCGGAGGACCGCCTCGGCATCATCGCTTTCGATTCGGCGAGCCACGTGCTGGCGTCGTTGCAGACGATCGGCGAGCGCCGCGAGGCGCTCGAACGCGCCATCGCGCGCCTCGAACCGGCCGGCGGGACGGATTTCTTCGACGGGCTGAAGATCGCCTCCGAGCAGCTGGCGCAGGCGCCGACGGGCGCGCGCCACGTCATGCTGCTCACCGATGGCGACAGCAACCGACCGGCCGAGGCGCATGCGGCGTTGCTCGAGGCGTTGGCCGCCCAGGGCATCACCGTCACCGCCATCCGCATCGGCGACGATGATGCCAACCTGGCCTTGTTGCAGGACATCGCCCAACGCACCGGCGGCGCCTTCCATCATGTGGAGAACGCGCTGGCGCTGCCGGAACTGATGCTGCGCGATGCCACCTCGGCGATGGCTCGCTTGGCGCAAGGCGGGCCGTTGTACGTACCGACCGTGCGCGGCGACGGGCAGGCGGTGCGTGGACTCGGACGCGACCCGGTGGCGCCGGTGTACGGCTATGCCTATGCCGAAACGCGCCCGGGAGCGGACGTGCTGATGGCCATCGCCAGCGAAGGGCGCCAGGATCCATTGCTGGCCGTGTGGCAATACGGCAGCGGCCGCGTCGCGGCCCTCACCGCCAGTCCGCGCGACGACGCCGAGTTGTGGGTGGCGTGGCGCGACTTCGGCAAGCTCTGGTCGCAGCTCGTACGCTGGGTGGCGCGGCCGCAGATCCGCGGCGAACACGTGCTGACCGTCGAGCGCGCGGCGGACGGCATCGTGCTCCACGTAGGCACCGCTTCGGATGCCGACGAGGTGCGCCGGGTGCGGCTCGAGCCCGCGCCCGGTCAGGTCGTCGTCGCGCCGGCGGTGCGCGCCGCGGCCCGGCGCTTTCGCGCGGTCCTCGCCGACGTACCGCCGGGGATCTATCCCGTGACGCTGACCCTCGCGAGCGACGACGGCGTCGAGGAACGCGTCGAGTTGGTGCGCATCCCGGACGTGAGCGAAGCGGGCGACGAGATGCGGCGCGTCGGAGCGGACCGTGCCTTCCTCACGAGCTTGGCGGCACAGACCGGCGGCAGCGTCGGCGACCAGCTGCCGCCGCTGCCCGAGCGCCGCTTGGGTGAACGGCGCGCGCGACGCGCCCTCGACCTCGTGTGGATCCTGCTGGCAATCGTGGCGCTGCTCTACGAGGTGGCCGCCCGCCGTCGCGTCGCCGCCCCCGAGGTGTGGTAGAGGACGAGACATGCGAACCCTGTATTTCGACACCTTCTCCGGCATCAGCGGCGACATGACCCTCGGCGCCTTGGTGGATCTGGGTCTGCCGGCGGAACACCTGTGCCAGGAACTCGCGAGCCTCGCCCTTGGCGGCTACCGCATCGATGCACGCCCCAAGACGGTGCACGGCATCCAGGCCTGGAAGGTGGATGTGCTGGTGGAGGAGGGCGACGCCCATGCGACCCATGGGACGCATGGGACGCATGGGACCCATGCGACTCATGGGTCCCATTCCCATCGCCCGTACGCCGAGATCCGGGCGATGCTGGCGCAGGGCGGGTTGCAGCCGGCGGTCGAGGATCTGGCGCAGCGCATCTTTGCCCGGCTCGCCGAGGCCGAAGGCAAGGTACACGGCGTGGCCGCCGAAGCGGTGACCTTCCACGAAGTCGGGGCGGTCGACTCCATCGTCGACATCGTCGGGGCGGCGGTCGGTTTCGTCTATTTCGGCATCGAGCGTTTTCTGGTGGGTACACTGCCGCTCGGCAGCGGCGTCGTGCGCTCGCAGCACGGGCCCATCCCGGTGCCGGGCCCGGCGACGGCCGAGCTTTTGCGCGGCTTCGCTACCCGCCTCGGCGACGGCGTCGGTGAAATGGTCACCCCCACCGGCGCGGCGATCATCGCGGCGTTGGCCGAACCCGTCGCCTCCCCGGAACTGCGGGTCGAGCAGGTCGGTTACGGCGCCGGCACGCGTGAACTGGCCGACCGCCCGAACCTGCTGCGCCTGCTCCTCGGCAGCAGCGTCGCCGCCGCCGGACACGACGAGGTGGTGCTACTCGAAACCAACATCGACGATGCCAACCCCGAGATTTACGACCATGTCATGGAGCTGCTGTTCGAAGCCGGCGCCAAGGACGTCTTCCTGACGCCCATCCTGATGAAGAAGAACCGGCCGGCGGTACAGCTGTCGGTGCTGGCCGACCCGTCGGCGCTGGCAGCCTTGTCGGCCATCGTGCTGCGGGAGACGACCGCCATCGGCGTGCGCCACCAGACCCTGCGGCGGACGGTGCTGCCGCGTCACAGCATCGTGGTGGCGACCCCCTATGGCGAAGTGCGGGTGAAGGTCGCGGTCGCTCCGGACGGCACCCGCAACCTAGCGCCCGAGCACGACGACTGTCGCCGCCTAGCGCGCGCCCAAGGCATCCCCCTCAAACTCGTCTACCAAGCCGCCCTAGCCGCGGCCCATTGACCCCACCCCCCAACACTAGCACCAATCACCACTCACTATCCGCGTAGCCCCCGACCAGCGGAGCCAGCGCCGGACCATCCCCACCCCCCAACACTAGCACCAATCACCACTCACTATCCGCGTAGCCCCCGACCAGCGGAGCCAGCGCCGGACCAGCCCCACCCACCACCACTCACACCAACCACCATTCACTATCCACCTAGCCCCCCGATCAGCGGAGGCGTCGCCCGAAGCTGGATGAGCATGGTCGTGGAGCCCCCGGAAGCGCCGAGTTGCACTCTGCAGTCGCTGCCGCGTGCAACTCGACACTCCGGGCGAACCACTAGTTTTCGCAGGATCCGCATGACGCTGCGTGGGCTTCCCCGCGAACCAACGCCACACCATCATTCACCGGCGCCATGGGGCGCGCCGGTCGCCGACTCGGCCGCCGGAGTCGTCTCGGTCGCGTCCTTGGCCTTGGGCTTGCGCACCGGGCGCCGGACGCTGCGCGCGAACAGGGCGTCGTGGAGGCCCGGGGAGCCCTCCATCTCGGCGACGCGCGCGGCCAGCTGCAGGTTGCCGAGCGCCTCGTCCCAGCGGTCGAGCGTGTGGTCGCGCACGTGCCGCGCCTCGCGCAGCGCCGTCTCCAGCGGCGGCAACGGCTCCAACGCGGCAATTACAGCCCGTGCCGTCGTCTCGACGGTGTCGGCCGCGGCGCGCGTCGCCTCCGACACGGTGGTGTCGTTCCGCACCGCCGAAACGAGCCGGAGCAGCTGCAGCGCCTCGTCGCCCGCCGCCGTCCGCCGCAAGTTCGACGGCGTCTCGTCGGTGTAGCCCGCCAACGGGTTGCTCCGGGGCTTGCCGTCGAGAGCGAGCAGCAGGGCGAGCTTGTCCAGGGCGGCGTCCTGGTGGACATCGAGTTCGGCGACCCGCCGCAACACCACCTGGGCCTGGGCGACGGCGGCATCGACGCCGGCTTGCGCCGTGGCATGCGCCGCGTGGGCGGCGGCAAACGCGTCCAGCCGGGCGGTGATGCCGCGGGTGTCGACGAGTCGGGACGCGGCGAGCACCGCTTCTCCGGTGCGGACGCGATGGGTGATCTTCGAAGTGTTCATGATGATTCTCCTTGGATGATGAAGTCTTGTTGATTCGGTTGGACGTAACGCTCGTGAACCGTAGGGCCTCGTGACGCATTGCGGCGGGCCACGGCTGCGGCGGACGGGTGGATTTCGATCGCGGCGCGTAGTCATTGTCGGTGACTTCTGGCTTACGCGAGAAGCGTGCCAAGCGGCGCGGCGACATGAATCGCGCGCTCCGCCGCGGCCACGGAGGATGGCGAGAGGGAGGGCGGTACAACCGTTGTACCGGGGGTGGTACAGTGGTTGTACCAGGTACGGAGTTGGGGAGGGCGTTGCCGCGGCTGCAACGGGGGGTGACGCGTCCGCAAGGGCTACTGCGCCGTCTGCAACGGCTGTTTCGCGGTTTGCAACGGGTGTTTCGCCGTCTGCAACGGCCGGTTTGCTCTTTGCAAAGGCCGTTTCGCGGTCTGCAATGGATGTTTTGTCGTCTGCAACGACCGTTGTGCGGTTTGCAACGGCTGTTGCGCGGTTCGCAACGGCCCTTCGGTCGTTTGCAACGGGTGTCTGGTGGTCTGCAACAGCTGCTTACGCGCCGGCGAAGGGTGTTGGCGCGATTGCGGAGGGCTTGGATCGGTTCGCGGGGCGCAGCCCGCTAGGCCTTCCCTTCTCCATGGTATTCGGCGCGGCCCTCGTCGCCGTCGATGCCGCCGTTTGCGGCTCCGTTCTGGTCGCGGCGGCGAGTGATGGTGGCGACGGTGCGCCGGTCCACCCCGGTGAGCCGGGAGGTTTCGCGGAAGCTGGCGGTGCGGCTGAACACGTACTCGATGTAGGCGCAGCGCAGTTCGTCGGCGTCGATGTCGCAGCGCAGCATACGGTCGGCGAGTTCGCGACCCTCGCTGTTGGTGTCGCCGGTCGTGTCGCGACTGGTGCTCTCGTGGTGGCCGATCAGGGCGACGTCGCGGACGACGAGTTCGAGTTCACGCATGTTGTTGGGCCAGGGGTAGTCGGGGCCGCGGTGGCGGGCGATCCAGGCGACGGCCTCGGCGGCGGCGTCCGCCGCCTCGTCGGGGTCAAGGACGTTGCGCGCGGCGATGAGGGCGAGGTTGGCGAGGTCGTCGGGGCGGTCGGCCAGTTGGGCGCGCAGGGTCGGGGTGCGAATGTGGATGCCGCGCAGGCGGTAGTAGAGGTCGGCGCGGAAGCGGCCGCGGGCGACGTCGAGTTCGAGGTCGTGGTGGGTGGCGGAGACGACGCGGCCTTCGAAGCGGCGGACGGCAGACTCACCCATGCGTTGGAGTTCGCGCTGCTGAAGGACGCGCAGCAGCTTGACCTGGATATGGGGGTCGAGGTCGCCGATTTCGTCGAGGAAGATGGTGCCGTGGGGGCCGCAGGATTCGAACCAGCCCTGGTGATCGGCGTCGGCGCCGGTGAAGGCGCCGCGGCGGTGGCCGAAGAGGGCGGACTCGACGGTGGCGGCGTTGAAGGCGGTGATATTGGTGGGGAGGTAGGCGGTGTAGGGGTTGGCGGCGAAGGTACGCGTGGTGGGGTTGAAGGGGAGGAAGCGGGAGTACGCGACGGCGCGGGCGACGAGGTCCTTGCCGGTGCCGGACTCGCCGGTGACGAGGATGGGGGTGTTTTGCATCCAGCGGTAGCGGCTGCGGCGGTAGCGGGCGCCGTCGCGGGAGAAGATGGCGTTCCAGACGGTGGCGCGCAGGGCGGCGGCGGGGGTGGAGCCGCCGAAGAAGCGGCGGAAGATGTGGTGGAAGGCGCGGCGTGCCTGGAACGCGATGGCGAAGAGGTGGGCCGGGTCGGGCGGGGGACCGGGTAGGCGGCCGAGGAGGTCGTCGACGTCGCTGGCGAAGCGATCCCAGCAGGCGACGGGGGAGCGCGAGACATCGACGGCGCCTTCGGGTTCGACGAGGGCGTAGAGGTCGTCTTCGTAGCGCAGCCACAGGAGGTAGAGGCCGAGGCCGCGGCAGGCGTCGACTTCGGCGGTGGAGGCCGGGGTGCCGGCGGCGAGGCGGTCACGGACGGTGGCGGCAAGGGCCTCGAGGCGGGCGTGGAGGATGGGGGTGTTGGGGTTGGAGATGAAGGCGTCACCGACGGAGTGCCAGACGGCGCCGTAAGGGAGGAAGGCGTCGCCGAGGATACGGCGTTCGAGTTCGATGCGTTCGGGGAGGAAGGGGTTGCAGTCGAGCAAGCGAGCGACGTCGGCGGCGACGGCGAGATCGGCGGCATCGAGCAGCGGCATGGGCGCCTCCCGGAGCAGGAATCACGGCTATGGGTGAGCTAGTGATGTAATGGCGCAATTAGGTGAGGTCTGCAAGGGAAAAGACGCGGCGGCGAATCGCCCCCACCGCCGCGGACCTCATTGGTTCGGCAGACAAATGGTTGCACAGCCGAGGGGACTGTCCCCGCAAGGGGGCTGTCCCCTTCGCGGTTCGCCTAGATACGCCGATCTGCCGCCGCCCAATTCGCCGCCGAAAACTCGCCCCGAGCCCCCCCGGCCCCATCCAACCGAACGTCGCCGGTACCGACCACGCGAGCGCCGCCGGCGCGCTCCCCAGGGTAGCCGCGGCCGCGGCAACCCTGGGCTATGCAGCGCAACACCTTCGGTGTTGGGGTGTGCCCTGGAGCCGGGGCGGTTCGCCGATCATTGGATTGCGCCGATCCTTACGCCGAAAGCGTTACGCATCACAGTCCAGGGTTGGCGCGCGGCGCGCCTACCCCGGGACGCCCGCCCACGGTGTACTTGGCGATCGCGCCGTTGGCGAGTTGCCGCTCCCCTTCGAAAGTTCATTGACTCGGGCTCAGCGGCTGGGCTAATTCCCCCCTGTATGAGTGGGGGTATTGTTGGTGAAGTTCTGTGTGTTGACCGGTGCAAGCGCTTATTGATGCCGCGGATAGACGTATCTACGCCAACCTCGAAGGGGACAGTCCCCGTGCGGGGACAGTCCCCTGTGCTGTGCAACCATTTGTCCGCCGAACCAACAATCGTTCGCATTGCCGAACCCGGCATGACCGGGCCAGCCTGGCTGCCGAGCCCCGCGTGCATTCGCGCCGCTCGCCCAGTGAGCGCCTGGCGCTCACTGGGCGAGCGTGTTCGCGAGTGGGTCGCATCGGTCGATCCACGCGGCGCCGTCCGCGTCGGAGTCCATCACTGCGACGCGCCATCTTGGTGGGCGCGGTTTGGTTTCCCACGTAGTAGACTCACTTCGATGGAGGTTCGTGTCATGCGAAATGGAATGCGTCCGGTGCTACTGGGGGGCGTATGGCTCCTGCTTGGGACGAGTGTGGCACTAGCTGCGCCGTCGCCGGGGACCAAATGTCAGTCGGCAAAGAATCACGCAGCGGGCAAGTACGCGGCCTGCTTGTCCAAGGCCGAGGCGAAGCTCTTGAAGGCAACCGGCACCTGCACGATAACGACGGCGACGGAGTGTTCCGCCGACCACGAGTGCCCGGCGAGTGAGACGTGCGCCAAGAGGCAGGAAGACACGGACAAGTACACGACTACGGTCGACAAGTGTCTGGAGAAGTTCAACGGCAAGTGGGAGTCGCTGACGCGACGGGCTGACGATGCTGGCAATCCCTGTCCAGATGGCCTGGCGTCAAGCGAGATCCAGGGTGCGATCGACGAACACGTCGCCAACGTCGCTGCCGGGCTCGCGGGTGAGGGGTTGAGCGTTTGCAGCGGTGAATTGGGGGCGTGCACAGGCGATTTGACCACCTGCGAGTCGGACCTGGGCGCCACGGAAACGCAGCTGGACATATGTGAAAGCGCCCTAAGTTCGTGCGACACCGATCTGACGAGCTGTGAGAGCGACCTGGTGGAGGCGAGCAACTGCGGTAATGGTGAGATCGACGGGAACGAGGCTTGCGACCAAGGCAACGTCAATGGCCGTACATGTGTGAGTGAGGGCTTTCTCGGAGGCTTGCTACGCTGTGATGCTGGCTGCACCTACGACACGAGTGAGTGTTATGCGCTCCGTTTCGTGCACAATGCCAACGGGACGATCACCGACAATGGCACTGGGCTAATCTGGGAGGCGAAAGTCCGGGCCGATACGATTGTCGATCTCTCGAATCACCAGGATGCCGATAACGCCTATCCGTGGGCTGGCACGTGTTCGGTGTCGACGAGCAAACGTTGCCAACCTGACGCGACTTCGCAAGCCGCTTGTTTGGCCGGCGTCGAAGGCGATCCGTCTGGCTGTGCTCGTTGCGTCGGCGGCGAGGGTACATGCACGGTGACGCCGAATGGAACGATTTGGCAGGAGTTGGTAGCGCTAAATGCGGCCGACTACGGAGGGCATGACGATTGGCGGGTGCCGACGCGGCGGGAACTGGAATCCATTGTTGATTTGGCAGACACTACGGCTCCGATCGCTTATGCCGCATTCACCGGTGCGCAGTGTGGTGGCGGATGCAGCAATGTGAGCAACCCCGCGTGCTCATGTACCCAGACCGTAGGGTACTGGTCGGCATCGAGTTATGCTCACGCTCCCGCAAACGCTTGGCTCGTCAGCTTCTTTGAGGGTGCCGTGGGCGGCGTGGGAAAGACCTATGACGTCTACGTCCGTATGGTTCGAGGTGGCTCATAGTCGGGTCGTTGCTCGGGCCGCGATGTATGCGTGCGCCGGCCGTGCGACCGACGCTCGAAGGGAACACCCTCTCTCCACGACACCGTCGGGCGCGACCGCCAGCCGTGTCGACTCCGCTCGTCCCGCTGCTCAGCGACACGGCGAATCCCCCTCGCCGCCGCCGACCTTGCGCCGCCCATTTCGCTCCTCGAAAGCGCGCCTCCGTGATTGACAGAATTTGGCGCGGAGCGTACCGAAGGAGCACCGATGAAGAGACTTCTCTATGGATTGTTGCCGGTCTTGATTTCGCTGCTGTATGCGGCGATTGCGTTCGCGCGCGAAGAACGCGGCGTCTGAAGAGAGCCTCGGCTTTGCAGTCGATGCGGCGCCGCGGCGGAGTGCTGATTTGCTTCGCGCTCGCTGATCTCCCACCTGGCATCGCCACCTAGATCCAGCGCCGGAGACGTGTCGCAACCAAGGGCCTACTTCGCACCATGCCACCTGTTCCAATCGACTATGACAGTTCGCCGGACGCCCCGCCCCTGTTCCTGCGCGAGGACGGCATCGAGTCCGGCCTGATCGACAAGCTCCAGGGGCTCAAATACGAGTACCGCCGGGACATCACCAACCGCGCCTCGCTGGAAAGGAACTTCCGGGAGAAGTTCGAGGCCCTGAACCGCGTCCGGCTCACCGATGCCGAGTTCACCCGGCTGCTGGATGAGATCGTCACGCCGGATGTCTTCACCGCTTCCAAGACCCTGCGGACGATCAACTCCTTCACCCGCGACGATGGCACCCAGCTCAACTACTCCCTCGTCAACCTCAAGGACTGGTGCAAGAACGACTTCGAGCAGTCTCCGGAGATCATCGAGGTGGGCTGCTGGGCGCACGCGCGGCGGTACTTCAAAGAGGCGGTGTCGAGTGCTGCATTACCGGCAACGCAGGTGTCAGCGTGGATCGGCGATCTGTATGGCATAGAGCGTCATGCCAAGCAGGCCAAGCTGAGCGAAGCGGCGTGCGCCGAGTTACGTCAACAGCGGGCGCAACCGATCTTGCGCAAGCTGCAGGCGTAGCTCGTGGAGCAGCGGGACACGCAGCCGCCGAAGAGCCTGTTCGGGCAGGCCGTCGGCTACACGCTGCGCAACTGGCGGGCCCTCAACCGTTACGTCGAGCACGGTGCGTTGGAGATCGACAACAACGGTGCCGAGCGCTCCATCAAGCCGCTGGTGCTGGGGCGCAAGAACTGGCTGTTCATCGGCGGCGAGGCCGCGGCACACCGTACGTCCATCCTGCTGACCCTGGTCCACAGCGCCAAGGCCCAGTAACTCGACCCGTTCGCCTACCTGCATGATCTGATCGAGCGCGTCTCGACCCACCCGATGAGCCGCATCGACGAACTCACCCCGCGCCGCTGGAAAGAGCTTCACCCCCTGCAGCCTGCCGGCGGTGAACACGCCGCTGTCCGAACGCGCCACACCTCTCCGCAAGCGTTCGCCACCCTACAATCATCGTGCCTTCGGCGCCGTGGGGGTTCGTCACGCGCTTACGACTTGTCCGAATTGTCGCTACCGTCCCCGATGGGGCCTTCGTTTACCCCCCGCCCCGAGAATTCTAGACGCTCTTCCGCGAACGGATACCCACGTCCAGTTCGAGTGCCTGGTGGCAGGAGCGCGCCGATCGCTGCGGCCACGCTTTCGGGGGCCATACCGTTGGTGTCGATCACTAGGTCCGCCAGTGCGGCGGTCTCGATGGTGTGTCTGTTCACGAGCCGAGCGACAGGGAGGTCGACGTAACCGGCGCCCCGCCCGGACATCCGAGCACAAAGTTCGTCGTCATCCGCAACCAGCGACACTACGAGGACCTCGCAGACCGGTGCCACGACCTCTAGAAACGCCAAGAGAACGGGTGCCGAGAACACGTCCATAACGCAGACAGGGGCGCGGCAGCGCCGAACAAGATCCAGTGAGAGGTACGCCGAGGCCCGCACAGCCATGAGGTACTCGTCGTCTTGGCCAAACAAGAAGCGCTCGCCATGGATCATTCCTCGAACAGAATCGATGTCGATGACCGCTCGAGCCCGGCCCGTCGCACGCAGGAATCCACCTGCCGTCGTCTTTCCGATGCCTGGAGCGCCCCGTACGAGAATGACCTCCGGCCCCATCTATGCGTCGCCTCGCCTTGCCGGAGCATCCGGGGTCGCCCAAGACTCCAGTTGGTACCCTGTCCACATGGCCAGGAACTGAATGCAGGCTAAAACAAAAGGCGCGGAACCCGCGCCGCGGGGGCGCTTGAAGTGAGGACGCATCGTTACGTTGTGCTTTCGTTCGAACTTACGGTTTCCACGTCCGTACCGATAGAATCTTCTGCAGAACCCAACAAGACCGTCGCCGAAGTCGTGCAACACCACGCTGTTAGGCTCGAAAACAATCCTTCCCCGGGCCCACAACCGGACACCGAGATCAACGTCCTCCCCCGCCGCGAGGGTGAAGATCTCGTCGAAACCACCAATGTCATGGAACGCGGGGCGCCATACGAGCGAATTCGCGGTCACCACGTAGAGAGGGGCGTAGCGTCCCGTTGAGTCCGGCTTCTGGTAGGGCAGAAGCGTTTGCTCGGTGTGGTAGTAGCGGGACAGGAGATCGTCGGTCGCTGGCCTAACCAGACCCGCGAACGCAATAGCCGCCTGACCACCCATGAGGTAGCCCGAGAGTAGGGTAGATGTTGGAATACAGTCACTGTCGCAGAACAGCAACCACTCACCCAACGCCGACGCTGCGCCGCGATTGCGAGCAGCAGCCGGTCCGCGTCGCTGGCATCGCAGCAATCGAATGTCGAGCCCTCGAAGGAGAAACGCTCCATCAATCTGGATCGGAGCGTCCGAATTATTGTCAACGACGATGATCTCTCTCGGGTACGAACCCACTGAGTGAGTCTTAAAAAACTCCCGCAGGAACCGGTTGACACCGACCTCGTTGTTGCGGACTGGAACAATTATGGACACGTCCTGGATCTGAGGTGGGGCCGGGCACCAGGCTGGTGCCCTTTCGAGGTCGATGGCTTCGCTAAGCCTCTTGATCGATCTGCGCCCGCGGCGAGATACATCCTTCATCGTCTCGTCCACTTGAGGAAACGAGACTCCACCGGAACTTCCCTTCTTCACGGGCGCCCACCTGATTCGTTAGGAAGGAGGGCATCTAGAATCGCCGAAACGGTCTGAACAACGCCGTAACCGGAAAGGTCTGAAACATCGATCCTCGCATCAGCATCGGCGAGGGCGAGCCGTCCATTCAGTTTCAGTCCGCCATCCAGTGTACCCTCGGCGGCACTCCCTAGCGTCGTTCCCGGGGAAAACCGGATCGAGAGTCGGCGGAATTTTTCGCGACCGTTAGCGCGCTCGAATAGGCGCGAGTACGATCCGGGGTTCGCAAACAGCACTACTGACCGGGTCACACCAACAAGTTCGCGCCAGTCGTCGGGCGCGTAGGGCCCGGCCAGAAACACTGGGTGGAGTCCTTCCGCATCGGAGAGCCTCAGCGCAATTGTTGCCGAGAGCGCCGGGGTAGCCTCTGCGCCTTCTGATGGTGAGAGCATTTGCTGCACTGCAGATGTGGCGACGAAAGCGCCCTTGACGTATCTCCTGCGGAGAGCGTGCGCGATTTCGCGGAGCGGGATGGCGGGCGCCGCCGCGATGACAACTACCATCGGAAGAAGACTCCTCTCTCAGGCTCTGTTGGGGGTGCTGCGAGCGGGAGGAGAGTCCGTGGCAGGCGATCCGAGTCCTGCCGACTGGGCGATCGGCAAGTCTCGGCCGCTCATGAAGTCACGGCGAATGAACGGACCTGGCGGCAAACCTAGGCTTGGGCATGGGTGCCGGGTCGTTGACACAATTCGAGAGGAGGCCAGTCTATTGGTTTGCTCTTCGAAATCGACGTATCGTCGTTCGTAGCACCAGGCGCAGTGTGGAAAGCTGCTCTCGACCGCGCCAATCCCGCAATGCCGAACACGCGTGTGAAGCTCGCGCAGCTTCCTGAACTCCGAGCCGTTCCAAATTTCCTCGAAGGAGCTTGTTTTCAGACTTCCTAACGTCAGCGAGGTGTTTCCGATGAGGTGATCGCAGTATCCGACGTTCCCCGCGTAGTCGATGTAGCAATACTCCCAGGGATGACTACACCGGTCGGGCAGGCCGTACTCGACCACCACCTCCTCATGGAGGCTGGCACCGTGGCGGAGTTCAATGCCATGAGTGCGCGCTTTGGCTTCAGCGTCCTCGACAACGCCTCGGATCTCTGCCTTTCGAGCGTCGAGGTGGAGCGGACTGGTGCGCTTTGCCACCACAGGAAACATCGTTACTTTTGCCACATCGAACCGGACGGCTAACTCGACGATGTCCGGCAATTCATCGAGCGACAGTCCGGTCACGACCGTGTTGAAGCTGATCGAACCTCGATTGGAATAACGTTCACGAGCCACTCGTCCGGCGTTCAGTGACGTTATGAGGCGCTCAAAGCTCCCGCGGCCCAAGCGCTCCATGGTGCCTGGAGATGCGGCGTCAACTGAGACGACGACCGAGGCCCCAACCGACATCAACAGGTCCCAGAGGCTAGGGGAGATGGCGAGCGCGTTGGTGACTAGGCGCAGCATAGGGCCGGCGGCTACAGTCTCCTCCACGCGACGACCGAGCGACTTCAGGATTGTGCTCTCGCCCCATCCGCGAAGGTCGACGATTGACGCCGTGGAGAAAAGCGTCGTTCGCAAGAGGTCGAACAACTCGTCCGTCATGTTCAGGCTACGCTGGTATCCATCCGACGCGCGGCACATGCGACACTCGAGGTTGCAGTTTTGCGTCAGCTCGACAAACAGGACGGTAGGAAGACTCTCAAGCTTTACCTGACCGGTCTCGAACTCTCTGCGGTTCTTCAGAAGATTCGCGGCCCTGGGCGTTGAGGGGGCCGCGTCCTGGAAGGGTTGTTTAGGGTCATGCGGCGAGTTCATGGTGGGAGGATTTTACTGGATTTCCGACGCGGCGGCCACGCCCGCGCCGACGAAATATGGTAGCCAGTCGAGGAACGGCGTCTAGGAATCTCGGGGGGTAAGCGAAGATGCGATGCGTAGGAGAGGGGGCACGCGGTAGGCGGCGAGCGAACCAATGCGGCATTGCGCGAATGCGGTATCAGCATGACGCCGCGATAGAGGTTCGCGTCGAGCTTCCGCTGCATGTCCGACTGCGCCAAGGTGGCCCGCAAGTCGACCGGCTCAAGCTCGAGGGCGCGGTCGTTCGGCTGCGGATTCCGGGGCAGCGTGATCACTCATTTCGGCCGAGCGTGATCAGCCGTTTCAGGGATTGTGATTACGCGCTTCGGAGTCGTGATTAGCCGTGAACCTGCCCCGTTCCGGGGGACACTCCAATATGGCGATAATCACTGCTGATCTCCTCGCCTATTAGCCCCGGAATTCGCCCACACGATCCCACGACGACCCATTAAAGGCTTCCCAAAATGCATTGGCGAGCTGCATATGGCTGGACGCGCCGGGATGTGCATTGTCCCGCGCGTGATCGAGAAGTGTCATGCAGCCGGCATAACGCTGTGAATGGAGATGTCCGTCAAGCATGGTTGCATCACTCGAACGAGCGAAGGAAAAAAACCAGGCGGAAGTGCGCAAGGTGGCAGAGACAAATGCATAGTTTCGTAGCAGATTGAGTTGATCATCGAACGGATTGCCCAGAGAGGCAAAGTGCTCTTGTATTTGTTTGTGCCGCCTGTCAGTCGGCTTGAAGGACGGATTGAAGGTCATTCGCTCCCCATCGACTGAGATGTAGTCTCGTCGGCCACTGTTAGTGAAATTAATCAAAACGATGTCGGGTTTGAGTCGCACGGCGGCCTGATAAAGGACAAGAGTCAAGAAATCATTGCTCGCTCCTGGTGTGCCTAGATTCCAATTTACTACGCTGAGACCAGACGACGATCGTAGTCGTTCGCAGAACAGTTCATGGAAAAGTTCGTGCCGAGGAAGCCCGACACCGAAGACCAAGCTACAGCCAATTGAGACGACGCGAATAGCTGCATCGTGATGAAACTCCGGGCATCGATAGCCGTAGCTATTGAGTTCATACGCAATATCGCTATCGGAATACCTTGGATGTCCTCCGTTTCGTCGATACGCTTCAAGCGAATCAGTCCCAATCCAGTTGTATTGTTGCGAGGCCCGCTTTGAATGCCGCGGTAGGTCACCAAATGGGATAGGTGAAGGAGTCATCGCGTTTCGATCTTCTACGCGCCTGTCTTTGTCTTAGCTTGAAACGAATGAACGTCAAATGTGCGAGGACTTTCTCTATGATGTTGCCGAGAACTTCGCGCATCCCGATAACCTCCCCGAGAACATTCCGATTCCGACTGCTCGTTCATCTCCGCGCGCTCATGCCGATTTTTCCTGTATAGGCACAGTTAGGATAGCTCGACGCAGGCTGTCAATCGGAAATTTGCCTGCGTTTCGCGGGTGGGGGTGACGTCCTCTCCAAATCTTGGGCCAACGAAAGCCAGAGAATTCTGGTTACCCATGACGCCGGTGTCCACCAAGCCGGCGGTCAAGGCTCATCACGGGATCGGCGGTGGGTGATTGACTACCGGGAAGCGATTTTCCTAGTTGAGAACGGTCCAGGATTTGGGCGGAACGTCACCGGGAACCGATTTCCCCATTTGAAAAGGGTCCAGGATTTGGGGGCACGGTACTTTACTTCGTTGGAGTTTCGTCAACATAAGGTCGTTGTCTACCAAATCGGGGCAGGCTCGCAGCCATATTTTCGGCCAATAAGGAACGCTCATGCCGAGTACGCGAAGGACAGAGGCCCGAGACGAAGCGCCGGCTACATGGCGCAAGGGCGGACTCGTGAGGTTTCCTAGCCCGCTTCGGTATCCCGGCGGGAAGGGAGGGCTTGCGCCGTACCTGGCGGACCTACTGGAACTAAATGGACTGACCGGATGTGCATACTTTGAGCCGTATGCTGGCGGCGCGGGGGCGGCCCTCAATTTGCTGACGCGGAACGTAGTTCCTCGCATCTACATTAACGATGCAGATCCGCGGATAGCTGCCATGTGGAGGGCCGTGCTTGTAGACACCAACCGCTTCGTGGAGTTTATCGAGACCGTCCCACTGACGATCGAGGAATGGCATCGTCAGCATTCGATCTGCGCTGCGGCCGACCCGCAAGACCTATTCCGGCTAGGTTTCGCTGCCTTTTATATGAATCGTTGCAACAGATCGGGCGTACTGAAGGGCGCGGGTCCCATTGGTGGCTTGGCCCAAGCTGGCCAGTGGCGGCTAAACGTTCGCTTCAACCGCGACGAACTGGCCTCTAGGGTGCGGTTGCTGGGCCAGCTGAGGGATCGCATAACTGTCAGCGATTGCGATGCGGTCGACTTCCTAAAGCGCTATTTACCTTCAGGCTCAGGGCGCGCACGGGCCTTTGTTTACGCCGACCCGCCCTACGTCATCAAGGGCCGCAGCCTGTACCTAAATGCATACGGTCCGGAAGACCATGCTCGGCTAGCATTCTACCTTGGCCGCCAGAATAGGCTACCTTGGGTAGTATCGTATGATGACGCCCCATTGATCAGGGCACTGTACGCCGATCACCAGCTTACACATCTGCCTATCCGCTACACATTAAACGAGAAGCGAGACGCGCAGGAACTTCTGATCGCGCCCCACCGTGTCTATCTGCCGGTCTCAGGCCGCTCGGTGCGCGGCGCCCACCTTTGCGGCCCATCGCCAGGACTGAATTCATGATGGACGGAACCACCAACATCGAACGGTTGCCCACCGACAGCCTGCACTTCGACGTGCGTAACCCGCGCCTCGCGGAATACGGAATCGAAGATGGATTGGAGGAAGACAAGGTGATGGAGATTCTCTGGGAGGCCATGGATGTCATGGAACTCGTCCAGTCGATCTCCGCATCCGGATTCTTCGATCACGAGGCGCTCATCGTTGCTACCGAGGGCGGAAGAGATATCGTGATCGAGGGTAATCGGCGCCTTGCAGCCGTCAAGGTGCTACGCAACCCGGAGGTTGCGTCTCGACGGGGCTGGCAGGTTCCGAAAATATCGGCCACAGCTCGAAAGCGGCTGGACTATCTGCCAGCCATTCGCCATAGCCGGGAGGAGTCTTGGCGCTATCTCGGATTCAAGCATGTCAATGGGCCGGCAAAGTGGGGCAGCTACGCGAAGGCCATGTACATCGCCGAGGTGCACCGAAACTATGGGGTGTCCCTCGTTGAAATTGCTCACCAGATCGGCGACAGACATCGCACGGTGCAGCGGCTATTCCGTGGCCTGATGGTGCTTGAACAGGCTGAGAAGGCGAACGTATTCGACCGCGAAGACCGCTTCAGTCGTCACTTTTCTTTCTCCCATCTCTACACGGGCTTAGACTACGATGGGATTTCTTCATTTCTTGGCGTGGCAGCCAAAGAGGACGAGTCGGTGCGCCCGGTGCCAGCCAAGAACACGCGCGCACTTGGAGAGCTATGTGTCTGGCTCTACGGAAGCAAACGGTCCGACAGGGAGCCGGTCGTTCGATCCCAAAATCCGGACCTGCGGCTGTTGAACGCGATTGTCACCAACCGGGAAGCAGTAGAGGCATTGCGCGCTGGCACCCCTCTGGAAAAGGCGTTCGAGATTAGCCGACCGCCGTCGGAAGTGTTCGAAACCGCGCTACTTGAGGCCAAGCGCGCGTTAACCACGGCACGGGCACACCTGACTACAGGCTACGACAACTCCGAGGCATTGCTGCGAATTGCTGGCACTATCGCCGAGATCGCCGACGACGTCTACGCAGAACTCGAGCGCAAGCGGGCGGCTCTCGCCGGCAAAGCGAAGAAGAAGCGCGTAACGGAGTAGCAAAGTGTTCAAGCTGCCCGATAGGCCGACTGCAAGGGACGGAGTGCACGGATTGGCCGACTTCGCGGAGCTCGTTGCTTGGGCACGCAAACGCGTGTCAAAGCGCGAGTTGGTTGCGCTTCTCGGAAGGGAGGGCGAGTCCGCACCCAATGAAGGCTGTACCGACAGCGACGACTATGCCGACGACGTGCTCGGCGACGTGATGTTTGAGATCGAGCGCCGGCAAGCAGCCTGCAGGGACCGCTACCCGTATCGACTCGACCCCCACGGAAATGTGCTCCAATATCAATCGAGCGGAAATACGTGTCACGATCAGCTCTACGGATACCTGCTGCTCAGTACGCGCCTCAACATGACGGCTGAACGCACGCAAGCCGGCATCGATGGCGCTCTTCTACTAGAGGAGGTCTCGGCAACTGCGCTCAGGCAGTATCTAGGTGCAAGTCGGGCGCAAGCCGTCGTGTTCGGCACTGCCTGCGGTCACGCCGATTTTCCGGGCCGGATCAACAAGCTTTGCCAGGACCTAGGGGAGGCCAACGGATTCAAGGCACTTGACCCGGCCCCGGTACACGCCATCGATGACAAACTTGACGTCGTGGCATGGGTGCCCTTTGCCGATCATGAACCGTGCCAGGTTGTTGTTTTCGCGCAATGTAAGACGGGCACTACCTGGGCCACGCAGCTCGGACAGCTGCGGCCCGACGCTTTCATTGCTAAGTGGATCGACGGAACCATCCTGCTAGCGCCGCTTCGTGCGTTCTGTGTTTCGGAGGCGGCAGATCGTGCTCGCGCGAAGGGATATGCCGTCGAAGCAGGACTATTCCTCGACCGCTGTCGTCTGGTCGACTGCTGCGACGATCTGAATCGAACGCTCTCGACAAGACTTGGCAAATGGAACAAGGCGGCCCTGAAGGTGGCCGCAATGTCCCTTTGAGAGTAAGTGCTCGCCCTAGCCCGTCTGGCGGTGGCCGGGTGAGGCCGACTATCGTCGGCGGGCGATGGCAGGCAGAGGCTCGAACGATGCGATGAGGTCAGGCGGTCGCGGTTTCGTCACGGAATTGGTGAGGCAGCAGGACGACGGG
>CAZGEJ010000035.1:0-62176 GCA_964524885.1 uncultured Binatia bacterium (SeqCode)
CCCGTTACGGGCACGCCGAGTACAACTCGGCGCTCCGGGTTGCGCGATCCTTGCGATACATCTGCGTGAATCCGCGACGGGCCTGCCGCGTACAACTCGGCGCTCCGGGGGGCTGCGCGCCCCGCTTCATCCGGCGGCAGGTGACGGCAGGTCATGCACCACGCCGTAGTGCAGTGTTCGTGTTGCCCGAACTATTTCGTATCAGCTCGTCAGCTGGGCGAAGAGGCCGGCCATGTCGGAGAAGTGGAAATCGCCGCAGACCAGGCCGTCGTCGTCGAGATGGGTGAAGGTTGCGCCTTCGACGCGTACCTTGCGTCCGGTGGGCTCCATGCCGAAGAGCGGGCCGAGGTGGGTGCCGGTCATGATCCAACGATCGGCATGCCGGTTGCCGTCGATGAGCAATTCGATGCGTTCGAGGTGGAAGTCGGGGAAAGCGGTCATCAAGGCCACGGCGCGTTCGCGCACGGCGGCGCGGCCGCGAGCCGGCTCGGGGTTGCCCGCTTCGTGGACCAACGTGTCCTCGGAGAAGATGGACGCGACCCGATCCGGGTCGTGCGCGTTCCAGGCTTCGTAGGTCAGATCGTTGATGTGTTGCGTGTGGGATCGCCAGTCTTGGATCATCGGAGCCTTGCCGCTTTCCTTACATGCCGCGTTCGATTTCTTCGCGGCGCATGCGTCCTAGATAGGGTTCGGGATTGTCGTCGAACTCGCGTTTGCAGATCGGGGCGCAGAAATAGATGACCTCTTCGCCGATGCGACTGGTCCAGCGGGCGCGATCGATTTCGACGAGCATGTCGCACACCGGGTCGACGGCGGTCGGGCCGATCTTCTGGCGCGCCACCAATCGTTGCAGGGCCAGTAAACCCAGGACATTGAGAAGGGCCAGCACCCCGCTGGTGATCCACACCTTGGACGCTGGTCCGACCATGACGCCGAGCATGGCGCCCATCATGCCGCCCATGATGCCGCCCATGGCACCTTCGAGCGCGCCCATCAGCCCGCCGAAGCAGCCGAGGCCGACACCGAGCACGAGGCCCGCGGCGATACCCGCCAGGTTGCTGACGAACATGTCGGTAGCGGCCCCTAGCAGACAACCGATGAGCAGACCGCCGAGCATGCCGCTCGTCATCCCCAGCATCGACCCGACCATGGCTGGGATGAAGCGGCGCTGGGTGCGGAAATAGAGCCCCGCGCCGAGATAGGCGAGGACGACGAGGACGCTCGGGATGAGCGCTTCGGTCAGTTCGATCATGCCGCGCCCGACTCGCTTCAGCCGAGCATGATCATGCCGCCGTCGACGACGAGCACCTGACCAGTCATCATGTCGCTGTCTTCCGACGCCAAGTACACGGCGGTGCCGGTGAGGTCTTCCGGCTGCAGGGCCCGCTTGAGCGACGTCGCGTTGACCAACATGCCGATGTAGGCGTCGGGCACCACGGCGCGGGTCGCGTCGGTGAGAGTCAAACCCGGTGCGATCGCGTTGACGTTGATGCCCCAGGGGCCGAGGGCGCCGGCGAAGTACTTGGTGTAGCCGTTGAGGCCCATCTTGGCGACGCTGTAGTGGAACGAGCCCAAGGGGATGTCGGGATTGCTGGTATCGACCTGAGCGACGTTGCCCATGTAGGCGGCGGTCGACGACTGGAGGATGATCTTACCCTTGTGCTGGCGCTTCATGTACGGCGCGACGGCGCGCGTCGCGACGAGCGCGCCGGTGAGGTTCACCGCGAGAATGCGGTTGAGGTACTCGATCGACTGATTGGTGCGGTCGAGTCCGTGGTAGATGGCGGCGTTGTTGACGAGGATGTCGATGCAGCCGAAACGCTCGGCGACGGCGGCTGCCAAGCGCTGGCAACTCTCCTCGCTGGCGACGTCGACGGCTTGGCTCATCGACTCGCCGCCGAGGCTGCGGATCTCCTCGACGACGGCCTCGGCCTTGTCGGCTTGGATGTCGGCGACGACGACCTTGGCTCCCTCACGGGCGAAGCGCAGGGCATAGGCGCGGCCGATGCCCTGGCCGCCGCCGGTGATGATCGCGATCTTGTCTTGCAGGCGCATGGGCTCGTTCCTTTCCACTCGCAGGCTCGGGGTCGGCTAGCACGGCCGCGAAGCGAGGGTCAAAAGCTCCCCCTTAGCCTCAGCCTAAGCCTAAGCCTCAGCCTGCCCCCCGCCTCCCATTCCGGCTGAGGCTAGGCTAAGGCTCAGGCTGAGGCTAAGGCTGAGGCAGGAGGTGATCATGGAAATCGGACGGGTGGGTATTTGGACGTTCAATCTCGATCTGCTGCCGGCGGCGCAGGCGCAAGAGGCCGCGGCGGAGATCGAAGCCCTCGGCTACGGGGCGTTGTGGATTCCTGAAGCGATGGGGCGTGAGGCCTTCACCAACGCCGCCATCCTGCTCGCCGGCACCCGGCGCATTCCGATCGCCACCGGCATCGCCAACATCTGGGGCCGCGACGCCTGGGCCATGGCCGGCGCCCAGAAGACCCTCGGCGAGGCCTACCCCGACCGTTTCTTGCTCGGCATCGGGGTGAGCCACGCGCCTCTCGTCGGCATGCGCGGCCACGCCTACGACAAGCCCCTGGCGGCGATGCGCGCCTACCTGGACGCCATGGATGCGGCGCCCTATGCCGCCGTGCCGCCGCAACGACCGATGCAGCGCGTCCTCGCCGCGCTCGCCCCGAAGATGCTGGCCCTCGCCGCCGAACGCGCCCACGGCAGCCACCCCTACTTCGTTCCCCCCGAGCACACGCGCTTCGCCCGCGAGATCCTCGGGCAAGGCCCGCTGCTCGCCCCCGAACAAGCCGTCGTGCTCGAGACCGATCCGTCCACCGCACGCGACATCGGGCGTAAACACATGGGGATGTACCTGACGTTGCCGAACTACGTGAACAACCTGAAGCGCCTGGGCTTCACCGACGAGGATTGCGCCAACGGCGGCAGCGACCGACTGGTCGACGCCGTCGTCGCGTGGGGCGATATCGACGCGATCGTGCGCCGCGTGCGCGATCACCACGACGCCGGCGCCGACCACGTCTGCATCCAGGTCCTCGGTGCCGACCCACGTGCTCTGCCGCTCGCCCAATGGCGCGAGTTGGCGCCGGCGTTGCTGTAGTTTTCAACGCAGAGGCGCCGAGGCGCAGAGACTGCTCGAAGGAAAATTCCGCGCGGACCGGCTGGATTTCTCACCACGGTGTGACCAGGACCGTCCATCGCCCGAGGGTTGATGAAAACGGGCGCGCAGCGCCCTGGAGCGCCGAGTTGTACTCGGCGGGACTGCCGCGGGTTGAGGGAGACGTGTCGCAAGGATTCTCGTGCCGGGCGACTCGGCGCTTTCCCACGAATCGCGGGGAGGATGGACGCGGGGCGCGCCCGGCGTCGGGCGCCGGGCGGTGTCGAGTGCAACTCGACACTCCGGGTTGCCCAGGAATATCCAAGTCAGAGTGCGAGGCGGCCCAACAGCGGCAAGGTGCCGACCTGCAGACCCGGGGCTGCCGTGCAGAGGCGCTCGACCAGGGTCGGTAGGCGCATCGCCGGCAGCGCTTTGGCGCCGAGGTCGATGCCGCGCAAGAAGTTGTCCCAGTGGTGCAACAAGACCGCGCCGGGCGATAGCGCCGCGACCAGTCGCTCCGGATAACGCTCCGTCGTCGTCCAGCCGGCTACACACGCCATCGCCAAGTCGACGTTCTTCACCCGCCAGTGACGCTCGACCAGTTCGGCGCTGCCGACGTGGAATAGTCGCTTACCGCCGACCTCGATTTCGGCGCCGAAGACCGCGCCGCAGCGGTAGGCCTCGGTGCGCAGAGGCACGTCGGTGCAGTCGGCGATGTCGCCGGGAAACGGCACGCGGCCGAGCAGGAAGGCCGAGTGGGCGCTCGGCCAAAAGCGCAAGCGGAACGGCCCGACCTCGGCCTCGCTCGGCGGCCCGCCGGGCACCACCTCGACACAATGCAGCTGCGATTCTGGCAACCCGTGCGCCCGGCAGAGATGGATCGCCGAATGCGAGCCGAAGACGCGCGCCCCGGTCTGGCGGGCGATTTCCGGCGTGTCGAGGGCGTGATCGAAATGCGTGTGCGACAACAGAATCGCATCCGCCCGCGGCGTTAGCCGCCGCGCCAACGCGGCGTCGGCGCGCAACGGCGCCCACACACATTGCCCGAGCGAGGCCCGCGTCAGATAGGGATCGACGAGCAGCACATGCCCCTCGTAGGCGATGGCGAAGCCCGCCGTACCGAGCCAGGTGATCTCGATACCGCTCGCACCCAACCCCGACGCCGCGAACACCAGATCCTCAGGACGCATCCAACACCCCCGTGCTCAGCAAGGGGACTATCCCCTTCTTCGTTGGCCGGCCCTTGGCCCGGGCCCTTCCCTTGGCTAGATGCACCACATGGACCGTGTCAACTTCATCGAAACGACGCTGCGCCGAGCCTTCACCCCGATCCACTTCGAGATCCGCGACGACAGCGCCAAACACGCGCGCCATCCCGGCGCCGCCGGCGGCGGCGGACATTTCGACGTGCTCATCGTCGCCGAGGCCTTTCGCGGCATGAACCGCTTGGCGCGCCAGCGGGCCGTCTACGCCGCCCTCGGCACGGCCATGGCCCAGGAGATTCACGCTCTCTCCATGCGCACCCTCACCCCCGACGAGTGGCAAGCGAACTCGGCGGCCTGATTCACGGAACATGGGCGCGGATGCGCCCTTCGCCGACCTCCGTCCAGTACACCGCCTCTTCATCGGCGATGATCCCTGGCAACGGAAAGGACGGTGTGCGGATCCCGTCGACGATGACACGTGGCACGTCGGCCGACTTGCCGCGCCGGTAGAGCTTTTCCTGGTCGAGCCAATACGCAGCGCCGCCATTCAGCGCCAACACCGACCACGAATACGTCATGAATGATCCGAAGACCTCGGGAGCCGCGCCGACCCGCACCCGCCGCACGGCGCCGCGGTCTTGCTCGGTGAAGTAGACGGTGTCGCCGTCGACGGCGAGATCGGAGAGAAAGCCGACGTCCGTCACCACCGTCTCGACGCTGCCACCGTCGATCGGCACGCGCCGGATCGTCGCCGACCCCTCCCCCCAGTAGGCGAAGCCGTTCGCCACCCGCAACCGCTGGGCCATGCCCGAACCGGCGGCCAACGTCGTCACCGGCCCGCCGGCCAACGGCATCGAGCGTAAATCGCCGAACGGCGCCACCAACCAGAACAGCCGCGTCGCATCGGTAGCGACGGCGTCGACGTAAAACTCTTGCTGCACCCAAGTCTCGGGCAGCCCCCCGTGCAGATCGACGCGTTCGATGCGGAAGCGATCGACGTAATAGACATACACACCATCACTCGCCATCACCGGCAACGTCACCGACGAGCCGCTGGCGAGCACTCGCTCGTCACCACCGCCGATGTCCCGTTCGACGATCCGCCCGAAGCCTTCGACCGAGCCGATCGGGCCGCCTTCGCCCCAATAGACACGCGTGCCGTCGACCGCCAACGGCCCTGGGGCGTCGACCCCGACGGCGACATCGACGACGGTGCCATCACCGCGCCACGCGCGCACGTTGCCCTTCTGTGCATGGGCACAACAGATGGTTTCGCTCCAGACGACGCCGTCGGCGAGCGGCTCCAAACGCAGCGGCCCCGCGAGGTCCCGCACCAGCGTTTCGACCGGACCACCACCCAGGGCGACGGCATGCAAGGCCGTCGCATCGGTCCACAGCGCTTTCCCCAGGTGCACCGTGACGGCAGTCGGAGGCACATCCAATCGAGCCAACACGCTCTCATCGCCGCCCGTGGCGGGGACGCTCAGCAAGTCCCAGCCCCCCTCGGGTAGCGGCCGCGCGACGACCACCACGCCCTCGCCCAAGCCGAAGGCGCCCTGCGGCTCGATCAACATCGGCAGTCCATCGACCACGATCTCCGGCGATCCACCGGCAAAGGCCATGCGCAGGACTTGCGTGTTCGCCTCCGGCCCGTTCGGCCGGTGCATCCAATAGACGTGCGTCGCGTCGCCGGCGAGCTTCATGAACGTGTCGGATGAGGCGTACACCACCTCGCTCGTTCCACCGCCGAGCGGCGTGCGCATCAGCATGAAGTGGGGCGGCGACACGGTCGAGGCGACCCAATACGCATGCGTCGCCGATAGCACGACGTCTCCCGTCGTGTCGGAGCAGGCGTCGACACGCGCCAGCTGGGTCGTCGTCCGCTGGCTCAACGAGGTTCGCTGCAGGTAGCGCAACACGCCGGTTCCCACACACCCCGACGGCGCGATCCCGTTGCGCGACTCGGTCCAGTAGGCGAAGTCGCCCCGCACCGCGATACCGATCGGGATGCTCATGTGGCGCACCAGCGGACGGATGTGGCGCGTCGTCAAATCGAGCGCTTGGATCGGCGTTTCGCTGCCGTCGTTGAAGATGAGTTCGTTGCCGACGCGCAACAACAAGCTGCGGTCGCCGGCGATGTCGGAACTTTCGGGAATGAATTGAATCCCCTCGGCCAATTCGCCCGGCGCGGGACAGCCGACGAGCGCCGCGTTCACCGCGACCAGAATCTCGTCGACCGTGACGCTGCCATCCGCGGAGGCGTCCGCCGCCGCGCAATCGCCCAGCGGCCGCTCGCCCAAGGCGATGCTGACCGCGGTGATCAGTTCGTCGACCGTGACGGCGCGGTTAGCGTTGCAGTCGCCGGTGCAGTCGAAGACACCGGCCCGGGCGTGAACGGGCAGCGTCGTCAGGATGGCGACCGCGATGATCTGGGAAAGCGGATGCATGACCGACCTCCGAACGGAGTGTGGCGCAGGAGACGTGCCAGGCCCGTTCCGTCGCCGCCGCAAGGCGACGAGCGCCTCGTATCGTCAGAACTGATACGGGGGGCCGAAGGTTCCCGAACTGCCGGCGAATTCCTGAGCCATCGTTACGGCGACGCGCTTCGCGCCGTCGTAACGATTACAGCTCACTCGGGCAGCTTGGCCGCGTCCCAGATGACGCCGCCGCCGTCCTCGGCCGCGTCGAGCAGTTCCACCGGGCTGTGCTTGTCGATGTGGCCGATGAGGCCGTTGTAGACGCCGTAGCCGACCAACTCGCGCAAGCGCGACGTGAAGCCACGCGCAATCGCCCGCGGGATGCCGAGCTGCTGGTTCTCCTGTTGGCGGATGTAGCCGGCGCAGTAGTTCATCGCGACACCGACACGCCGCGCTTCGGTGCGATTCGGGCCGCCGCCGTGCCACATGGCGCCGTCGTAGACCATGACGCTGCCCTTCGGCATCTCGGCCGGGATCGAGTCGTAGTGCTCGCCGAAGGTCGGGCTATGGTCGCGCAGGTGCGAACCCGGGATGATGCGCGTCGCGCCGTTGGCATCGGTGAAGTCGGTCAGCGCCCACATCGAGTTACATACGATCGGCGGATGAGGTTTGGGAATCGGGATGAGCTGATCGTCGGCGTGGATCGGCTGGTCGCGTTCGCCGGGACAGATCGCGATCGACGACAGCGACGACACCAAACAGCCCCGATCCAACACGCCTTCGACGACGGGCAGCACCGACGGATGGACGGGAATCGCCTCGTAGAGCTTGCCGTGCACGAGCAAGTTGTAGATGCGCACCGTCTTCGCCCCCTCGAAGAGGTTCGGCGACGGGCGAATCGCCAGCTCCCGCTCGAGCCGTTCGAGATCGGTCCGCAAGGTATCGGCCTCGGCCGGGGAAAGTACGTTTTCGATGATGGTGTAGCCATCGCGTCGAACGCGCTCGATGTGCTCTTGAACCGTCGTCATGCTCACCTCCCGTCATGCACCGCGAAAGCGTGGCGGCCGCCGCTGGTGAAATGCCGCGATGCCTTCGCGGCGGTCGGCCGTCGTCTGCAACAACACGTACGAGTCGTGCTCGAAGCGCAAGCCCTGCGCCAGGGTGACGTCGACGCTCGTCCACACTGCCTCCTTCGCCAGACGCGCCGCCCACGGCGCTTGGCGGCTCAGGGATGCAGCCGTTCGTTCCAAGGCGCCGTCCCAGTCGGACATGACGCTCGCCACCAGACCGAGTTCGGCAGCCCGTGCAGCCGATACTTCTTCGCCGAGCAGAATCATCGTCGACGCCGGCGCCAGACCGATCAACCTCGGTAAGCGCTGCGTCGCTCCGTGCCGCGGCAGTCGACCCTCGCCAAGCTGAGGCAAAGCGAAGGTCGCGTCGGCGCGGGCGATGCGCACGTCGCACGCGAGCGCAAGTTCACAGCCCTCCGCATGCGCCGCACCGGCGATGCCGGCCAACACCGGACACGGCAACGAGGCGATCGCCTCGACCCAATCGTGGACGTCTTGCCAATCGCCGGCGCCCTCGACCCCGAGGCAGAACGGCGCCTCCGTGCTGCTGAGCACGACGAGGTCCGCCGCGTCTTCGGCGATGATCTCTTCGACCGCCAGGCAAAGTCGTTGGGCCAACTCGAGATCGATGCGATTGCCCTGCGCCGCTCGATCGAGACGCAGCCACACCTCTCGCCCCCGCACCTCGACGTCCAGTCCGCCGGCTCGCCACGAATGCATGACCCACCTCAAGCCGACGTCAGCATCCGCCGCAATTCGCTACGCACGACCTTGCCGAGCGCGCTGTGCGGCAGTTGCTCGCAGACCCGCACGACCTGCGGCACCTTGTAACTGGCGAGTCGCGCCCGACAGAATTGCACCAACTCCGCGACATCCAGCACCACACCCGGTCGCGGCACCACCGCGGCACCGACGACCTGCCCCCACTCCTCGTCGGCCAGGCCGACGACGGCGGCTTCTTCGACGCCGCCGTGCGAGTGCAGCACCGCTTCGATCTCGGCCGGAGCGATGTTCTCGCCGCCGCGGATGATCGTGTCGTCCTTGCGCCCGGCGAGGAACACGTAGCCCGCCTCGTCGATCCAACCGAGATCGCGGGTGGGCAGCCAGCCGTCGCGCAGCGGCGACTCGACCCCGCCCTCGCGATGGTAGCCCTTCATGACCCGCTCGGTGCGGACCCAGAGTTCGCCGATCTCACCCCGAGCGACGTCATGGCCGTCGTCGCCGACGACCCGTATCGCGACATCCGGCAACGGCTTGCCGATCGACTGCAAGCGCCGCAGTCGCGCCTCGGCGTCGGGTCCATCGAGACGATGGTCGTCCGGCCCGAGAATCGTCAGGGTCGAGGTCGTCTCCGTTTGGCCGAAGGCGTTGACGAAGCCGACGTTCGCCGGGAAGCGCTCGATGGCGCGACGAATCACCGGCAGCGGCATCGGCGCGCCGCCGTAGGCGAGTTGCTCGAGGCTCGACAGATCGAAGCGCTCGAAGTCGTCGCGCTCCAACAATTGCTTGACCATGGTCGGCACGAGGAAGGCGTGGGTCACGCCCTCGCGCTGTACGGCCGCGAGCCATTCCTCGGGATGGAATTGCGGTAACAGTATCAGACGGCGTCCGGAGAACAGGCTGGTCATGACGTTCGTCGCCGCGGCGATGTGGTACAGCGGCGCGCAGATGAGCGAGGCGCCGCGGTCGCTGCCGTCGGCCATGTCCACCTGGTTGCAGACGTAGGCCGTGAAGTCGTCGTGCGTCAGCAGCGCCGCCTTGGGCAACGAGGTGGTGCCGCTGGTGAACATGAGGATGGCCGTCGCTTCATCGCCGTCGACGGGTTCCACCTCGTCGAAGTCCGCCGGTAGCAGGTCGTCGAGGCCCGGTACGCCGTCGACGCCGGACGCCAAGGCGAGCAGCTGTGTCGCCGCGGCAGCGGTGAGCGAACGGCATTGGGGAAGATAACGCGCGCCGGCAAAGAGGACCTTGGGCCGAGCCACCGCGAGCATGTGCTCCAGCTCGGGAGGCTTGGCGCGATAGTTGAGCGGCACGAAGACGGCTCCGAGAAGCGCCGTGGCGAAACAGACCTCGACGTAACGTGCCGAGTTGGTGTCGAGCACCGCGACCCGGTCGGCCGGGCCGACGCCCTGCTGTTGCAGCAGGCTCGCCGTGCGCTGCACCCGTCGCCAGAGGTCACCATAAGTGAGACGCTCGCCGGCGTCGACGACGATCGTCTGCTCCGGCGCGATACTGTTCGGAATGGCGACGAAGTGCGCGATGTTCACTCTTCCCTCTCCCCGCCGGCATGCATCCCCTGCCGCGCCAGGCGTTTCTCCAAGCCTAGGCCGTCGGCCAACGACAGGTCCAGCCCTTCCCACATACCGCGCCGGCACGCACGCAGCAGCCGCCGCGGTTGCCGCGCCAAACGCCGCGCGATCGAGTCAGCGCGCTCGCGCCGCTCGTCGTCGGCCACCACGAGGCTCGCCAGTCCGATGCGCCACGCCTCGGCGGCTCCGAACTCGCGCCCCGACAAGATCCAGTCGAGAGCCCGCCCGGTGCCGATCTGGCGCGGCGCGGTTTGGCTGCCGCCGGCTCCCGGAATCATCCCGCGCCCGGTTTCGGGGAAGGCAAAGCGAGCGTCGGTGGCGACGATCCGCAGATCACACGCCAACGCCAACTCGAGACCACTGCCGACGCAAACGCCGTGAATGGACGCCACCAGCGGCTGCGGCAGCGAGCGCAGCGACTCCCACACGTCGCGCTGCCGGCGAATCTGGCGCGCCCGCAGCGGCGACGGGGCGCTGCCGAACTCGTTCAGGTCGCCGCCCGCGCAAAAACCCGCGCCGGCGCCGTCGAGCAACACCACCCGCACCTCGGGATCCAGCCGAATGGCCGCCAGGGCCTCGAACAGTGCATCACGCAGGGTCGTGTCGAAGGCGTTGCGCACGCGCGGCCGATCGAGCGTGAGATGGGCGACACCCTCGGCCTTGGCGAAACGCAGCACCGGGTTGTCGTCGGCCATGAACCCGTAGCTCAGGCGACGGCCGTCGGCGGCAAAAACGGTAAGTCGGCGACCGTCGCGGCGCAGCGTCGATCCGGCGCCAGGACCACCTCGACGTTGGTTCCTCGCTCCCAGGCCGACCGGCGCACGTAGGCCAGCGCGATCGCGCAACCGAGCGCCGGCGAGCGCACCGCGCTCGTCACCTCGCCGACTTCTTTGCCTTCGTGCAGCACCGGCGCCGCGGCATCGGGAAGCTCGTCCCCGGCCAAGACGATGCCGGTCAGTTTCCGCTGCACTTGGCCGCGTGCCGCCACGCGTTCGACGACCTCCTGGCCGATGTAACAACCCTTGCGGAAGCTGATGGCGTCGGCCAGACCAACCTCGGGAGCCAAGTGCGACTCGTCCATGTCGATGCCGACCCACGGGATGCCGGCCTCGACCCGCGCCACGTCGAGCGCCGCCAGGCCGACGGGCATGGCACCCGCTTGCCGTACCTTCAGCCAAAGGGCGGGTGCGGCGTCGCGCGGCGCCAGGCACAAGGCTCCCTGCTCCCCGGCATGCGTTACCCGCACCACGCGGCCGCTGGCGCCGTCGACGCTGAACGGGGCATGCCCCAGCGGCGCGAGCCCCGTCAGGTCGATGCCCAAGGCGTGCTGGCAGACGGCAGCCGTCGCCGGCCCTTCGAGCGCCAACACCGGAGCGAGGTCGACGTCTTCGATCTCGACGTCGTCGGCGACGATGTAGCGGCCGAGCGTTTCGCGCGCGGTCGTCGCACGCGGCGCCGGCACGTCGATCCACAAGGCATCGGCCAAGCCGTACACCCGCAGGTCGCTCACCACCCGCCCCTGCACCGTCAACATCGCCGCATGCAGGCCCTCGCCGTCGCCGAGTCGCTTCACGTCGTTGGAAACCATGCCCTGCAGGAAGGTCACACGATCCTCGCCGACGAGGCGAAAGAGGCTACGGAAACCGGCGTCCAGCACACCACAGCCGCGCCGCAGCGAGGCGTACTCGGCGGAAGTGTCGCCGAAATCGAGCACCTGCACGGTGCCCAACCACGCGCCGCGATGGGCCCCGGCGGCATCGAGTTCTCGATCGAGAGGAAAGCTCATGCCGCCAATAAACCTGAAGACGACCGCCGGGCAAAGGGCGGCGCGCCTACCACCGTACCGGCAAGGCCTCGAGTCCCCGCAACACGGGATTCGACCGATAGCGCACCGTCTCCGACGCCAACTCCAGCCGCGGGAAGCGCTCGAGGATCTGCCGCAGGGCGATCTGGCCTTCGAGGCGCGCCAGCTGCGCTCCGAGGCAGAAATGCACCCCGAAACCGAAGGCGAGATGCGGGTTCGGATCGCGGGTGACGTCCAACCTCTCGGGTTCGTCGAAGACGTCCGGATCGTGGTTCGCCGCGCCGATGCCGACCATGAGCAGCGAGCCGGCGGCGATGGACTCGCCGTCGATGCTCATGTCCTCGCAAGCGACACGCAGGGTGGCCTGCACCGGCCCATCGAAGCGCAGCAGCTCCTCGACCGCGGTCGGAATCCGGTTCAGGTCCTGGCGCAGCACATCGAGTTGGTCGGGCTCACGCAGGAGGGCGAGCAAGCCGTTGCCGATCAAGTTGGTGGTGGTCTCGTGACCGGCGATCAGCAGCAGATTGCTGGTGGCGAGGAGTTCGGCGTCGGTGAGCGCGTCGTCGTCTTCCTGCGCTTCGATCATGGCGCTGATCAGGTCGTCACGCGGATCCTGGCGCCGCTCGGCGATGATCGCGGCGAGATAGGCGAACAGCTTTTGCGCCCCCGGCACCATGCCGGCCGCGCCGCTGCCGGTGGTGCCGACGGCGTTGACGATCTCGGAGGCCCAGGCTTTGAACTGACGGTGATCTTCGGTCGGCACGCCGAGCAGCTCGGCGATGACGATGGCCGGCAGGGGCGCGGCGAGGGCGTCGATCACGTCCATGCTGTCGCCCGCGGCGACGGCGTCGAGGAGTTGGCGGACGATGTCCTCGATGTGGGTGCGCAGGGTTTCGACGCGGCGGGGGGTGAAGGCTTTGTTGACCAACTTGCGCAGCCGGGTGTGATCGGGCGGGTCCATGATGAGCATCGAGCGCATGCCCTGGGCGGACTGTTGGACGAAGGAGGGCATGCGGTCGAGGTTGTCGCGGACGATGGCGGCGCGCAGGCGGTCGACGGAGAAGCGGGGGTCGCGCAGGCAATCGTGGACGTCGCGGTAGCGGGTGAGGAACCAGACGCCGGGGCCGTCGTAGGCGGGGGTGGGCATGCGCATGACGGGGCGGACACTGCGCAGCAGGCCGTAGACGGCGAAGGGATTTTCGAGGGCGCCTCGACTGCGGAGAGGCAGGAAGAGGTCGAAGGGGCGGGAAGCGGTGGGTGCGGGCTGAGCGGCCATGGCGACAACCTCCAAAGCGGGACTTGAAAATGACCAACCGGTTGGTCATTTAGTAGTGCATGGCCAAGATCCCCGCAAGCAAGAAAGACGAATTCTACGAAAATCGCCGCGCCGACCTGGCCAACGCCGCCGTCCGCCTGTGGTCCGAACACGGTATCGAGGCAACCTCCGTCGCCAAAATCGCCGAAGCCGCCGGCATCGCCAAAGGCACCTTCTACCTCTACTTCGACAGCAAAAACGCCCTCCTCGACGAGGTACTGCGCCGCTACACCCTCCTCCCCCGCATCGAAGAGATGGCCGACGCCATCGCCGCCACCTCCTTCGAAGAAGCGGTCGCCGCCTTCGTCCGCGCCGCCTGGCGTCACCTGCATGCGCATCGCGATCTCGTCCTGCTGGCGGCGCGCGAAATGCCCGCCCACCTCGACCGGACCCAGCACACCATCGAGACCGTGCTCGTCCCGGGCAACAAGATGCTGGCCGCCTACCTCGAACGTCACCTCCCCCCGGCCCGCGCCGAACGGCTCTCTCTCATCGTCGCCAGCCGCAGTCTCGTCGGCATGATCGTGATGATGTTCCTGACCCAAGAGATCCTCGGCGCCCATCGCTACCTGCCGCTCTCTGAAGAGGAGATCACCCAGACCATCGCGCGTGTCTTCCTGCACGGCGTTCTGGGATCCCCGGAGGAACCATGAAGCTCAAGCGCTTTCGCCTCTACCGCGTGCTGCGCATCGGTTTTGCCGCCGCCACCATCCTACCGCGCTACTGGCTGCTGCTCGCGCGCGACGCCCTCGGGCGCGAGGTCACGCAAGCCGACTGGGACCGGGTGCACACGCGCGCGGCGCAAACGATCCGCCGCCTCGCCATCGCGCTCGAAGGCGGTCTGATCAAGGCGGCTCAAATCGCCGGCGCGCGGGCCGACGTCTTGCCGCGCCCGTTCATCGACACCCTGAGCCAGTTCCACGACGACGTCCCGGCGCGTCCGCTGGCCGACCTACGACCTTGGATCGAGGAACAACTCGGCGCCCCGCTCGACACGCTGTTCGCCCACGTCGAGCCGACGCCGCTCGGCGCCGCCTCGATCGCGCAGGTTCACCGGGCTCGCCTGCACGACGGCCGCGACGTCGTACTCAAGGTGCAGTACCCCGAGGCGCGTTGGGTGATGCCGACCGACCTACGCATGATGCGCTGGGTCGCCGGCCGGGTGCAGCATCTCCAGGGCAGCATCGACCTGAGCAGTCTCGTCAACGAGATCACCCGGTTCATCGAACTCGAACTCGATTTCCAACGCGAGATCGAGTCGACGCGGCGTTCGGCGGCTTTGCTCGCCGAGCGCGACGACGTGCGGGTCCCGGTGATCGACGATGCGCTGTCGCGCCAACGGGTGATCGTCATGGAGTACCTCGACGGCATCCAGGTGACGCGTACCGACGCCTTGCGCGCGGCTGGGCACAACCCGACGCGAGTGGCGCATCGGGTCGGCGACATCTACGGCGCGATGCTCTTCGAGCACGGCTTTTTCCACGGCGACCCGCATCCGGGGAACCTGCTGGTCTTGCGCGACGGCACGATCGGGCTACTCGATTTCGGCCTCTGCAAGGAACTGCCCCGGGACTTCGCCCATCACGTCGCCCGGATGATGGTATCGGCGCTCATCGGCGACGGCGACGAGGCATTGGCGGCGGCACGCGAACTAGGCTTCGAGGTCGAGGGCTTGCAGCCGGAGCAGCTACGCTCGTTGTTACTTTCGGTGCTGGGGGATGCGGACGGTCAGACGGACTTCTTCGAGACGATCCGCGCCGTGCGGGTGCCGGAGATTCCGAGCGATTTCGCCTTGGTGTTGCGCACGATGCTGTTGCTGAACGGCCTATCGTATCGCCTGGCTCCCGGACGCCGTCTGATCCAAGGCGAGATCCTCAAGCATCTAGCCGCCGGCGCCCGCCGCCATCCTACCCAGTAACTGAAGCGAAGATCTGATCAACGTAGGTAGCCAAGAGAACGGAGCCTGAGGATGGACTCTCCACAGCCCTGCTGCGGAGCCTCCTGGATTCGCCAATCGGTGACTACCGACGCCCCTCGGGCGGCGGGTTTGGACGGCGTAGGCAAGATTGCGAGTCTTCTTCATCCTGGCGTGTCCCCACGCACGGAGTGCTGGCTCCAATCGCGCATGCAGAAACGCAGATCAGGTCTTGCGGAACGTCACCGTAGCCGTGGCAAGGTCGGGGGTTGCGCGATAGCCGGCATTGACCCAAGCCCGTGCGTGCGAATGACCTGACTCGTACCACCAGGCTTGATGGCGAAAGGCGGATTGCGGCAGCGATCCGATCACCGCTTCCACTTCATCGAAACGCATCCGCACGGTCCGGCCGCCGCGCGAACGCAAGTGCGCCGTCAGGGCATCGTAGTTGCGTTTCCCCTGGCGGGCTTTCGCCGGAACGGGGGCCGGCGTCCGTTTTTCCTGCAGGGATTCATCGTCTAGTGCCCAAACGGGAGCGTCGAGGGCGCGCGCCAGGAGACGCCGCGTGCGGGGCGTACCGTGGCCGCCACCTGCCTCGATGCGACTGATCCAGACCTGGCTCAGCCCGGTGCGGCGGGCGAGTTCAACCTGGCTCAGGCGGCGATGGCGGCGCCAGGCTGCGAGCGGACTAAGCCCCTCGTCGAGAATCAACGCCAACACCTCGGCCGGCATCGTCCCGTGCCCAGCGGCGATACGCTCGAGCGCGGCGCGCGCGTCGCCAGCATCGCCACCCTCCCCCGCACGGCGCGAAAGCCGTTCGAACTCCGCAGCCGTGAGCACCACCAGTTCGGTCCCGTCGGGAGCGACGAAACGTTGCGGTTCATACTCCATTGCCAACCTCACTCATACGCCGAACCACGCGGTGCGACCTTCAATACCAAGAGCACGACCCAGTCTTGCGTGTAGATCACGCGCCAATCCCCGACTCGCAACCGCAACAATTCGGGGTGGCCTTTCAAGGAGCGCACGTTGTTCGCCAAGGACTCGGGGGCGCGTGCAACTTGCTCGATCTTGCTTCGAATGCGGCGCGCCGTGGCCCGGTCGATCTGCATCAGCGTCTTCGCCGCACTTTGGCTGTACTCGACCCGCCTGGCCACGATTCGTGCCTACTCCTTTTTCGCATAGGCGGCAATACATATCCGCATAGGACCCTAGCGTCACTTCAGCAGGAAGGGTTGTGAAGTTCGTCTCCGCTCTGGCTACCCCCCGGCCCCTCTGCCTTGGGTCGGCGCACGCTGCCTGCGCCGGCGGTTCGGTCGACGGCGTCGCCTTCGCCTTCGGCTTACGGATGCGCGGCGGCGGCAGGCGCCCGAAGAGCCGGACGTACAACCCCTCCGCACCATCGTCGGCGGCGGCGCGCACGCCGCACTTGAGCGCCAGCAACGCGTCATGCCAACGGTCGACGGCGATATCGCGCAGCTTGTGCTTCTCTAGGAACGCGGTCTGCACCGGCACCAACCGCGTCTCCTCCGCCTCGATGGCGGCGAGCCCGGCGAGCACCGCCTGCGCCGCATCGGTCGATCCGCGCGACAGGCGCTCGTCCCGCAGGAGGGCATCGACCACCGCACGCACCTACTTGCAGAGGTCAGGCCATTTCAAATCAACGAATCCAGCGACCCCTTTCTCCCTCAAAGTCGCTTCCCATGCATCAACGCTGAAGCCATTCAGCACGAGATCACCGCTATCAGTATCAAGCACGAAGTAGCCTAATGCACCACGCTCGTTGTTCTCGTGTCCTTCGCTGAACGGTGGCACGGTTCCTACAAAGCCGACGACATAGTTGCCGTGGACCGCGTACCTTTCGACGTCTGGTCCGACGATCACTCCGACGCCGCCATCGATGATCACTCGAGCCTCGGAGTGCATCTCGACGATCCTATATGAATTCGGAAGGTCAACTTGAAATCTACATTCGAAGATACGAGACACAAAAAAGAGAAGAGCGATCGCCAAGAGACCGAACATCACACGGCAAACAAGGGTAGATTTCATGTCTTCACAGCATCTCGCGCCCGAAGTGGTTCCTCAACCAATTCACATGAAACCCACACCGTGTGGCCCAGGGAGGGTCCCAGCCGCATCCTGGGCCAGCGCACAGCCAGCTTTAGCTGATGCGCCGGGAGAAAACATCATCGGACGCAGTACAGGGGTGGTCGACGCGACTTGCTTGGCGATTTGGAGTGGGTCGACCTGCACCCTGCCATTGTCTCTGTCACAAGGAGCCGTAGTGCGACGCGAGGCAGGGCGTCAACCGGAAATTGGCGCCGTTTTCTCGGCCGCCGATCGCACCGGTGCCTGCCTCGGCGTAGGGCCGAGCGGACGGGGGCGCTCTCAGACCCAGTCGTCCTAGGGCGCGGCCCGGGAGCTAAGTCAGCGGCGGTCTTCCCCGCCGCGCATCGGATGCCCCACGTGCCGGCATCGGTTCACACCAAGATGGCCGGCACGGAGGCCGGCCCTCCAGGGTTCAGGTCAGTTCGTCTCTGCGCCTCGGCGTCTCTGCGTTGGACATCGAGCCCGCAGCCGACTCGCTTGGAGTGAGGTGAGCGCTGGCGTCTTTATTGGGGGCGGTCGAGGTTGCAGTCGGCGCAGCGGCCGAAGAAGGTCGTCGTCTGGCCGCGGATGCCGAAGCCGGCGCGGGTGAGATCGTCGATCGCCGGCCGCAAGGCCGCCGCCGGCTCGAGGTCGAGCAAGGCGCCGCACGTTTCACACAGGAAGTGGTCGTGCGGCTCGATCATGCCGTCGTAGCGCACCGCGCGGTCACCCAACTGTAGGGTCGACACGTGGCCGTCGGCGGCGAGCTTGACGAGGTTGCGGTAGACCGTGCCCAGACTCACCGCCGGCAACGAGGCGCGCACGCGCTCGTGCACCTGCTCCGCCGTGGGGTGGTCGCGCGCCGCGCTGACCACCGCCAGTACGGCCGCGAGCTGGGGCGTGCGACGCGGGGTCATGCGGCGGCGAGATCGGCCTGCAAGGACTTGCGGATGCCCCCTTCGATCGGGGCGGCGTGGGCGTAGGCGGGATGGTCGATGACCAAACGCGCCGGCACGGCATCGTCGAGGAAGGCCCGCCGCGCCGCCGCGTCGAGCGGGAACCGCACGTACTGCACGGCGCTCAGCTTGTCTTCCTTGGAGCGCCCGGGCTCGAATTGAGCGGGGATGCGGATGGAGTCGCCGATCTCGAGGGTGACACACTCGTCGATGCCGATCAGCGACACGAGATCCTCGCGGATGCGATCGGAGTCGGTGATCTCGATCAGCAGCGTGGTGCTGAACTCGTCGGACTCGGGCACCAGTTCGTTGTAGACGGCCACTTCCTCGCGCACCTTGTCGAGGTCGACGATGTGCTCGGCCCGCAGCATCTCCTGGATCTGGAAGAGCATGGTGGCGTGGCTCTCGAAGACGAAGGTGACGCGCGGCCCGACGGCGAGACGGCGGTGGCGCTTGAGTTCGATGATGTTGCGGCGGAACTGGTCCCGCTCGCGTTCGTAACGTTCGATGCCGAGGATTTCGTCGAGGGTAATCTTGCTCATGAGTTCGACCGGGGGGCGGCGCAAGGCGAGGAGTGGCGGCGCGTCACCGCGCCCCCACTCCCTCGGAGGAATCAGCTATTGAGGGCGTCGAGGCCCTTCTGGAAGCGGTTGGCGTGCGACTTTTCGGCGCGTGCCAGGGTCTCGAACCACTCGGCGACTTCGGGGAAGCCTTCCTCGCGGGCGGTCTTGGACATGCCTGGGTACATCTCGGTGTACTCGTAGGTCTCACCCTCGACGGCGGACTTGAGGTTGTTCTCGGTGCTGCCGATGGGCACGCCGGTGCAGGGGTCGCCCACTTCCTTGAGGAAGTCGAGGTGACCGAAGGCGTGGCCGGTTTCGGCTTCGGACGTGTCGCGGAAGAGGCCGCCCACATCGGGGTAGCCTTCGATGTCGGCGCGGCGGGCGAAGTAGAGGTAGCGGCGGTTCGCCTGCGACTCGCCGGCGAACGCCTCTTTCAGATTCTGATGGGTCTTGGTCCCTGCCAAACTAGGCATAGTGTCCTCCTTATCAGGAATTGTTCCTGATAAGGAGGTAGGGAGGTGGGCGCGCCGTGTCAATGCGCCCGCGGAAAAAAGCTGGCTTTTCTCAACCCAGCAGCGAACGCACGCTCGGCCGCTCGCTGACCCTTTGGATCCAGGCCTGCACGTGGGTCAGTCGCGCGTCGATCTCGACGCCGATCTGGTGCAGGATCAACAAACGCGGCGCAAACGCCGCATCGGCCAACGAAAAGCCGCCGCCGAGGTACTCCCGGCCTTCGAGCTGAGTCTCGAGACGCGCCAAAACACGAGCGATTTCAGCCTGATAGCGCGACAGAGTCTCCTTGTCGCGAGCCTCCTCGGCCTTGTGGAGCTCGGCGAGCACCACCATGGTCGGCGGGATGAACGAGGTATCGCAGAAGTCCTCCAGCAGCCGCACGCGGGCGCGGCTGGCCGAGTCCTCCGGCATCATCGCGGGTTCGGGATATTCTTCGTCGAGGTATTCGTTGATGATCGTCGAGTCGTAGACGACGACGTCGTCGTCCACCAGCACGGGCACGCGCCCATAGGGATTCAGCTTGAGGAATTCGGGAGTCTTTTGTTCGCTCTTATGCAGATCCACGAGTACCAACTCGTACTCGAGATCCTTTTCGGCCATGACCACCCGCACCTTTTGGGAGTAAGGACAGTCGGGGTGGTGGTACAGTTTCATCATCCGCATCTCCCGCTTTTGCACATTGACAGACGCGGCAGAATCTCAAAAAAAGCCCCCTGTGTCCACCGACTCCGGGCGATTTTCGGCCCCTTTTTGCCGTGCCTTCTCAGCTCACGTGAGTCCAAGCGTGGTACGAACTGCGCACCAACGGCCCGGATTCGACGTGGCGGAAGCCGAATTCCCGCGCTAATGCGCCGTACTCGGCGAATTCCGACGGCGGCAAATAGCGCTCGACCGGTAGCTGCTCCTGGCTCGGTCGCAGGTACTGCCCGAGGGTGACGATATCGACGCCGATCCCCGCCAAATCGGCCAACACCCGCTCGACTTCCTCCCTCTCCTCGCCCAAGCCGAGCATCAGTCCGGTCTTCGTCCGCACCTCCGGTCGACGCTCCTTGGCCCGCCGTAGCAGCCCCAAGGAGCGCTCGTACGTCGCCCCCGGGCGCACGCGTTTGTAGAGCCGGGGCACGGTTTCGACGTTGTGGTTGAGGACGTCGACCGCCGCATCGACGACGATGTCGATGGCGCCGGCGTCGGGCCGGAAATCGGGTACCAGAACCTCGATGGTGCAGTCGGGCACCACCGCCCGGATGGCGCGCGCGGTGGCGGCGAAGTGCCCGGCCCCGCCGTCCGGCAGGTCGTCGCGATCGACCGAGGTCACCACGATGTGGCGCAGACCGAGCCGCTGCACCGCCTGCGCCACGCGTCCCGGTTCTTCCGGATCGACCGCTTGCGGCTTGCCGTGGGTCACCGAGCAGAAGCGGCAGTTGCGCGTGCACACGTCGCCGAGCAGCATGAACGTCGCCGTGCGATGAGCCCAGCATTCGCCGATGTTCGGGCAGCGCGCCTCCTCGCATACGGTGTGCAGGGATAGTTCCTTCACCGTGCGCTTGGTCTCGAAGAACTCCTCGCCGCGCGGCAGCTTCATGCGCAGCCACTCCGGCAACTTACGGGTATGGGTCATGCCGCTCGCTCCTGCGGCGTCTGCCGCGCAAAACAACGCTCGAAGGCTCTCTCGAGCACGTCCGTCACCTGCTCCAAGGTCGGTACTCGCGTGGCTTCCTCGGCGAGCGACGTCACCCGAAGCCCCGGCATGCGGCAGGCGACGACCGCGCCGAAGGGATCCTGTTGGGGCGCAACGTTCAAGGACAACCCGTGGCAGGTCACCCAGCGCCGGATGGCGACGCCGATCGATGCCAGCTTACGCTCGCCCACCCAGACACCCGGATGCCCAGGGCGACGCGCCGCCGCGACACCGAATGCGGCGCAGGTGTCCAAGATCACCTGTTCCAACCGGGCGACGTAGCGGGGCACGTCGCGTTCGCCTGCCGGCAACGTCAAGATCGGATACGCCACGAGTTGCCCGGGACCGTGGTAGGTCACGCCGCCGCCGCGGCCGACCCGGAACACGGGAACGCCGCGCTGCCCAGGCGCGTCGCCCAGGTCGGCGGCGTCGGCGTTGCGCCCGAGGGTGTAGACGGGGTCGTGTTCGAGCAGCAGCAGGTAGTCGGTGTCGTCGCCGGCATGTTTGGCCTCGACGAGCGACTCTTGCAGAGCCAAGGCGTCCTCGTAGGCGATTCGACCGAGGCGACGAACCGCGAGCGTCATGCGGAGATCATGCTTGATCGAGGGGGTTGGCTCAATGTCGGGGGAGAGAAGGATTGGGTTATGGGGACGGGCTAGATGGCGCGCAGGTGGGTGTGCAAGAAAGACGCGGCGCGGGCGAAGGCATCCGCCGCAGCCTCGGGTCGATAGGCGTCGGGGCGCCGATCGTTGCAGAAAGCGTGCCCTGCCCCGGCGAAACTCTTGATCTCGAACGTCTTGCCCTGCTGGCGCAGGATCGTCTCGAGTTCCCGCACGTCTTCCGCCGGAATCAGCGGATCCTCCGCACCGAACAAGCCGAGGTACGGACAATGCAACGACGGCGCGAGATCGAGCGGGCTATGCGGTCGTTTCGCCATCGGACGTTCGTAACGCAGCATGCCGTAGAAACTCACGCAGGCGGCGAACTCGGGTTGGCTGCACGCCGCGAGCAGAGCGAACTGGCCTCCCATGCAAAAGCCGGTGACGCCGATGGCGATCTTGCGCACTTCGAGTCGACTACGCAGAAACCGTCCGGCGCCGGCGATGTCACCCAACACCTGAGCATCGTCCAGTCCGGCGAGAAAGTCGTTGATCTCGGTGAGGTTGTTCAGCGTCGGCTTGCCCTCGCGGCTGTAGAGGTCGAGCGCCAGGGCGAAGAACCCTTCGTTGGCGAAGCGTTCGGCGATCTCGCGGTACAAGTCGCTGAGACCGTGGACATCGGGAACGATGACGAGGCCGGGCAGCCGCTCGTCGCGTGGGAGCCAGGCACCGTAGGCGCGAACCGTTGCGCCATCGCGGTTGAAGGACAGTTCCTCCGTTCGGAGTGCTCGTTGAGGCATGGCGCGGCGCAATACACCGAGTTGCCGGCCTCAGGCCAGCGCCTCGGCGCGAATCGCTTCGAGTTCGTCACATTCTTTCGGCACGGACGCCGTAAGGACCTCGGCGCCGCCCGGTGTGACGAGCACGTCGTCTTCGATGCGAATGCCGATGCCGCGATAGGCTTCGTCGACCGCGGCGTCGTCCGCCACGTAGAGCCCCGGCTCGATCGTCAGCACCATACCTGCCTCGAGCGTACGCGCTTCGTCCCCGCGACGGTACGACCCCACGTCGTGCACGTCCATGCCGAGCCAATGGCTGGTGCGGTGCATGAAGTAGGGCTTGTAGAGTTCCTTGCTCAGCACCTCCTCGACGGTACCGGCGACGAGTCCGAGGGACAGCAGCCCCTCGGCGAGAACGTGCAGCGCTTGTTGGTGTGGATCGTCGAACGGCACTCCGGGGCGAACGGCCGCGATCGCCGCCTTCTGCGCCGCCAGCACGACTTCGTACAGCGCGCGCTGGGGCGGCGTAAAGCGCCGGCCGATCGGGAAGGTGCGGGTGATGTCGGAACAATACCCCTGGTATTCGGCACCGGCGTCGATGAGCAGCAAGTCGCCGTCGACCAGTCGGGCGTCGTTCTGGATGTAGTGCAGAATCGTCGCGTTGGCGCCGGCGGCGACGATGGACGGATACGCCGGACCGGCGGCGCCGCGGCGACGGAACTGGAAGTCGACCTCCGCCTCGATTTCGTACTCGAAGCCGCCGGGGCGGGTGTTGCGCATGGCCGCCAAGTGGCCTGCCGCGCCGATCGCGGCGGCATGGCGCATCAGCGCCATCTCGTCGTCGTCCTTGAACAGGCGCATCTCGTGCACCAGCGGCGTCGGATCCTGCAGCGACGCGGGCCCACGGCCCAGACGTGGCCGACCGCCGCTCCACTGCCGCAACCACTGCATGACCTGCTCGTTGACCTCGGCGTTGCGCCCGAGTTCGAAAAAAAACGTCTCGCGATCGGCGACGAACTCGCGCACGCGGTCGCCCAATTCGCCGATCGGGTGGGCCTTGTCGGCGCCGAAGCGCGCCACCGCACCCTCGACCCCGGCACGCCGGCCGGTCCAGGTTTCGCTCAACGGGTCGCGCGGCCGCACGAACAAATGGAACGCGCCTTCCGGGTGATCCGGCACGAGCAGGACGGCGGCGTCCGGTTCCTCGAAGCCGGTGAGATAGAGAAGATTCGAGTCTTGGCGGAACGGGTACTCGACGTCGTTCGAGCGCACCGACGCCGGCGGCGAGACGAAGAGCGCCGCCGCGCGCGGCGGCAGCAGCTGCAACAATCGGCGCCGGCGCCGGGCGAACACGTCGGAGGCCAGGCGAGGCCCCTCGGCAGCCGCCGTCATGCCTTCTCCGCGGGCTGTCCCTGCACCAAGGAACGCAGCAATTCGGTCGGCAGAGGGAGGATCAGCGTGTGGTTCTTCTCTTTGCCGACCTGCGAAAAGGTCTGCAGCAAGCGCAGCTGCATGGCGATCGGATTCTTTTCCATGACGGCGGCCGCCTCGGCGAGGCGCACGGCCGACTGGAACTCGCCCTCGGCGCCGATGACCTTGGCGCGGCGCAAGCGTTCCGCCTCGGCCTGGCGCGCGAGCGAGCGCTGCATGTCTTCCGGCAGATCGATGTGTTTCACCTCGACGCCGGTGACCTTGATGCCCCAGGGCTCGGTGTTGGCGTCGATGATCTCCTGCAGCCGCGTGTTGAAATGCTCGCGCTCCGACAACAACTCGTCGAGCTGGGCCTGGCCGCAAACGCTGCGCAGCGTCGTTTGGGCGATCTGCGACGTGGCGTACAGGTAGTTCTGGACGTCGACGACGGCGCGGTTGGGGTCGACGACGCGGAAGTACAGCACCGCGTTGACCTTCACCGACACGTTGTCGCGGGTGATGACGTCCTGCGGCGGCACGTCGAGGGTCACGGTCCGCAGATCGATGCGGTACATTTCCTCGATGCCCGGAATGACGAAGACGATGCCCGGGCCGCGCGCGCCGACGAGTCGGCCGAGGCGGAAGACGACGCCTCGCTCATATTCCGAAAGGATCTTGATGCCGCTGGCCAACAGCGCCAGCAGCAGAAGGACGATGACGACCGGCGGAGTGAGCAGCATGCGTCGAAGCTACCAACCGCAACCGGCGGCTGCAATGGACCCGCAGCCGGGCAACCCGCGTCAGCTGGGCAGCGCCAGCGGTGGGGGCGGCGTCAGTTGGACCATTCCCTCTGGCTGCTCGCGCAGCATGGCGGCGAGGCGGTACCGGATCGAGCCGGGCGACCAGGCGAAGTGTTCGCAGATCGACAGGAAGCTGAACGTGTGGTCGTCCGCATCATCCATGAAATAGGTCGACGCGGTGCGACGCTTGACCGCGTCGGGACTTTGCAGGTCCCAGAAGGCGGACTCGACCACGGCCAACAAGAGCCGCTCCTCGGGCTTGAGGCCGGGCCGTGTGTCGATATTGGACAAATCCTGCAGCAGCGACTTCATCGATCCTCCGAACCATCCCCACTCCGCCAACCCCTCGCGGCCGGAGCCGCGCACGTCAATTGGCGTCGCATACCACGCCGCGGATTCCGGCGGCAATGAAAATCTTGCGTTCAGTCGTCGAGGATGCGTTTCGAGAGGATGCTGAGGTCGGGCCCGACCTCGTAGACGAGGGGCACGCCGGTGGCGAGGTTCAGCTCCAGAACCTGCTCGCGGCTGAGCTTTTCGATGTGCATGACGATGGCGCGCAGGCTGTTGCCGTGGGCCGCGACGAGCACGTTCTTGCCGTCTTGCAGGTCGGGGCGGATGTGGGTTTCGAAATACGGCAGGGTGCGCGCCGCCGTATCCTTGAGACTTTCACCGCCCGGCGGCGCGATGTCGTAGCTGCGCCGCCACAGGTGCACCTGCTCCGCGCCGTAGCGAGCCGCGGTGTCGGCCTTGTTGAGCCCTTGCAGGTCGCCGTAGTGGCGCTCGTTGAGGGCCTGATCGCGGATCGGCACCAGATCCGTGCGTCCGATCTCCTCCAAGACGATGGCCAGCGTATCGTTGGCGCGCTGGAGCAGCGAGGTGTAGGCGCGATCGAACGAGAACTCGCGCAGCTTGCGCCCGGCCGCGTGCGCCTCGGCGCGGCCCTTTTCCGTCAGCGGCACGTCGACCCAGCCGGTGAAGCGGTTCTCCAAGTTCCACTGGGATTCGCCGTGTCGCAGCAGCACCAAGAATGCCATTCGCCCTTCCCTCCGCGTAATCAGGCACGGCCCAACGGCTCAGCGGATCTTCTTGACCCGCGAACGCGGCTCGAGCTCTGGTTCCAATTCATTGGGGTCGAAGACGGGCTCGACGATTTCGGTCGGCTCGTCCTCCGGTCTGTCCGCGTGTTTCGCGTGTTCCACCCGCCGGCCATGCGATCGCAAGCACTGGGCGACCCAGTCCGGCTCGCACCGCAGCGACTTGGCGATGCGCTCGACCTCGCGCGACATGCCGCGCGAGACGCGGCGGTTCAGCTCGCCGAGAACGTCGCGGCAGGGCACTGGTTCGGCACGCGACGGCGCCTGCGCCACGAGCAACCCGAGAGCGACGACGAGGATGACGAATCGACCGCGTGGCGGAACGCCGGACGCCTGCATCGCCGTCGTCCTTAGCAGCGACGCCGCGGAAACGAAAATCCGCGCGCAGCAGACCCGTCGACCGAGCGCGGACGACCGCCCACAGGCGCAAGCTCGGGCCTGCATTCCCCAGGTTCAGGCTGGACGCCGGGCGTGCAGTTGCAGCAGTTCCGCCGGCAGCGTTCCGCTTCGATCCGGGCGCGCCAGACCGCGCCGCTCCAACTCCGCGGCCAAGCGTTGTCGCGCCAGGCGGAAGGCTTGCGGCTGCTCGCGCGGCACGACGCGATGCCATTCGATCGACTCGAAGCCCTGGTGCCGCAGCAGCGCCTCCATCTCCCGCATCTGTCCCGGCGCCGCTTCCTCCAGCCACTGCAGGGCGAATTGCCCGCCGGGCCGTAGGGCGCGCATCGCTTCGGCCAGCGTCGGCTCGAGTTCGGCGGGTAGGCCCAGCACCCAAGCATGCGTCACGCCGCCTTCCGCCAGCGGCACCGCGGTCGCGCTCGAGGCGAGAAAATCGACGTGGCCGTCGTGTCGCGAGGCAGCCTGCAGCTGCGCCGCCGCGGTGGCCACCTCGGGGTCCTCGGCAAGCGCGACGATGCGGCAGCCCAGGCGCGACGACAGCCAACGCGCACAGCCGCCGAATCCGCCTCCGATCAGCAGCACCTGCTCGTACTTGCGGAAGATGCCCGGCCCGCTGAGCGCTTCGAGGGCGCTCGGGTCGCCGTTGAACTCCACGTCCATTCCGTAGAACGGCGCGCCCTTGGGGGCCGGCAGCGACGGGCGCAAGGCACGCCGCACCTCGAGGATCGCCGCGGCCAAGGCCACCGGAGCGGTGTCGGTGCTCATACCGCTGCCGCCCCTGAAGCTGGTTTGACTCGCCCGCGTGCGCTTGGCATCTTCCGGCGTTCGTTCACGTCATTCCCCTAGTGGAGAGCCTCTGCATGGCCGTCATTCTCAAGAAAAAAGGCAACTTCCTCGAGGACTTCAAGGTGGGGTCGACCTTGCGCCACAAGGTCGGACGCACCTTGACCGAGGGCTTGTTCAACGCCTTCACCGAATTCTCGATGACCACCAACCCGCTCAGCAAGAACGCGCGCTACGCCGAGCGTTACGGCTTCGACGGCATGGTCGCGCCGCCGGGGTTGGTGATGGCCTTGGTGTTCAGCCAGAGCGTCGAGGACATCTCCGAGAACGCCCGCGCCAATCTCGAATACATCGACGTCCGCTTCGGCGCCCCGGTGTACCTGGGCGACACGATCGAAGCCGAATCGCTCGTCATCGGCGTGCGGCCGTCGGCCAAGACGCCGGACCTCGGCGTGGTCCACGTGCAGACCACCGGGCGCAACCAAGACGGCGACATCGTCCTCACCTACCAGCGCAAGGTGCAGGTGTGGAAGGGCAGCGTCGACGCGGCCGTAGCGGAAGCCTCGATCGACGACGTTCCCGAGGTGCCGTGTGCGGTGTGGCTGCCGGAGTACGACGCCAACGCCAAGTACGGCGAGCTGGCGCACCTCACCAGCTCCGATACCTACTTCGAGGACTTCACGCCCGGCGACATCCTGGAGCACTGGCGCGGACGGGTCATGACCAGCGAGCACATCGCCCTCACGGCCATGCTCGACAACACCTCGCAGGTGCACTGCAACCAGCACATGATCGACCAGGATCCCGCCAAGTACCTCGGCGGCCAGTTGATCGTGTTCGGCGGCATCCCCTTCAATCTCTGCCTCGGGCTCTCCTGCCCCGACGTCGCCGACAACGCGCTGAGCGACGTTCGCTACGTCACCGGCCGCCATACCGCGCCGATCTTCGCGGGCGACACCGTCTTCGCCGCCACCGAGATCCGCGGCAAGCAGGACATCGCCGGGCGGCCGGACGTCGGCTTGCTGGCGACGACGCTGCGCGGGCACAAGTTCGTCAAGAAGGGTGATGCGTACGAAAAGGTCGAGATCTTCTATCTCGAACGCGAAATCGCGGTGAAGCGGCGCTCGCACTACCTCTGATCCAAGCACGGTGAGGCGCGCTCGACGCGCGTCTCACCCGCCTCTCGCATCAATCGTTACTCTCCAACAAATACGGGTGCATCGAGCGCAGCCCGTCGACGCTGAACACGTCGCTGTCGAAGTTCGGCACTTGGGCGACGGCCACGTCGTCTCTCAACCCGCCGACGAAAGCTTCGATACGGCGGGCATCGGCGCGCGCCACACGCTCGTAGCGTTCGAAGTTCTCCCACAGTCTCCGTGCCGCCTCGGCGTCGCCGAGCCGCTGCACCAACTGCATCACCGCCTGTTCGCGCTCGCTGGTACGGGCCGACGGCTGGTGCACACGGTTGAACACGACGCCGCGCAACTCCATGCCGAGATCGCCGACTTGGTGGGCGAAGGTGCGGGCCTCGCGCAACACCTGCTCCTCCGGCGTCGCCACCAGCACGAAGGCGGTCTCACGCGAGCGCAGCAAATCGTAGACGCGTCGCACTCGCTGTTCGAAGCCCTCGAACAAGGAGTTCATCGAGCCGAAGAACTCCGACACCTCGACCAAGGCATGGATGCCGGTGGCATCCTCGAGACGACGAAAGAGCACGCCGGCGGTGCGATTGACGATGCGCATCGTCGACCAGCCGGCACTGAAGTAGGGCTTGACGAACCACTTGATGACGTCGCGATCGAGGAAGTCGGCGAGCCGTTGCGGCGCCTCGAGAAAATCCAGCGCGTGGCGCGTCGGCGGCGTGTCGACGACGATCAGGTCGTAGTCGCCGCCGTCGTACAGGTCGCACAGTTGCTCGATCGCCATGTACTCCTGCGACCCGGCGAAGCTCTGCGACAGGTTCTGGTAGAAGCGGTTGGCGAGGATCTTGGTGCGCGCCTCTTCGTTCGGGGCGTGCTTTTCGACCATGCGGTCCCAGGCGCCCTTCTGATCGAGCATCATGGCGCTGAGCGTGCCGCGGCCGAGTTCGGCGTGCACGACCGGGCTGGGGCTCGAGCCCAGGCCATCGAGGCCGAGGGAGTTGGCCAAACGCTTGGCCGGGTCGATCGTCATGACGACGGTGCGACGCCCGGCGAGGGCGGCGGAAACCGCCAGCGAGGCCGCCGTGGTCGTCTTGCCGACGCCGCCGCTGCCGGCGCAGATGACCACCTTGTGGTCGGCGAGAATCGAACGCATCGTCGTCACCGCTTCACCTTGCGTCGGCCGGCAAAGGCACTGGCCTCGACGTGCGCCGCGATGGTGTCGAGTTCGGGTGGACCGAAGTCTTCCGTATAAAGGAACGGGATCTCGACACGCGGCAGCTGGATGACCTTTTCCATGCGGGCGAGGTAGTCGCGGTTGATGTCGCTCCAACCCTGCTCTTCCCGCGCCCGCGCCAACACTTCGAGCGCCAGGTCGGCCGCTTCCCCCTCGCCGTCGGCGCAGGCGGCGTGCAAGCGGGTCACGTCATCCGCCTGTAGCAGGCCGCCGTGGACGCGATTGACGAACAGGGCGCCGAGGGGCATCGCCAGTTCGTCGAGGAGCCGCCGGTACATGTCGACGGTTTCGTTGAAGGGCATCTCCTCGGCGGTGGTGACGAGTTGCACCGAGCAGCGCTCGGGATCGGTGAGGAGGTCGATCAGGCGCTGACTCTCGCGCCCGACGAGGCCGGCGCGAAACACTTCGTGGGCGGCGCGCGGCATGCCGAGGTACTGCAGCCCGTGCCCGGTGGCGGGCGCGTCGAGGATGACGAGATCCCACAACGGCTGGCCGCTGTCGGGATCCAGGCGATCGGCCTCGTACCAGATCTTGCCGATGGTCATCAGCTCTTTCAGGCCCGGCGCCGCGGCGACGAAGTAGCGGTACAGCTGGCTGTCGAAGATGGCGCGCAGCAGGCGTTTCACCGGGATGATGATCTGCAAGTACTCTTCGAGCGCCGTGGTGCCGTCGATCGAAACGACGGAGAGGTTGGGTCGTACCTGCCGCGTCACACCGCTGGCCAAGCGCGGCGCGCCGAGGAGGTCGCCGGCGCGACCCACGCCATCGACCTCGGCCAGCAGCGTCTTGCGGCCGTGCCGGGCGGCGAGCACCGCCAGCGTCGCGGCGACCGTGGTCTTGCCGACACCACCCTTGCCGACGACGACGAGCAGGCGCTTGTCGATCAGCTGTCGAAGATCCGAACTGCGAGTCACGCGGCCTGCTCTTTCCGGAATCCGGCCTGCGCCAGAACCAAGCACGCATTGGTACCACCGAAGCCGAACGAGTTCGACAGCGCCACCGCCGCATCGGTCGAGCGCGCGGTGTTGGGCACGTAGTCGAGGTCGCACTCGGGATCGGCTTCGGCGTAGTTGATCGTGGGCGGAATGATGCCGCGCTGCAGCACCAGCGCGGTGACGGCGGCTTCGATCCCGCCCGCGGCGCCGAGGGAGTGTCCGATCATCGACTTGATCGAACTGACGGGCACTCGATCCGCGTGGTCACCGAGGACCCGCCGAATCGCGAGGGTTTCGGTGCGGTCGTTGAACTCGGTCGAAGTGCCGTGGGCGTTGACGTAGCCGACTTGGCGCGGCGCGACGCCGGCTTCGGCGAGGGCCAATTCCATGCAGCGCGCCGCCGTGGTGCCTTCGGGCGCCGGACTGGTGATGTGGAAGGCGTCGGCGTTGGCGCCATAGCCGAGCACCTCGGCGTAGATGCGTGCGCCGCGTCGCAGCGCCGCCTCGCGCTCCTCCAGCACCAACACACCGGCGCCTTCGCCGACGACGAAGCCGTCGCGCTGGCGATCGAACGGACGACTGGCGTGGCTCGGGTCGTCGTTGCGCGTCGACAGGGCGCGCATGGCGGCGAACCCGGCGATGGTCATTGGGGTGACGCCCGCCTCGCAGCCGCCGGCGAGCATGGCGTCCTGGATACCGAAGCGAATGGCGCGGAAGGCCTCGCCGATGGCGTGTCCGCCGGAGGCGCAGGCGCTGACGACCGCGTAATTGACGCCGCAGGCGCCGTGGCGGATGGCGACTTGCCCGGGTGCCATGTTGGCGATGAGTCGCGGCACGAAGAACGGGGAGACCTTGCGCATTCCGTCTTGCAGGAAGCCGGCGATCGTCTCTTCGATGGTGGCGATGCCGCCGACGCCGGCGCCGAGGATGACGCCGACGCGCTCGGCACCGACCTGGCCGACGTCCAACTGGGCATCGGCCACCGCCATTTCGGCGGCGGCGATGGCGAACTGGGTGAAGCGGTCGTTCTTCTTCAAATCCTTCTTCGAGAGGTAGTCGAGCGGATCGAAGTCGAGGACCTCGGCGGCGATCTGTACCGGCAGATTCGATGGATCGAAGAGGCTGATGCGGCGCACGGCGGAGGTGCCGGCGACGAGGCCGTTCCAGCTCGATGCGAGGTCGCGTCCGAGCGGCGTAACGAGACCGATGCCGGTGACGACGACGCGGCGGACGGAAGACATCGAGCGGTCTGTAAACTAGCGGTCGGGGGAGCGCAACCCGAGGGTGGGTCGTGCGGCGAAGGCTTGCGGGGAGAAAGAAAAAGGGGGAGCCCGCCAAGCGGACTCCCCCTCTTCAGGAAGCGAACAGGTGCGCTTAGGCGCGGCGGCGGCGGCGCAGAGCGACGAGGCCGAAGGCCGGGATCAAGAGGATCCAAGCGCGGCTGTTGCTCGAGCCGTCGGCGGCGATGGCGCAACCGTCGTCGTCGTCCTCACCCGCGGGCTGCGTCGGCACGGCCGTCGCGGTGCGGGTGGCCGTGGCGGTCGCCGGGATCGGGGTGTTGGTCGCGGTCGGCGGCACGGCCGTGTTGGTGGCCGTCGGCGGCACCGGGGTGTTGGTGGCCGTGGGCGGCACCGGCGTGTTGGTCGGCGGAACATCCGACGTCGCCGTCGGGGTCGGGGTGTTGACGACACCCTCCGGATTGATCGCGCCGTCGCTGCCATCCGACTCGAGGCGAGTGCCGAACGGGTCGGAAGCGACGATGTTCGAGTTGGTCAGGACGGCCGGCAGGGCGCCGGCGTTGACGACGTCGAACTCGCACGAGTACAGCACCGAGCCGCTCGGGATCGGGTTGTTGTTCGGCACCGCGGTGGCGGCGACGATGCCGCGGAAGCGGCTGACGGTGGCCGGCTGGCCTTCGCATCCCGGCGGGGTCGGGGAGGCACCGCAGGAAGCGAGGTTACGGCTCAGGGTCTTACACGGACCCTCGACCGGATCGGCCTCGCAGCCGTCGTTGCCGGCCGTGCCGATGGCGGCATTGATGCGACAAGCCGAAGCGGCGGGCAGGTTGACCTTGGTGGTGTCGAACAGGATGTCGTTCTGCGCACCGCCGAGGTTGTTGCCGGTGGCGACGACGTCGATGGTGACCTTGGCGCCGGTGGCGGTAGCGGTACCGACATTGACGCAGATGGCCGCGGTGCAGGCGACCGGAGCCGTGGTCGGCGTCGGGGTGGGCTCGACCACCTCAGTCGGCGTCGGCTCGGAGCCGCCGCCGATCGTGCCGTTGGTGCCGGTCGCGGTCAGGCGCGTGCCGAACGGGTCCGAGGCGACGACGTTCGAGTTCGTCAACGTCGCCGGCAGGCCGCCCGCGTCGACGATCGAGAAGTCGCAGGTGTACAGCACGGCCCCGTCGGGGATGCTGTTGTTGTTCGGCACCGCGGTGGCGGCAACGATGCCGCGGAAGCGGCTCACCGTCGCCGGCTGCCCTTCGCACCCCGGAGGGGTCGGCGTGGCGCCGCACGACGCCAGGTTGCGGCTCAGGGTCTTGCACGGACCCGAAACCGGATCCTCTTCGCAACCCGGCTCGTTGGTGCCGAGCGCCGCATTGATGCGGCAAGCCGTAGCACTCGGCAGATTCACCTTCGAGGTGTCGAACAGGATGTCGTTTTGCATCCCACCGACGTTCGAGCCCTCCGAGCGGAGGACGACATTCACCGCCGACTTACCGTCGGCCACATCGCCCGCGACGAGTTCGATCGTCACGCCGAAAGCCGGCGCCGCGCAAAGCGCGACCAGCGCCGTCCATCCCATCACCGTCCACTTACGCATTCTCGAGCCTCCTATTACCTTGCTTGATCTGCGTCAGCCCGGCGATTGTCGTCACCTCGGCTGCCCGCCCTCATTACCTTCAAACCTATGACGGCCGTCTGTTTTCACGGATCGACGCGAAGATCAACCCGGACAGCCATTCAAAGCGTTGTTTACCGCTGCAACGATCTCGTCAACGGTCACTTGATTGTCGCCATTGGCGTCGCCGGCGGTGCAACTGGAGAGTGCCGCATTCCCCAGAGCGATGTTGACCAGGGTGATGATCTCGTCGACCGTCACGTCGCTGCTGGTGTCGCAATCGCCGGTGCACGACGAACCGGCGAGCACCGTCACCGCGCCATGGACGACCGAAACCTGGCTGCGCGCGTTGGCCGCCGAGCACGGCGGCGTGCCCGGCACCGGGACGCAGGTCTGGTCGACCGCCTGGGTGTCCCCCAACGAAAGATAGGCGCGGAACTGGCCCTTGCTGGCGTCGTCGACCTGATTCAGCACGAGCAGGGGGATCGCCTGACTCGCCGGCGCGTTGCCGGCGACGCGGAATTGCACCCTGAACAGCTCCCCACTCGGCAGGGCCGGAATGGTGATCGCGCCCGAGCCTGGTGCCGGTAGGGGATCCGGCCCGTACACGACGAAGTTCAGGAAATCGTCCGGCGTGATGCCGCTGCCTGGATTCGGGCAAACGCAATGCGTGCGGCCCTCGTCGCAACGGTAGTTCTCGAGCACCAGGCGGTAACCCGTGAGTGCCGCCTGCGGCTGCACCGACGCCGGCAGGGTAGGATCGGAGCCGGCGTTACACTGCGCCAAGCCCAGCAAGCCGCTGCGATCGCCGGGCGCCTCGAGCGTAAAGGCGAGCGCCGCGATGTTGTCGACGCCGCCCGTCTGCCCGTCGTTGGCGCCCTGTTCGAAGCGCACACCGACGACGGCCGTGCCGCCAGGAGCCGCCGACGCGCCGAGCACCTCGACGCGGGCGCAGCCGGTCGTACACGGGGCCACCGTCTGCGCCGGCGCCGCGCCGGCCAACAGTATTCCCAACCCACTCAGCAATCCCGTCGTGCGGGCGCGTCCCTTCGAAGTCTTCATGCCTGGCACCCGTTCAACGCGTTGTTCACCGCGGTCAGAATTTCGTCCACCGTCACCTCCCCGTCGCCGCTCGCATCGCCGGCCGTGCAGCTCGTGGGAGCCGCGCTTCCGAGAGCGATGTTGACCATGGTCAGAATCTCATCGACCGTCACGGCCGCGTCGCCGCCGCAGTCGCCCGTGCAGCCCGTCGGCCCCGGAGTCGCCGTCGGGGTCGCCGGCGGCATGGTCGGGGTCGCACTTCCGCCCTCGGCTTCGTTCAGGAACACCGAGACGCTGCCATCGTCACTGTTGGCACTCGCCAGATCCGCAGCCCCATCGCCGTCGAGGTCCCCCGTCGCCACCGAGCGCGGCCCGCGACCGGTCGCCAGATCGAGCGGCGTCTCGAAGTTGCCGTCGCCGCTGCCCGAGAGCACGACGAGCTTGTCGTCGAAGAAACTGGCGGTGGCCACATCGGCGCGGCCATCGCCGTTGTAGTCGCCGACGGTCACCGATTCGGGGAAGCTGCCCACCACGGACTCGCTGGCGAAGGTGAATTCGAGTCGGCCGTCGCCCAGCAAGGTCGTCACCGAGTCGCCCTCGTCGTTGACGACGACAAGATCGAGGTCGCCATCGCCGTTGAAGTCGGCGGCGCTGACGGCGACGGGGAACGCGAAGCTCTCGTCGTCGATCGCCGGCAGCGCGTCGAACACGCCGCCGCCGAGGTTCTCCAGCACTTGCACCGCGCCGGTCTCGGCGTCGCCGCCGGTCGTGCTGGTGACGATGATTTCGGGCTTACCGTCACCGTTCAGGTCGGCGATCGCCAAGCCGAGAGGCTCGGGACCGACCGCCACTGACTGGGCATTGCCGAAGGTACCGTCGCCGCGTCCGAGCTGGATCGTGACGGCATCGTCGAGATTGTCCGTGGTGACGAAGTCGAGCTTGCCGTCTTCGTCGAAGTCGGCGACGCCGACGGCCTCGGGCGACAAGCCCGTGCCGGTGGCGATGGCGGCAGCGAACGTACCGTCACCCTGGTTCAACAACACGCTGATCGTGTCGTCGATTTCATCGGCCGTAAGGATGTCGAGCGCGCCGTCACCGTTGACGTCCGCCAGTTCGATGTCGACCGGGCCCGAACCGACGGGATAACCCACCGGTTCCCCGAGGGTTCCGTCGCCGGCGCCGAGCAACACGGACACCGTGTCGTCGTCGTTGTTGGCGGTCGCGACATCGAGCACGTCATCGCCGTCGAGGTCGCCCAGGGCGACGGCAAAGGCTCCGAATCCGGCTTCGAAGTCGCTCCCCACTCGCGTGAAGGAGGGCGCCAACGCCTGGGAGGGCAGCGCCAGCAACAGCGCCCCCAATACCATGGGTCCCAAGGGGGAAAGCAGGCTTCGTCGACGGTCCGACACGCCCAGAAGAGCTGCGGATACGGTCTGTGTTCGGTGGCTGAAAAGGTTCAAGACAAGTGCTCGGTTCGGGAGATCAAGGGCATATTGGGGGAGCCCCGAAACCTTGTCAAGGACGATTTCCCGCGGCGGCTCCGGCTTGCCGCCGGGAGGGCGCCGCTGGTAAAGGGCGAACATGAGCGCCGCCAACGCATCGCCTGCCAAAGCCCCGGCCGTGTCGGCTCTGCGCTGCCTGTCACCGACTTGCGACGGTCTGTTGGCCTACGAAGTCGAGCCGGACAACACGTTGCACGTCGACTTGGCGTGGACGGCCCGCGTCCTCGATGGCGTCCGCTACTTTCCCTGCCCGCGATGCCACGGCAAGAACGTCGTCGAAGCCGTCGACGTCCCCGGCAAACGCCCCCGTCATCGCGTCACCCGGTTCGTACCATGAACCGCGCGGCCCTTCGCTCGTGAACCACCTGTTGCGCATTTGCGCCGCGCAGGCGCTGGCGTGGGCGGGCCTGTTGTTCCTTGGGCCCCACTGGCTCGCCAGCGGACCCGTCGACCCGCTGGCGCGCACCTTCGGTTACGCCTGGGCCTCGGCCCAGGTGGTCCTCGCCGTGCTGTTTCTACGGGGGGCGCGTGCGCCGGTCGGCCACCTGCACCTCGTCGTCGCCGCCATCGGACTCACCGCTTCTCGCGTCGTGGTCGATTTGGTGGGGCTCCTCGGACCGCTGCCGCCGGAACCCGGCGTGTATTTCGTCGCCGACCTCCTGGTCGCATTCGCGCTTCTCGTCGGCCTGCTCGAAGCCCTGCCGCGCACCTTGCCGCGGCGTGCCGGCAGCGAAGCCGACGCTCCCCCCTCGACCTAGCCCGAGCTTTCCGCCCGTTCGATCGTCTCGGGTGTTGCTATTGCAACCCGAGGCCACTAAATCTTCGCCGCACGCGGAGGATCGAGTGAGCAGCACTAAGAATTCTGGGTCTTCGAACGCCGGCCTCGGCCTCGTGGCCGTCTTGGCCGTGATCGTCATCGGCACTCTCGTTTACATGCGCTCGGCGTCACCACCGGCAGTCCCGGACACGCCGGCCCCGGCCGCGGCAGGCAATTCAGGCGCGCCAGCAGCCGGATTCGCCCGCCAAGGCGACAGCGGCACCGGCGACGCGCGGCTCAATGCGTTCGCCGAAGTCCCCGCGGGCTCGGTGCGCAAAGACGTACCGGCCGAATCGGTGCGCGACGAAAAGATGGGACAGCGCCCGGCCGCGGGCGGCGCCCCGGTGCAGGACGACCCGGACGATCTGCCCAGCCTACGACGGACGGCCCTCGAAGACCCCGACCCGGAGCGCCGCTTGGCCGCCGTCACCCTGCTCGGCATTTCGGAGAATCCCGAAGCCATCCCCGTGCTGGCCGAGGTGCTGTCGGACGAAGACGAAAACGTCCGCATGGAGGCGGTCTTGTCGCTGGCCGACTTCACCGATGAAGCCCCGGTCGAAGCGCTCTCCCAGGCGCTCAGCGACCCCTCGCCGGACGTGCGCTACGAGGCCCTCGATGCGCTCTCCGACATCGAGACGAAAGAGTCGAAATCGGCCATCCAGCGCGCCCTCAACGATCCCGACGAGGACGTGCGCGATCTCGCCGAGATCATCCTCGAAATGTGGGACGACGAAGCGGAGTGAGTTTCAGAACAAGCCGGTCCGGCCGATCTTGGCCGGACTGCGCGCGGGGATGACCCCGACCACCTGGCCGTCACGCTCGACGATGACCTCGCCGACGTCCTGATCGAGTTCCACCGGAGCTTCGAGCTGGGCCGGCAGCTGATAGCGGAACACCAAGCCGCTGCGCTGGGCCGCCCGGCGCGGCTGCACCAGGCTGAGCGAGCGGGCGGCCAGCGGCGCGAACTGCGACTGGGTGCCGCCATCGACTTCGATCGACAAGCGCAACGAGTCGCCGGCGCGCACCACCTCCACCGTCTCGAACTCCGTCGACCCGGCTTCGATCAACGCCGCGGCGCGCTCGTAACACTTCTCCATCGCTTCATCGCCGAGCACCGCAACCACCCAACGCGAGCCGCCGCGACGCGCCGTCGCGACGACGGTGCACGCCTTGTCGCTCTTCCCTGCCTGCAGCCCGTCGACACCGAGTTGCGCGTCGACGAGGCCGTTGGCGTTGCCGAGCACCCGCCGCCCGTCGTCGAACGGGAAGCCCGGCACCGAGGCCCAGCGCGTCGCTTCGGGGTGGAGCAAAAGTGCCTGGGCCAGCCTGGCGGCGTCGCGCGGCGACGCGACATTGTCCTTACCCGCGGGTACGCCGCCGATGCTCTGAAATCGCGTCCGGCTCATGCCCAACAACGCAGCCCGCGCATTCATCATCTCGAGACAGTTCTCGACGGAGCCGCAGGTCGCCTCGGCCAGTGCCAGCGCGCCGTCCGGAGCCCCGGCGACGAGGGTCGCCTTCATCAAGTCCTCGAGCGCGTAGGTCAGCGACAACTCGAGCGCCAAGGGCCGATGGCCAGCCTCGGCGGCCAATCGGCTGACCGCGATGGGTGCGTCCAACGGAAACAGGCCGAGCTGCACCTGCTCGAGAGTCAGCAGCACGATCATCAGCCGATCGAGTCCGACACTGGCGAGGACCTCGTCGGCGCCGCTTTCGCGCAGCGCGGCGGTGCCGCCGCCGTCGACCAGCACCTCGTGCAGGGTGGCCGCCGCCGGTCGCGCCAGCAGCGCTGCCAGCGTGCCGGCGCAACCGAGCAGACGCAGGTGACGGGCTGCGCGACTCATCGCAACGACCCGGCGAAGGCGAAGGGGAACGAACGTTGGCTCGCCTGCCGCCGCCAGTCGGCGCGGCGAATCGAATACGACAACCGCACCTCGCCGCCGGTCGTCGCCGGATCCAACGGCGGGTCCGGCTGCATCCCGAGACGACGCATCGTCGCCAGGGAGCGGCGGTTGGCGGGACGACAAACGGCGCGGATGCGCCGCAACTGAAGCTGCGAGAAACCGTAGTCGAGCATCGCTTCGGCGGCCTCCGAGCCTAGTCCACGGCCCCAGTACGGGCGCGCCAGCGAGTAACCGATCTCGCCGACGCCCCAGAAGCGACTGATGACCCGCAGATCGACGACGCCCACGACCCGTGCTTCGCCACGCAGCTCGATGGCGCAGGTGATCGGCCCCCACCCGGATGCCATGCACTGCTGGATGTAGGCGATGGTGTCCATCGGCGTGCGGTGCGGCTCCCAGCCCGCCGCGCGTGTGACGACGGGGTCGGACGCGTAGGCGAACACGTCATCGACGTCCTCGGGCCGGAACGGCCGCAGCTCGAGGCGCGCGCTGCGAAGTCGCGGCCGGTCCGTGCACGAGGCGGTCGACATGGCTCAGAAGTAGTTCTCGCTCGCCAGGTACTCGGCGACGAGCACGGCGCCCTTGGCCGCACCCATCTTCGTGTTGTGCGACACGAGCACGTACTTCAGACCGTTCTCGAGAGCGGGATCGACCCGAATGCGGCCGACGCTGGTGGTCATCCCGCCGTCGGCATCGCGGTCGAGACGCGGCTGCGGCCGGAACGGATCGTCGTGCACCGTGATCATGCGCTTCGGCGCCGACGGCAGGCCGCGGGCGAGGAACTCCTTGCCGAACTCCTCGAACGCCTGCCGCACCTCGGCGGGCGTCGCCGGCTTCTCCGTCGACACCCACACCGCCTCGGTGTGGCCCTCGATCACCGCGGCGCGGGTACAGGTCGCGCCGACCGGGAACGTCGCGGCGTCGATGCCGGCGGCGCTGGCGCGGCCGAGGATCTTGCCGGTCTCTTTGGCGACTTTCTCTTCTTCGCCCGAGATGAACGGGATGATGTTGTCGAGGATATCGAGACCGAGGACTCCGGGCGAGCGGCCGGCGCCGGAGATCCCCTGCATCGAGGTCATCAGGACGCGCTGCAGGCCGAAGCGATCGAAGATCGGCTTGAGCGTCATCACCAGGCCCATCGTGGTGCAGTTCGGCAGCGGCGTGACGAAGCCGCGCCAGCCGCGTTCGCGCCGTTGGCGATCGATGATGACGGCGTGGCCTTCGTTGACGCCCGGAACCATGATCGGCACGTCGTCTTCGTAGCGGAACGCCGAGGCCGTGCTGAGCACCGCCGATGTCTGCGCATAACGTGGCTCGAGTTCGCGCGCCGGCTCGGATTCGACGGCGCTGAAGACGACGTCGATGTCGCGCACGTCGAGCTCCGACGCATCTTCGACCATCAGATCGAGCATGGAAGTGGGCGGCGGCTCGTTGCACCACCAGCGGCGGGCGCCGCTCTTGGCATCGCGAATCGCCTCGGCATAGCGCTTACCGGCCGAGCGCGACGAAGCCGCGAGCTTGACCACTTCGAACCAGGGATGGCCATCGAGAGCCGCCAAGAACTGTTGGCCGGCGATTCCCGTAGCCCCTACGACAGCAGCACGTTTTCTCATGAACACCTCGTGGGCCCTATACAAACGACGCTCGCGACGTTGTCAATGTCGCTCGGCGCCAAGCCTTTCGACGGTCGTCGATCGCCGCAGCGCGGGGCGCCTGCCCCGTGCGACCGGCCACGCCTCAAGGCAGGAGAATCACCTTGCCCGAACTGCGCCGCGTCTCGATTTCCGCCAGTGCCGCCGCGGCCTCGCGCAGCGGGAACGTCGCCGATACGTGCGGCCGCAGCTTGCCCGCGGCATAGGTGCGAAACAGCGCGCCGGTGGCGCGCGCCAGCTCCGCCGGATGCGCATCCCGGTAGGCGCCCCAATTGACGCCGATCACCGCCACGTTCTTGAGAAGGAGGCGGTTCATCTCCAGGCTCGGAATCTCCCCCGAGGCGAAGCCGATCACCAGCAACCGCCCACCGAACGCCAGCACCTTGACCGAGCGCCGAAAGGTCTCGCCGCCGACGGGATCATAGATGACGTCGGCCCCGCGACCGGCGCTGAACTCGCGCACTTGGGCCGGCCAATCGTCGTCGACATCGACGGCCAGGGCGGCGCCATGGCGGCGCACCAGTTCCAGTTTGTCCGCCCCGCGCGCCACGCCGACGACCCGCGCGCCGCACGCGGCGCCGATCTCCACCGCGGCGAGTCCGACGCCGCCGGCCGCGCCGTGCACCACCAACACCTCGCCGGGCTGCAGTTGCGCCCGATCGACGAGGGCCACCTGCGACGTCTGGTACGCGACACCAAAGGCGGCCCCTTCCGCGAAGGTCATGGAATCGGGAAGTTCGACGGTCACCGCTGCCGGCGCCAGCACGTAGCTGGCGTAGCCGCCCCACGGCAGCACGGCGAAGACCCGCGCCCCCGGCCGCAGCGTCTCGACCCCCGGTCCGACCGCTCGGATGACACCACACACCTCGCTACCGGGGCTGAACGGCAGCGGCGGTTTGAGCTGATACTTGCCAGCGACGATCAGCAAGTCGGCGAAGTTGCAGCCGATGGCGTGCACGTCGATCGCCACCTGCCCCGGCCCGGGGGCGGCCTCGGGAAGTTCGACCTCCACCAAGTCGGCGGGGGAGCCGAGGTGGTTCATGCGCATGGCATACATGGGGGGTACGACGACGCCGGGGCGGGGCGTTTCCGTTTCAGGCGCGGCGCACCGCGGCGGCGCCGCGGCAATCCAGGCAGAAGCCGTAGAGTTCCATCTTGTGGCCGCTCAGTTCGAAACCGAGCCGGCGCGCGACTTCGTTCTGCAGCTCTTCGATGCGGTCTTCCTCGAATTCGACGATCTTGCCGCAATGCTCGCAGATGATGTGGTCGTGGTGCGGCTCGTCGGCGCGCTCGTAGCGCGCCTCGCCGTTGCGGAAGTGGCGTTCGATCGCCAAGCCGCACTCGGTGAGGAGCTTCATGGTGCGGTACACCGTGGCGAAGCCGATGCCCGCATTGATCTTCTTCACCTCGTGGTAGATCTCCTCGACGCTGCTGTGGCGCGCGCTCTCGAAGAATACCCGGGCGATGTCGTCGCGTTGGGCCGTCGACTTCAGGCCCGACTGCCGCAAATGTTCCTTGAAGATGCGGAAGCGGTCGGTCGCAGGCGATCCGTGCTCTCGAGCCATGCGGATCGTCCGAGCCGGCGAGGCGCGGGCGGCGCCCGCTACGCCTCCACGTGAAAGAGCTGCCGCACGTCCGGCGAGACGTACAGATCGTCCAGCGGTCGCGCCTGCAGCTCCTCGACGAGGATGTCGATCTGGGCGGCCGGCGGCAGAGCGCGGTCGAGCAGAATGACGTTGGTCTCGCGCAGACGGCAGCTGCCGCTGCGGACGCGGTAGCCGACATCGCGCAGCAGTTTTTCTTGGCGGACCTGGATGCCGAGTTGGCCGGCGAGCTTCTTCAGCTCCTCGAGCAAACTCTCCTCGCGGGGGTCCACCTTGACGACCGGCTTTTTCATCGGTTTCCGCACGACGTGGGTTCTAACGAACGGCACCGCGCTTGTAAATCCGGCCAGTGCGGTTGGAGGCGATGGCCCGCCGGTGGTAGGAACGTGGCGATGATTCGCACGATCCTCGTCGGCGTCGATGGTTCGGCCCAAGCGCTCATGGCCGAGGGCTACGCGTTCTGGTTCGCGCGTCGTTTCGACGCGGTGGTGCGTGCCCTGCACGTCCTCGACATCGTCGCCATCGAGGGGTCGTTCTTCCACGACGTCTCCGGCTCGCTCGGCTTCGAGCCATACATCGATTTCTCGTCGAAGATGCGCGAGGCCCTGCGCCAACGCGGCGAGCTCTTGCTGGGGCAGTTTCGCGAGCGGGCGGCCGCCGCCGGCGTGCGCGGCGACACCTCCCTCGCCCTCGGCGTCGTCGGCAACGAGATCGCCGAACAGGCCAACCTGGCGGACCTCGTCGTCATCGGACACCACGGGGTCAACGAGCGCTTCACCACCGGCTTGCTCGGCAGCACGGCGGAGAACGTCACCCGGCGCTGCCCCAAACCGGTGCTGGTGGCCTCGACCCCGTTCGTCGAGCCCAAGCGTGCTCTACTCGCCTACGACGGCAGCCCGCGTGCCGCGGCGGCGATGAAGACCGCCGCCGAATGTTGCGCCCAACTCGGCCTGCCGCTGACCGTGCTCACCGTCGCCGACCGTCCTGCCGAAGCCGACGACCACCTGGCGTCGGCGCGCAAGTACCTCGGCGCCTACGATCTCGGCGTCACCTTCGAGGTGCGCTCGGGACCGCCGGCGGAGACCATCGTCGACGTCGCCGGAGAGGGATTCGACCTGCTGTTCATCGGCGCCTTCGGGCAGAACCGCTTGCTCGAGTTCGTCCTCGGCAGCACCACCGAATACGTCCTGCGCAACTCGCCCTGCCCCGTCTTTCTCAACCGCTGACGGCGACGCACCGCGCGGCGCTCCAGCGCCCCTTCTCCCGCTCAGGGCTCGGCGAGAGCGCCGCGGCCCTTCACCGCATCCAGAAATTGCCGCATGCGTCCGAAGCTGCGCCTGCCGTCGGCTTCCTCGACGCCGGTGTGCACGTCCACCGCCCACGGGCGAACCCGACGAATCGCGGCGCCGACGTTCTCCGGCGTCAGCCCGCCCGCCAAAATGACCGGCCGTTGCACCGACTCGACGATGCGGCGGCTGATGTCCCAGTCGTGCACCTTGCCGGTCGCCCCGTGGCGTCCGGTGCTCGGGTCGTAGGTATCGAGGATCAAGGCATCGACACGGCGCGCCAGGCGTTGGGCTTGCTCGACGGCACCCTCGTCGACGACGTGCACGGCGCGCAGCAGCTTGAGGTGCGGCAGCGCGACGCGGATGCGGTCGAACTCGCGTTCGGGAAAGGGGCCGTGCAGCTGCAGGGTATCGACGCCGAGGAAGCGACACAGGTCGATCGCCTCGCCGGGGTTGTCGACGTAGGTGATCAGCACACGCGCCACGAACGGCGGCAGCGCCGCGATGATGCGGCGAGCCAACTCTTCGGTGAGGCCGTCATGGATCCCGGTCGGCAGACGCAAGGTAAACCCGAGGGCGTCGACGCCGTGCTCGACCAAGAACAGCGCCTCCTCCAGGCTCGACACTCCTGCCACCTGCACCCGCGTGTAACTCATCGCATCGCTCCGGCGGCGGAGAGTCGACGCTCGGGCGCACACTGTCAAACCGGCGCTTCGCGCCGTAGGCATAGGCTGAGGCACAGGCATAGGCTTAGCCTCAGCCTATGCCTATTCCTTAGCCTACGGCGCGAAGCGCCGGCCCAAACGGAATTCCACGAGGTGAAAAACGCCGAACTGGTGCGGCGCTTGACCCACTTCGTGCAAACGGACAGCGTGCCGCACCGGCGACGGCCGGCGGAGGAGCTTCGATGGAAATTTATGTCGACGGCAACTGGTGCACCCCGGAGACGGCGACCGTCTCGGTGTTCGATCACGGACTGCTCTACGGCGACGGCGTGTTCGAGGGCATTCGCGTCTATGCGCGTCGGATCTTCCGCGTGCGCGAGCACCTCGAGCGCCTGTACGACTCGGCGCGCGCCATCGCGCTCGACATTCCCGAGAGCATCGACGAGATGGGCGCCATCGTCGCCGAATGCGTGCGCCGCAACCAGCGCGAGGACGCCTACATCCGCCTGGTCGTGACCCGCGGCAAGGGTTCGCTCGGCGTCGACCCGCGCCTGTGCCCGAAGCCCAGCATCATCTGCATCGTCGCCCAGGTCAGTCTCTACCCACCGGAGGTGCGCCAGCAGGGTTTGCGCATCGTCACGGTGCCGACGCGCCAGCTGGCGCCCGACGTTTTCGACGCGCGCATCAAGTCGCTCAACTACCTCAAGAACGTGCTCGCCAAGATCGAGGCGCACGCCGCCGGCGCCGAGGAGGCGATCCTGCTCAACGCCGCCGGCTTCGTCGCCGAGTGCAGCGCCGACAACCTCTTCATCGTGCGCAAAGGCGAGTTGCTGACGCCGTCGCTCGAAGACGGCGCCCTCGCCGGCATCACCCGCGCCGCCATCCTCGAACTCGCCCGCGACAACGGGATTCCCTGCCGCGAAACACGCCTGACGCGCTTCGACCTGTTCACCGCCGACGAGTGTTTCCTCACCGGCACCGGCGCCGAGGTCGTTCCGGTACGTGAAATCGACGCGCGCGTCATCGGCGCCGGCGGCGTCGGACCACGCACGCAGCAGCTCGCCGCCACCTTCCAGCAACTCGTCCGCAGCGAAGGCGACCCGCTCTGGTAAATCGGCTTCGTGCTTGACAGTTGCGCGGCGATCTCCGAGTGTCGGCTGACTCGGGACTGCCGCCCATGTGGAATTCGTTGGCCTTGCTGGTGTTGCGCGTCGCCGCGGGGGGCATGATGCTCTTCGGCCACGGCTGGACGAAGCTGACGCATTTCACCGAGGTATTGAGCACCTTTCCCGACCCGCTCGGCGTCGGGCCCGGCCTATCGCTGGTGTTGGCGGTATTCGCCGAAGTCTTCTGCGCCGCAGCCGTCGTCGCCGGCTTGTTCACCCGCTTCGCCGCCGTGCCGCTGGTGATCACCATGGGCGTCGCCGCCTTCGTCGTCCACGCCAACGACCCCTGGACGACGAAGGAACTCGCCCTTCTCTACGGGCTCGTATTCACCACGCTGGTCATCGGCGGCGGCGGCGAGTACTCGCTCGACGCCCTGCGGCGCCGCCCGACGCGCCGCGCGCGTCTGTGATCGCCCTCACAGCGCCAACACGAACGCCGCGACCAATGCCGCGACGACCGCGAGGACCAGCCACACCGCCGGCGCCGTGCGCTCGGCGACGGCCGGCTCGTCTTCCCCCGTCATTTCGGCCTGCGACTCGGGCTCGACCACGGGCGACCGTCGCGGCGACTCCGCGTCTGCGTCGCCCTCCCCCTCGCTCAACCACTGCTCGCCGATGAGATCGGGTTCGTCGAGCGATGCGACGATGGCTTCGGCTTCTTCCCGATCCGCCGCCGCGACGTAGACGTCCACCGGGCGGCGCGCGGCGAGCGGACCGGACGATTCCTGTCCGGGTCCGCGGAGTCGATGCAGACCATCACACACGAGCAGCGAAACGATGCCCTCGAAGGTCAAGGCGCGCGCGATGGTTTCCGCCTGCTCGCCTGGAACCGCACATAAAAAGTGATCCGGGAGCGGGCCATCGGCGACGGGCCCGGAGGTCGGCGCGGGAGCCGAGCGCGACGGGCGGGCCGGACTGGTGCGCGGCAGTTCGCCCGGCGTCAATGGGCCGCCGCAGTCGGAGCATTGGGCGATTCCGGCGACGAACTCGGTGGCGCAACGTGGGCAATGACTGGCTTGGCTCATGGGCGGTCGCGGTGCCGCGAATCACTTGGCCGGGCCGACCACCGCCCGGTCCTCCTCGACGAGTCGGGCGACGATCGGGTGGGCGACCTGGGCCGCGACATAAGCCGCCAGCTTCGGCCAGCGGCTCGCGTCGACGCCGTAGCCGGCATGGGCCAGGTTGACGAATTGGGTGGCGAGGCTGATGTCGGCGATCGACCAGCTGCCGCCGACGATCGGCGCGGCACCGGCGACCTGCGACTCCAGGTAATCGAACAACGGCGGCAGCTCGGTGGCGACGACGTGGTCGATGGCGGCGCGGTCGGCGGGTTGGTTGAACATCATCGGGCCGACGACCACCGGGAAGAAGATCTTGGGGCCGAAAATCTGCACCAGCGCCGTATCCGCATACTCTTCGAACCAGAGGGCGCGAGCGAAGTCGTAAGGCTCGGCGGGGTACACCGGAGGCGTCGGATGGGCCCGCTCGAGGTACTGGCAGATGACCGTCGAATCGCACAGGACCCGGTCGCCGTCGGCGAAGGCAGGGATCTTGCCGAGCGGGCTGATCCGTTTGTACTCGGGACTCGGGTTCATCGGGATGACCGGATCGAGATCGTAGGCGATCCCCTTGGCCTCCAGCACGATGCGCACCTTGCGCACGAACGGCGACAGTCCGACTCCGTAAAGCTTGGGCATCCGAACCTCCGAGCGAAATGGTGCCTCGTCGAGTACGCGGGGCCGGAGGCAATGTAAACCCGACCGCCTGGCTTTACGGCTTGGGAATGAACTCGAAGGCGCCGATGTCGCAGGTCGCCTCACTGTCGCCGTTGCCGTCGACGGGCCGAGCGACGCCGCGTTGATCGATCGCCGGGCAGGTATCGGGGTCGCCGGCGTCGATGGCCGGGCTGTTGGCGGCGAGCGCGCGGCTGCGCGTGACGCCGCCGTTGTCCTTCTCGCCCTGGAGATGGGGACTGACGTTGGACATGTCGCCCGGACCGCTCAGATTGCAGACGGCGCCGCTGTCGAGATTGAAGCCGAGCGAGGCGAGCGGCACCGTGCCACCGCAATTCACGTCGCGCACGCGATTGTTGAAGTTCTCGGCGATGATGCTGTTCTTGGCGGCGGTGACGCCGTAGTTGACGATGCCGCCACTGACGAAACGCGCTTGATTGCGCACGAGGGTGACGTTGACCAGCGAGGTGACGCCGTCGACGTCGGTGAGAATGCCGCCGGCGGTGCTCACGCGCGCCCGATTGCGTGCGACGGTCGTGTTCGTCAGCTCGAGCAAGCCGTTGTTGTAGATGGCGCCGCCACCGATGCCGATGCGGGCTTGGTTGCGCAGGAAGAGACTGTTCTCGACGCGGACCTCGCCGAGGTTGAAGATCGCCGCGCCGCCGCCATCGACTTTGTGCCGGTTGCGGCGAAAGGTCGTGTCGCTGATGTCGGCCGCGGCGCCGACGGCGTTGTAGAGAGCGCCGCCGGAGAAGCCCAAGTTCCCGAGGACGAAGACCCGCTGCAGGGTGAGCGTGCCGGCGTTGTAGAGGGCCCCGCCCAGTGCGACCTCGGTGACGTTCTTGGTGAGTTCGACGTCCGTCAGCGACAAGGTGCCGAGGTTTTCGATGCCGGCGCCGCGTTCGACACCGCCGCCCATGATGGTGAGGTGGGAGAGGCCCAGCGTCACCCCAGGCTGCACCGAGATGACCCGATGCTCGCGGTCGCCTTGGATGGCGGAACGGTCCATCGCCTCACCGGCAATGCTCAGGTTCTCGGTGATCACCAGGGCGCCACCGATGACGCGGGCGCGCCCGGCGCCGAGGGTGATGCTGTCGTCGCCGGCGAGAGCGTTGGCTTCTTGCACGGCGGCGCGCAGGGTGCAGTCACCTTCTTCGGTCAGGCAGCTGCCGTCGCCGGCGACGAGATCGGGCAGGTCCTTGGCCGAATCGACGACGAAGGCAGCGGCCCAGGCCGTTGCCGGGGCAAGGGCGCAGCCGAGTGCGAGGGAGACGAGCAGGCGACAGGCAAGGGGAGCGGCGAGCAGACGCATGGGCTTAGGCTAGGGCATCGAAGCGGGGAAGTTAAGCCCTTTTTTGCCCGCCCCAGGCCGAAGCGACATCCCTCGCCCCAGCCTGAGCCCATGCCTGAGCCTGAGCCTCAGCCTGAGCCTCAGCCTTAGCCTCAGCCTTCCGGCGCGCCAGCGCCGGCACCAGGCATCTTGACCGCGCGCGCACGGCTCTGCTACGGACGGGTGAACAAATGTTCATTCACCTCTGAAGGAGTACCGTCGGATGCAGTACGAAATCGTCTCTGCAGATTCGCACATCATCGAACCGCCCGATCTCTGGGAAAAATGGCTCGATGCCGAATTCCAGGCACGCGCCCCGCGAGTCGTCGACGACGGCGAAGGGGGTCACGGCTGGGACTTCCACGACGGCGGCAAGCCCATGACCATCGGGCTCGTCACCAAAACCCGCGGCAAGAACTACGACGAGCTGCGCTGGGGCGGCTCGCGCTACGACACCATCAACCAAGGCTGCTACGAAGCCACCGCCCGCGTCGCCGAAATGAAGGAAGACGGTCTCCAGGCCGAGGTCATCTACCCGCCGCAGCGGACGATGCGCCACTTCATGCTCAACGACGACAACGAGTTCCACCTCGCCGGCGTTCAGGGCTACAACAACTGGCTGGCCAAGGACTTCGTCGCCAAGGCGCCGCAGCACTTCGTCGGCCAAGGCCAAATCCCCAACCTCGGCATCGAACAGTCGATCGCCGAAATGCGCCGCTGCCGCGCCATGGGCCTGCGCGGCGTCGTCATCTCCAGCTGGCCGTCCGGCAAGCCCTTCCTCGACGACGACTGCGACCCCTTTTGGGCCGAAGCCGAGAAGACCAACACGCCGGTCAGCGTCCACATCAGCCTGGTGCACAAGGGCCAGAAGACCGAGCAGATCGGCAGCATCGCCCGCAAGGGCAACGCCGCCCTCACCGGCTTCAGCGCCGCCGGCCTCACCACCATGCCCACCATCGTCGGCGAAACCATCTTCTGGGGCATCTTCGACAAGTTCCCCAACCTGAAGATGGTCGGTGTCGAATGTGGCGCCGGCTGGGTGCCGTACTTCCTCGAGCAGATGGACGACCGCTACTGGCGCAACCGCGCCTGGGCCAAGAGCACCCTGCAGCGCGTCCCGAGCGAGTACTTCCGCCGCAATTGGTACGCCACCTTCATGATCGACCACTACGGCGTCGCCAACCGCTACTCCGTCGGCGTCGACAACATGATGTGGTCGACCGACTACCCGCACCACGGCGCCGATTGGCCGTACTCGCGCAAGGTCATCGACGAGCAGTTCCACGGCGTGCCGGCCGACGAACGCCACAAGATGCTCGCCAAGAATTGCGTCGACCTCTACGGACTCGGCCAATAATCCGCGCTCGGGCAGGGGATACGTCGCCACGCATCCCCTGCCCGCTCGTGTCTCGCCCTCAGGCGCCGCGCAGGCGCGGCAGCACCTCCCGCTCGAACCGCTCCAGTCCTTCCCACGCCAGCTGCGGCGTCACGCCGCCCATCAGTGGGTGCAGAATCACCCGTCCAAACTTGCGCGCCAATTCCAGACAGCCTTCCGGGGTGACGATCTCGTAAACGCCGCTGCGCCGTACGTCGTCCAGCGTGCGCGCCGCCACGTGCACCTCGCTGTGCTGGTCCGGCGTCTGCCAAGAGTCGTACGTCTGTGCATCCCACAGCGCGTGCGGCCCGATGCGCTGCCAGTCACGCTCGGGATCGTCGCTGACGTGCACGTAGCCGGGTCCGCCGGGCAACATGACGAAGCCGCCGTCGAAGCCGAGTTTGGCGCATTCCTGCTGGTAGATCTCGGCCAACTGCGGATCGCCGACGGCGGGGAAGAAGCCGGCCCGCAGACGCGCCGCGCGTCGCGCCGCGATCGCCGTCGAGCCGCCGATCAACACCACCGGCGGCGTGCCCGGCTTGGGGGTGACGCGGATCGTGCGGCCGCGCCATTCGAACGGCTCGCCGCTCCACGCCCGTTGCATGACGCCGACGTACTCCTCCAGCAGGCGCCCGCGTTTGCTGCGGTCGACGTCGGCCATGGCGAACTCTTCCGGCCGGTAGCCCAGGCCGGCGACGAGGCTCAAGCGACCGCCGCTGACCAGATCGACGGTGGCGATTTGTTCGGCGAGGCGCACCGGGTCGTGCAGCGGCACGAGGGCGGCGGCGATGTTGATGCGGATGTTCTTGGTGCGGCCGGCAATGGCGGCCGCCAGCGTCACCGGTGCCGGCATGAAGCCGTCGTCGACGCCGTGATGCTCGGAGAGCACGACCAAGTCGAGCCCGAGCCGATCGGCCCAGGCGCACATGTCGAGGCAAGCGCCGTACAGTTCGGCATGCGAAGCGCTGGCGAACGGCGGCCGGCGCAGGTCGAAGCGAATTCCGATCATGGTCATGCCCCTCTCCTCGCCGAAGTTGCGGCACACGTCAATTCAGCACGCGCGCGCGAGGGGAAGTCGACACGGCCCGCGCTCGGCTCCGCTCGGTTCGACGACCGGGGGCATGCGGTGCCGGCGCGCCGCACTCGGGCGTGCACCTCGATGCCGCGGACGTGCCACCCTTCGAACGGATCACGACGGTGTCGCCGATGACGCCGTCGACGAGCCCTACACGAACCCGAGGTTGAAGTTCGGGACGGTCCACTCCAGATTCGGATCGCCCGCGTCGAGAGGCAGGAGCGTGAGCGGATCCGTGACGCCGAGCCACTGACTGAGCAAGGTGCCGTAGACGTCGCGGATGTCGGTCGACCGGTAGGGGTCGCCCGCCGCCTGCGAATAGGGGGTATTGCCGTTCCAGTCGAGGGCAGCGTCGTTGATGTTCGGGTGGTTGCCGTAGATGCCGCCGTTCACCGCCCCGCCGATGACGAATACGGGCGCCTGACTGCCGTGATCGGTGCCGTTCGAGTTCTGCGGCACCCGCCGGCCGAACTCGCTCCACACCAGGACGCACACCTTGTTGGCCAAACCCATGTCGGCGATGTCGTCGAAGAACAGTTCGAGGCCGTCGCTGACGTTGCGCAGCAAGTCCGCATGCGCCCCGGTCGCGCCGCCTTGGTCGCCGTGGGTGTCGAAGCCGCCCTCCGACACCGAAAAGATGCGCGAGTTCACCGCGCCCTTCGACACCCCGTAGATGACCTTGGCGGTCTCGCGCAACTGGTCCTTGAAGTACGACCCTTCGACGTCGTAGGCGGCATCCCACGACGCGCGCTCGGCGACGTAGTCGTCGTGCAAAGGCGGGTACGTCTGGGTTGCCGAATACGCAGCGTTGCCGGTATTGCCGATGAGCGACTGCATCGGCTGGGCCGAGCCGCCGCCGAGTTGCTGCAATTGCGCGAAGGCGGCCTCGTAGTCGGTCATGTCGGCCCAGTACCAGTAATCTGCCGGGAAGCCGAAGTACTGCAGGCGCCAAAAGGTCAACACGCTGGTGCCCGTCTGCACCAGCTCACCAGGAACGCCGCCACCGACACTGACGGCAGGCAGGTCGCGAGGACCGAAGTTGCTGGCCAGGTAACGCCCCAGCCAACCCGTGCCCAAGCCCGTATGCAACGGGTCGGCTCGCTCCCATTTGATGCGTGATTCCTCGTGCGACAGGTTCGGATACGGGTAGCCGCAGTTCTGCACGACCGCCACCTTGCCCGAGTCGTACAAGCGCTTGATGCCCGTCATCGCGGGATGCAAGGCGAGCGGCGTCGCCGTACCCGCGTCGAGTCCGAGTTCCGTCGACGCCAACGACGTCGCACTCAGGCGCAACCCGCCGCTGCGCGTGCCACGCGCCTGCTCGTAGGCCTGCCGCAGAGTTCCCGTCGCACCGTCTTCGATCGGCACGACCGTGTTCAACCCGTCGTTGCCGCCGTCCAGGAAGCAGAGCACCAAGAAGCGATCGCCGATCGTCTGCGCCAAGGCACGGCGAGCGAAGGGATTGCCGAGCCAACTGGGGAGAACCACGCTGCCCGCGGCAAGCAGGCTCGAACGGCGGAGGAACTGTCGTCTCGATAACCCCATCGGTCGATCCTTCCTGCTTCAATGCGTCTGGTAGGCAGGCGACTGGAGGACGAGTCGCACCAGCCCCGAGAGCTTGCCGTTGCGCACATCGTAGTCCCGGAGATCGAGTGTCGGCGATCCCAGGTAGTTGCGCATGACCTGGAGTTCACTCTCCGTGAACTGCTCTTGCATACCCAGTGCCTCGAGCACGGCGCCAATGATTTCGTCGGCAGCGGTCAAGCGCAGATCGATGAACTTGGCGAGATCGAACCGACCACCCCCCTCGCGGGCAGCGGTGACGTCGCGCGCGAAGGCATAGCGTCCCAGCAGCGCCGAACTGCTGATCCATCCCGCCTCGAGGTCCCATCCGAATACCGTCGGCGGCTCGAACAACAGCTGCCGCATGCTGTCGAGGCGGTAGTAGAGTTCCGTCCAGTCGCCGCCCGCCACATAAAGGCGTTGGCCCTGCGCTTTGACGCCCAGGGTCCGCAAGGTGCCGACGACGAAGTCGATCGGCCATTTCACCGAGCGGCGCGCACCCGGCCCCGGGGCGGCCATCGAAGCGTAGAACTCGTCATGGCAGAAGAGCGAGCGCAGGAAGTTTTCGACGACGAAGTTGGTGTCGAACTGGGAGTCGTCGACGATCGCGTCGATCACCTCGATCGCCGGGTTCGGATAAGCGAAGTACTCGAACAGACGCCGGCCGACGTAACGTGCCACCGTGTTGCGACCGTCGGAGTCCCGATGGGCAAAAAGGATGTCGACGACCTCGTCGACTTCGTTGGCACCTTCACCACCAGTGGTGAAGCTGCGTCCGCCGGCTCCGAAGCCCCCTCTGCCCTGGAAGATCACCTTGGGACCGCGCTCGGGAAAACACGCCATGTAGTCGTGGCTGCCTGTGGCTTCGTGGTAGCCACAGGCGGCGCCGGCCTCGGTGTCGCCGCTGCCGCCATCGAACACCGGTTGGCCGCGCTCTCCCGGGTACCATCCGGTGAAAGCACGCGCGATCTGCTTGATGTCGTCCTCGGTATAGTTCGGGTTGCCGTTGGCATCGAAGACACCGAGCGTGAACAGTTCGAGAAGCTCACGAGCGTAGTTCTCGTTCGGGATGTCCTTCTGATTGTCCTCGGTGTCGAGAAAAATCATCATCGCCCAGTCCTTGTTGATCGCCTTGACGAAATCGCGCAGATTCCCCTTGCAGTATTGGCGCAACAGGCTGTTTTGTCTGGTCAAGGCGTCGGTACGGGGCACCGTGGAGTAGTTGGTGGCGAAGTAATCGTGCCAAAACAGCACCAGTTTCTCGAAGAATGGCGTCTTGGTGCGGATCATCTGCTTGAGCCACTTGTCGTGGAGCTGGCGGAAGTTGCGTCCGCGCGGCGCCGTCGTTCTGGCCCGAAAGGCGAGCAATCGCGCCGCTGCCTGCCTTCGCGTCAATCCGGCCATGGCGTTCGCTTGACCGCGATCCACGCCGAAGCCCGTGCGCCGCACCAGGTGGCGCGCCTCGGCGGCACTCAACACACGATTCGGATCAACCATCCCTGCGTCTCCCCGTCGCTTCTCGGCGCCCTAGATACCTTTGATCGGGCAGAGTCGGTGCGGTTGCGTCAGGTTTCGCGGGACAGCTCGCCAGTGGCCCAACGGGACGCGGGCGCAGCCCGCTAGAACGTTCCAGGCAACCAACCACCACTGTCGTCGGGAGCACCGTTTTCGATCCAGATGCGCAAGACCTCGCGCAGGTTCTGATCGAGACGCGGTTCGCCCCGCGGCATGCGAACGCCATAACTCTCATCCGGCAGGTCGCCCATGATTTTGTGGTACAGAAAGCTCGTGTCGAGGCTGCCGACTCCCGGCGCCACGACATCCACACGCAACCATCCGGCCCCCGCGGCCGCGCCGTTGCTGGGCATGGCGCCCACCAAGTTGCCGTGCGAAGCGCCGGTCTCCAACAACAAGCCGCCGGCGACGCTCTGCGAGTCGTGACAGGTCGCCGTGGCGCAGCTCAGGTCGAAGATCTGCCGCTGGATGCGATCGAAGGTGCTGTCGAAGAAAGTCTGCGGATCGCAGCCGCCCGCCGTATCCGACGGCAGGCACGTCAGCGTCAGCTTGTCGCGGTCACGGTAGAACTTGCCCTGGATGACCGTCGAACTCGTGGTCACGACGATCTCCTTGCGCCCCTTGTTGCAGCGATTGCGCGTACCCATGGGGCCGTTGACCGGCACCCGAAACGTCGTCGACAGACTGCATTCGTCGATCGTCGTCGACGGCAGGATGACGGCGTTGTCGATACGGGCCTGTAGCGCTTGCAGCTGAGGATCGAACTCGGGGTCGATCCCGTCGTCGTTGGCATGATCGACGACGATCTCGGCAACCCCCTGCAGGCTGCAGGCCGGCAGTTGCGTGCTGTTGGCGCAAAAGGCGACCGAGATCGAGCACACCCCGTCCACCGTGCCGTCTGCGTCGCAGGCCGCGCCGTCGACACAAAGCACGTTGCGCGGACGGGTCGCCGGCGCGTTGGCCGGCGCATCGAAGACGCCCAGACAGTCACTCAGGCGGCTGCCGCCGCCACCGACGATGACGGCGCGGGCCGACGCGGCGCCCCAGGCAGCCATCAACACGAAGGCCAAGCCTGCTTGCCAGACGATGCGCCCCGCGGGACGCGGAAAACTACTGGAGCGAATCGAGTTCACCAACGGACGGTTCGGGCGCATGCGAGGTCGCTAACACCGCGAACTCCGTAAAAGAAGCGAAAAATGGGCATCGCCGCCCGTTCGCGTGGCCTTGACGTGCACCGAGTCGCGCCGCCGCTCGAAGCGCATGCGCATGTATGCGGAAAGCTCCGCAGCACACCCCGTCAATCGTCCTGAGCGCCAGGCCGAGGATCACGCCCGCCGGCATGGGGAACGATCCATGCACCCGATGCAGGTCCGAACCGCAGATCGAGGCGCGGCGCATGCTCGCCACGGCGTCGCCTGCGTCCAGGATGCCGGCGTCCGCGACGTGTTCGACCGCCATCCGTTCCGCTCCCTGGAAAACGATGGCCCCCTGGCGGTATCGCCTGCTCGCTTTTCAGAGAAGCTGCAGGACCAGCACCCCGATCATCAGCAGTGCCACGCAGAGCTTGATGACGAATCCGAGGAAGCGCCCTTTCAGCGCCGCCCAGCCGCTGCGTAGAGCGGCGCCGAGGTCGCCCCCCTGACTCATCACCGCCAGGCCGGCACCGGCGAAGGCGCCGAACAGGGCGCCGGGCAGGGCGCCGAGTCCGAACAGCAGGGTGGCCCCGATCATGCCGCCGACCAAGCTGCCGGCGATGACCGCCACGGTCACCCGCGTCGACGGCCGACCGTCGTGCCCGACGCCGCCGCCGGTGGCGAGTTCGGCCACCTCGCCCACCACGGCCAAGGCCACGAGCCCCAACAAGGCACCGAGCGACACGACCTCGAAGGCACCGCTCCACGCATAGAGCGCGGCGGCACCGACGATGACGAAGGTCCCAGGCAGTCCGAACAACAACGCCACGGTCGCGGCGGCGCAGACGGCGAAAAGCAGGACCGTGGCGGCGACGGAGAGGATGCTTTCCACACCCGACCCATAGACCGACGGCGCCGACGGCGCCAGTGACACGCTGCGGCCGCTTGCCTGCGAGCCCTGGGTCGCACATAAGGTGGCGGCTTGGGTTCGTGCGTCGATGCGTCGGACACCCCGTCGCCGCATGTGCCCTTCTGGACCCTCTCATGACTTGGACAGGTCGACTCGCCCGCATCTTGGCTCGCTACTCGGAGGGATTCCGTCTGGCGACCGAATTCGGCCAGAGTTCGGGTCCGGTCTTCGAGTACATTTGCGACAATGAGCCGCGCGGCGACGGCATCGCCGGTCGCTGGATCGATCAGCGCTTTCTCTTGCTGCCCGGCGCCCAGCGCATTCGTCAGCGCGTGCGTACGACCAAGGAGATCCTGCGCGAGCTGCTGCACGAACGGCGCCAACGCGAGTTGCCGACGACCATCCTCGACGTCGCCTCCGGCACCGGTCGCGCCTTACGCGAGCTGTGCCGCGAGGACGGTTCGAGCGACCTCAACGTCGTTTGCCACGACCGCGACCCGCGCAAGGTCATGCACGGCCGCGAGTTGGCCGCCGAGGAGAACCTCGCCAACGTGACCTTCGCCGTCGGCGACGCCACCGACCCGGCCAGCTTTCTCGTCGTGCACGAGCCCGACATCATCCTGGCGTGCGGCCTCTTTCCCGTCCTCGAGCGCGACGACGCCGTGCGCACGGTATTGCGTCTCGCCTACGATCATCTCGCGGACGATGGCCTGCTGGTGTGCACGACGACCAAGGCGGGGCGCCCGCTGGCCACCCGCTGGGGACCGTCCCATCTCGATCAATTCATGGATCGCGACCCGGCGATCGTCGCCGGCTGGATGCGTGCCGCCGGCTTCACCGACCCGGCGCACCGGGTCTGCGCCATCGGCGACAACTTCCTCGTCGCCCGCAAACCGCGTCCGAACTGAACCCCATACACCTCTGCTCGGGCAAAGTCGGCGCTGCTGAGTCGAGTTTTCGGGATGGCAATGGCAGCCCGCAAGCGACCCAACGCGGAGCGACCCGTAGAAAATCTGCTGGGCGCAGCCCGCGCGGCGTCAATCCGGCTTGCGTTCGACGGCGCCGGAGCGGCGCATCATTTCTTCGACTTGCCGGCGCGCCTCGCCCTCTTCACGCCGCCCGAGCGCGGCGCGGAACGCCTGCGTCACCGCGCGCATCGCCATCGCCTCGGCCGGGTCGGTCGCCGCCGCGAGGTTCGACAAAAGATCCATGGCCCGGCCGATCGCGGCGGTGGCGCCGGCGACATCGCCGCGAGCCTTGGCCGCCGCCGCCTGCACCAACATCGCTTGCACCTGCCGCAAGCCGTCGCGCGCCGGCTCGCCGAGCACGACCTCGAGTTCGCGCAATCCCTGTACAAAGGTTTCGAACGAAGGCCCGGACGGGCCGGATGCGTCCTTGTCAGCCATGCCGTGCCAACGCTACAAGCCCACGAGCAACGTGCCAACCCCGGCAGGAGGACTTCCATCGTGTACGTCATCATCGGGCGCGACGCCCCCGACGCCAAAGAAAAACGACCGGTGCATCGCCCGGCCCACCTCGACCACCTGCGACCGCTCTCCGAAGCGGGCAAAGTCGTCTTGGCGGGCCCCCTCCTGGATGGCACCGGCAGCTTGATCGTGCTGCGCGTCGACTCCGCCGCCGAGGCCTGGGCACTGGTGGCGCGCGACCCCTACGTCGTCAACGGCGTCTTCGCCGAGGTCGCGGTCCACCCCTTCAAGCAAGTGTTCCCCGAAGCGTGAGCCCGCCAACGCATGCGCGCCGCCGCGTCGGCGTGAGGGCCGGTGGCCGATGATTCAACTGGTCCGCTTGCACAAACGCTACGGCAATTTCGACGCCGTGCAGAAGGTGTCGCTCGAGGTCGCGCCGGGGGAGGTCTTCGGCTTCGTCGGCCCCAACGGCGCCGGCAAGACCACGACCATCCGCATGATGCTCGGTCTGCTGGCGCCGACCTCCGGTCGCGTCCTGCTCGGCGGCCACGATCTGCAGGTGCGACCGCTGGAGGCGAAGCGACTGTGCGGCTTCGTGCCGGACCGGCCGCACCTCTACGAGAAGCTCACCGGCGCCGAGATGCTCGACTTCGTCGCCGGTCTGTACGAGGTGCCCGCCGCCGAGATCGAAACGCGGCGCCGCGAGATCCTCGCCGCCTTCGGCTTGGCCGACTGGGCCGACGGCTTGGTCGAGAGCTACTCGCACGGCATGAAGCAGCGGCTGGCGGTCGCCGCGGCGCTGATTCATGCGCCGCGCATCCTCGTCCTGGACGAGCCGATGGTCGGCATGGACCCGCGCGGCGCGCGCCTGCTGCGCTCGATGTTTCGCCAACTCGCCGCCGGCGGGGTCACGGTGTTTCTCTCCACCCACAACCTCGACGTCGCCGAGCAATGCTGCGACCGCATCGGCGTGCTGCACCGCGGCCGCCTGGCGGGCGTCGGCACGCTCGACGAGTTACGGCAGCAGACCGGCGAAGCGGACGACGCCGATCTGGAGGAGATCTTTCTACGCCTGACCAGCGGCGACGCGCCTCGAGCGCGGCCTGAGACCGTCGAGGAAGCATGAGCGCGGGTGACCTCGGTGTGAGCGAGGCCGCCCGCGCGGTCGTCCACCTCGCCCGCCCTCGTCTCATCGCCATCCGCAACCAATGGCGCCGGCAAACGCAGCGTAGCCGCGTCGGTCTGGCGCTGCTCGCCGGCGTCGGCGGCATCGTCTGGGTCGGCGTCTTCGTGCTCTTCCACCGCGGCCTCACCTATCTGCTGCAGGCCGGCGATTTCGGCGCGGCGCTGACCTACAAGCTGCTCGGCATGATTCTGGTGGCCTTCTTCTCGGTCGCCTTGTTCTCCAACGTCATCGCCGCCTTGTCGTTGTTCTATCTGGCGCGCGACCTCGACCGGCTCATCGGTGCGCCGATGCGCGCCGCGATCTTCTTCGGCGGGCGCTTTCTCGAGACCGCCGCCGAGTCGTCGTGGATGGTGCTGCTGTTTGCCGTGCCGGCCTTCCTCGCCTTCGGCGTGTCGCATGGCGCCGGTCCGAGCTTCTACCTGCTCACCCTCGTCACCCTGCCGCCTTATCTCGTGCTGCCGGCGTGTCTCGGCATCCTCATCGCGACGTTGCTCGTAACGGTCTTGCCGGCGCGCCAGGCGCGCGACGTCCTCGTGTTGTTCGGCATCGTCGCGCTAGCCGTCGTCTACGTCTCGTTGCGTTTGCTGCAGCCGGAGCGGCTGATGAGCCCCGAGGGCGTGGCCGACTTCATCGGCTACCTCACCGGGGTGCAAGCGCCGGCGGCGCGCTGGCTGCCGAGCACGTGGGCCACGGAGATCTTGCACCCCATCCCAGGCGCACCGCTGCGCACCGTCGCCTACTATTGGTTGCTGCTGACCACGACGGCCCTGCTCGCAATCATCGCCACCCATGCCGTCGTGCAGCGTCTGCATCTCGAAGGCTGGAGCAAGTCACAAGAAGGACGTCCACCCGGCGTGACCGGGGCGAGCCTTTGGGCGCGGCTTCTCGATCTGCTGACCTGGCCCTTCGAGCGGCGCTTCGCCCTGCTGTTGCGCAAGGAGATACGGCTATTCTTCCGCGACAGCAGTCAGTCTTCGCAGCTGATCCTGCTGTTGTCGCTGGTGATCGTCTACGTCTACAACTTCAGCGTCTTGCCGTTGGCGGGCGGACCGCTGGTGACGTTTTACTTCCGCAACGTCATCGCCTTCCTCAATCTCGCCCTAGCGGCGTTGGTCACCGCCTCGGTGGCGGTGCGATTCGTCTATCCGTCGATCAGTCTCGAAGGGCGCGCCTTTTGGGTATTGCAGGCGGCGCCGCTCGACGTGGCGCGCATCTGGTGGGCGAAGTTCTGGGTGGCGTTGTTGCCGATGCTGGTGCTGGGCGAGGTCTTGGTGCTGGCGACCAACCACTACCTCGAGGTGATTCCATTGATGTACGGCCTATCGGCGGTGACGATCGCGTTGCTGTTGGTCGCCATCGTACCGTTGGGCCTCTGTCTCGGAGCCACCTATCCGAGCTTTCACGTCGAGCACCCGGCGAAGATCGCCTCGAGCTTCGGCGGCGTGCTTTACATGGTGTCGTGCATGTTGTGCATCGGCGTGGTGGTGTTGCTGGAGGCATGGCCGGTGTACGCCTGGTTCATGTACCGCTTGGAGCAGACGCCGATGCCCCTGTCGGTGCGGCTGGGCATCGCGGCGTCGCTGGCGACCGCGGCGGCGATCTGCCTGGGCACGGGGATCATCGCCACCCGCATCGGCCTGCGCCGCCTACGCCAACTCGAAGTCTGACACTCACCGCCACGCGGCCGCCGAAGCAAGGACCACCGGCCACGCCGAACCGAGCGGGTGCAGCCACCCTTGCACTGCCCCGTCGCCGAACTTCTCGATCTCCACCTGCCACGGCAACGTCGCCGTCCCCCGCTCTCGACTCTGCCACTCGCCCGTGCCGGTCGCGGCAGCAGCGGCAGGCAGGCGGTGGAGCGGGATCCGACGCCCACGCCGACGCTGAAATCAAAGAATGCATCACCGTGGCGACCCTTGTCCGTTTCATCGATTCTCCTTCGACCGCTACGTCGAACTGGGAAGGGGACGGTCCCCATGCGGGGACAGTCCCCCTCTGCTGCACGACCGTTCGTCTGCCCGCCCTAGGCGCGCCACGGCCGCCGTCGCCTCCCGCGCGCAGCTTGGAGCACGGGCGCCAAGTCTTCCATCAGCTTCGCATCGGAGAGGTTCGGCTCCGGATCGAGCGTGAGCAATCCTTCGCGAAGACCCGTGGCAAGCAACGACGCGAGCAATACGGGCGATGCGTTATCCCCTATGTGGAAGTACAGGAGCTTGCGCCGTCGCGCTCCAACGACGGACAACGTCGCCGCACCCGCGTTCTCGCCGAGAGCAAGAGAAACATCGTAACGCTCCACGTGCTTGACCCAGCGCCAGATCCACTGCCGACCGGCCACCAACTCCTCCACCCCGTGCCCATCCAGCGGCGCTAGAAATTCAGAGAACCCGCCCACAAAACTCTCCGTCGGAACCGCCATTGCCCCACTGCGAACGACTCCTACAAGCGATTATCGAAAAGCCTCAAAGCGAACGTTTCGCTGTTGAGTTGATATGCTGAAGCGGCCTGGCTCTTCCAAGCCACCGATTGCATAGGGCTCCTGCCAAAAACAAAAGCGATGCAGACGAATCCATTCCATTTACCGTGCACACAATTCCTAACGAGAAATACAGTAGTGGCAGTAGTACTAGGATCCAGACCGGGCAACGAGGAACGAGTATTTCACATGAGGTTGCACGCTGAGCAATCTCATGCACGACATTCATGACACCAGGAGTCGCTATCGCCCAAACCAATCCGCGTCGTATCCGTGATGTGCGTTCGCGGCCTACGAAAACCACGGGAAAGAACCCGAACGGCCACGTACTTAGCTCTACTCGACCAAGCTCCTTGACGTCGATCACATGCGTCCCGTAAATCGTCCAAGCGGTAACCCCCTGTTCGGAGATCCGAACTAAGGCACCAGCGCCAAGAAATCTATTGAGCGCTACTGCTCCGATCAGGTACTTCCCCGTCATGGCTGCATTCCCCCAACGGATCCTGCGGGTGTAGTCTGTGCCATCTGGAATACCGTGGCCATTGGAATGTTCACGCTCAAGAGGGGAAGAGCATAGGTAAAGGATGCAACGTATGTCGGGCTACCCCAACCCACCTCAAGCGCGAAGGGGCCAAGGCTTCCCTGCCACACCGTAAAGCTGACATTCGTTAAGTCGAAATACGATTGCGCGTTTGTCACCGCGACACCTATTGAAGCTCCCCCAGCAAGTCCGGCCGCCCAGCTTCCGGATTGGTCCCCTCCGACGCCAACGACAGAATCACCCAGTCGTGCGAAGCCTCCTATACTCGAGAATTGAGAACCAGTCGAAGGATTGAAGTAGCCACTAAAATCAAAAGCGGCACTCGCCCAACGGAAGACACCTGCGGCTGCACTAACAGTAAAGACCCTTCCATCTCCTTAGGAACAAGCTCCGAGGGGGAGAATGTAGGTCCGGATTCGACGGATTGGTTGGACACCGGATTCGCTGCACTCGCCGCCCCTCCTGCCTGCAGGATCGAATTGATTTGCTTCACGACAGTTGCCGGCAGGGCTTGCAAGACCGCGGAAGAAACCCACTGCTGAAGATTTGCGGTAAGGGACCCCGAAGGTGCGGGCGATGATGCGCTTGTACCAGCACCCGGCCCAGGCGTCCCGAAGCCAAAACCCTGTGCATACCCTCCTGAGAATCTAGCGTATTGCTCACCCATCCCCATCGACGAATACAGTTCCAGTCCGTTCATACTGAACATCCCCGTCGGATCGATCAGCGCCGTCGGCGCCCACTTCACGTAGGCGTACGGGTTGGCGTACTCCCGTACCGGGTCGGTGCTGGTGGACCTCGCCAGGTCGGGGACGTAGACGCGGGCGACGTAGTGGTAGACGTTGGCGTTCCAGTCCCAGACTTGGCCGGTGTACAGGCGCTCCGTCGGTTGCGGGCCGGGGTGAGCTGGGTGCCGGCGGCGTTGAAGACCTTGGTTTCGAAGGGCCAAGGTGCAAGGGCCAAGAGGGGTGGCACAAGGCGAAAGGCGGAAAGCGTAAGGCGTCCGACGTCCACGCTTTCGACCTACTGCCTTGCGCTTTCCGCTTTCAGCCTTCAACCCGCAACCCTCCTGGCCCTCACCCATGTGCCTAGCGTAATCTTTCTTACCCGGCCTTCCGCGACGATTGGCGCGGCGCTACACTCGAGGCATGCCGTCCCCGCTGCACGAGGCGTTGGTGCTGTTGTTCCGCAATCGTGCGACGCTGGCGGCGGAACTGCTGCACGACGTCTTCCATGTGCCGCTCCCCGCTTTCGACCGTGCTTCGGTCGAATCGGCGGAACTCGCCGACGTTCCTCCTACGCAGTTGTTGGCCGACC
>CAZGEJ010000036.1:0-55275 GCA_964524885.1 uncultured Binatia bacterium (SeqCode)
CCAAGGGCCAAGGGCCAAGGGCCAAGGGCCAAGGGCCAAGGGCCAAGGGCCAAGGCAGTTTGGGGATCAGAACTGCGTGCCGACCGCAAGCCGTGACATCGTGGAGTTCTTGGCCCTTGGCCCTTGCACCTTGGCCCTCGTTGATCCTCTTTCCTTTGCCCTAGCTAATCGATCCTCTACCTGATTCTGTGAGCCCCCCATGAGATTCCACAACACCCTGTCCGGTCGCCTCGAAGAATTCGTGCCGCTGCAGCCGCCGAAGGTCGGCGTCTACGTCTGCGGCGTCACCGTCTACGATCGTTCGCACATCGGCCATGCGCGCGCCTTGGTGACCTTCGACGTGCTCTACCGCTACCTCGGCTTCCGGGGCTACGAGGTGACGTTGGTGCGCAACTTCACCGACGTCGACGACAAGATCATCGCCCGCGCCCAGCAGGCCGGTATCTCGACCGACGAACTCGTCGCCGAAAACATCCGCGCCTTCAATGAAGACGTCGCCGCTCTCGGCTGCTTGCCGCCGACCATCGAGCCGCGCGCCACCGAGCACATCGGCGACATGATCCGGCTCATCGAGGAACTCATCGCCAAGGGCCTCGCCTATCCGGCCGACGGCGACGTCTACTACGCCGTCGACAAGTTCCCCGACTACGGCAAGCTCTCCAAGCGCAAGCTCGACGACATGCAGGCCGGTGCCCGCATCGACGTCGATGAACGCAAACGCCATCCAATGGATTTCGCCTTGTGGAAGGCGAGCAAGCCGGGCGAGCCCGAGTGGGACAGCCCGTGGGGCAAGGGGCGTCCGGGCTGGCACATTGAGTGCTCCGCCATGGCCGGGCGTTACCTCGGCGAGCCGTTCGACATCCACGGCGGCGGCACCGACCTGATCTTCCCGCACCACGAGAACGAGATCGCCCAGTCGGAAGGGGCGCACGGTTGTGCCTTCGCCCGTTATTGGCTGCACAACGGCATGGTCAACATCAACAAGGAGAAGATGTCGAAGTCGCTCGGCAACTTCCTCACCGTGCAGCAAGCCGTCGCCAAGGCCGGCGGCGAGGCGGTGCGCCAGTTCGTCCTCGGCACTCATTACCGCAGCCCGCTCGAGTTCACCGACGAGCGTCTCGACGATACCGCCAAGTCGTTGCACCGCATCTACGAGACGCTGGCGCGCGCGGATGCCGCGGGGCAGGTCAGCGATGAGGCCGATACCGCCGTGATGGACGAGTTCGTCGCCGCCATGGACGACGACCTCAACACCTCGCGCGCTCTCGGCATCGTCTTCGAGACCGTGCGCACCATCAACCGCCATCTCGACGAAGGCGCGCCGGAGAAAGTCGGACCGCTGCGGGCGGCCTTGCGCCGCATCGCCTCGGTGCTCGGCATCGGCAGCAGCGACCCGGCCGAGTTCCTGGCACGCACCAAGGACGACCACCTCGCCGACAGCGACCTGACGCCCGCCGCCATCGAAGCCCTCATCGCCGAACGCAAAGCGGCCCGCCAAGCCAAGAACTTCGCCCGCGCCGACGAAATCCGCAAAGACCTCCTCGCCAAGGGCATCGTCCTGGAAGACAGCCCCACCGGAACGGTCTGGAAGGTGGAGCGCTAGAAAGCGGCGAAAGGCGAGTTCCTAGGGCCAAGGTTCAAGGGCCAAGGGCCAAGAACTCTAGGATTGCCCTCGTTTTCGGACGTGGTCGGCGAGACCTCGCAGGATGCGGGATAGCTCGGTAGCGGAGCGGCGGAGGTCTGCCGACACGGGTAGGTCGATGTACCCTTGGTCGCTCGCGATCTGTAGTTGGCAGCGAACTTCCCCACACGACCCGCGTGCCATGGTGAGGAAGCGGGCGAAGTCGGCATCGGACTGGCGCTCGTAGCCTTCGGCGATGTTCGACATGATGGACACGCAAGCTCGTCGCAACTGCCTACAAAGGTCGAAATCCGCGGCGAAGCTCGGCAGTCGCGACACTCGATAGATCTCATTCGTCAAGGCGCGCGCCTTCTGCCAAGCGATGAGATCCTCGAATCGCTGCCCCATGCGGCCCATCATGGTCGAGTAACAATTCTAACGCAATCACGCTCTGGCCTCGCGAGAACGTATCGCCCCCCGTTGCGAGCCTAGCGATTCGTTCCCGGCTTCACGACACTCTTGGCCCTTGGCCCTTGAACCTTGGCCCTACTTCTCATTAAGGTAGTCCTTCGCGCGCCTGTAGCTCAGCTGGATAGAGCGGCTGGCTTCGAACCAGTAGGTCGGGGGTTCGAATCCCTCCGGGCGCATGATGAACGAGCGGGTCGCCTCCGGGCGGCCCGCTTCGTTTTTTCGGGGACCGCGCGCCCCAAGAAGACGCCAACGCCCCGTCTCGGTGCCTCGGCGTTGCCAAGCGAATCCTACGGGCGCACCGCGGCGCCGCGTCGCTCGATGAGGCCGGCGTGGACGCGTGCCATCGTGTCGGCCAGCGGCTGGTTCAGGTCGTCGTCGATGCTGACGATACCGATCAGCTGGTTCTCGCCGTCACCGCGGCCCTCGATCGGTTGGTCCATCCACTGAAACCAATGTGCGCCGACCACGAACGGTAGCTGCAGCAGCCCGTCCATGTAGCTCGTATAGGCGGCGGCCTGGGCCGCGCCGTCGGCCACCTCCGGCAAGAAGGGCGGGTAGGTGCTCGTCCCCGGTCGCCGCCGCCGGTAGAACCATTCGGTGACCAAGACCGGCTTGTCGGTGATGGCGTGCACCCGCTCCATCCGTTCGACCGGGTCGAAGCTCAAAAGGCCCAGCTCGGCGAGCTTGGCTTGTTGCGTCTCCGACAGCAGATCGTCGAAGTAGTCGCGCACGTCGTAGTTGTTCATCGACAGGACGTCGGCCGTCGCCGCCAAGGCTCGCAGCACCTCCGGCGCGAACGGTGCGACCACGATACGCGGCCCGAGGTTGAGCATGTCTGGGTTGGCCTGTCGCAAGACCGCATCGGCGAGCGCCGCGCTGCGCGCCGCGACGTGAGCTTCGAAGGCGAAGCGGTCGTCGAGCCGGGCACGTGGTTCGTTGAAGTAGCAGAAGTCGTCTTGCAGCCCGAGCAGCGGCGGACACGAACCGATGGTGGTGAGTTGTTGGAGATCGTCGAAGCTCACGAGCGTCGTTTGCCAGGTTTGGTTGAAGGCGGCGACGTCGCCAGCATAGCGAGTGGCGAAGAACGACTGCAGCGCGAGCTTGGCCGGCGCGCCGGCCGGCAGCGCGAGGTAGGCATCGAGATGGCCGCCGCCGTTGAGCAGCGACGGCAGGTACGGCACCTCGTTTTCGGGGTAGACGCCGATGCACCAGGGGTCGTCGGCACAGCGGGCGATGACACCGCCGTCGTGGCCGAGCCCGGCGGCGATCTCTTCGGCACTCGTCGCGAACACGTCGTGTCGCCGCACCAAGGCCGGCGGGCCGCCGGTCAGTTCGGGCATGGCGTTGTAGAAGTGCACGTTGACGGCATACGGCAGCTTGCCGGCGAAACGATCGAGGTCGGCGGGAGCCATCCAGCCGCCGAGGCTGCGAATGCCGAGGGCGCACAGGCGCGCCATGGTGGCGTCGGCCCAGGCTTCGAGGCTGCCGTGCTTGGCGACGATCGCGTCGTGATAGGGCGACCGTCCGGTACCGCGGGCGATGTCGCCAGTGTCGACGCCGGTCGGGCCGTTGGCGAACAGGGCATGGCCATCCGGGGTGATGAACCACCACACGCCGTCGATCGCCTCGACGCGAAACCGCCCCGTCGCGGCCGTCTCGATACCCTTCCAACCGCCGTATCGATCGAAGCCGAAACCGGCGACGGGTGCCGATTGGCAGTAGTCCTCGGAGAAGCGTCGCGCCGCGTCGTCGCCGCCGTCGTCGTCACCGCAACCGACGCCGACGCAAGCACCGAGCAGCACCGCAAGCCAGCATGATCGTATCAGGGCATTCACCCGGCCAATCTTCCACAGCCCAAGCCGCCGACGCCAGCCGATACGGGAAGAAGTACCGCTTCGGATGCTGGCTCGTGGGCAACGATCCCCGCCGTGAGCCCGCTAGGTTCTTGCAACGCAGGCCATTGGACCTGCTACGAACCTCGGGTATACGGAACTCCATGTCGACTGCGAAACGAAGCGTAGCGGAGATGATGCGGAACGCACCCGAGATCCGTGCATTTTGCGAGCGCTGGAAGATCGTTCGTTTGGAGCTTTTCGGTTCTGCCCTGCGGTCTGACTTCGGACCCACGAGTGACGTAGACATCCTAGTCACCTTTGCCGACGGCAGCCCTTGGAGTCTGCTCGATCATGTCTGCATGGAGGATGAACTCGCCGCAATCATCGGCCGCGACGTGGATTTGGTGAACCGCCGAGCCGTTGCTCGAAGCCGCAACTGGATCCGTCGCGAGGAAATTCTCAGCGGCGTGGAACCAATCTATGCTGCGGGATGAGGCTGCCGCACTCGACATCCTCACCGCCGCGTGTGCTGCCGTCGAGTTCCTCGGCGATCTTACCGTCGACCAACTGTTGCGCGACGCTCGAACGCAATCAGCAATCCTGCATCAGCTCCTCGTGATCGGCGAGGCGGCGAAGCGCGTGTCGCTCGAGTATCGGGCAGAGCATTCCGATATCCCGTGGCGGGCCATGGCGGGCATGCGGGACAAGCTCGTTCACGAATACGACGATGTCGACCTGGACGAAGTCTGGAACACGGTAAAGCGCGACCTTCCCAACCTGATTGGCGTCCTGGAGCGAATCGCTCCTCGGCGACCTTGATTGCATCGACGCTCTCTCCTGACGGGGATCATTGCTTCGAGCGCGAATGCGGAGGTCGTCGCAGTCGTTGCGATCCAGCGATCTTGCGACGGGTGAAATCGGAAGATGGGCGAATCGCACCGCCATCTTCGTCTCCGTATCTCCGCTCCTCCGTGGTGTACCAACTCCTAGGCGCGAACGAAGCGCGCGAGTTCCGGGCGCGTGCGCCAGCGTGACGGCTCCAGTGGGCCGGGTTGCGCCGGGATGTGTTGCCGCAACGTGCCGAGCTCGGTCATGCTGATCTTCACGGTATCGCCGGGCAGCAGCCATTGATCGTGGTCGAGGCCGGTGCAGTCGGGGACGGTCCCCATGCCGATGATGGTGCCCGGCGGCGGCGTGAAGACGCCATTCAGGTAGGTGACGACCTCCCGCGGCGAGCGCACGTACTCGCGTGTCGTGCCGCTCCACGTCCAACGATCGCCGATCTCGACGCGCACGTCGAGGTCGAGCGGATTGGAAAGCTCGTCGGGCGTCACCAGATACGGGCCGAGGCCGTTGCCGCGGCGGAAGTCCTTGCAGCGCGCCGGCCCGGTACCGATCATTTCGGGCAGTTGCACGTCGCGCGCCGAGAGGTCGTTGAGAATGACGTAGCCGGCGATCGGTTGCGTGGCGCTGCCGGTGATCACGGCGAGTTCCGGTTCGATGTCGAGATAGGAAGTGTACGAGGGCCAGCCGACGACCTCGTCGTCGCCGATGATCTCGTTGTGGTTGCCCTTGTAGTAGGGCAGGGCCGCGGCGCTGGCCATGCGGTCGAGGCGTCGCCGCAGGATCGGCCCGAGTACGACGGGCGCCCAGCCGCCGAGTTCGTGGCGCAACAGGGTCAGGGCCGAGTTGTGCAGGTGTCGCGGTGTCAGGCCGAAGTCGAGGAGAGCAGGTGGCTGCGGGATGGGCGGCAACAGCCGTACTGTCGCCGGGGCGAAGCGTTCGTCGTCGGCCAAGCCGTGGGGATCGACCCCATCGACGAGCAAGCCGGCCAGGGCAGCACTGTCGGGTAGATGGGCGAGGTAGTTCTCGATGCTGTCGAGCATCGGTGACGTGCGCTCGGCGCGCCGCAGCAATACGGCCCAAGGAACCACCCATTCTTCGAGCACGACGCCGAACTGTGGTGAACCTCCAGCCGGGAGGAAGCGCGCGAGCTTCATGCGGCGATCGTGGCATGGCGGCGGAGGTGCCGCCAGATCTCGCGGCCATGCCCTACTGGCCGCGGCGCTTCCTCCGCGGTGCAGGGGCGCGCTAGAGAAGCAGCATGAAGGTCTCCGTCGTGGTGCCCATGCTCGATGAGGCGGCCGTGCTGCCGGCCATGCTGGCGCATGTCGGTGGCATCGGAGCCGACGAGGTCGTGTTCGTCGACGGCGGTAGTCGCGACGGCAGCGTCGAACTGGCACGTCGCGCCGGGATCGAGGTCATCGGTGCATCTCGCGGTCGTGCCCGGCAGATGAATGCCGGCGCCGGCGCGACCCACGGCGACATCCTGTTGTTCCTGCACGTCGATACGTTCCTTCCCGCGGGTGCCCTCGATGCCGTACGCGATGCGATCGAGCGCGGCGCTTGCTGGGGACGCTTCGACGTACGCATCGACGGCAAGCCGTGGATGCTGCGCGTGATCGGCGCGTTGATGAATCGCCGTTCGCGCCTCTCCGGTATCGCCACCGGCGATCAGGCGATCTTCGTGCGGCGCGACACCTTCGCATCGATCGGCGGCTTTCCCGATCAGCCGCTCATGGAAGACATCGAGATCAGCAAACGTCTGCGCCGGATCGCGGCTCCGGCGTGCTTGCGCGCGCAGGTTCGCACTTCCGGCCGTCGCTGGGAGAGTCGTGGCGTCTGGCGCACCATCTTCCTGATGTGGCGCTTGCGCTTCGCGTACTGGCGCGGCACGCCCGCCGATGTCATCGCGCGTGCCTATCGATGAACCGAGCGCGCATCATCGTGTTCGCCAAGGCGCCGCAGCCGGGCCGCGCCAAGACCCGTTTGATCCCCGCCCTCGGGGCAGAGGGCGCGGCAAATCTGGCGCGTGCCATGCTCTTGGCCACCGTGGCCGAAGCGCAGGCGGCCGGTGTGGGGCCGGTCGAACTCTGTGTCGACCCGGAGCCGACTCACCCGGCGTGGCCGGAACTGCAACTGCCAGCGTTGATCGAATGGTCGGCACAGGGAGACGGCGACCTCGGCGCTCGTATGGCGCGTGCCGCCCGCCGCGGCTTACAGCAGGGGTTGCCGGTGCTGCTGATCGGCACCGACTGCCCCGACCTCGACGCCGAACGGCTGCGTCAGTCCGTTGCCGCGTTGGAGCGGGCGGATGCCGTCCTCGTACCGACCTTCGACGGCGGCTACGCCTTGCTCGGGCTGAGGCGTTTCGATGCGTCGCTGTTCGAAGATATCCCGTGGAGCACCGCGTCGGTGGCGGACCTCACGCGGGCGCGCCTCGACGCCTTAGGCTGGCGTGTGGAGCTTGGTCCGATGTTGCACGACATCGACACGCCCGAGGATCTGGCTTTGGTTCACCACCACGGAGACACGGATGCACGGAGTCGGTTCGGATCGCTGGGGCATGCGGCGCGCTCCGGAAAGTAGTTCTCGCGACTTCGCGATCATCGAATGCCAATCTCCGCGTTCTCCGCTTCTCCGTGGTGAACCATTCTCAAGACAGGTCGGCAGCGGGTAACTCGGTGAGATGGCGGTGGCACATCTCGCAGCTGCTGATGCCGCGGCGTGCGGCTTCGGGGTCGAGTTCGCGGTCGACCCACGCGAGGAAGCGACGGTAGCGCGAGAACACGTCGGCCGGCGTATCGCCGACGCGACCGAGGTCGAAGTGGGGCGCGTCGATTTCGGCGGCGAAGGGGCAGGCGTGGAAGCGGCCTTGGCTCGTCAGCACCGGGAAGCAGCGGACACAGCCGCGGCCAAGGCCGTGGAAGTCGGATTCGCGATCGGGCTCGAAGGTTTGCGCCGCGCCGGCGCCGGCGTGGAAGAGGATCTTGTAGCCTTGAAAGATGCGGTCGGGATGCGAGGTGGCCCAGGCTTCGAGCTTGGCCTTGGCGTGGGCCGGCAAGGGCTCGGCGTCGCGGCCGTGGAAGATCGAGTGATTGAGCACGGCCTCGCTGCGGTCGTCGCTGGCGAGGATGTCGATGAGGCGATCCGCCTTGATGCCGTTGGAGAAGATGGTGAAGAGGCCGACGAAACCGAGGTCGCGCAGACGGCGCATGGCGTCGATGATGACGGGCGCGTGCAGCGTCGGCTCGCCGCCGTAGAACTTGATGTTGCCGTCGCGTGCCACGCTGGCGAAGGCTTGTTCGAGCGTGGCGGCATCGTAGGGGCGGTACCATCCTTCGGGCGAGCCGTGGATCGTGCACCACGAGCAGGCGCGATTGCAGAAGCTGCCTTCGTAGAGGTGCAGCTCGCGCAACTCGGCATCACCCGGGTGGAAGGTTTCGACCGGCTCGTGGAAGCGGATGGGTCCGAGGTGCGGTTCACGCGCGGTGTCGTTGAGGCCCCAGTCGTAGGTGTTGTAGACGACCTCGTAGTCCTCGATGTCGGCCAACGGTAGGCCGGCGTGCTCGGCGATGAAACGCAACACGCCGCGGCGGAAGTCCGCCGTGCTGGCGTTGTCGCCGGCGAAGTCCTCGGCGTACATCTTGAAGATGCGCGAGACGTGGATGCGGCGCGTCGTCGGGTCGACGCGGCAATTCCATTCGTTGCGCAGGAACTGGCGTGTGGCGTCGTCGAGGGTGGCGCGGATGCCGTCGGCCTCGAAGGCGGCGGGGCGCATCGGCGGGCAGCCGTTGGAGCCACAGTTGATGGCGAAGTGGATGCGCGGCTCGGCGAGTTTGCCGCGTAGGATCGAGTGCTCGATGTCGTCGAGGCTGAGAGCGGTGCCGCCGCAGAGGTGGCGCCGGCGTTGGAAGAACTGGCCGTCGCGCGACTTCCACACCGAGCTGATCGGGTACTCGGCGGCGATCGCGTGCAGGGTGAAGGCGTTGTAGGCGTTGATCCAATAGGCGAGCGCGTCCTCGTCCGTGGGGAAGCGGTGAGGATCGCTGTCGGGGCTGCAGGCGCCGAGTTCGGCGACGAAGCGATCGAGCAAGGCACGCTCGGCTTGCAGCCGGTGGTAGTCCACCTTGCCGTCGTCGCGGACGATGCGCCGCAGTACATCGCTCCACGTGTCGTAGGAGAATCGCGGCGGCGTCTCGGAGTCGCTCATGTGCAGGTCCTACCTGCGTCGCGCCGGGAAGGCGAGCGCCCTCCGCTACCGAGGCGCTGCCGAACGCGATCGGCACCGCCTCGGTAGGGTGCGGTAGGAGGAACTCACGGGTTCTTGGCGGAGAAGCTGGCGGCGTCGTTCTTCTTGGCGCCGGCGGCGGTGAAGGTACTCGACCAGCAGGCGGCGGGTGCGGTGGCGTGCAGTTGCACGGTCAGGGTGGTGTCGAGGTCGAAGTAGGCGTCGCTGGCGATCGGTGCGGGCAGGGGGAGATTGGTTCCCTTGCCGGCCACGACCACGGCGGGCTTGCCGGCGACGCCACCCTTGAAGCTGAGCTTGGAGATACCGTCGGCGTTGGTGGCCTTGTTGGCGTAGGCCCAGCCCTTGTCCGACACCCTCTTCCAGCAGGGCTTGGTGCCGCAGGTGTTGCCGGCGGCGATGCGGGCGCCGAGCTTGAAGACGGTGTTGCCGCCGCTCTGGTCGTAGATGCAGAGGCGATACTCCGGCGAACCCATCAGCGGATCGCCGAAGTCGCCTTGGCTCGCGGCGAGCACGCCTTTGCCCCATTTCCAGGTGAACTTGTTCTTGCTCGGGTCGGCGGCGTTGCGCTTGATGGCGAGGCTGCTCTTGCCGGCGCTGGCGCAGGTGGCCGGCTCGGCCGGGCAATCGGCGACGTAGGTCGGCGTCGGGGTCGGGCTGGGAGTCACCGTCGGGGTGGGTGTGGGCGGGCAGGCTTGCGGTTCGCCGTCGACGCAAGCGGGTTGTGGGCCGCTGCCGCAGTCGATGGTGCCTTGGTCTTCGTCGATTTGGTCGTCGAAGTCGTTGTCGGCGCCGTCGCAGACTTCGCCTTCGTAGGTGACGATCTGCACGCTGCTGCCGGCGGCGCCGCTGGCGAGCGAAGCGCAGGCCGGGCAAATGCCGCCGGGGCCGCCGCTGACGTCGAGGGCGGCGAGGGGGTCGATGTCGGCGCTGCGGGCTTGGACGACGATGATGCCGCCGCCGCCACCGCCGCCGCAGTCGTCGCAGGTGCCGCTATTTTGGGTAGCCAAGCACTCGTTTTCGTTTTCGAGAGACGACAGCGGGGTGCACCTGTTGGTGGCGTCGGCGCAGACCTGGCCGAGGTCCCCGCCGAGGATCTTGCAGGTTTGGCCGAGGCCGCTGTCGCACTGGGCGTTGGAAGTGCAGGGGGTGCAGTTGCAGGGGCTGCAGCGTCCGCTGACGCAGATCTGGCCGGCTTGGCAGTTAGAGTTGGTCGTGCAGGTCAGGCACTTGGGTTGGGAGTCGCCGCCGCGGCCGCCGCGGGCGCCGATCTGTGCGGTGGAGGCGAGGTTGACGGTGTCACCGACGATGAGGATGGAGCCGCCGGCGCCGCCGCCGGCGGAGTCGTTGCCGGAAGCGCAGCCGCGTTGGCCGTTGGCATTGACGGCGCCGGCGATGTCGATGACGCCGTCTTGGCTCGGGGTAGCGGCGAACAAGACGATGCGGCCGCCGCCGCGGCCGGCGCGCAGGGCGGAGTCGTAGGCGTCGCGGCAGCCCTTGTCGCCGCCGGCGGCGCCGAACTCGACGTCGTAGACGCTGTGTTCGTAGGAGAAGCCGGCGACGACGGGCGAGCCGTCGCCGGAGCCGTTGGCGTTGAAGGTGGTGCCGTAGCAAACGGGCTTGTTGGGGTCGGTCGCGGTGACGCAGGCGATGCCGGCTGGGTTGTCGCCGCAATCCTCCTCGGCTTCTTGGGGCAGGTCACAGGTGGTCGAGGAGCCGGAGAGGAAGCAGTCTTTGGTGCCGATGCCGCCGGAGCCGAAGTGGGCGCCGCCGCCGCCGGAGTCGAGCACGGCGCAGCCGCCGCGTCCGCCGGCGAGGGGGGAGGAGCTCGGGCCTTCGCCGTCGTTGCAGAGGATGCCGCGGTAGCCGCTGCCCTTGGCGATGATTTGTGAGGTGGCGTCGATGCTGATGGATTCGGCGAGGACGACGAGGTTGCCGGCGGTGTTCTTGTCGACGCCGTCGTACGGGGCGACGCAGAGGACGGCGCCGTTGGTGAGCGAGACGGAACCGAAGGTGACCTCGCCGCCGTAGCGGCAGCCGTTGTTGGCGGCAGGAGTGGCGTTGACGCTGCACAAGCGATCGACGGGGGTACCGCCGAGCGGGCAAGTGGCGGGTCCGGGCGCGCTGCCATCGAGGGACAGGTCGACAGCCAAAGCGGGCGCAGCGATGCCGCACGACAACACGAGTGCCGCAAGTACCGATCGAAGATTCGCCATGGGCACGGAACTAGGGGCGTTCCCGGCGAGAGTCAATGGAATTCCCGCGGCGTCCGATGGTCCTTAACCATCCCCGACGCAAGGGCTCGCAAGGTTGGTGCGGAAGGTCGGTGCGTCGTGTCGCCTGCGACGAGAGTCCCCCAAAGTCGGAGTCTGACCGTCTACGTCGCCGGTGTGCCGAGGAGAAGACTTTCGCCCAAGGCGTGCAGCTCGGCGACGAATTGCTCCGCCGGCGGGGTGTGGATCCAGCGAATGAGGCGCCAGTCGTCGGTCGTCGTTTCGATGAGTCGGCGAGCGAGATCGACGGGAAAGATTCCGGCGACTTTGCCGTGGGCGTCGGCGAGCGCTCGTTCGAGGGAGAGACCGAGGGTGCAACAGAAGCCCCAGATGTCGGCGAGATCCTTTGGCTCGTCGCGATCGATGAGGGCGGTGACCTTGTTGGCCAAGATGTTCTCGGCGCTATCCAACTTACCGGGACGCGGCACGCTACGAACCTGGCCGATGTGGGCGGGGATGTCGTTGATCAACTGGATCTTGAGGGAGACTCCGTCACACGCAGCCGTGAGGCGGTGGAAGCGTTCTTCTCTGAGGCCGATCGTAACGCTGAGGTCGGGCGCGTCGTTCAGGCTGCGAATCAGGCGTGCGGACCAAAGTCCGAACTCGGGCGCGTCGTTGACGAAGAGGTCGAGGTCATCGGAGAAGCGGTGCTCGACATAACCGCGCGATGCAGCGGTGCCGCCACTCAAGTAAAAACCGGTGTCGGCGGCAGCAAAGGCGGCGAGGACGCGATCCTGCAGCGGATACAGCTCATCGACGTAGAAGCGCGGATCGGTGGCCATGGCGCTTACAGCAACTCGGGGTGGGTGCGTGGCAGCCAATCGACGAGGAAATCGAAACCCCGGCGACGGCTTTGGGAACGAACATGGTCGCGCCACGCGGGCCAGCCTCGCACGAGGGCGCGGAAGCCGAGGAAGCGGACGATTTCAGGGTACGGCGCGTGCTCGAGCAAGCGCACCGCAGCCCAGTCGCGGTCGAGTCGTCCGATGCGAGAGGTGCCGGCGAGGATGGCGCGGAAGGTCGGTTCGTCGAGGTCATAGTCCCAGACCCAAGGCAGACGATGGCCCGGTGCGGGCGGGGGCAATGGCGCAGGTTCCCGAACCATGGTGGACCAGTAGCACGTCGAACGAGGCCGCCCAATCGCCACCGGGCCGGCGGGCGAAGGTGTTGGCCCGGTGGCGCGATCCGACTGCGCGAGGCTTGTCGTCGGTTCGCGAAATCAGCGAAGGTGAAAGCTAGTCAACGTCGGGTGCCCGCGGCTATTCTCCCGGCATGACCCGTGACGAGCTGCTACGAGCCTTGGCTGCGCACGCCGACGAACTGCGAGCGCCCTTCGCTGCGGCATCGCTGGCGCCGTTCGGTTCATCGGCACATGGCGACGCAGGCGAGGGTAGCGACGTGGACCTGCTCGTCGAATTCGTTTGCCCCGGGTTCGACGGCTACATGGATCTGAAGTTCCGACTCGAGGAGGTCGTCGGCCGCCCGGTCGACCTGGTCATGTGCACCGCGCTGAAGCCATTTGGCGTGCCCACCGTCGAGCGAGAGGCGATTCGTAGGTGTTCGAAAAGGTAGGGTGTCGCCAATTTCAGATCCTACGGTAGCTGCAGCACCATACGTGATTCTTTCCCGGAGGGATCATGCCAGGATCCAGAAGCATGAACCGACTCTTTTGGCGTTTGGCCGAGCTTGAGCCTGCTGCCACGACTTTGATAGGGGAGCGGGGCGGCGAAAGCGTTAGATCTACGGTCGGTAGCTGTCGAAAAAGGAATGCCAATGTCGGCGCAAGAGCCCTGGGTTTCGGTTGACGAGGTCGCGAAACACCTCGGCATCGCGAAGGACACCGTGTACCGATGGATCGAACGGAAGGCCATGCCCGCTCACCGTGTCGGTCGTCTCTGGAAACTCAAGCTCACCCAGGTCGATGCATGGATCGAAGCTGGCGGCGCGGCCGAGCCCGATGGCGACGACGGCGGGGAGGCGTAGGCTTGACCACGACCACCCCCTCGATCGATCTCGATCGCCTGTTCCGGTTGCGCCTCGTCGTAGCACGCTGCGGCGAGATGGACGCCGCACGCTGGTGGAATACAGGCGACGCGTCCCGGCGAACCGCGCTTCTTGGTCGGGCAGGAACACTCCTCATGAGCCGGGGGTTCCCGAGAACCCACAGGTTTGCGCAGGCTCGCCTAGTCTTCGAAGTTGCCCGCGCCCGCTGCGCCGAAGTGTTTGATGCGCCGGGCATCGTAACCTTGTGGAGCCTGCCCCCCTACCTCGAGGATCAATTCGACGCGCGCTGGGCTCGCTGGCTCGAGTCTCGCGCCGAATGGATCGACTTCTTTGCTGCGATCGAGGACCCGGTCGACGACGTGCTCTCCGCCTTGCGCAAGCTTGAACTTGTAAGCGCTGAGGAGGCCGAAACCGTATCGCGTCTTCGCCGCTCCGCCGAGGGGCGAGCCGTGCCTCTGCCTGCGACCGACAGGATCACCGATGCACTCATCACGCAGCTCGCTGCCGGCTTCGCGCGCGGCGAACCCGGCAGGGTGGCCGTTCCCTATGCGCGGACGGAGGCCTGATGAACCGCGGTGGGCTGAGGGCGACGACGGAACTCATCATGCGGGGATCGCTGATCGACGAGTCCTACGCGTTCCTGCGCGCCTGGGACTTCGAGATGTCCGGAGTCGCGAAACTCGCCAACATGGCGCATGCCGGCTTCATCGGCGCTCAGAGCGAGAGCTGGACCCGTAAGATCGTCAAGGAACTCCGCCGCCGGTTCGATCCCGCGGGCCAAGACCGGAGCCTGGCCGCGCTGGCGCATGCGGGATGCCGGCTCGAAGTCTGGCGCCCCCTGCTCCTTTGGCACCTCTCGAGTCGCGAGGTCTTGCTGCGCGATTTCCTCACTGGGTGGCTCTTCGACCAGTATTCGGCGGGAGCGCTGGTACTCCGCGCCCCGGATGCCTGGCGCTACATCGATGGATTGTACGAACGAGGCTTTTCCGACAGGCCGTGGAGCCACACGACAGCGACGCGTGTTGCTTCGCAACTGCTGCGCTTTGCGGCGGACTTCGGGCTGATGCGCGGCAAGATCAGGCGCGAATTCACCTCGTACCAGCTTCCTGAGCCGTCGTTCCTGTACCTCCTGCACGCCATGCTCGAACGCCAGCCGAACGCCCACGCGGTCGTGCACTCGACGGACTGGCGGATGTTCCTGATGGACGCCAGCGACGTGGAGCGTGAACTATTTCGGCTCCATCAATTCCGCCGCGTCCACTACGAAGTCGCCGGATCCCTCGCGCAGCTCAAGCTGCCCTGCGAGTCCGCCGCTGATTACGCACGGGAGATGGCGGCATGAGCGACTGGAAGCAACGACTCACGAGGGACCTCGAGCCCGTGCTGCGCGAGACGGACCCTCGGGCGCGGATCAGCGCTTACCACAACATGCCTTACGCCATCTTCCACTACCCGCCGGAGGAGGAGATCCCGCTGCGCGCCGAGACGGCCCTACTGAGCACGCGCCTCGAGCAGATCGGCAAGCGCGTCACGAGCATCTCGCTCGCGGAGTGCCTGGCCGACGCCCTCGCGGCCGAGGGTTTGACGACCGAGCGCATCGCCAGCGCCGAGAAGCGCACCGGCACCGAGAAGATGGTCGACACCATCCACATGGTGATCAGCCGTCGTCGGCCTCTCGATGATCTCGTCGCCGCGAAGATTCCTCAGGAGGCCGATCCCGCCCGCGACATCGTGTTCATCGTACGGGCCGGCTCGCTCTTTCCCTTCTACCGCACGTCCTCCCTGCTCGAGCAGCTCAAGGGCAAGCTCGAAGTGCCGGCGGTGCTCTTCTACCCGGGAGAACTCGATGGCGTGGCGGGGCTGAAGTTCATGGGCGTGCTCGAGGCGGAGCACAACTACCGTCCGAAGATCTTCTAGGAGCGCGACCTGTGGCCAATATGCAGATCAAAGAACTCTTCGCCGGCGACATCTACCGTCGCATCGAGGAGGTCATCAAGGTCGATCAGACCGACGAAGCCATCCTCAGGGAGGAGCTCGACGAGTACGTTCTGACGGACGCCATCCGCGGCCACTACAAGAACATCCTCCGCAGCTACTGGGAGACACCCAACAAGCCGCACGAGGGCATCGCCATCTGGGTCTCCGGCTTCTTCGGCTCGGGCAAGTCCAGCTTCGCCAAGATGCTTGGGTTGGCGCTCCAGAACCGTCAGGTGCAGGGCGAGTCGGCCGCCGAGATCTTTGCAGGGCGGGCGGGCGACAATGAGCTCCAGGTCCTCCTCAAGCAGATCTCAGAGCACATCCCCACTGACGCGGTAATCTTCGACGTCTCCACCGACCGCGGCATCAAGAGCGGCAACCAGACCCTTACCGAGATCATGTACCGGCTCTTCCTCAAGAGCCTGGGCTACGCCGAGGACCTCGACCTCGCCGAGCTCGAGATCACGCTGGAGCAGAAGGGCGAACTCGAGCGCTTCGAGGCGACGTACCGCGAGATGTTCGAGCAGGAGTGGGACGCCAACAAGGATCTTATCGCCTTCTCGCTCGGCGAGGCGAGCGCGGTCATGCACCGGCTCTTTCCGACCCGCTACCAGACCCAGGATTCATGGGTCCAGGGGGTGCAGGATCGCGCCGACATCACCGCCGGTCGCCTAGCCGAGCGGTGCAAGGACCTTATGGGGCGCAGGCGCCCCCAGAAGAACCTCGTCTTCGTCGTCGACGAGGTCGGGCAGTTCGTGGCGCGCGACATCCAGAAGATGCTCGACCTGCAGGCTGCGGTGCAGAGCCTGGGCCGGGTTGGCCGCGGCAAGATTTGGATCGTCGTCACTTCCCAAGAGAAGCTGACTGAGCTCGTCGGAGGCCTCGACGACACGCGGGTCGAGCTCGCTCGCTTGATGGACCGCTTCCCGTTGCAGGTCCATCTCGAGCCGTCCGACATCTCCGAGGTCACGAGCAAGCGCGTCCTCGCCAAGAATGCTGCGGGCCTCGACACGCTGCGCGACCTCTACGGCAAGCACAGCGGGCGGCTCGCAGCGAACACGCGGCTCACCGCCGACATCCAGCTGCCCGAGCTCTCCACGGACCGCTTCCAGGACCTCTACCCGCTGCTGCCCTACCAAATCGACTTGATCATCCAGGTCGTCTCCGGGCTTCGGACCCAGGGTGGCGCGACCAAGCACGTCGGCGGCGCCAACCGCACCATCATCAAGCTCGCGCAACAGCTCCTCATCCACGAGGGCGTGAAGCTTGCCGAACAACCGGTGGGCTCGCTCGCCACCATCGACCAGATCTACGACCTCATCGCCAGCAACATCCCGAGCGAGATTCGCGGGAAGATCGCGGCAATCAAGACCGAGGTCCCGCACCCCTTCGCGCAGCCGGTAGCGAAGGCCATCTGCCTACTTCAGTTCGTCAAGAGCATCCACCGCACGGCCGAGAACATCGCCTCCACGTTGCACCCCGCCGTCGGCGCCGACTCGGTGCTGCCCGAGGTCAAGGAGGCTTTGCGGCAGCTCGTCGACTCGCACAAGGTGCGTGCCTCCGATGGCCAGTACCGCATCCCGACGCCTGCTGAGGACGACTGGGAGGTCACACGCGCCAGCTTCCAGCCTAAGCCGGGCGACATCAACCGCATCCACGCCGACGGGGTGATGGCGCTCTGGGAGCCGAGGCCGTCGCACAACCTGCTGGATGCCCGCACTTTCAAGGGAGGGCTAACCTTCAACAGCCGGTCCGTCTTCGACGAGGATATCGCGTTCCACGTTACTCTCGTCGAGCGCGGGGCGGAGCTCGACCGCCAGGCCACGGAAGCGCGCTCGCGCTCCCAGGCCGAGCGCAAGGCCGTCTTCTGGGTCGCGGGCCTCGATGAACATGTCGACCGAGAGACGGTCGAGGTATTCCGCTCGCGCGAGATTCTCGCCCGCAAGGAGCGCGCGGCCAAGACGAAGGATGAGACGTCGCTGGTCGCGGAAGAGAAGCTGCGCCTCCGGACGCACGAGACCGAGCTGCGCCGCTTGCTCCGCGAGGCGCTACTTGCCGGCTCCATCTACTTCCAGGGCAACGACCGGAGTGCGGGCGACTTGGTCACTGCGGTCAGCCAGGCTGCGAGCCGGGTGCTCGGCCAGGTGCTCCCCGAGGTCTACAACCGCTTCGCCGAAGGTGCTGCACGGGTCGCGTCGAAGGACCTCGACGCCCTGATGACCAACGAGAACCTCCGCGGCCTCACGCCGATCTTCACGCAGTTGAACCTCGTGCGCGACGAGAAGGGCCAGACGGTCTTCAACACCGAAACGGGCGTACTCAAGGAGGTGATGGACCGCATCGAGAACAAGACGAGCTACGGCGAGACGGCCTCCGGCCGCTACCTCGCCGACGAGTTCGAGAAGGAGCCCTTCGGCTGGAATGTCGACGTAGTCCGTCTCTTCGTCGTAGCCCTCGTACGGGCCGGCAAGGTGAAGGCGACCAGCAAGGGCAGCACCATCGATTCGGCCCTCTCGGTCGAGGCACGCAACACCTTCTCGAACAACAACCTCTTCCGGGCCTGCTCTTTCCAGAAGCGCGTCTCGGGCACCGACATCAACGACTGGCTCGAAGCTGAGGCGGCCTACCGCGAAGTGTTCGGCAAGCAGCTCCCGGAGCTTCAGGCGAGCGTGATCGCCGAGGCGATCCGCCGCGAGGTCGGCGAGGCCGAGGAGAAGCTCCACGAGGTGCACACCACCTTGCTCACCCACGGGCTGCCCGGCGCCACCGTGCTCCAGGAAGCCATCGACCAAATGCGGGCGATCCGCGGGGGCAACGAAGACGACGCCATTCTCACCTTCAACGGCGCCCACAAGGCACTGAAGGAGGCCGTGAAGCGCGCGAGCGAGCTAGCCGCCGCACTGACGGAGCCGCGGCTCTTCGACCTCAAGCGGGCACGCCGCGTGCTCGACAGCCAATGGGCCTTCCTGGACCAGGAGGCAGACCTGCCCAACGGGCTGCGTCCCAAGGCCGAGGCGCTGTCCGACATGATGGCACGCGAGACCTTCTACCGAGACCTCGCACAGATCGACCAGCACGCTGCCGCCATCGAGGCCGAGTACCAGGCGCGCTTCGAGGCGGCCGCCGCTGCACGCACCGAGTGCTACGGGCAAGCGCTGGTGACGCTTCATGCCAACCCGGCCTGGAGCGAACTGAACGAAGAACAGCAGTCGCGCGTCGCGGCGCCGCTCACGAGCCGTGCCTCGGCCACGGTGCCGGCCTCCGCCACCATCCCCTTCCTGCGTTCCGAGCTGAGCGCATGCCCACAGCACCTCAAGGCCGCGGTGCAGCAGATGATGGAGCTCATCGAGGGCAACCGCCTCGTCACCATCAACGTCGGCGACTTTTTCGCCGGACGGGTCGAGACCCCGGAGCAACTCGAAGCGGCCATCGGCGCGCTCCGCCAGCGCATCGAGAAGCTGCTCGGCGAGGGCAAGAAGGTCTGGATTCAGTAGGAGCAACGCGTGGAGAAGGAGACACGACAGAGGCTGGAACGCCTCACCCAGCAAACGCGACGGCTCCTCGAGCAGGAGTTCCGGGAGCAGCTCGAGGGCCGCTACGACATCCTCCTGGATGGGCGGATCCCGCTCGCCCCCGGCGCGCACCTGTCGCCTCGCGAGCGCGTGCTCTGGGACAAGCTCGTGGCAGCCGTCGCCCACAAGCGCTCACAGGGCATCACCGCTGCGGCCGCCGTCGCTGCATATCTGCGTGAAGCTGCCTTCCACACGCTCAACCGCTTCGTGGCCCTCAAGATGCTCGAGGCGCGCAAGCTCGTGCAGGAGTGCATTTCGCGCGGCGAGGACTCGGCCGGTTTCAAAGAGTTCATCGCGCTCGCGCCCGGCCTCGTCGCACTGCCCGACAAGGGCTACCGGCTCTACATCGAGACGATCTTTGACGAGATCGCGCAGGAGGTCCGCGCGCTCTTCGATCGGCGCGACGCTGCGACGCTCCTCTGGCCCAGGCGCCAGGCGCTGCTCGACCTGCTCGACGCGTTGAACGATCCCGAGGTCGCGTCGGTCTGGGGCGAGGACGAGACCCTCGGCTGGGTCTACCAGTACTTCAACGGCGAGGACGAGCGCCGGCAGATGCGGGCCGAGAGCCAGGCCCCGCGCAACAGCCGCGAGCTCGCCGTCCGCAACCAGTTCTTCACCCCGCGCTACGTCGTCCAGTTCCTCACCGACAACTCGCTCGGCCGGACCTGGTGCGAGATGCGTGGAGCCGACACGCAGCTCGCCCATCTCGACTACCTCGTGAAGCCCGAAGAGGGCTTCGAGAAGCGCTCCCTGAAGGATCCCCGCGATCTGCGAGTCCTGGACCCTGCCTGCGGTTCCGGCCACTTCCTGCTCTACGCCTTCGACCTGCTCGCGGGCGATCCCACGCGCAGTTTCTTCGGCATCTACGAGGAGGCGTGGCGTGCCGAGGCCGCGCCGAAGTCTGAGGTCACCGGCCGGACGCTCAAGGAGGACTACGACTCCGAGGTGGCCCTACACCGCGCCGTGCCCGAGTTGATCCTCGAGCACAACCTTCATGGCGTCGACATCGACCCGCGCGCGGCGCAAATCGCCGGCCTTGCGCTCTGGATGCGGGCCCAGCGCGCCTACAACGACCACAACGTCGCAGCCCAAGACCGGCGGCCCATCGAACGCACCAACATCGTCATCGCCGAACCGATGCCGGGCGACCGGAGCATGGTGGCGGAGTTCGCCTCGACGCTGCGGCCCCAGGTGCTGGGCGAGCTGTTCCAGCGGATGGTCGAGGAGATGCGCCTCGCCGGCGAGCTGGGATCGCTGCTCAAGATCGACCGCGCGCTCCAGAGCGCGGTCGCCAAGGCCCGCGAGCAGTTTCTGCGCGAACAGCGGGAGCCGCAGAAATCCCTGCCCGGCGTCGATCGCCCTCGCAAGCCGCAGCTCGAGTTCGACCTCTCCGGGGTCTCGGACGAGTCCTTCTTTGACTCGGCAGAGGAGCGCATCGTCCAGGCCCTGCAGCGGTATGCCGCTGGTGCGCCGGCCTCGATGAGTGTGCGGCGCCAGCTCTTCGCCGACGACGCCGAGCAGGGCATCGCGTTCATCGACCTCTGTCGCAAGCGCTTCGACGTCGTGCTGATGAACCCGCCCTTCGGCGCGGCGAGCCTGGCGGCGAAGAAGGAGTTCGAGTCGGCCTATCCTCGGACGAAGAACGATGTCTACGCCGCCTTCGTCGAGCGCGGCATCGAGCTCCTGCATCCGACCGGCTACGTCGGTGCTATCACCTCCCGCACCGGCTTCTTCCTGTCGAGCTTCCAGAAGTGGCGCGAGGAGATCCTGCTCAAGGAGGCCCCGCCCATCGTCTTCGCTGACCTCGGCCAGGGCGTCCTCGACAGCGCGATGGTCGAGGTCGCGGCGTACTGCCTGCGCAAGGAGGCTGCCGCATGAGTACCGATTGGAAAGACGCTGCCGAGAGGCATTTCGACGACGGCATCCATCTCGAGGGCTGTGCACGGTACGCGAACGCCGACCATCTTTTTGGCGTCTCGACCGAGTGCGCCTTGAAGGCCGTGATGCTCGGCATTGGTCACCCTCAGGCCAAGAACGGCGACTGGCCGGATGGCCACAAGACGCACATCGACGTTCTTTGGTCGGGCTTCCAATCGTTCGCGAGCGGTCTTTTCGAGGCGAAGTACGCCGTTTACCTGTCTCCCACGAACCCGTTCGGGACATGGAATGTCAACCAACGGTACTGGGGACGACATCACTTCTCGCAGGGATCTGTCGCCCCGCACATGGCGGCTGCGGCGGACTGCAACCTGTTGTTGAAGCAACTCATTCTCGACGGGGTGTTCTGATGATGTTCAACGACGCCCTTTCCAAAGCTGCCGAGATCGCGCTCCGGCACCTGGGCGATCCGGCCCGGCCAGTGGTCCTGGTTCGCGATCTCTTCGGCAAGTTCCGCGTGGTCCTCCGCGACGATCGTGCCGACGTCGCCGATGCTCTTGCAGCCGAGCTGACCGAGGCGCTCGGAGTCTACGGGTACGCGCCAACGTCGACGTTACTTCGGGAGTTGGACGTCGGAACGGCGGCAAGGTCCGCACGTGTGATTCTCGAGAGCGAGGGCGGTGCTCAGGTCGTCCTCGTAGACCGCCTGCTGACCGGCACCGAGTGGAGCGCAACTCCATCCGTTGAGGCATGTGGGCGGAAGCGGTTCACGCTCTTCTCGATGAAGGGAGGAGTCGGCCGCTCTACGACCACAACGGCGCTCGCCTGGCACTTGGCCAAGAAAGGCAAGCGGGTTCTGGTTCTCGATCTCGACCTGGAGTCGCCAGGAGTGGGCACGACCCTGCTGGGCAAGAGCTTGCCTCGCCTCGGGGTCGTGGACTGGTTCGTAGAAGACGCGGTTGGTCAAGGTCCTCTCGTGTTGCCGCAAATGGTTGCGGAGAGCGAACTCGGGATCGCAACCACCGGCAAGCTGCTCGTGGTCCCCTGCTTCGGTACCGACACCGGCTTCCGCGGTGCGACGACGCAGCCTGACGACCAGGGCGACTACCTCCCGAAGCTCGGTCGCGCCTACCTCGAGCGCGGGCCGAAAGGACATGAGCCTTGGCCGCACCGGCTGCGGAGGTTGGTTTGCGATCTCGAGGAGCAAGAGAAGCCCGACATCGTCCTCCTCGATAGCCGCACCGGTCTTCATGACACGAGCGCCGCGCTCATCCTCGCGATGGGCGCCGATACGCTGATGTTCGCGGTAGACACCCGCCAGACCTGGGCGGCATATCGCTTCCTGTTCGAGCACTGGCGCTCTCATCCCGACGTCCGGGATTTCCGCGACAGGCTCTGGATGATCGGGTCGATGGTACCGCGGAAGGATGGTGAGGCTTACGTCGAGGGCCTTCGCGACGCCGCCTACAAGCTGTTCTGGGAGACCCTCTACGATCAGCCGCCGGAAGGCTCGGACGAGGCTGCGGATACGGCCTCCTTGTTCAACTTCCAGCCGACGGACGAGTCGGCGAACCACTACCCTCGCGAAGTGCTCTTCGATGAAGGGCTTGTGGCGTTCGACCCACTCAGCGCGCTTCAGGAAGGACCGATCGGCGCGGCCTATGGGAAGCTCTTCGACTGGTTCGACCGGACCTTCTTGTCTGAGGAGGCGCCATGAGCACCCGCATGCGCACGGCAGACCTCCGCGAGCTGATTCGCGACGCCATCCCCCCGGAGCGGTACGAGTGGTACTCGGTGCCACCGAGGCACCAGTTCTTCGTGCCAAAGACCCATGCGCGAGCACTTAACCTTAACGTTCCCGTGGTGCTTGGTGATCGCGGCACGGGCAAAACCTACTGGTTCACCGCCCTGCAGTCCCCAGAGCACCGGGCTCTGCTTGCACGCGCGGCACCCGATACACGGATCAGAGAGAATGCCCTCGTCTTTGCGGGGTTCGGAAAGCGGCAGGCGATGCCACCGAACTCGACAGACCAGTTTCCCAGCAAAGACGAGTTTGTGCGCATCCTGAGCCTCGGCCAGAAGTCGCGCCTCATCTGGAAGACAATCGTCGTCTGGGGCGCTGGAAAGTTCCTGGCCGAGCATGGGGTCGGCCGAGGTGCGGGCAACGTCGGAGGCCAGGGAGACGGGACGGGCTTTGACGGCGGCAGCGGGCACGGCGCGGGACTGTGGGATGGCTCGGGCTTTGGGGATGGGCGACGCATCCCCCCTTTCGATATCGTCCTCCCGGACCTTCGCGAATGGGTGGACCGCGTGGCCTGGCTGGTCGAAAACCCTGGACCGGGGGAGCGCCTTCTGCAGCAGTTCGACGCGACCCTGCACGCCATCGAACGCGACAGCATCTGGCTCTTCGATGCCCTCGACGACGCCGCGGACGATGCGGCCACGTTCTACATTCTCGTGGAGGGCCTGTGTCAGCTCGCCCTCGAGCTCCGATCGTTTCGCCACCTGCGCGCCAAGGTCTTCCTGCGGACGGATCAATTCGAGGATCGTCGCGTAGGTCGCTTCCCCGACGCATCGAAGCTTCGCGCGTCGACGGCGTCGCTTCGCTGGCTGACGACCGAGCTCTACGGCCTTCTCTGGCAGCTGCTCGGCAACCACCCTCTGCGGGGCGCGGAATACCGCCAGGATCTCTACACCACGCTCTTCGAACCCATGCTCAAGGGCCGCGACCTCAGCAGGGAAGAGAAGCACGAGATCCTCAAACTGTCGCAGGCCGCCGAGTGGGTGCCTCCGCCCGAGTCGCAGTTCGAGCCGGCCATACAGGAGCGGCTTTTCCACCGACTCACTGGGCCCTTCATGGGCGAGAGCGCGCGCAAGGGGTTCCCGTATCGGTGGCTGCCCACACACCTGGCGGACGCCCACGGCGATATCAGCCCGCGCAGCTTCCTCTCTGCTCTGGCCACGGCGGTGGCGCACACGGCTGACCATCACGCGGATCACGACTATGCCGTGCACTTCCGCAGCCTGCATGCCGGCGTCCACGAGGCGTCGCGGATCCGCTGCGGGGAGATCAACGAGGAGCACCGCTGGGTCTTGCCACTGATGGATGCGTTGGCGGGGCATGTGGCGGTGCCCTTCGAGTTCGCCGAAGCGGAGGCGCGGTGGCAAGAGACGGACGCGCTCTCGGACGCGGACGTCGTCGCGGCCGAAATCAACTCGGCCGACAGCGCGCGCAAGCGCCTCGCGGAGCTTGGCGTCTGGCGCGAGATGAAGACCGGGCGCCTCGACGTGCCAGACATCTACCGGCTGGGCTTCAAGCTGGCGCGACGGGGCGGAGTTCCGCTCAAGCGCGATGGAGAGGTGCGGTCATGAAGACGGTGTTCATCCGCGCCCTCGAGGCGCCGAGTGACCAGAAAGCAACGGTAGTCCGTGCGGCTGTCCTAGGCCCAAACCCAGTAAGGTTTGAACTGGATCCGTCGAGCCTTGCTTCGATTCCAAAGTCACCGTTCGGGTATTGGGTCCGCGAGGTCCTCCGCAACCAATTCGGTGCACACCCGCAACTGGAGTCAGAAGGCCGCGAAGCCTGCAGTGGAGCAACGACCAACGATGACCCACGATTCCTCCGCCTTTGGTGCGAGGTGCCATCCGATGCTGTAGCGCGGAGCCGAGAAGAAACGTCGTCCCGCCGATGGTGTCCGCTAGCGAAGGGCGGACAGCATGCGACCTACTACGCAGACATATACCTTGTCGTGGATTGGGGCGGAGACGGGCAGAGCGTCAAGGCGCACATTTCGGAGTATCGAGGTCGCCGCGGTTGGGGGTTTCTTTGGAGTGCCGCTCTGAATGGCCACGAGCATTACTTTCGGCCCGGTCTAACCTGGTCTCGTAGGAGCCAAAAAGGCCTATCGCTGCGCGTGCTTCCAGCGGGCGGCCTGTTCGGTGACAAAGGTCCTGTGGTTCTAGCGGATGACGACGACTCCCAAGAGCTGCTCATTCTCTCAGCGATTCTAAACAGTCGTCCGTTTCGCGAACTCGTCGCAGCGCAAATGGCGTTTGGCTCATATGAGGTTGGAGTTCTTGAGCGGACCCCCATCCCGTCAAATCTCGTTTCGAGGGCTATTGGCCTAGAGGTCCTTGCGCGAAATGTGTGGTCCGGTAAGCGTCGTCTTGATACCCGCACTGAAACTTCCCACGCATTTTGGCTTCCAGCGCTGCTCCAGGTAGACGGAGACAGCCTGGTCCGCTGTGCGCAGTCGTGGGCACAAGTGACCGCAACCCGGGAGGCTGAGCTCGACGAGCTCGCGGCCCAGATCGACGGCCACGCCTATCGTCTCTACGGGATCTCCGCGGAGGACCGTCAGCACATCGAGCGTGGCTTTGCCGCGAGCGATGTGGATTCAGAGGCGGAGCCCGAAGATGAAGGTGACGCGGACGAAGAAGTCGTCGAGGTCGACACCGCACCGATGGTCGCCTCGCTGCTTTCGTGGTCGCTGGGCGTTGCGTTCGGCCGTTTCGATGTGCGGCTCGCGACCGGCGAGCGCGCGGAGCTCGCCGAACCGGAGCCCTTCGACCCGCTGCCAGTGTGCTCTCCGGGTATGCTCACAGGCGACGACGGACTTCCCGTCGCCGCGCCACCGTCAGGTTACCCGCTGATCTTCCCAAACGACGGCATCCTCGTCGACGACCCCGGCCACCCGCGCGACGTCGTCCGCGCCGTGCGGTCGGTGTTCGACACGATCTTCGACGACGCCAACGCCCGCTGGCACGAGGCCGCGGAGCTCCTCGGTGCGCCGGACCTGCGCACCTGGTTCGCCCGCGACTTCTTCGAACCGCACATCAAGCGCTACAGCAAGAGCCGACGCAAGGCGCCGATCTACTGGCAGCTCGCGACGGCGTCGGGCTCGTATTCGGTCTGGCTCTACATCCACCGCGCGACCGGCGACACGCTCTTCCGGGTTCTCAACGACTTCGTCGGGCCGAAGCTCGATCACGAGAAGGCCAAGCTCGACGGGCTCACCCGGGAGGCGGGCGCCAATCCCTCGGCGGCGCAGCGGCGCGAGATCGAGCAGCAGGAGACCTTCGTCGGCGAGTTGCAAGCGCTGAAGACCGAAGTGGCCCGCGTCGCTCCGCTGTGGAAGCCGAACCTCGATGACGGCGTCATCCTCAACTTCGCCCCGCTCTGGCGGCTCGTGCCGCAGAGCCGGAGCTGGCAGGGCGAGTGCAAGAAGGCCTGGGACAAGCTCCAGAGCGGCGACTACGACTGGGCACACCTCGCGATGCACCTCTGGCCCGAGCGCGTGGTGCCGAAGTGCATCGACGATCGCAGCCTCGCGATCGCCCACGGACTCGAGGACGTGTTCTGGCATGAGGACGAGTCGGGAGCCTGGCGCAAGAGCCAGGTCGACGACGCCACCATGCAGAAGCTCGTTCGCGAGCGAACTTCGGCAACGGTGAAGGCCGCCCTGAAGGACCTCCTCTCCGCCGCGACGCCTGTTGCGGGCAAGGGAAGAAGACAGGGTTCAGGGGGCAGGGTGCGGGGCGCAGGCCGGACCCCTGTAGCCCGAACCCAGAGCACTGATACCGTCGACGAGGCCACCCTCAACGCGGTCAAGGCGGCCATCGCCACGGTTGCTGGTGGCGCGTCGAAGGCCGACGTTCTTGCCGCGACCGGCCTCTCGGATACGGACTGGAGCAGGGCGATCGCAACCTTGCTCGATCGGGGCGAGGTCACGCGCTCCGGAGAGAAGCGCGGCGTCCGTTATCACTGCCAAGGATTGTCCCATGCTTGAGTCTCTGGAGCTTCGTCATGTCGGTCCGGCGCCGCGTATGGCGCTCGATCTCGCGCCAAGGCTCAACGTCATCACCGGCGACAACGGCCTCGGCAAAAGCTTCCTCCTCGATGTCGCCTGGTGGGCACTCACCCGCACCTGGGCACGGGAGATGGTCGTTCCCCATCCCGGGGCGAAGGGAACTGGCGACATCGTCGATCCGTTCAAGGTTCAGCCGGGTTGGTTCGAACTCGATCTCGGCACCTGCCTCGTCCGTCGCGGAAAGGCGGCGCCGCCGGAAGAATACGAACGCATCGAAAGCACGTTGACCATCCTGAACCTGCGGCAGTGTATCGCGCAGCGCCTGGAATACGTGGGAAGCTATCGCATGGGCGATGCGGATCTCGCGGGTGTCGAACGCTACGCGCCATTCATCGCCTCTGAGCTTCGTCGGCAAGGCCTCCCCACGCGCAGAGGCAGGCGATGATGCACGGACTGCACCTGCACCTTGCGTCCACGCTCGATCGCAATCTGCGTGAGCGGCGAATCGTTGTCTTCTATGACATGCGAGAGGAGTTCGGCCCCTTTCTCGATGAATTCGAACCCGTCGGCACCGGCCTCGGCGACCTTCCGCGTGTCTGCATCAACGACACCCTGACCCACGTGGCCCGCTTCGAGGGGTCGTTCTTCGCACTCAAGGCGGCCGTCGAACCGGTCCTCGCCGCGCAGCGCCCCGAACCACTCCTCATCTACGTCCCCGGCTACGGGAAGGAAAAGCTCGGCAAGCTCAGAGGCCAGGCCGGTTCCGGAGCCGGCCAAAGTCGGGAAATCTGGAACCTGCTCTTCGAGCTCGACTGCGCCGGTACCTCCTATGAGCCGACATTGCGCCAGCTCGCGCGCCTGGAATTGAGACGGCGATACACCGACGGGGACATCGACGAGATGCTCGCGCCGGAGTCGCTCACGTATCACCACGTCGTGCGATTTCTCACGGACGATGGCGACGGCTCTAGGTCGCTCGTCAAGCTCGTTCTGGGCAACGGGTCGAGCGAAGAGCTGCTCTGCCGCTGGCTCGCCGAGGAAGACTGGGACGCGGAACTCGAGGCCAAACAGGCCGCACCGGAACTGCTCAAACTCGTGCAGGCGCGCCTCGGCCTTTCGCTATCGGACGTCAGCCTGGCGAAGGCGCGGCACCAAACGCTGCGCTACGTGCTCGTCAACGAATTCCGGTCCGATCTCGCGAGCGCCCCCCCGGCGCAACTCGCCATCGTCGCGCCGCCGCCGACCAAAGACGAGCTGAACCGCGTGCGCGACCTTGCGGCTCAGCTACGTCGCGCCCACCCTGCTTCCTATGGTGACGTCGCAGACCGTATCGAACGAGAGTTCGATCTTCCCGGATTGCGGATCGATGCGGCCTGCCTTGGTTCGATCGACACGTTCCGGTTCGAGGAGGCGATTCTTCTCCGACACGCCGCGGAACTCATCGCCCACGCCGACTACGAGGCGGCGCTCGCACTCGTGACCGGAAGGCGGCACAGCTTCTGGGTCGACCGCAGCCTCGAGCGATCGGGGCAGTGGGAGACGTGCCGCCTGGTGGCGGAGTTGGGCCGCGAAGCCACCAGGATTGAGGCGCTCCTCGGAAAGAACGGGACCACGCCACGGTCCTGGATCGAGAACTACGCCGGCAACTGGTACCGCGCCGATCTCGCCCAACGTGCGCTCGAGTCGTGGATCGCCCGGCTCGAGGAGGAGCCGGAACCGGGGCTTGAACGGGCTCTCGGCCTGGTTCGCCGTCAGCACGAGCAGTTGCTGCGGGAGATGGCGGAAGGCTACACCGCCGCGCTCTCCGCTGCGGGCTGGTCAGTCAGCGGTGTGCTCCACCAGACGCGAATCTATCCCGAGCTCGTCGAACCGCTGCGAGGGCGGGTCGCGTACTTCTTCGTCGATGCCATGCGCTTCGAGATGGCCGCCGACCTCGTCGAGCAACTCGAAGGCGCACAGGAGCTCCGTCTCCTCCCCGCCGTATGCGCGCTTCCTTCGATTACGCCGATCGGCATGGCTGCGCTGCTGCCAGGCGCATCCGCGAACTTCTCCGTGGTCGAGCACAGGGGGAAGCTCGCTGCGCGAATCGGCGAGACGGTCATGCCCGCGCTGCCGGAGCGAATGAAGTACCTCAAGTCAGTCCGCCCCGACGCCGTCGACGTCGACCTGGGCGAACTGCTGCAGAAGTCGACCCGTGCGCTCGAGAAGCGGCTTGGTTCCGCATCGTTGGTGGTCGTGCGCTCCCAGTCGATCGACAGCCTCGGCGAGACGGATGGCGGATTGCTTGCGCGACAAATCATGGACACCGTCATCGGCAACATCGCCCGTTCCGTGCGAAAACTGGCACGCATCGGGGTTGAGCATTTCGTCATCACGGCAGACCACGGCCACCAGTTCTCCATCCCCAAGGAGGAGCACATGCTGATGGACAAGCCCGGCGGCGAGACGATCGATCAGCACCGGCGATGTTGGGCAGGTCGTGGCGGCCAGACTCCTGCAGCCGCGACACGGGTCCCCGGCGCGGAGCTCGGTTACGACTCGGACCTCGACTTCATCTTCCCGAAAGGGTTGGCCGTGTTTCGTGCGGGTGGCGATCTCGCCTTTCATCACGGGGGACCGAGTCTTCAGGAAATGGTCGTCCCGGTGGTGACGCTCCGGATTCCCCCGGTCGCGAACGAAACGACGTCGTCCCTGAGGGTAACGCTCGAAGGTTACCCGGAGGAGCTGACGAACCGTACGTTCGGGATGCGAATCGTCGCCGGAGGCGACCTGTTTTCGCAGGAGCTGATTCCGGTTCGACTCGTCCTTCTGGCCAATGGAATTGAAGTCGGTCGCTGCGGCATGGCGATCGATGCCGAGCTCGACCGAGCGTCCGGCGTCCTGCTCGCGCCTCCGGGGCAGCCCGTAAACGTCGCCATGATCCTCTCCCTCGACGAGTTCGGAAAGGTCCGGATCGTCGCACAGGATCCCACGACCGATGCCGTGCTCGGGCAGTCCGAAGAAATCGAAGTGAAGCTGGGAATCTAGAGATGAGCAACGAGTTCGTGCCGCAACGAGACGCCCTCGACGACAAGGTCAACCTGGTGTTCGCGGGTAAGGTCGTCCGCAAGGATCTCGTCCGCAAGGTCAAGGTCGGCGCCAACGTACCGGTGTTCGTCCTCGAATACTTGCTCGGCAAGTACTGCGCTTCGTCGGACGAGATGGCGATCCAGATGGGCATGCAGGTCGTCATGGACACGTTGTCCGACAACTACATCCGCCCCGACGAGTCGATGAAGGCGCAGAGCAAGGTCAAGGAGAAGAAGTGCTGGACCTTCCTCGACAAGGTTAAGGTGCGCCTCGTCGATTCGGATTACTGGGCCGAGCTCTCCCACTTCGGCCACAAGTTCGTGCACGTTCCCGAGCACTACGTTCGCGATTTCGACCGCCTGCTGACCGGAGGCATCTGGGCGCAGGTCGACATGCGGTTCGAATATGACGAGGAGAACCGCGGCAAGTACCCGTTCTGGATCGACAAGCTGACGCCCATCCAGCTTGCAGCCTTCGACCTCGACGAGTACCGGCGGCGGCGGGCGGAGTTCACCACGGACGAGTGGATGGACTTCATGCTGCGGAGCATGGGTTACGAGCCGACGGTCATGGAACGGCGGCTGAAGCTACTGTTCCTGCTCCGCCTCGCGCCGCTGTGCGAGCAGAACTACAACCTCGTCGAGCTCGGCCCGCGCGGCACCGGCAAGTCGTATGCGGTTCAGGAGCTTTCTCCCTACTCCTCGCTGTTGACCGGAGGAACCACGGTCGCGAACTTGTTCGGGCACATGTCGGGCCGCCAGAAGGGTCTCGTACAGATCTGGGACGTGGTCGGTTTCGACGAGGTGGCCGACCTGCAGAAGATGCCGAAGGAAGTGGTGACGACGCTGAAGACGTATTGCGAGTCGGGGCGCTACCAGCGGGGCCAAGAGGAGGTTTCCGGCTACGCGAGCATTGCCCTGTTCGGCAACACGCAACAGCCTGTTGATGTCATGGTCCAGACCGGCCACCTCTTCGCGCCGATGCCCGACGTCATTCGCGATGACATGGCATTCATCGACCGACTGCATTTCTACCTCCCCGGATGGGAGGTGCCGAAAATGCAGAACGATCATTTCACCGACCACTACGGCTTTGTGGTCGATTACCTGGCCGAGGCGCTGCGCGAGTTGCGCAAGTCGAACTTCACCGAGGTCATCGACCATCACTTCGGGCTCGGCAGTCACCTAAATGCCCGCGACCGCAAGGCGGTCCGGCGCACGGTGTCGGCGATGATCAAGATCCTGCACCCGCACGGCAAGGTTGAGAAGGAAGACCTGGAGGAGCTTCTGGCGTTCGCCATCGAAGGGCGGCGCCGCGTCAAGGAGCAGCTGAAGAAGATGGGATCCTTCGAGTACTACCAGACCAGCTTCAGCTACATCGACAGCGCGACCGGCGAGGAACGGTTCGTCGGCGTTCCCGAGCAGGGCGGTCGCGATCTGATCGCCGCGGATCCGCTACCGCCGGGAACGGTCTATACGGCGTCGGTGAGCGGTGACGGAACGGTTGGTCTCTATCGCGTCGAGGTTTCGCAGTCGTCGGGTACGGGCAAACTGAAGCTGGCGGGCGGTGTCAGCGGCTCGATGAAGGAGTCGGTTTCGCGTGCGTTCAGCTATCTGCAGGCGAACAAGACACCGTTCGGAATCGGACGGGATCTCGACACATCGGATCTGCACGTGGAGGTGATCGACCTCCTTGGCAATCGGGTGGAAGCGGAGATCGGCATCGCCTTCTTCGTTGCCGCATTCAGCATCCTGCGCAAGGCCCAGCCCCAGCCGGGCCTGTTGGTGCTTGGCGACATGAGCGTGCAGGGCAACATCAAGCCGGTTCGGTCGCTGACGGAACCGATGCAGGTAGCGATGGACAACGGCGCTCGGCGTGCCCTCATTCCGGTCGGCAACAAGCGCCAGGTTCTCGAACTCGACCCCGACATACTCGAACGTGTCGACCCGATCTTCTACGGCGACGTGCGCCAGGCTGCTTTCAAGGCATTGGGCTTGACCTAGTCGCACCGGTCCAGGTCAACGAAAGCCGGAGGATCGAGCTGTGAAGGATTCGTATCTGATCGAAGTTGTCTACGGCGAGACGGAACTGAAGCACGACGACCTCGCACATTGGGACAAAGCCCGCGCCAAGAAGATTGCCAAGGAGGTCCGAGAGCGTGCGCTAGTTGGAGCCGAACGCTTCTCGATGGGCGAGATTCTGGCGCCAGAGTTACAGGACTGCGTCGATCGGGCGGCGGAGCGGTTCAGCCCGGAGGTGAGCCTGCCTCTCGAACTCTTCTGGACGGCCAGTCGGGGGGTGTACACTTACTACTCCGCACTTCAGTTGGGTGCACGCAACGGAAAGGGCTACCTGGAATTCGACTCTATTGGATCGATTGGGGAAGGCATTGCGTTGTTCGTTCTCGAGGATCGATCGGTGGCGAGACACCGATTCGCTCTGGAATTGATGTACCGACCCCTCAATGACAGCCCGGACATGTTGATGTACTACGCTGATGAGCCCGCCCGCCTTGCGCTCGTCGAGGCGAAGGCGACACTTCGCCCGTCGGTGACCGGCCAACTCGACGAGGCGATTTCCTCCTTGGTCGAGATCCTGAAGGGATGGGAGCACCATCGAAGCCTCGCGTCGACAGATGCGTTAGCCGTTGCCACGTCGCTACGCACGGAGGGACTTTTCTCGACGACGGTGGTGAAGCTGACGTGGGGGGAGGCTTCGCATGCAGTTTGACAAGCGGCTCTGGTTGGCTCGGTGGGCGGGGGACGAGGCTTACGCCCGCGTGTTCGCCGAAAGGCTGGGACTCAAGGCAGCGGAGGAAGGCGACGGACTGCTTCAGGAGAACCTTTTCGAGGCGGAGCTTGCGGCGACCGCGGCTCATGAACTGGCGGAGAACACCTTCGGGGCGGCCCTGACTGCCGTCAAAGACCTTACTGATCGACGTATCGGAATCGGGAGCAACAAGTCGCGCAGCGCAAGGTTTCTCCATGAGGCGGCGAAGCGGGTGCGCGGGCGACTCGAGCAGTTGGAACGGCAGCTCAAGTTCCGTGAACGGGAGTCGCGGGAACTCGTCGTCACGGCGCTCGGGTCACCAGGGCCTCGCGCAAGGACGACCGAATTGTTTGTGGAAAAGCGGAGGGAGAGTCAAAGAAGCGGACGAATCGGTGGGGCGAGATTCTGGAGGATCACCTATCATCCCGATGGCCGCGAAGTGCGGTCGTACTTGCCGACTCGATCCTGGGTGAACAGCGGCGAACTTCGGCAGAGGTTGATAAAACAGGGCTTTGGAGAGGTCGTCGACGGCCAGCGGTCCGTCGTGTTTCAGGCAATGGGAGAACAATTCGTGCTGTACTCCGACGGTCGAATTCATTCGATTGCGCGGACCATGGATGAGAAAGATATCATTCCAGTACTGAAGTCGATTGCAGATCCGGTGGACGGGCTTTGGGAAGTGAGTTCACAACTACACCACGAATGACCGCGACGATCGGCCCGGAGATCGCCAGAACCGGCGACTTGAGAGTCATTGATTGCTCTCGGTCGCTTTTGACGGCGAGCTGACGAACTCGAGCTTGCCAACCTCCCAGATCCGCAGTCACGGATTCTCACCGTCGAACAGGCGCTGCAGCTCGGGGGGCAGGTCAGTCCGCCCATCAACGAAGGCGGGGCAGGTAGTATCGGATGACGAGGTTGGCACCGTTTCCTCGTGGTGGCCCTTCGAGGATCTCATCTTTGGATCGCATGAACTTCCGCATCGCGTTGCAGCATATCGGCATACGGTGATTGGGTCCGGGGTATTGGCCGACGCGTCCGTGGAGGTCGCCGGAGCGGACATCAATGAAGGGAAGGCGGTTCTGCTCCGCGCCATGGAGCAGCGACTGCAAGGCCCTCTCGAAGTGTTCGGTCGTGAGCGGCTGACGTGATTCGCTAGAATCGTTACTTGGAAGCATGGAGTTGGTCTCCTTTGATTCGGATGAGAAAGCGGTAGATCGCGCCGATGGTGGATTGCTCACTGAGTTCGAACGATTCGTCCTCTGTGAGATCTATCGAGAGGTACTGCTCGAGGCTTATCGTCAAGATGACCCAGTCGAGCGAATCCATGGCGAGCTGGTCCATGTCGACGCTCCAAGTCGCTTGGTCGGACTCGAGGCCGAAGCTGTCGCTTACGGCAGCGCAGACGCGGACCCAGACGTGCGCATCGACGTCGCTTGGCGGCGGATCGGGCACGAGCCGTGCTTTTTCGTCGTTCGGAATCCAAAGCGGCCAGGGGATCGGTTCGACATGGAGTTGCAACGCACGTACTGCGCTGCGAATGCCGTCGTGACCAGTGAGCCGCTCGATTAACTGAGTCAGGCTGACGGTCCAGGCGTCGTTTGGTGAGACGACGATGTCCCACTCACCCTCGGCGCCGACGCGCTCGACCCAACGTAGAAGGGCGCGGCAATGCGTATACCCGCGCAGCTCTTCCCCAATCTTGTGCGTGGCAGGGGATCGGCTCTCGTCGACGAAGCAAATCCATTTCGAACTTTGTCGTGGTCGAAACTCGATGCTCATGGGCGGGAACGGCGGGGGTCGGATGTCCCCTGGCTCGCCGAGCACGCGAAGTTCCCCGTCGACGGCGTACCAGGTCGACCGGCGCATGCGAGTGGGGATGTCGTAAAGTCCGCGCATGGGGGAGTCCCTCAATTCTATCGGTGGATGCGAATTCGGTTGGGCGCGACGATCGTCAGGCGGAACGTGTCGCCGACTCGGAACTCCTCGTGGAAGAAGTCCCGCAGCGCCGCACCGCCGAAGATGCGTGCGGTGCCGTTGGTTTGGGCCGTTCGATCGATGCGGCCATGAATCACCCGTTGCGGAGCGCCAAGTTCGATCGCGATCGGTGCCTTCTCCGCAGGGTCCAGATATCGGTCGAATTCCCGTCGTGCGTTGAAGAATCCGTTGCGATGATAGGTTGGCGCTAGTTCGACATCGTAGGTGGCCATCGTAGTTCTCGCTTGCTTCGGATGGATGTCGCGCCGCGCTGCCGGCCGCAGCGGGCTGGGGCGCGAGCTGGATACAGACGGCACGGACAGTGGGGTCGGATTCGCGATCTCGCCGCGGTGTACCTCGAACCCCAGTCGTTGAAAGATGTCGCGCGCCTGGGTGGTGATGAAGTCAAGGCGATCGATTCCCGTCACGACGGCCAAGGCCTGCTTGACCGGATAGGAGACGCCGTTGACGACGACCGTGTGCAGCTGTGCCCACTCCGGGCGGACATCACGCAGGCGTTCGACCACTTCGTCGGCTGACAGGTCGTAGCGCGTGCCCTTGATGCGGAAGCTCAACTTCATGCGGACGAAATACTCTTTCTTATAGTAGAGTACAACTAGCTTGGGCGACTTTTCCTGGGCGAGGGCCAGCGCGCGAAAAGCCACTGCGACTGCGAGATCGTCGGAACCAGGAATCCTTCCGCCAATCCGGCGCAGCATCCGGCGCCGTCGTATCTGCAGTGGCACAACGAACAGCGCTTCCAGGGTTGAGTCTGCGGACCGATCTTGCCGGGGTATTCTTCCGCGGCGCGGTGAGTCGTGTTCTTGGTGGCGCCAACGAGAGTTGCTGGAGCGCCGGCAGGACAGGTATGCGTCACTCGGTGGCGAAAGAATGCAGACGATCGCGGTAATCGATTTCGAGACTACGGGCCTGAGCCCGGGCCTCGGCGCACGACCCACAGAGGTTGCCGCCGTGTTGATCCGCGGGGACGGAATCGTCGATCGCTACCACAGCCTGATGAACCCAGGCGTGCCGATCCCGGGGTTCATCGAGGCGCTGACCGGCATCACGAACGCCATGCTTCGCGGCGCGCCGCCGGTGGCGAAAGTGATGCAAGAGGTCGCAGATTTCGTTGGCGGCATGCCGATGGCCGCTCATAACGCATCGTTTGACGGCAAGTTCTGGGATTCCGAATTGGAACGGATTCGTCGGAAGCGGCCGACGAAGTTCGCCTGCTCCATGCTGCTCGCGCGCCGGGTGTTTCCGGGCGCTCCGAACCATCGGTTGGACACCTTGGTCCAGCACCTTCGCCTTCCCGTCGGCCAGCACCACCGCGCCCTCTCCGACGCTGAAATGGCCGCGCGCCTTCTCTTGGAGATCCGGAAGGTCGTGATGCAGAGATACGATCTATCGGATGTGCCACATGATCTGCTGCTCGCCCTGCAGCGTGCCCCGCGCCATCGTATGGATGCGTGCGTGGAGGCGTTTTTTCGAAGTGCCGCACGCCGAAGTCGCTGTCAGCCATCACGGGATGAGCCGGTTGGTCGCTCGAGATGAACGCGTTTGGGTAGAGCGGCACTGGCCAGCGCCTGTCCGACGCTGTCGTTGCCGATGTCGGCAACCTGGCCCAGCCCCTCCAGCAGGCCGAGGGCTTGCAGGACGCTGGCGTAAATCCCGATGCTCACGTTGGTATCGCCAGCTTCGATCCTTTGCAGGGTGGAGCGAGACGTGAAGGCACGCTCCGCCACGACCGCCATCGGTAGTTTGCGCCGACGGCGGGCGTCATGGATGTCCGCGCCGAGCTTCCGCAGGGCGCGGCGCACGGCCGAGGGTGGGGTGTGGGGAGTCGGCATTTGCAACCTTCGTACACCAAAATATTGGAATATGTAGTACGAAGTTTACATTCGCCGAGCAAGATGCGCTCGCCCAGGCTGATGACCGCGGCTTCCCGCTCGGACTCGAAGTATGCCACATTCTCGTCCAGCCCCAGGAACTCCAGGACGTACGGCTCCCTCCATGCATCGAAGGCATCGGGGAAGGCCTGCTCGTTCATCGGGTGGTCGCGGCATCGCTCCAGGAGTAGCCGAGGCTCGCGATGTTGCGCCTGACGCGATGCAGCCCCTCGACTTCTTCACGCTTCCCGCGTGGGGGAATCGGCTGCTCCGGGTGGGGCCGCGCGGCGCGCTCTATGGGCTGGCTTGTGGCTTGCTCCACTTGTGGGTGCCGGTCTGGGGCGGGGGCGGGACCGGGAAAGGGGTCGGTCATGCAATACCTGGCTCGCTGGTTTTTGCTCGTCGGGTTCCTCGTCGCCGTGGCGGTGCCCGGGTTGGCGCAGTCTTGTCCGGGCGACTTCGACGGCGACAATCAGGTCACCGTCGATGAGTTGCTCCAGTCCGTCGATCGCGCCCTGCTCGGGTGCCCGGCACCGCTCGTCTTGGGTGGTCCGTTCGACGGCGGCGGCGTCGCCAGTCGCACCGCCTGCGCTGACCCCAACGACGTCGACGCCATTCTCCTCGAAGACATGACCATCACCGTCCTCCAACAGCAGGGCGGGCGCTTCACCGCGCGCCTCGATGCCTTCGACCAGGAGGGCCACGACGTGTCACTGAACCTCGCGGGCTCCATCGACGCCGCCGGTTTCGTCCGCGGCACCGTGCACGACGACGCGGGAGAGGTCAGCGGTAGCATGACCGGCGGACTCGCCGGTGAGGGTCTGAGCTTGGCCTTCTTGTTGGTCGAGCCGCTGCGTTCTTGCTCGGTCGCCGGCGCCGTGCTCGGCGTGCGGCGCTGACGGGACGCGACCTTCTACCGCCGCGCTTGCGCCCGTGCTCGCGCCCGCGTTTCGCGGTGGCGTTTTGCCGGGCGGCGCGGTAGGGGGCCGCATGGACGAAGCGGAGATCGTCGACGCCGCGCGCGCCTGGATGCGTTCGGCCGAAGAGGAACTCGTCGCCGCCGAGTCGTCGCTGCGCGAGGACAGCTTCGTGCCGCGGCGCGTCTGCTCGCAGGCACACGCGGCCGCCGACAAGGCCCTCAAGGGCTTGCTCACCGCTCGCCGTACCTACTTCACCCTGCAACACGACTTGGCGACGCTGCATCGCCTGCTGCCCGAGGATTCGCTGGTGCGGCGCGAATACGCCGACCTCACCGACCTCGCTTGTTGGGCCGAGGTCGGTCGCTTTCCTTTCGATTGGCAGGAGGCGACCGTCGAGGATGCGCAGCGCACCGCGCGTCAGGTGCGGGAACTGTACGAGTCGGCGCTGGCGGAGTTGTTCGAGATGGGGGTTGGGAGAGGCTTAGGCTGAGGCTGAGGCTGAGGCTGAGACGCCGGATGAACTACGGCGGGGAGGTTTGGGGATGATGCGAGAGCAGGGCGTGCCGCGGGCGGCGCGCGAACGGGGCAAGATCGCGCCGGTCAAGTTGGCGCACATCGTATTGCGCAGCGGCGACGTGGATCGCTTGGCCGATTGGTACTGCACCGTGCTCGAGGCCGAGGTCGCCCTCGCCAATCCGCTCATCCGCTTCCTCACCTACGACGAGGAACACCATCGCATCGCCATCGCTCACATGCCCGGACTGTCGCCCGCCTCGCGGCGCCATGCCGGACTCGACCACGTCGCCTTCACCTACCGCAGCGCCGACGACCTCTTCGCCACCTACGAACGTCTGCGCGACCGTGGCATCACCCCCTATTGGTGCATCAACCACGGTCCGACGCTTTCCTTCTATTACCGCGATCCGGACGGCAATCAGGTCGAACTACAGATCGATCTGCAGGCGAACGTCGCCGCCACCAATGAGTGGGTCGCCACCAGTGACTTCGCCACCAACCCGCTGGGGGTGAAATTCGTTCCGGAAGACCTCATCGCGCGCTACCGCGCCGGCGAACCGCCGGCCAGCGTCTTCGCCCGCCCGGTGATCGATCCGGCGGACGTCATGGCGCAGTTGCCCGAGGGATTCTTCGAGTAAGTGGCTCGCGTCGGCTCACCACGGAGCCACGGCGACACGGAGAGGCAGGACTTGTGCGCGAAGGTTGGTGGCGTGCGACATGGACCAGGTGAGATCAAGCAAAGATGGAGTCGTCCGCTTGTGACGGATCGATCCGCGGCGAATCTACATGTGTTGCTGGGCAACTCCGTGTCTCCGCTTCTCCGTGGTGAAAGATCCACGTTAGCGGGGTAGCTGGTCGACGATCTCCGCGTGCGACTGGTAGCGCACCATGCGGTTGCGGAAGGTTTGGGCCCATTCGCTCGCGACGTCGCGGCTGATGCCTTCTCGGTCGTAGATCGCCTGCACGGTTTGGCGGAAGACGGCGCGGTGTTCTTCGAGACGCGCGATCGCGCCGGCGCGAATCGCTTCGGGTTGCGGGCGGCGATGCAGCATCTCCTCCACGCCGCGCCGCACCGCTTCCGGGGTGGCGTCGACGATGATGCTGTTGTGCTCGTCGAAGAAGACGTCGCGCCCGCCCAGGCTCGCCGTACTCACCACCGGTAAGCCGCATAAGAGGTATTCGATACTCGCGTACATCGCCCCTTCCACCGCCGATAGGCAAAGGCCAACCCGCGCTTGGTTGAGTGCCCGGGCCACGTCGTCGTCCGTCAACGGACGATAGCTGCCGTCGCTCGCGTGGTTGAACCAATGGGCCTGCGGCAGACTGCAGCGAATCGCTGCGACCTCTTTCGGCGAGTCGACGCCGGCGCCGTAGGCATAGAGCAGCGCCAGCGATTCGATCCCCTGGGCGAGAGAGTGTCGCTTGTAGGCTTTGAGTCGAGCGTTGTAGACGGCGTCGAAGCGTCGCGTCACCTCGGGCATCGGCCGATAGACGCGTTCGTCGACGAAGGCGTTGTGGTTGCAGAACACGGCGTCCAGCCCATGCCTCCGGAAGGCGGCTTCTTGCGCCCGTGTGTTGCAGAGGTGAATGAAGCGGTGCTCCCGGTAGCGCCGGCGGTGGGCCGCCTCCATCTGGGCGACGAGCTGGACCTTGTCGTCGTCGGGGACGTGCCAATACCACTGGTACAAGAAGTAGGCGCGGCGCCGCGTCAGCGTCGCGAAGAGCGGCTGCAACGAGTGGATCGTGCGGTATTCCTCGTCGATCCAATGGCTACTCAGGAGGATCGGCGGCTCGGTCGACCACCAGGCGCAGGTCGCACCGTGGCCATCCCTGCTTGGCACGTCCCACGGCCGCCGGACAGCGCGCCAACGGCCGTACCCACGCCGCACACGGCGCAGGGCCTGCTGGAGGGAAGGCATCACGCAAGCACGAAGCACACAGTCGTCGGACTCCGTGCCCCCCTAAAAAACCGCTGGGCCACCCGGAGTGTCGAGTTGTACTCGACACCGCCAGGCGCCGGGCGCGCCCCGCCACCATTCTTCCGGCGCTGCGGATGAGATCCTCTCAGGCCATGGTGCGAGATCCCCTGCGGTACGTCAGCGTCAACCCGAAGCGGGCTCGCCGAGTACAACTCGGCGCTCCGGGGGCCCTGCGCGCCCACCTCCATCGACCTTGGCGGGCACGCCGCGTGCAACGCGGCGCTGCAGGGCGCTGCGCGCCCGTTTCCGTGAACCATCGGGTGATCGCCCGTCATGACCACTCCGTGGCTTCACGGTCGATGCAGGCCTGCGTCGCGACTCAGCGGACTTCGGTGGGCAGATCGAGGCTGGCGGCGGCTTTGAACAGGAGCACGGCGAGGACCACTTCGACACCGATGAACAGCGCGGTGAAGGAGGCATCATGTAGTGCCCAGGCGAGGGTGCGGCCGATCGCCGAGCAGGCGGCCATGGCGGCCGGGAAGCGCAGCCAAGCCGCATTGCCCGGGCGGCTGCCGAGCAGGGTGACGCCACCCAGCACCAGAAAGAACGACGCGAAGTCGCCGATCTGCGTGCTCCGGCCCACGCCCTCGAGCAGTGGCATGCCGAGGCCCTCGGCGGCCGTCGCCGGCGAGAAGATCCACCCCAAACCCTGAAGCAGCGAGCCGGCTCCCAACAACGTCACGACGATGCGCAAAGGTGTGTACATGGGTGCCGTCTTGCCCCGAATCCGCCATCTCTGTCCAACGCCGCGGGCGATACCCGGAGCGCCACCCGAATCCCCCGCATTGGGCACTTTTTGCTCGACATACGCGGCGCGGAACGGCTTCATGGCAGGCATCCTATGCGGTGCCGTCCTTCCCCATGCGTCCTCGTCGCGACCGCGCTCGTTTGGGCGGCTCAGGTCGTGGCGCAAGTGTCGACCCCCGGCTTCCTCAACCAAGCCCGCCCCGAAGCGCCGGGGACGCTGCTGAGTCATCCGGTCGCCAACGGCTCCGAGCCGATCGGTCGCACGACTTCGATCAATTACGTCAATGGCTGGATCATCGTCGGCGGCGAGGCTCCCGGTTCGCGCAGCGGTTCCGATCTCGTCATGCGCGTCTACGATATCTCCGACCCGGCCAACCCGATCCGCCGCTACCCGTCCGATTTCGGCCTGAACTACCCGAACAACCGCTGGTACCAGGGCAACGTCGGCTGGAACGCGCACGGCACCGCGCAATCCGGCGCATTGCTGCTGCCCGACGTCGTGCGCGTCGCCAGCCACGGCGGCCCGGTCGAACTCGGCGGCACCAACGGCATTCCGACGCTGCCGCAGCTCCCCCTGTGGTACAACCGTTCCAGCCAGGCCGGCCCGTGGAGCGCGACGCATCTGTGGTACGGCACGCCCGACCAAGACGTCATCGTCAGCCGTGCCAGGCTCAACCAGTGGGGTTACGTCGAGCTGGAGGATCTGGCGACGATCGACCACGTCGGCGCCTACGGCGGTGGCGATTGGCACCCGATCTTCTTCGGCGATCTCCTGATCTACGCCCGCAGCGGCTCGGCGGCGCGCGACGGCGTCGTCGTCTACCGCCTGCAGTACGACGACTTCGACGATCCGGCGCAGCGCTCGATCACGCCGCACTATGTCGGCTCCCTCGACGGCGGCTTCCAAGGCTACTGGCCCAACTTGTTCAGCGACGGCACCGGGCTCTACGTCGTCGGCTCGACCACCGACATCCTCATCGCCGCCGACCTCACCCAGGCGGCCGATCCGAGCGGCGACGGCAGTGTTCGGGTCGCCGCCAGCTTGACGATTCCGGGCTTCAACAACGCGACCTATCCGGTCTACCAAGACCACTTCGGCTTCATCCAAAACCGCAAGATCGACATGACGCGCTTTCTCGCGGGGGATGCCCAGCCGGTGGTACTGACCCTCGACGAGTTCGGCAACGCCGTCGACACGACACAAATGTCGCTCGCCTTGGGCAACCTCTGGCTCACCGGTGGTTATCCACTGTCCGGGCGCTCGCAGGGCATGGGCGTGTGGGTGCATCAGCAGGCGCCCGACACCACGCCGCCGCGTGTCAGCTTCCACATCCCGCAGTCCAACCGCACCAACTACCCGCGCCACGCCCCGCTCAGCTTCTTGCTGCACGAACATCCGCGCTTCGGCGGACCGCGCAACGGCATCGACTTCACCGTTCGCCCGGTGCTCGCCGACGACAGTCTCGGCGCGCCGGTCGATGGCTTTCTCATCCACGACTTCGCGGGTGTGCTCACCTTCACGCCTGACGGCGGATTGGCGGCGGACACGACCTATCAGGTCGACTTCCTCTCCGATCCGGCACAGCAAATCGGCTTCTTCGATGCCGCCGGCAACGCCATCGAGCCGTATGCCTTCCGCTTCTCCACCGGCGGCGGCCTGCAAGCCACAGAGCCACCGGTCATCCAAAGTGTCGCGGCCGACGTCTACCAGCCCGCGCCCGGGGCGACGGTCACCGTCAGCGTCGACGCCGGCGGCAGCGGGCCGCTCGCGTATCGCTTCAACTTCGCCGGCACCTGGAGCGACTGGGGGCCCCAGGACTCGGCGAGTCACATCTACCCCAGCTCGGGGCGCCAGCGGGTGATCGTGCAGGTGCGCGACATCGACGGCAACGTCAGCACCGACTCGTTGCGCTTGTTGGTCATCACCCCGCCCGCGGCGGGGCCGCGCCCGACCGCCAGCGGACCGCTCGTCGTCGGCGACGATCCGGCCGGGTGGCGTCTCTGGGTGGTCAACCCGGATGCCGATACGGTGGCCGTCCTCGATGCCGCCTCCGGCGCCAAGCTCGCCGAGCACGCCGTCGGCAGCAATCCGCGTTCGATCGCGCGCGATGCCCTCGGGCGTTATTGGGTGACCTGCCACCGTTCCGACGAGATCCGTATCCTACTGCCCGACGGCAGCCTGTTCGCAACCGTGCCACTGGCTTACGGCGCGGCGCCCTTCGGCGTCGCCGCGTCGCCCGACGGCCAGACGATGTTCGTCTCCCTCTACGGTTCCGGGCAGGTGGCGCGCTTCAGTGCGAGTGCGCCGCTGGCGGCACCGACGATGCGCAGCGTCTTTCCCACGGCACGCGCCCTCGCGGTCAGCGCCGACGGCCAGCGTGTCTTCGTCACCCGCTTTCTTTCCACCGAGCTGGAGGGCGAGGTCGCCGAACTCGCCGGCACTTCCGTCGGGCTGACGCTGACACGGACCTTCCGCTTGTCGTCGTCGAATGCCATCGACGGCGGCGATCGCGCCGCGGGGGTGCCGAACTACCTGGCGGCGATCGCCATCGCCCCCGACGGTAGCCGTGCCGCCGTCGCCTCGAAGCAGGACAACATCCAACGTGGCACCCTGTTCGGCGTCGGCGATCTGACGCACGAGACCAGCGTGCGCGCCGTCGTCTCGTTCCTCGATCTCAACTCCAATGCCGAGATCCGTCACTCGCGGCGCGACTTCGACAACTCCGACAGCCCGAGCGCGCTCGCCTACACCCCCCTCGGCGATACGCTGCTGGTGGCGTTGCAGGGCAACCAACGGGTCGTCGGCATCGACACCCTCGGCATCGGCGCGGTGCTGACCGACAACACTCCCGGCGCCACGGTGACGACGCCGGCCGTGCTCCAGTTCGAAGTCGGCACCGGCTTGGCGCCGCAAGGAATCGTCGTCGACGGCGTCAGCGGGCGACTGTTTACGCAAGACTTCATGGGGCGCAGCGTCACCGTGCGCGATGCGGCGCCGTTCCTCGATGAGAACCGCACCTCGCTGCCGGTGGTGGCGACCACCGACACCGTCGCCGCCGACCCGCTGGCCGACGACGTGCTGCTCGGCAAGCAGATCTTCTACAACGCCGCCGACCCGCGCATGAGCGCCGACAGTTACATCAGCTGCGCCAGCTGCCACGTCGACGGTGGCCACGACGGGCGCGTCTGGGATTTCACCGGACGCGGCGAAGGACTGCGGCGGACCACCGACTTGCGCGGGCGCAGCGGCACCGGCCACGGAAACGTCCACTGGAGCGGCAACTTCGACGAGATCCAGGACTTCGAACACGACATCCGTGGGCCGTTCGGTGGGCTGGGCTTCCTCGACCTGTCGCCGCAGGATTTCGCCACGCTGCATCCGTCGCCAGCGAGCGGCAAGGCCGGACTGAGTCCGGCCTTGGACGCGCTGGCGGCTTACGTTGCGTCGCTCGGTCCGGACCATACACCGCGCAGCCCGTCGCGCGGTGCCGGCGGGGTGTTGAGCGATGCGGCGGTTCGTGGGCGGGATGTCTTCGTCGCCGAGCAGTGCGGCACGTGTCACGCCGGTGACCGAACGACCAACAGCAGCCGCAACCCGGTGGCGCAACAGCCACTCTTCGAGGTCGGCACCATCTCGCAGCTCAGCGGGCGACGGTTGGGAGGATCGCTGCTCGGCATCGACACCCCGACCTTGCACGGACTGGCGGCGACGCGGGTGTACCTGCATCACGGCCAGGCCGAGACGCTGGCGGATGTCTTCGGCTACGCCGGCGGGACGCTACATCTCGCCGCCGAGGCCGAGTTGTTGACCACCGTCTCCCCGGCGGCCGTGAGTGTATGGACCGATTCCGCGAGCCAGGGCGGCGGCGGATTCCTGCGCGGCGCCTACGGCGGAACGGCGGTGTCGATCGGCAACGAAAGCGGCGCCGCAACACCGCCCGGTGTGCGCTTCGCCGGCGTCGACGGCGGTGCGGGCGGCGCGGCGCGCGTGTCGCTGCGCTACGTCCGCCAGTACAACAACGGCACCGCGCTGCTGCGCGTCAACGGAGTTCAACAAACCCTGAACGTGTTGCGCCAGTACCCCGACAACAGCTGGATGACCAGCGGCTGGCGCTGGATCACGGTCGACACGACGCTGCTGCCGGGTCCGACGAACACCATCGAGGTGCTGCGGGGCAACGGTGATCTGCAGCTGAACGCGATGTTGGTGGCGAATGCCGACGATCTCGCGGCGGCGGCGCCGCATCGCCGGGTCATGAGTTTGTCGACCAACCAGCGCGCGGACCTGCTCAGTTACGTGGCGCAGCTCGACGGGCGAGACGCGGCTGGGCAGCCGCTGCCGGCGCCGCCGGCGCCCGCGCCGGTGGCACCGTCGATCGTGCGTGATCCGGCGCCCGTGCGGCTGGCCGCCGGTAACCGGCTCGAACTCAGTGTCGTCGTCGGGGGCAGCGGACCCTTCCAGTACCAATGGTACCGCGACGGCATTGCCGTCGGTGGCGATGATCCCCTGCTGGTGATCGAAGCGGTCGAGGTGACGGATGGCGGCAGCTACTGGGTGCACGTGACCAGCGGCCACGGCAGCGCCACCTCCGGCACGGCCGCCGTCGACGTGCAACCGGCCTTGGCGGTCGAGACGACCAGCTTGCCCGGAGCCGTCGTCGGTACGCCGTACGCGGTGCAGCTAGACGCCAGCGGCGGTATCGACGCGCGGCAATGGAGTCTGGGCAGCGGCGCGCTACCGGTGGGTCTCAGCTTGAGCGCCGAGGGGATCCTGTCCGGAACCCCCGTGGCGCCGGCGCGTGCGAGCGTGGTCGTGCGGGTTGCCGATAGCTCGGGGAGCGCCCAGCGGACGTTGGCCCTCGAGGTCGCGCCCGTCGGCGGTTTCGTCGCCGACCCGGATCTCGTGTTGCACTACACCTTCGACGAAGGCAGCGGCACGCGCGTTTGGGATGCCGCGGCGGGCGGCAACGACCACAGCACCGACGTCGCCGACGCCCATTGGATTCCGGATGGACGCTTCGGCGGTGCCTACGGCCCCGGCGATCGTGCGAGCGCCATCAACGACTTCTCGCCGGTCAACCAGACCGATCTCGACTTCCTGCCGCGCGGCGAACCCTTCACTTTCTCGGTCTGGGTGCGCACCAGCGCGACCTCCGGCTACAACACCGTCTTCGGCAAGGACCGCGGCGATGCGCCGTGGGACGTGCAGTACCGGTTGTGGATGATCAACCATCCCGGCTCGCTGCAAGGCATCAACGGCAACCAATACGGAGGCAGCCTGTCCCTCGGTGCGCGGCCGTTGAACGACGGCCAGTGGCATCTGCTGACGCTGGTGAACTACCTCGACGGAGCGACGTGGCGCACGCGTGTGTACTACGACGAAGGCAGCACGTGGGCGCAGTTCAACACCGGGGCGGGTGGGCGGTTGCCCGGCCTATTGCGGATCGGCGACACCTCGCGCGGCGGCAATACCTGGGTTGGGCAGCTCGATGACCTGCGCATCTACCGTCGCGCCCTGAGCGTCAGCGAGATCGCTTCGCTCTATGCCCCGCCGCCGACGGCGACGCCGACCGCCAGCGCGACAGCGACGCCGAGTCCGGTCGTGACGGTCACCGCCACGGCGACACCCACCAGCGTGTCGACCGCGACGGCGACGCCGTCCGCCACGGCCACGGCGACGGTGGCGCCGCCGGCGACCTGCCCAGCGCAGCCGCTGGTCGGTTGCGAGCGCCCGCTCGTTCCCGGTGCAGGCGAGTTGCGCATCGACGACTATCCGGGGACACGCGATCGCGGCGACCGGGTGGAGTGGCAGTGGCGCCAGGGCGAGCCGATGACACCTGCCGACTTCGCCGACCCTAGCGTCGATGCGACCTATCGTTTCTGTGTGTACGACGGTAGCGGCCGTCGCATCGTCGCCCTCAGCCTGCCGCCCGGACCACCGTGGCGGCGCCGGGGCGAGTTGGTGTGGAGTTACAAGGACGCGCAATTGCTCCGGGGCGGGGTGCGGCAACTGAGTTTGCGTGCCGGGGCGTCGGAGGGCGAAGTGGTGATGAGCGATCGCAGAACGCTCAGCCTCAAGGCGCGCGGCAAGCGGCTGAACCTGGCGAGCACCGGCGGCGGCAACTTACCCGAGATGCCGGAGTTCCCGCTGCCGTTGGGCAGCGACGGAGTGCGGGCACAGCTCAGTCACGACGGCGGGCGCTGCTGGGAGACGCTGCACAGCAGCGAGGTGAGTCGTAATTTCGCCGATGGCGTGGGGGTCCGACGCTTTCGCGCCCGCAGCGACTGAGCCGCGCCGCCGCGGGATTCAGGATTTGAGGATCAGGTCGATCAAGGCGCCGACCCGCCGGTGCTGCTCGAGCGGATGGCGCAAGGGCAGGTCGCCGACGATCGTGTAGCGATTGCGCCGCCCCTCGCGACTGCGCTGCAGATAGCCCGCCGCTTCGAGTTCACCGACGATGCGCTGTACCGAGCGCTCGGTGATACCGACCTTGTTGGACACCTCGCGCAGCGACAACTCGGGCTCGGCCGAAAGACAGAGCAGCACGTGGGTGTGGTTGGTGAGGAAGGTCCATGCCGCCGGCTCCGGCTCGGGTGCCCGCGGCACGACTCGCGTGGCCGGGCGGCGTGGACGGCGGGCGGCGGTCACGATCGATGCCTCAGCATGATGGACTACCGATGGCACGACCCGTGCGGATGTTCAATGCCTGATCATCCCAGGATGTGGTAACCGCCGTCGACGTGGCGCACCTCGCCGCTGATGGCGAGACGGGGGTGCAGCAGGTGGACGATCTCGGCGGCGAAGGCGTCCGGGTCGGCGTTGCCCAAGGGCGAGCGCCGCTCGGCATCGTGCATGGCCGCATCGAGGCTGGGGATCGCCTTGCCGGCGCGGCTGCCGACGTAGGGCGAGAAGCGCACGGCGTTGACCCGGATGCGATGCTGCGGCCCGAGTTCGGCGGCGAGCTCGGTGACGATGCGCTCGAGGGCCGCCTTGGCGACACCGATGTTGCGGTAGGGGTGGGCCATCACCCGCTCGGCGCCGAGATAGCTCATGGCGACGATGCTGGAGCCGGGCGCCAGCACGCCGCTGCGCAAGAGTGCTGCCGTGATGCCGATGAGCGACCAGGCCGAAATGCTCATGCAGTCGAGGAATTCGTCGCGCCGCACGTCGAGCAAGGGCTTGGCCTGACCGCCGCGGATGGTGCGGTCCATGGCGATGGCGTGCACCACGCCGTCGAGCGTCAAGCCCTCGGCGGCATGCCACGCCGCGAGATCGTCGAGACTGGCGTCGAGCGAGGCATCGAGGGTGGTGGTACGAACGTCGGCGCCGAGGTGGCGCGCCACCGCGTCTCGAAAGCTGGCGTGCATGTCGCCCAGGTAGCGCGTCGCCGCTTCGGAGAGGTTGGCGTGGTGCGGCGTCGGGCCGAGGCCGGCGCAGACGAGTTGCGCTCCAGCGTCTTGCAGGCGGCGAGCGACCGCGAGCGCCAGGGAGGCTTCGTCGGCGATGCCGGTGACGAGAATGCGGCGTCCCGCAAGGGTAGGTTGGTTCATGCGTATTTCTCCCCGCGCACCACGTGCACGTCAGTGACGAAGGCGATGACGGCGTAGTGCGGAAACCACTGTTCCGATACGTGTTCCATGATGCGGTCGGCGACGGCGGCGGTGACGACGGTTTCGATGCGGACGCCACCGCCCGGCGGATCGCTGGCGCGCATGCCGCGCGAGCCGGCGCCGCGCGAGTCGGTGACCGTATGGCCGCGGGCGCCGAGGCGTTGCAGCTCGGCGACGAGCCGGTCCTCGAGCACCGGTTCGGCGACGATGGTCACCAGCTTGAGTGGTACGGTATGCATGGAGTTCGTCCCTCAGGAGGCGAAGTAGAGTGCCAGCTCGAAGTAGATGGGGATGCCGGCGAGGATGTTGAAGGGGAAGGTGATCGCCAACGACGAGGTCAGGTAGTAGGTCGGGTTGGCCTCGGGGAGCGTGATGCGGACCGCGGGTGGGGCGGCGATGTAGGAAGCGCTGGCCGCCATGGCGCCGAGCATGGTGGCGCCGCCGACGCCGAGGCCGGCGAGACTGCCGAGCCAGACGCCGAGCCCGCCGTGCACCACCGGCATCGCCATGCCGAAGACCAGCAGGAACGGGCCGACCTTCTTGAGGTCGCCAAGGCGCGACCCGGCGACGACCCCCATTTCGAGGAGGAAGATCACCAGCATGCCTTTGAAGACCGGACCCTTGGTGTCGTAGAAGGTCGCGATCGCTTGCCAGTTGGCTTCACCCATCGAGAAGCCGATGAGCAGACCCCCGACGAGCAGGACCATGGTCCTGCCGGTCAAGACCTCGTGCAGCGTTTCGCCGATGGGCCGGCCGCCGCCGCCGGACTGCACGGCGCCGATGGCGAGGGCGATGTGGATGCCCGGGCTTTCGAGCAGCGTCAGCAGGGTGGGCATGAAGCCCTCCGGCTCGACGCCCATGCCTTTGACGAACTGTTGCGCGGCGATGAAGGTGACGGCCGAGACGGAGCCGTAGTGGGCGGCGATGCCGGCGGCGTCTTGGACGCCGAAGCCGCCGAGGCGGCGGAGCACGACGTAGGTGCTGACGGGGGTGATGCAGCCGACGACGACGGTGGCGAGGGCCGGCCAGAGGATGGAGTCGAAGGAGGCGCGGGCGAGTTCGATGCCGCCGTGCAGGCCGAGGGCGAACAGGAGGTAGATGGAGATGGCGCTATAGATGTCTTTGGGCAGAGAGAACTCGCTCTTCACCAAGCGCGCCAGGACGCCGAGGGCGAAGGCGAGGGCGACCGGCGAGAGCAGGTTTTGTCGGAGGATGTCGCTCATGGCGGAAGACCTTTCGTCATGCCCTCGAAGCTGCGCCGTCACTCGATACCCGGTGATAAATACGCGAAATGAATTTCGTGTCAACCATGGCGCGAATGATTTAGCAGGTTTCGTCGCTGCGGGTGCTCGACTTCGGCCCGCGGTCGCAGGCATGCTCGCCGCAAGGTCGAAGCATGTCCCTGTCGAATGCCCCCCAAACCGCCGCCCGTGACTGGCCCATCGAGCCGATCGTCGACGCCATCGCCGACGCCAATCACGATCTCGTGCCCCCCGGCCGTCATGCCTTCGGCCGCGATCGCCTGCCGTCGCGCGATACCCTCGCCGGCGTCATGGCCAACCTGCGGGCCGCTCTCTTCCCGGCTCACTTCGGCGCCGGGCATCTCTCCGACGACGGCATGCGCGGCTTCATCGGCCACCGTCTCGACGCCGCCCTCGGCGAGCTCCAAGAACAGATCCGCCGCGGCTTCGTGCAGGCCGAGGCGAGCCTCGAGTCGAACGACAGCCACGCCGCCGAACGAGCCGCCGCGGCGGTGCGCCAGCTGGCCCAAGCCCTGCCCGAAATCCGTCACCTGCTCGGCACCGACGCGCACGCCACCTTCGTCGGCGACCCGGCCGCGAGTAGTCCGGACGAAGCGGTCTTCTGCTACCCCGGCTTCACCGCGTTGCTGCACCACCGCATCGCCCATCCGTTGCACCGTGCCGGTGTGCCGCTGATCCCGCGCATGATCGCCGAGCTGGCGCACGGCGGCACCGGCATCGACATCCACCCCGGCGCCGAGATCGGCGCCAGCTTCTTCATCGATCACGGCACCGGCGTCGTCATCGGCGAGACCAGCGTCATCGGCCAACGCGTGCGCATCCACCAAGGCGTGACGCTCGGCGCGCGTAGCTTGGTGGCCGACGAACTCGGCCTGTCGCGCCGCGGTCTGGAGCGACATCCGATCGTCGAGGACGACGTGACGATATACTCCGGCGCGACGCTGCTCGGACGCATCACCATCGGTCGCGGCTCGAGCATCGGCGGCAACGTCTGGCTCACCCGCTCGGTGCCGGCCTTCAGCAGCATCAGCCAAGCCGACGTGCGTGACGACCACTTCGACGGTGGTTCGGGGATCTAGGGCGGTTTGCACCACGGAGTGGTCATGACCGTCCGTCGCCCGAAGGTGGATGAAAAGGGGCGCGCAGCGCCCTGGAGCGCCGAGTTGTACTCGGCGGGCCCGCCGCGGGCGGACGGAGACCTGGCGCCATGATTCCTGCACCGAGATCTGAGGTGCTTTCAGACGGATCGCGGCGAGGATGGAGGCGGGGTGCGCCCGGCGCCGGGCACCGGGCGGTGTCGAGTGCAACTCGACACTCCGGGTAGCCCAGAAATGTTTCGGCAGGCGCGAAGAAACGTCGACGGGGGATCTCGGCGGTTCGCCAAAAAAAAACGGCGCGGTGAGCCGAAGCCCACCGCGCCGTTTTGGTCCCGCGCTCAGCGCCGGGTCATTCTTGGGGCAGCGACAGTCGTTCGCGACGACGACGCGCCAGGATCAGCAGCAGCGGCGCCGCCAAGCTGGCCAGCGGCAGCGGGCCGGCTTCGTCGACCGTGCGGCAGTGGCAGTCGCCGAGGCCGAGCACCGACTTGGCCTTGACGGCGATCTCGCCGGCGATGGTCTCGAAGGGCAGGCGACGCAGGTTGGCGTCGACCGCCGAAACGGCCTGGGCGACGATCTGGTAAATGCCGTTCTCGACGTCCTTGCCGATGCGGACCTTGCAGGTGAACAGCTGGGCGCCGTCGGCGATGGCGGCGAGGTTGGAGACCGAGCGGACCACCGTGCGCACCTGCGTGCAGGCCTTGCCGGAGCAACCCTTGGGCAGGAATTGGAAGATGGTGTCGGCCTTGTTGATGGCGGCGTTCACCGCGCAATCCGGCTTGCCGTCGAGGCGCGGCAGGATCTGGGCGATGTTGGCATCGAAGTTCAGCAGGCTTTCGATCTGGACGATCTGCTTGCCGAAGGTTTCGAGCTTGGCGCCGAGGAACTTGAGGTCGCCGGCCTTGCCGGCGATGCGGTCGAAGACGACGGCAGGTTTCTCGCCGCTGAGGATCGGTACGATCGGGTCCGTGGAGATGCTGAGCGAGTCGAGCGCTCCCGACCAGATGCCTTCGATGTCGCCGGCCTGGAAGTTGCCGACGAATTCATTGCCTTCGAGGCCGCCGTCGAAGGTCGCGACTTCTTGGCCGAGGAAGAGGACGCCGAAGCCGATCTCGTCGAGGTCCCACGAGCCGGCGATGTTGGCCTGGGCGACGCCCGGAAGGCCGATGATGTCGAGCGTGCCGCTCAGGTCGAAGCCGGCGACGTTGAGGTGAGCCGTCCACGGGCCGCTCAGCAGGCCGTCATTCGAGCGCCAGGTGCCTTGTGCGGTGATCGAGTAATCCTCCGCCGCGGCCGGCGCCAACGGCGCGAGCGTCAACGCGAACAGTGCGAACATCCCCAGAATGCGATTGCGCATATGAGTCCTCCCTAGCCAGGGCCCTTAGTCCAACAAACGAGCGTTCGTCAACATAATCTTTCCACGCATGCCACGTGGATCGCCCGGCCCCTCCGTCGCCGAGGCTTCAGAGGGTGCCCCCCCGAAGCCTCGGCGACGGTGCATCAGCGCGCCGTCGGGTTGAAAAAGTCGTTGCCCTTGTCGTCGACGACGATGAAGGCGGGGAAGTCCTCGACTTCGATGCGCCAGATCGCCTCCATGCCCAGCTCGGGGTATTCGAGCACCTCGACCTTGCGGATGTGGTCCTGCGCCAGGATCGCCGCCGGGCCGCCGATCGAGCCCAAGTAGAAGCCGCCGTGTTTCTTGCAGGCCTCGCGTACCGCCGCTGAGCGGTTGCCCTTGGCCAGGGTGACGAAGCTGCCGCCGTGTTGCATGAAGAGGTCGACGTAGGAGTCCATGCGTCCGGCCGTGGTCGGCCCGAACGACCCCGAGGCGTAGCCCGCCGGCGTCTTGGCCGGGCCGGCGTAGTAGATGGGGTGGTTCTTGACGCAGTCGGGCAGGCCCTCGCCGCGGTCGAGGCGTTCCTTCAGCTTGGCGTGGGCGATGTCGCGCGCCACGACCATGGTGCCGGAGAGCGCCAAGCGGGTCTTGATGGGGTAGCGCGACAGGGTGGCGCGGATCGCGCTCATCGGCTGGTTCAGGTCGATATTGACGACCTCGCCGCCGAGCTTTTCGGCGCGCACGTCGGGCAGGTACTGCGCCGGGTTGGTTTCGAGTTGTTCGAGGAAGACGCCGTCGGCGGTGATTTTGCCCTTGGCCTGGCGGTCCGCCGAGCACGACACGCCGATGCCGACCGGGCAGCTGGCGCCGTGGCGCGGCAGGCGGATGACGCGCACGTCGTGGCAGTAGTAGCGGCCGCCGAACTGGGCGCCGATGCCGTTGTTGCGCGAGATCTCGAGGATCTGCGCCTCCAACTCGACATCGCGGATGGCGTGCCCGAGGCGGTTGCCGGCCGCCGGCAGGTCGTCGAGGGCGCGGCAGCTGGCGAGCTTGACGGTCTTGAGGGTCATCTCGGCCGAGGTGCCGCCGATGACGATGGCGAGGTGGTAGGGCGGGCAGGCGGCGGTGCCGAGGCTGCGCATCTTTTCGTCGACGAAGGCGAGCAGCGACTTGGGGTTCAGCAGTGCCTTGGTCTCTTGGTAGAGGAAAGTCTTGTTGGCCGAGCCGCCGCCCTTGGTGATGAAGAGGAAGTGGTAGGCGTCGCCCTCGGTGGCGTAGATCTCGATCTGCGCCGGCAGGTTGTTGCCGGTGTTGACCTCCTCGTACATCGACAGCGGCGCCATCTGCGAGTAGCGCAGATTGGTGCCGACGTAGGTGTCGAAGATGCCGCGCGCCAGCGCCACTTCGTCGCCGCCGCCGGTCCACACCTGCTGCCCCTTCTTGGCGACGACGATGGCGGTGCCGGTGTCTTGGCACGACGGCAACACCATGCCGGCGGAGATGTTGGCATTCTTCAGCATGCTGAGGGCGACGAAACGGTCGTTGTCCGAGGCCTGCGGGTCGTCGAGGATCTGCCGCAGCTGCGCCAGGTGTCCGGGGCGGAAGAGGTGTGACACGTCGCGGATGGCGTTGGCCGCCAGCTGTGTCAACGCCTGCGGCGCCACGCTGAGGATGCGTTGACCGCGAAAGGTGTCGACGGCGACGCCGTCGGTGGTGACGACGCGGTACGGGGTGGTGTCCTCCCCGTGTGGGAACATCTCCTGAAACTGAAACTCCGCCATGCTGGCCCTCCTGCCCGTCGGCGACGGGATGATGTCGCCTTCTTCTTATGTTCGCCATCGCGCCGCAAGCACCGCTCGGTTGCGACACCTGCGGTCGGGGTCGGAAGTCGCTTTCCAGAGTGGGTGACCCCGTGCTAGCGGGGAGCGAGCGCTAGGTCGGGAGGGTTCCATGCGGGGATGGCCGAAGTGGGTTTGGATCGTTGGCTGGGTGATCGCTGGGCTGGCGGGGGACATTGCGCCGGCCTTGGCCTACACGGTCGTGTCGCGCGCCGCCGACGTCGAGGTCGACTGCGGCAGTAACGGCACCGACGTGCCGACCGATTGGTACTTCCCCCAGCCCAACGACAACAAGGGCCTCGTCTGGGTGCAGCACGGATTCAGCCGCGCCAACAACCACTTCGAGGAGATCTCCATCAAGCTGGCCGAGCAGGGTTACATCGTCTTCGCTACCTCACTGGCGCCGGGCACCTCCGGCTGCGCCATGAACAATCAGGGCTTCCTCTCCGACTTCGCCCGCCTCTTCCCCGACCGGCACAACCCCGGCGTCGGCCTGCTCAAGTCGGCCAAGGCCGCCGCCCAGGCCGCCGGCATCACGCTCAACGACCTCCCCGACGGCTTCGCGTTCACCGGCCACTCGGCGGGCGCCGGCTCGATCGCCTGGGTGACGCGCAAGTTGATCGAAAACCACGCGTCGACGGCAGCCGCTCTCGCCGGTGTCGTTTTCCTCGATCCCGTCGAGGGCGTCGGCGCCTCGCTCATCGCCGACGCCACCCCCTTCATCCGCACCGCCGGGGTGCGCGCCCACACCATCTCGTCGCCCGGCTACAGCTGTAACTCCAGCGCCAACGGTACCGTCGCTTTCGTCAACGCCATCAACCGACCCTTCGCCGGCGTGCGACTGACGTCCGGATCCCACTGCGACGCCGAAGCCTCGTCGTCCGATTTCCTTTGCACCGGCTTCTGCGGCAGCCCGCAGGCGGAAAACGTCTCCATCCTGCAAACTCTGACCAAGGGTTGGATCGCCGACGCCTTCAACGACACGATCACGCCGACGTATTATCCCGGCGGCACCTACTATCAGTCGAAGATCGCCAACGGTCGTATCCTGACCTTCCCCGAGAGCAACTGCGGCAACGGCGTCGTCAACGCCGGCGAAGCCTGCGACGACGGCAATCGCTTCGACGGCGATTGCTGTTCCGGCTACTGCCAGTTCGAAGCCAACGGCAGCGCCTGCGCCGCCGATGCCAACGGCTGCACCGACGACGTCTGCAACGGCGCCGGCGTCTGTACCCATCCCAACAACACGGCCCCCTGCAACGACGGCAACTTCTGCACCGTCGGTGACGTCTGCGGCGGCGGTAGCTGCGGCGGCTCGCCGCGCGATTGTTCGAGCGCCGGCAACGCCTGCAACGTTGGCGTCTGCGACGAGTCCTCCGATACCTGCGTCGCCCAGCCGGCCAATCAGGGCGGCGCTTGTAACGACGGCAATGCCTGCACCCTGACGGACACCTGCCAGAGCGGCACCTGCACCGGCAGCAACGCGGTCGTCTGCACCGCCCAGGATCAGTGCCACGACGCCGGTGTGTGCGACCCGGGCACGGGCGTCTGCTCGAACCCGGCGAAGGCCAACGGTACGACCTGCAACGACGGCAATGCGTGTACCCAATCGGATACCTGCCAAGCCGGCACGTGCAGCGGCGGCAACGCGGTCGTCTGCACGGCGCAAGACCAATGTCACGACGCCGGCGCGTGCGACCCCGGCACGGGCGTGTGCTCCAACCCGGCGAAA
>CAZGEJ010000036.1:55375-59978 GCA_964524885.1 uncultured Binatia bacterium (SeqCode)
TCTGCACGGCCCAAGATCAATGTCACGACGCCGGCGTCTGCGACCCCGGCACGGGTGTGTGCTCCAATCCGCCCAAGGCCAACGGCACGACGTGCAACGACGGCGACGCCTGCACGCTGACCGACATCTGCGTCACCGGTACCTGCACCGGCGGCAATCACGTCCAGTGCACGGCGCTCGACCAGTGCCACGTCGCCGGCTCGTGCGACCCGGCGACGGGCGTCTGCTCGAATCCCGCGAAGGCCGATGGCTCGCCTTGCAGTGATGGTGATGCCTGTACCCAGGTCGATACTTGCCAGGCGGGTGCCTGCAGCGCCGGCACGCCGGTGGTGTGTACGCCTGTCGATGTTTGCCACGAGGCTGGCTCCTGCGACCCGGCGAGCGGCCTCTGCTCCAATCCGATCAAGGCCGACGGCACCAGCTGCAGCGACGGCGACGCCTGCACGCTGGAAGAATGCCGCGCCGGAGCCTGCACCAACATCGGCACTCCGTGTGGTGACGGTACGCTCCAGGTCGCGTGCGGCGAAGTCTGCGACGATGGCGCCGCCAACGGCAGCAACGCCTGTTGTTCGTCGACGTGCACCATGGTCGACGGCGACGATGACGGGCTGTGTGATCGTGACGATGCCTGCACCGGCGCGGCGTCGATGAGCAGCGCCAAGGTGCGCGTCAAGGGTCTCGGGGCTCCCGGCGAAGACGGCACTCTGATGTTCAAGGGAGCGGGCGTGTTGCCTCATCCCTTCGATCCCACGCTCGATCCGAGGCTGCGCGGGCTGCGCCTGCTCGTCGGCGATGCGGCGACGCATTGGCTCGACGTCACCATCCCCGCGGGCGAGTTCTCCAAGGCCACCGGTCGCGGCTGGAAGGCTTCGAGTGCCGGACGCTGGAAGTACTTCGACCGCAGCGATGCGCCGATCGGCGGCGTGACCAAGTTGAGCGTGCGCGACCGCTCGAGCCGCACGCCGGGTGAGGTCGAGGTGGCGATCAAGGCGAGCGTGCCGAGCGTGGTCCTCGAGGAGAACGACCTGCCGTTGTCGGTGACGGTGGTGTTCGATGTGCCGACGGCGATGCAGGGACAGTGCGCCGCCACCGCGTTCGACACCCTGTCGTGCGAACTCGGCCGCACGGGCACCAGCGCTCAATGTCGCTGATGGCCGTGTCGTTCGGCGGACAAAGGGTGGCGTAGCAAGGGGGACAGTCCCCCGCACGGGGACTGAGCCCCCTTCGGTCGCTCGATCAGCGCAGGATGCTCTGCACCACCAAGGCGGCGCCGCGCGTCGACAGGTGGTTGTTGTCGAAGTAGAGCGCGACCCCGCCGCGGACGGCGTCACACCATTGTGCGTCGCACAGGACTTCGGCCGGATCGACCAAGGTCACCTCCGCCGGCAACGACTGGAGGCGGCGCCGGTGCGGTTCGATCCTCGTCTCCCACAGCGCCCGCTTCGTGCCGACGATGTGCTCGGGCGACAAGCGACGGCGGAAGATGAGTTCGTCGACGTGCCCCGGTAGTTCGGGGGCTTGCACGACGACGACGACGCGTTTGCCGCCGGCGACGAAGGCGTTGACCACAGTGACGTAGGCCGACCACAGTTGGTCGAGCACGACTGGGTTCGACTCGCGTCCCCACTCGGTCAGGCGGTAGGTCACCAGCACGTTGCGAATCGTCGGGTCGTTGACGATCCGAGCCGCCGCCGCCTGGGTCCAGTTCCAGCAGCGCGGGTCGCGCATGGGCAGACCGAACGCCGGCGGACAGCTGTTGCAGCCCCATTGCCGCACGCCTTCGCCGCGCGGCAGCAGCGTTTCCGCCAACGCGTTGGCGTAGGCGCCGATGTGGCTGTCCCCGAAGGCGGCCCAGGTGACGGTCGGCGCGCTGCCGTCGGCGCGCGAGTAGAGAAACGACGCGCCGTCGGCACTGCATTGAACGGCCTCGTCGAGGCGCCGTGTGCGGGTCGTTTCCAGCACGCGGCGTTGCGCCTCGGTCGTGCGCTGCTCGGCAAAGCCGGAGGTGCGGTTGCCGGCCCAACCGAAGCCGACGAACGCCGCACTCGCCAACAGCACCGAGGCGAGCAGCCTGCCGCGCGTGACGCGCTCCGCCGCGCGGAACGGAGTCTCGACGCAGCGCCAACTCAGGTAACTCAGGCCGCCGACCAACACGATGAGTCCGCCGTAGACGGCGGGCGACGGCTCCTCGAGGGATTGCAGACGGGCGAAGACGAAGAGGACGTGATGCCAGAGGTAGGCGCTGTAGCTGCCGAGGCCAATGGCCACGAGCGGCCGCAGTTGCAGCAGGCGTTGCGTCCAGGTTCCCGGACGCGCCCAAGCCAACACCAGTACGGTACCCAGCGTCGGCACCAGCGTCGGCACGCCCGGGTGGGGTGTCTGCGCGTCGAAGGCGACGACGGCGTACACGATCGCGGCGAGCCCGAGCCCCGCCGCGACGTCACTGACGACACGCCGCAGGCCGCCGACGGGTTCGGCGGTGCGCGCGCCGCCGCACAGGGCCAGGAGCGAACCGAGCAGCAACTCCCAGGCACGCGCCGGCAGCAGGAAGAAAGCCGCCTCGGGCGTGCCGAGCTGAGGTTGAAAGATCGCGGCGAAGCTCAACCCAGCCAGACCGAGCAAGATGATTGCGGCGACCCGGCGGCCGGCGCGCAAGCCGAGGCCGAGGACCAGCGGCAGGAGCAAGTAGAATTGCTCCTCGACGGCCAAGCTCCAGGTGTGCAGCAGGGGCTTGAGCGCCGCGGCCGTGTCGAAGTAGCCGCTCTCCGTCCAGAAGAGCACGTTGCTGGCGAACCCGGTCACCGCGAGCACGCTGTGGGCGAAGCGCTGCATCTCGGCCGGCGTGAGCCAGATCCACCCCAGCCCGCAGGCGACGGCCATGACGGTGTACAGCGCCGGTAGGATGCGGCGCGCGCGTCGCTCGTAGAAGTGCGCCAGGGAGAGGCTGCCGCTTCGGTGCTGGCTGACGAGGAGGGACGTGATGAGGTAGCCGCTGATGACGAAGAAGACGTCGACGCCGACGTAACCGCCGCCGCAGAAGGGGAAGCCGGCGTGGTAGAGGATGACGGCGACCACGGCGAGCGCCCGTAGGCCGTCGATTTCGATACGGTACGGCATCCGTTCGCTGCTTTACCACGGATTGGTCATGGCCGTCCGCCGCCCGAAGGTTGATGAAACGGGGCGCGCAGCGCCCTGGAGCGCCGAGTTGTACTCGGCGGGCCCGTTGCGGGTGGACGGCGACGTATCGCAAGCTTCCTCGCACCGAGATCGGAGGTGCTCTCCGGCGCATCGCGGGAAGTATGGTGGCGGGCCGCGCCCGGCGCCGGGCGCCGGGCGGTGTCGAGTACAACTCGACACTCCAGTTGGCCCAGGATTGTTCTAAGGAGACGCCGCGACACGCAGTCGAACGGCGCGCGATCAGGGCCTGGTGGTGACGACGGGGAGGCGGCGGGTGTCGGATTGGCGGACGCGGTTCGCGAGGCCTTCGACCAAGCGGCGCGCCAGAAACGGCCCTTCGAAGACCATGGCCGAGTAGACCTGGACGAGGTTGGCGCCGGCTTGCAGGCGTTCCCAGGCGGCATCGACATCGCCGATGCCGCCGACGCCGATGAGCGGCACTTCCGGCCCGGCGGTGGCGCGCAGAATTCGCATCACGTCGTTGGCGCGCCGTCGCAGGGGCGCGCCGCTCAGGCCGCCGGTTTCGTCGATCGGCGTGTGGAGCGTGGGGCGGGTGATCGTCGTGTTGGTGGCGATCAGCCCGTCGGCGCCGGCATCGAGCACGACGCCCACCAGCTTCTCCAGCGCCTCGTCGGCGAGGTCGGGCGCCAGCTTGACGAACATCGGGCGCGGCGCGTGTCCGGCGCGCTCGGCGAGGCGCCGGTTCTCGTCACTCAATCGCCGCACCAGGTGCGCCAATTCCACCTCGCCTTGCAGGTCGCGCAGCCCGGGCGTGTTCGGCGAACTGACGTTGACCGCAAGGTAATCGGCGAACGGAAACAAGGCGCGGAGCGAGTAGAGGTAATCCTCGTCCGCCTCTTCGAGGGGCGTCACCTTCGACTTGCCGAGATTGAGGCCCAGCGGAATCGGCGGCCGGCCGTGAGCCAGACTGGCGGCCAGGCGTTCGGCGGCGGCGTCGGCGCCGCCGTTGTTGAAGCCGAGGCGATTGATCAGGGCGCGGTCCTCGGCGAGGCGAAACATGCGCGGCGTCGGGTTGCCCGGCTGGGCGTGGCGCGTCAGCGTCCCCAACTCGGCAAAGCCGAAGCCGAGCCACGGCCAGACGTGCGGCGCACGCGCGTCCTTGTCGAAGCCGGCGGCGAGTCCGACCGGATTGGGGAAGGCGAGGCCGCACAGGGACTGGCGTAGCTCCGGCGGAGAGGGTGGTGCCGGATTCAGTCCGCCGGTGTGCAGCAGCGCTTCGAGCAGCGCCGTGGCCCGCACCGCGCCGTGGTGGGCGCGCTCGGCATCGAGCAGGAAGAGCAGGGGACGGATCAGCTGGTAGGGATTCATCGCCGACGCCGAGCCTCCTCTCCTCCTTCGCAGAAACGTAGTCCACCCGGAGTGTCGAGTTGCACTCGACACCGCCCGGCGGCCCTGCGCCGGGCGC
>CAZGEJ010000037.1:0-59397 GCA_964524885.1 uncultured Binatia bacterium (SeqCode)
TCGTCGTGCCCGGCTACGAGGACTCGACCTTCGGCAACATCTTCGCCTCGCACGTCAAGCACGGCGACTGCAGTGCCGCCATCGCCAAGTCGGGCATCGAGTACATGGCCGCCTTCTACGACCAGTACCAGGCGCTCTCCATGGGCAAGGGGGTCGGGTTTTTCCAGATCGGCGGCGGCATTGCCGGCGACTTCCCCATCTGTGTCGTGCCGTCGATCAAGTACGACCTCGAGCAGCCGGTGCGGCCGTGGGCCTATTTCTGCCAGATCTCCGACTCGACGACGTCGTACGGCTCCTACTCCGGCGCGACGCCCAACGAGAAGATCACCTGGGACAAGCTGACGCAGGACACGCCGATGTTCGTCATCGAGTCGGATGCGACCATCGTCGCACCGCTGATGCTGCGGGCGTTGCTCGAGTGTAAGGCGAATCCGGAGGCCGCCAACGCCATGCTGGCCAAAGCCGGCTTCTGAGGCGGATCAGTCGTTGGCCAGCGCCAGCTGGCCGCAGGCGGCTTGGATGTCGCGGCCGCGGCTGCGGCGCACCGAAACCGCGAGGTCGGAGTCGAGCAAGCGGCGCTTGAAGGCTTCGATCACCTCGTCCGGCGACGGGCGGAAGTCGCTGCCCGAAAACGGGTTGAACGGAATCAGGTTGACCTTGGCGCGCACGCCGGCGAGTAACTTCACCAGCCGGCGGGCGTCGTCGAGGGAATCGTTGATGCCGTCGAGCATGACGTACTCGAAGGTGATGCGGCGGCGTTGCGGCAGCGGCAGGGAGCGGCACATGCCGATCAGTTCGGCCAACGGGTAACGCTGGTTGATCGGCATCAGGCGGTCGCGCAGCTCGTCGGTGGTGGCGGTCAGCGACACGGCGATGCTCGCCGGGGTTTCGCGCACCAGGCGCAGCATGCGCGGCACCAAGCCCACGGTCGACACCGTGATGCGCCGTCCCGACAGGCCGAAGCCCCAATCCGCCGCGAGAATGTCGATCGCCTCGACGACGTTGTCGTAATTGGCAAGGGGCTCGCCCATGCCCATGAAGACGATGTTGGTGAGGCGCTCCTCGCCTTCGAGAACGGCGACCGCGGCCTGCACCTGGGCGACGATTTCGGTCGCCGTCAGGTTGCGCCGCAGGCCCAGTCGCGCCGTGGCGCAGAAGGCGCAGTCCATGGCGCAACCCGCCTGCGACGAGATACACAAGGTCAGCCGCGGCGGGTCGGGGATGATCACCGACTCGATCGCGTTGCCGTCGTCGAGGTGAAAAAGGAGCTTGCGCGTGTCGTCGACCGAACGCGCCACCAAGGTCGGTTCGAGGCGTGGAAAAGCAAAGGCCGACGCGAGGTCGGCCCGTAGCTTGTGCGGCAGATCCGTCATCGCCGCGAAGTCGGTGACGGCGCGGCGATAGATGCCGTCCAGGATCTGGTTGACCCGAAAGGCGGGCTGACGCCGCTCGGCCAGCCACTGGCTCAGGGCCGGGCGGGTGAGCAGCGGCAGCCGCTCGGGGTCAGCGCTCGGCGATTTCGTGCTCACCGAAGAAGAAACCGATCTCCCACTTGGCCGTGTCGGGGCCGTCGGAACCGTGCACCGCGTTCTTCTCGATGTCGGTGCCGAAGTCACGACGGATGGTGCCGGGGTCGGCCTTGAGGGAATCCGTGGCGCCCATGATCTCGCGATTGCGGGCGATGGCGTTTTCGCCTTCGAGGACGGAGACGAACACCGGGCCGGAGGCCATGAACTCGGTCAGGCTGCCGAAGAAGGGGCGGGCCTTGTGCACGGCGTAGAAGCGGCCGGCCATGTTGGGGCTCATCTGGACGAGCTTGGCCGCGGCGATGCGCAGGCCGGCGGCCTCGAAGCGGCGCAGGATCTCGCCGATGGCGTTCTTGGCGACGGCGTCCGGCTTGATGATGGAAAGGGTACGTTCGGTCATGTGCAATCTCTCTTACTTACAGGGCGGCCTGCATGGTGGTGCCGAGTTCGGCAGGGCTCTTGGCGACATGGATGCCGGCAGCCTCGAGGGCGCGGATCTTGTCGGCTGCGGTGCCCGCGCCGCCGGCGATGATGGCGCCGGCATGCCCCATGCGCTTGCCCGGGGGAGCGGTCTGGCCGGCGATGAACGACACCACCGGCTTGGTCATCTTGGTGCGGACGTACTCGGCGGCGAGTTCCTCGGCGTTGCCGCCGATCTCGCCGATCATGATCACGCCCTCGGTCTCGGGGTCGGCCTCGAACAATTCGAGCACGTCGATGAAGCCCGTGCCGTTGACCGGGTCGCCGCCGATGCCGACGCAAGTCGACTGGCCGAGTCCGAGTTGAGTCAACTGGTGCACCGCCTCGTAGGTGAGGGTGCCGCTGCGCGAGACGACGCCGATCTTGCCTGGCGTGTGGATGTAGCCGGGCATGATGCCGATCTTGCACTGGCCGGGCGTGATGACGCCGGGGCAGTTCGGACCGATCAGGCGGGTCGAGCGGCCGGCCAGGAAGCGCTTCACTCGCACCATGTCGAGGACGGGGATGCCCTCGGTGATGCAGATGACCAGCTCGACGCCGGCGTCGGCGGCCTCCATGATCGCGTCGGCGGCGAAGGGGGGCGGTACGTAAATGACGGAGGCATTGGCGCCGGTGGCGGCGACCGCCTGCGCGACGGTATCGAAGATCGGGATGCCTTCGAAGTCGCTGCCGCCCTTGCCCGGAGTCACGCCGGCGACCATTTGGGTGCCGTACTCCTTACAGGCGCGGGTGTGGAACTGGCCGGTCGAGCCGGTGATGCCTTGCGTCAGGACGCGGGTGTTCTTATCGACGAGGATGCTCACGGTATGGGTTCCAGGTCTGGCTGAGAAAAAACGCGCTTATACTGGCGCCTCCGGGCCGTGTCAATTTAGCCGGCGTCGACGTGTCGTCGGCGGCGCCACGCCGGGGAGCGCCGGAGTTCGACGATCCCGTCGTGCGCGCGCCGCGGCATGAGCTTGGCGCGCGCGCGAGGTTTCGACTATGGAACCCCTCGCGGCATGATTCCCCCCGACCTACCATCCGCAACGCGCGCCCCCGTCGTCCGCATCGAACCCGTCGGGCCGTGGTCGCTGCCGGACGGGCGCGAGCTTTGGCGCCATCGGCACGTCCTGGTGGCGTTCCTGCGGCGCGACTTCAAGACGCGGTACCGCCAAACCCTCTTCGGCCCGTTGTGGTTCGTGCTGGCGCCGCTCGGCCGCATGGCCATCTTCAGCCTCGTCTTCGGCAAGATCGCGCAATTGCCCTCCGACGGGGTACCCTACCCTCTCTTCATTTATGCGGCCTTGTTGCCGTGGGAACTCTTCGCCGGCGGGGTGCAACGCAGTTCGATCTGCATGGTGAAGTACCAGAGCGTCATCCCCAAGGTGTACTTCCCGCGCCTGCTGCTACCGATCTCCGAAACCCTGTCGATCCTGGTCGACTTCGCGGCAACCCTGCTGATCCTGCTCGGCATGATGGCATTCTTCGGCTTCGAACTGTCGGCGCGGGTGGCGTGGCTGCCGCTCTACTTGCTCGTGGTGATCTTGACCACATTCTCGGTCGGCTTCTTCTTCGCCGCGCTGCAGGTGCGCTTCCGCGACGCCGGTCAGATCGTCGGCTACATGCTGCAGGCCTGGTCCTTCGCCACGCCGGTGGCCTACGCCTCGGCGATCGCGGCGCGATCCCTGTCGCCGTTCGGTTGGGTGCTGTACCAACTCAACCCCATGTTCGCGCCCGTCGAGGGCTTTCGCTGGATGTTCTTGGGGGTCGGCCACGGACCGGACTGGACGTTGGCGGCTGCCCTGCTGATCTCAAGCCTGGGGACTCTCCTCGGAGCCATCGCCTTCGAGCGCACGAGCGACCTCGTCATCGACTCGCTGTGAGCCATGAGCGACGTCGCCATCCGCATCGAGGGACTGAGCAAGCGCTTTCCCGTGAGCTTGCGGGGGCTGCCGTTCTCCCGACACCCGCGGCTCGGCAAGTCCAAGGAATGGCACTGGGCGCTACGCGACGTGTCCTTCGAGGTCAGGCGGGGTGAGAGCGTCGGACTGTTGGGCGACAACGGCGCCGGCAAGACGACGCTGCTGCGCATCCTGGCGCGCATCACCCGACCGACGACCGGACGGGCGGATTTGTACGGCAGCGTTGGCGCGGTGCTGGAAGTGGGAGCCGGCTGCCACGGCGAGCTCACCGGGCGCGAGAACATCCATCTCGACGGTGCCTTACTCGGCCTGCGCGAACACCAAGTGCGCGCCAAGTTCGACGACATCGTCGCCTTCTCGGGTATCGGCGACGCCATCGATACGCCCTACAAGTGGTACTCGAGCGGCATGCGCACCCGCCTCGGCTTCAGCATCGCCGTGCACCTGGAGTCCGACATCCTGCTGATCGACGAAGCCCTGGCCGTCGGCGACGCCGGTTTCCGGCAGCGCGGCGCCGAACGCATGCGCCAGCTGATCGCCTCCGAGCGTACGGTCTTGTTCACCGGGCACCAGCTGGCGACGATGGAACACGTCTGCGACCGCGTCGTCTGGCTCGAACGCGGCCAGATCCGCGCCATCGGCAAGCCGAAAGAACTGATCTCCCAATACCTCGCCGCCCTCCCCCCCGACGCCGCCGCGCGAGCCCTGCACGACTGAGCCGCGCCAGCGCGGCCGCTCGCCATATCCTCGCGGGGAGCAATCGGCGAGGCAAGCTGCGGACGCGCCCTCGGCGGTTTCACCAGAAAACTGCACCACGGACGCGCGCAGACACGGAGAGAGGGGATTACGCCGGGCATGGATCGGGCCGGGTTCCGCAAAGACGGAGTGTCCGGAATCTTCCTCATCGATCCCTCGCGAGTCTCCATGCATTCCCGGACAACTCCGATCCTCCGTGGTGAGGAATCCGGGCTAGGCGGGCTCGCGCGACGACTTCAACGGCGCCAAGGCAGATCCAAGACCGCTCCATCCGGCAGGCGCACCGTGCCACCGAGTGGCATGGCGGAGACGAATGTACTGGCCGTTTCGGCGAAAATCTGGTGGACCTGCCCCGGCGGCAGGATCAGCGTATCTCCCGCCTGGTAGCGGACTTCGGCCTCGCCCACCGTCGCCCGGCCGCTGCCCGTGAGAAAGTACACGACCTCCTCGGTGTCGTGCGCATGCGGCGGCGTCGCCGCCTCGGCGTCCATGCGGCCCACCCACATCTCCACCTGGCCCGCCCCGCTGCTGGGCGTGGCAACGCCGGCAATGTGGTTGCCTTGCATGCTGTGGGATTCGTTTTGTTCTCGGCGAAATAGCGTCACGTGCGACCTCCGTGGGCGTTGGAATGACGCCCACAGGATAGACGGAAATTCACCGCGGAGAAGCGGAGAAAAGGTGCTTTTTCGGCGAAGTGCGGCGGGCGAACGACCGGATGTCGTCACGCCATGGCGATGTTGGAGGGAGGAGAGGGGTGCGAACCGAGAGAACCGCGGTTGCAGGCAGCAGGGTGCGGTACCAGGGATAGGCAGATCTGCTACGAGAGGATGGGAGGGTCGGATTGGGATGTGCCGTCGATCAAGCCGCGGCGACGAAGGCGCCGACTCGTTCCGCGGCGGCGCGGCTGACGGCGAGCGGAAACGCCAGGAAGCCGTGAATCGCCCCGGGATACACCGCCAATTCGGCGCGATTGCCGGCGGCGATCCAGCGGGCCTGCATGAACAGCGAATCGTCCAGCAAGGGATCGAGGGTACCCACCGAGAAGAGGGCCGGCGGCAAGCCGGCGAGGTCGGCGTAGAGAGGTGAAACCTCGGGTTCGCGCCAACGGTCGATTGACGCGTAGTTCTCGGCGAACCAACGCATGATCGGCGTATTGATGATGAGATTGCGCTCGCCCCAGCGACGCGCGCTCGGCGTCATGCCGAGGTCGAATACGCCGAAGGTGAGCACCGCGCCGACGAAGGGGGCGACTTCCCCCCGATGGCGCAAACGCAGCAGAGTTGCTGCCGCCAAGTTGGCGCCTGCCGATTCGCCGCCGATCAACAGGCGATCACAGCCGTAGATCGTGTGTGCCTGACGCACCAGCCAATGCGCCGCGCCCTCGCAGTCGTCGAGCCCGGCGGGATAGGGATGCTCCGGCGCCAGTCGATAGTCGACGCTCACCACCGCCACCTCGGCACGCAACGCGAGCGCCGCGAGGGCCACGTCTTGATGATGCGCCCGCCCGAGCATGAATCCTCCACCGTGAATGTGGAGAAAGACGCCTTTGACCTTGGGCGGCACGAACTCGCGCAGCAACAGCGACCCCGCCGGTCCCTCGATGTGTCGGTCGCGCGCCCAGTCGACGCGGACCAAGGGGCCGAAATACCCTTCCCCAGCCTCGCGCATGTCGCGAATGACTTGCGGCTCGAGCGTATGCACCGACGGGAGCGACGCGAGCGCCGTCTCGATCAGCTGATTGAACGCGCGCGTCTCGGGATCGACCGCCGTATCGGCGAACATCGTCGGATCGAGAGTCATCGCCACCTCCTAGGGGAAAGCATCACCACGAAGACACACGCAAGCACGGAGAATTCCAACGCCCGACGAGGCGAACGGGGCAGCGGCAACGAAGCATTCCCTGCTTCGCTCTCCGTATCTCCGTGCATCCTTGGTTCACGCTCTCATTCGCTGTAGTAGGCGCGGTACCAGTCGACGAAGCGGCGCACGCCCTCGCGCACCGGCGTCGCTGGGCGGAAACCGACGTCCTGCACCAGGTCCTCGACGTCGGCACTGGTCTTCTCGACATCACCGAGCTGCATCGGCAACAGGTTCAACTCGGCCTTGCGACCGAGCGCTTCCTCGGCCGCCTCGATGTATTCCATCAGACGCACGGGCGAATTGTTGCCGATGTTGTAGATCCTATAGGGCGCCGAGCTAGTGGCCGGATCCGGGCGATCGCCGCTCCAATTGGGGTTGGGTTCGGCGACGCGGTCGACGGTGCGCATCACGCCTTCGACGATGTCGTCGACGTAGGTGAAGTCGCGCACCATGTTGCCGTAGTTGAAGACGTCGATCGGCTTGCCGGCGAGGATGTTGCGGGTGAACAGAAACAACGCCATGTCCGGCCGACCCCATGGCCCGTAGACCGTGAAGAAGCGCAGACCCGTCGTCGGCAATCCGTACAGCTGACTATACGAGTGAGCGATGAGCTCGTTCGCCTTCTTGGTCGCGGCGTAGAGGCTGACCGGGTGGTCGACGCTCTGATGCACGCTGAACGGCATCGCCGTGTTCAACCCGTAGACCGAGCTGGTACTGGCGTACACCAAGTGTTCGATTCCGTTGTGGCGGCAGCCCTCGATGACGTTGAGGTAACCGACGAGGTTGCTGTCGATGTAGTCGTGCGGGTGGGTGATGCTGTGACGCACGCCTGCCTGCGCCGCCAGGTGCGCCACGCGCTGCGGCTTCTCCTGGCGAAACAGCTCCGCCATGCCGTCCCGGTCGGCGAGTTCGAGCTTGACGAAGTGAAAGTTCGCGTGCTCGCGCAACTGCGCCAGACGCGCCTCCTTGAGACGCGGGTCGTAGTAGGCGTTGAGGTTGTCGAGACCGACGACCTGATCGCCACGTGCGAGCAGACGTTGGCTGAGGTGGAAGCCGATGAATCCGGCGGCGCCGGTGACGAGGATCTTCATGATGGTTCCGTGTTCTGCGGCAGCGGCACGGCCGCCACCAAAGGGATCGCTGCCTCACACTCCCGTACGTGGGGGTTTGCCGTTGGCGCCGAGGACCAGTTCCAGGGCAGCGACGCGAGCCTCCAAGTTGCGCGTTCCATCGTCCTTCCGATCCGCACCGAGAGCGGCACGTCCGCCTTCGAGAAAGGCGTTACGGATCTTGTAGGCGGTGGTGTGACTGACTCGGTAGTGGCGGCGGATTTCATCGAAACTGTGCTCGCGCTTGATCAGCTCCAAGGCGAGCGCGACCTTTTCCTCGGGCGTGAGTTTTTCGCGAATGCGCATGGGTTCCCCTCGAGAGCGACAGGCAAGCGAACGACGTGGCGGGCGACGGCGTCTCGGCTGGACTCGTTCATCCGTGCGAGTGTGGCGGCGACACGTCGGCCAAGGCCGGCGGCGGTGGCTCGTCTTGCAACCAGTGCTTGCCGAAGCGCAACAGACCGACGAGAAAACCGCTTCCCCACGATACATGCATGGTGACGAAGGCCAGCAAGACTCCGGGGAAGAGATCCCATCCCTCACGCCGTGCGACCAAGGCAGCGGCGACGCCGCAAGCCGCGGCGTAGGAGCCTAGCGCCGCGGCGAAAAGCCATGCCGCCGGAGCCCAGAACGGCGCCAGCACGGCCGTGACGATCAACGCCAGCACGAACAGCGGCGGCACGAACTGCCGCGGGCTCATCTGCTTCGGATGCTTCTGCAGCACCCGCACCTTCCACAACCCGTACTGGTAGAACTGCCGCGCCAGCTTCCGCACGCTCGTGCGGTTCTGGTAACGCGACCGCATCAGCGGCGTCAGCACGACGCGCCCACCCGCCTTGCGCAGGCGGTAGTTGAGTTCATCGTCCTGGTTGCGCACCAGCTCCTCCTCGTAGAGGCCGATGCGCTTCAATACCGCGACGGGATACATGCCGAGGTAGACGGTATCGACTTCGCGCTCCTCGGTACCGAAGTGGAAGTACGCACCGATGCCGAACCGCGAGCCCATGGCTGCGGCGATCGCATTCGCCAGCTTGCCGCCGCCGATGGCGTGCATCGGCCCGCCGACGTTGTCCGCGCCGGTACGCTGCAGGGTCTCGACGCCGACGCGCATGTAGTCTGTGGCGAGGGTCGTGTGTGCGTCGACGCGCATGATGATCTCGCCCCGCGCGGCGCGGATGCCGATGTTCATCGCCGTCGGCACGATACGCTTCGGATTCTGGAATACGCGGATGCGGTCTCCGTAGGCCGCCAGCGTTTGCGGTGAATCATCGTCCGAGTCGCCGTCGACGACGATCAGCTCGAAGCGGCCCGGATAATCCTGCTCGAACACGGAATCGATGCAGGCACCGATGTAGCCGGACTCGTTGCGCATCGGAATGATCACCGAAACGAAGGGCCAACTGTCCATGTGCTACCTCCTGCCCAAGACATCGTCGTAAAGTGCTTCGAGAGCTCGCGCCATGCGCGCCGTCGAAAACGCCGCCACCCGCTCGCGCGCCGCCCTGCTCATCATGAGTCGCAGGGCGCGGTCCTCGAGAATGCGCGCCGTATGGTCGACGAAGGGGTCGATGGCACCGCTCGGCACGATGTACCCTTCGATCCCGTCGCGAACGAGTTCACGCGTGCCGCCGACGTCGGTGACGACCGCCGGTACCCCGCTCGCCATCGCTTCGAGAACCACGTTCGGCATCCCCTCCCACAGCGAGGTGAGCCAGAACACGCTGGCCTGCCGGAGAATGACTTCGACATCGGTGCGCTCGCCGGCGAACTGAACACGTTCGGCGATCCCGAGTTCCTCGGCGAGGCGTCGCAGTTCGTCGCGCATCGCCCCATCACCGACGATGGTGAAGTGAACCGCCGGACGCCGCGCCGCGAGCTTGGCCGCGGCTTCGAGAAAGAGTCGATGATTCTTCTGCCGCACCAAACGCCCGACGGTGACGACGTGTTCGTGATCGCTCGCGTCGTCCGGAGCGTGAGGGTGAAAGCGCTCGGTGTCGATACCGTTCTGCACGACGCAAATGCGCTCGGCGGGCGCGTGGTAGGTCGCGATGATGTACTTCTCCACGTCGCTCGAATTGACGACGATGCGGCGACTGACGCGGAAAGCGAAGGTGTTGGCCAAGCGGCTGAAGCGTCCTTGTACCTTGCAATTGCGGGCCGAGGTGATCAGCGGCCACGCCCGACCGGCAGCGGTGGCTGCGGCGGCATAGGCATTGGCGATGAACAGCCACGAGTGCGCCACATCCATTCGATCGCGACGCATCGCCGACGCCAACCGCGCTGCCCGCGCCGGCGGGCTCCCCGTGATCTCGCGCACCTCGACCCCACGTTCGACCAGCGTCGATCGAACATGAGCGGGCTGCGCACTCAGCGCGTAGACGATCGGCTCGAAGCGCCGGTCGAGCTGCCGCACCAGTTGCGCCAGCTGGCCTTCGGCACCGCCGACCGTGAGCTGTCCGATGATCAGCCCGAGGCGCGTTCTATCGCCGCTCGACGATCCCACGATCCGTCTCAACGGGCGCCGTTCGCGGCCGCTCCGAGCCAGCCCTGTTGGAGCAGGAAGCGCCCGGCCGCGGCGCCGGCGACGGCATTGCCCGAGGGCGTCAGGTGCACCGGAAAGTAGAGTTCCCGGTCGGTCGACGCCGCCGCGCTCAAGGGTTCGAGAAGATCGAGCACCGCCACCCCCTGGGCTCGTGTTTCCTCCGCCAGACGTTGGTTCGGCTGCCGCGCGTCGTAAGCATCGGCGGCCAGCGCATGGCGCGTGAGCACATCGCGGAAGAGATCGTCGTACACCTGCTCGCGACGTGGGATCAGCATGACCAGCAGCTCGATGCCTCGTCGACGCGTCGACTCGGCGAGCCGAGCGAGTGCCTCCTCCGTGAGTTCGATGCCGCGGCGGATCTTCTCCGGCGGAGTCGTGGCGTGCGTGTCGACGCCGAGACGCTCCAGATTCTCCCAACGCTCGGTGCGCTCGTTATACTGCCGGCGCAACCAAATGTAGAGCTGGCTGTTCTCACGAAACCAGGTGCGAAATCCTTGCTTGCGCCAGGAGCCCACGCGCCCGAGGTTCGGCCGCGCGAACTGGAGATTGTCGAGGATGTCGTTGCCGACGAAGAGGCCGAGGATCACGACATCGGGCTGTACGGTGTCGACCGTTTCCTCGAAGAAGAGATGCTGCTGCGCCGTGCCCCAACCGGGCACTCCGCCATTGACCACCTCGACGGACGCGACACCGTGCTCCTTCAACCAATTTTCGAGCGAGCGGCTGAACGCATCCTCGATCGCCACGCCGTAGCCGAACATCAGCGAGTCGCCCAACACGTACACGCGTTGGGTTCCAGGCTGCTTCGGCCCGTACTCGCGATCACGCATACCCCAAGAGTTGGTGACGAGGGGAATCTTCTCCGCACCGTACTCGCCATGGAATTCGGGCACCAGGCGATAGCCGAGCTTGGGATCCGGCTTCCACATGTTCGTCGCCAGCGCGGTTTGCGGCATGACGAACCGGATCATCAGTTCCAGCACCGCAAAGACGACCAACAACGACGCACCCGAAACGGCGAGCCCCGAGAGTAGCCAGACCAGGGGAGATCTTCCCTTCATCCTCACATCCCTTCGACGTCAGGCCGACGTCCGAAGACTTCCACGGCGCCGAGACGAAACCGCCGCACGTACGCCGCCTCGATCGCCGGCCGCAATTCGGGCCATACCCCCTCCGCCACCACGATTAGGCGCGGGTCGCGGCTGTGGATCAGCTCGCGCAGCTCGTCGCGCCCGAGGACGTGATAGCGCCGCCGCTCGGCGGGCGGCAGCTTCTTGCCGACGTTCGACTCCCAGAAGCCGACGCCGCGATAGCCCTCGCGATCGGCGAGCCAGGGGTATCCTTCCCACCAGGAGAGAATGCGGTCCCCCGGCGCCGAATTCGAACGCAGGAAGTGGGATACCGCTTCGACGCGATCGAGATTCCACAGCTGCAATTTGCGCTGCCGCTCCGGCGCTTGCGCCACCGGCCGCAAGGAGAGCAGCAGACCGACCGCATACACCGACGCCACCAAGGCCAGCATGCCACGTCGTGATCGCAACACCGTCCACACTGGCAAAGCCGCCAACAGCAGGAAGGGCACGACCTGGATCAGGTACTCGAGGTAGGTCGGCGTCGCGTAGAGATAGACGGCAGCGAGGCACAACCCGACCGCGAGGGGCAGCAGCGCCAGCCGCGGCGCTTTCCAGCATCCTCCGAGCGCCAGGCCCCATAACACGAAATTCTGCGGCAGCAGCGACCACTTCGACAGCACGTCGAGCTTTTGGGCCAGAATGGGGCCGAGACCGCTGATCTCCTTGCGCAAGGCGTGGAAGCCGAGGTTGTTGAACCAGAAGACGTCGAAGTCGCGCAGCAGCAGGATCACGCACGGAGCCAGCGCCACCAGCGCTCCCACCGAAAAGGAAAGCAGTAAGCGGCGCTCCTGCCAGCCACTCCACAACGCCCCTAGAACCAGCAAAGGGGCCAACGGCAAGCGCACACCGACGCCGAAGCCGAGACAGAGGCCGGCACCGAGGGCCCGCCACGTCGTCGGGTGGCCGCCGGCCAGCAGCAAGAAGCCGCCGACGGCCGCGAGGTTGGCCAAGCCGTAGGTCTTGGTCACCGTCAGATAGTTCAGCGACAACCCGTGCAAGCCATACAGCAACGCGACGCCGATCCCGGCCGCCAGCGAAGTCGTCCGGCGAACAGCCACCGCCGCCAGCAAGCCGCCGAGCAACGCTCCCGGCAGGACACTCAAGAGGCGCGGCAACAGTAACGACGGGCCGCTCCAGGCGAGCAGCGGCGCGGCTACCCAGGGCAAATAGGGCATCTGCGGGTAGAAGAAGTCGGCGTACAAACGCTCGCCCGCAGCGACCCGCAGGGCGGCCAGGACGTAGAACCCCTCGTCCGCATTGACGCCGTGGCGGCTGGCCAGCCAGCCGAATCCCAGCGAGAGGACGATCGCAACCGCGATACCGAGACGGACAGCCGGCGACATCGTCGCGCCGTGGTTCAGGAGACGCGCGAATAGCGAGCCTTCAAGCTGTCGAACTGCGACTGGCGCCAGATCCCCGAGCGATGCGCCATGTAGCGTGCCACCAGCCAGAGGATACCGAGACCGTAACGCGTGCTGGCGAGGAAGCTGGCCGACGACGCCTCGGGGAAATAACGCGTCGGCACCGCCACCTCGGCGATGCGGAAGCCGGCGTCGACGACTTGCGCGACGATTTCCTGGTCGAAGATGAACTTGTCCGAGTTGAAACGGAAGTTGACCGTCTCCAGCACCTCGCGCGTATAGGCGCGGTAGCCGGTGTGGTACTCGGACAGTTTCAGATTGAAGGTGACGTTTTCGACCCACGTGAGGAAGCGGTTCGAAACGTACTTCCACCAGGGCATGCCGCCTTGCAACGCGGAGCCGCTCTTCAAGCGTGAGCCGAAGACGACGTCGGCCTCGCCCCTCTCCAGCGGCGCGATGATCTCCGGCAGCAACGTCGGATCGTATTGATAGTCGGGATGGACCATGACGACCACGTCCGCCCCTTCGCGCAACGCTTCGTTGTAACAGGTCTTCTGGTTGGCGCCGTAGCCATAGTTACGGGCATGCATGAAGACCTTGAGGTTGAGGTCGCGCGCCACCTGAACGGTGTTGTCGGAGCTGCCGTCGTCGACGAGGATGACGGCGTCGACACGGTCGTGCGGCAACTCCATGTAGGTCATCTCGAGCGTGCGCCCGGCGTTGTAGGCGGGCATGACGACGACGACGCGCGGGCGCGCCTTGGGGGCGTGGCTTTCGGACATGACGGGGGACTCCTCGTTCTGCATCTACGGCGTGACCGGTGCGGCGCCGCCGGGCGCGCGCCGGCCGGTCATATCATGGGACAGGAGGAAGGCGGCGATCTCCTGCGCCACGAGGCGATGGCCGGGTGCCTTCCAATGTTCGCTGAAGTAATAGTTCTCCTGCTGGCGCGAGCGGAAGACGTCCAGCAGATCGATGACGGGAATGCCGCGGCCGCGGGCGAAGTCGGTGAGCGTGCGGTTGGGCTGCGACCAATCGAACGCCGAAGCGTCGAGGCCGAAGCGCGTCAGCGTCTCGTTCCAGGTGCGGTCGGACACCTGCTTTTGGGCCGGATTGATGATGATGCCGAACGGCAATCCCCGGGCGGCGGCGAAGTCGGCGGCGCGCGCGACCGACTCCTCGGTCAACCGCAGCCCCTTGATGGTATCGCCTTCGGGCGCCTTGGCGTGGATCTGCATCATCTCGTGGCCGCTGACTCCGGCCCGGTATCGGCGGAAGAGACGGTACACCTGACTGTTGTGGCGGGCCCAGGTGCGGAAGCGCTGCAGCCGGCTGGGGTCGCGCTTCCAGCGATAAAGCTGTTCGCCGAACTTGACGTTGTCGCTGATGTCGTTGAACACGGCGATCGCCAGCAGCACCACGTCGGGATCGACGGTTTGGGCCGCCTCCTCGAGGAAATCGACCGACTGGATGGTGCCGTAGCCCGGCACGCCGCCGTTGACGACTTCGACGGGTCGTCCGAGCTTCTCGGCGAGCAGCGGTTCGAGGAAGCGGGTGAAGGTATCCTCGATCGGCACGCCGTGGCCGAAGACCATCGAGTCGCCGACGATGAAGACGCGTAGACTGCCCGGCGTGCGCGGACCGTATTCGCGATCGCGCAGCCCCCAGGAGTTGATGCGCAAGGGGATGTCGGTGCGCGTGATGGTACCGTCGTAGCCCGGCACCATGCGGTAGCCGAGCTTGGGGTCGCGGCGGATGAGGTCCTTCTGCAGGGCTTCTTCTTGCGGCACGAACCAGCCGATGGAGAGTTCGGCCAGGAAAAACGCCACGACGATGCCGTAGACGGCCTTGCCGATGCGCCGCAGCGTGAAATAGCGAAGGTACTGCATGGCAATGTCGCCGCGATGAACCCGGTCTCTCTACCTCAGAACTGGAAATAGATGAACGGAAGATCTTTGCCTCCGTAGAGGATCTTGCCCAGCACCGTGAAGCCGAGCGCGGCGTACGCCGGAGACCGCAGCCACCATGGCAAGCGCAGAAAGACCGTGTGGCGGCCGAACGAATACTGCGGAAGGTCGATGAGCAACACCGCCGCCAGAATCCACAGAGGCTGCGTGCCGACGTCGGCCATCCCGGAGAAGGCCGCGATTCCCCCGATGTACTCGAAGGCGTCGCCGACGTTGGCGGCGCGAAAGAAGATCCAGCAGAAGACGACCGCATGAAAGGTGACGACCATACCTGCGACATCGCCCACTCGCTCGGCCCAGCCGCGATGCGCCGACGGTCGTCCTTCCTTGCCGATGCCGAGCATCCGCTCGATCGCCAACATGCTGCCGTGCAAACCACCCCACACGACGAAGGTCCAGTTGGCGCCGTGCCACAAGCCGCCGATCAACATCGTCAGCATCAGATTGCGGTAGGTCTTGCGCGCACCGAAGCGATTGCCGCCGAGCGGGATGTACAGATAGTCGCGCAACCAAGTCGACAGCGAGATGTGCCAGCGTCGCCAGAACTCGGTGATCGACCGCGACAGATACGGCTGGTTGAAATTGACCATCAGTCGAATGCCGAAGAACTCGCTGACGCCACGGGCGATGTCGGAATATCCGGCGAAGTCGCCGTAGATCTGGAAGGCGAACAAATACGCGCCACGCAAGAGTTCGCCCGAACTCATGGCGTCCGGATTGGTGAAGATTCGGTCCACCTCCGGCGCCACGGCGTCGGCGATCAGGACTTTCTTGGCGAAGCCGAGCAGGATCAGCAGAATGCCGATGTTGATGCGCGACGGCGTCACCGGCGCCGGATGCAGGACCTGCGGCAACAGGCTCGTGGCACGTTCGATCGGACCCGCCACCAACTGTGGGAAATACGTTACGTAGAGCGAGTAGTCGAGGAACGACGTCACCGGCTTCATGTCGCGCCGGTAGACGTCGACGACGTACGACATCGATTGAAACGTATAGAACGAGATGCCCACCGGCAGCAGAATCTGCAGCGTCGGCAGGTTCGGCGACAGCCCGATTGCTTGCAGCAGAACCGCGGCGGAGTCGATGAAGAAGTTGAAATACTTGAAGAAGGCCAGAATGCTGAGGTTGGTGCAGACGCTCACCAGCAGCCAACGTCGACGGAGGGTCTCATCGCGCGATGCCTCGACGCGCATCGCCGTGTTGTAGTCGATGGCCGTGGTCAGCAGGATCAGGCTCAGCATGCGCCAGTCCCACGAGCCGTAGAAGTAGTAGCTCGCCGCCAGCAGATATCGATTGCGCCAGGGCGGCTGCAGCAGGCCGAACCCCAGAAGGACGATGGGCAGGAAGATCAGGAAGGCTTCCGAGGTGAAGATCATGCGCCCTCATCCCTCTCCCGCTCGCACGCGCCGCGCATACTCCGCCAGTCCGTCCTGCCAAGGAGGAAGCACGAGGCGCGGCTCCTGGATCGTCGTCAGCACCGAGTAGCGCGGTCGCTCGGCCGGCCGCGGGAACTCGGCGGTCGACACCGGCTTCACTTCGGCATCGATCGCCAACTCGCGAAACAGGCAGCGCGTCAGCTCGAACCAACTCGCTTCGCCCTGCCCCGCCATGTGGTACGTGCCGAACGACTCGGTCTCGATGAGCCGCGCGATCCCCTCGGCCAAATGCGGCGCGTAGGTCGGCGAACCGAACTGGTCACTGACGACGCGCACCGCACCGTTCGCCGCCAGCCGCCGCATCGTCTTCGGAAAGTTGTTGCCCTGCGTGTGGTAGACCCACGCGGTGCGCACGATGTAGGCGCGCGGCTGTGCCGCACGCACCGCCTCCTCGCCCGCCAGCTTCGACCGGCCGTACGCCGATTGCGGGTTGGTACGATCGTACTCGTGGTACGGACGCGACGCGCGTCCGTCGAAGACGTAGTCCGTCGACACGTGCACCAGGGCCGCACCCACCGCGGCGCTGGCCACCGCCAGATGGCGCGGGCCGACGGCGTTGCCGCGAAAGGCACCCTCGATGTCGCCTTCCGCCGCATCTACGGCGTTGTAGGCGGCGGCGTTGATGACCACGTCGGGACGCAGCGATGCGACCGAGCCGCGCACCGCGGGCCAATTCGCGATGTCGAGTTCGGCGCGGGTTCGCGTGATACACTCGTGCCCCGACAGGGCCGCGGGCAAACACGAACCCAACTGCCCGCCCGCACCGACCACCAGAACCTTCATGGGCGATATTCCGGCAAATATTCGAGAAGTTCCGACGCTGGCTTGCCCTCACGGTCCTGCGCCGACAGCAGCGGCTCCGCCACGGGCCAGTCGATGCCGATCGCCGGGTCGTTCCACTGCAAACGCAACTCGTAGCCCGGGTCGTAGACGTCGGTACACTTGTACTCGACCTCGGCTATGTCGCTGAGCACGCAGAAGCCGTGCGCGAACCCGGGCGGAACGTAGATCTGATGAAAGTTGTCCGACGAGAGCGTCACGCCGACCCACTGCAGGAACGTCGGCGAGCCGCGTCGGATGTCGACCGCTACATCGAAAATCTCACCGGCGACGACGCGCAACAGCTTGCCCTGCGGCTTGCGCCATTGCGCGTGCAGGCCGCGCAGCGTGCCGCGCGCCGAGCGCGAGTGGTTGTCCTGCACGAAGTCCACGTCGATTCCGCCGGCACCGTACTTCTCGCGACTGTACGATTCGAGAAAGAAGCCACGCGGATCGCGGTAGACGTCGGGCTCGACGACGAGGACACCGGCGAGTTTGGTCGGGCGGAATTGCATCGCAACTAGATACCTTTGGTCGGGCGGAATCGGTGCTGGCAGGTCGAGGCGTGGCACGAACCCACGCGCCCCGTGCCGGCGACGCATCGGGGACGTGCGCGGTTCGAAGCCGCGTCTCGCTAGACCTCGAGCATTTGCAACAAGTATTGACCGTAACCGCTCTTCTCCATCGGCGCCGCCAAGAGCCGCACGGCGGCGGCGTCGATGTATCCCATGCGGTAGGCGATCTCTTCGACGCAGGCAACCTTCAACCCTTGCCGCTCTTCGATGGCATGGATGAAGTTGGACGCCTGCAGCAATGCCTCGTGCGTGCCGGTGTCGAGCCACGCGATGCCGCGTCCCATCTTCTCCACATGCAGCTGCCCTCGCTCGAGGTAGACGCGGTTGACGTCGGTGATCTCCAGTTCTCCGCGCGCCGACGGCTGCAGGCCTGCGGCGATGTCGACGACGTGGGCATCGTAGAAGTAGAGACCCGTGACGGCGTAATTCGACTTGGGCACCTTCGGCTTTTCCTCGAGCGACACGGCGCGCCCCGCAGCGTCGAACTCGACGACGCCGTAGCGTTCGGGGTCCTTGACCCAATAGCCGAAGACCGTCGCTCCCTCGGTGCGCGCCACGGCACGCATCAGCAAGGCGGGGAAACCGTGGCCGTAGAAGATGTTGTCGCCGAGAGCCAAGGCCACCGGATCGCCGGCGATGAACTGGCGCCCGATGAGGAACGCCTGGGCGATGCCGTCGGGCTTGGCCTGGGTGGCGTACTCGATGCGCAGGCCGAGTTCGCTGCCATCACCGAGGAGACGGCGAAAGCCGTCTTGCTCGTGCGGTGTGGTGATCACCAGAATCTCGCGAATGCCCGCCAGCATCAACGACGACAGCGGGTAGTAGATCATGGGTTTGTCATGGATCGGCACGAGCTGCTTGCTGACCGCCTTGGTCAGCGGGTACAGCCGCGTCCCCGACCCGCCCGCGAGAATGATGCCCTTGCTCATGCTTGCTTCTCCTGGCCGAGGCCGAGCCGTTCACCGCGATAACGGCCGGCGCGCACGTCGGCGCACCACGAGCCGTTGTCCAGGTACCACTGCACGGTGGAACGGATGCCTTCGTCGAAGGCGTGGCGCGGCGTCCAGCCCAACTCTTCCTTGATGCGAGACGCGTCGATGGCATAACGCCGATCGTGGCCCGGGCGATCGGCGACGAAGGTCTTGAGGTCGGCGTAGGAGCGAATGCCGCGGGCGCGCGCCGCCGGGTTGTCGGCCACCGGCGCCAGCGCGTCGAGGGCGGCGCAGATCGCATCGACCGTCTGCAAATTGGTCCGTTCGCTGTTGCCGCCGATGTTGTACTTCTCGCCGAGACGACCGGCTTCGAGCACGCGCCAGATCCCCTCGCAGTGGTCGCCCACGTAGAGCCAGTCGCGCACGTTCTGTCCGTCACCGTAGATCGGTAGGTCGCGCCCTTCGAGCGCGTTGAGAATCACCAGCGGAATCAGCTTTTCGGGGAACTGATAGGGCCCGTAGTTGTTCGAGCAATTGGTGATCAGCACCGGCAGGCCGAAGGTCTCGTGGTACGCATGCACCAGGTGGTCGCCGCCCGCCTTCGACGCGGCATAGGGCGAGTTCGGCGCGTACGGCGTCGTCTCGTGGAACAAGCCGGTCGCGCCGAGCGAGCCGTAGACCTCGTCCGTCGAGACCTGCAGGAAGCGGAATCGCTCCCGGTCGGCCGCGGCCAGGTCGGCGTAGAACTGCCGCGCCGCATCGAGCATCTCGAAGACGCCGAGAACGTTGGTGCGTACAAAGATGCGGGGACCATCGATCGATCGATCGACGTGACTCTCGGCGGCGAAGTTCACCACCCAGTTTGGGCGATGTTCGCGATACACCGCGTCGACGACGACGCGGTCCGCGATGTCCCCCTGGACGAAGTGAAAACGTGGATCGCCTTCGACGTCGGTGAGACTACGCCGGCTTCCGGCGTAGGTCAGGGCGTCGAGCACGACGACACGGCCCGCCCCGTGGGCCAATGCATGGCGCACGAAATTGGAGCCGATGAAACCGGCTCCGCCGGTGATCAGGATCGTCTGCATGGGCGTGGCCCTCCCTACGAAACGCGGCGGAAAATGCGAATCTGCGGCGCAACACTGGTGATCCGCATCGCGAGGAACACCGGCGAGCGGGCGAAACGTGCCTCTTCGCGGTACGGCAACTCGCCGGACTCGAGTGCCCGCAGCATCTCCGTCGCCGCCGGCACCTCGGTCAGTAAGCTGCCGTCCCCCTGACGCCAATCGGCTGTCCAGAAGTGGTGGATCGTCTTGTGACTTGCCGAACTCAGCACGATGACGTCGGGCCGACGCTGCAGTACCGCCTCGACGCTACGCTCCTGCAGCGGTACGAGCTTGGCGTCGAGTCCGGCGAAGCGCGGCAGATAGACCGGCTTTTGGTAGGTCTCGACGTGGCTGTCGCGCGGTAGATTCTCGGCCATCCACGCCTCGGCGTCGTAGCGTGGATCCCAGCGCAGCAGCAGGTTCATCTCGACCGCCCGCGCACCCGCCAGTGCCAGCAGCAAAGCGACCGCCAGGAAGGCGGCACGGCGCCCGGACTGCACCAGACGCAACAACAGGGCCGCCGCCGTGATCGCCAGGATCGGCATCAGCGGCAATGTATAGCGTAACGTCAACACGTGATGCGTGCGCAACGAAATCAGGTAATACGCCACCGCCGGCACGAGCAGACAAAGCGCGGCCCGCGGGCGTCTTCGCGTCAGGTAGACCGCGCCGACCGCCCCGGCAAGAAACACGGGGAGGCCGAAGGTGCTCGCCAAAACGTCGAAGGTCTCGGAGAGGTATTGCCACTCCTTGGGCCAACCCTTGAACCACGAGAATTCGACGGGCGTCACGCGTGACGACAATCCGGCGACCGGATTTCCGGTGAGGTCGCGCAGACGATTGAGAAAGCCGGCGGGATTGAGCAAGGCGTTACCGGCGACGAGCCACACCGCCAGTGCGACCCCCAAGCCGCTCAGCGTGCCACGATGGAACGTCGCTCGCCACAGTCGCTTCGGCGGCGCGAGGTGTGCCTCCTGATTCTCGAGCCCGTGCACCACTAGGACGATCGCCAGTCCGAGCAGCAAGGCGAACCCTTGTTCCTTGGTGGCCATTGCCATACCGGCCGCCGCACCGAGCGCGAGATACGCCCAAGATGCCGCCGACGTGACCACCACGACCGCGGCCCAGAGAGACAGCGTCAGCCAGAACAGATACGCCGCGTCCTGATTGGTGGTATGGGCGTAGTACACCAACGGGTAAGCGGTGGCGACGAGCCAGGCTCCGATCAGGCCGGCGCGCCGCCCGAGGAGACGCCGACCGATGTCGTAGGTCAGTACGACCGTACCGACGATGGCCACGACGTTGACCAAGCGCCCGAGCAGCGCCAGGTGATACAGCGTGGTTTCGGGGTCTTCGAGCCCATAAGGATACACCCGCGTCGGGTTGCGCAGTCCGCCACTGAGCCAAAGATACCCGAGGTAGGGTGTGTAGGCGGCGAGCAAGAGCAGCGGGTAGCCGAAAGGATACTTGAACCAGAACCAGCCCGAGTTGAACTCCGCCAGCTGGCGCCGTCCGACGTTGAGCACGGTGAGCGGCCCCATGGCGTCCGCCGCCCATGACTCGTTGCCGTGCGGCAGCCCCCACTCGAGGTGATCGATGCAGAGGAGCAGGCTGGCGCCGAGAAGCGCGCCGAGCCAGACATCGAACCGCGAACGCATGCCGACCCTTCCGCCGGGATTCCCGCCGCCTCAGGCGCGGCGCGGCGCCGCCTCGGCAGCATCGAGAGCCTTGGCTCCACCCGCCAAGAAGCGCGACGTCACGAACGCGAGTCCGTACACGGCAAGGCCGGTGAACAACGTGAAGCGAAAGCCGAAATTGATGGCGACGCTGATCGCCAGGATCGAGCCCAACACCGACGAGGCACCGTTGATGCCCCAGACCCAGGGAATCAGTTCGGCCCAACGCGGCCCGACTCGGTCGAGCAAACGCAAGGCGAGCGGGAAAGGCATGCCCATGAGGAAACCGACCGGCCCCAGCGTCGCGATGGTGATCAACACGCAGAGCCAGAAGGGCCAGCCGACGATGTTGACGAACACCAACTCGAGCACCAGATCGAGGGCCACGATGCCGGCGAGGGCCATGGCGATGACCCGACCGAGAGCGGCATGCCCGCCGTCCACGTGCCGCCCGCTCCATTGGCTGCCCAGGCCGGCACTGATGAGCAGCGTGCACAACACCACGGTCAGCGCGTTGATCGGATGCCCGAGGAAGAGAACGAACTTCGAAATCAACGCAACCTCGACCAACATGAACCCGGCGCCGAGGCAGGAGAAGTAGAGCAGCGTCGACCAGCGCGACACCGATTCGACGTTGGCCAGAGCCGAGCGCCGGCGCAGGAACAACGGGCCGAGCATGAAGATGAGCACCAACGTCACGACGATGATCAGCACGCGCGCCAGCAAGTGCACGCCGACGCGCCCGTCACTCGGCTGCCAGAGCTTGAAGAAATCGCGCGGCCACGCCGTGTTGAAGAAGAACGGACGATCGTCCGTCGTCGGAGTGACGTCGAGCGGATAGTCCTGCAGGAACTGGTTCATGTCCGGCGTGGTCACCAGTTCGGTGAAGACGGGGTCGCGCGGCATGCCGGGGAAGTAGAGGACGTCGAAGCCGCGGTCGTCGACGAACTTCTTCGCCGCGGCGATCTCGTCGGCGGTGAACGGGCTGCGCGAGATGACCACACTGGCGAATCGGTGGCTGCGGCGCAGCGGCGGCGTGCCGGCGACCATGATGTGCTGCGAGGCATCGGTGACGCCCATCTTGGCGAGCGCCACACGCGCCAGCGAGATGACGCGCAGACTTTCGCGCGGCGTGACGTCGAGCCAACGTGAGACCGTCAGCACGCCGTCCGGCGCCAGATGCTGCATGTAGTCGATGAACGCCTCGGCGGTGTAGAGCGAGTTCTCGGAGAGAGCGAAGGCGCCGGCGGCGGTGGAGGCCCAGGTGTCGACCAGCGACAGCTGGATGACCTTGTAGGCCCGGTCGCTGTTGCGCACGAAGTGGCGACCGTCGTCGATGGTCAGGCGGATTTCGGGGCGCTCATACAGCCGACCGGTGAATTCTCCAAACTCCTCGTTGACGATGCGCCGCATCAGTGGATTGAGCTCGATGGCGTCGATGCTCTTGCTGCCGAACTTGAGAGCGGTGAGCACGTCGCGACCGCCGCCCGGTCCGATGATCAGCGTCTCCATGCCCGGACGCAGGACGTAAGCGAGCGCCGTCACGTCGTGCGCCAGGTGGTCGAGGCCGGGTTCGTTGATGTCGCCGCCGAAGCGGACGAGCGGTGTGCCGGCGAGCGAGTCGATGTCGATGGCGAGATGTTCGCCCGGGTCGCCCTTGTAGAGCGGGCTCAGGCCCCAGGCATAGGTGATGTTGCCGGTGCGCGGCAGCACCGCGATGCGCGAGAACGAGTTCCAGCCTTCGAAGAGATTTTGGAACTCGACGCGTCCCTTGGCGAAGCGGATGCGAATGGCATCGGTCGATGCATTGATGCCGACGAAGGCGACGACGCCGGCGAGAGTCGCCAGCGAGGCGTACTTCAACTCGTTGCGGGCGAACAGCGCGCGACCGTCTCCCGTGCCGCGCGCCCGACGCACCCACGCCAGTGCCGCAGCGGTGACGACGAAAGCGGCGATCAAGGGCAAGCGGACCGAGGTGGTGATGTTGTGGATTTCGGGACCGATGTTGCGATCGAAGTAGTAGCTGAACGGATGCTTGCGGGTCGAATACACCGGATGAGCGTTGAACAGGATCTCGCCGATCCAGCGCGCCGCGGGCTCGAGGACGAAGGACAAGAGCATACCCAAGGCCGTGGCCACGGCGATGATCGTCAGCACGCGCTGCAGTACGCTGCCCGAATGCTCGCTCGGCTTGGTGTCGTTCGGCTCGGGCAGCGCGAACAGCAGCGCCGACAGCGCCGCACCGCAACTCGCCGTCAGCAGCGCCGTGACGCCGCCGAGGTAGTTGAGCATCGGGATGATCAAGAAGCAGCCGACGCCGGCACCGACCAGGTCGACGAAGTACAGGCGATTGACGTGCTGTCCGGCGCGGCCGAGCAGAATCGAAAGACACGTGCCGCCGATGAAGAACGGCACCGACGACACCAGGAAGACGATACCGATGACCATCGCACCGCGTAGCGAATTCGACGGCGCCAGGGGCAAGTTGAACAGGAAGAGCACCAACGCGACCAGCGACGCCGCATAGGCCAACGCCAGCGTCACCAGCCGCCGCTGCAAGTCACCGGCAAAGCGCTCCGGATACAAGTAGACCGCGATGCCGCCGACGCCCATGCCGAACATGGCGAGCGAAATCACCAGGAAGGCGAAATGGTACATGAAGATGACGGAGAAGATTCGCGTCAGCAGCAGTTCGCTCACGAGCAAACTCAGGCTGATCACGAAAACGCCGGCGAGAACGCCGCCGTGCACCATGTAGCGTTCGTCTTTGGTGTGAAGTTGACTCATCTGTACCTCGTGTCCTGTTCTCTCTGTCGCCGACTCGCCCGTCGCGCTACGCCATCGCCCCGATGGGCGAGCCCGGTTGGCGAGGCGGCAGCTCCGCCCCACTCCGCGCCAGGATCGTCGCCGCGACGTCGCCGATCTCCAGCCCTTCGACCCAGCCGCGCGCCGCTTCGTCGGCGGAGTCGCGCAGCATGAAGATGCCGTCCCAAGCATGATTGGCGTCGTCGGGTCCCGTGTCGTTGTCGGAGGCGAACACATCGCCGCCGACGCTGCCCAACGCGCGCCATGCGAGATCGGCGCAATACACGATCAAATCCGGCGGATTGCCCCGCACTTCCCGGAACAAGTCGCGCGGCCGATGGGCCGAAACGCCCACGGCTTCCCCCTCTTCGAGGCGCAATTCGGCCAGTTCCGCGGTGAGTTCGTCGGCCAGCGCATCGACCTGATGCGGGTCGACACACCCCTGCGCCTCACGGCCCCGCACGTTGAAGAAGATGCGTCCGTAGTGACCACCGTCGGCCCAGGCCCGCGTCCGCGACCAGTCGACGTCTTGCGGTCGCAAGGGACCGCTGCCCCCTGGTTCTCGAAGCAGCCGCAGGTAACCGGCGCGGCGCAGCCATTCGTTGAGGCAGATGCCACCGCGCAGCGCCTGGGCACCGTGATCCGAAGTCACGAGCACGACGGTGTCGTCGCCGAGACATTCGAGCAACGCGCCGATTTCGGCATCGAGGGCGCGGTAATAGTCGAGCACCGCCGCCACCATGGGATCGGCGGGATCGTGCCGCGGGTGGAGCGGATCGAGGTGACGCCAATAGGCATGGTGCAGGCGGTCGGTGGCGATCTCGACCATGGCGAACAGGTCCCAGCGGCGGCTGCGCACCAGATGGCGGGCGAGGCGAAAGCGAGCCTCGGTCATCTGTCGCAAACGCTGCAGCATACCGTCGCGGTCGTGGCTTCGGTGCCCGTCGACGTCGTAGGCGTAGTCGGGTGCGACTCGCGCGATCTCCGCCGCCAGCGCGGGGGGCCATGTAGCCTGCGCCGCACCGGTCGGGGTCAGGAAACAACCGACCGCGTGCCCGGCGACGGGTCGTGCCGGATACCCGGGAGGCACTCCGAGAAGCAGCACCTCGGCGCCCTGTTCGGCGAGCGTGTCCCACACCATCGGTCGATCCACCACGGAGGAGGTCGCCCAGTCGTAGGCGCCGTAGTCGAAGCCGCGGCGATTGCGAAACCCGTAAATGCCGAGTTGGCCGGCGTCGTAACCCGAGAGCATGACGGCCCACGCCGGCACGGTGATCGGCGGATGGCAGCTACGCAAGCGACCGCACAGTGCTTGGCGTCGCAAAGCCGACAGGTTGGGCAGCGCGTCGGCGTGGCGTTCGAAAACGACCTCCGGCGCTGCGCAGTCCAACCCGATCATCGCCACTCTCCGCATCATTTCGTCCGAAGAAGAGGGAGTCAGGCCCGGGCAGCGTCGGCGAACGGCGCGTCGGCACCTTCGGCCGCGGCGCGGTGGGCCATGGCGAACCAATCGAAAAGCTGGCGGCGCAAGGAATCGGCCCGCGCGACGTCGTGCGCCAATCGGTTGTCGATTTCTCGCGGGTCGGTGTCGAGATCGTACAACTCGTTGCGCTCGTCGGAACGCCAGACGAACTTTTCGTTGCGCGTGCGAATGGCCTTCATGCGCACGTCGCGCGCGGCGCAGTCGACATCCGGGAAGCGACGCCGCAGGGCGGCGAGGTCCGGCCGGAAGCGCTCGGCCACGGCAAAGGCCGGCCCAGGCGTCGCATCGTGCCCCTGCAGCAACGGCCTGCCCTGCCATGTCGGCGGGACATGGATCCCCAGGGTGCGCAGAATCGTCGGCGCGATGTCGACGGTCTGGGCGATCTCGTCGACGACGAAGCCGCGCGGCACGAGGGTCGGCGCCCGCAGAAGGAGCGGCACCCGCAATAGCGGATCGGCGAGCCCGACCGCGTTGCCGAGCAAGTTCTGCTCGCCGAAGCACTGTCCATGATCCGCCGTCACCACGAGCAGGGTTCGATCCCAAGCTCCGCGAGCAGCGAGCATCTCATGGATTTCGGCGACGCGGGCGTCGACGTAGCGTAGGGCCGAGTCGAACAGGCCGTTGATCGCGGCCCAATCCTCCGGGGCCATCGCCAGCTGACCCGCGGTCTGCGCCTCGGCGTCCTGTACCAGTCCGCGCAAGCGTGCGGCGGCCGCCGCTTCGACGAACTCCGGCGCCGGCGTGACGGTGAGCGGCAAACGGGTTTCGTCGTAGTGCACGAAGGCGAAGAACGGTCGTTCGTCGCCGCCGATCCACTCGCGCAGGGCCTCGTTGGTGCGCCGCGCCCCGGCGTCGACGCGATTGAGTAGGCGATCGCCGGCGCGGCGACCGTAGCTCACGGCACGATCGGCGAGGCGATTCTGGTAACGCTGCGTGTAGAAAGTCTCGAAGCCGCGCCCGAAGCCGGCTTCGGGCGTGATCTCGTTGGAGGGGCAAAAGGCGCCGGTACGGTAGCCCTGTGCAGCCAGCAGTTCCGCCAACAACGGTAAGCCGTTCGGTAGCCGCGGCCGCTCAGCGTGCACCCCGGACGTCGACGGATAGAGTCCGGTGAACAGCGCCGCATGGGCCGCGAGCGTCGTCGGCGCAACGCTGAACGTGCGGGCGAATCGCACCCCCTCGGCGGCGGTGCGATCGAGAAATGGCGTCGTCGCACGGGCGTAGCCGTACGACGAGAAGTGGTCACTGCGGGCGCCCTCGAGGACGACGAGCAGGACGTTCGGACGCGTGGTCATCAACGGATTTCCGGCCAACACGGACGAGACACCACCATGTGAACCGCCACGATCACAGCTTGCACAGCCAGGTCCAGAACTCCTTCTTGTAGTCGTCGGGCTTGCGGGCCAGGCGCAGGCGGAAGGAGAGCACCAGGTCGTCCCAAACGGCATGGCCGGAGATGCCCATGTGGACCATTTGCGACGAGATGCGGATCTTCAGATTCCAGTCGTCGCGCGTGCCGGCATAGGCCCAGTCAGAGTCGCGGGTGAAGTCGATGATCCAGTTGCCGCCGTGCTCGCCGCTCACCTCCCACTGGGTGACGATGTTGATGCGCTTGGCCACGGCCGGATCGGCCGCGAGCAGGCCGTTGAAGTAGTCGCGAAAGCGCTCGAAAAGGCCCTCCGAGGCGCGCGGTTCGTTGGCGAAATAGGCGGCAACCTCGTCCTTGTGCGCTTCGGCCATGGCGGCGATGTCGCTCATGCGCCGGCTCCAGTCGGGTGCCGGGTTGAGACGCTGGTGCCCGCCGGCCGGCGTCCACGTGTCGCCGGGGTTCATCTGCAGCCCTTCGATCTCGGGTGCGTGTTGACGCAGCACCTCGATCGCTTCCGCCGGGGTATTGACGTAGTGCGGCGTATTGAGCCCGAGTTGATCGGGTGACAGCAAGGCGAAGTTGCCGGCGGCCGGCACTGCGCGTTTGGCGCGCACGAGCTTGGCCCAGTTGGCGAATTCCTCGAGGTGCGCCATCTTCGAGGCGCGCCAACGCTGGATCTTCACCTCTTCCGGGTAGTCGAAGCAGCCCGGGTATTGGCTGGCGCCGGTGAAGGTAAGGAAGGCCAAATCGATCGTCTCCTCCTCGCCGATGCGCGCCAACGTCTGGTCGTCGAGATGGCAATCGTTGACGTTGAAGACGGTGGTACCGTTGGCCTTGACCAGCATGGCGCTGTCATCCCACGGTCGATCCGGTGCCACCAAACGCAAACGCAGATCCGACCCTGGGCAGGCGAACTCCTGGGCGAAGTCCAGTTCGACGATGTCCTGGAAGCCGCAGGCACGGATGCGGTCGCGGAAGCGCTTCTTGCGAAAGTTGCCGATGATGATCTTGGCGTCCTTGTTCAGCTGCTGCAGCGTCGGCGGATCGAAGTGATCGGGGTGCTCGTGGGAGATGTAGATGTAGTCGAGCTTGGGGAGGTCCTGCGGCTTGTGCACCAGCGGCGGGTAGTGCCACCACGTACCATGGTAGGTCGGGTCGACGAGCCAGGGGTCCATGAGCAGATGTTTGCCCTGCGACTCGACGAGGATGCAGGCGTGACCGATAAACGTGACTTTCATGTCTCCCTCTCAAGCGGCGCGTCGGTGCTGCTGTCCGAACGCCAAACCCTTCTCCGTCGCGATCTCCAGGTAGAGATCTTCCATCTGCCGCACCATGGCGCGGGCCGAAAACTTCTGCGTCACGATGTCGCGTCCAAGACGCCCCATCTGCCGCGCCCGGTCGCGGTCGCCCAAGACCTGTTGGATCGCGACCGCGAGGGCCGCCGGATCCTTGGCCGGGACGAGCAAGCCGCTTTCGCCGTGGCGCACGACTTCGCCCGTGCCGCCCACGTCGGTCGCGACCACGGGCAACTGCATGGCCATCGCCTCGAGCACGGCGTTGGACATGCCTTCGTCGTGCGACGAGAGCACGAACAGGTCGAAGGCCGACAGGACCTCGGGCATGTCGCTGCGGCGACCGAGGAGGGTCAGGTGATCGCGCAAGCCGAGTTCTGCGACGAGCTGCTCCAGCCACCCCTCGGTCGGCACCTCGCCGACGATGACGCCGTGGGCCTGCGGCATCTTCTCGCGCACGAGGGCGATGGAACGAATGAACTCTTCGACGCCCTTGCGGGTGCGCATGCGCGTCACGATACCGATCAGAATACGGTCCGCCGGCAATCCTAAACGCCCGGTGTAGTCGCCCGGCGGCAGAGGCTGAAAGCGATCGGTGTCGATGCCGCTCGGGATCACCGGCATGCGGCTGAGGTCGCAACCCTCGTTCTCGTGGACGAACTGCCGCACCGCTTCGGCATTGCAGGTAATGCGATCAGCGAGGGCGTTGCCGATCTTGGCCATCACCAGTTCGGCGCCGCGGCGTTCATGGCAACCGCGCTTGCTGCACAGCAGGATCGGTACACCGGCGAGGCGAGCGCTGATCGAGGCGACGAGGTTGGCGCGCAACAGGTAGGCGTGCACGATGTCGATACGGCGAGCCCGCAGTTCCTGCGTCAGCGCGGCGATCCGCTGTACCAAGCCCAACCCCTTGTAGGCTCGCCCGGCTCCGGGCGTCAGCACTTCCACTCCAGTGCCCCGAACGGTATCGAGCAGTTCGCCCTTGCCGCTGAGGCAGACGAACAGCGGCGCAAACCGTTCCCGGTCGAGGAAGCGCATCACCTGGACCAGATGCGTCTGACTGCCGCCGACGATCATCGCGTTGATGACGTAGGCGATTCGAATGGGTTCACTCATGCCCGGCGGGGACCTCCCTTCGCGTCGCTCACAGAGCCCCCACGGCAGCAAGCGGATAATGATAGCCGGCGTCGATCGGACACTCGTCGGGGAATCCGTCGGGGTCCGTGGTGCCCGCGACGCCGGGAAGATCGGCGTCGCAGAGAATCAGGTCGACCGCCGGGCTGGTGGCCTGCCGGAGGCGAAAGTCGTCGTCGGCAAACCCGGCCCCGCCGAGGACGCCATCCACCCCATCGGGATCGACGAACGCGGGATCCGCTAGGATGTCGGCATCGCAACGCGGCGTCAGCCCCTGCAGTCCATCGGCGACGACGTTGCCGCCGCATTCGTAGCCAGCGAGCGAGTTCAATCGCACCTGCAGCCCGAACTGATTGCCGGCGACGATGTTGCGTTGGACGCGCGTATCCACCGCAGCAAGCGTCTCGTCACGCACCGCGGTTCCCGACGCATGCACCCGCGCCAAGCTCGGTTCGATGGCAAGGGTCAAGAGTCCCGCAACCGACGTCGTCGGGGCGATGACCCGGTAGCGTTCGGCATCGTTGGTCAACTGGACGATGTCGCCCGCGTCCAGGCGAACGACGGCATCGGCACTCGGCAGGCGCACCGCCAGGGTCGTCTCGCCGGCGCCGTGGGCCCGATCGAGACTGCCGAGCTGCGTCGGAAAACCGATGCCCACGGTGATGCCGTTTTCGCCGTTGCCGTAAATCGTATTGCCGGACACCTCGGAGCCTCGTGTGTGCTGTAGCTGGATGCCGCCGGTGGCGTTGCCGTAAACCAAGTTGTTGGCGACGAGTCCAGCGTCGCCGCCGCGAATTTCGATACCGCGCCTGGCATTGGAGAAGACGACGTTGTTGCGCACCACCGCGCGGTCCGACCCCTCGCGGATCTGGATCGCCGCGGTGGCGGTATTCGTCACATGGAAGCCGTCGATGACCACGTCGTCGGATGCGAGCACGATGAAGCCGGTGTCGGCTCCGGAAGCATCGAGCACGACCGGGCCGGGAGCCAAGCCGGTGCGCGAGCCGTCACGGTCGGCGAGGAAGGTGACCCGTCCTGCGCCGTCGCGCACGCGCACCGTGTCGGTCTCGACGTAGCGCCCAGGGGCGACGATCACCGTGCTGCCGGCAACGGCTCGAATCCCGGCCGTGCGCAAAGAACGCCATGCGGTCGTCAGGCTGCGGCCGTTGTTGGCGTCGTCGCCATCCGGCCGCACGAACAGCGGCATGTACGGCGCCGGCACTCGCACCGACTGCGACGGCTGCGCGCCGTAGTGGAAGCCCATGTCGATGCGATCGGTATCGGGTGCGCCGCCGGCGGCCGTGCTCCCCGCGAGTCCGATTTCTTGCACCAGCGCCGAACCGCCGTCGACCGCACGACTGTTCGACGCCTGACCGCCGAGCACTTGCCGCAAGCGAAAGTCGGCGTCCGACGTCGCCAGCACCGCATCCGGCCCGAGCGGATCGAGAAAGCCCGCTGGGCCTTCGATGTCGAATGGGGAGCGCGGGGTGTCGTCGCCATAGCCGTCGGAGTTCATGTTGAAGGCGCTGACGTAGCTGTCGGCCGACAGTCGATCGACGGCGATGCCGGTACCGCCGTTTTCCTCGATGATGTTGTTGACGACGGTGGCGCCTTCCGAAGCCGCGCCCCCGCTCCCCAGCACGAAGCCGCGCTCGGCGTTGCCGTAGATGGTGTTGTTGGTCACGACCGCACGCGGGCTGCGACCGCCTCCCGTGCCGATTGCCAGTCCATCGCCGGCGTTGCCGTAGACGAGATTGTTGGCGACCAACATGTCCGGGCTGCGGCGCAGCGTCAGCCCCGTCAGTGCATGACCGTACGTCACGGTATTCTGCAGCACGCCCTTGTCGGCACCTTCGACGAACAGTCCATGCGACTGGCTCGCCGCCAGATGGTTGTCCGAAATCGCCAGGCGCGAACGCCCTTCGGCCACGATCGACAACGCCGGCAAGGTGCTGCCCTCGACGACGTTGCGCACGGCCGAGACGCTGCCGCGCGCATACACCTGGATGCCGTTTTGGCCACTGGTCACGACGCGGTTGTCGCGCAGGGCGAAGCCACCACCGACGACGGCCGTCGGCCCATTGATGAGGATGCCGTTGCGGCCACTCTGTTCGATGTCGTTTCCGGTCACGGCAACGTCAGTGCAGTTGCGCAAAAGAATCGCATCGAGACGGCTGGAGCGCACGTGATTGTCGACGACACGCCCGCCGGAACAACCGACGACGAAAATCCCCTGTGCGTGACTGCTGACGGCGTTCTCTTCGATGTCGAGATCGAAGGCTCCGTCATCCTGGCTCGTGGCGATGAGGCTCGACCCGCCACTGGTGGCCAACGTATTGCCGCGCAACGCGAGGAGCCCGCTGCCGTTGACGCGAATCGCGTCTTGAACGCTATCGCGCACTTCGTTGTCGGTGAGTGTCGTCGCGGTCACGTCGGGAAGGTGGATGCCAACTTGGCCGCTGCGCCGGACCTCGTTGCCCGAGGCGACGACCGCGCCGCCGCCCGAAACGAGCAGCCCGTCGGCACCACTGTCGGTCACGATGTTGTCGTCCAACCGCGCCGCCAGCGTCTCGTCGCCGACGACGGCGATACCGCCTACGGGGCTCGTGGCGACCTGGTTGCCGACGATGTCGACGTGGCCCCCGGCGAACACTTGGATGCCCGAGCCGCTGGTTGCCACCGAGTTGCGCGCCACCACGGCGTTCAGGCCGAGCACGGTGTCGCCCTTGTTGAGAAGGATGCCGCCGTCGACGTTGTCCGCTACGACGTTCTCTTCGACGACGAGATGGGAGGTCGAACGCGTCAGGATGGCCGCGGCCAGACTGTCGCGCACCTCGTTGCGACGGACGGCGACGCTCTCGGCGCCCTGCAAGAAGATGCCGTCCGCGCCACTGGTGCCGATGCGATTGTCGTCGACGACGAAGGCGCCATCGCCCCGCGGGCTGATGACGGAAACGCCCGCATCACCGCTGCGGTCGACGTCGTTGTCGCGGACCTCGACGTTGCCGTCGGCGTTCAGGTCGATGCCGCCATCGGGACTATCGGCCACCTCGTTGCCGGCGACGACCAGATCGGCGCTGGTGCGCGCCTGCATGCCGCTGAAGCCCGTCGTCAGGACGCTGTTCTCGGTCAACATGACGCCCGCCGACGCATCGACCAAGATTCCCTGGCCGCCGGCGCGACGCACCTGATTGAGCGCGACACTTCCCGCGGCGGCACCGGCGAGGCGCAGGCCGTGGCTCACGCTGTCGGAGACCATGTTCTCCCGTAGCGTCGCCATCATCGTTCGCGCCGGCGATTCGATGACGATCCCCACTCCTCCCGCGGCGACGATCTCGTTCTGTTGCACTTCGACGGCAGCATCTCCTTGCGCGTCGATGCCGTTGCGACCCGGCCGCTGGATGTCGTTGTCGACCGCGCGTACTGCCCCGCTGCGGCGCACCTGTACCGCGGTTTCGCCTGCGTCGGTGAGAGTGTTCCCCTCGAGGTCGACTCCGGCGGCCGCATCGATGAACACCGCATCCTGCGCCGGCCGTTCGATCGAGCAGCGTCGGATCGAGACTTGCGCCGTGCCCGCGCCCGCCACCGCAATGGCGCTGCCTGGGGCGTTCGGAATCGAGCTGTCGGCAATGTCGACCCGGCCGCGGGCCACGACATCCAGCGCACCGCCGACGTTGGCCTCGATCCGGTGCCGCACGACGGAGACGTCGCCTACGGCCACATCGCCGACGCCTTTGCCGAGAAGGACACCCCCGTCGCGATTGTTGCGTACGACGTTGTCGGCCAGGGCAAGGCCCGTACTCGAACGGACGAGGAGCCCGGTGCCCGTGTTGTCGCGCAGCGTATTGTCGCGCACCGTCCCGCCGCTCACCGCCTCGACGAAGAGGCCCTGGGCGACGTTGGCGTAGCTTTGGTTTTGGCGGATGTCGACCCGCGCCTGCGCGTCGGTTCCGATCACCGAGTATCCGGAAGCGCCGTTGGTGTGCGACGTGTTCTCGGCGACGACGATGTCTCCGGTAGCGACGACCGACAGACCGCCTTTGGCGTTGTCGCGGACGAGGTTGCCGCGCAGTTCGACGTTGCGCGTACCGGCACCGGCACTGGTGCTGACGTCGACGCGAATTCCACCGTCGCCGTTGCTTCGGCTTTCGTTGCCCAGGATGGTCACGCCTTCGCTGTCGCGAACGTAGATGCCGTTGAGCAGGTTCTCGTGCACGTCGTTGTCGTCGATGACACCGCCGCCGGCGCGCTCGACGACGATGCCGGGTCCTTGATTGGCGTACACATGATTGCGGCGCAGCGTCAGCACCGGTCGCCCGAGGGCGGCGTTCTGCCGCGGCCCTACTCCGCCGGGACCGAGCACCGAGATTCCCGCGACGTTATTGGTGGCGACCGAGTCCTCGACGACGACCGTACCGACGGCGGTGATGTCGATGCCACGTTTCGAGCAACCCGCGACGGTCACGTTGCGCACGACGATATCGGCGCTGGCTTCACTTCCATCGGCCGACGAGCGCACCTGGATGCAGGCATCCGTCGCGGCATCGAAGGTGAAACCATCGATGGTCACACCGCGCTTGGCCAAAAACAGAAAGGCAGTCGTCTTACCCACCGGCGGTCGAACGATGACGGCTCCGGGCGCGTCGCCGGTGAGCGCACCCGCCGCATCGGCCAGAAAGACCACCGGACGGTGGACGATCCCGTTGTTGGCCGGCGCCAAGTCGCCTTCGGCGTACGTGCCCGGTCCGACGATGACGCGATCGCCCGGATTGAGCACGGCGGCCGCGCCCTTGGCGATCGAGGCGAACGCCGTCGCCGGCGTGCGACCATCGGCCGCGTCGCTGCCGCTGCGGCGCACGTAGTAGTCCACCGCCGCCACCGGAGCGCAGCATCCTGCGACGATGCAACCGACCGTCGCCAACCATCTCAAGCGACCGAGAAGCGTACGCGTCATGCACTCTCCTGCCCGAGCAGGCGCCGGTACCGCGGCTGCGGCACCGGCGTGCCTGCGGCGTCGGGTCAGAACAGGGTGTAGATGAACGGACCGAGGGCCGAACTCTGCGCGGTGACCATCAGGCCGCCGAAGAGCAAGAGCACGGCGACCATCGGGATGAGCCACCACATCTTGCGCTCCCAGAGAAAGCCCATCAGCTCTCCCGCGATACCGAACCGTTCCTTGACACCATCTCCCATGGCCATACGAGCTTCCTCCTTACGTCCTCTTCATCGGCTCACGGCAGCAAGGATTGCTGCCGCAAGAATTCTTCCAGTTGGCGCGCCGCCAGCGCATGGCCGGCGGCGGTCCAATGTCCATCGTAGCGAAAGTGCAACGGCTCCGACGTCGTCGCAGCGGCGGCGAATGCCGGCGCCAAGTCGACACAGGGCACGTTGCGGCGGGCGCACCAGGCGCGCAGGCGCGCTGCCGGCGCCGCGAGATCCCACGTGCGTTGGCGCATCGGCGGGTGCTGCGCCACGATTTCTTGCCATAGCTCCGGATACACCTGATCACGTAGGCTCAGAATCGCAATCGCGAACTTCGCCCCGCGCGCCGCGACGCCGCGTTGCAGCCGATCGAGCAGCGCCTCCGTGCGCCCCCAGGCGTCCTCCCAGACCGGCGACAACGGCACCTCGAAGCCGCCGTAGGCGACTGGGATGCCGTCGATTTCCATTGCCGAACGGATGGCCGCCGGCCGAATGAGACCGAAGTCGGCGAGCAGCGCAGCGAGTTGCGGCTGCCGCGTCAGTACGAGCTTGCGCAAATAGCGGTACGTCTTCCACTCGAAGCCGCCGCTCGCCTCGTGCGACGGCCCATCGACCCGCACCAGCTGGCCCGCGTCGTCGTACACCGGCGGGAAGCGGTCCTCGAGGGTCGGGCTGTTGTTGAGAATGTCGTTGCCCGGATAGAACGCGAGCAAGACCAGGTCCGGCTGATAGCGGTGGCCGTCACGCTCGAAGAAGAGCGTTTGGGTACCGGTACCGTAGCCGCTGACGCCACCGTTGAGGACCTCGATCGACGGCGGCTGCGACGCCGCCAGGCTGTTTTCGAGGAGGTGCGGGAACGACTGTTCGAACGGCACCTGCACCGCCTCGACGAAGGAGTCGCCCAAGACGAGGATGCGCTTCGTTCCAGGCGGCTTCTCCCAGCTGCGCTCGCGGTCGCGGCGACCGTGCGCGTTGACCGTCACGTGGACGACGAACTCACGCTCCTCCTGGGTCCACCACCCCGACCCCCCCGGCTGCAGGCGCACCCCGAGCAAGGGGTCGTGCTCCCATAGACGGTCGGGGATGAAGTGCAGCAGGCGAACGCCCAGCTCGAGCACCGCGAGAGAGGCGAGGATGCCGACGACTCCCAGGACCAGCCCGGCGAGCCATTCGCGCTTTCGGTTCACACTCGCATCCCCGCCGCGGGCGCCACCCTACTCCTTGGTGATGACCGTGTTGCCGAGCACCAACGCGTCCATGCCGCTGGCGGTGAACGTGTTGAACGCGTTCTGCGGCGAGGTGACGATCGGCTCACCCTTGAGATTGAACGAGGTGTTCATGATCACCGGCACGCCGGTGGCCTGCCCGAAGCGATCGATGAGCTTGTAGTACAGCGGGCTCTGTTCCTTGTGCACGGCCTGCGGGCGGGCCGAGTTGTCGACGTGGGTGATGGCCGGCACGACGTCGCGCTTTTCTTCCTTCACCGGCACGACGAGCAGCATGAAGCGCGCCGGGTAATGGTGCTGGGCGCCGGGCAGATCGAAGAAGTCCTCACAGCGTTCCGCCAGGGTCGACGGGGCGAACGGGCGGAACGGCTCGCGGAACTTGATCTTGACGTTGACGATTTCCTTCATCTCGTCGCGGCGCGGGTCGGCGAGGATGCTGCGCGCGCCGAGAGCGCGAGGACCCCACTCGAAGCGGCCTTGGGCCCAGCCGATGACGTTGCCGCTGGTCAAGCGATCGACGACCGCGTCGACCATCTCGTCGTCGGACGAGTAGGTCTTGTAGGGGAGGCCGCAGGTGCGGGCGAAGTCGACGATCTGGCCTTCGCTGAACTGCTTGCCCCAATAGCCATGGTCCATGACGAAGTTGCGCGGCTTGCCGAGGGCGCAGTGGTACGCGTACAGCGCCGCCCCGAGGGCGCCGCCACCATCGCCGGCGGCCGGCTGAATGAAGATCTCTTCGAAGGGGGTGTTGCCGAGGATCTTGCCGTTGGCGACGCAATTGAGCGCCACGCCGCCGGCCATGCAGATGCGCTTGAGCCCGGTCTCGCGGTGCAGCGCGTTCGCCATGTTGATGACGACTTCCTCGGTGACCTGCTGGATGCTGGCGGCGATGTCGGCGTAATGCTGGTTCTGCGCCGCGAGTTCGGCGTAGTTCGACGGCTTCGGCTCGAAGTATTTCGGGTAGCCCGACTTCTCGGTGAAGAAGTGCAGGCCGGGTTCGCGCGGCGGACCGAAGAGGTCGACGAACTTCTTCTTGTACGTCTGCGTCGAGGAGTGGTGGAAGCAGAAGTAGTCCATGTTGAGCCACAAGCCGCCGTCCTTGTCGACGTCGATGAGCTTGTAGACCTTGTCCACGTACTTCGGCTTGCCGTAGGGCGCCATGCCCATGACCTTGTACTCGCCCTCGTTGACCTCGAAGCCGAGGAAGGCGGTGAAGGCGCTGTAAAGCAGGCCGAGGGAGTGCGGGAAGCGGATCTCGCGCAGCAGCTTGATGTCGGAGCCCTTGCCGATACCCATCGTCGCGGTCGCCCACTCGCCGACGCCGTCGACGGTCAGGATGGCCGATTCGTCGAACGGCGAGCACAAGAACGTGCTCGCGGCATGCGAGAGGTGGTGCTCGCTGAAGAGAATGCGATCGGGCGAGATGCCGAGGTCCTGGCGGATGACGTTCTTGACCCAGAGCTTGTCGAGCAGCCAGGTCGTCATGGCGTCGCCGAAGACCTTCCATGACTTCGGCACCACGGCGAGCGCCGTAGTGAGGATGCGCTCGAACTTGACGAAGGGTTTTTCGTAGAAGACGACGTAGTCGATGTCAGCGACGTCGATGCCCGCCTCTTCGAGACAGAACTTGATCGCCAGCTTGGGGAAGCCGGAATCGTGCTTCTTGCGGCTGAAGCGTTCCTCTTCCGAGGCGGCGATCAACTTGCCGTCGACGATCAGCGCCGCGGCAGAGTCGTGGTAGAAGCAGGATATTCCCAGAATGTTCATCTCAGTCGTCACTCCTCTTCAAATCTTCGTACAGCACCGAGAAGGCCTCGACGTGGCGTTCCATCGAGAACGCGTCGCTCGCCCACTCGCGTGCGCGCTCACCGATCGCGCGCCGCAAACCTTCGTCCTGCATCAAGCGGACGAGACAATGTGCCAGACCATCGGCATCTCCGGGTGCGAACAGAAAACCCGTCTCGCCGTCGCGAATCAATTCGGGCACGCCGCCGGCGGCGCTGGCGACCACCGGCTTGCCGAGTAGCATACCTTCCAGAATGACCCGGCCAAAGGGCTCGGGCTTGACGGAGGTATGGACGACGATGTCGAGCGCGTTGGTCACGTCGGCGATGTCGTTGCGAAACCCCGTCGCCCGCAGATTGCCCTGGAGTCCGAGTTCGGCGATGCGATCCTGCACCCGCTGGGCGTAGTCGGCTCCGGCGCGGTGGACGCCGCCGATGATCAACGCCTGCGCCGCCGGGACCTGGCGCACGACCTGCGCCATCGCTTCGACCAGCACGATCTGCCCCTTCCATTCCTGGATGTTGCTGGCCACACCGGCGAGCGGCGCATCGCCGACTCCCAACTCCTCCCGCACCTCGGCCGGTGGCCGCCGCGGCCGAAACCCGGCGTCGGCGAGGGCGTCGTAGATCACCTGGGTGCGCCGGCCGACGACGCCGCGTTCGCGGCAATGCTGCTCGACCGCCTTGGTCATCGGAACCAGCGCATCGATGCGTTTGCCGGCGGCGCGCTCGCGGTCGGAGTATTTCTCGAAACCCTTGACGTGCACGACGCACGGGGTTCGTGTCAGCCAGCAGGCGAGCAGACCGTCGTAGTTGGCGCGCACGCCGTTGCCCAGATGCACCACGTCGGCGCGGAACTCCCGAATGATGCGCGCCAAGCGCAGTGCCGCCGGCAGTTCCTCGACCACCAGGCGCACGCCTTGTCGGCCCAACGCCAAGGCCGACTTCACCCAGCCGACGCGCTTGGCGCGCTGGTAGCCCTGGTTGCCGATGAGCGCGTGTTCCTTGCGCACACGCTTGCGGTGCACGTGGAATACGGGGACCCCGAGGTCCGCGAGTTCGGCCTCGATGTCCTTGCGCTCGTAGAGCACCATGCCGGCCGCGACGCGCGCCGGATCGAGCCCGTGCACCATGTGGACGAGGCCCGTCAGCGAACCGCCGACGACACCACCGCTCGAGGCTTCGACGATCAGAACGCGGACCATGCGACTCTCCGGGACACGCGTGTCGGCTCGTTGCATCGCGGCAAGGCCTCGGCTAAGCGCACCTGCATCAGTTCCTGACCCCACCACCGCAGCCAACCCCTTGAGAACCGATCCATGCCTCGCTCTCGCTCGCTCAGCGACGTCTTCGAGATTTTCGGCACGCGCGCGGCGCGCTCCGTGCTCGGCATTCTAGGCGGCGTCATCCTCGCCCGTTGGCTCGGTCCGCACGACCGCGGCATCCTGGCGCTGGTCCTGATCGTCCCGTCGACGGCGGTCACGTTCGTCAAGCTGGGCGTGCCGCAATCGTGCGTGTACTTCATCAACCGGGAGGGCTGGGACCCGCGCGTCGTCACCTCGAACATCCTCAGTCTAGCCCTCACCTTGGGTACCGGGGTCGCGGCGCTCGCGTGGATCTTGCGCGACAGTCTGCTCGACACCGTCCTACAGGGGGTACCGGCGTGGGCCCTGGCCCTGGCGCTGATTCGCGTTCCGCTGCTGCTCATCGACGACTATCTCTTCGGTGTCCTACAGGCCGTGCGCCAGTTCAGCCTGTACAATCGCCGGCTGATCGTCAGCGAAGTGCTGCGTGTCGCCATCATCGCGGTGGCCATGGTCGGCTTCGATCTCGGTCTCGTCGCCGCCGTGGTGATCCATACGGCGCTCAACGTGTTCATGATCTTTTGGCTGCTGATCGCCACGTATCGCGAGATTCCCTTCGGTCTGTCGATGACGCCGGCCTTGCTGCGCGGGCAACTGATCTTCGGCTTCAAGTCGTACGTGCAGACGCTGACGCAGCACATGCTGCTGCGCATCGACGTATACCTGGTGGCCTACTTTCTCGGCCCGGAAGCCACCGCCTTCTACTCGCTCGCCTTGCGCTTCACCGAGATGGTGCTGGAGATTCCGCAGGCCATCGGGCTGGTGCTGTATCCGCGCCTGGCCTCGCTTCCCGAGGAAGAAATCTACCGGCTGACGGCACAAACGTGCCGCCGCACGCTGTTCCTCACGGGCCTGTGCTCGATCGCCCTGGCACTGTTCGGGCCGTGGATCATCGTACTCTGGTACGGCACCGAATACGCGCCGGCGGGCGACCCGCTGGCATGGGCGGCGGTGGGCATCATCGCCATGTCGATCTTCGTCATCATCACTCGCGCCTTCACCAGCCAGAACCGTCAGCGCGTCAACATCGCCGCCGGCATCCCGGCGCTCGCTCTCAACGTCGGCCTCAACTTCGCCCTGATCCCCGCCTACGGCACCGTCGGCGCGGCCATGGCCACCGCCCTCTCCTACTCGATCGCCGGCGTGCTGCTGGTCGGCCTCTTCGCGCGCGAGGCCGGCCTCGGCGTGCATCGCGTGCTCATCGCCGATCGCGACGACATCCGCTACTTCGTCGACATGGCGCGGCGCGGCGCTCAGCGCTTGCAGAAGCGCTTGGGCGGCGGTCGTCGTTCGCGTTCCTGAGTCGCGCATCAGAGCCCCGGACGCGAGGTGTCGAGCCCCTCGGTGAACAGCGCCGTCACGTACCAGCGCTTGCCGTCGCAACGCCCGTCGCGATCGTAGGCCACGACCTCGTCGAACACCCGCCCCCCCAGTCGGCGCAGCGCGAAGGTCTGCAGCGGGTAGCGACGCTCGAGGGCGCGATGCAGCGGCGTGCCGTTGCCGAGGGTCATGACGACCACGGCATCCGCCTGCTCCTCGAGGAACGGCAGACAGCGCAGCACCGTGGCGAACGACGCCTCGTCGTAGGTACGAACGATGAGGTCGTCGACATACAAGGCCCACGCTTCGCCGAGAATGTGGCGATGACCGATGACCACGCCTTCGAGCCGCCCGTCGCGGCGGATCGCCCACAGGCGGAACTGGAGATTCGGATTGTCGAAGACCCGCCAGCGCAGGAACTCCCACGATCGATCGATGCTGACGTCGTAGCCGCGGCGCGCCTCCTGCCAAAAGGCTTCGTATTCGGCACGAAAGGCATCGAGGTCGTCGACGACCTCGTAGGCGACGTCGCCCGGAGCACGCTCGAGAAGGCCTCCCAAGCGCCATAGCCCCGCCGCAGTCGCGGCGGCGGCCGACACGAAGACATCCGGCAGGCGCGGCGCGAGGCGATCGCGCAGACGACGCGCGAGCACCGCCAGATAACGGCGGCCGATGACGGGCAAATACACCGCCCAGCGTCCGACGGCGTGGTAGCCCAGGCGTTCGCGAATCTTACCCTGCGGTCCGGAGGCATGCACGGTGTACAAGAGGGCGAAGTCGCGCACCGCCTCGCCGAAGGCCTTCTTCTCCATGCCGGGGTAGAAGATCTTCTTGCGCACCACGGGTTCGATGATGGTGTTCTCGGTACGACCGCCGCTGCAAACCTCGCCGTCGACGACCATCGGCGTCGGCACGATGCCATGGTGCCCGACGACCTCGCCGCTGGCGTTGTCGACGATGGCCCACACGTGCGCGCCGGGCGGCAGACACTCGTAAAACTCCCAACGATACTCGCGCATCGAACGGCGCCGGCCGGTGAACCGGTTGAACAGCGCATTGATGCCGTCGGCGCGCTCGCCGCGATCGCGCACGAAGACGAACGGGCGCGCGGGTGCGTCGCTGCTGGGTGCACCGGCGGCGCCGGTGTGGGTGGCGTTCTCGGTCGTCATGCGCAACGGCCGCGTCAGGCCGTCTTCTGGGCTCGGTAACAGAGTCGAAACTCGGACTGGAACGACGCAGCCACGACGCGGACCCGTTGGATCGTCCACGCTTCGGTCGGCGTCTCCTTGGCGGTGAGCGGCGAGATCTCGAGCCGCCACTCCTCGTCGCGCGCCTGCAGGCAGAGCGCGTCGAGGGACTTGAGATAGAGGAACTGGATCTTGGTCAGCGGCGCGGCGAAGCGGTCCGTCTTCTGATGCAGCAGTTTGTTGGCACCGACGACGCCCTTGATGAAATCAGCACGCGAACCCGCCGGCAGGCCGAACTCACCGCTCAGGTCGGTACCCAGCCGGATGGGGCGGTTGAAGCTCTCTTCGTCGTAGGGTTCGCGCCGGAACGGGCGCGCTTCGTCGATGAAATAACTGAAGACCGCACCGTTCGGGCCACTTGCCTCGAAGGTGGCGTTGGGCTCGAGCCCCGCGACCGCAGCGTCGGCTACGATGATGCGTCCGTTGGCGACGGCCTCGCGTTCGAGCTTGAACGAGCCGATGCGCACGCCGGCCAACCATGCGACCCCGAACGTCTCGTCGGCAGCGGCGAGAATGCCGTTGAAGATCGTGCCGCCCTGCACGTATTCGCGGCTTCCGAGCTTGGGCAGGTCGGAGAGAATCTCACGCTGCATGAACGCATCCGCCGAGGCGCGAACCGCGACCTGCCTCAGGCTGCGGCGAGATGATCGACGAGACGATCGAACTGGCGCAGGCCTTGCTCTTCGAACGTCTCGTCGTCGATCTTGACGCCGAGTTCCTGCTCCACGTTGAACAGGAACTCGATCTGGTCGAGTGAATCGAGGCCGAAATCCTCGAAGATGTCGGCTCCGGCGCGATCCTCGAATTCCTTACCCATCGAACGCAGAATCCCGATCAGGGCGCCGCGTACTTCGTCTTTACTCTTCATGTCACGTCTCCGCGTGGCTCGACCACGCCTCAAACCTTCGCCGTCTCGGCGTGCTGCAGGATCACCGAGGCCCAGGACAAACCGACTCCGAAGCCGCTGAGCAGCATCACCCGCGGCTGCGCCGCGGGATCACGTAGAAGCTCGTCGAGCAGTAAGGGAATCGAACTCGACACCGTGTTGCCGACGCGCTTGAGGTTGGTCGGCACCTTGGCCGCATCGATACCGAGATCGGCGATCAGCGTGGACAGCAACCAGCCGCTCGCTTGATGGAACAAAAACGCGTCGACGTCGCCGAGTTCGTAGTCGTTCGCCTTGGCGCAGGCCCGGATGCTCTCCGGCACTTCCTTCTTGAGCATGGCGAAGATGTTGCGACCGTCCATCTGCAACGGTTGCTCGACCTCCCCTGCCGCCCGTGCCGTACCACTGCCGCGAATGATCAACGTCTCGAACAGGCTGCCGTCGTTGCCGAACGTGCTGCGGCCGATCTGCCAGGGCGCGTGGCGCTCGACCAGCGTCACGCTGGCGCCGTCGCTGAACAAGGGCACCGTCGACTTGTCGGTCGGCGACAGCACCTTGGTGTACGGATCGCAGGTGAAGACGAGGCCGCGTTCGATGCCCAGTTCGTTCATCAGGGCTTTGGCCGTCACCAAGGACGAAACGTAACCGGAACAACCCAAGCTGATGTCGAAGGCCAGCATCGACTTGGGTAAACCCAAGCGGTGCTGCAAGACACTCGACGTGTGCGGCAGTTTGTAGTCGGGATTCTGCGTACACAGCAGCAACAGCCCGACATCCGTCAACGGCCCGCGACGCGCCACCAAGGCCTCGTAGGCACGCACACACATGTCGCTCGTCGATTCGTCCGGCGCCGCCACGTGACGCGTCTCGACACCTACCTTTTGTTCGAGAAAGCCCGGCTTGAAGCCGAGTTCGGCGGCGACGTCCGTGTTGCGGACGACGCGCTCCGGCAGATAGCTGGCGACGTCGCGGATGCCGATCATGGCTCTTCCCCGTGCTTGGTTGCTGCGTGCTCGCCTACGCCGAGGCGCCCACCGAAGCGAAACTGTCGCGTAGCCCCTGCTGCAGATCGATCCGCGGCTGCCACCCGAGGATCGTGTGGGCGCGCGTGCAATCGAAGAACGCCGAGTCGGTGGCGCGACGGATTTGATGTGCCGTCACCGGCGATCGCCGACGCGCCAAGCGCAGACCGCGCTCGACGATTCCCGCGGCGAGGGCCACCGCGGCTACCGGCAAATAGACGGGGCGCCATGTCGCACCGGCCGCCGCACGGTACAGCTTGGTGTATTCGTCTTGGCGCACGTTCTGGTCGACGATCGTGAAGGCCTTGCCGATGGCATCGCGGCAGTTCGCCGCCAGCAACGCCGCGTCGGCGACGTTGTCGACGTGGGTCATCGGCAAGAGGTAGCCGGGGCGCGCCAGGATGAGCTTGAACCCGCGCGCGTTGAAGCTCTGGCGGGCCAACGGCGGGCGCTTGCCCGGGCCGTAGAGCAAGCCGGGGCGCAGCACGACGACGGGAGCCCCCTGGCGTGCCTCGTACAGCGCCAGCCGATCGGCGGCCAGTTTCGAGCGACTGTACATACCCCGACCGTCGGCCTCACTCTCATAGGGGCTATCTTCGGTGATGGTGATGCCGTCGCGGTCGACGGCGTAGACGCTGAGCGAGCTGATGTGAACGATCGAGGTGACACCGGCGGCGCGCGCCGCCTGAATGACGCGATGCGTGCCGCGTACGTTCGCTTCGACGAATTCCTCCCAGCTGCCCGTCGTCGCCACGCGAGCCGCCGAGTGAATGACCCGGTCGACCCCCTCCATCGCCGCCCACAGCGAATTTTCGTCGCCGAGGTCGCCGCTGAAGATCTCCGCGCCGGCACAGTGCTCGGCTCGGCCGGGGCGCGTGAAGGCGCGCACCTGCTCCCCCGCCCGCAAGGCGGCGGCGACGATGCGCGCACCGAGGAAACCGTTGGCGCCCGTGACCAGAAGCTTGCCCATGGTCAAGCCTCCTGCGTCCCGTGGTTCGCGCCACGCTGACCCGCCAGCCAGAGCTGTTCGGTCAGATACATCACGTCACGCCCATCTTGGGCGCTGACAGGCGGCGCCTCACCTCGCGCAATGGCCTCGTACAGCATGCGAAAGTGCACCCCCATACCGGGATAAAATCGCTGCTTGCCGAGGACGAACTCGAGGGTGTTGCTGACGGTGGCGCGCACGAGTTGCGTCGCTTCGTCAAGATTCGGCAGCACCTTGCCGACGAGTTTGGGGACTTTGCGGGTGCGGCGCACCGCCAGCGTCATGTTGTTCAAATTGATCGCCGCGGTGGCCTTGGTGCAATAGAGCGTCACCGTCGCGGCGATCGGCTGAGTGCGCGCCGAGATCGAAAACGTTCCGAGAGCCCGCTCCCCGCGCACGGCGGCGCGCAATTCCTCGATGGCGCCGGACGCCGTGTGGCTGGCCACGACCTGAACGTCGCGCGCCGCGCCCATGAATCCCAGCATCAGGTAGGCCGGATGCGGCGCCGAGTCATACAAGGACCCGCCAGGCAGCCCCACCGTCCAGTGGCCCGCCTTCTCTTCCCCTTCGGCCAGCGGAGCACACTGCAGCACGTCGACGCCGATCAACTCGCCGAACGCTCCGGACTCCAGCAGACGGCGGGTGCGCAGGACCACCGGATCGAACCAGCGGTTGTGATCGACGGTCAAGAAACGCCCGGCAGCCGCGGCGGCCGCGACCATCTCATCGGCTTCGGCGACGGTGAGGGCCATCGGTTTCTCGACCATGACGTGCAGACCGCGGGCCAGCAGTTCCTTGCTGAGCGGGGCGTGCGTACCCGGTGGCGTGACGATGTGCACGAAGTCCGGCGCCGCGGCGGCGATGAGTTCCTCCGGATCGCGGAACGTCGGCAATTGCCAACGCCGCGCGAAGGTCTCGCGCGCCGTCGCATCGAGATCGCACGCGCCGACGAATTCGACGTGAGGGGTTTGCCGCAGATAACCGGCGTGCACGTGAGCAATGCGGCCGCAGCCCACCAGGGCGACGCGGCAACGAGCTTGTTTCATCGAGAGAATCGCCGGCACTCAGGCACTGGCGCGCTGGGCGAAAGCGCGGCGCAACCACTTGAGGTTCGAGTAAATGTCGTCGGTGAAGTCGGCAACTGCACCCGATTCGAGTTTGGAGCGCAGCTCCTCGATCGTCGCCTCGACCGTCCATTCGGGAACGAAGCCGAGAGCCTGCCGGATGCGCGAGAACGACACGCGGTAGCTGCGCAGGTCATCGACGTCGTCGGCGTATTCGACCTTGGTGCCGGGAACCTGCGCCACCACCTTTTCGCCGATCTGGCCTACGGTGAAGTTCAGATCGTCGCCGCCGGTGTTGAAGATGTGCCCTTGGCAGTGTTCCGGCTTGGCATCGACGGCCGCGGACAAGAAGGCCCGCGCGACGTCCTGAACATGAATGTGGGGCCGCCATTGGCTGGCACCGACGATGCGGATGGCATGATCGACGACGGCGCGAGCCGTGATGGTGTTCACCATCAAGTCGAAGCGCATGCGCGGCGACCAACCGCACACCGTCGACAGTCGCAAGATGATCGTTTCCAGATCACCGCGGTCCCGCGTCAGGATTTCTTCCGACTGGATGCGCGTGCGGGCGTACAGCGATACGGGATTGAGCCAAGAATCCTCGCTGAGGACATCGTTGTCGTTGGCCCCGTAGACACTGCAGGACGAGGCGAACACCAGCCGCTGCACGCCGGTTTCGCGTGCGACGTCGACGAGCAGTCGGGTCGAATCGAGATTGACACGCTTGGTTTCGGCGGGGTCGATCTCGCAAGCCGGATCGCCGACGATGGCGGCGAGGGCGATGACGCGGCGTACGTCCTTGCAGGCCGACAGCATGGCGGCGCGATCGCAGATGTCGCCCTCGCGCACTTCGAGATTCGGCTCGCCGGTCAGTTCACGCAGCCCGAGGTCACCATAGAGGAACTTCTCGAGCACGCGGACACGAAAGCCGCGTTCGAGAAGTTTGCGGACGAGGTGGCTACCGATGTAGCCGGCACCACCGGTGACGAGCACCTGTTCTGCGGGCATCGTGACTCCTTACGACTTGACCTAATTGACGTAGACGGGGCGGTTGCCGAGATCGAGATCGGGACTGCGCTCGGCAGCCCAGCGGGAGCCATCGAAGGTCATCGAGTCGCCGCTCAGCATCTCCGCCAGGGTCGGAAGAATGCGACAGTCGACGCCGGCCTTGGCACAGATCGCCGCCACCTCGCGGGCCGTCGCCTCCGGCAGATCCGACAGGCACACGAACACGGCGCGGACGCCGTTCGACGAAAGCACCAGAGGCAACTCCGACGTCCCACCCAAGACCTTGACGCCGTGAATGCGCGAGCCCCAACGCTCCTGGGTTTCGTCGATGAATCCCACCGGCACGAAGTTGGATGCGGGATCCTCGAGCAGCACACGGCTCAAGTGCTCACCACCGACGCCGGCCCCGGCGACGATGACTTTGGCGCGCGACCGGGTGCGCTGGCTCAAGGTGCGCCGACGGCTCCATGCGCGCAGCAGGTAACGCTGCCCGATCAGCAGAAAGTGCAAGAGCGCCCAGTCGAGCACGAACACCGAACGTGGATGTGCCTGGCCACCGATGAAGTACGTCAGGGCCGCGACCACCAACGAACTCGCGGTCAGCGCCTTGAACAGGGCGACGATGTCCCACAGTCCGAAGTGGGACAGCACGGGGTGGTGGCAACCGAAGTAGACCAGCGCCGGCGGACGAACGACGGCGATCAGGAGCAGGGTGTGCCAGATGTAATCGCCGATGTGGGTTCCGGGCTCGACGGCGACGAACAGCGCGATGCCGTACGAAAGCACCGAAAGGACGAGATCCGCGGTGACGAGGGCGAAACGCCGCCGACGTTGCCAGAAGTAGTCGAAGCGGAAGGCGCCGCGTAAGGTCGCCCAGACGCCGTGGAAGAGAAGCCCGAGATCGCTCCAGTAGGTCGCCGTGCGGACGTAACGCAGATCGCGCTCCAGCTTCGGCGGGAGGATGTGCTCGAGATAGTACTTCTCGGTGTCCTTGATGCCTTCCGGGTACTCTTCGACCTCGTTGCGGCCCTCGATCTGGCTCGGGCCGACGATGCCTGGGCGAAGGCTCAACACCTCGCGTTGCTCGTCGCTGTAGAACTCGACGAAGTAGGGGTCTTCGGGCCGCGGGCCGATGAAGCTCATTTCGCCGCGCAGCACGTTGAAGAGTTGCGGCAGCTCGTCGATCTTCGACCAACGGAGGATGCCGCCGAGACGGGTGATGCGTGGGTCGCGTTTGGTGGTCAGGCGCGACCCCATGCGGTAGGCGCCGTCGACCATGGTGCGAAACTTGAAGATGCCGAACGGTACCCCGTTCACACCGATACGACGCTGACGGAAGAACACCGGCCCTGGGGAGTCGAGCTTGATGAGCAGCGCGACCAGAGCGAGGAACGGCGCGAGCAGAATGACCCCGACCAACGCAATGAAGAAGTCGGTGGCGTGCTTGGCTCGCAGGCCCATGGGCCCCATGGCTCGGCCGGGCATGGCGCCCGAGGCGGCCAGCGCGGGGGACGACGCAGGTTCGACGTCGGCAGTCATGGTCTTCCCAATGAATCGTCAACGAACGCGCGAGGCGTGATGCCCGGAGGTACGGCCGAGCACCACGCCTTACGACGTCGGCTCAGAACATCGCGTAGATCAGCGGCGCGAGCGCCGAGCCCTGCGTCACGATCAGCAGCGACCCGACGAGGAGCAGCAGCACGAGGATGGGCGACATCCACCAGAGCTTGTCCTCCTTCATGAACTGCAGCATCTCGCTGCCGAGACGCGAAACCGTTCGAATCCGACTCATGCACACACCTCCCGAAACGCCGCTGGTTGAAAGCGGCGCCAAGCAACTACACACCCGCCGAAATTACAACCGAAATCCTCGCACCGACGGAACGCCTCCACCCCGGAAGTCCCCGGGTTAGAATTGTTTCTCGGCCTCCTCGATCGTCGTCGAGATACGCTCGACCGGGGTGAGGTACGAGGCGGTCGGCTTCTTGCCCGGCGTGTCGAGGGTCATCAACGGCTTACCCGTCAATTTCGCCAACAGCGACACCGGTCCGACCGCAAGGTGGTAGACGATCGACAAGAAAACGAAGGTCTGGAACTTCATGAATGCGTCGACGAAACGCATCCAACCGCTTTTGAAGGACTTGAAGGCACTCATGGCTCAATCCGGCGCAAAACCCTGACCCCAGGCGACACCTTGAATCTGGGGTAACGGTTTCGACTTGTCGAGTAAAAAGTTACCGAGGACGAGATAGTCCATGCCCGTCTCGACGAAGCAGCGATAGGCATCGGCCGGGGTGCATACGATCGGCTCGCCGCGCACGTTGAAGGACGTATTGATCAGCACCGGCACGCCCGTACGGCGACCGAAGGCGGCAATCAAGTCGTAGAAGAGCTCGTTGGTGTCCCGCTCGACGGTCTGCACCCGGGCCGAACCATCGACGTGGGTCACGGCCGGCAGAATGCGCTTGTCGGGGCGCACCTGCGCCACCAACAGCATGAACGGGCTCGGCTCCTCCAATTCGAAGAACTCGCTGCAGCTCTCGGCCAGCACCGAAGGGGCGAACGGACGGAAGCTCTCGCGGAACTTGATCTTCAGGTTGACCCGATCCTGATTCTCGGGGTTGCGCGGATCGGCGAGAATGCTGCGATTGCCGAGAGCGCGCGGCCCGAATTCCATGCGTCCCTGAAACCAACCGACGACGGCTTGCTCTTCGATGACCTCGGCGACCCGATCGAGCAACTGTTCCCGCGGCAGCTCGGCGTAGGGAATCTCGTTGGCGTCGAGAAAGGCACGGATCTCGTCGGCGGCGTAGCCCGGACCGGTATAGGCATCGCGCATGACGTAGGTGCGCTCATTCTTCAACAGCGTATGGTGGATGTACGACGCGACCCCGACGGCACCGCCCGCGTCACCCGCGGCCGGCTGAATGTAGATGTGCTCGAAGGGACCGTCGCGCAGGATCTTGCCGTTGGCGACGCAGTTGAGCGCCACGCCGCCGGCGAGGCAGAGGTTTTTCGAGCCCGTCTCGCGCGCCACCGTCTGCGCCATCGCCAGCATGACGTCCTCGGTCACCTTCTGCACGCTGGCGGCGATGTCCTTGTGCCGCTGGTCGAGCTTCTCTTCGTCCTGGCGCACCGGTCCGCCGAAGAGCTGATCGAACTTGGCGTTCGTCATCGTCAGACCGGACAGGTAGTTGAAGTAGCTCATGTCGAGGGCGAAGCTGCCGTCCTCGCGAATGTCGATGAGCTTGCGCACCTGGTCGTAGTAGGTCGGTTTGCCGTAGGGGGCGAGGCCCATGACCTTGTACTCGGCGCTGTTGACCTTGAAGCCGAGGTAGTAGGTGAACGCGGAGTACAGCAGCCCGAGCGAGTGCGGGAAGCGGATCTCCTTGAACAGCTTGATGTCGTTGCCGACGCCGTGACCATAGGTCGCGGTCGACCACTCGCCGACACCGTCGACGGTGAGGATCGCGGCTTCTTTGAAAGGCGACACCAGGTAGCTCGACGCGGCGTGCGACAGGTGGTGCTCGATCATCAGCACCTTGCCCTCGTAGCCGGTGTGCTGGCGGATCACCGAGGGAATGACGAGTTTCTCGTGCATCCACGACGGAATCGCCTTCTGCCACGGGCCGAAGGAGCGCGGGTAACACGCCAAGTGGGTGAACAGGATGCGCTTGAACTTGACGAAGGGCTTCTCGTAGAAGCCGACGTAGTCGAGGTCGTCGACGCGGATGCGTCCCTGTTCGAGGCAGTAACGCACGGCGTTTTCGGGAAAGTCGGCGTCGTGCTTCTTGCGCGTGAAGCGCTCTTCCGACGCCGCCGCGACGACTTCGCCGTCGCGCAGCAAGCAGGCGGCGGAATCGTGGTAAAAGGCGGAAATGCCCAGGATGTTCATGACTTCTTGCCCGTCTTCTGGCCGACGATGACGAAGTAGCCGCCGCCGTCGTTCTGGGTGAGGATCCAGCTCATCTGCACCAACACGTGGCCGAGGGCGCTACGCGAGAACGGCCCCGCCTCGCGCTTGCGGAATACCTTGTCCACTTCCGAGCGGCTGAACATCTCGGCGCGGGGGAAGGACGACACGTACTCGATGCCGTTGTCGCGGAACCAGCGCAGCACCTCGTCGACGGTGTGCGTCGTCTCGTGCGGATGCTCGTACTGATCGGCCCACCAGGTACGAAACTTCTCCGGATCGTTGTCGAAGTTGGGCAACTGCTTGCGCAGCGCCCGCTCCTTTGCACCCGGATCGAACTTCATCTGCAGGCGCACGACGCGACGGCGCACGTGCAACATGAAGCGTCCGTAATAGTTGTACAGTCCGACGACGAGATAAGCGCCCGGCCGCGCCACGCGCACCATGTGCTTGAAGCCGCCGTAGGGGTCGCTGGTGTGGTGCAGCACGCCGTTGCAGAAGACGTAGTCGAAACTTTCGTCCGGCAGCGACAGCTTGAGAATGTCCTCGCGCTGGAAATGGACGTTCGTCAGGTTGAACTTCTCTTTCAGCACGCCGGCCAGATCCAGCGAGTGCTGCGAGTAGTCGACGCCCGTCATGCGCCGGCCCTTGAGGCCGAGGAAGTTGACCAACTGGCCGGTGCCGCAGCCGAGTTCGACGACGTCGCAGTCGTACGGCAACTCGCCGTCGAGCTTGTGCGCCCACCAACTCGCCTGACGGATCAGGTCGTCCTTGGTCTTGTACTTCGCCGGATCGAATCCCGGAAAAGGGTTTTCTTCGTAGAATTTATTGACTGTCTTGAGAATCGCTTCGGATTCTCCGCTCGCATTCGCCATCGTTGGTTCCGTGAAATTTCAGCCCCTACCACAGCCCCTAGGGGCCAGCAACACGCACCCGGACGCGCCGTCGCGTCGTCCTTCGACCGTCAGCGTTTGTGGTCGCGGACCAGCCGCACCAGCGTGTTGCATACGTAATCGACGTCTTCTTCCGTCATTCGAGTATAAAAAGGAAGCGAAATGATGTTGTTGCCGGCGGCCGTGGCGCGCGGCAGATCCTCCAGCCCGTAGCCCAGGTGGTCGCGATAGAACGAATGCATGTGCAGCGGAATGAAGTGTACGGCGACGTTGACGCCGTGCGCCTTCAGCTGCTCGATCATTGCATCACGCCCGATCGTCAGCTGTTCCGGTCGCAGGCGAACCGTGAACAAGTGCCACGCCGAGCGCACGTCCGGCCGTACCGTCTGCAACTGCAGTTCCGGCACCATCGCGAGCCGCTCGGTGTACATCGCCGCCAGTGCATGGCGCCGTTCGTCCATCTCCACCAGACGCCCGAGTTGAACCAGGCCCATGGCCGCCGCGCCGTCGGTCATGTTGTACTTGTAGCCTGGCGCGGTGACGTCGTAGCGCCACGTGCCGCTGCCGCTGTAGCGCTTCCACGCGTCGCGGCTCATGCCGTGCAGCCGCCGCATGCGGATGCGATCCGCCTTGGCGTCGTCGTCGAGCGTCAGCATGCCGCCCTCGCCCGTCGTCAGGTTCTTGGTGGCGTAAAAGCTGAATGCCGTCATGTCGCTGATCGATCCGACCATGCGGCCCTTGTAGGTCGCCGGGATGGCGTGTGCCGCGTCCTCGACGACCAAGAGGCCGTGCTGCTTGGCCAATGCCGTCAGCTCGTCCATCGCCGCGGGTTGGCCGGCGAAGTGCACCGGCACCAGCGCCCGCGTGCGCGGCGTGATCTTGCGCTCGACGTCGGCGGGGTCGATGTTGAGGGTGTCCTCCAGACAATCCGCCAGCACCGGTCGGCCGCCGGCGTGGATGATCGTGGCGCCGGTCGCGGTGAACGTCAGGCTACACGTGATCACCTCGTCCTCCGGCCCGAGATCGAGGGTATCGAGAGCCAGGTGGAGCGCCGCCGTACACGAGTTCAGGCCGATGGCGTGTTTCGCCCCCACCGCGGCGGCGAAGGCGCTCTCGAACTCGACGGTCTTGGGACCGACGGTGAGCCAGCCGCTGCGCAGGGCATCGGTGACCGCGGCGATCTCGGCTTCGCCGATGTCCGGCTGGTAGAAGGGCACCTCACGGCGCGCACTCGATGGATTCACAATGGCTTGCATGTTCCCCTTCTCTCTCGTTCTTGGCCTCAATGTCGGCGTGCAGCAGCGACGAAGCCCAGCCGTTCCAGGCAGCGAGCGGTCTCGGCACCGGCGAGACGGCCACCGTTGTCGTTCCAGTGTCCGCTGATGCGATGGTACAGCTGTTCTCCGCGGTCCGCCGCGGCACGCATCGCCGGGGTCAGATCGCACACGGCGATGCCCGCCTCGGCACACAAATCGAGCACCGCTCGGGTCGGCCGGTCGGGATCCAACTCGTCGGCGCCGGGGGCGAATCGCCGCACCAGCTCCCAATAAACCTGCTCCTTCGAAGGAGCGACGACGACCATCAATTGGCTATCGATCTCGCGGCTGACCCGCTGAAACTGGAGCAGGCTCTCGCGCACCATCGGCCAGCCGGGATCGGTGTTCGAGCTGCGCGCCAAACGCAGCCACCAGCCGTCGAGGCGAAAGACGAAATCGAAGCGCTCGTCGCGGTAGGCGTGAATGCGACGATTCCACGAACGCCGTAGGCCATCGATGGCTTGGTAGAGGATCGAGTTCTCGGCCATCCACCGCGCCATCGGTCCGCGGCCGCGTTGCTCGGCCGACCAGGTCCAATAGTTGTCGGTGCCGCTCGTCAGCCAATTGGCGAAGACGAGGTCGTCCTTGAAGTCGTTGGGGAACACCTCGGCAAGCACCAGTCTCGGCTTCAGGCGACGGCCATGACGATCGAGCATGCGTGCCGCCGCCGTCGTCGAGTAGCCGTTGACACCGAGCGTGGCAATCGACAACCCGGTGTCGTCGCTCAATTGTCGCAGCCAACAGCCTTCTACCGGCACATCGTCACACAGGGTCAACGATCCGCCGACGGCGACGACGTCGAACGGCGGACGAGTACCGATGTCACGGAAGCCGATGTCTCCCAGGCCATGGTCCGTCGTTCGGATCGGGACCGCACGCCCTTCGGAGGGAAAGAGCACGTCCAACCCCGGTTTCAACTTGTAGCCGAGGTAGGCGTCGCCCATCATCATGTCGGTCCAGGCGCTACGCGCCGAATACACCCGCTGCAGCAGTTCGTACCGGTGCGGCGCGAGCGTCGCGAGCCCGAAACGGCTCAGGATCTCGACGATCACCAGCAAGCCGGCGATGCCGAGGACGACACACGCGGCGGAAGATGCGCGGCGGGCCAGGGGCCTTCCTCGTCAACGAGCCGCGGCAGCGATCCGCGCCGACAACCCGGTCTCCTGAAGACACTTCTGCATGGCATCGGCCCCGACACGATTGCCGAGGTCGTTCCAGTGACTACTGATGCGCAGATAAAGTTGTTTGCCCTGCGCCGCCTGTTCGCGCAGCGCCGGCATCAGGTCGCAACAGGCGAGATTCTGCGCCTTGCAGTACTCACGCAGCGGTCCGAACGGCCGATCGACGTCGAGTTTCTCGTGGTTCGGCAGATCCTGCCGCACCAGGTCGAAGTAGACCTCTTCCTTGGTCGGAATCATCACGACCATCGGCTCGGCACCCATCTCGCGGCTGACGGTGCGCACCTTCTCGATTCCCTGCTGCATCAGCTGCCAACCGGTGTCGCGGTGTCGCTGCCGCTCGGCATCCATCGGCTCGAGCCACCACGGCTGGAAGATGAGATCGACCTCTCCCTTCTTGTACGCGTACATGTGGCGTCCCGTGGTGCGGAAGGCACCGTCGAACAAGCGCAGCATCACCAGGTTGTTGGCCAACCAGCGGAAGAACGGGCCGCGGCCCTCGCGCTGACCGCGCCACTCCCAGAAGTTGGGGGCGTTGCTGCTGGTCCACGCATCGAACTCGATGTTGTCGTTGAAGTCGTTGGGGAAGATGCCGAGGATGACGGCTTTCGGGCTCGGCTGCAGCTTACGGCCGTAGAGGTCCAAAACCCTGGCCTCGGCCAGCGTCGAGTAACCGCTGACTCCCAGGGAACCGACGTTGCGGCCACTGGCTTCGCCCAAATGCTTGACCCAGCAATGTTCGTCCTCGACGTCGTCGCAGAAAGTGAACGAGTCGCCGATGGTGACGATGTCGAACGGCGGGCGCGTACCGAGATCGCGGAAGCCGATGTCCCCCAATCCATGTGAGGTCGTACGAATCCGAATCGATCGGCCCTCCGACGGAAACTCGACGTCCAAATCGGGGCGATAGCGGTATCCGAGTTGCGGATCGCCGACCATCATCTCCTGCCACTTGACCCGACCGGTGTAGACCCGGTCGAGAATGCGGAACTCGGCCGGCATCCAGCTGCGCGGCGTCACCTGCAGCAGGATCTCGAACAGCACGAACCCCATCACCGTACCCAAGAGCAGCTTCAACAATCTTTGCCGCGTTCGCATCGCACCCGTCCTCACCCGCTGAATTTCCGCAACTCGGCTCAACCGCGGTGCGCCGCGGCGGCCAGCATGCTCGCCATTTCCTGAACGTTCTTGTGATTGTCGAAGTCCTGCAGGATCTTCGCCCGAGCCGCAACGCCGACGCGCTGGCGCAGCGAGGCATCGCCGGCCAACGTGCGTAGGGCCTGAGCCACCTCGTCGGCACGGTTGGGACGGACGAGGAATCCGGAGACGCCGTCGTCGACGAGCTCCTCGGCACCTGGGATACGCGAGGCGATCACCGGCAAGCCAGCCGCCATCGCCTCGACGATGACGTTGGCGATGACGTCGCGCCGTCCAGGCGTGCCACCGAGTTCGCTGGCGAGCGCAAAGACGTCGGCCTCGGACAACAGGCGCGCCACTTCGCTGTGCGGTTGGGCCCCGGTCAGATGAATGCGGTCGCGCATCCCCAAGGCGTCGATCTGTTGTTCGAGATGGGCGCGATAGGGTCCCTCGCCGACGATCCAACACTCCACCGCAATCCCTTCGCGATGCAGCGTGCCGCAGGCCTCGACCAAGAGGTGCATCCCCTTGTAGCGCTCGAGCTGGCCGCACGAAACGATGCGCAACTCCGGATGCGGCGGGCGCTCCGTCGGCGGCGCGAACCGCTGCGTGTCGACGCCGTGGTAGTTGACGATGATCTTGCTGGCGTCTTCGGCTGCCGCATAGCGGCGCAAAAACGCGGCGTTGGTCTTGGCGCACGTGAACACGTACTTCGCCGCGGCGATCTTGGCCGGCAACATGCGCGTGACCATGTAGATGTCGTAGGCGTGCGCGCTGATGCTGAACGGCAAACCGGTGAGTCGGTTGACCACGAGCGCCATCGTCGCCGGGTAGGTCGCCCAGTGTACGTGCAGGTGGGTGATGCCGTCCGCCTCGAGCCGTCCCGCAAGCTCGACGGCATTGGGCACGACGGCCCACGACTTCAGCAGGTAGAGCAGCGGCTGCGTGTTGTACCAGCCGCGCAGACGGTCGCGCAGTTTCAGCGGCCGGCGCTCGAAGCCCTCCGCCGCGGCACTGGCATCACGCCCGGTCGTCCATGCCTGCGCCACCGCGAGGTAGAGTCCCAGATAGCGCAACGGATGGCGCAGAAACGCACGCGCGTTGGCGCCCCAAACCAGACCGGACTTCAGCCCAGGCAAGTACGTCACCTGCGGGATGATGGCGCGCCCCTCGTCCTGCTGCTTCTCGGTTCCGCGGCGCAGCGAATAGATCCGCGGCGCCAATCCGGCGCGCTGCACGCCGAGTACTTCCCACAGGACGAACGTCTGGTGAAAGACCGGGAACGCGGGAAACAGGTAGGCCAACTTGCCGTTCATCCGCGGCTCACGGCTCGAAGCCGCCCTCCTCGGCGAATCGCAGCAGACCCGCGGCCTTGCGCCAGAAGACGCCCTGCTCGCCACGGCTCTCGGTCCATCGTCGGACGGAGGCGCGTACCCCAGCGTGGCTTAACGGCAGGCGCAGCCATGGATGGAAGATCACCCGTTGGCGCAACGGCTTCTCGCGAAAACCCATGCCGAACTTGAATTGGTCGAGCGGCCCCACCGGCTCGAGCGACTCGAGCCCGAAGGTGATCTCGCGCAGGCCGCGCTTGACCAACATCTCTTCGGCGACGGTGTAGATCAGCGCGTTGTTCGGATACGCCGCGAGCTTGTCGGAACGCGAACGCGCCAGTAGGAATTCGACGCTGTCGTCGAACGTCACGCTGATCAGGAAGGCGGCCAGCTCGTCGTCGACCCAAGCGACCCAACCTTCGAAACCCTCGGTGGTGCCGGCGGCGCGGAAGAACCGATCCCATCCGTCGCCGCTCAGCACGCCGTCGCGCCCTTGACGGTCGACGGTATCGGCGTGCGCCCGTTTGCCGTGTTCGGCGATGGTCGCCATCGAAGCGGCCTCGATGCGACAGCGCTTGAGCCCACGCCGTACCTTCGATCGGTTGTTGGAACTCAGCAACTCGAGGTTGTAGTCCGGGGAATCGCAGACGATCTGGTAGCTCAGCTTGCCCGGACCTTCGAGAGGCGCCGCGAACCTCACGCCCGCGCAATGTCCTTGGCGGAAGGCGGCGCGGATTTCCTCGTCCGTCGGGGTGAAGACGAAGTTGGGCGGCGCGCTCATGTAGAAAAAGCGGCTGGCGTCGTACCAGTGCATGGAGCCCGCCTCGACGACACGGTGACCGACCGTTTCGAGGAAGCGCGCGTAACTCGCGGCGTTCAAGGGATTTCCGTGACCAGAATTCAATACGCCAGCGCCTGGCGCTGCAGAACCTGCTCCACCTGGCGGCGGATGACGATGCCAAAGCCGACGTACATGAAGAGAATGACGAGGTTGTACAAGTCGGCGACGAAGGTGAAGTAGGCGAACACCGTCAAGCTGATGCGCGTCGACTTGACGATCCAGGCCAGGTCGGCAAGCGGGAACTCCGGCAGGGTCACGTAGTGCTCGGCGAACCTGAGATTGCGGTAGGTGCGCCACATCAGCGCCAGGAACGCCAGCAACACCAAGGGTCCACCCTCGATCAGCGACAAGAGATGGGAGTTGTGCGGCGCACCGGCGCTACGGCCCGGGTCGTTGACGAAGCGCGCTACCGACCAGTTCCCCATGCCGACGCCGAGCAGCGGCGGGTTCACCTTCCACAGATCGTAGGCCACCTGCCAGGCGTACGAGCGCGATTCGAGCGACCGTTCGCCTTCGTCCGATTCGGAGTCGCCGGCAAGGGGAATGTTGGTGATGCGCTCGAGACTACGTTCCGGCACGAACTGGACGACCAGCACCGCCAACATGGCGCCCGCCAGCAATACCGTCGCCACCTTACGGAGCGACAGCCCACCGTCGGCCATGATCAGGAAGCCGCAGAGCAGCAGACCGAGCAGACCGCTGCGCGAGGCCGCGAGGAACACCGCCAGGCCGAGCAACACCAAGGCCGGCAGGCCGAGCATGCGGACCCAGTTGCGGCGGATCGTCTGCATGAAGAACCACAGCCCAGCCACCGCCATGACCGCGAACATCGCCAGTCGGTTCGGGTTGCCGGCGGCGCGGATCAGACCAGCCTGACCGGCGACGAGTTCTTCCGTTCCCGAGAAGGCGCGGTAGCCCTTGAGACCGCCGCCGGCGAGCACCGTCTGCACGCCGGTGAGGGCGGTGAACATCATGAAGAACAGCGCCAGCATGTAGATCATCCGCACGTGGCCCGGGGTGCGGATGTAGTTGATGAAGAACAGCGTGAAGGCGAATCGATTGATGAAGATGCGCAGACCTTCCGCGTGGTAGAAACCGGCGCCGAGAAGGCTCACTTGCAAAGGATCCGGGGCATTCAACGTCTCGGAGACGTAGTACATCAAGATGATGAACAGAATGAGCTGGATCTCGCGCGACTTGAGAAACCACCAATCCTGCTCGCGGTAGACCTTGTAGGTGAGCAACACCGCGAAGATGCCGCCCATGACGTTGTTGATCGTCAGGTAGCCGCTGCCCTGCATCCACGCGGGGTAGGCCATCAAGAACGTCGACAGGAAAAGGGCGATACCGTACTCCGGCCGCGCCACGATCAGGCCGAGCGCCACCACACCGAACACCGGTAGCAGCGCCTGCGGCCCGCTCGCCGCCGACGTCACGCCGATGAAGATGGCGAGGACCAACAACCCCAACGGCCCAAGGGCCGCACGGAGGTTGCCTGGTGATGCGCTACCGACTTGCTGCACGACGGATTCTCCCGCCTCTCCAGGCGCCGCTCGACGTTAGAGCAGGCTTTCGATGAAAGCCGGAATGTACGAACGGCGACGGTTGAGCACGACGCCGAGGATGCGCGCCCCGACCTTGCCGAGTTGTCGCTTGGCGTTCTCGGCCTCGACCACGGGTGTTTGGTCCGCTTCGACGACCAAAATCACGCCGTCGACCTTCGTCGCCAGCACGCTGGCATCGGCGTAGCTGTTGACCGGCGGACCATCGACGACGATGAAGTCGAACTGCGAGCGCAAGCGCGCCAGTAGGTTGTCGATGACGTCCAGATCGATCGCCTGCGACCCTGTTTCGCCGGCGGCGATGACCGAGATGTTGAGATCGTCGATCCGCGTCGCCAAGGCCTCCGGAGCGGCCCGGCCAGTGGCCGAATCGACCAAGCCGGCGTCACTCGTCAGCGGTAGGACCGAGCGAAACGACGGCGTGCGCCAGTTGCCTTCCACCAGCAACACCCGCGACTCCCGCTCGCGGCCGAGGGCACACGCCAATCCGACCGCTACCGTCGTCGAGCCCTCGCGGTGGTTGGGCGCGGTGATCAGCACCGTGTGCAACCCCGACGGCACGGCGATCGAGATCAAGCTGGCGCGCAGCTTCTGGTACTCTTCCTCGGTCGCATTCGCTTCTTCGCCCCCGGCGAATGGTGCCGGCGAACTCGCGGGCTGTACGCGGATACGCTCGCGGTCCTGCTCGGCTTTCTTGAGGGCTTCGTAGATTTTGCTCACGGCAGCTCGACCCCTTCTTCCGTCTGCGAGATGGCTAGGCCCCGCCCTGGCGGCCTACCGACACGGACCCTTCGGGCCCTACCTCCGGTCGATGTCGCCGATGCTGGCGAGCAACGGCAGCCCGAGGTGGCGC
>CAZGEJ010000038.1:0-58345 GCA_964524885.1 uncultured Binatia bacterium (SeqCode)
AGGCGGACGTGGGCTCAATTGAGGTACCCCAGAGCGGCGAGTCGCGCCTCGATTTCGCGCTCCTCCGCCTCCGTATAGTCGACGCGCACCGGAGCGTACACCGTCGAAGCCGAGGCCGTATCGCCGGCCCGCCGCGCCAAAACGCTGCGGCCGTCGAACTCGCTCGGTACCGCGACGCCGCACAGCTCGAGGATGGTCGCACCCATGTCTTCGATGGCGGCATCCGAGCGCCGCGCCACGACGTCGGGCGCGGCGACGAGATACATGCCGTCGCGGCGATGGCTGCCGGGCATGCCGTCGAGCTTGCCGCCGCCGCCAACCCGGCGCGTCACCGTCGGCCCGTCCTGCCCCGGCCCCGAGGCGCCGCATCCGTACGCGTAGCCGCCGTCGAGAGCGAGTTCGAGCAGAATGTCGGGCGCCGCTTCCAGCGCATCGCCGTGGAAGACCTCCTCGCGGCGCCAAGCCCGGTGCACGATCGGCGCCCCGGTCTCGGGGTCCCGCCACTCGGACACCTCGGCGATCACTGCGGCGCGCACCGCCTCGTAGTCTTCCGGCGCCACCGTGCCGAAGGGATCGCGACCGGCGAGGTGAATCCAGAAGCTCGGGGCGTAACCCAGTTCCTCGGAGAACACCCGCGTCGCCCGCCAGTCGATGTGCGCGAAGCGCGCGCGTGACTCGAGTCGACCCGCGAATGCGCCGCCCGCCAGGCGAAACAGACGCGCCTGCCATGGGCTCGGCACATGCCGCAACGCCTGCTGCTTCAACCAACCCGCCACCGCGGGCGTACCCGCAGCCTCGCTCCGCCGCTGCCAGCCATGCTGCGCCAGCCAACGGTTCAGGTACACCACCTTCTGCCCAACGCCGCCGAAACCGTGATCCGACGCCAACAAGACGGCCGCCGGCGTCGCCTGCCGCAGCAAGTCGCCGATCACGTCGTCGAGCGCGGCGTACACCTCGAGCACCACGTCCCCGAGCTGGGCCGCGAGTTCGCCGTCGAACCGCGGCGATCCCGGGTCGTGCACGTGCCAGAAATGGTGCGCCACCGTGTCCGTTTCACCGAAGAGGAACAGAAAAACGTCCCAAGGCCCGCGCTGCAGCAGACGCCGCGCCAGTCGCGCCTTGGTGTCGATGCCGCGCAGCAGTCGCTCGCGCGCCTGCCGATGCCAGGTCGGACCGACGTTGAACTCCTGAAAGTCGGCGAACGGGAAGCCCCCGTCGCCGAGCACGCAGTCGGCCCACTCGGGCGGATGCACGAACGATGCGTCGGCCCGCGTCGTCACCGGCGTGTCGAAACCGCTGACCATACATCCGTGCAACGGCTCGGGCGGAAACGTGCCGGGAATGCCGACGATGCACTGACGCAACCCGGCGGCCTGCAGTCGGGCCCACACACTTGGAACGCGGCGCGCCGTGGCGTTGACGAAGCGTACGTCGTAGCTGCCGAAGCGGCGTTGGGTGAAGTCGAAGACGCCGTGTTTGCCGGGATTGACCCCGGTGGCGAAACTCGTCCAGGCCGGGAACGTCACCGGCGGCAACGTCGACCGCAGCACGCCCCACTGCGCCCCCTGCCGCAACCGCGTCAGGTTGGGCAGACGCCCCTGCTGCATCGCCGGCTCGATGACGTTCCAGCAAGCGCCATCGAGACCCAGGATCAGAAGCATCCGCCTCGCTTATTCGCCCCGCAGCTGCGCCGCGAAGCGCTGCAATGCGGCGACCATCGCTTCGACGCGTGCCGGCTCGCGGGCCGCCAGGTCGTTCGTTTCGTGCGGATCATTGGCGAGGTCGTACAACTCGACGGACCGCAGACCGCGCGGGTTGTCGGGATTGGCGGTGATCAGTTTCCAGTCGCCCTCGATCCACACATTGACCCGATTGCCCTCGTGGTCGACCTCGGCGTGGATGGGTTCCGCCGGCGGGCTCTGGAAAAGGTCGACGCCGACGAACGAACTCGACGGCTCGAGGCCGGCGGCACGCATCAGCGTCGGCGCCACATCGAGCAGCCGGGCGCGGCGAGACTCCACGCCGGGCGAACGCGCCCCGGCCTTGGGCTTGATGACCAACGGCACGCGCAGCTGCTCCTCGTACAAGGTCGTGCCGTGCCACCAGCCGCCGTGCTCTTGGAACTCCTCGCCGTGGTCGGAGGTCAGAGCGATGACGCTGCGGTCGTAATGGCCGTTCGCCGCGAAGTTCTGCAGCAGCGCGTCGAGGTGCTCCTCGAGGTAGCCGATGTTCTGGTGGTACAGGTCGCGCATGCGCGGTGCCTGCGAAGGATCCGGGTTCTGGTCGATCACCCGCGCCACGCCCTTGCCGTTGTAGGGGATCTCGAAGAAGGGGTCGTGCGGATCCATGTAGTGGACGAGCAGGAAAAACGGCTCGGGGGGCTTCTGTTCGAGCCACGCCTCGACCGCCTCGCCGACGACCGCCGCGTCCTGATAGTAGTTCTCGAAGTAGATGCGATCGCGCAGCAGCTTTTCGCGCACCACGCGCAAGCCCTTGTAGAGCGCCAGGCCGGCGGCCGACACCGAGGCCCCGAAATAGAAGCTGGGCTCGAGATACGTGTACTCGCCGAAGCCCTGCTGAAAGTTGAACACCGGCGCCATGTTGATGTTGGTGACGATGCCCGCGGTCCAATAACCCTCCGCCGCGAGAGCCTCCGCCAGCGTGGTCACGCGATTCGAGAGTAGGTGCGTCTTGTGGATGGCGCCGTGCTGCGCCGGATACTGCGAGGTCAGGATCGTCGCCACCGACGGCCGCGTCCAACTCGCCTGGGCGTAGGTGTTCTCGAAGACGACGCCGTCGCGGACGAGACGCGCGAAGCCGTCGTCCGCGGTTTTCACCGCGTCGGCCCGCAGCGTGTCGGCAATGATCAAAATGATGTTGGGGTGCGACGAGGGATCGGCCGAGGCGCGCCGTTCGACGACCGGCGGAGCCGTGTGGTCGCCGAAGAACGCGACGAGGCGGCCGATGCCGTAGAGACCAAGCCAGGCTAGGCCGACCAACGCCAGACCACGGGGCGCCGCCTGGGCTTGGCGCAGACAGCGCGACACCAGGAAGGCAACCAGCCCAAGGGCAGCCAGGATCGCCGCATGCACCAGCAGGCCGGTCGGGCTCGCCAGCGGCAATCCTTCTTGGAAAACGCGCTGCGCCACGTGGTAACGGGTGACGGCGAAACCGAGCGGCAGCAGTGCCGCCATGGCGCCGACCGCCCCCGCGGCATGGCTTGATCGCCCCGACCGACCGCGCGCCGCGAACAAAGACCACACGAGACCGGCGGCGAGGCCGACGCCGGCGCCGACCGCGCCGTAGCCGACGATCGCGAAGGGAAAGACGCCGAGTTCGTCCGGCGCCGTAGTCCATGCAACGACGAGGGCTTCGCCGAATCCGACCAGGGACGCACCCCAGACGCCTCCCACGACGGCCCACAGCAACTGCGCTACGATCGACACCCTGGTTTCGCCTTTCTTCGGGTTGCGGACGAAGCTCCGCCAACGCAGCCGGAGCGGCCTCCCCGCGGGAGAAGCCCTCCGCCCTTCGCGTACGCGGCCCGGATGGCCGCGTCGTCAGCGCCCGACGGCCCTCAGGCCGAGGTGCGCTCGAGTATGGTCTCCGGCAGTTCGACGCGGGTCTGGCGCCGGAGCAATTCCATCAGCACGCGCACCCTACCCTGTGCCGAACCGGGGCTTTCGATGATGGCGAGCAACCCCTCGAACGGTCCACGGGTGATGCGCACCACCTCGCCCGGGCACAACTCGCGCCGCATGCGCAGCACGCCGTTGGGTCCGGTGCGGTCCTGCAAGAACTCGATCACGTCGTCGCCGACGGTCGACGGCGTCGGCCCGAAGCCGACGAACTTGTAGACCCCAGGGGTCCAAATGACGTCGAAGAACTGTCGCTCCAACTCGAGCTGCAGAAACAGATACCCAGGGAAGAGAGGCGCGACCGCGCTGCCCGTGCGCCCCGGCTCGCATACCCGCGGCAGGAACGAAGTCACGCCGCGCCGCGCCAAGTGGTCGGCAGCCAGCGCCTCGCGCTGGTGTTTGGTGCGCACGACGTACCAATGCAATGCACCGGTGGCGCTCGGCTGAATGGGAACGGAGGGCATCGATCACTGCGTCAGCTGGGCCAGCTGGGCGTTCTCCTGAAAGACTTTCTGCAGCGACGCGCCGGCCGCGACCACGGCGTCGCGGCTACCGAAGCCGGGCAGCACGACGCGGAACAGGGTCTTGCGCGAGCCGAGTGAGCTGCGCGCCACGCTCGCCTCGAAGCCGTTGCCGCGCAAGGCGCTGCTGAGCGCCGCGGCGCGCCGCTGTTCGGTGGTGGTGAACACGAGCAGAGAGTAGCGGCCCGAGCCGTCGTTCAAAATGGGGAAGCCATCGCTCAGCTGCGGTAGGCGAATCGTCTGGCCGACCTGAATGACGTCGATATTCTGGATCTGCGGGTTCGCCAGCTTCAACAGATCGAGGATGGTCGGCGTCGCCTGACCATACTTGCGCTGGGCGATCCCGGAGATCGAGTCGCCGGCCTGCACCGTCATGCGCGCGAACGGCACGCCGTCGAGGCGTAGCGCCCCCTTGGGGACAGGCACCTCGGCGACGGCAGCCGGCGTGGGGCGCGGCGGTTCGGGTTCCCGCTGCGGCGGGCGCGCGGCGACGACCTTCGGCTTGGCCGGGCGCGTCGGTCGCGGCTCGGGTTCCGGCTCGGCTTCGACGACGGGCTCGGGTTCGGGTTGGCGTTCGACCACCGGCACGGCGACGTTGGGTCGCTCGGCAGGAGCAGCAGCAACGCGCGGAGCGGCATTGGGCTCGACCGCCTCTTCCTCGACGACTTCTTCGGCGAGGATCTCGTCGGCGCTCGGTCGCACCGCGGCGCGCGTCGGCGCCACGGCGGGCTTTGCCAGCAAGGCCTCGCGCGGATCACGCAGAGCCAACGTCGGCACGACGACGGGTTCGATCCGTTCGGGCGCCACGGCCTCGCGTTCGTCGGTTGGTGCGTCGGGGTTCCCCGGCTGGATCACATCGAGTTGGGCCGCCACCGTCGGCGCGGGCGGCGCACTGGGCGCAACCGATCCCGATCGTCCGACCGAGAGCACGCCGACGCCGAGCGCCGCGGCCACCAGGCCGCCGACGGCGAGACGCTGCCGCAGCCGACCGCTGCTGGGCGACGAGGACACCGCAACCGACGTCGACGCTGCGGTCATCGTCGGCTCATTGCTCTCGTGCTCGACCGTCTCGACCGGCAACAGGTCGGCGGCGGCCTCATCGATGATGTCGGCACCGATGCGCTTCTTGCCCAGAGCGTACCCGATGACCAAGGCGTTGTCGCAGACGACGTTCACCAGACGCGGGACGCCGCGCGAGAAGTGGTAGATGCGGTCCTCGGCTTCGCGCGAGAACAGCTTGAGGTCGGGGCAGCCGGCGGCCTGCAAGCGGTACTGGAGGTACTCGGTGATTTCCTCGCGCGACAGCGGCAGCAAGCGGCAATTGATGCTGATGCGCTGGCGCAGCTGGCGCAGGATGGGATTGCTCAACTTCTGCCCGAGTTCCGGCTGACCGGAAAGGACGATCTGCAGGATCTTCTCTTTTGCGGTTTCGAGGTTCGACAACAGCCGCAGATCCTCGAGTACCGAGAACTCGAGGTCCTGCGCCTCGTCGATGAGCAGAGCGACGTTGCCGCCGTTGCGCAGTTCCTCGAGGAGGAACGTGTTGAGGCGCTGCAGCATGTACAGCTTCTTGCCGTTGTGCACGGCGAGATCGAACTCGGCGAAGATGTACTCGAGGATCTCCTCGAAGGTGACGTTGGTGTTGAAGATGAAGACGGTCTTGGTCTTGGGGTCGAGGTCTTCGAGCAAACGCTTGAGCAGAGTGGTCTTGCCGGTGCCCGCTTCGCCGATCAGCGTGATGAAGCCCTTGCGTTGGGTGATGCCGTAGTTGAGCGAGGCGATGGCCTCGCGGTAGCGCGCGTTCAAGTAGAGGAACTTCGGATCCGGCGTCACATTGAACGGCCGTTCCGTCATTTGGTAAAACTCAGTATACATCGTGCATTCCTCGATCGCGGCGCCAAGCAGCGTGTCCGGCGGGTGGATGCGCCAACACCAACGTTCTCACGGGCGGTCTCCGAAGCCGGAACGGCGGCCGCGCACGCGCAGTTCGCGCGCTTGAATGCCGTGCAAGCGGATCTTGCGGTGCAGCGTCGCCTGGTCGATTTCGGCCAAGCGCGCCGCCGGCGCGATGCTGCCGGCATGCAGTTCGAGGATCTTCTCCAAGTAATGCTTCTCGGCGGACCGCAGGAATTCGCGCAGCGGCACGCGTAGCTCCAACGGAGAATGCGCCGCTACCGGCTCCGGCCGATCGCCGCCGACGTCGACATCCTCGATACAGTCACCGCGCGCCCGCAGAATGGCTCGCTCCAGGACGTTGCGCAGCTCGCGCACGTTGCCGGGCCAGCGGTAGTTGCTCAGCTTGGCATAGGCCTGGTGGCTGAGGCGCCGCACACCCTTCTCTTGCGCCATCGGGTTGCGCGCCAAGAAGTCCTCGGCGATCACCGCGACGTCGGCGATGCGCTCGCGCAGCGGCGGCAAGCGCACCGGCACCACGTTGATGCGATAGTAGAAATCCTCGCGCATCTCGCCGTTGGCGACCGCATCCTCGAGGTCGACGTTGGTGGCGGCGACGACGCGCATGTCGACGGGGATGCGTCGATTGCTGCCGAGCCGTTCGATGGCTCGTTCTTCGAGAACGCGCAGCAGCTTCGCCTGCATGCCGAGCGGAATGCTTTCGACCTCGTCGAGGAACAGGGTGCCGCCGTTGGCCAGTTCGATCTTGCCGACGCGATCCTGCACGGCGCCGGTGAAGGCGCCGCGCTCGTAACCGAACAACTCGCTTTCGAGCAGTTGTTCGGGCACGGCGGCGCAATTGATGGCGACGAAGCGCCCATCTTTGCGCCGTCCCTGGAAGTGAATGGCGCGCGCCGCCAATTCCTTGCCGGTGCCCGACTCGCCGACGATGACCACGGTGGCGTCGCTGTCGGCGAGCAACTCGATGGTGGTGAACACCTCGCGCATCACCGGCGAGCAGCTCACCATGTTGGCGAAGCTGTGCCGCTCGGACAGTTGGCGCCGCAGGTATTCGTTGTCGTTGCGCAGGCTGGCGTTGTCGCGCAGCAAGCGCTGGCGCTCGAGCGCCTTTTGCGTCGCCTTGAGCAACTCGGCCGGCTGGAACGGCTTGGTGATGAAGTCGCAGGCCCCTTGGCTCATCGCCGCGACGGCGTCTTTGATGCTGCCGTGCCCGGTGATCATGATGACGTCGACCTCGGGCCAGCGATCGCGGATCTCGACCGTCAGCGTGATGCCGTCGCGCCCGGGCATGCGTAGGTCCACCACGGCCAGCGCGAAGTCGTGGTCGGCCAACTTGGCGAGCGCCTCGTCGACATCGGCGGCGACGTCGACGGCATAGGCATGTGCCGCGAACAGGGCTCCCAGCTCACGCCGGATCAGCGGATCGTCGTCGACGACGAGAATCCGCGCCGGCGGCGACGGCGCTTCATTCAACGGGCGCGGGGTAGCGATACGTTCCACTGTATCTCTCCACTCGGCCCGGCCTGCTCTTCGAGCGCCCCGGCGTGAATTTCGATCAATTTCTCGGCGACGGCCCACTGCAGTTCCGCCATCGAGGTGCGCGGCAGGATGAGGGCGCCGGCCAACTGTAGCAGCAGCGACATCGACTCGCCCGCCGCGGCCACCTGCAGCGACACGCTACCCAAGGCGCCGCTCGCCAGCCGCGGGACCATCTGGGCGAAGGCACGCCCGAGTCGGCCTGGATCGACGAGTACGGCGCCGTCGACGGCACAGGCGACGTCGATCTTCCGCCCAAGCCGTGCGCCGACCCGCTGCGCTAGGCTCTCGGCCACCTCGCCGACGGGGACCGCCTCGAGGGCCGGCGGGAAGGGCGCGACGTAATCCAACACCAGTTGCAAACACTGCTCGACCTCGCCGACGCTCGTGGCCAAGTCCTCGGCCACGCCGGCGTCGAGCGACCGCGTGCGTTCGACTCCATGGTACAGCCGCTGAAACAAGTTCCCGAGCACGTGCTCAGCGTTCTCGACGACCCGTGGCCGAATGACGACGAGACGACCGGACTCCTCGGCCTCACGGCGCGCGCTACCCGAGACGCCGTACATCATCGCGGCCATCCGGATCGCTGCCGCGAGACGGCCCGAAGAGCCAGCGCGAGGCGAGCCGCCGAGAGAGAGGTCATGAGCTTGAACATGCGGGCTTTCAGTAAACGGGGTGGTTACCTGCCGCTGTAAACATTTTCAAGAGAATTCACCCCGAGAGCTTGCACGGCTGCAAGTTTTCGTTCCCCCGACGCGCGCGTTGACTGCTTTCGACCGAAAGGTGTACGGTCGCCTCGGAATCCCGGTTGGTTGAGGTTGGTCGAGGGTAGAGAGGTGTGGGGTGGCTGGGGCGTCCATTACCGTCATCGCGAATTCCCTGTCGCTGCGTGAGAGCGTGAGTGTCGCGCTCGCGGCTCGCTACCGCCTGACCTTTGCCAGCGTCAGCGAGCTAGCGATGCTGCCGCCGTGCGACCTCCTCATCGTCGCCGCCGACGAGGCCTTGCCGCCAGCGATGGAGAGCGAATTGGCGCGCCGGGCTCATCTGCGCTGGCCGACCGGCGCACCGCCGGCCTCCTCCGAACGACTGCGCCTGCTGGTGCGCGATCGGCTCGCCGGCGCCGCCAACCGGCGCTGGCCCGAGTGGCTCGCCTACCCCGCAATCCCACGTACTGCCGAGGCCCTTGCGGCGCGCGCCAGCCTGACCGACCTGCCCGTTCTGATCACCGGCGAGGCCGGCTGCGGCAAACGGCGCCTGGCGCGCCAGATCCATGCCGCCAGCGGCGGTACCAGCCTGCTGGTGGTCGCCGCCACCGATCTCGCGGCCACGACTCTGGCCCACGCATGGAGCGGCGAGACCGGGAACGGACGCACGACGCTACTGGTCACCGAAATCGTCAACGCCCCGGCCGCGGCATACGATCTCCTCGCCCGTATCCTCGAAGAGGGCGGCCTGCGCGGGCGCGACGGTTGGCGCGCCGTACGCCTGATCTGCACCAGCACGAGCGAAGCCGACGAACTCGCGGTCAGCCCGAGCGTCGACCGTGACCTCTTCTATCGACTGGCCGTGCTGCCGATTCATCTGCCACCCCTGCGCCAGCGGCAAGACGAAGTCGCCGCCCTGGCACGCGACATCCTCCAACGCGCCCCAACCGCTGCCGGGCTCACGCCGCGACCGCAGCTCAGTTCGGAGGCCCTGGCACGCGTCGAGCGCTACCCGTGGCCCGGCAACTTGGCGGAAATGGAGTCGGTCCTGTGTCGCAGCGCCCTCCTCTGCGACCGGCCCACGCTGGAAGCCGACGATCTCATCTTCGACCCGACGGCGCTCGAAGCCCGCACCGCCGTTCGCCCGGCGGCGACGGTACCGCCCCTGAACGGTAGCGCACCACCGCCGTCCGCCCGCCTCGAACTCATCGTCAACGAGCTGGCGCACGAACTCAAAAACCCGATGGTGACCATCAAGACGCTGGCGCAGCATCTGGCACGTCAGCTCGGCGGCGACGAGGACCACCGCGAGATGGCCCGCATGACGGGCGATGCCGTCGATCGCCTCGACCGTTCCATCGAGAATCTGCTCCGCTTCGCGCGCTTCGAGAAGCCGTGTCCGGGCAACGTCGCGCTGGCCACTATCGCCAGCGATTGCTTGGAAGGGGTCGCCCGCGACCTCGATGAGCAGCGCGTTCTGCTCGATGACCGCGTCGGTCCGACGGCCATGGCCTACGTCGACCGCAGCCAGGTGGCCTTTGCGCTCGAGAGCTTGTTGCGCGCCGTACTGCGTGCCGCCGGCGAACGCACCACCTGCGTCGTCCGCACACCGCGTACCCGCTGCGGGCTGGTGCTCGAATTCCCCCAATCCGCCGGCAGCGTGACGAGTAAGCTGGCGCGCTGGGCGGATGGTGAGGCGCACAACGGCGCCGTCGAACCGTCGATGCATTTCATGTTCGGCAAAGCCTTGATCGAGCGCAACGGCGGCTCGGTGAGCGTGCAAGTGGAGGACGGACGCACCGCCGTCCTCATCGATCTGCCGCAGGGGAAGGACGAGAGCGACGAGGATGAAGAAGCAGCGTATCTTGATCGTTGACGACGAAGCCGGGGTCCGCGAGTCCCTGCGCATGGTGCTCAAGGGACGCTACGACGTCGTGACCGCCGCATCCGGCGAGGAGGCGCTCGAGTTTCTCGAACGCGACCCCGTGGATGTCGTGCTGCTCGACATCATCATGCCGGGCATCGACGGCATGGAGACGCTCGAGCGCATCAAGCAGCGGGCGCCTTCGCCGCAGGTGGTCATGCTGACCGCCACCAAGACCGTCAAGACGGCGGTGCAGGCGATGAAGCTGGGCGCCTTCGACTACCTGACCAAGCCGTTCGACATCGACGAGCTCAATCTCCTGCTCGACCGGGCCGTGCACGCCACTGCCCTGGTGCGTGAAGTCGAGGCGCTGCGCAGCGAAGTCGGCGTGCGCTACGGCTTCGACAACATCGTCGGCAACTCCGAGAAGATCCGCGCCGTGCTGTCGACGGTGTCCATGGTCGCGCCGCTCAAGACGACGGTGCTTATCACCGGCGAGAGCGGCACCGGCAAGGAGCTGATCGCCAAGGCCATCCACTTCAACAGCCCGCGCGCCGCCAAGCCATTGGTCACCCTCAACTGCGCCGCCATCCCCGAGAACCTGCTCGAAAACGAGCTCTTCGGCCACGAACGCGGCGCCTTCACCGACGCCCACACCAAGCAGATCGGCCAGTTCGAACACGCCGACCAGGGCACCATCTTCCTCGACGAAATCGGCGAGATGGCCCCCAGCACCCAAGCCAAGATCCTGCGCGTCCTCGAGCAGGGCGAGTTCCTGCGCATCGGCGGCTCGGCTCCGGTCAACGTCGACGTGCGCGTCGTCGCCGCCACCAACCGCGACCTGCACCGCGAAGTGCGCGAAGGCACCTTTCGCTCCGACCTCTTCTACCGGCTGAACGTCGTCGCCATCCACCTGCCCGCCCTGCGCGAGCGGCGCGAGGACATCCTGCCGCTGGTGCACCACTTCCTGCGCAGCAAGTCGGCGGCGCTCGGCATTCCCGAACGCCGCTTCGACAACGAAGCGCTCGACGTGCTGCTGCGCTACAACTGGCCGGGCAACATCCGCGAACTCGAAAACACCGTCGAACGGGCCTTGGTCCTGTCGCGCAGCTCGGTGCTGACGCCGCACGATCTGCCGGCCCATATGACCGAGGGGGACGATCGCCTCGAGCTGCCGAACCAGACGAGCGTGCTGAGCGGCGAAACCAGTCTGGGCGACGCCGTCGACCAATTCGAGCTGGCGCTCATCCGGCGTGCCTTGGAGCAGACGCAGTACAATCAGACGCGCGCCGCCGAGTTGCTCGGCACGACGCGGCGCATCCTGAAGTACAAGATCGACAAGCTCGGGATCGCTACGGACAATTTGACTTGAAGGCTAAGGCTAAGGCTTAGGCTAAGGCTAAGGCTAAGGCTGAGGCTGAGGCTGAGGCTTGGGTGGGGGCGGACGAAGGTGAACGATTCGGGTCTGGGCGTTCAAAAATGGACAGCTTGGCCACCGGTGCGGTAATCGTACGGCGCCGCATGCCGATTCGCATAATCCAGTAGAATTGAGCACTTAGACATCGAGCTGCGAGGCCGACGGCGCAGGTCACCCGATCCGAGGCGTACATTTTTGTCTTGTCGGATGCGGCGCGATTCTCGGACCGTTCCGCCGTTCGAGATTTTTCCCTCACCTTTCCGTAGCCTTACGCGCACCTTCGAATAATTGCGGGGGTACTTTCCCCGGTTGGCACCATCCGTGCTGCTTCTCCGCTCGCGCCAGAGGAGAGCGGATGGAACCCAGACCTACCCTGCTGATCGTCGACGACGAACGCGGCCCGGCCGAATCGTTGCGCATGATCTTCAAACCCAACTTCGACGTCTTCGTCGCCAACAGCGGTCCCGCCGCCCTCGACATCCTGCGCAGCGCCTCCGTCGACGTCGTCACGCTCGACCTGCGCATGCCGGTCATGTCCGGCGTCGAGGTCATGGAGCGCATCAAGGCGCACGACCCCGACATCGAGGTGATCATCGTCACCGGCTACAGCTCGGTCGACACGGCCATCCACGCCTTGCGCCACGGCGTCTTCGACTACGTTTCGAAACCGTTCGACGTGCCCCACATCTCCGACCTGGTGCGGCGCGCGGTCGACCGCCGGCGCGCCACCCTGCGCAACCGGGTTTCGAAGGAAGACTTCCTCGCCAACGTGTCGCACGAGCTGCGCACGCCGCTCAACGCGATCCTCGGCTACAGCGCCATCTTGGCCGAGGAACTCGAACCGCGCCTGGACGAAGAGCAGCGCTTCGCCCTACGCCGGCTGCAGAGCAATTCGTTCGAACTGTTCAAAATGGTCGAGAGCGTCATGCTGCTCAACGAACTCGACGCCGGCGAGATCCATCTCGCCTACGATTCCTTCGACCTCGCCGAATCGATCGCCGCCGCGGTACGTAAGTTCCGCCCGCTCGCTGAAGAGAAGAGTCTCACCGTCCGCGCCGAGGGCGTCGGCACGCTGCCGATCGTCAGCGACCGGGACAAGCTCGAACGCGTTCTGTGGGCGCTGCTCGACAACTCGATCAAGTTCACCGAGATGGGCGACATCTGTGTCCGGGCTCGCCTCGCCGACCCGCGCACGGTGCGACTCGACGTGATCGACACCGGCATCGGCATGGACGAGAACGAAAGCGCCTTCGCGCTGGGCGGTTTGACGCAAGTCGACGGCTCGCATCGACGTCGGTTCCGCGGTCTCGGGCTGGGCTTTCGGGTCGCCACGCGTTTGCTCGAAATCCTCGGCGGCCGCATCGAACTCAGCAGCCGGCTCGGCGAGGGCACCTGCGCCACGGTGTGGCTACCGCTGCAGCCGGAGCCGCACACCTCGGTGCACTGAGGCTTGGCATGTTCCGACGCTACTGGGGCTGCCGCGACTGCGGTCACATGACACCGGTGGTCTTGCCCGAGGCCGGCGCGCCGCCGGAACTCGTCGCCGCTCATTGCGACGACTGGTACAGCTTCCTCGCACAGCACGCCGGGCACTGCTTGGCGGAACTGCGTGCCGAGGTGGGGGGACCGGTTGCCGGCCTACGTTTTGGCGATCCCATGGCGGGCTTCGCCTTTGCCGTCAGCGACGGCGACACGACCTTCCTGGCGCGCGCGTGGCGCGACTCGATCGACGCGCCACGCCAGTACGCTTTCGGCCCGGGCGAGATCGGCGCGGCGCCGGCCGCCGTGGAAATCGACGAACGCGACGTGCGCCGGGCGCTCGACATCGAGTTTCACCCCGATCACCTGCGGCCGGCCAAGGTGGAGCAGTTGCTCAGTGCCGTGCACGATACCCTCGTCGAGGTCGACGCCGATGCCCTCGAAATCGCCTTCGACGACGCCGCCGACCCCGAGGTCAGCGTCGCCCCGATGCCGGAAGCGGTGCTGCGCCGCATCCTCGACGCGTCGACCCGCATCTTCGACCCCGCCGAACTGCCCCGCGTCGAGAAGTTCCTCGTCGAAAACCGCGCCGAGGACGGTTTGCTCGCCCTGCGAATCCGCCGCCGCTTCGACCTCCGGCCGGCCCTTCTCGACTGACCGCCCCTCGCGGCGCGAGCCACTCGCCCTCGCTGCTGGCGTCGGCGACCCGGCGAGCCACCCGTCCTAGTCGAAGATGGCGGTGAAGCTCGAGGTGCCGCCTGGGTTGGCGGTGACGTTCAGAGTCACCTTCGTATCCGCCTGCGGACCGCTTGCCGTGAAGGTCATGAACCCGCCGCAGGTGCTGTTCGGCATGAGTGCCGCGCCGCAAGGTGGGTGCGGGCTGCCGTTGGGAATCCCGCCCTCGAACGCGATGTTGCAGATGTTTTCGGTCACCGGCGTCCCGGCCTCGAACACGAACGGGCCGCTATCCGCGGCGGCGAGATTCGTGTGTAGACCGGCGTGGCGAAGCTGCCAGCCCCCCGGGATCGTATTGGAGGCCCGCGACGTCGGGTCGAACTGGAGGCTCGCGACGGTCGCCGCGCCGAGCGCGAGCGGCCCTTCCATGCTCCCTGAAGCATCGCCACCACCCAGCCATGCGGGGGAATTGGGTACCCAGACCCGCATGACCAACCATTTTCCACCGCGCGGCGGACATCGTCGTCGGGTCCTCCACACCTGACCCGTCCGTCTGGGCGCCTTGACTGGCCGGGACCCCTCCACTAGAGACGACGCATCTCAAGAATTCCGCGACTGCATGTCTGACTGGACCGCAGCGGCGAGCGCCCCGGCATCGCTCACCCATCTGGAGCCGGAACTTCGCCGACCGCTCGACCGAGCCCTCGACGGCTACCCCATCGACGCCGATGCGGCACACGCCCTCATCGCCGCCGACGATCCGTACACCACCGCTGCCCTGCTCGCCGTCGCCGGCCACCTGCGCACGCGCCACAAAGGCACCGTCGTCACCTTCTCGCCGAAGGTCTTCCTGCCGATCACCAACCTCTGCCGTGACCGCTGCTCGTACTGCACCTTCCGCGCCGATCCCGAGGACGCCAACGCCTGGACGATGCTGCCGGAAGAGGTGCACGCCGCCAGTCGCGGCGGCTTCGAGGTCGGCTGCGTCGAAGCGCTGATGTGTCTCGGCGACAAGCCGGAAAAGGCGTTCCGTTCCTACCGCACCACCCTCTCGCTGCTCGGCGCAAGTTCGACCATCGACTACGTGGCGCGCTGCTGCGAGATCGCGCTCGACGCGGGCTTGTTGCCACACACCAATGCCGGCGTGCTGACGGCCGACGAAATGCGCCTGCTGCGGCCGACCAACGTGTCGCTCGGTCTGATGCTCGAAAACGTCAGCCCGCGCCTGCGCGGCAAGGACAACGCCCACTACTACGCCCCCGACAAAGACCCGCTGGTGCGCCTGCGGATGATCGAGCAAGCCGGCGAACTCGGCATTCCGTTCACCACCGGCATCCTGCTCGGCATCGGCGAAACCCTCGCCGAACGCGTCGACAGCTTGGTGGCGATCCGCGACGTGCACGCGCGCCACGGCCACATCCAAGAGATCATCGTGCAGAACTTCCGCGCCAAGCCGTCGACCCGTATGTCCGGCAGCCCCGAGCCGGAAGCCGTCGAGTTGGCGCGCGCCATCGCCGTCGCCCGCCTGCTGATGCCGACGATGAACGTGCAGGCGCCGCCCAACTTGAGCCCGCGCGACCACCGCCTACTGCTCGACAGCGGCATCAACGATTGGGGCGGCATCTCGCCGTTGACGCCGGACTACGTCAACCCGGAAGCCCCGTGGCCGCACCTCGACGCTTTGGCCGCGACATGCCGCGAGGCTGGCTTTACCTTGCGTCCACGGCTACCCATTTACGCCGAGTATCTCGATCGCCCGGAATTCCTCGACGCCCGCCTGTTGCCGGCGATCGAGGCTTGCGCCGCACGGAAAGGAATCACCCGATGTCCATGAGCCACCTGTACGAGCTCGTCGACGCCAGCCTGCCCGTCGAGCGCGCCATCGCCCGCGCCCAAGCCGACTGTGCCGCCATCCTCGAACGCAGCCTCGAGGGCCGCGAGCTGAGCCAAGAAGATGGGCTGCGCCTGCTGCGCTGCGAGGGCGACGACCTGCGCGCCCTCATCCGCACCGCCGATCACGTGCGCGCCGTCGATGTCGGCCCGGTGGTGACCTACGTCGTCAACCGCAACATCAACTTCACCAACATCTGCTTCGTCGGCTGCCAGTTCTGCGCCTTCGCCCGCCATCGCAAGGACGAAGACGCCCGCACCGACTCGCCGGAAGAGCTGCTCGCCAAGGTCCAAGAAGCCATCGACAACGGCGCCAGCGAGGTCTGCATGCAGGGCGGCATCAATGCCGAAATGCCGTCGACCGGCTACCGCGACCTGCTGGTGGCGATAAAGTCGCGCTTCCCCAAGCTGCACATCCACGCCTTCTCGCCGATGGAGATCTTCTACGGCAGCCGCCGCGCCGGCATGCCGTACCGCGAGTATCTGACGATGCTCAAGGAAGCCGGCCTCGGCACCATCCCGGGCACCGCCGCCGAGATCCTCGACGACGACGTGCGCGAGATCCTCAGCCACAAGAAAGTCGACGTGCAGTCGTGGGTGGAAATCGTCAGCACGGCGCACGAGGTTGGGCTGCGCTCGAGTTCGACCCTGATGTACGGCCACATCGAGACGCCCGAACACATCGTGCGCCACATCGATCTGCTGCGCGACATCCAGAAGCGCACCGGCGGCTTCACCGAGTTCGTGCCGCTGCGCTTCATCCACACCAACACCGAACTGTACCGCAAAGGCCTCGTCGGCGAGCCCCCGCCCAAGGGCATCGTCGACCTGCGGCTCTACGCCTTGGCGCGGCTCATGCTGCGCGGGCTGATCGACAACCTACAAACCTCGTGGGTCAAACTCGGACTCGAGCTGGCGAAGCTCTCCCTCGCTGCCGGCTGCAACGACTTCGGCGGCACCCTCATGGAAGAGCAGATCTCGAAATCGGCCGGCGCCGACGCCGGCGAGTATCTGCCCGTGGAGACGATGCGTGAGCTCATCCAGCAAATGGGACGCGTCCCGGCGGAACGCAACACGACCTACAGCCAACTCCTCGGCGGCAGCGCCGGTGACGGTGCTGGCTGGCGGGGTCGGGGCAGCGCGCTTCCTGCGGGGGCTGCAGCCCCTGCTTGAACCGGCGCGTCTGACCGTCGTCGTCAACACTGCCGACGACGACGTCTTCCACGGCCTGCACGTCTCGCCCGACGTCGACACCATCCTCTACACCCTCGCCGGCCTAGCCGACGCGCGGCAGGGTTGGGGGCGGCGCGGCGATACCTTCGCCTGCCTCGAGTCGCTGGCGTCGTATTACCCCGAAACCTGGTTCCGGCTGGGCGACCGCGACCTGGCGACGCACATCTTCCGCACCGACGAACTGCGCCGCGGCCGCACGCTGGCCCAAGTCACCGCCGCCATCGCCGACCGCCTGGGGGTCGAGGCACGGGTCGTACCGATGTCGAACGACCGCGTCCGCACCGTGATCCAAGTGGCGGGAGGCGGCACCCTCGCCTTCCAGCAGTACCTCGTGCGCGACCACGGCGAGGGCGACGTCCGCGCCATTCGCCTGCGCGGGATCGGCACCGCCAAGCCGGCGGCGGGTGTGCTGACGGCCTTGCGTCGCGCCGCCTTGGTGATCCTACCGCCGAGCAATCCGTTCGTCAGCATCGGCCCGATCGTCGCCTTGCCCGGAGTGCGGGAGGCGCTCGCCGCGGCCCGCCGGCGCACCGTGGCGATTTCTCCCCTCGTCGCCGGCGCACCGGTGAAGGGACCGCTCGACCGCATGCTGCGTGGGCTCGGCCACGAGGTCTCGCCCGTCGGCGTCGCCCGCCTCTACGTCGGCTTGGCCGACACCTTCGTGCTCGACGAACGCGATGCCGCCGTCGCCCCGCGTATCGCCGACCTCGGCATGCGCCCGTTGGTCGTCGACACGCTCATGACGACGCCTGCCAAGGCGACGCGGCTGGCCCAGTCGGTGCTCGGCTGCCTCGAGTCCTGACCCATGCCGATCGCAATCCACCCTGTCGAGGGGATGCCGACGGTCCGCGCCGGCGACGACCTGGCGCAGCTGATCTGCACTGCCGCGGCGCCGTTGGGGTTGCGCCAGGGCGACGTGCTGGTGGTCTGCCAGAAGATCGTCTCCAAGGCCGAAGGACGTGTCGTCCGCCTCGCCGACGTCACGCCATCGCGCTTCGCCGAGCACCTCGCCGCCCAAACCGAGGGCAAGGATGCGCGGGCGATCGAAGTCATCCTGGGCCAGACCAACCGCGTGGTGAAGATGGACAATGGCCGCCTCATCGTCGAGACCGGCCCAGGTTGGGTCTGCGCCAACGCCGGCGTCGACGAATCGAACTGCGACGACGCCGACGCGGTCATCCTACTCCCCGACGATCCCGACGCTTCCGCCCAGCGCATCCGTGCCGGGATACATGAGCGCACCGGCGCCGACGTGGCCGTCATCGTCAGTGACACCTTTGGCCGACCGTTCCGCGAGGGCCTGCTCGACGTCGCCCTCGGCATCGCCGGCATGGCGGGCCTGCTGGACCTGCGCGGCACGCACGACCGCAACGGCAAGCCGCTGCACCACACCGTCGTCGCCGAAGCCGATGCACTGGCGGCCGCCGCCGGTCTCGTCATGGGCAAGGGGGCCAGCGTCCCAGTGGCGCTGATCCGCGGCTACGCCGTTGCCACCGGCGCCGGTCGAGGCGCGGACCTCGTACGGCCCCGCGCCCTCGATCTTTTTCGCTGAAACTTCCTCATCATCCACTCGTCCATCGCGACGATTCCCCGACCTGCGGCAGGCTTCCGAGGAGTTTCGCTCATCGTCGAGGACGATCCCTCCGCTCGCGCTCCGACGCGCCGCGAAAACACCCACCATGAAGGGATACTACACCATTGATGTGAGTGAGACGTAGTCGTTTATTGGCGCCGGGGCAGTGGAAACTGCGGCGTTCGAAACGCCGGGGAAAGGGGAATCCCAATGACCAGCGCGAGCAGATCGACCACCATCGTGGCCACACGGCGCACGCAGGATCGGGTGAGGACCGGGCAGGCGATCGCCGGCCTCGCCCTGCTCCTCGTCGCCAGCCTCGCCGAGGCGCAAACGCCCTACCTCTGGTACACACTGTACGATTCGGTTGGTGCCACCACGACACGAAGCCTGCGCGGGTTGGCGATCGCCGAAGACGAAACGACGGCCTACCTCGGCTTCATCCAGGGCAGCAGCACGAGCGCCCTGCGACGGATCGATGCCGAGACCGGCAGCGTCATGTCGACGACCACCCCGGGGGCCGTCACCTTCGAATCCGTCGACACCGATGACCGTGGCTACGTCTACACCGCTCGTGGCAATTCGACGACCAGCCTAGCCATCTTCAGCGCCGACACATCCTCCCTCGTCGGTAGTGCCTCGACCGGATCGACGGCTAACCGCGGTGTGGCCGTCTTCAAGAGCGGCGCCACCTATTACGCCTACCTGACGAGCGCATCGACCGTGCGCCGGTACGATGTCACGACTCCGGCCACGCCCACCCTCGACACGACGTGGGCGACCGGCGGCATTCTGTCCGCCTTTGGCTCTGCCGTACTACGCGGCCTGCACGTCGACGCCAGCGGCGTCCTCTACGTCGTCGCACGCGACTCCCATCAGGTGTTTCGCGTCTCCGCCGGCATGTCGCCCAGCGTCACCCACACGTCGACGTCCGTGACTCGACCGATGGATGTGACCCTGCACGGCGGCAGCCTCTACGTGACATCCTACAACGCCGCGAGTTCCAGCGTGGCGCAGATGGACCCTGCTGACCTCACGTTCATCCGCAACCTCTCGACCGGCCTCACCCGCGGTACGATGGAAGGGTACTCGGGGATCGACGTCACCACCGACGGCGCCTTCTACGTTGCCGACCAGGTATACGGCGGCACGTCCAGCATCACCTCGGACCGCGTCATGCTCGGCAGTCCGAACTTCAAGACGTTCGACATCACCAGCGGCACTACGACCATCGCGCAGGTGATGGCCGGCGGCGGCGGCGTGGTGAAGAGCGGCGCCGGCACCCTCGTCGTCTCCGGCACCAATCTCTACACCGGCACTACGAGCGTGAGCGCCGGAACGCTGACCATCAACGGCAACCAGACCGCAGCTACAGGAGACGTGTCCGTCGCCGCCGGCGCCACTCTTTCCGGCACCGGCACGGTCGGCGGCGCAACGACGATCTCGGGCACTCATGCCCCCGGCCTCGGCGTCGGTACGCAGAGCTTTGCAGGCGCACTGACGTACGCCAGTGCCGCGCACTTGATCTGGGAACTCGTCGCCAACGACGACGCACTGGCGCTCCGCGGGACGAGTTACGACGCAATCGACCTCAGCGCCGGCGCGGTGACCGTATCGACCGGCGTGACCGCGACTCTCGTCTTCAATGGGGCGGGCTCGACCGTGGATTGGAACGACGGCTTCTGGTCGACCAATCACAGCTGGAAGGTGATCGACGCCGCCACCTCGGGAAGCGGTACCTTCGACGTCGGCACCATCAGTCTGACTCCCGACTCGCTCGGCGCCAGCCTCGCCAGTGCTCGCCCAGGGGCCGCCTTCGGCTGGAGCAGCGACGGCACGGACATCACGTTGACCTACACCGCGCTGGTGCCGCCGACCGACACGCCCACGCCGCTGCCGACCGAAACGCCCACCGCACCGCCGACGGATACACCAACCCTTGCGCCCACCGACACGCCGACGCCGCCGCCGACGGATACACCCACGCCGGGTCCGACGGATACGCCGACGCAGGCCCCGACCTCGACCGAGCAAGCAACCCCTACGGCCACCGCCACGCTTGCCGCGGGCGGCGCCCAGAGCAAGTCGCAGCAGAAATGCATCAACGAGATGAACGGCGCCGTCGCTCGCCTCGCCGCCATCCAAGGTCGCATCAACCTCGCTTGCCTCGCGGGCGGAGCCGACGGCAGCATCACGGATCCACAGGCCTGCCTCGCCGCCGATGTGCAAGGCAAGCTGGCGGCAGCGCGCATCCGCGCGGGCAACGTCGAGCAACGCAAGTGCACCCACCCGCTACCGACGCTCGGTTATACGGGTGCCGCTACCCTCGCGGCGGCAGCAGCGGACGAGCGGCGTGCCCTCGTCGCGGATCTTTTCGGAGTCGATCTCGGCGCCAGTGCGGCGGCCGAAGCGACGGACCTCGCCGTCGCGACCTGCCAACGCCAGACGTTACATGCCGTCGACAGGTTGGCCACGGCCTTCCTCGTCGGCTTCCGGCTTTGCAAACGCACCGGTCTCAAGGACGGCAGCGTCAGCACGAGCGAATCCCTCGCCCTTTGCCTCGACGACGTGAAGGACGGAACGTACGGCAAGCTCGCCAAATGGCGGGGTGTGGCAGAAACGACCGTCGCCAAGCACTGCGCTGGGGTCGACCCGTCGACCGCGTTCCCCGGCACGTGTGCCGCGGCCGCGAACCTGGCCGACTGTGCCGCCCAGCGCGTCCATTGCCGAAGCTGCCGAACTCTCGCCGCAGCGGACGACCTGACAGCCGACTGCGACCTGTTCGACGACGACGTTGCCAACGGCAGCTGCGACGAATGATGCCCGCATCCACCGTCGGGGCGGCGCGCCATCGCGCTCGCCTCCCCGACGGTGATGACCTTCGGCGCGCGTTGACCCACCCGACGCGGCACCATAGACACTGCCGCGATGCCGCGACGAAGCCTCTTCTCCCTCGCCGTTCTCGTCCTGGGCGGCGGGCTCCTGGCGTTGCTCGCCATCGAGATGAGCCTTCGCCTCATGTACGCGCCGGATGACTTCTCCGCGATCTACCCGACGGGAGCACCCGAAACGCTGCAGGTGACCAGCCATCCGTTTCTGCCTTTCGTCGGCTCGCCCAACCAGCATTTCCGGCGCTACATGAACGAGGTCGGCGGCTTCATCGGGGTCGACACCAACGAATACGGCTTCCGCACCCACGCCTTCCCCTCAAGCAAGCAGCACGACGACCTCGTCGTCGTCTGCCTCGGCGAGTCGACCACCTGGGATTACATCGCCGTGTCGAACGAGCAGACGTGGCCGGCACGGCTGGAACGACTGCTGCAGGAACACTTTCCGCGGCGCAACGTGCGCGTCTACAATCTCGGCATCGAGGGCGGCTCGGCCATCTATAGTCTCGTCGTGCTCGGCCTGATCGGCGTGCATCTGCAACCCGACCTCGTCATCGTCTACCACGGCTACAACGACTACGGCCCGCTCACGGCGCATTCGTACCGCTGGGACTACAGCCACTACTACGTTGATCTCGACCCCGATTCGTTATGGCGCGGTTATGCGAGGAACCTACCGCCGCTCCTGCAACGCTCGTATGCCGCTCGCTTCGGCGCAACGTTGGTCGACCGGATCAGCGGCGTCAACGACCTCGTTGCCGGCCAACATACGTTGGGCCCCTCGGTCGGCGACGTCGATGCGGCGGCGCTGCGGCTCTTGCCGACACTGCACGCGATCGCCGCGATCGCCCGCGGCCACGGCGCTGCAATCCTGTTCTCGACGTTTCAGTTTCGCGACCCGACCTCGGCACAAGCGCGCTCGATCAACGCCGCGCTGCGACGCTTCGCGGCGGAGACCGACCATCCGTTCCTCGACCAAGACGAACGCATCCCCGACAGCGACCCGGCTCTCCAGGTCGACGACTGCCATTTCACCGCCGCGGGGAGCGACCGACTGGCGAGGAACTTCTTCGACGCGATCGTCGCCTTCGACCTCCTCGGCGTGCCGGCGCGCCGCTGATCTCAGTCGAACGGGTTACACGGCCGGCGCCCGTTGAACGGCAGTTCGTAGTCGCTACTCGCGTCACACAAGCCGTCGCAGAAATTGGCCACCTGTCCTCCGGGACGCAAGAACTCGAACAGCTGATCGATGGCCGCGGGTATGTAGGCTTGCCGGCGGTGCGGATCGCAGCCGTTGGCCACCGGCGGCAGATTGCTCAGCGGCGGGATGAACGGCGCCTGCAACGGATCGTTGGGGTCGAACGACGCCGCATCGTAGAACACCAACGCGCTGGGCAAGGGCCCCTCGCGATCCGGAATGCCCGCCAGGTTCGGCATCACCGAACCGACGAGACTCGGCAGACCCAGCGTCCGTGCGGCCAACTCGGTCGCTTGATTGGCCACCAGCTGGTCGTGGATGGCGGCGGCCATCAACACGTTCTTCACGTTGGTACCGGGCAGAGGATTCGAGGTGACATGTGTTGCGTAACCGGCTGCCTCGCCCCGGGCCCACAGCTCATGCGTCAGACGCAACAGCAAGGCTTGCTCGATCGGATCGGTCACCCCGGTCAGCCGGATCGCCGCCTCGAAGACGATGAAAGCGATCGAACGCGGCAGAATCAGCGAGAAATTGATGCCGGGGACGTCGACGTGAACGTTCGTGACATCGGGCGACAGCGCCGCGAACATCAAGCCCATGTTGCCGCCCAGGCTGGCCCCGAAATAGAACTGTTCGACCTCGGGGCCGGGCAACACGCCGGTCCCGTCGGGACGCTGAAACGCCGGGTCGCGGTTGAAGGCAGCCTGCTTGACCATGCGCGCCAGCATCAGCGTATGCAGCTGTCCTTGGCGCAAGCGATCCGGCAAAGCCGGGAAGTTGCGCGGCTGATCGAGCGCGACACGCCCGACGAAGCTCGTCGGAATGTTGTCGCCGCCACCCGAATCGAGCGCCGCCAAACCGGTCCAGTCGGTCGCTGCGGCGATGTAGTTGAAGTCCTCGATGTCTTGGGTTTCGGCCAAGTCGGCGACGAAGCCACGCCCATCGCCGAACAGACCATGCCCGAGGATCACCGGCGGAGCCGGCGGCGCCTCCGGATCGAGCACCGTGCACGGCATGGCGATGGTGAACGGGGGTGTCGTCTCTCCGCTGGCCACCGGCATGCCGTCGCTGCCGAGACGGAAGGTTGCGGCGATGTCGGGCCTGGCCAGCGGATCGGCCTGCAAGAACAACGGCGCCCGGAAGGTGCCCTCGACGCGGCGCCAGATGCGCGTCCCGGGAACGCTGCAGTCGTTCTCGAGCACGCGGCTGACGGTAAAGGTCTGCTGTCCGGCGCGCTCGGCGAGCCAGGCAAAGGCCTGGTCGCGCATGGACAGCATCTGACCGGTGAGGGAGGCGTCGCTGGCGACGGTGAAGTCGAAGGCGAGGACCAGGTCGTCGCGTTCGATCCCGTGCTCGGCGAGTTCGTCGAAAAGGGCCTCCATGCTGGGGCGGCGCGCCTCGACCGCGGCGATGCTGGTGCTGCGGCCATCGCGCAAGGCAGCGAAGACGGGTTCGGGCTGCACCGGCGCGCCGTTGCGCGCGACGAGATGGCGCATGGCGACGAGATATCGGTGTCCGGGACGCATGCTGGCCGAGGCGTGCAGGTAGAGCAGTTCGCGTTCGAGGAGGTTGTCGCGCGCCGGACGGGCGTCGTTCTCGAGCCAATGCAGCACCCGCTCGCCAGTGTCGGCGTCGATCAGGATCGTCGGACTATCCTCGTCGAGCGATCGAAGATTCTGCGACGACGTCTCGGGCATGAGCCGCGCCGCGTCCGAAGCGACCAGATCGACGCCGCCGGGGAAGTGCATCGTGGCGGCGGTGGTCGGGCTGTACCCATCGAAAACGCGATACGGTTCGACCGGCATGGCGCGGTTCCGCTGCTTCGGCATCCCAACCGCCGGGAACTCCAAGCGCAGGCCGGTCGGCGTGTCGGCAGGAACCAAGAAACGCGACGACGGATAGGGCAGCAGGCACGAAACCGCGTTGAGGATTTCGCATTCGTCGGGATTCTCGAGCGCTACGGCATCGAACCGGACCGAGGCACTGCGTGTGCCGTCGCCGTAGTCCGCAGTGATTTCGAGGACATGCGGCCCGGGAGCGAAGGGCCCGATGAAGCCCTGGGCGCTGCCGCTGGCGACGCTGACACCGTCGACAGGCACACCGTCGAGGGTGACGCTGAGGCTGACGACGGCCGCGCCGGGGCTGAGATTGGCGACGACGGCAGTGCCGGACGCGAGCGTGAGCGTACCGGCGGGCGGCTGCACGATCTCGAGCGGCGGATGATCTCGCGGCGTCGGTGACGCGCTGGCGGTGGCCGTCGCGGTCGACGTCGGCGTCGTCGTGAAGGTCGGGGTCGGGGAGAAGGTCGGGGTCGGCGGAAGCGTCGCCGTCGCCGTCGCACTCGGCACCGAGGTCGCCGTCGGTGGTGCGGTGGGCGGCAGCGTGGCCGTGGAGGTCGGCGTCGACGAGCGCGTCGGCGTACTGGAGTGCGTCGAGGTCGGCGTCGCACTCGCGGTGGCGGTCGGCGTCGCACTCGATCCGTTCGAGTTGTCGGTACAGCCCGCGGCGGCGAGCAAGAGGGTGGAACCGAGCGCTAGGGCGACGAAGCGGGACGAGTGTACGGACGGTCGGGTCGACGACATCGAGATCACCTTCCACGGTAGGGCTGTGTGAGGGAACGGCTCTAGCGCGGCAAGGCCAACCGGCGCAAGACGGCCGGTAGACTAGGATTCTTCCTATGCCTCAGCCTGAGCCTTGCGGCGTGGCAGCGCCGGACGCTGGCAGAGGGTGTACTCGGCATCGGTGGTGTGCAAGGGAGGCGGCATGAACTGGATCGCGTGGACCATCATCGGCGTGTGGGCGAGCGCAGCCTGGGCCAATGCGCCCGCGACGGTCGACATCGCCCCGAGCAACGCGGCGCTGACCTTCGCCCGCAGCGGCGCGCGTACGATCGCCGTGCGCGCCTACGGAGCCGGACGGGTGCGGGGGGTCGATCTGTCATCCGTCATGCAACCGGGCGAGGACGCGATCGATCTGCTCGGGCGGCTCGGCTATGACGGGGTACGCCAAGCGAGCCTGCGAGGGGACGAGGTGACGCTGGAGGCGGCGGCTCTCGATGTGCCGGTGCGACTCGCCGAGGCGCACATCGCCGTCGGCACGAACTACCGCGAACATGCCGAGGAAGCGACGGTCGAGGGCGGACCGTTTCTGTTTCCCAAGATGGTCGCGCCGACCTCGGCCCAGGCATCGATCGCCGCGGGACAAGCGTTGCTCGACTACGAAGTCGAACTCTGTCTGGTGGCGATCCGGCCGATCGGTCCAAGCGAGTCGGCCAGCGGTGGCCTCATCCTGTGTAACGATGTCACCGACAGGGCGACGCTATTGCGACAGATCGACCCGTCGAACCCGGAATCGGGCAAGGGATTCACCTCAGGCAAGAGCGCTCCGGGATACCTGCCGGTGGGGGATCTGTTCGTCGTACCGCGCGACTTGGCGGGGTTCGTCGCCTCGTTGGAGCTGCGCTTGGCGGTCAACGGGGTCGAGCGGCAGCGCGCGCCGGTGACGCAGTGGGTGTGGGATTTCGACGAGATCCTGCGGCGGGCACGCGACCAGCGCGACGTGACTTGGGAATACTGGGGCGGCACGGCACGCTTACCCCTGGGCGCATACGGCACCCTGGAACCGCGTACGATGATCCTGGCCGGCACGCCGGCAGGTACGGTGTTTCGGGGAATCCACACCAGCGACTACGCCTGGGGCATCGCCGACTGGCTGCTCGGCGGTTGGAGCGAGCCGGTGGCACGGCACGTCATCGAACGCCACATCGCCGCCGCGCAAGCATCCAAGAGCTATCTCCAACCCGGCGACGTCGTGACGATCCAGGTCGACCGCCTCGGCAAGATCGTCAATACGATCGTGCCGTGAGGCGGGCGGGCTGACGTCGGACCCTCTTCTCGAGCCCGCCGCGGCAACCGATGCCGGCGGACGGGACCCATGCAAGCCGCGTCATCCGGGTACCGAGTCGATGCGTGTCTTCCCGGCACGCGTCGCGCCCGTTCGCACGCGGGGCTTTCCTCGCTCCGATGATTGTGGTTTCTGCCGGACGTCAATTCGACGCGGAGGCATTCATGCGACGTAGCTCATATACAAGGGTAGTTCTCGGGCTCACCGCGCTCTTCGCGGCCATGCCTGTCGGCGCTGACACCATCGAAGTCGACGGCACCGTGCTCGACGCCACCATCACGAGCCTCTCGGCTTCCGGCGTCGACGTCGAAACCAAACTCGGCGAGGGAACGATCACCGTCGCCTACGACGAGATCGATCGGGTCGAGACCGAGGTGCCCTTCTGGGTTTTGTACGGCGAGGAGGACGAAGCGAGCGGTCGCATCCTCGGGATCGAAGACGGCCAACTACTCGTCGGTGAGGATCGAGCGAGCGCCACGCGCATCGACCCTGCGACCATCTACATCGGCAGCGCCATCGATGGTGAAATTTCCGAGTGGGCCCGGCAGCGGGCGCGCTGGCGCTTCTGGAGCGCGGCGTTCGACGCCGGATTCAACGTCACCGACGCCACCACCGATACGACCAACGCGAGCCTCGGCTTCGTCAGCGAACGCCGCAAGACCGGGTCGCGCTTTCTCGCCAAAACCGGCTACATCTTCGGCACCCAGAAGCAACAAGGAGGCTCCCGCAGCACGCTCAACAATGAGGTGAGTGGACTGGTGAAGGGCGAGTACGACCTCACCGAGCACCTGCTCCTCATCGCCAGCGCCGACGCCGAGTACGATGAAATCGAACGCTTGAGCATCCGCACCGTGCCCAAAGCCGGTCTCGGCTGGCGTCTCTTGAAGACCAAGACGTCGTTCTTCCAGCTCGAAGCCGCCCCCGCCTACAACTACGAGCGCTTCTTCGGCGGCGACACCAACCGTTCGGTCGCAGCCTCGTTCGGGGCCGAGGCGGAGACGGTTCTCCCCTATGGCGCCATTCTCGGCGGACGCGTCGATTATCTTCCGGCCGTGACGGACTGGGCCGACGACTACCTGATCCGATCGGAGATCGGCCTCACCGTGCCGATCGTCAGCCTGCTCTCCTTGAAGGCCACGTTGTCGGACCAGTACGACAACACGCCGGCTGCCGGCAATCAGCGTAACGAGCTGCAGACGTCCCTCGGACTGGCACTGCGGCTGTAGCCCTTCCGCGTAGGTCGCACGTCGCATGTTCGCCCGGATCTTCACCCCGCTGCGCATCGCCCTGCTCATCGGGATCGCTCTTTCCGTAGTTCGCTTCAACAACTCACAGTTCTTCTACCTGAGCGACATCCGGGCGATGGACTTTCGCCTGTTGCAGCGTGGAAGGATCGACCCGGGGAACGAAGTCGTCATCGTCGCGGTCGACGACGATTCCGTCACTCGCGTCGGCCGTTGGCCGTGGCCCCGCACGATCTTCGCCCAACTCATCGACCGCATCGCCGCCGAACGTCCGCTCGCCATCGGAGTCGACGTCACCTTCTCCGAGCCTTCTTCCTTCGACGAGAGCTCGGGGCGTAATGCCAAGCCGAACGGCGTTACGCCCGAGGCGTGGGAGACCGTGCAAGCGGCCCTACGCCTGCAAGACGAGGCCCTCGTCGAGAGCATTCGCCGGGCCAAGCGTGTCGTCCTCGGTTACTTCGTACAACGGGGGCTGGGGCAACCGACTCAGGTCGACCCCCATGTGAGCACCTACAATCTGGTGCAGGGGAAGGACGGCGGGCGCGGGGTCTTGGAGATCCCCAACGCCGAGCAAGCGCATGCCGGCCTCCCGAAGATGACTACCGCGGCGCACGGCCTTGGATACTTCAACGTGATCCCCGACGATGGCGATGGTTTCGTGCGGCGCCTGCCCCTCGCCATCCGCTACGGCGACACTTTCATCCAGCCACTGTCTCTCGCCACCTTGCGCGCTGCCTTGGGCGACCCCATGCTGCGCCTGCGGCTCAATCCGTTTGGCGCCGAAGCCGCCCAGCTGGCCAGCGTTCAGATCCCGCTCGCCGAAGACGGGCAGTTGTTGATCAACTACCGCGGACCGAGTCACACCTTCCGTCACGTCCCGGCCGTCGACGTGCTCGACGGCCGCGCTGCCCCCGACGCGCTGGCGGGCAAGATCGTGCTCATCGGCGTCACCGCCACTGCCGTCGCCGACGTTCGCGTCACCGCCTTCTCCGAGATCTTCCCCGGGGTCGAGATCCACGCCAACGTCATCGACAACATCCTGCGCGGCGACTTCATTCGCCAACCGCGCTGGCTCGTCGCCGTCGATATTGGCGCCATCCTTCTCTTTTCGCTCTTCCTCGGCTTCGTCTTGAGCCGTCTGCGTGGTGCCCGCGGCGCGATCGCCGCGATCGCTGCCTTGGCCCTCTACTTGGTCGGCAGCCAGCACATCTTCGTGCGCTACGGGCTCCCCTTGAGCCTGGTATATCCTATCCTGGCGATCGTCGGGACCTATACGGGCATCGTTCTCTTCCAATACGTCATCGAGGAACGTGAGAAGCGCAAGGTACGCCGTGCCCTGGCACTCTACCTGAGCCCATCGATGGCCGAACTGGTCAGTGCCCATCCCGAGCGCTTGGCACTCGGGGGAGAGAAGCGCGACCTCACTGTCTTCTTCTCCGACATTCGCGGCTTCACATCGATGTCGGAGAAGCTGGCACCGGAAGAACTCGTCGAGCTGCTGAACCAATACCTCGGGGCGATGACCGACATCATCTTCGAGTACGACGGCATGCTCGACAAGTACATTGGCGACGCCGTCATGGCCGTCTGGGGCGCGCCGCTGGCCCAGCCCGATCACGCGCGTCGCGCCTGTTTGGCGACGATCGCCATGACCCGGAAACTCGACGAGCTCAACCGCGGCTGGCAACAACGCGGCTGGCCGCGTCTCGACATCGGCTGCGGCCTCAACACCGGACCGATGGTGTTCGGCAACATGGGCTCGTCGCAGCACTTGGCGCTGACCGTCATGGGCGACAACGTCAACCTCGGCTCGCGCCTCGAGGGCACGAACAAGATGTACGGCACCCGCATCATCGCCAGCGAAAGCACGGTGCAGGCGGCCGGCGACGTCATCGTCGCGCGCGAACTCGACCTCGTGCGCGTCAAGGGACGCCACGAACCGGTGCGCATGTTCGAGGTGCTCGGCGCCGCCGACGATCGCGCCCGGCTGCAAGCCCGTGCCGACGACTTCGAACGAGCCTTGCGAGCCTATCGCCAACGCCGCTGGGACGAAGCGGAAGCGATGTTCGAAGCCATGGCCAACGAAGGCGATGCACCCGCCGCATTGTATGCGGAACGATGCCGCACCTTCGCGATCGATCCACCGGGCGACGATTGGAACGGCGTCACGGTCCTCGAAAGCAAATAGTTCGAGCGCGCGTCACTCGACGTGCGGCAGAGATTCTCGACGAAGAATCTCGCTGGTATCGACAAAGCACTTGCGACAGAGGCGTCCTTGCTCGTACAGAGGAGTGGGGAACGAACACCGCATGGCTTCGAAGAAACTCCGCGTCCTGGCTTTGATGCACGATACGCTCGTTCCGCCTTCCGACGTGTCGACGTACGACCTCGTCAACGTGCCGTGGAAGATGGAATACGACGTCAGCGCCAACTTGCGCGTGCTCGAACACGACGTCCTCGACGTCGGTGTCGGCGAGGACTTGGGCGTGATTCGTCGCGCCGTCGAGGAGTTTCGCCCCAATGTCGTCTTCAACCTGCTCGAAGACTTCCACGATGTCGGCGTCTTCGACCAAAACATCGTCAGCTACCTGGAATTGCTGCGCGTCTCCTATACCGGCTGCAATCCGCGCGGTCTGATGCTGGCGCGCGACAAGGCACTGTCGAAAGCGTTGCTCAGCTCGCACCGCATTCCCGTGCCGGAATTCGCCGTCATGCCGCGCGGGCGCAAGGTGCGCCGACCCAAGCGGCTCGAGTATCCTCTCATCGTCAAGTCGCTCACCAAGGAGGCCTCGCAAGGCATCTCGCAGGCCTCGGTCGTCAGCGCCGACGACAAACTCGTCGAGCGCGTCCAGTTCATCCACGACACCGTCGGCACCGACGCCATCGTCGAACGCTTCATCGACGGACGGGAATTCTACGTCGGTGTCATCGGCAACGATCGTCTGCAGGTGTTCCCCGTCTGGGAACTGCACCTCGACCAGATGGACGCCGATTGGCGCATCGCCACGGAACGGGTGAAGTGGAACGCCGCCTACCAGGAACGTCACGGCATTCGCACCGACGAAGCACGTGATTTACCCGCGGCCGTGCTCGAACGCATCCAGCACCTTTGCAAGCGCGTCTACCGCACCCTCTGCCTCAGCGGTTACGCTCGCATCGACCTGCGCATCGACGGGCGCGGCAACGTCTACGTCATCGAGGCCAACCCCAATCCTCAGTTGGGCTACGGCGAGGACTTCGCCGAGTCGGCGGAACGCGCCGGACTCGACTATCTCGACTTGCTCCAGCGCATCGTCAACTTGGGCTTGCGCTGGCGCCCCGAACGCCCCGGCTGATCCGTCGCGTCGAGCCTTCGCGGCCGGCCGGAAAGCCGTCGCCAAGTGTTGAATCAAGCTGGGAGCGCTGCTACGGCCGCTCTCTATTGCCAGAACGCCTCAGTCAGGAGTTCCCATGATTTCGTTTTCCCTCACCGATGAGCAGCAATCGGCGCGCGACGCCATGCGCTCCTTCGCCGCGCAAGCGATGCGACCGATCGCCCGCGAACACGACGAGGCCGCGACCCTGTCCGACGCCTTCTTGGCACAGGCTTGGGACCTCGGCCTCCTGCCGACCCAACTCCCGGAGACGCTCGGCGGCTATGGCGCGACGCGATCGCCCGTGACCAATGCCATCGTTCTCGAAGAGCTGGCCTTCGGCGACGCCGCGTTGGCACTCGCGGCGACGGCGTCGTCGGCCTTCGCCTACGCCGTGCACGACCAGGGCACGGCGGCACAGCAGCAGAAGTACGTTGCCCCGCTCTGCTCCGATGCCCAGGCCTGCGCTACCCTCGCGGTGAACGAATCGCATGCAGCCTTCGACCTGACGCAACTGCGCACCACCGCCGAGCGCGGCGCTGGCGGCTACGTGCTGCGCGGGGCCAAGAGTTTCGTGCCGCTGGCCGATCGCGCCGCCCACTTCCTCGTCGTCGCCCGCAGCGGCGACGGCGTCGACGCCTTCATCGTCGGCCGCGACGCAGCCGGCTTGAGCATCGGCGACCGCGAAAAGAGCCTCGGCCTCAAGAGCCTACCCACCGCGACCCTCACGCTCGACGGCGTCCACGTCGCCGCGGCCGACCGGCTCGGCGGCGACCAAGGCGCCGACGTCGCTCGCATCTTCGCCCACAGCCGCGTCGCACTCGCGGCCGTCCTCACCGGACTCGGACGCGCCGTGCTCGAGTACTGCGTGCCTTATGCGAAAGACCGTGTCGCCTTCGACGAGCCGATCGCGCGCAAGCAATCGATCGCCTTCCGCTTGGCGGAGATGCACATGGAGATCGAATGCGCCCGCTGGATGACCTGGAAGGCGGCGGCGCAATTGGAACAAGGGATCGACGCCAGCAAGAGCGCACACCTGGCGCGATTGTTCACGGCGGAAAAGATGATGTGGGTCGCCGACAACGGCGTCCAAGTGCTCGGCGGCCACGGCTTCATCCGCGAGCATCCGGTCGAGATGTGGTACCGCAACGCCCGCACCCTCGGCGTGCTCGAGGGCTTCGGCAGCGTCTGAACGGCAGCAGCATCGAGGTGTACCGATGATCGATTTCGAACTTTCCGACAATGACAAGAAGGTCCTCGCCGCCGTCCGGAGCGAGGCTCTGATTGCGCGCAATTACGCTCGTTTCTACGACGAGAACGAACACGAATTCCCGCCCCAGAAGCTGCCCGAGGCCGATTCGCATCCGAGCTTCATCCACTTGATGGCGAAGCGCTCGCCCGAAGACTCCAGCCTCAACTGCATCAGCATCCTCATTTCGATGGGACAGACCTGGGGCGACTACTCCGTGCGTCTGCGCCGCCAGGAGCGCGGCCTCGGTAACTCCGCCCTCATGGCCGCGGGCACCGAAGAGCAGAAGCAGAAGTGGGGCAACCTCATTCTCGCCATGGCGATCACCGAACCGGGCTGCGGCTCGGACCCGTCGCGCGTCAGCACCACCGCCGTCAAGGACGGCGACGAATGGGTGCTGAACGGCCAGAAGATCTTCGTCACCACGGGTTGTCGCGCCGACGGCGTCGTCGTCTGGGCGACGGTCGACAAGAGCGCCGGACGCGCCGGCATCAAGTCGTTCCTCGTGTTGAAGGGCACGCCCGGCTTCATCGTCGCCGGCAAGGAGAAGAAGCTCGGCATCCGCGCCGACGACACCGCCCACTACATCTTCGAGGACTGTCGCGTGCCGAAGGACCAGCTCCTCGGACTCGACGAGTCGATTCCCAAGGACAGCTCGGGCGGCTTCCGCGGCGTCATGAAGACCTTCAACATGACGCGGCCGTTCGTCGCCGCCATCGGCCTGGGCATGGCGGAGGCGGCGCTCGACTTCACTCGTGAGCACTTGCAGCAAAGCGGCATCACCATCGAGTACGGCCGCGGCAATCTGGCGCAGTCGGGTGTGGTCGAGAAGTTCCTGCGTCTCGAGGCGCAGTTCGAGGCCGCTCGCCTATCGATCCTGCGCGCGGCTTGGCTCGCCGACAACAAAGAAGAGAACAACCTCGAGTCGTCGGTGTGCAAAGCCAAGGCCGGCGCCGCCGTGCGTGAGATCACGCAAGGCTGCATCGAGATCCTCGGACCGATGGGCGTATCGCGCGAGCATCTGCTGGAGAAGTGGTTCCGCGACGTGCGCATCACCGACATCTACGAGGGCACGGGCGAAATCCAACGCCTGATCATGGCCCGCACCCTGCTCGGCTACGGCCGCGAGGAACTGAAGTAAACCAACCTCATCCCGGCCGGCGCGCCTTGGCGCGCCGGGTCGGGATCCCCTGGTACGGGTCCTCCGGCCAGTCGTGCCGCGGATATCGGCCGCGTAGTTGTTTGCGCACTTCCGGATACGTGTTGCGCCAAAAGCTGGCGAGGTCCTCGGTGATCTGCACCGGGCGCTGACCGGGCGACAAAATCTCGATCACCAACGGCACGCGGCCGCGCGCCAGCCGCGGCGTCTGCGTCAGGCCGAACAACTCCTGCACCCGCGCTTGCACGATCGGCGGCCGTTCGTCGCGATAATGGATCGTCGCGTGCCGGCCCGACGGCAAGGCGTACGACTCCGGAGCTTCCTGCGCCAACACCCCTCGCAAGCCGTGCGGCAACACGCGGCGCAGCTCGTTGGCCAAGTCCGCCTGTCGCAGTTCGACGAAACTGCGCCGGGTCGCGGCCAGTGCGTCGATCGCTTCACCCAGCAACGCATCGGGCTCGGGGAAACCCGCCTCGACGAGATGACGCCGCGCGAATGCCACCCGTGCCAACAGCGCTTCCGTCGCCGAGTCGAAGGTCAAGGCACGTCTCGGATCGAGACGTGCGGCAGCCGCCAACAACGGACCCGCGACGGCAGGCTCGACGCCGCCCTGCGTCTTCGCGTCGATCTCCAGGCCGAGATAACTCGCGGTGCGCCGCTCGAGCACCGCCTCGCGCTCGGGGTCGAAGGCGGCTACGCGCGCCTCGACCCAGTTTCCCGGGGTGCTCCGGCGAAGCCATTCCCGCTGCACCGCGCTCGCCAACCGCACCCGTGCCTCCGATCGTGCCCGGCGTTCACCGCCCTCGACCTCGACGGCGACGAAGAGTTCGTCCTCGGTGACGACGCTACTCCCATCGAGGACCACGCCGACGCCGCCGACCATGACGCCGCGGGCTGAACCGGCCTCGCGGCGACGTACGACACGATCGGGAAAACCAGCCAGCACCGCCCGTAGGACCACCTCTTCGTCGAGTTCATTCGCAGCAGTCGCGTCGATGCGCGCCGCACGGGCCAACTGCTGCCGGGTGCGATCGACGGCTTGGGCCGTCTTGCGGTCGATGCCGAGGCGTTGACAGGTGCCGGCATCGAAGCCGCGCCGCCGCGCCTCCTCGAACAGTTCGGCACGATCCAGCAGGTCCGAACGTGCATTGCCCGGGCCGTGCCAGCGTGGTCGCCCGACGGCGTCGCCGAAACCGCGACGCTCGAGTAGCAAGTCCTTCTCCGAAGCGATGGCGGCGACCAGTACCCCCGCCTCGGGCTGTCCGAGTTGGTCGGCCTCGACCAACATGCGCGCCAGCCGCGGCTCGGTCGAGAAGCGCGCCATGCGGCGGCCGATGTCGCTCATCGTACCCGCGGCATCGAGGGCACCGAGGGCGCGCAACAGGCGGCGCGCGCGCTGCAGAGCCGCCGGAGGCGGCGCGTCGAGCCACGGCAAGGTGTCGATGTCGCAGGCCCCCCACAGGCTCAGCTGCAACACCAACTCGGCCAGGTCGAGCCGGAGGATTTCGGGAATCTCGCGCTCCAGGCGACCGGCGTGTTCCGCCTGCGACCACAGGCGCACGCAGCGCCCCGGCCCCAGGCGTCCGGCACGACCGGCCCGTTGTTCCGCCGAGGCCCGGCTGATGGGCGCCAACGCCAATCGATTGATGCCGTGACGCGCATCGTAACGCGATACACGCGCCAAGCCGGAATCGATCACCGTCGTCACTCCCGGGATGGTCAGCGCCGTTTCGGCGACGTTGGTCGCCAGCACGACGCGCCGGCGCGAACCCGGTTCGAGCACCCGTCGCTGTGCCTCCAGAGGCAGCGTGCCGTGCAGCGGCAGAATGTCGACTCCGCCGGCGCCGGCCTCGGCCAAGGCGTCGCCGACCCGACGAATCTCGCCGAGCCCGGGTAAGAAGACGAGCACGTCGCCGCTCGCCGACTGGGCCAACTCGCGACGCACCGCGGCGCTCACCGCGCCGGCCAACGGCACACCGCGCGGATCCTGGTAGTGCACGTCGACCGGGAACTGACGCCCAGGAACGGAGATGACCGGGCAACCATCGAGATGGGCTGCGATCGGCGCGGCGTCCAGCGTCGCCGACATGACCAGGAGTTGCAGCTCGGGCCGCACGCTGCGACGCAGTTCGTGGGCGACCGCCAGAGCGAGATCACCATGCAGATGGCGCTCATGGAACTCGTCCAACACCAACGCGGCGACCCCTTCGAGAAATGGGTCGTCCGCCAGCTGGCGCGTCAGCAGTCCCTCGGTGACGAACCACAGACGCGTGTTCGGGCCACCGCGCCGCTCGAAGCGGACGCGATAGCCGACCTCTTCACCGACGCGCGAGCCACGCTCGCGAGCGACGAACTCGGCGGCGCTGCGTGCGGCGATGCGGCGTGGTTCGAGGACGACGATGTCGCCGGCGGGCAAGGCATCGAGCAAGGCGGCGGGGACACGCGTCGTCTTGCCGGCCCCGGGCGGTGCCTGCAGAACGGCACAGCCATGTCGACCCAGGGTGGCGACGATCTCTGGCAGCGAGGGATCGATGGGAAGTGTCGTGGGCACGGTCCCTGTCGTACCCAGGCGGGGACGCCGCCGCAACGCGCGGCGATTTGGTGCTTGCAAAAGCGGGATGCCGGCGGGAGACTCGCGGCTACTTGGGGCATAGCGACATTGGAAACGACGAACACCGAATCCATCGTGGAATCGGTCTCGGATCTTCCCGCGGGCAAGGCGGGGTTCCGCGACTATTCCGAACAGGCGCGCGCCGGCGTGCGAGAATTCTACCGGCTCAATCACACCCGCCAGACGCTCGACTTCGTCCTCGCCAAGAAGCGCGAGTATCTGCCGCTCGACAAGCGCCGCATGAGTGTGTGGGAAGCGTTCGAGCGGCTCGACGAGATCGTCGACGAGAGCGACCCCGACACCGAGCTGTCCCAGCTCGACCACGCGCTACAGACTGCGGAAGCGCTACGGCGTGACCAGCAACCGCGTTGGTTGATCCTCACCGGCTTGATCCACGACCTCGGCAAGGTGCTCGCTTTGCACGGCGAGCCGCAGTGGGCCGTGGTCGGCGACACCTTTCCGGTCGGCTGCGCCTTCGCTGAAACGATCGTCTACCCCGAGTTCTTCGCCGAGAACCCCGACAGCGGCGATGCGCGCTACGCCAGTCGCTGCGGCATCTATAGCGAGGGGTGCGGTCTCGACGCCGTGCACATGTCGTGGGGGCACGACGAGTACCTCTATCACGTGGTCAAACCCTACGTACCGGCCGAGGCGGCGTATATCATTCGCTACCACTCCTTCTACGCGGCGCACCGTGAAGGCAGCTACGGGTGGCTGATGGACGAGACTGATCGGCTGATGATGCGCTGGGTGCGCGTATTCAATCCATACGACCTCTACTCGAAGGGCGAAGAGCGACCGGATGCGGCGAAGCTGCGCCGCTTTTATCGCGACCTGGTGGAGGAGTTCTTTCCCCCTCTGCTGCAGTGGTGAAGAGGCGCGGGGCTCAGAGCGGGGCGCCCGGGCCTTCGGCTACGCCGCGGCTTTCGTCGACGGACGTTTCCAAGACGTCGCAGCCGTAATCTGCCAGGGCCGCGAGCACGTCGCCGTGGCAAACCAACGGCGAACAGGCGCAACCGAGAGCCTTGCCGCGTAGCCCGCGGATTTCCCGCAACAGCCGCGGCTGGCGGATCACCCACTCGCGGTACTTCATCGCCACTTGATCACGCGTTCCGTCGACACCGATGTGGTAGGGATTGGCCCACTGCGACGGTCGCCCGATGAAGACATCGGCCGGCTCGCGACGGACGTGCACCACCCTGGTCCGCGGCATCGGTTCGTGGCGCAGGCGGCGGCCGGATTCGTACCACGCACGATCGAAGGCGCGGGCGTAGCTGACGTCGTTGCGCATCCAGGCGATCGGCAGCCGCCCTCGTTCGAGGTTGGCCTCAGCTTCGCGCGCGGTGAACCGCAGCCCACCGAAGTAGCCCAGCGGCGGTTCGAGATTGCTGACGAAAGGCGTGTAGGTGGGATCGACGACGCGCCCGTCGACTTCACACCACCCGTGTTCGATGACGATCGGATGATGGCGGTTGACCACGACCCAACCCTCGACATAGCTGGCGCTGCGGCCGAGAAGCGACACCGAGCAGGCTGCGTTGGTCCAGCACCGGCGGTAGCGCGCCCGCACGTGGCGGGCGATCTTGTCCGACAGAACCGGATCAAAACTGAGAGGAGCTTCGTCGTCAGCCGACATCCTGAGATCCGCGTTCCACTACACTTGCCTCACGTTGGCAGGTGTCGATAGCACGGCGCGCAGTGAGGGAGAAAGCAAAAACGCCCGCCTCAGTCCGGATAATCGAGCAACGAGACGACGCGATGCGGCGCCAAGCGCGCACGCCCGCCGAGCGCCGACAATTCGATGATGAAGGCACAGCCGGCGACCGTTGCGCCGAGGCGTTCGATCAGGCTTACCGCGGCCGCGGCCGTGCCGCCGGTCGCGAGAAGGTCGTCGACGAGCAAGACGCGGCTCGGTTGGCCGAGGGCATCTTGGTGGATCTGCAGCGCGTCATGGCCGTACTCGAGTGCGTATTCCGCGGTGAACGTCAGATGTGGCAGCTTGCCCGGCTTGCGCACCAACGCCAGACCGCAGCCCAACGCATATGCGACCGGCGCCCCGAAGATGAAGCCACGCGACTCGATGCCGAGGACGGCGTCGACTTGCCCGCGGAACTCGTCCGCCAGACGGTCGACCACGTTGCGAAAGGCCGGTCCGCTGCCGAGAAGCGGAGTAATGTCCCGAAACAGGATGCCCGGCTTCGGGAAGTCGGGGATTTCTCGGATGTACTTGGCGATGTCGTGCATGGAGTCGTGCCTTCAACGGGAAGCGGACGAGCCGTCCCGCGCGTCGGCGACGAGCGATGGCGGTCGACCGAGGTGGCGCACCGGGTCGACGAGGTCGTCGCCGACCCACACCTCGAAGTGGAGATTCGGTCCGGTGGTGCGTCCGGTTTGACCGACCGCCGCGACGTTCTGGCCGCGACGCACCCGATCTCCCTCGCGCACCCAGTTGCTGTGATTGTGAGCGTAGACGGTCAGCCGGTCGTCGGGATGATGGATGACGACCATGTTGCCATAGCCGCGCATCTGGCCGCTGAAGATGACGGTACCGCGCTCTGCGGCGCGCACCGGCGTACCGACCGGGGCGCTGATGTCGACACCTTCGTGAAAGCTGGCGCCGCGCGGGCCGAATTTCGAGCTGAGCTTGCCGCCGACCACCGGCCACGCGAGCGCGCCCGCCGATACGGGCGTGGATGAAGCGTCCGCCTGGGCGCGGGCGGCGGGTTCGGCGACGACACGCCGCACGGGAATGGCGAGTCGTTGTCCGACGAAAATGCGCGACGGATCGGCAATGCCGTTGGCGCGCGCGATTCGCTGGTAGGCGATGCCGTAGCGCTGACCGATCGAGTACAGACTCTCGCCGTCTTCGACGGTGTGCCATCGCGACGACGACGGCAGAAAAGGATGCGGTCGGCGCAGCACCGGCTGCTTACTACTGCACCCGGTGCTCGCCACGGCGGCACCGAGACAGATCACGGCGACGACGACGCTCCAGCCGGCACGCCGCGGCGGCGAGGGTCTCATCGCCAGTCGACCTCCATGCCCGCGAGCGCCTGCAGCGACTCATAATTGGTGAGATCGAGGTGCAGTGGCGTGATCGAGATACGCCCGCTCTGCACCGTATCGAAATCCGTGCCTTGCGCGTCGACGAAATCGAGCTGCTCGCCGCCGATCCAATAGTACTTGCGCCCGCGCGGATCGACCTTCTCGACCACCGCATCACCGTAGCGACGTTTGCCTTGGCGCGTCAGCTCGAATCCGCGAATGTCCGCCTCGGGCAAAGCCGGCACGTTGACGTTGAGGAGCGTGTCACGCGGCAAGGGTTCGGCGAGCACCCTCTCCGCGAGGGCGCGCGCGAAGCGGGCCGCGACGGTGAAGTCGGCGGTGCGCTGGCGCATGACGAGAGACACCGCGAGGGCGGGCACACCGAGCAACGTCGCCTCCATGGCGGCGGACACGGTGCCCGAGTAGGTGACGTCGTCGCCGAGGTTGGCGCCGTGGTTGATGCCGGAGACGACCAACCGCGGCCGCACCGGCAGGATGCCGTTGATGGCGAGATTGACGCAGTCGGTCGGCGTGCCGTCGACGGCGAAGATGCGTTCGCCGACTTCGTCGATGCGCAGCGGACGTTGCAGGGTTACCGAGTGGCTGACGCCGCTCTGGTCGCGATCGGGCGCGACGACCCATACTTCGTCGAGCAGGCTGAGCGCCGCGCGCAGGGCCTGCAGACCGTTGGCAGTAACCCCATCGTCGTTGCTCAAAAGGATCGCCACGGCGGGAAGTTACCACAACTCCCAAAGGAGGCAACGCGCGATGACGCGCGTTGCACCGAATCGGACGAGTCGGGGCGGCGGGATTTGAACCCACGACCCCTCGCACCCCAAGCGAGTGCGCTACCAGGCTGCGCCACGCCCCGAATGTCCGAGCGGCGAGCGCCACTGTCTGCCAGTTCTCGCCGCGGAACACAACCGAAGGCGGATCAAGAATCGAGACCGCCTGGACGCACGGCAAGCGCGCGCGCTCCCACGTCGGTGAGCGACACGGTGCCATGGTCGTCGTCGATCAGAACCCAACCCTCACGCGCCACGGCGCGCAGGCAATCGACGAGGTCGGAGGAGCCGATATGGAACATGGCCGAGAGCTCGTCGGTGTCGCAGGCGTTGCGTTCACCCCAAAGTTGGTAGCCTGTCATCAACGTACGCAGGGCCGCGACGGTGACGTCGCTGGTGCGCACGGTGGCCGCGGTTCGGATCGATCGCAGTGGGCGACGCCCGGAAGAATTGGACATGCTCTCCCTCGGGAGCAACGGACGTGCCACCGAGCTCGCGTACCCACCAGGGGAACGCCGGCGCGCCGCTGTACGGATTCGCGCGGCCGCTGCCGTCGGGCGTACGCTTCGGAACGGTTCAGGCGAGCAGTTTGTGGATCGATTCGAGTTCTTTCTTGATGCGCACCAGAGCACTGCGGTAGCGCCGCTCGTCGAGCGGCAACTCGGCTTGGCGGCTGTCCACCTTGAGCACCTCGCGCAGGCGTTTGCGGGCGCCCTCGATCGTCATGCGCTCGGCATACAGGAGATGCTTGATCTGCGACAGAATCTCCAGGTCGCGTCCGCGGTACAGACGCTGCTGCGACTTGCTCTTGGCCGGCTTGAGAGCGCTGAACTCGGTCTCCCAGTAGCGCAGGACGTGCGGCTTGACGCCGATGAGTTCCGCGACTTCACCGATTTTATAGTAGATGCGCTCGGGACGCTCGCTCTGCGGCGTCGGTACGGCCTTGACTGCGGCCTTCGCCATCGCCTTGGCTGCCATGTGCTGCCTCACTCGCCGCCGTCGTCTTCGGCGTTCATGCTGCGCTTGAGGATCTGGCTCGCCTTGAACGTCAGGACGCGACGACCGGTGATGACGATGTCCTCGCCGGTCTGCGGGTTGCGACCTTTGCGCGGCCGCTTCTCGTTGACGACGAAGTTGCCGAACCCGGAGATCTTCACCTTGTCCCCGCGCTCGAGCGAATCCTTGATGATTTCGAAGACCGCTTCGACGACGTCGCTCGCCTCCAACTTGGAGAAGCCGATCTTGTCGTGGACGCGCTCAACGATGTCTCCCTTGGTCATCGTCACGGCGAGCCCTCCCTGTTGCGGGCACCGATTGCCGATCGGTGCTTGCGCCCCTTACCCCAGGAGCACTGCGGCCGGCCGTTCTCCCCCTCCGCCCCGCGCCACAACCCCGCAGAAGAACCTCGCTCGAAGTCCGCGGTCGATTGCGTGAACGCCCCCGTTCACCGCATTTCGACCGGCAACGCCGCTTCGATTGCCGAAACCAGCGCCTGATGGACCTCGTTGACCTCAGCGTCCGTCAAAGTCCGCTCGCGGGCTCGATACGAAATCGAGTACGCCAAGCTCTTTTTTCCGTCCGGAATCGGCGCGCCGACGTACTGGTCGAACAACACGACGCCCTCGATCCAGCCCTTCGAACCCGCCCAATTCTGCACGAACCCTGCGACGCGATCCGATTCGAACGAGACCTCCGCAACCAGCGCCAAATCTCGCACAACCGCCGGAAAACGTGGAAGTTCTTCGAATAAGGTCGCGTTCGGCTGATAGTCGAGCCCCGGTTCCAAGTCAAGTTCGACGACCCAACACGGGGAGCGCACGCCAAGATCCTCGGCAATGCTGGGATGCAACGCACCGACAATGCCAAGTGCCTGCTCACCTGCGTAGACGCGGGCCGTCTGTCCCGGATGAAAGGACGGCTGGTCGCTCTCTGCTCGCCAGCGCAGCGGCGCCAGCGGCAACCGCTCGAGCAGACTCTCGACGACACCCTTCACGTCGGCAAACTCCCACGCTCGCCGTGATACCCCTACCCCGTATTCCCGCGGCGCCGAGCACACCACCAAACCCAAGTGACGCGCCTCGGCAAAGCGTTCACCCTCGCGCCAGAACACCTTGCTCAACGAAAAGCCGGCAAACGACTCCGCCCCCCGGTCGAGGTTGTAGCGCGTCGCCTGCAGCAAACTCGGCAGCAGGCTGACCCGCATCTGCGATTCCTCCCGCACCAGCGGGTTGAGGATCTCCACCGGCGCACGGCCGGGGGCGAGCGCGGCAAACACCGCGTTCGCCTCGGGCGCCACGAACGCCAGGCTCACCGCCTCGTCGAAACCGAGTCCCGCGAGATGGCGGCGCAAGTCGCGCTGACGACGTGCCGCCACGCCATGCCCTGCCCCATCGAGGCCGGCACGCGGCAACGTCGACGGAATGTTTTCGTAACCGAGCGAGCGTGCCAACTCTTCGATGACGTCGACCTCACGCTCGATGTCGCCCCGGTACGACGGCGGGGTCACGCTGACGCTTGCCTCGTCCACGGCCTCGGTCGCCATGGCGAAGGCGGCGAGGCGCTGTTGCACGTCGGCACTCGCCAACGGCACGCCGAGCAGGTGCTCCACCCGTTGCAGGCGCAGCGGGATGCGCGGCGCCACGTAGGCCTGCGCTTCGGCAACCCGGCGACCGCGTGCGATCGTCGCCCCGGCCAATTGCACCAGGAGCTGCGCCGCGCGGTCCGCCGCCGGCTCGACCCCGAGCGGATCGGTGCGGCGCTCGAAACGGTACGACGACTCGCTGCGCAATCCCGTCCGCTTCGAGGTGCGACGCACGCTGCTCGGGTCGAACCAGGCCGACTCGATCAGCAACCGCGTCGTCCCGTCGACCACCTCCGATCCGCCGCCGCCCATGACCCCAGCCAGCGCCACGGCTTCGCCACCGCTGGTGATCAGCAAGTCGTCGGGAACCAGCAGGCGCATCTCGCCGTCGAGGGTGCGCATCGCATCGACGGTACCGGCACGCTGCACGACGATCTCGGGGGCCGGCAGCCGGTCGAGGTCGAACGCGTGCAACGGTTGGCCACGCTCGATGAGCACGTAGTTGGTGATGTCGACGACATTGTTGATCGGACGGATGCCGACCGCGCGCAACCGCGTCCGCATCCAAAACGGCGACGGTGCCAGCCGCACACCGGTGGCGACACGGCCGACATAGCGATGGCACAAGTCGCCGCTGTCGATGCGAATCGACACCATCGAGGCGATGTCGTCGCCCTTCTCCACCAGGTTCAGATCCACCGGACGCAGCCGCGCGCCGGTGAGCGCGGCGACCTCGCGGGCGATGCCGAGCACGCTCAAGCAGTCGCCGCGGTTCGGCGTGATGCCTAGCTCCAGCACGAGGTCGTCGAGTCCGAGGACCTCCACCAACGGCGCACCGAGGGCGGCATCCGGCGGTAACACCATCAGCCCCGAGGCATCGTCGCCGACGCCGAGTTCCGCCTCCGAACACAACATGCCCGCCGAGGCGACGCCGCGGATCTCGGTAGCACCGATGACCTGCCCGCCCGGCAGCGTGGTCCCCGGCGTAGCAAAGGCGACGCGTTGGCCGACGGCGACGTTGGGTGCGCCACAGACGACGCGTGCGGTAGCTCCGCCGACGGCGAGATCGACGACGCGCAACGAGTCCGACTGCGGGTGCGGCGCCAGCTGCGTCACGTGAGCGCAGACGACCCCCGCTAGGCCTTGGCCGAGCGGCTCGACGGCGTCGACCTCGAGGCCGGCCATGGTCAAGCGCTCGCCGACTTCGGCGGGCGAGCCTTCGACTTCGACGAACTCCTTGAGCCAATTCCAGGTGAACTTCATCACTTCATGCGCGCGGCGCCCTCGTGGTCACGACTGGCCGGGAACGATTCGCTTCCCCGGCGTGCGGTCAGAATTGTTCGAGAAAACGGCTGTCGCTGCCGTACAGCAGACGAATGTCGCCGATGCGGTGCTTCAGCATGGTGATGCGTTCGATGCCCAAGCCGAAGGCGAAGCCGGAGTAGACCTCGGGGTCGTAGCCGACGGCGGCGAATACGTTGGGGTCGACCAACCCCGAACCGAGAATCTCCAGCCAGCCCGTGCCCTTGCACATCCGGCAGGCCCGGTCCTCGCCGCGGCACATGACACAGCCGATGTCGACTTCGGCGCTCGGCTCGGTGAACGGGAAGAACGAGGCGCGGAAGCGGACCTTGGTGCCGGGGCCGAAGATGCGGCGCATGGCGAGTTCGAGTACGCCCTTCAGGTCGCCGAAGGTGATGTGGCGATCGACCATCAAGCCTTCGACTTGGTGGAACATCGGCGAGTGCGTCGTGTCGCTGTCGCGGCGGTACACCGAACCGGGAACGATGACGCGGACGGGCGGCTGCTGCGCCTGCATCACGTGCACCTGCACCGGTGAGGTGTGGGTGCGCAGCACCTTCGATTCGGCGACGAAGAAGGTGTCTTGCATGTCCCGCGCCGGATGATCGGGCGGAATGTTGAGGGCGGTGAAGTTGTAGTACTCGTCTTCGACGTCGGGCCCTTCCGCTACCGCGAAGCCGAGGGAGACGAAGACGTCGACGACCTCGTCGAGCATCTGCAGCAGAGGGTGCAGGTGACCGCTGCGCCGGCGGCGGCCGGGGGCGGTGACGTCGACCCGTTCGGACGCGATGCGGCGGTCGCGTTCGGCGCGCAGCAAGCGCGTCAGCGCGTCGCCGATGCGGGCTTCGAGGTCGTCTTTGACGCGATTGATCTCGGCACCGACGGCGGGCCGATCGACGGGGTCGACCTCGCGCAACGAGCGCACGAGCAGGGTGAGCTCGCCCTTACGGCCGAGCAGGCGCACGCGCAGAGCCTCGACCTCGGCCTCGGAGGTGAGGTGGTCGAGCTCGGCGAGTGCGGTTTGGTGAAGGGATTCGAGGCGAGCGCGCATGGGCTTCCCGGGAGGCGGGCGGACCGCTCCGCCCGCGTACGGGAAGTGCGCGGGCGAGAGCGCCCCGCCGGATGAGATCAGGCGGCGAGGTTGGCCTTGGCGACCTCGGCGAAGTGCTGAAAGCCGGTGGGATCCTGGAAGGCGACGTCGGCGAGCATCTTGCGGTCGACGTCGACGCCACCGCGCTTCAGCCCGTGGATGAAGTCGCTGTAGCTGAGGCCGTGCAGACGCGCGGCCGCATTGATACGGACGATCCAAAGATTACGGAACTCGCGCTTCTTCACGCGCCGATCGCGGTAGGCGTAGGTGAGACCCTTTTCGACGGTCTCGCGCGCCTGGCGGTAGGTTTTGCGCCGACCACCGACGTAGCCCTTCGCGATCTTGAGAACCTTCTTGCGCCGATGACGCGCCTTCGTGCCACGTTTTGCCCTAGGCATGGCTTCCGCTCCTGTCTTCGACTAGCCGTACGGCAAGAGGCGCCGAATGTTCGGCTCGTTATGGGGATGAACCAGCGCCGCCTGGCCGAGTCCGGCCTTTTGCTTGGGCGACTTGCTGGTGAGGATATGCCGCAGATACGCCTTACGCCGGCGGATCTTCCCGGTTCCCGTCAACTTGAAGCGCTTGGCGGCGCTCGTACGTGTCTTCAGTTTGGGCATCGCGTCTTTCCTGGCACCGATTCGGGTCATCGCACCGGCGGGCTGGCCTTGGCCGTCTGCGCCGCTGGGCGAAAGACGGCGATCTTGCCTATGCCACCCGTACTTTGCAACCCCTACGCACGCTTTATGGCTGTCCCGGCCGCGCCGCGTCGCGCAGGCGTTCGAGAAAGGCCTCGATCGACTCCGGCTCGAGCGTTTCGCCGCTGCGAGTGCGCGGTGCCACGGCCCGCACTTCGGCTTCCTTGTCGCCGATGACGAGCATGAACGGCACCTTGGCCATCTGTGCGGCGCGGATCTTGTAGCCGAGCTTCTCGTTGCGGTCGTCGAGTTCGACGCGAAAGCCGGCGGCCTCGATGGCGGCGGTGACTTCGCGGCCGAATTCCTCTTGGCGCTCGGTCAACGTCAGCACGGCGACCTGCACCGGGGCGAGCCACGTCGGGAAGGCACCGGCGCAGTGTTCGATCAGGATGCCCATGAAGCGCTCGATGGTGCCGAGCACGGCGCGGTGGATCATCACCGGCCGCGTCATGTTGCCGTCGGTGGCGACGTATTCGAGGTCGAAGCGTTCCGGCAGGGCGCCGAAGTCGAGTTGGATCGTCGCCAACTGCCACCAGCGCTTGAGCGCGTCCATGAAGTTGAAATCGATCTTCGGGCCGTAGAAGGCGCCGTCGCCGGGATTGATCTCGTAGGCCATGCCGGCCCGATCGAGGGCGCCGGCGAGGGCTCCCTCGGCCTTGGCCCACATCTCGTCCGAGCCGATGCTGTGGCTCGGGCGCGTCGACAGGTAGATCTTGCGCTGGGTGAACCCGAAGACGCCGTAGACCTCGTCGATCATGCGCAGCACGCCGAGGATTTCGCTCTCGATCTGTTCGGGGGTGCAGAAGATGTGCGCGTCGTCCTGCGAGAAGCTGCGCACACGCGTCAGGCCGTGCAGCGTGCCGGAGCGTTCGGCGCGGTGCAGGCGACCGAAATCGGCGTAGCGCACCGGCAATTCGCGATAGGAGCGCCGGCGTTCGGCGAACATCAGGCAATGGGAGGGACAGTTCATCGGCTTGACGCCGTACTCGCGCTCTTCGAGGGGCGCGAAGAACATGTTCTCCTTGTAGTTTTCGTAGTGGCCGGAGCGCTTCCACAGCTCGGAGTCGAGGATCTGCGGCGTGATCACTTCGCGATAGCCGTAGCGCTTGTAGAGGCCGCGGATGTAGTCGACCAGAGCGTTGTAGACGACGGCGCCGCGCGGGTGGAAGAACGGGCTACCCGGGGCGACGGGGTCGAAGCTGAAGAGTTCGAGCTCGCGCCCGAGCTTGCGATGGTCGCGCTTCTTCGCTTCCTCGATGAGCCGCAGGTGTTCTTCGAGCTGCTCCTTCTCGGCGAAGGAAGTGCCGTAGATGCGTTGCAGCATCTCGTTGTTCTCGTCCCCGCGCCAGTAGGCACCGGCGACGCCGGTGAGTTTGAAGGCCTTGATGCGGTTGGTCGACGGCACGTGCGGGCCGCGGCAGAGGTCGACGAACTCGCCTTGGCGGTAGAGGGACACCGGATCCTCCGGAATGCCTTCGAGAATCTCGGCCTTGTAGTGTTCGCCCATCGAGCGGAACAGCTCAATGGCATCGGCACGGGCCATCTCTTCGCGCGCCACCGGGAGATTCTCTTTGGTGATCTGCCGCATCACCTTCTCGATCGCTTCGAGTTCCTCCGGGGCGAATGGGCGCTCGCGCTTGAAATCGTAGAAGAAACCGTCCTCGATCACCGGGCCGATGGTGATCTGCACCTCGGGGTAAAGGCGCTTGACGGCTTGCGCCATGAGGTGCGCCGTCGAATGGCGGAGGACCTCGAGACCGTCGGGGCTATCCGCCAGTACGGGCTCGAGCGTCGCGTCGGCGGTGATCGGTCGCGACAAATCGACGAGGCGACCGTCGATGCGAGCGGCGATGGCGGTCTTGTCGAGCAACCCGGCCTGTTTGAGGATTTCGAAGGCGCGACTGCCGGATTCGGCTTCGTGCGCCGCGCCGTCAGGGGTGGTGACGCGAATGGATGCCATGCTCACGCTCTCTGTCGCGGACACCGACGCGCCGCGCTGGATGAATTTGGTCTTCGTTGGTCTGCATCGCTGGTAGGCACGGGCGGGATTGAACCGCCGACCTCTTCCGTGTCAAGGAAGCGCTCTCCCACTGAGCTACGTGCCTGTACGCGACGCTGAGACTCGACACCAGCCGCGCTCCACGAATGTCGAGGAGGAGGCGCCGAGCAGAAGGGCTCCGCAAGTACCAGCTTCGCACACGGTGGTCAACCGCGAGGAAGGCCGGGCGCAAAAAAGGCGGCTCGACACTAGGTCGAGCCGCCTCGATGCGGATTCCGAGAGAGTCCGATCAGTTGGCGCGCGCCAACTCGTCGTCGATGATCGCCTTGAAGCGTTCGAACGGCTGAGCGCCGCTCACCAGGCGACCGTTGATGATGAACCCAGGCGTGCCGGTGATGCCGACGGACTGACCCTCGGCCATGTCGGCACGGACGCGGGCGACGGTCTCGTTGCCGTCGAAGCACTTCTCCCACTTGGCCATGTCGATGCCCGTCGGGCCGAGCACTTCTTTCGACTTGTCCTTCAGGTTCTGCGGGTTGATGTCCTTCTGGTTCTCGAACAGGTACGCGTAGAGCTTCCAGTAGGCGTCATGCTTCTGGTCGGCAGCGCACTCCACGGCCACTGCGCCGGGTTCGGCCCACTTGTGGAAACCCAGAGGGAAATGCTTGTAGACGAAGCGCACCTTGTCGCCGTACTCCTTCAGCACCTGCGTTTCGACGGTGGTGTAGGCACGCGTGCAGAACGGGCACTGAAAGTCGGAGTATTCGACGATCGTGACCTTGGCGTCCTTCGGACCCTTGGCGGCGCGACCTTCGAGGTTGATCTTTTCCATGACCGCCTTGAACGGATCGACGGTCAGGTCCTCGACGTCGCCGAACACGGCGTAGCGGCCGTCGGGCGAGGCCAGGAAGCCGACCTTGCGACCGCTGACCATCAGGTCGCCCTGCTTGGCGCCGGCGATCGGCGAGTCCTTGAGTCCCTCGACGGTGACCGGCGCATTGGGCGGGATGTTGGCCTTGCGGCGGTAATACTCGATGAGCTTCGCCGTATCGACGGCGCTGGCGGCACCGGCGAAGCCTACGAGAAAGGCGAACATCGACGCGGTGACGATCCCGAGGTGGGCGAATCGCTTCATGAAGAACCTCTCTTTCCGAGACGGAATTTCGACGGGTGTTAGCACGCGAGCTTGAGTCCGACAAGTCAGATAGGTCCGACACGTCGGACGGGTCCGACACGTCCGACAAGTCCGACACGTCGGACCATCTGATTAGAATTGTCCAGCGAACGACGTCGAGGCGACGCCCAGCAGGGTCGAAGGCACGATGCCGATCGCAATCGTAGCGCCCAAGGTGATCAGTACCGCGAGCGCGACGTGCGGACGCAGCCGCAGCGGCGTCGGCGTCACCTCACCTTCCATCATGTACATGCGCACGATCAAGGCGACGTAGTAGTAGACCGAGATGGCGCTGTTGAGCACGCCCAGGATCGTCAGGCCGATGTACCCCGCGTCGATCGCCGCCCGGAACAGGTAGAACTTACCGAAGAAGCCGCCCAGCGGCGGGATGCCGGCGAGCGACAGCATGAAGACCGCCATCGCCATGCCGAGCAGTGGGCTGCGCAAGGCGATCCCAGCATAGTCGTCGAAGGTTTCGAGCGGGCCCTCGGCACGTCCGACCGCGATCATCACGGCGAAGGCGCCGAGAGTCATCAACGAGTACACGATCAGGTAGAACAACATCGCCGAGCCGCCGGCCTCGCCGCCGACGACGAAGCCGACCAGCAGGTAACCCGCGTGGGCGATGCTCGAGTAGGCCAGCATGCGCTTGACGTTGGTCTGCACCACCGCGATGACGTTGCCGACGGTCATCGTCAGCACCGCCAAGGCCCACAACAACGCGTTCCAGCTCTCCGCCGAGTCGGCGAAGGTACCGAGGAACATGCGCGCGAACGCCGCGAACGCCGCCGCCTTGACACCCACCGCCATGAAAGCCGTCACCGAAGTCGGCGCGCCCTCGTAGACGTCCGGGGTCCAGGCGTGGAACGGCACCAAGGCAACCTTGAAGGCGAAGCCGACCAACAGCAGCGCGGTGCCGGCGACCCAGAGCGGATCGGCGGCGAAGGTGCGGCCTTCGAGGCGCGATGCGATCTCGCCCAGCGTGGTGGCGCCGGTGGCACCGAAGAGCAGCGCGATGCCGAACAGCAGGAAACCCGAGGCGAACGCGCCCAGGAGGAAATACTTGAGCGCAGCCTCGTTCGACTGGGCGCGGCTGCGCTGCATGCCGGCCAAGGCGTAGGCCGCAATCGACATCACCTCGAGACCGATGAACAGGACCATGAGATCGCCGGCAGTGGCCATCAGGACCATGCCGACGGCGGCGAACATCAGCAACGTGTAGTAGTCGCCGGTGCGGATCTCAGTCTGCTCCAAGTAGGACATCGACATCAGCACGGTCAGCGCCGTCGCTCCGCAGAGCAAGACGGTGAAGAAGACGCCGAAGCGGTCGACGACGAGCGTACCGCCCAGCGTCGCCAGCTCGTGATTCCACATGGAGGCGGCAGCAAAGGCCGTCGCGCCGAGGCCGAGCAAACACAACCAACCGAGGCGGCGCGGGTTGCGGCCGGCGGAGAAGAGATCGACGAGCAACACCAAAACACTGGCGCCGCTCAGCAAGAGCAGCGGCGTCAGCGCAGGCCACGAAACATCGACGGCGTTCATCGGGCTCTCTCCGACTCTTCAGTTGCGCGCCGCGTCGGCCGCGCGCTGCGCCAGCTTGGGCGTCGCCGCGTCGACGTCGAGGGACGCGACCTTTTCTTCGACCGTACGCAGGTACGCGGTGATGGTCGGCTCCATGCGGTTGAGGAACGGCTGCGGGTACATGCCCATGACGAACATCATCACCACCAACGGAGCGAACACGAGGATCTCGCGCGGCGATACGTCCGCAAGCTCGCGGTTCGCCGGGTTGGTCAGGGGTCCGAGCATCACGCGCTGGAACATCCACAGCAGGTAGACGGCACCGAGAATGACGCCGCTGGTACCCACCACGGCCGCGATCGGGTAGGCCTCGAAGGCGCCCAACAGGATCAGGAATTCGCCAACGAAGCCGTTCAAGCCGGGCAAGCCTACCGACGACAGCATGACCACCATGAACAGTCCGCCATAGATGGGCATCTGCGCCCACAGGCCGCCGAACTCCGAAATCAGGCGCGTGTGGCGCCGTTCGTAGATGACGCCGACCGAAAGGAACAACGCGCCCGTCGAAATGCCGTGGCCGAGCATCTGGTAGAGGCTGCCCTGCACTCCCTGATCGTTGAGCGCCGACATGCCGAGCATGACGAAGCCCAGGTGGCTGACCGACGAGTAGGCGATCAGGCGCTTCATGTCGGGCTGGATCATGCACACCAACGCGCCATAGACGATGCCGATCGCCGACAACGCCGCGATCAACGGCATCGCCTCCATCGCCGCGTTCGGGAACAACGGGATGGCGTAACGCAGGAACCCGTAGGTGCCCATCTTCAGCAGCACGCCCGCCAGAATCACCGAGCCGCCCGTCGGCGCCTCGGTGTGCGCATCCGGCAGCCAAGTGTGCAGCGGAAACATCGGCACCTTGATGGCGAACGCCAAGGCGAATGCCGCGAACAACCAGCGCTGCGTGCCGAGCGGCACGGTCAGCTCGTAGAGTTGGACGAGGTCGAACGTCAGGCGACCGGTGACGTCATGGTGCAACCACACCAGATACAGGATCGCCACCAGCATCAGCAGGCTGCCGACGATCGTGTAGATCAGCAGCTTGAGAGCCGCGTAGATGCGCTTCTCGCCGCCCCAGACCCCGACGAGGAAGTACATCGGGATCAGCATGATCTCCCAGAAGACGTAGAAGAGGAACAGGTCGATCGCGATGAACGCGCCGATCATGCCCGTCTCGATCGCCAACAGCAGGATCATGTACTCCTTGGTGAGCTTGTGGACGTCACCCCACCCCGCCAACACGATCAGCGGCATGAGGAACGTCGTCAGCAACACCAGGAATAGGCTGATGCCGTCGATGCCGACGGCGTACTGGATGCCGAGTTCCGGCACCCAGTCAGCCCGCTCGACGAACTGGAAACTGGTGACCGCGGCGTCGAAGCCCGCGAGCAGTTGCAACGACAGCAGGAACGACACCAAGGCAAAGACGAACGCCAAGCGCCCGTGCAAGCGCTCGGCGCTGCGCGGCGTCAGTGCCAACAGCAAGGCCCCCGCGAGCGGGGTGAACGTGATGAGCGTCAGCAACGGCATGGGGTCCCTACAGCAGCGCGTAATAGGCGAGCACGAGTGCCGCACCGATCAGGAGCGAGGCGGCGTAATGTTGGACGTTGCCCGTGGCGGCGCGGCGCCACAGGCGGCCATTGGCATCCACCACCGAGGCGGTTCCATTGACCACGGCATCGATCACGGCGACGTCGAACCAACGCCACAGGGCGCGCGATCCATGGACGATCGGCTGCACGATCAGCGCCTCGTAGATCTCGTCGACGTAGAACTTGTCGAGAATGACGCGGTGCAGCGGCGCCGCGTCGTGTGCCATCGACTCGGGCAGGTCGGGGCGTGCCACATAGAGGAAGTAGGCCATCGTGATGCCGCAAGCCGCGATCGTCACCGACGTCGCCATCAACCCGATTTCGAGAATCATGCTCAGGTGGTGCGTCCCGTGTCCGGCGAGGACCGGAGCGAGGAAGTGGCCGAAGACGTCGCCCCAGAGCAGGTGCATCGGGATCGAGAGGTAGCCACCGAAGATCGACAGTACCGCGAGGATCATCAGCGGCAACGTCATCGAGCGCGGCGACTCGTGGATGTGGTGCTGCGTCTCGTGGTCGGCGCGGCATTCACCCCAGAAGGTCATGAACAGCAGACGGAACATGTAGAAGGCCGTCATGCCGGCGGCCAGTACCGCCATCAGCCAGAGGACGATGTGCCCCTCGGCGAACGTCGCCGCCAGGATCGCGTCCTTCGAAAAGAAACCGGCCAAGCCCGGGATGCCGGCGATGGCGATGGTGCCGATGAGGAAGGTCTTGTAGGTCGTCGGCATGTGCTCGCGCAGGCCGCCCATCTTGCGCATGTCCTGCTCGCCGCTCATGCCGTGGATGACGCTGCCCGAACCGAGGAACAACAGGCCCTTGAAGAAGGCGTGCGTCATCAGGTGGAAGACACCGGCACTGAAAGCGCCGACGCCGACCGCGAGGAACATGTAGCCGAGCTGGCTGACCGTCGAATACGCGAGAACCTTCTTGATGTCGGTCTGCACCAGGCCGATGGTCGCGGCGAACAACGCCGTCGTCGCGCCAACCGTCGCCACCACCTGCATCGCATCGGGCGCCAGGACGTAGAGGAAGCTCATGCGCGCGATGAGGTAGACGCCGGCCGTCACCATCGTGGCGGCGTGGATCAGGGCGCTGACGGGGGTCGGACCCGCCATGGCGTCGGGCAGCCAGACATAAAGAGGAAGCTGCGCCGACTTGCCGGTGGCGCCGACGAAGAGCAGCAGCGCCACGGCGGTCACCACCCACTGCGGCAGCGTGTGCACCGCGGCGGCGATCTCGCTGAACTTGAGGCCGGTCGAGTCGACACCGAGGTTCCAGAACAACAGGAACACGGCGATCAGGAAGCCGGCGTCACCGACGCGATTGACGACGAAGGCCTTCTTGCCGGCGACGGCATTGGCCTCCTCGCTGAACCAGAAGCCGATGAGCAGGTACGAACAAACGCCGACGCCCTCCCATCCGACGAACAACAGCGGCAGGCTATCGCCGAGGACCAGGATCAACATCGCCAGCGTGAATAGGTTCAAGTACGTGAAGTAGCGCGAGAAGCGCTCGTCGTCGTGCATGTAGCCGACGGAGTAGACGTGGATGAGCGAGCCGACGCCGGTGACGATCAGCGACATCAATCCGGAGAGCGCGTCGATCTTGAGCGAGAAGTCGACCGTCAGCCGACCGACGTGGATCCACGGGTAGAGCGTCTGCTGCAGTGCACTACCTGCCGGCAGCTTCAGCAGTTCGAGGAAGGCATAGAGCGCTACGGCGAAGGCACCGGCGACGACGCTCGGAGCGACGAAGCCGACCGCGCCCTTACCCATGCGCTTGCCGAGGAAGAGGTTGAACAACACGCCTGCCGCCGGCAGGGCCAGGATCAACCAGAGGTAGTTCGCCGTGACCAGCACGGCCGCCGTGTCGTGAGTTGCAGCTTCGTGCATGTCTAACCGCGCAGCCAGTTGAGCTCGTCCGCGTTCACCGTTTCACGGTTGCGGAAGGCCGAGATGATGATCGCCAGACCAACGGCCGCCTCGGCGGCCGCGACGGTCATGACGAAGAAAACCGCCACCTGCCCGTCGATGGCCTGCAGGTGACGCGACAACGCGACGAAGACTAGGTTCACGGCGTTGAGCATCAGCTCGATCGACATGAACATCACGATGACGTTTCGGCGCAGCAGCACGCCGAGCGCGCCGATCGTGAACAACAAGGCCCCGAGCGCGAGGTACCATTCGACGGTGACGACGCTCATACGAGATTCCGTTTCGCCAAGACGACGGCGCCGATGACGGCGACGAGAAGAAGGACTCCGGTGGCTTCGAAGGCCAGCACGTGCTGCGTGAACAGCCGCTCGGCCACCTGCTCGGTGGTGCCGAAGGCCGAGTCGACGGCAGTCTGCAACCCACCCTCCGGCGACCCCGTGCGCAACAACACCGCCAGGCCGGCGAAGAGAAACAGCGAGCCGCCGGCGAAAGCTAAGCCGCGCACGGCGCTACGCACCGGCACCGGCGGATCGTGTTGCAGATTGAGCAACATGATGACGAACAAGAACAGCACCATGATCGCGCCGGCGTAGACGATGATCTGCAACGCCGCGAGCAAGTGCGCATCCAAGAAGAGGAAAGTGACCGCCAACAGGAACAGCGTCACCACCAACGACAGCGCGCTGCGAATCGGGCTGCGCGCCGTCACCACTCCCAGCGCCGACAACACGAGCAGCGCCGACATCACGCCGAACAACACCGGAGGCATCACATCTCCTGGAACGCGAGGATGACGACCGCCGACAACAGCGCGTTGGCGAGCGACAGCGGCAACAGCGTCTTCCAACCGAAGCGCATCAGCTGATCGTAACGATAACGCGGCATGCTCCAGCGGATCAGGATCTGCAGCCAGCAGAACACCAGCACCTTCGTCATGAAGGCGCCGACCTGCATCAGCACCACCAGCAGATGCGGCAGCGCGATGCTCACTCCACCCGGCAGGTGGAAGCCGTCGGCCATCAGGAAGGGCACCTGCCAGCCACCGAAGAAGAAGGTCGTGATCATCGCCGCGACGACGCCGATCTCGACGAAGTCGGTCATGAAGAACATCAGGTACTTCACGCCCGAGTATTCGGTGAAGTAGCCACTGACCAGTTCGCTCTCGCCTTCCGGCAAGTCGAACGGCACGCGCTTGGTCTCGGCGATGCCAGCGATGAGGAATATGATGAACGCCAGCGGCTGGTAGAAGATGCCCCAAGCCGGCAGCCAGCCCCACAGCATGCCGCCCTGGGCGCGCGCCATCTCCTGCAGGTCGAGGGTGCCGTAGGTCATCACCACCGCGACCAGCGCCAGGCCCATGGCCAACTCGTACGAGATCATCTGCGCCGAGCCGCGAATGCCGCCCAGCAGCGAGAACTTGTTGTACGAGGCCCAGCCGCCGAGGACGACGCCGTAAACGCCGAGCGACATGATCGCCAGCACGTACAGCACGCCGATTTCGACCGGCGCCACCTGCAGGTTGATCGCCATGTCGCCGATGTGCAGCGTGTCGCCGAAAGGCACCACGGCAAAGGCGACGATCGCCGGGAACAGGTTCACGCACGGCGCCAGCCAGTGCAGGAACCGGTCGGCCCCGGCGGGCACGATGTCTTCCTTGGTGATGAACTTCAGCGGATCGGCCGCCATCGTGTTGATCAGGCCGGCGCCGGCGAAGCCCAGGATGCTGGCGCGATTGGCGCCGATACGATCCTGGATCAAGGCGCTGCCTTTGCGTTCGATCCAACCCATGATTCCGGCCAGACCCAGCACCAGCTGGATCACGACCAGCGCCTTGATGGCGGCGATGACGATTTCGATGACCATGCCTCTGTGCCTGGCGGCCGCGCCGCCTGTCTCGTTGTCGGAGTTGCCCCTCGCGCCTCAGTCGACCCCGGCCCACGGCGCGCTGCCGCCGCCGGGCCTACGGCTCAATCCCACTCCAGCGCGCCCTTCTTCCACTCGTACAACAGGCCGATCGCCAACAAGCCGGCGAAACCCAGCATGGCGTACAGCCCAGGCCAGCCAAGTTCGCGAAATTGCACGGCGTACGGGTAGAAGAACACCACCTCGACGTCGAAGACGATGAACGAAATCGCCGTCAGGTAGAACTTGACCGAAAAACGGCCCCAGGCGCTGCCGAGCGGCGGGTTGCCGCACTCGAAGGGCTCGCCCTTGACCTGGGTCAAGTTCCGCGGTCCGAGGATCGAACTGAGACTGACCAGCAGGCCGACCACCCCGGCGGTCAGCACGAAGGTCACCAGAATCGGCATGTACTGCTCGGTCATACTCCTCGCTCTTCGGCGCTTTCAGGTACCATTAGAAAAGGTGGTTCAACCGGTCGCGGATCGCAGGCAGCCTTATTGGAAGCCCTGGCTCAAGTCAAGGTAGATCCCCCTTCTGGGGCCGCTCTCGGCCCTTCCGCCGCACGCCCCGCCACCACCTTCGTCAGCTCCAGCACCGGCACTACCGTCGCCGCCACACCCGTCACCAGCCCCCAGTCCGCCAACGACAACGGCACCGTGCCCAGAGCCGCCCGCAGCAGCGGTACGTACAGCACCGCCGCCAACATCCCCAGCTCCCAGGCGATCGCCAGATTGAGCCAGCGATTGGCGAACGGCCGCCGCCAGCTACCGCGCTCGGCCGCACGAAAGTTGTAGGCCTTGAGGAACTGGATCAGCACCAGCGACACGAACGTCAGCGTCATCGCCTCCTCCAGCGTCCGCTGCTGCCGCGCCCACACGAAGAGCCCGAGGTTGACGCAGGCCGACCACAGCCCGCCCGCCAGGATCAAGGCCACGACGCGCCCGGTGAAGATCCCCCGGCGCGGGTCGCGTGGCGGGCGCGTCATCACGTCGCCATCGACCGGGTCGACCGCCAACGCCAGCGCCGGCAGTCCATCCGTCGCCAGGTTGACGTAGAGGATCTGCACGGCCGACAGCGGCAGCGGCAAGCCGGCCAGCGTCGCCGCCGCCATCAGACCAATTTCGCCGACATTCGAGGACAATAGGTACATCAAGTACTTCTTGATGTTGCCGAAGATCGCCCGGCCCTCTTCCACCGCGCCGACGATCGAGGCGAAGTTGTCGTCCGCCAGCGTCATCGCCGCGGCCTCTTTCGCCACATCGGTCCCGGTGATGCCCATCGCCACACCGATATCCGCCTGCTTGAGTGCCGGCGCGTCGTTGACGCCGTCGCCCGTCATCGCCACCACTCGCCCGTGGCTCTGCCACGCCTCGACGATCCGCAGCTTGTGCTCCGGCGCCACCCGCGCGAACACGTCCGTTCGCGGCACGATCGTGCGCAGCTGCTCGTCGTCGAGTGCGTCGAGTTCCGCACCGGTGAGGACCCCGCCTCGCCGCAGCAGGCCGAGTTCCGCCGCGATGGCACGTGCCGTCAGAGGGTGGTCGCCGGTGACCATCACCGGTTGGATGCCGGCCGCCACACAGGTGGCGATCGCCGCTTTGGCTTCGGCGCGCGGCGGATCGATCATGCCCACCAGGCCGAGCAGCACCAGCCCGTCCGTCGCCTGGGTCAGATCCGCTTCGGGCCGCGTCGCCACCGCCAGCACCCGTTGGGCATCGGCCGCCATGGCATGTGCCGCGTCGAGGATGGACTGGCGCGCCGCGGCCGTCATTGCGACGTCGCCGCCGGCGCGCCGCTGGGCTACACACGCGGCCAACACCACCTCGACGGCACCTTTGACACAAATGAAGCTGCGGTCGCCGGTGCGGTGTTGCGTCGCCATCCACTTGTTCTCGGAGCTGAAGGGGATCTCGCCGACTCGTGGTGCCGCAGCTTCACACTCCGAGCGCACGAGCCCCACCTTGGCCGCGGCCACGACGAGCGCGATCTCGGTCGGGTCTCCTTGCGTCCGCCATCCGCCATCCCGCTGCTCCAGGGTCGCGTCGGAGGCCAGCATCGCGGCGCGCAACAGGTCGAGCGTCGCCGGCAGCGGCACACGCTCTCCCGAGGCCGTCGTCAGCCTCCCACTCGGCTCGTAACCGACGCCACCGACGTCGACCCAGCTGTCGTCGACGAAGAGGCGGCGCACCGTCATCTCATTGCAGGTGAGCGTGCCGGTCTTGTCGGAACAGATCACCGACGTGCTGCCGAGGGTTTCGACGGCGGGGAGTCGCCGCACCAACGCGTGGCGTTTGGCCATGCGCTGCACGCCGATCGCCAGCGAGATGGTGACGACCGCCGGTAGGGCCTCCGGCACCACGGCCACCGCCAAGGCGATGCCGAAGAGAAAGATGTCGAGCAAGCCGGCGCCACGCCACAAGCCGACTCCGGCGATGACCAAGACGACGGCGAAGGCCGCCAGCGCCAGCACGTGGCCGACGCGATCGAGGTTCTCCTGCAGCGGCGTGCGCGGCGAGGCGACGCGCGCCAGCATCGCCGAGATGCGCCCGACCTCGGTCTGCAAACCGGTGGCGACGACGACGGCGCGCCCGCGGCCGGCGACCACCGACGTCCCCGAAT
>CAZGEJ010000039.1:0-55812 GCA_964524885.1 uncultured Binatia bacterium (SeqCode)
CGAAACGGCTGATCACGTCCGCCGGAACGAGTGATCACATTCGCCGGAATGCGCAGAGAAGCTCGCCTGATGGCTAGTCTCGACCGCGCCGTACTCGCCGAGCGCACCGTCGCGATCGAACGGCACCTACGGCGCGTGGCGGACCGACTCCCCGCCGACCCGCGCGACTTCGCTCCCGCAACCGACGCGTCGGATGCCGTGATCCTCCACCTCTGACAAGCCGTGCAGGTCGTCATCGACCTCGGACTGTCCGCCTGCCTGCACCTTCGACTCGGAACTCCAGAGAGCTACGGTGATGCGTTCCGCCGGTTAGCCGACGCCGGCGTGATCGATCCTCCGCTGGCGGCTCGCCTCGTCCAAGCCGCGGACTTGCGGAACCTGATCGCGCACGCGTACGACGACCTCGACATGGTCCGCATCCACCAAGCGGCCGTCGAGGGGCCCGCGGACCTGCGGTCCTTTCTCGCTAGGTTACGCGACCAAGTCGCCGCATAGATTTCCCAGGCTTTCGCCGAAACTGGTGGAATCTATCGATTACGTCTAGCTGCCGCACCAAAAGAGCATTCCTGGACCACCCGGAGTGTCGAGTTGCACTCGACGCCGCCCGGCGCCGGGCGCCGGGCGCGGCCCGCCACCATGCTTCCCGCGATGCGCCGGAGATGCCCTCCCATCGCGGCGAGAGAATCCTTGCGATACGTCTCCGTCCGCCGGCGACGGGCCCGCCGAGTACAACTCGGCGCTCCAGGGCGCTGCGCGCCCCTCATCATCCACCGTCGGGCCCCCGACGGTCATGACCACTGCGTAGTGAAAGAAGCGCACTTTTCCCACACCTACGCGGAAGTGACGCGCCGACACTGGTGAGTCTTGCCATTCTCGCTCACCCTTCGTACATGGATGATGTAACAGGGAGGGCAAGCGATGCCACTGTTCACTTCCGAGGATCGGGTTGCGGCGGAGGCGATTGCGGGGCTCGTCGACTGCAATCCGTTCCTGCCCGAACGGATCGCGCTCGAACGACAAGCGCTCGGCGCCGCCTTCGTACCCCTGGATCGCGTTTGGCACGCCGAGGGTGAGTCCACCGGCTCCAACCCGAATACGCCGCGGCTGCGCCAGCGTGCCGAATCACTCGTCGCCGACCTGCACCGCAACCTCGCCGCCGGCACGCGTGCCACGGCGGACGAACTCACCGTCTGCCGCGACTTGGTGCACTACCTGCTGTGGCTGCGCTACGAAGACGACCTCTACTATCTCGCCTTCCCCGACGATCACCCGAAACAATCCCCTCCAACCACGGCCCATGTGTTCGCCGCCTTCCATCACGACCTGACCGAACTGCTCGACGTCATTCCCGGCGACCCCGAGCGCCCTCCACTCGACCCAGCCCACCTCTTCGCCATCGCCTTCCAAGCCCGCCGCGCCTTCCACCACATCTTCCGCCGTATCTTCGGCGCCTCCCTCCCCATCGCCCGCCTGCGCGCCGCCGTCTGGCAGTCCGTCTTCACCCGCAACCCCGCACGCTACCGCACCGCCTACTTCGACCGCATGCGCGACATCCCCACCCTCGTCACCGGCGCCTCCGGCACCGGCAAGGAACTCGTCGCCCGCGCCATCGCCTTCTCCCAGTACATCCCCCTCGACCCCAAGACGCACGCCTTCGCCACCGACGCCCACAGTGCTTTTCACCCCATCAACATCTCCGCCTTCAGCCCATCCGTGGTCGAATCGGAACTCTTCGGCCATCGCCGCGGCGCCTTCACCGGTGCCGACAGCGACCGCGTCGGCTGGTTCGAACGCTGCGGCCGCCACGGCACCGTCTTCGTCGACGAACTCGGCGAACTCGATCCCAACATCCAGGTGAAGTTGCTGCGCGTGCTGCAGAACCGCGAGTTGCAACGCATCGGCGATACCGAAATCCGGCGTTTCGCCGGCAAGGTCGTCGCCGCCACCAACCGCGATCTCGTCGCCGAGATCCGCCGCGGCCGCTTCCGCGAGGACCTGTATTACCGCATCTGCGCCGACACCATCGCCTTGCCGAGCTTGTGCGAGCAACTCAGCGACTGCCCCGACGATCTGCACAACCTCGTCATGATCGCCGCCCGCCATCTCGCCGGCGACGACGGTGCCGCCGCGGTTGCCGCCGAGGTCGAGACGTGGATCGACGCCAACCTCGGTCGTGCCTACACCTGGCCCGGCAACATGCGCGAACTGGAACAATGCGTGCGCAGCGTCGTCGTCCACGGCACCTATCGACCACAACGCTTGGCGGACGCCGCCGACGGCTTGGCCGCGGCGATCCGCGAAGCGGCGCTCACGGCCGATCAGCTGCTGGCGCGCTATATCGCGGTGACGTACGCCAACACGGCGAGTCTACGCGAAGTCAGCCGCCGCCTCGACTTGGACCGCCGGGCGATCCGACGCCTGATGGGCTGGAACGGCAATGACGAGGGTGAGGATGCGATCGCCTGAGGGCGGCGATGGCGTGGGGGGAGTTCCGTCAGCGGAAAGGAGTCGCGGCTCCGCCTGCCGAGGGACGGAAGCTGGAGCCGGACGCGGAACACGCCCGGCTCCAGCCGGTTGAGGTGGGAAAGAGGACGTCCGCCGATTCGCACGTGCGTATGACGGTCGGCCTCACGCCGCCGCCTTGCCTTCGGCCGGCGGTTCTTCCGACGAGGTTTCGCGCTTCTTACGCGTACGAGCCTCGTCGGCGGCACCGAAGAGGATCGCGTGCAGGTTCGGTGCCCCTTCGTCGGCGGCGATGCGCGCTCCGCGACGCAGGGCGCCGAGCGCCTCGTCCCACTCTTCGGCGAGGGCGTCCCGCGTCGACCGCAGTCGCTGGTACTCGGCTTCGGCCGGCGCCAACGCATCGAGGTGGACGGCGATCGCTTGTGCCGCGGTGCGCAGCGCCTCCGCCACCTGGCGCGTCTTCGGCGACACGTCGGGATCGGCGAGCACCGCCGAAACGAGCGCCGCGACGGCAGCGACCTTTTCGGCCGGCCCCTTCTTCAGGAGACGCGCCGGCGACCCCACCCCGTAATGCGCGAACGGATTGTGGCGCGGCTTGTGGTCGGCGATGAGAGCACACAGGAGATCGTGAAAGACGGCGTCATGGGCGGCCTCGGCGACGGCGACCTGAGCGCCGATGGTGTCGGCCTTGCCCTGCGCTTCCACGACGTTGTTGTGCGACTCGACGAAACGACGATGGATCGCGACGAAGGCGTCGAGTCGGTTGGTGACGACGCGGGTGTCGGTGACGGCGGCTGCTTCGAGGATGGTGGCCCCGAGCTGCAGCCGGCGATTGGTGGCTTGGACCTTGGCGGTCTGTTTCATGGTGATTCTCCTCAAATGGCTACGAACGTTGGCGTCTGGGTTGAGATGTTCCCGGTGATCTCCGTTGGGGAGGGGCGCGTGCCGCTCGACGGACCGACTTCCGCCGGTCGGCATCACGTAGAGTGTGTTGTAGTCTGAAGCAGTTCATGCCCCGGACTAGAGCTAGATGCGTGCCAAGCGAGCGATGGCGGTCGGTACGCCATCCAAGCCCCCTTCAGCGGGGATCCAACCGTCCAGGTGGGTCGATTCGGACCCAGGGGTGGGTCGAATCGGACCCACCCCATGCGGTAGCAGCGGGCTTCAGATTGCAGAACGAGTGGTCAGGAGCGTCGCGGGCGCATCAGACGGCGAAATCCGAGCCGTGCGGAGTGCAGCAGACGGATTTCATCCCGCAACACGTTCGAGACAGACTGCGTCGATCGTGTTTCGGAGTGAAACCCATTCACGACAGGCTGCGGCAAACGTGTCGCGCCGTAAAACCCGTTCCATACAGGCTGGACCGAATACGTTTCGGAGTGCAACCCATTCCGCACAGGCTGCGGCAAACGTGTCGCGCGGTAAATCCCGTTCCATACAGGCCGGAGCGAATACGTTTCGGCGCGCAACCCATTCCGCACGGACTGCAGCGAACGAGTTTCGCGGCGCAAACCATTCGGTACAGACTGCGGCGAACGCGTTGCGGCGCGCAAACCATTCCCAACAGCCTGGAGCAAACGCGTTTCGCGGTGGAACCCGTTTGCCGCGGGTTGCGCCGGCGCTGATCCGCGCTGCGCGACGCCGGCGATGGGTGTCGCCGGGGCTGGAGCGGTCGCGCGTCGATCGGCGCGGCCTGCACGCGGACGTGCGACTTCCCCCTACTCCGGCGGCAGGAGATCGGCCGTCGCCACGGACGCGCCGGGGAGAGTGATCACCGAGGCGCGAGGGATAATTGCCGCCAGAGAGAACCACGGCCGGAGCAACCCGCTGCCGGTGCCGCTCGCCGACCACGAAGCCGACACCAACCGCAAGTCACCACCAGCGCCTGAGGGCACCGTGCGCAAGCTCTGGCACTCCCCCGGCAACGCCGGCACCTTAGCGCAAAGCGTGGGGTTCAGCGCGCCGGCGGTCGCCTGCGCAACAGATTTGCACATGATTCTTGCCGCATTGCATCACTCGATGTACAACAGAACGCAATCGGGGCAGGCGATGGAGAGTGAATCATCCTTTACCTGGGTCCACATCTCGGACCTGCACTTCACGAGCGGCAACGACAGGACTCGATTCGAGCGTGACGAAATATTGGAGCAGATGCGCGCCGATGCCGAAGTCGTAAAGGAGAAGCTCGGACGTCCTGATGCCGTTTTCGTAACGGGAGACGTTGCCTATTCGGGAAAATCGGTAGAGTACGACGCGGCGCAAATATGGCTAGGCCGCTTCAAATTGGCTCTCGGCGTCAGCGAACCAGACATTTTCATCGTTCCGGGCAACCACGACGTAGACCGGAAACTTCGTGAGGGTTTGTCCTCGCGGCTCGTGGTCAATGCGATACGTGCCGAGCCAACCAAGATAGACGAGGCATTGGGCGACGAACCTACCCGCGCGACCCTGGTCGAGCCGCAGCAAGCCTTCACCGACTTTCGGCAAACCTACGCCGCGATCGGGAAACAACCCTTCTGGTCGCATTCCCTGGACACGCGTCTCGGAAAGATCCGCGTCATCGGCCTCAACTCCGCGCTCGCGAGTCTCAACGACCAAGATAGCAACGTGTCCCTCGTCCTCGGGAAGACGCAATTGGGAACGGTCTTGGAGAACACCACCAAGGACGAACTCCACTTCGTCCTATCCCACCATCCTTGGTCGTGGTTGTACGACGGCGATTATCTCAAACAGCGCTTCCTCCAACGGCCCCACATCTTCGTTTCCGGCCACCTACACAATCCGAGGGTGAGGGCGGAGGCCGGGCCGACTCGGGAACTCCACCGTTTCTGCGAAGCCGGAGCCGGCTTCGATTCGTATGCGGGACAATACGCCTACGCATGGCATCGAATCTCGCAGCGCGGACACGAATACTTCCCTCGCGTCTGGGATCAAAAGCGGTCAGGGTTTACAGCGGATCGGAACGGGCACGACCTAGACGGCGAGGAGCGAGAGACCACGTCTCCCGACCGGCTCGCGGCCCCTGTCGCCAAGTGGCTCGCGCTCGCACCGAAGGCGGCCACATCCGACAAACGAGAACAGAATACTCCGGTCGTCACACGAATTAGCCTGGGACCCATCCTCGGGCCGCACTATGATCCGAATGCAAGCCTTGTACTGAAAGAGATGATGGTCTCGGTGGATCGCTTGTTCGAACGATTCCAAGGATCCCTGCGGCGCGGATACGAAAATTTCGACGTGACCTACCACATCCGGGCGAATGGCGACGGCGAGGAACTACGCGAATTCACGGTTCGCAATCATTCAGAGGTCCCGATTTCGATTCTACAGCATGCGATCTCGCTCGAACCGAACGAAGACGGCTCCCAGCCCATAAGCTTCCTTGACCTGGGCGTTTCTCTGCGTTGCGGCCCATCACCCAATCAGGCTCTGGTCCTGCCGATGAGCGATGAACCACTGCACAAGGTCTACGGGATCGCGTTTTTTCCCGCGATTCTGCGCGGTGACTATCGCACGATTCGCCTTTGGACACGCATCCCGCAAGCGTTCCGCAATCTCCTCATGAAGCGGGAGGATCGCGTCGTATTCTCGATTCGCCACGAAACGATCATCGACAGCGCATCCTTGACCGTGGAGCATGATCAGGATTGGGACTTGATGGTTGACGAGAGTTCGCGCAGTCAAGGAGATCTGAAAAGCGGAACCCCCTCGGGAATCAAACGTAGCCCGCGAAGAGTCACGTTTGATTTTTCCCAGGTCAGCCAGTCGCCGCTACGTTTCGAGGCGACGATCCGGCGTCCTTGAAACGGAAAAAATCCGATCCGGGGTCCAGGCCGTCGATCCCAGTTATCGAGCTTCAGCACCTACCTCATGACTCATGATGATTCCTCTGGTCTTGTGACTTGGGTCCTCAATCACAACGCCAGCAAACCTCAATCTTGGCGCCGAATCAACCCTCCGCTTCCCTGACAGAGATCGGAAGGTGCACCACTAGGCTGATGCGCAGGGTGTCCAACGAGCCCTGCCCGTGGACCGTCGACAGCAAAGTGCCGCACGGCGCGCCTTTCCACACGCCACGGACGCGCCGCGGAGAGCGATCAGGTCGAGTCGGCGATCGCGGCCCAGGCTGTCGTGGGTGCTGAAGAGGCGCCGAGCCACGTCCGGCTGACGGTGGATTTCGACGCGGCCTTGGCGGAGGTTGACGATCCAGTACTCGGGCACGCCGGCTCCGGCGTAGATGCGCGATTTCGACAGGCGGTCCTGCGGGAGTGAGGAGCCCGCGACTTCGACGACGAGGAACGCCTCAATGGGGTGGCGGTTCCAGTAATCAGCGTGGGTGCCGGGAACGACAGCGACTTCAGGCTCCGGCGCCGACCAAGCGGAAGCGATGAACGGGGCCTGGGTATGCACGGCAGCGCGGCCGGAAGTGGCGATGCGCAGGGCGGAGGCAACGTGTTCAACGGCCGCGGCATGAGGCGGGTCGCTCGGCGGTTCGGCCACGACGACGCCGTCGAGCAGTTCGACACGATCGTCTTCGCCCAGGACACCGCGCCGCACCAAGTCGAAGTAGGCCGTCACGGTGTAACGATCATCCTCGGTGCCGGTGCGCGCCATGATCACGGGGATACCACGGGTGCAGCGCCCGGCCAACGAGGGCGAGAGTGACAGGGGGAGAGGGAACCTTCAAGACCGCGAGGGGTCGCTCCCATTCTTCTCGGCTTTTGGGCGACGGCAGTTCATGAGGACTTCGTGGTGAACCAATCCGAATTCGGCCTCCCTTCTTCTCCGGAAGTACATTGCGGACACTCACAAGGACTGCCAACCCCGCGCAGCCTTCATCCTCGGCGGGTGAAACACGAAGAGTCAGCGAAACGCGGGCCCCACGTCATTCCGAGAAGGTGAAGATCGTCACCGGGGCTGGATCGCCGCCCAAGGCGCGGTAGAAGTCGAGGGCGTGCTCGTCTTCGTTGTCGGCCGCGACGAAGATGACGCTCATTCCCGCCGCGGTTACGTCGGCTCGCAGCGCCGACACGAGTTTTCTGCCGATGCCTTGGCGCTGGTGGTCGCCCTGCACCGCGATGTCGTAGAGGAACACCTCTGACATCTCGCCGCGGGTCATCGGCAACGTATGGGCCGTGATCCCTCCCACTACGTCGTCGTCGAGCAAGGCCGCATAAGCCCAGAAGTCGTTCCGGCGCAGGAGTCGATCCAGATAGGCGTCGCTGAGCGGCGTCGCTTCGTCTTCGAAGACCTCGGCCATGAGCAGGAACGTCCGCCTGGCGAGGTCTCGATCGCCGGGGCCGAGTTTGATCGTTCGCGGGGTGGTCATCGCTCGCCGGGTCGCCGAACCGCGGCTCGCACTTGCCTCCATCTGCTCTCGGGCGAAACCTCCATGTTCCCTCGATCAGTCGAAGCGGATCACGCTGCGGATGCTCTTGCCTTGGTGCATCAGTTCGAAGGCGTGGTTGATGTCGTCCAAGCGCATCTCGTGCGTCACGTAGGGGTCGAGCGGGAGACGGCCGTTCTTGTACCAGTCGACGTAACGCGGCAGCTGCGTCCGACCGCGCGTACCGCCGAAGGCGCTGCCACGCCACGAACGGCCGGTCACCAAGAGGAACGGCCGGGCGTGAATCTCTTCGCCCGCACCGGCCACGCCGATGACGATCGCTTGGCCCCAACCCTTATGGGTGCAGCGCAAGGCCTCGCCCATGACTTCGACGTTGCCGATGCACTCGAACGAATAGTCGACACCACCGCCGGTCATCTCGACGATCGCTTCGGCCACCGAGCTCATGCCGCGCGGGTCGATGCACTCCGTCGCCCCGAATTGCCGCGCCAAGTCGAACTTGCCGGGGTTGGTGTCGATCGCCAGAATGCGCTCGGCCCCTGCCAGTACCGCACCCTGAATCACCGCCAAGCCGACACCGCCGAGCCCGAACACCGCCACGCTGGCGCCCGACTCGACCTTCGCCGTGTTGAGCACGGCGCCGATCCCCGTCGTCACGCCACAGGCGAGCAAGCAGACCTTCTCGAGCGGCACGTCCGGCCGAATCTTCGCCAGCGCAATCTCCGGCACGATGGTGTACTCGGCGAACGTCGACGTCCCCATGTAGTGATGCAACGTCATGCCGCGCGCCGACAAGCGGCTGGTGCCGTCCGGCATCAGCCCTTGCCCTTGGGTCGCCAGGATCGCTCCACAGAGATGGGTCTTGCCGCTGGTGCAAAAGCGGCAGTTGCGGCACTCCGGAATGTACAGAGGAATGACGTGGTCGCCCGGCTTGAGTCCGGTGACGCCCTCGCCCACCTCTTCGACGATGCCGGCGCCCTCGTGGCCGAGCACCACCGGAAACAGACCGGAAGGGTCGCGTCCGCTCATGGTGTAGGCATCGGTGTGGCAGACGCCGGTGGCGACCAACCGCACCAGACACTCGCCGGCGCGCGGTCCGCCGAGTTCGACCTCTTCCACGACCAACGGCTGCTGCGGTTCCCAGCAGACGGCAGCGCGCATCTTCATGGCGTTCCCTCTGGTTCAGGCCAGGGCGAGAATCGCCCCGACACAAGCTTCGAGCCCGAGATGTTCGGTGTTGAGGACCAAGTCGTAGTGACTCGGCCCCTCGTCGTCGATGTGATGGAAGCGCTTGATGTAGTCGCGCCGGGCTCGATCCGATTCACGGATCGCCTTGGCGGCGGTGTCGACGTCGACCTTCTCCGCCGCGGCGTAACGCTGGATGCGCAGATCGATCGGTGCCGTGACCCAAACCCGCAGCACGCCCTGCATGCCGGCCAACGTCATGGCCGCGGCGTGGGCCACGATGACGACGCCGCCGGCTTGGGCGAACTCGAAGGTCGCGGCGCGGATCAGGTCGCGGTAATGCTCGGGCAACGCCACGCGGGCGACCGCCTGCCCCGCCTCCTTCGCCGGCAGATAGAGCGCGGGGTCGACGAGCATGCCGCCGAAGGACATCGCCTCCAGCGGCGGACCGCTGCCGAGCGACTCGATCAGCCGGGCGACGAGCGACTTGCGCTTCTCGACGTCCTCGATGACTGCCGGGTCGAGGTTTTCCATTTCCGCGGCGCGGGTGACGATCTCGTCATCGACGCAGCGGAAACCGAGGCGGTGGGCGACGTGCGCGGCGATGGACTCACCACCGGCCGCGAGCGAACGGGAAATGCAGATGACACGCGTGGACATGCGGCCTTCTACGACCGGCCACGGCGGCAAGCAACAACAGGTCGCCGGCGCGCGCCTCTAGCGCAGGGCGAAACTGCGGCGGACGAGGGATTGTAGGCGGCGGATGAGATCGTCGCGGTCGCGGCGCATGCCGTCGGCGGCCCAATCGGCGAGCACGACCTGATCGAGGGCCGAGAAGGCTTTGGCCAGGAAGCCGGGATCTTCGGCGACGAACACCCCCTGCTCGATGCCACGCCGGAAGATGTCGGCCTGCAGCGCGTGGATCGTGCTCCAGATGGCGGCGCGGTCGCGTGCTTCGCCGTCGGGCGACAGCACCCAGGCGCGGCCCTCGCGCAAGTGCATCATCAGGAACGAGCGGTGTTCGAGGAAGTAGTCGATGTACGCTTCCGCCAACTGCAGCAGGGTTTCGAGCGGCGCTTCGCCGCGCGCCACCACTCCCTCCGCGAGGGCGAGGAACTCGCGGCCGCGGGCTTCGAGGATGGCGTCGAGCAACTCGTTCTTGCCAGGGAACACGCCATAGATCGTGCCCATGGAGACGCCGGCCTGGTGCGAGATGTCCTGCAGCTTGGCGGCCTCGAAGCCGCGTTCGGCGAAGACCCGTTCGGCGGCGTCGAGGATGTGCTGGCGGTAGACGTCGAGGCGCGCTTGGCGCGCCGCGTCGCGTGCCGAGGCCACCTCGGGAACGATCTTCGACATGCGATGCAAGTACCATTCGAGAAAAATGTTGACAAGTCGAAAATCCGAATGCTAATTCGCGATGCTGAATCAATCACCAGAGACCGCAGCGGCAGTCGCCGACTCCCCCTGCGAACCCCTCGAAGGAGAGCCCCATGGAGTTCGGAATCTTCTCCCAGATGCACGTGCCCGACGGCGAGTCCGAGCACGAACGCTTCATGCGTGAACTCGAAGTCTCCGAAGCCGTCGACGCCGTCGGCTTCAAGTACAACTGGGCTCCCGAGCACCACTTCCTCAAGACCTACTCGCACCAGCCCGCCCCCGAGATCTTCCTCAGCTGGGTCGCCGCCCGCACCAAGCGCATCCACATCGGCCACGCCATCGTCAACATCACCGCCGCCGTGAATCACCCGATCCGCGTCGCCGAACGCATCGCCACCATGGACCACCTGTCCGAAGGTCGCGTCGAATTCGGCACCGGCCGCGGCTCGTCCAGCGCCGAATGGGGCGGCTTCGCCATCCCGAGCGCCGACGAGACCAAGCCGCGCTGGCGCGAGTCGCTCGAGCAGATCCCGCGCATGTGGAAAGAGGAGATCTACTCCTACGAGGGCAAGTACTTCCGCACCCCGGAGCGCGAAATCCTGCCCAAGCCGTACACCCAGCCGCATCCGCCGATGTGGGTGGCCTGCTCCAGCCCCAAGACCTTCATCGAAGCCGGCGAACTCGGCCTCGGCGCCCTGTGCTTCACCTTCGGCACGCCCGCCGAGATCAAGGAGAACATCCAGGCCTACAAGGACGCCGTGCGCCGCTGCACCAACCCCATCGGCGGCTACGTCAACGACAACATCGCCGTCACCACCAACATGCTCTGCCTCGAAGACGGCGACCGCGCCCGCGACCTCTACAGCAAGGCCAAGACCGAGAAATTCACCCAAGTCTTCTTCAAGTGGCTCGACTCGATCCCGCGCCCCAAGGGTATGCCGAAGGAAGGCCCGATTCCCGAAATGCCGGCGCCGACCCCGGCCAGCCTCAAGGAAGGCCTCAAGCACGGCGGCCGCCAGATCGGCGATCCGGACGAGGTCAGCTCGGTCATCCAGATGTACGAAGACATCGGCGTCGACCAGCTCATCTTCGCCCCGCTGACCCTCGCCCTCGACCAGAAGACGGTGCTCGAGTCGATCGAAGTCTTCGGCAAGCACGTACTACCGCGCTTCGACAAGGACCCCGTGCACAGCACCAAGCGCCGTCGCGAAGCGCAACTGGGCGTCAAGGCGGCGTAGTAGGAGAACAGGCTGAGGTTCGAGGGCCGAGGGCCACGAGTTCGAACGCGGCAAGGGATCATGCGCGAGCGAACCTTGGCCCTTGCACCTTGGCCCTTGGCCCTCCATCCCCCATGTCTCACGTATCCGACAAGGTCTTGATCGACGGCGCCTGGGTGCCGGCGGCCAACGGCACCTATGCCGTCGTCAATCCGGCGACCGGCTTGGAAGCCGGGCGGGCGCCGGAGGCGTCGGTCGAGCAGGCGCAGGCGGCCGCGCGTGCGGCGCGTCGTGCCCTGACCGAGGGACCTTGGCCGCGTATGAGCGGCGCCGAGCGCGCTGCGCTGCTCGAGAAGGCTGCCGAGGCCTTTCGCCGTGAGATGGGCTCGCTCGTCGACCTGACGATTGCCGAAACCGGCGCCGTGCGTCGGGTGGCCGAGCCGCAACAAGTCGGCGCCGTGGCGTTGCGCCTTTCGGCCAACGCCGCCTTGGCGCGCAGCGCCTTCGAAACCGCCATGCCGCCGCGCGATCTGCCGCCGCATCTCGGACCGGGGCTCGTCTCCGGCTTGGTGGTGCGCGAGCCGGTCGGGGTGGTCGCCTGCATCACTCCTTCCAACTTTCCGATGACCAACTGTGCCGGCAAGCTCGGGCCGGCGCTGGCCTGCGGCAACACCTGTGTCGTCAAGCCGGCACCGGTCGATCCGCTCGCCGTGGCCGAACTCTGCCGCATCGTCGACAGCGTGCTGCCGCCGGGGGTCGTCAACTTCGTCTGCGGCACCGGCCCCGACGTCGGCCGGGCACTGGTCGAATCGCCCGATGTCGACATGATCTCGTTCACCGGCAGCACCGCGGTGGGCGTGCAGATCCAAGCCGCCGGCGCCCGCACCATGAAGCGGACGCTGCTCGAACTGGGCGGCAAGTCGGCCCAGATCGTCTTCGCCGACGCCGACCGGGCCAAGGCTCTGCGCGGCGCGATGATGGTATGGAGCTTCCACACCGGACAAATCTGCATCGCCGGCACGCGTCTCCTGATCCAGGAGAGCATCTACGAAGAATTCACCCGCCAGATGGTGCAGGCGGTCGGCTCGCTCAAGCTCGGTGACCCGCGCGAGGCGGACACGGTCGTCGGCCCGTTGGTTTCGGCGGCACAACGCGATCGCGTCGAGCACTACGTCGGCAGCGCCCTCGCCGAAGGGGCGACTCTCGCCTGTGGCGGCCGCCGTCCGGAGCAACCGCGCGACGGCTTCTACTACGAGCCGACGTTGTTCACCGGGGTCACCAATCAGATGACGATCGCGCGCGAGGAGATCTTCGGGCCGGTCATCGCGGCCATCCCCTTCCGCGACGAAGCCGAGGCGATCGCCATCGCCAACGATTCCGACTTCGGTCTGTACGGCTACGTCTGGAGCGGCGACACGGCGCGCGCCCTGCGCGTCGCCCGCGGCCTGCGCACGGGCACGGTGCAGATCAACGGCGCGCCGCCGAATCCGGAGGCTCCGTTCGGCGGTTACAAGATGAGCGGTGTCGGTCGCGACGGCGGCATGTACGCCGTCGAGGCGTACACGGAAACGAAATACATCGGGTGGACGGCATGAAAGCGGTCGTATCGTTCGGCGCCGGCAAGCCCGTGCGCGTCACCGAAGCACAAGTGAAGGATCCCGGCCCCGGCGAGGTGCGTGTCACCCTGCGGGCCGCCGGGCTTTGCCATTCCGACGTCAGCGTCATCGACGGCACCATCCCCTACCCCACGCCGGTGGTGTTGGGGCACGAGGGCGCGGGCATCGTCGACGCCGTCGGCGCCGGGGTGACCTCGGTGCGCGAGGGCGACAGCGTGCTGCTCAGCACCTTGGCCCACTGCGGCCGCTGTACCGCCTGTGACGTCGGCCGACCGACGGAATGCCGCAATGCGCCGAGCCCGGTGAGCACCAAGCCGTTCACCGTCGAAGGCACACCGGCGTATCAATTCGCCAACACCTCGACCTTCACCGAGCAGACGGTCATCCGCGAGCAGAGCGCGATTCCGATCGACCCACGCGTACCGTTCGACCGGGCTTGCCTGATCGGCTGCGGCATCATGACCGGCTTCGGAGCCGTGGTGAACCGCGCCAAGGTCGAGACCGGCGCGACCATGGCGGTGTTCGGCGTTGGCGGCATTGGCCTCAATTGCGTGCAGGGCGGCGTGCTTTCCGGGGCATCGAAGATCATCGCCGTCGACGTCAACGACCAGAAGCTCGCTTGGGCCAAGCGTTTCGGCGCGACGCATACGATCAACGCGACCACCGTCGATCCGGTCGAGGCCGTGCGCGACCTCACCCAGGGCGGCGCCGACTACACCTTCGAAGCCGTAGGCAATCTCGACGTGATCCGGCAGGCCTTGGCGGCCCTCGGACCCGGCGGCGCGCTGACCATCGTCGGCGTGCCGAAGATCGGCTCGAGCTTCGATTTCGTGGTCCAGGCGCTGTACCAGAACAAAGCCATTCTCGGCTGTCGCTACGGCACCGCCCGCCCGCGGCGCGATTTCGCTCTGCTGGCCGATCTCTACCTGCAAGGCCGACTCGAGATCGATGCCTTGATCACCAGCCATTATGCTCTCGACGACTTCGACCGAGCCCTCGAAGACTTGCACGGAGGCCAGCTGGCCCGCGGCGTCTTCATGATGGGCGAGTGAGACGCGTCCGCGCACCAGTGCGAACCAACGGAGGACAGGTCATGGGTAAATTCGGATACCGAGTCATCGACGCCGACGGTCACGGGGGTGACCTGCCGAACTGGCAGGACCGCCTGCCGGCGGAGTTTCAACCGCACATGCAACAGCGCCGCGAGCGCATCAAGAAACATTTCGCCAACCTTCCCGGCGTCGGCGTCAAGCAAACCCAAGGCACGGCCAAGCTGAACAGCCTCGACCGCGCCGGCATGACCGATCCGGCGGCGCGATTGGAGGACATGGACCTCGAGGGCATCGACGCCACGGTGATGTTCCCCGGCGGCGCCGGCGAAGAGTGGGCCGGCCTCGATCGCGACTTCGCGATCGCCCTGTGCCAGACGCTCAACAACGCCCGCGCCGAGTTCACGCGCCACTGTCCCGATCGCCTCAAGTCGGTGGCCAAGTTGCCGTTGATCGACCCGGCGGCAGCGGTCGTCGAATTGCGCCGCGCCGTCAACGAGCTCGGTATGGTCGGCATGGTCACGCCGCAGCACGTGCGCGACAAGAACCTCGACCATCCCGACTTCGATCAGGTGTGGGCCGAGGCCGAGCGCCTCGGTGTCGCCGTCTGTGTGCACGGCGGCGGTCAGGCCATCGACCAGGTGCCGATCGGCGTCGACCGTTTCGTGACCCGCCTCGAGACGCATGCCTTCACCCACCCGACCGGGCAGATGCTCGCGGTCATGAGCTTTTCGGTGGGCGGCATCCTCGCCAAGCACCCCAACCTGCGCGTTGCCTTCCTCGAGGCCAACGTCGGCTGGTTGCCCTTCTGGCTCGATCGTCTCGACGAGCACTGGGAGCTGACCCCCGAACAGGCGCCCCTGATCGACCGCAAGCCGAGCGAGTACATCCTCTCGGGCAACTGCTTCATCGGCTGTGATCCCGACGAACGCACGATTCCGCACGTCGTCAGCATGTGCGGCGAGGGCGTCGTGGTCTACGCCTCCGACTACTGCCACTGGGATTGCTCCTTCCCGGACACGGTGAAGATCGTCGCCGAGCGCACCGACCTGTCGCGTAGCGCCAAGGAGCACATCCTCACCAAGAACCCGGCCCGCCTCTACGGCATGCCGGTCTGAGCCAACCCGATCGGCGACGAGGGGCCGGCGCGCATGCCGCGCGGCCCCTCGTCCCAACCTCGCCGGCACATGCCCATCGATCTGAGTTCGCTCGTCCTTCCTGCCCACAGCGCTCTGCTGATCATGGAGTGCCAAGAGGGCGTCATCGGCGCGAGCGGCATCGGCGACTTGCCGGAAGCGGTGCGCCGCCATGGTGTCATCGACAAGATCGCCGCACTGCTTGGAGCGGCCCGCGCCGCCAACGTGCCGGTGTTTCACCTACTCGCCGGGCGGCGTACCGACCACGGTGGTTCGAGTGCCAACTGCAAGCTGCTCGCCCTCGGGCGTAAGTCGACGCCGCTGGTACCCGGTTCGCCGCGGCAACTACCGGTGGCGCCGCTGACGCCGGAGCCGCACGACTACGTCCTCACTCGTTTCCATGGCCTGACGCCGTTTCACGGCACCGAACTCGATGCGCTGCTGCGCAACCTCGGCATCCGCACGGTCGTCGCCACGGGCGTCTCGGTGAACGTCGGCATCACCGGGCTGACCATCGAAGCGGTGAACTCCGGCTATCAGGTGGTGTTACCGCGCGACGCGGTCGGCGGCACGCCCGACGACTACGTCGACGCCGTCTTCCGCAACACGCTGCAACTGCTCGCCACGGTCACCTCCGCGGCGGAGGTCGCGGCCGTCTGGCATCCTGGGGGATCGTCGTCATGTTGATTCTCGAACTGCTGCGCGCGCGCGTCGCCGATCGGGCCGAGCACGTCTTCCTGCGCCATGGCGAACGCGAAGTGACCTACGCCGAACTCGATCGGGCCAGCGATCGGGCCGCGCAAGTGTTGCTGGCGCAGGGCGTAGGGCGCGGCGATCGGGTCACGGTCGCCATGAGCAACTCGATCGAATACGTCGTAGCGACCTTCGGCATCATGAAGGCGGGGGCCGTCTACAACCCCGTCAACGCGCGACTCGGCGCGGGTGAGCTGAGCTACATCCTGGGCCACGCCGAGCCGCGTTGGATCCTCACCGATCCGAGCAACCTCGACTTTCTCCGCGCTCCCGAGATGCGTTTGCCCGCAACGGCGCAACTGGCGTGCTTTGCGAATGCACCCGGTCAGGCCCAAGGCGCTTTCGATTTTGCCGCCGCCGTCGCCGCGGCACCGGCCGAGCCGACGGGTATCACCGTCACCGCGGACGACGCTTCGACCCTGCTCTACACCTCCGGCACCACCGGCCATCCGAAGGGCGTGCTCGCCCTACATCGCACCACCGGCGCGGCGGGCAAGCACTTCCTCGATACCCTCGGCATCCGCGCCGACGACACCATCTTGGCCGTCACGCCGCTCTTCCACGGCAACGCGTGGGGCGGCCTGGTCACGGCCTTGCAAGCGGGCGGTACCTTCGCCTACCCCGTCGGCTTCCGGGCCAGCGAGTTTTGGCCTCTCGTGGAGAGCAGCGGCGCCACCGTGCTCTACACCCTCGGCACCATCCTGGCGATCTTGCTCACCCAGCCGGTGACCGACGCCGAACGCAACAATCGCCTGCGGGTCATTCTCGGACTCGGCAGCGCGCCGATTCGCGATCAGGTCATCGCGCGCTTCGGCGTCGAACACGTGGCCGAGTGTTTCGGCTCGACCGATGCCGGCGTGGTGACGATCACCCCGTTGGGTTGTGCGCCGCGCGAGGGCTCGGCGGGACCACCGGTGCCCGGCGTCGAGATCGTCATTCGCGACGATGCCGGCACTGCGCTGGCGACGCGCCAGGTCGGCGAGATCACGATCCTGTCGCCGCATCGCATGGCGGAATACTTCCGCGATCCCGAGCAGACGGCCGCGGCGTTACGCGATGGTTGGTTCTACACCGGCGACCTCGGCTACCTCGATGAAGAGGGCTGGCTCTACTTCGTCGATCGCAAGCGCGACGTCATCCGCCGCGGCGGCGAGAACATGTCGTCGGTGTTGATCGAGAAGACCCTGCGCGAACATCCAAAGGTGGTCGAAGCCGCCGTGATCGGAGTACCCGACCCGATCTTGGGCCAGGAAGTGAAGGCCTTCGTGGTGGTGAACGGCAGCGTCAGTGTCGACGAATTACGCGAGTTCGCCGCGGCGCGCTTGGCCAAGTTCCAGGTGCCGCGCCTCTGGGAGTTCCGCGACTCTCTGCCCAAAACGCCGACGCAGCGGGTCGAGAAGTACAAGCTGCGTCAGGAAAGCGGCACGTCCGGTCCGTTGCTGGGGTGATGTCGGCTCAAGAATTCGACGCGCTCGGTGACGCGTCGCCACGCAAACGCTGGATGGCGTCCTGCAGGCGACGACGGACGATCCACGGATCGAGCCCCAATCGTGCCGCGATGACGTCCTCCGGAAGCCCGCGCAGGAAGTGGAGTACGATGACGTCGCGATCCACCTCGGGCAATGCCTCGATCGTGGCGAACACGGCATCCGTGTGGGACGTTTCGAGTTCGCCCTGCACCCGGCAGGCGTCGAGGTTGACCCGTGGCCGCGGTGCAGGAGACCGCCAGGACCGCGGGCTGTACGCGAACATCGCCGTCGCTGTCTTTCGCTCGTACGTAAGCGCCTCCAACGAGAAGTGTTCAGCTGCGCGAGAACACCGTCAGCCTGGCGTGTCCGTCACGCTCATGCAACCAAAAAATCACGTAGCCCGGTACGAAACGCGCCTCTCGCCCGGCACCGTCGCCTGACCTTGGGGAAACCATGTCCTTCCATCTTGCGCCCATCCACGAAGCCATCGCCGACCGCATTCCCGAGCGCGAGGCGATCGTCTCGCGACGCGTCCGCCTGACCCGCCGCGAACTGCAACGACGCACGCGTAAGCTCGCCCACGTCCTGGGCGCGGCCGGACTCGGCTGCCGGCGCGAACGGGCGGAACTCGAGCGGTGGGAATCGGGCCAGGACCACGTCGCGCTCTACATGTACAACGGGCACGAGTATCTCGAATCGATGCTCGGCGCGTTTCAGGCGCGCACGGTACCGTTCAACGTCAACTATCGTTACGTCGAGGACGAGCTGTCGTATCTCTTTCGCGACTCCGCCGCCCGCGCCATCATCTACCAGGGCGTCTTTGCCCCGCGGCTGGCGCACATCCTGCCGTCGTTGCCGGGTCCGATCCTGTTGTTGCAGGTCGACGACGGCAGCGGCGAGGCGCTGCTGCCGGGCGCCCTCGACTACGAGTCGGCCCTGGCCGCCGCTTCCGATGCGCCGCTCGACCTGCCCTACAGTCCGGACGACCTCTACATGGTCTACACGGGAGGCACGACCGGCATGCCGAAGGGCGTGCTGTGGCGCCAGGAGGACATCTTCATCACCGCGCTGGGCGGGCGCATCCCCGGCACGCCGCCGGTGGAGGACCTCGCCGGCATCCTGACCCGCGCCGACGGCAGCGCGGGATTGCGCGCTCTGTGCACGCCGCCGTTCATGCATGGCGCCGGCCACTGGACCGCGTTCATGTACCTCAACTCGGGCGGCACGATCGTCATCCAAGACAACGTCCGCAGTCTCGATGCCGACGACATCTGGAGCACGGTCGAGCGCGAGAAGGTCGTCACCATGTCCATCGTCGGCGACGCCTTCGCCCGACCGCTGATCGACCAGCTCGACCACAAGTCCTACGACCTGTCGTCGCTCTTCGCGGTCGGTTCGGGCGGCGCCATCTTTTCGCCCGAGAACAAACGCGCCCTGCTGCAGCGCTTACCGCACATCATGATCGCCGACGGCTTCGGTGCCTCCGAGACGGGCGCGCAAGGCTCGACGCTCACCACCGCCAACAGCGAGGTGCCGACGACCTTCCGCATGGACGAATCGACCATCGTGCTGCGTGAGGACCTCTCCGCCGCCATCCCCGTCGGCGACCCGGAGATCGGCTGGCTCGCCAAACGCGGGCACGTACCGCTCGGCTACCTCGGCGACGTCGAGAAGACGCGCAAGACCTACCCGGAGATCGGCGGCGTGCGCTACGCCGTGCCGGGCGATCGCGCCCACTACCACGAAGACGGCACGATTCGGGTCCTCGGTCGCGACTCGGTCTGCATCAACTCCGGCGGCGAGAAGATCTTCGCCGAAGAGGTCGAGCAAGCGCTCAAGCGGCACCCCGACGTCTACGACGTGCTGGTCGTCGGGACACCGAGTGAACGGTGGGGGCAGCAGGTGACGGCGGTGGTCGCGCCGCGCGCCGGTCGCCAGCTCACCCTCGAGGAGCTGCAGGCGACGGCCGGCCAGGAACTGGCGCGCTACAAGCTGCCGCGGGCCGCGGTTTTCGTCGACAGCATCGTGCGCGCCCCGAGCGGCAAACCCGACTATCGTTGGGCGCGGGAGCACGCCACCGAAGCCTTGCGCGCGGGCTGAGGGGCCGTGCAACTTTCTCTCGAACGATGCGTTCGAGGGTGGTAGGCGATGATCGACAAGGTTGATCGATGAGGAGTTCGTACCCCATGCACCAATCGCAGATCGTGCGCGCCACCGCCCTCGGCTTGAGCTTCGTCCTACTTGTCGGAAGCAGCGGCTGCACCACCATCCAGAACAACCCACGCGCCGCCAAGGGCGCCGGCATCGGTGCCATCGGCGGTGCCGCCACCGGCGCGGCCATCGGCGGCATCGTCGGCGGCAAGAAGGGTGCCGGCCAGGGAGCGGCGATCGGCGCCGTCGTCGGGCTCATCGGCGGTGGGCTGATCGGCAGCTACATGGACAAGCAGGCCGCCGAGATGGAGCAAGTGCTGGCGCGCCAAGACCGGATCGAGCGCCAGCAGGAACAGCTCACCGTCGTCATGGCGAGCGACGTCCTGTTCGCCACCGACAGCGCCACCCTCCAGCCTGGGGCGCGCTCGAAGTTGCGCCAGCTCGCCGACGTGATGATCCGCTACCCGCGTACCGTCGTCCAGGTCAACGGCCATACGGACAGCACTGGAGCGGACGACTACAACATGCAGCTGTCGGTGCGGCGCGCCGATGCCGTGGCCGACGCGCTGGTCGCCAACGGCGTCTCCTCGGGCCGCGTGCGGGTGCGCGGCCTCGGCGAGAGCATGCCGGTCGCCGACAACCGCAACGAAGCGGGACGGCAGCAGAACCGGCGTGTCGAAATCGTCATCAACCCCGATGAGGGTCTGCGCGACGAGGCCGCCGAACAGGGCTACTGAGCCGCCGCGCCTGCGGCCGGCGGCACTGGTTCACGCCATGTCCGCCGGTCGGGCGCGGGCGATCCAATCGGCGAAGGAGCCGAGGTAGCCGACCTTGTGTTGCCGGTCGGCGACGCGCCGTAACACGCCCTCGACTTGCTCCGGCGCCAGTGGCTCACGGCGCAGCAGGAGCTGGTGGATGCGTTCGCTAGTCGCGGCGATCGGCGTGCGGCACTGGGAATAGAGATCCTCTTCGCCGGCGTGGTCCCCCGTGGCGCCGACGCCGAGGAACTGTTCGAGCAGGACGTCGGCGGCATCGGCCGAATGCTTGCGCGAGACGAGGATGTTGCCCTTCCCCGTGACGACGTTGCCGATGCAGAAAACGTTGTCGAAGCCCGCCAGCCTGCCCAGATCGAAGTCGCTCAGGTCGTAGAGCTCGCCCTTCTGCGGCACACCGCGGATCGGCTCGGGAACGCTGCCGATGGAGCTGATGAACTCCGGCGCTTCGACGGTTTCGACCGCGCCTTCGACCATGTGCAGGCGTCCGTCGGCGAGGCGCGTGTGCTGCAAGCGCAGGCCGACCAAGCGATCCTGCCGCACGATCATGTCCACGGGAGCCCGCAGCGGCCGCACGTCGAAGCAGAACCGGCGCATCGCCTTTTCCACCAGCCGCCGCCGCGTCGCCTCGACGTGCAGGCGCCGCTTTTCGTCCGCGCCCGCCGGTAGGTCGAGCAGCGGCATGTCCTCGATGCGGCGGCGGTAGTAGATCGCGGCGGCGGGCAGACCGAGGCCCTCCCACGACAGACCGTGCTCGGCCAGGCTGTCGGGGATGCCGCGCAGTTCCAGGTCTTCGACCGACGTCGTCACCCCGCGGCGGCGCAATTCCTGGCGCACGACCTCGATCTGCAGCGCCTTGGCGACGTCGATCGAGGCGAGCCCGCCGCCGATGACGACCGTGCCCGGCCGCACTTCGTAGGCCGGGCCGTCGTACGTCGATTCCTCGTAGTGGTTGAACCAGTGGATGAAGGCGTTCTGGTAGGTCAGCCCCCGGCCGACGTAGTCGTCCGCGCCGTCGATCGGCAGCGGGCGGTCATGCCAGGCGCCGGTGGCCATGACCACCAGCGAGAAACCCCATTCCCGCGCCAGTGCGACGAAATCGACGTCCCGGCCGATGCGCGTCAGCGGCACGAAGTGCACCAGCGGCTGGTCGAGGTTGCGATCGATGATCTCGTATTCCTTGTGCCGCAGTTTGACGTGCCAGCGGGGCAAGCCGTCTTCGATCTTGCCGTAGGGGCGGGCGTGTTGTTCGAACACCACGGCGGCCACGCCCCGCGCTGCCAGGCGCCCGGCCATTTCGGCTCCGGCGGCGGCGCCGCCGACGATCGCTACGATATGCTTGGGGTGGCTCACGACGGGCGCACCATAGCGAAACCGGCGCCGGGCGGAAACGGCGGCACGCCTCGAAACGCGAGGTTGGCCCTGGTCCAGGCGCGTGCTAGTTTAGACGGTTCTGCTGGCCCCAACGCAACAACGAGGATGCATGACGCAATTGACGATTGGCAAGAATATCGACAGCTGGTGCGGCAAGTGCAAGCTGATGCTCGCACATACGATCGAGACCATCCTCGACGGCAAAGTGAAGCGGGTCCACTGCAACACCTGCGGCGCGCAGCACGCCTACAAGGCCAACGCGCCGGGGGAAGGCCCGCGGCGCGCCGCGTCCAAGCGCAGCGGCAGTGCCGCCGAAGCCGCGACCGTCGCCGACTACGACACGATGCTCAAGCGCTACGACACCAATAAGGCGCGGCCCTACGGCATCTCCACGGCCTTCGGCCCCGGGCAACTGGTGAACCATACCCAGTTCGGCCTCGGCATCGTCACCGCGCGCCGCGGCAACAAGATCGACGTACTCTTCCCCGACAAGGCCCGCACCCTCGTCCACGGCGGTTGAACCGCGGGCGGGGTCAGCGTTCGGCGCCTGTCGTCGGCCCACGCCGCCGGTCGCGCACCTGCTCCAGCCCCGCCGTCGCCTGCCGGCTTTCCGGATCGTTCGCCAGAACCTGCCGGAAAGCCTGCTCCGCTCCATCCAGATCGCCTTCGCGCAGGAGCAACCGGCCGATTTCCTCGTGCCCCTCGCTGAAGTCGGGTGCGATGCGCACCGCGGCGCGAAAATGACGCAGGGCCTCCGTGGGTCGCTCGCGGGCATCCCACAGCAGCCCGAGCTCGTAGTGCGCCTCGTAGAGTTGGGGATCCTCCCGGAGAGCCGACTCGAAATAGGCGTGCGCGGCGCCGTCGTCCCCCCGTTGTGCCGCCAACACGCCCAGCTCCAACCACCCCTCGGCGAAGCGCGGGTCCAGCTGGACGGCCTCGCTCAGATATCGTTCGGCGGCTCCGATCTCGCCTCGGTCCTGCAGCACTAGGGCCAAATCCCGTCGCGTCACCACCGAGGTCGCGTCCAGTACGAGCGCCCGTTCCAAGTGAACCCGCGCGGCCGCCGTATCGCCGCGCGCTCGCCAGGCGACCCCGAGCTGCTGATGCGCGTAGGCGAAGCCGGGGTCGAGCCCAATGCAGCGTTGCAGTTCCTCCACCGCAGCCGTCCAGTCCTCTCGTCGCATCGCGTCGAGGCCGCGGACGAAATGCGCGAACACCCGGTCGTAGCGATCGCCCTGGCCGGCGTCGAGCATCGTCGACGCGCGCTGCGCCTCCGTCGCCAACAGCTCGTCGCGAGAGAGGAAGTGGTCTGCCAGGATCGTGTAGGCTTGGTGTACATCCGCCGGATGCACCATCGTGAACTCGCTGCGGTAGTCGAGATTGCGGGCATAGGTGCGCGCCCCCAGACACGCCGCCACGAGCGCGAGGACGAGCCAGCGCGTCACGCGCCAAGGCTGCCCCGCCGTGTCCAGGCCCAGCAGCCTTGGGACGGATACGACGGCCGCCCACAGGGTCACGACGATGACCGCCGCCAGCGGCACGTACATGCGATGTTCCTGCAGGCGATCGGTGATCGGCAGGATGGACGAGGTCGGCGCCAACGTCAGGAAGAAAAAGGCACCAGCGAATCCGAGCCAATGGCGGTGCCACAAGGCCCATAGGCTCGCCACGGCGGCCGCCACCAGCAGGCTCGTCGGAAGCATCGCCTCGGCGAACGAATCGACGCGAAACAGGCTCGTGTTGACGTACAAGTACAGATCGTCCGGCCAGAACGTCAGGCGGAGATAGTGCAGGATCACGGAAGGCTGACTGACGGCGTAATCGATGACTTTGGCCGCCGTCACCCCCTCGCCAGCCCGCGGCACCGCCGCGACCGCCGCCACCGAGAAGAGCGCCAAGCCGCCATAGAGACCCCACCGGTAGCGGGCACGCGATGGCGGTACCCACAGCACGTGGTCGGCGAGAAAGACCAGCAGAGGGAGCACGATGGCGGTCTGCTTACTGCCGATACTCACGGGGGCAGCGACCAGGGCCATGGCATGCCAGAACCAGGTCGATCCCTCGCGGGCACGCACACAGGCGTACAGGCAGGCGAACACCCCGAGGCCCATCAGCGATTCGCACATCTGCACGAAGTAGGTCACGCTTTCCGTCTGGAGCGGATGGACGAGCCACAGCAGGCTTGCGGCGAAGGCGAACGATCGAGCCGCTTGCGGCGACGCTGCCCCGCCGGCGACGGCGTGCGAGGCACGGCGCAAGAACCCGAAGAAAGCGAGAGCGGCCGCCACATGGATCGCCAGCGCCACGGCATGGAAGGCGCTGGCGCGCATGCCGAACAATGCATGCGTCAACGCCAGAACGAGACTGAAGGAAGGTCGAAACGCGACGGTGGGATGCTGATCGGCGATGCGGACGCTACCGTACAATGGGAGCGACAACGCCTCGGACAACGGCCAGAGGTTGCGAATGTGCGGATTGTCGCGGATCGACTGTTTGGCATCCAAGCCGATGAAGGCGTCGCCCGCCGCGTTGGAGTAGACGAGGCCTCCTGCCAGCAGAAGGAGGACGGCGCACCAAGCTACCTGCCGTCCGCTGGAGCGCTCGCCCCCCGAATCGACGTGGCTCCCCATGGCGTCGGAGTGCGGCAAATCTCCCATGACCGGTCGACGGCTAGCCCTAGCTCGCCCTCGCGCGTCACGTCAACGGATGCGACACGAATGTGATCGGACCCAGGCCGCTCGTCGCGCCTGCGCCTCGACCACCCGCGCGCGACACCCCAATTGACCGACACGCGGGGCGTTCACCGCGACATCCGACCGGACCGGTGCGTTATCGCCCCAGCGGGTTGGCGAACGGGCGTGGGCTCGTCTTGAGGTCGGTCTGCCCCATGAGGTAGGCGTCGACCTGGCTGGCGCATTCGCGTCCTTCCCAGATCGCCCACACCACCAGCGACTGGCCACGCCGCATGTCGCCGCAGGTGAAGACCCCCGGCACGTTGGTCGCCCACTTGCTGTCGGCTTGCACGTTGCCGCGCTCGTTCACCTGCACCCCGAAGTCGTCGATCACGGTGCGTTCCGGACCGACGAAGCCGAGCGCCAGCAACACCAGGTCGGCGCGCAACTCGAACTCGCTGCCCGGAACCTCACGCATGGTCGGCCGGCCGTTGGCGTCGTTGACCCACTCCAAGCGCACGCCGTGCACCTTGGTCACCTTGCCGTTTTCACCGCTGAAGCCCTTGGTGTTGATGCTCCAATCGCGGATCACGCCCTCCTCGTGCGACGACGAGGTACGCAACACCATCGGCCAATACGGCCAGATCGCGTCGGTGCTGCCGTGCGCGTCGGACGGACGCGGCAACAACTCGAACTGATGCACCGATAGCGCGCCCTGGCGATTCGACGTGCCGAGGCAGTCCGAACCGGTGTCGCCGCCGCCCAGAATCACCACGTGCTTGCCAGTGGCGAGAATCTGGTCGGGCACGCTGTCGCCGGCGACCACCTGATTCTGCTGCGGCAGAAAGTCCATCGCCAGATGAATGCCATCCAACTCGCGTCCCGGGATCGGCAGGTCGCGCGCCTTGGTGGCGCCACCCGCCAGCACCACGGCGTCGAACTCCTTCTTCAGGTCGTCGGCGTGGACGTCCTTGCCCACGTCGACGTTGGTGCGGAAGGTCACACCCTCCGCTTCCATCTGCTGCAGGCGCAGGTCGAGTACACCCTTCTCGAGCTTGAAGTCGGGGATGCCGTAGCGCAGCAAGCCGCCGATACGGTTGGCACGTTCGAAGACGGTGACGAGGTGACCGGCACGCGCCAACTGCTGCGCGACGGCCAGTCCGGCGGGCCCGGAACCGACGACGGCGACCTTCTTGCCGCTGCGCTTCTCGGGAATCTGCGGCGTCACCCAACCCTTCTTGAAGGCGTAGGCGATGATCTGCTTTTCGATCTGCTTGATCGTCACCGGGTCGTCGTTGATGTTGAGGACGCAGGCTTCCTCGCACGGTGCCGGACAGACGGCGCCGGTGGCCTCGGGGAAGTTGTTGGTCGAATGCAGGCGGTCGATCGCCTCCTTCCACCGGCCCCGGTACACGAGGTCATTCCAGTCGGGGATGATGTTCCCGAGCGGGCAGCCCTTGTGACAGAACGGGATGCCGCAATCCATGCAGCGCGACGCCTGCTTCTGCAGCTCGGGTTCGGGCAGTTTGCCCTCGAGTTCGCGGTAGTCGTGCAGGCGTTCACCGACGGGCCGCCGCTCGGGCAGCTCGCGACCTACTTCGAGAAATCCGGTTACCTTACCCATCGTGCTTCACCGTTCCGTTCTCGGCAGCGACGCTTCACGCGCCCTGCGCCGCGGCCTGAGCCGCCTGCTCCTGCAACACGCGCCGGTAATCCACCGGCATCACCTTGACGAACTGCCGTTGCACGTCCTTCCACCCCGACAGGAGTCGCCAGGCTACCGCACTCTTGGTGTAGTCGTAGTGCCGGCGAATCAGGTCGTGCACCGTCTGCGCGTCGGATTCCTCGAGGCTCTCGAGGTCGACCATGCTGCGGTTGCAACGGCTGGCGAACTTGCCGTCCTCGTCGAGCACGTAGGCGACACCGCCGCTCATGCCGGCGGCGAAGTTGCGTCCGGTCTTGCCGAGGATCACCACCAGGCCGCGGGTCATGTACTCGCAGCCATGGTCGCCCACGCCCTCGACCACGGCGACGGCACCGCTGTTGCGCACGGCGAAGCGCTCGCCGGCCTGCCCCCGCAGGAACACTTCACCGCCGGTGGCGCCGTAGAGCGAGACGTTGCCGACGATGATGTTGTCCTCCGGCACGTAGCTGGCATTACGCGGCGGATAGGCGACCAAGCGACCGGCGCTGATGCCCTTGCCGAAGTAGTCGTTGGCGTCGCCTTCGAGTTCGATCGAGATGCCCGGCGCCAAGAAGGCCCCGAAGCTCTGACCGGCCGAGCCGGAGAACTTGATCCTGATCGTCTCCGGCGGCAGCCCTTGCAGGCCCCAACGACGCGAGATCTCGGCCGACAGCATCGTGCCCACCGTGCGGTTGGTGTTGCGGATCGGCAGATCGATCCGCACCGCTTCCTTGCGTTCGAGCGCCGGCGTCGCCAACTCGATCAGGCGGTTGTCGAGCGCCTTGTCGAGTCCGTGGTCCTGCGACTCGACGCAACGGATCGGCACATACGACGGCGCGTCGGGCTTGAGCAGCACGCGCGTCAGGTCGATGCCGCGTGCCTTCCAGTGGTCGATCGCCTCGGCGGTATCGAGCCGTTCGACGCGGCCGATCATCTCGTCGATGGTGCGGAAGCCGAGTTCGGCCATGATCTCGCGCACCTCTTCAGCGATGAACATCATCATGTTGACGACGTGTTCCGGCTTGCCGGCGAACTTCTGGCGCAACACCGGGTCCTGCGTCGCGATGCCCACCGGGCATGTATTGAGGTGGCAGACGCGCATCATGATGCAGCCCGAGGCGATCAGCGCCGAGGTGGCGAAGCCGTACTCTTCGGCGCCGAGCAGCGCCGCGATGACGACGTCGCGACCCGTCTTGAGCTGCCCGTCGGTCTCGAGACGCACGCGGCCGCGCAGGTCGTTCATCACCAACACCTGCTGCGTCTCGGCTACACCGAGTTCCCACGGCAAGCCGGCGTGCTTGATCGAGGTCAGCGGCGAGGCGCCCGTGCCGCCCGAGAAGCCGCTGACCAGGATGACGTCGGCCTTGCCCTTGGCGACGCCGGCGGCGACGGTGCCGACGCCGATTTCCGCCACCAGCTTGACCGAAATGCGCGCCTGGTTGTTGGCGTTCTTAAGGTCGTGGATCAGCTGCGCCAAGTCCTCGATCGAGTAGATGTCGTGGTGCGGCGGGGGCGAGATCAAGCCCACCCCCGGCGTCGAGCAACGGACGCTGGCGATGTACTTGTCGACCTTGTGCCCCGGCAGCTGGCCGCCCTCGCCCGGCTTGGCGCCCTGAGCCATCTTGATCTGCAGCTCGTCGGCATTGACCAGATAATGGCTGGTGACACCGAAACGGCCCGAGGCGACCTGCTTGATGGCGCTGCGGCGCGAATCGCCGTTGGGCTCGCGTTCGTAACGTACCGGATCCTCGCCACCCTCGCCGGTATTCGACTTGCCGCCGATGCGGTTCATGGCGATGGCGAGGTTCTCGTGTGCCTCGCGGCTGATCGAACCGAGCGACATGGCGCCGGTCTTGAAGCGCTTGACGATCTCGCTCGCCGGTTCGACTTCGGAAACCGGAATCGACTTGCCCTTCTTGAAGCGCAGCAGGCCGCGGATCGTGCAGTGGCTTTCGGCGTCGGAGTCGACGATCGCCGAGTACTCCTTGAAGAGCCGGTAATTGCCGGAGCGGCAGGCGTGCTGCAGCTTCGCGATGCTCTCGGGGTTGTACATGTGGTACTCGCCCCGGCGCCGCCACTGGTACTGACCACCAGCGTCGAGTTCCGGTTCGAGTGCCGGCGACACTTCGTAGGCCAGGTGATGGCGGCGGCGCACTTCCTCGGCGATGACGTCGAGGCCGATGCCCTCGATGCGCGAGATCGTCCAGGTGAAGTAGTTGTCGATGACGTCGCTGTTGAGGCCGACCGCTTCGAAGATCTGCGCCCCGCGGTAGCTCTGTACCGTCGAGATGCCCATCTTCGTCATCACCTTGAGGATGCCCTTGGCGCAGGCCTTGACGTAGTTGTAGACGACTTTGTCTTCGTCGACCCCCTGCAGGACGCCCGTGCGGACTTGGTCGACCAGGGTCTCCATCGCGACATACGGATTGATGGCGCCGGCGCCATAGCCGATCAGCAGGCAGAAGTGGTGCACCTCGCGCGGCTCGCCGGTTTCGACGACGATCCCGCAGCGCGCCCGCAGGCCCTCGCGAATCAAGTGATGATGCACAGCGGCCGTGGCGAGCAGGCTCGGCATCGGCGCCTTCTCGACGTCATGCCCGCGGTCCGAAAGGATCAGGATGGTGGCACCCTGCTCCACCGCTTCCGTGGCCCGCTCGCAGAGATCGGCCAACGCCTGGCGCAAACCTTCGCCACCGCCCGACACGGCGTACAACGTCGACAGGGTCGTCGAACGCAACGAGCCGGCATTCAGTTCGCGCAGCTTCTGCAGTTCCGCATTGCTGAGGATCGGCGTGTCGAGTTCGAGTTGGTGGCAATGCTGCGGCGTCTCGTCGAACAGGTTCTGCTCCGCCCCGAGCGGCGCCTGCACCGACATGACGATGTCCTCGCGGATCGGGTCGATCGGCGGGTTCGTCACCTGCGCGAAGAGCTGCTTGAAGTAGCTGAAGAGCAGCTGCGGCTTGTCGGACAGGACTGCCAGGGGCGTGTCGTTGCCCATCGAGCCGATGGCTTCCTCGCCGTTGACGCCCATGGGCGCCAGCAGCAAGCGCACGTCCTCGAGCGTGTAACCGTGCAGCTGCTGGCGCTGCAGCAGGTTCTCGCTCGCATACGGCGCGGCGGCTTGCGGCTTCGGCAACGAGGCGACCGGCACCAGCTGTTCGCTCACCCATTGCTTGTAGGGCTGGCGCGCCGCGATGCCTTCCTTGAGCTCTTCGTCGTCGACGATGCGGCCGTTCTCCATGTCCACCAGGAACATACGACCCGGCTGCAGGCGGTTCTTCTCGAGGACGTTCTCGGCGGGAATGTCGAGCACGCCGACTTCGGAGGCCATGACCACCAAGCCGTCCTTGGTGACGACGTAACGCGACGGTCGCAGACCGTTGCGATCGAGCACGGCGCCGATGACGCGTCCGTCGGTGAAGGCGATCGACGCCGGACCGTCCCAGGCCTCCATGAGGCAGGAGTGGTACTGGTAGAAGGCGCGCTTCGACTCGCTCATGCCCTCGTGCTTCTGCCACGCTTCGGGGACCATCATCATGACGGCATGCGGCAGCGAGCGGCCGGTGTGCACGAGAAGTTCGAGGCAATTATCGAACTTGCCGGAGTCGCTCATGGCCTCGTCGATGATCGGGCGGATCTTGGCGACGTCGGCGCCGAACAATTCGGAAGCGAACATGCGTTCACGGGCGCGCATCCAGTTTTCGTTGCCGCGCAGCGTGTTGATCTCGCCGTTGTGCGCCATGTAGCGGTACGGGTGAGCCCGTTCCCACGACGGCAGCGTGTTGGTGCTGAAGCGCTGGTGCACGAGGGCGATGGCGCTGGTGACGCTGGAGTCCGTCAGATCGGCATAGAAGCCGTTGAACTGGTCGGGCAGCAGCATGCCCTTGTAGACGATGGTCTGCGTCGACAGGCTCGGGACGTGGAACATCTCCGAGTCCTTGATCGAGGCTGCGCGCACGGCGTTTTCGACGCGCTTGCGGATGATGAAGAGCTTGCGCTGCAGGTCGGCTTCGGTCTTCACGCCCTTGCCGCGGGCGATGAAGATCTGGCGAATGGCGGGCAGGCGGCGGCGGGCGACGTCACCGCAGTGAGCGGGGTCGGCCGGGACGTTACGCCAGCCGAGGAGGCGTTGGCCCTCTTCGCGCACGACGCGTTCGAAGATCTCGCGGCAGACGTTGCGCTCCTGCACGTCGGAGGGCAGGAATACCATGCCGACGCCGTACTCGCCGGGAAGCGGCAGGGCGAAGCCGAGCCCGTGCGATTCCTTCTGGAACAACTCGTGCGGCACGTGCAGCAGAATGCCGGCGCCGTCGCCGGTGAGAGGATCACAACCGCAGGCGCCGCGGTGTGTCAGGTTCTGCAGGACTTGCAGACCTTTGCGGACGATGTCGTGCGAGCGCTTGCCGTTGATGTCGGCGACGAAGCCGACGCCACAGGCATCGTGTTCGAAGTAGGGTTCGTAGAGACCGACACGTTGGCGCGGATGCGACATGGGATCACTCCTCTCTCTCGGGGACCGCGGGTCGTTCGCTGCGGCGATGGCGGCGTGGCGGGCGGTCGACGGACGTGCGCACGGGGATGCGGGTGCGTTCGGTGTGGGTGGACAGGACGACCATGGTCTCGGTCCGCTCGACGCCGTCGATCGAGCGGATGGCGCTGATCAACTCTTCGAGGGTCGAGGTGCTCTCGGTCTTGGCCTTCAGCAGCAGGGTGTACCCGCCGGTGATGTGGTGGCATTCGAGCACGTCGTCGAGGCGCGCGATGGCGGCCTCGAACTCGTCGATGGCACGCGGGTAGCGGATCATGACGCCGATGAAGGCGCAGACGTCGCGGCCGACCATGCGGGCGTTGAGGCGGGCGTGGTAGCCGGCGATGACGCCATGGTCTTCGAGCTTCTTGACCCGCTCTTGCACGGAGGGGGCGGAGAGGCCGACGTCCTCGGCGATCTTGGCCAGCGGCCGCTTGCAGTTGTCCTGCAGTAGGGCGAGGATCCGCCGGTCGATGTCGTCGATGTCCAGTTCCATCGCTTGCCTAAGAATCTGAGGCAAAAGCACCCCAGTGCCTACGCTTAAGCCAGGGAACCAAGCCGCAGTCAAATGAATCGACGGAATGCTTGTATTTGTTCGTTTACATGAAAGTGGAACGGGAGGGTCCGTCCCACCGGCCCGCCCAGGGACCGGTTCAGGGGGCCGCGCCGATGCGGCCCCCTGGATTTCGATCAGGCGTGCGGGTTGCGGAGGCCGCAGAATTCCTCGTAGTCGATCAGCTCGGTGATCGTCGGGTTGGCGCCGCAGGCCGGGCACTCGGGGTCCTTGCGCAGTTTGTGGATGCGCAGCTCCATGCTCAGCGTGTCGAAATACACCATGCGCCCGATCAGCGGCTTGCCGATGCCGAGGATCACCTTGATCGTCTCCAACGCCTGGACACAGCCCACCAAGCCCGGCAGCACGCCCAGCACCCCTGCCTCGGCACAGCTCGGCGCCGCGCCCGGAGGCGGCGGCTCCGGGAACAGGCAGCGGTAACACGGCCCGCGGTGCGGGTAGAACACCGTCGCCTGCCCCTCGAATTGGAAGATGCTCCCGTGCACGTTCGGCTTGCCCGTCATGACGCACGCATCATTGACCAGGTACCGGGTCGGGAAGTTGTCGCAGCCGTCGACGATGACGTCGTAATCCTGGTCCTCGATGATGCGCATGATGTTCTCGGACGACAGCCGCTCGGGGTAACCGATGATCTTGACGTCCGGATTGAGCGCGTTGAGGGTCAGGCGCGCCGATTCGATCTTCGGCATGCCGATGCGATCGTTCGTGTGGAGGATCTGCCGCTGCAGGTTGCTCAGGTCGACCGTGTCGTGGTCGATCAGCCCGATGGTGCCGACGCCGGCGGCGGCCAGGTAAAACGCCGTCGGCGAACCCAACCCGCCGGCACCGACGCACAGGACCTTGGCGTCCATCAGCTTGGCCTGCCCGGCCTCGCCCACCTCCGGCAGCAGGAAATGGCGGCTGTAGCGCGACAGCTGCTCCGGCGTGAACTGGCGATCCTGGCGCCAGGTGTATCCGGCACCCTTCCAGGCGCTGAAGCCGCCGGTCATCGACACGACGTTGTCGTAGCCGAGCTCCCGCAGATGACGTGCCGCCAGCAGCGAACGGGTGCCGCCGGCGCAGTAGGCGATGATCGGCTTCGACTTGTCGGGAACCTTCTCTTCGACCTGAATCTCGAGAAAACCACGCGGAATCGAGAGGGCGCCTTCGAGGTGTCCCTCGCGGTATTCCTCCTTCTCGCGCACGTCGAGCAACACGTACGGCCTGTCGGAACGCAACTCGTCGCGCACCTTGTCGATGCTCCACTCGGGCACGACGGCACGCGCTTCCGCCATCAGATCCTTGAACGTCTTGCTCATCGCAGGCCTCCTCTCGCCCCGACCACGACGTGGCCGCCAGTTTGGTTTCGCGGTAACCCGGCTGCATAGCGCAGGGCTCCGCGTGAGTCCACGCAGCCCGCACCACGAACGTCGCCGGGAAAAGATCGCCTTCCGATCGGGGACGGCGGCCGCCTCAGTGCCAGCGTTCGGAGGTCGTCCCCGGCGTGGCCGTGATCATCTCGGCGGCACGGAAGTCGACCACCGCACACAGTCGTTCGGCCCGGCCTTCCAGGGAGGGTTCTTCGAGGAGTGCCTGTTTTTCGAGCGGCGGCACGTCGAGGGCATAGGAGAAGAAGTTCACCAGGATGTCGTCGCTCAGCGTCCCTTCCTGCAGCACCCGATGCGCCGGGCTGTCAGGGTCGCGCTGCAGGTACGTGCGCAGGGTATCGACCAGGGCGTGGCGCAGATCCGCGCGCAGACCGTGGCCCTCTCGGCGCAGCCAGGTGACGGCTGCCTGCCGGTACGGCTTGCCGCCAACCTCGTGCTCGATGCGGAACTCGCGCAACCCGTGCAGCAGGATGTTGGAACGACCGTCGGGAAGCGGCTCGCGGTTGACCAACCGACCGGCGCAGCCGACCTGGAAGGTCGTCGGCGACCCCGGGGTATCGCCGCGCAGCAACACCATGCCGACGATTTCGTGGCTTTGGCTGACATCCTCGACCATGACCCGGTAGCGCGGCTCGAAGATGTGCAGCGGCAGCGGCACTCCCGGAAAGAGGACGACGTTGGGCAAGGGGAAGAGCGGAATGACGCCCGGCAACTCCATGCTTGTCGAATGGCACGCGGCCCCCACCCGATCAAGCCGGAATGGCCGCCGAGGCCGCCTTGCACGAAAGAATCGATTACTTTAGCGTCCGCAGTTGCATGGAGACGCGCTACAAATTCCTCGTCGGATCGTTCCTCCTCGTCGGTGCCGTCGGCTACCTGATGTATTCGGGCGTCCAACAAACCGCCGTGTACTACCTCACCATCGCCGAATTCGAAGCGAAGAAGGCGAGCCTCGCCGACGACGGCGTGCGTGTCGCCGGCCGCGTGCAACCGGGCACGGTGCAACGGCGCATGACCCCGGAGGGTGAGGAATTCGAGTTCCGCATCGGCGACTTCACCGACACGCCGGATCCGGAGCAACCGACGGTACCGGTGTACTATCTCGGCGTCGCGCCCGACATGTTCAAGAACGAAGGGGGCAGCGACGTCATCGTCGAGGGCAAGTTCCGCAACGGCAGACTCGAGGCGCAGAACGTCATGACCTCGTGTCCGTCGAAGTATGAAGCAGGCAAAGGCGACAGCGAAAGCGGCGCCTCAGCCGCGGGTGAGGAGGAAGGATGACGGAAGTCGGGCCCTTGGCCCTGATGTTCGCTTGGATCCTCGGGATCTACGGCGTCGGCACGTCGTTGTACGGCGCCTACAGCCACCGCCGCGAGTTCGTCGCCAGCGCCGAAAACGCGACCTTGGCGGTCTGGGGTCTGGTGCTCGTCGCCTCGGGGGCCTTGTTGCACGCCTTGGTGACGAACGACTTCTCCATTGAATACGTCGCCCACTACACCAGCACGACCCTGCCCATCCAGTACAAGATCGCCGCCCTGTGGGGCGGACAGGCGGGCTCGTTGATGTTCTGGGCGCTGATCCTGACGTCGATGGCGGCGATCGTGGTGCTGCAGAACCGCGAGCGCAATCGGCCGCTGATGCCCTACGTCAACGCCGTGCTGTTGGTGACCGCGGTGTTCTTCTTGTCGATGGTCAACTTCATCACGCCGCCGTTCGAGAAGTTGGCCGTGGTCCCGCCCGAGGGGCGCGACCTGAACCCGCTGCTGCAGAACTACTGGATGACGATCCACCCGCCGGCGCTCTATCTGGGCTTCGTCGGCTGTGCCGTTCCGTTCGCCTTCGCCATGGCCGCCTTGGCGACCGGCCGGCTGGACGACGTGTGGATCCGCACCACCCGGCGTTGGACCTTGTTCGCCTGGTTCTTCCTCAGTCTGGGCAACCTCTTCGGCGCCCAATGGGCCTACCTGGTGCTCGGCTGGGGCGGCTACTGGGCCTGGGATCCGGTGGAAAACGCCGCCTTCATGCCTTGGCTCACCTGCACCGCGTTCCTGCACTCGGTGATGATCCAAGAGAAGAAGAACATGCTCAAGGTGTGGAACATGGTGCTGGTGATCCTCACCTTCCTGCTCACCATCTTCGGCACCTTCCTGACGCGTAGCGGCGTGATCTCCTCGGTTCACTCGTTCACCCAGTCGGGCCTGGGGCCGTTTTTCATGGCATTCTTGATTGCCACCGCCGTGCTCGCCTTCGGCTTGATGTTCTGGCGTCTACCGAAACTGCGCAGCAGCAACGAACTCGACTCGCTGCTGTCGCGCGAGACGGCCTTCCTGCTCAACAACCTCGTGCTGGTCGGCATCGCCTTCGCCACCTTCTGGGGCACCGTGTTCCCGGTGATCTCGGAATGGGTCCGCGGTGTGAAGATCACCGTCGGCCCGCCGTTCTTCAACCGCGTCAACGCCCCGCTCGGCTTGATGCTGCTGTTCCTCACCGGCATCGGGCCGGTGATCGCCTGGCGCCGCGCCTCGGCGCGCAATCTGCAGCGCAACGTCTTGCTGCCGCTGTCGTTCGGGCTGCTCGTCGGCGTCGTGCTCTTCGCCTTCGGCATGCGCCACTACTACGCCATCGTCGCCTTCTCGATCTGCGGTTTCGTGACGGCCACCATCTTCATGGAGTTCTTCCGCGGCGTGCGTGCCCGCCAGGCGATGCTCAGCGAGTCGGCGCCCGTCGCCCTCGCCCGCTTGATCGGCAAGAACCGGCGGCGCTACGGCGGCTACATCATCCACATCGGCATCGTCATGATGTTCCTCGCCTTCACCGGCACGTCGGCCTTCAAGCAGGAACGGCAGATCACGGTGAAGCCCGGGGACTCCTTCGAAATCGGCGACTACACCCTGCGCTACGACGGTGTCGAACCGCACGACACGCCGCACGTGGCCTATCTGCGAGCCCAGGTAGAAGTGCTGCAGAACGGTACGTCGATCGAGACCTTGGAGCCGGAAAAGCGCTTCTACAAGAAGCCCGAGCAGCCGACCACCGAGGTCGCCATCCGCTCTACCCTCGGGGCCGATCTGTACCTGGTGCTGGGCAGCTACGACGAAGCGACCCAGATGGCGACGATTCTCGCCTACATCAATCCTCTCGTCGGCTTCCTGTGGTACGGCGGCCTGGTCCTGGTGCTGGGCACCATCGTCACCATTTGGCCGACACGCGCGCCGGCGCCGGCTCCGGCCTACCAGGCGCAGCGCAACACGGTGCCGGCCGAATGATACGCCCCACCCTCGCAGTCAGTCGGCGTGGCCTGTTGCGCGTCGCCGGACTCGCCGCGCTCGGCAGCACCGTGGCGTTGGCGCAGTCGGCGGCGCCGTCGTTTCAGGAGTTGGAAGAGTCGCTGACGTGCCAGTGCGGCTGCGGTCTCACGGTGCATTCGTGCAACCACCTGCAGTGCCCATCAGCCATTCCCCTGCGCGCGGAGATCCGCGAGCAGATGGCGCTCGGCAAGACGAAGGCGGACATCCTGCTGCACTTCCAGACCAAGTACGGCGAGAAGATCCTGTCGGCGCCGACGACGACGGGCTTCAATCTGGTCGCCTGGGTCGCCCCGTTCCTCGCCATCACCCTCGGCGCGGCCTTCATCGGTTTCGTCGTGCGGCGATGGACCCTGCGTCGGTCACCGACGGTCGAAGCGGCAGCGCCCGCACCGGTCGACGGCAATCCGTTCAGCGCCCAAATCGAACGCGAACTGCGCGACCTCGATTCCTGAAGTGGTCGGGGCAACGCAGAGACGTGGCGGCGCGGAGTAGCGCAATGGTTGGTCCGATGATTCAGCAGCAATGGCCGAGACCGGTGCGTGGTCTCGGCGTCTCGACGCCTCTGCGTTGAGTTGAGTAGGTAGTCATGTCCCTAGCCTTGGTACTTTCTCTCGTCATCCTCGTGCTGTGCGCGGCTTTCGTCGCCGCGCCGTTTTTCGAAGGCGACGCCATCGATCCGAGTCTGATCGCCAATCCGGTATCGAGCCGGGCCGAGCTGGAGCAGCGCAAGCTCGAGGCCTACGGCGCGATCAAGGATGCGGACATGGATTACCGCATGGGGAAGCTGTCGGACGCCGACTATGCGGCGTTGAAGGAGAAATACACCCGCCAAGCCGCCGAGGCCCTCGCGGGCCTGGAAGCCCTCGCCCCGGCGAAGGTGCCGACGCCGGCCGCGGTCGAGGCTGATGCAGCCGGCATTCGCTTCTGTCCCGCCTGCGGCACGCGCAAACCGGAGGGCGCCCAGTTCTGCCCCGCCTGCGGCACGCCGCTGCGCGCCGCCGCCTGAGACGACGCGCTTACGGGAAGGCGGCGTCGACGGCGACCCGCGCCAGCCCCGGCAGGTCGGACATGATCCCATCGACGCCCAGGGCGAGCAGCCGATCCATTTCGTCCCGGTGGTTGATCGTCCAGACGTGCACCTCCACGCCGGCGGCGTGGGCGGCCTCGACGAAGGCCGGAGTGACGATGTCGATCCCTTCGTAACTCGCCGGAACCTGCAAGGCGACGCCGGGCGCGACGTAGCCGGCGAGATCGCCCGACTGAACGCGCCCGACGAATTCGATGACCTCGCCGGTGGCGAAACTCGTCGGGATCGAGCCGCACTGCCGGCGTACCTCCGCCATCATGTCGTCGCGCTCGGCAGCCAGGACCGCCCTCCCCTCCGCACCGCAGGCGCGCAGCACCTGCACCGTCTCGGCGGCGATGGGCGGATCCGAGTACTTGATCTCCATGTTGATCGGCACCCCGGGAAAAGCGCGCAACACCTCTTCGAGGGTGGGCACACGCACGCCATGCCCACGATACGGGAAGTCGCGGCCGTCGCGCGTGAAGTGATGCCCGGCATCGAGCCGGCGTAACGTCGCAAAATCGAGCTCGTGCAGCGGGCCGCTGCCGTCGGTGGTGCGATCGAGATCGGGATCGTGGAACACGACGATGACACCGTCACGCGTGGCGTGAACGTCGAGTTCGAGCACGTCGGCGCCCATCTGGAGCGCCATGGCGAAGGAAGGAAGCGTGTTCTCCGGTGCCAATCCGGCGGCACCGCGGTGACCAAACACAAGGGGACGTCGACTACCGAGTTGTTGGCGCAGCATGTCTGCCTTCATGGCACAGCCGCGCCCGGGGGAAAAGAGCTTCGTGCATCAGGCCGCCACCTGCTCGGGCAGGACCGGGTCGACCTCCGGCAGACCGAGGGCGCGACGCAGGGCGACGCCAAAGTCACCGCGTAGCGCCAGGCGAATCGGGAACACGTGCGGTGCACCGAGACGTGCCGCACGCGCCTGCATCTCATCGGTGATGTCCGCCACCATGAATACCCGCGGGGGGAACGGCACACGGCCCAAGGCGGAGAGGAACTCGAAGCCGTCCATGCGCGGCATCGAGGCTCCCAGCAGCACCCAACAGGGAGCATGACGGTAGAGCGTCTCGAGGCCCTCGAGCCCATCCGCGGCGGACGAGACCTCGAAGCCCGCCTGATCGAGGACGGCTTCGAGATGCGCCCGCAAGTCGGGGTCGGAGTGAATGACGAGAATCGGACGTCGCATGCTTTTCCCTCCGAAGGTCGCCGCCGCGCGGCGCCCACTGCAGCTGCCAATCGTCAACCGACACGCAACGACGCCCAAGCAAGCCTTGGGCCAAGAGAAAGGGACGAGGCAGGAACGGGATTCCTCGGCCGGCTGCTGTCATCCGACTGCGCCACAAACGCAACCGAGCGTGCCGCCGGGGCAACAACCGCGCGGCGAAGCCTGCCGCAGCGCGGCACGACCAACAGCACGTGCGAACCGCGGCTCCACCCACCAACTGCTTCAAAAGTGCAGCACTGCTGCACAAGCGAGCCACCGCGATCAGGGTACGGTCGACCGCGTCGCGGCTCGACGCCGCTGGCGCTCTCGACTACTATCCCGCCGCTGAGGAGAGGAGTGGTGTGGTGAGGAATAGCGATAACGAGTCCGTCTCCGGAATCGATCTGCGCGTCGCGGCCGAGGAACGTTATCTCGCCTACGCGCTCAGCGTCATCACCGCCCGCGCGCTACCCGACGTGCGCGACGGGCTCAAGCCCGTACAGCGCCGCATCCTCTATGCCATGTTCCAGAACCTGCGCCTCGTCGGCGGCGCCAAACCGCGCAAGTCCGCCGCCGTCGTCGGCGAGGTTCTCGGCAAATACCACCCGCACGGCGACGTCGCCGCCTACGAGGCCATGGTCCGCATGGCCCAGCCCTTCGCCCTGCGCTACCCGCTGGTCCACGGCGAAGGCAACTTCGGCTCGCTCGACGGCGACTCCCCCGCGGCCATGCGCTACACCGAGGCCCGCCTGCAGGCGATCGCCGAGGAGTTGCTGCGCGACATCCGCAACGGCACCGTCGACTTCACCGACAACTACGACGCCACCCTGCGCGAGCCGCTGGTTCTGCCCGCCGCCATTCCGCAGCTGCTGATCAACGGCTGCACCGGCATCGCCGTCGGCATGGCGACCAACCTGCCGCCGCACAACCTCAAGGAAGTGATCGCGGCGCTGATCGCCATGATCCGCAACCCCGAGATCAGCGTCGCCGACCTCTGCAAGCACGTCAAAGGCCCCGACTTCCCGACCGGCGGCGAGATCCTCAACAGCCGCGCCGAACTGCGCGCCATCTACGAAACCGGCCACGGCCCGGTGCGGGTGCGCGGCCAGTTCACCACCGAGAGCGGCAAGCGCTCGCAGAAGGTCATCGTCACCTCGGTTCCTTACGGTGCCGACAAGTCGAAACTCGTCGAGGAGATCGCCGAGCACATCATCGCGCGCAAACTGCCGCAGGCGGTCGACGTACGCGACGAATCGACCGACGACGTGCGCATCGTCATCGAGATCAAATCCGACGCCTCGGCCGAAGCGGTGATGGCCTATCTGTTCAAGCACACCGGCTTGCAGGTGAACTTCAACGTCAACATGACGGCCTTGGTGCCGACGGCGACGCCCGGCGTCGGCCAGCCTGCTCGCTTGAACCTGCGCGAGCTCTGCCGCCATTTCCTCGACTTCCGCTTGGAAGTCGTCACCCGCCGACTCAACCACGAGCTCGAGGAACTGCTGGTGCGGCTGCATATCCTCGCCGGCTTCCTCAAGCTGTTCTCCGGCCTCGACCGGGCGATCGCGATCATTCGCGCCTCGGCGTCGCGCGCCGCCGCCGCCTCGGCCTTGATGGCCGAGTTCGATCTCGACGAGGCGCAGACCAACGCCATCCTCGAAATGCGTCTCTACCAACTGGCGCAGCTCGAGATCGAGAAGATCCGCGAAGAGCAACGACTCAAGCAACAACGCGCCGACGAGATCCGCGCCCTGCTCGACGACGCAACGAAGCGTTGGAGCATCGTCGAAACGGAGCTCGAAGAAGTCGGCCAGAAGTACGGCGACGCACGCCGCAGCCGTCTCAATGCCGGGGCCGAACTCGTCTACGACGCCGAAGCCTACGTCGTGCACGAGGACACCACCGTCGTGGTGACCCGCGACGGTTGGATCAAGCGACTGGGCGAGGTCAAGGACCCGTCGTCGACGCGCGTGCGCGAGGGCGACGTCGCCAAGTGGGTGCTGCGCGGCAATACCCGCAACAACGTCGCCTTCTTCACCAACTTCGGTGTGCTCTACGTCGTCAAGGCCACCGCCATTCCGGCGACCACGGGCTACGGCGAACCGGTGCAGTCGCAGCTCAACTTCAAGGACGGCGAACGCGTCATCGCCGTCAGTCTCATCGAGCCGGACGCCGGCGACGCGGCGCGCTGGCTGGTGGCGACCCGCAGCGGCATGGGCTTCTTCTGTCGACCCGACATGAGCGAAACCACGCGCAACGGCCGCCGCATCGCCCGCACCAAGGACGACGACGAGGTGATCGTGTTCCGACCGGGAAACGGCGACACCGTCACGGCAGCGACGGCGCAGGGCAAGCTCCTGATGTTCGCCGCCGACGAACTGCCGGAGCTGGCCGGCGCCGGTCGCGGCGTGATCTTGATGCGGGTCGACGACGACGATGCGCTGATCGGGGCAGTGGCGCACGCGCGCGAGCAGTTGCCCATCGCCATCGGCGACGACGGGGGCGAGCGGCGCTACCACACGCCCGAAACCGGTCATCGCGCCCAGAGCGGTCGCAAGGTGCTCAAGCGCTTCACGCCGGTCGACTTGGTGGCACGCGACGAACGCTGAGCGAGCGAGGCAGACGAGATGGCGAAAGCGGACTACACGGCGAAGGACATCACCGTACTCGAGGGACTCGAGCCGGTACGCAAGCGGCCGGGCATGTACATCGGCGGTGTCGACAGCACCGGCCTGCACCACCTGCTTTGGGAGATCCTCGACAACTCGATCGACGAGGCGATGAACGGCCATTGCGACCGCATCTCCGTGACCCTGCACGCCGACGGCTCGACCATCACCGTCAGCGACAACGGCCGCGGCATCCCGGTGGACCGCCATCCCAAGTACAAGCGCTCGGCGTTGGAACTGATCCTGACCACCCTGCACGCGGGCGGCAAATTCGAGAACCAGAATTACTTCCACTCCGGCGGCCTGCACGGCGTCGGCGCTTCGGTGGTCACCGCCCTGTCGAGCAAGCTCGTGGCCCAGGTGAAGCGCGAGGGATTCCTCTGGGAACAGCGCTACGAGCGAGGCATCGCCCAGGGCGACATCGAACAAGTGAAGCCGGCCCGCGGCAGCGGCACGACCATCCAGTTCACGCCCGACCCGAAGATCTTCCCCAAAACCACCTTCGACCCGAAGATCATCCGCGAGCGCCTCGAGGTGAAGTCGTTCCTCCACCGCGGCCTCACCCTCACCTTCGACAACGAAGCGGAGAAGACGAGCGAAACCTTCGTCCACGAACGCGGCATCGCCGAGTACATCGAACGGGTCGTCGCGCGCCAAGGACACAAGGCGTTGGCCGAGCCCTTCTACGTCGAGCGACGCGACGGGCTGGTGGCCGAGTGTGCCCTGGTGTGGACGGAATCGACCGACGAGCGCGTGTTGTCCTACGTCAACGGCATCCCGACGCCGTCGGGCGGCACCCACGAGGCGGGACTCAAGTCGGGGATCGCCAAGGCCATGCGCAATTACCTCGGCGTGCAGAACCTGACGCCGAAGGGATTGACCATCGCCGCCGAGGACATCCGCGAAGGCTTGGTGGCGATCCTCAGCGTGTATCTCGAGGAACCGCAGTTCCAGGGACAGACCAAGGATCGACTCAACAACCCCGAGGTGTCGGCGCCACTCGACAACCTACTGCGGACCAGCCTGGAGAACTACCTCCTCGGCAACCCGACCCAGGCCAAGGCCATCGCCAATCGGGTCATCCTCGCGGCGCGGGCGCGATCCGCCTCACGCGCCGCGGCGCAGAACGTCCAGCGCAAGTCGGCCATCTCGCATCGGCTCAACCTGCCGGGCAAACTCGCCGACTGCAGTTCGACCGACCCTGCGCGCTGTGAGCTTTTCCTCGTCGAAGGCGACTCCGCCGGCGGCTCGGCGAAACAAGGGCGCGAGCGCGAGTTCCAGGCCATCCTGCCGCTGCGCGGCAAAGTCCTGAACGCGGCCCAGGCGTCGGCGAGCAAGATCGGCGCGAACAAGGAACTGAGCGACATCATCTCGGCGCTCGGCTGCGGCTCGGGCAAGAGCTTCGACGCCAGCAAGCTGCGTTACCACAAGATCTGCCTACTGATGGATGCCGACTCGGACGGTCACCACATCTGCACCCTGCTGCTGACCTTCTTCTATCACCAATTGCCCGAGCTGATTCGGGGCGGCTACGTCTACATCGCCCAACCGCCGCTGTACCGTGTCGAGATCGGCAAGGAGGTGCGCTGGGCTCTCGACGACGCGGCACGCGACGCGATCCTGGCGCAGGCGAAGGGCAAGAACGCGGTGATCCAGCGCTTCAAGGGGTTGGGTGAAATGAATCCGAAGACGCTCAAGGAGACGACGCTGTCGCCGGCGACGCGCGCCTTGTTGCGGGTCGAGATCGCCGACGCCCTCGAAACCGAAGCGACGCTGCAGACGTTGATGGGACGCGATGTCGAGCCGCGCTTCCGCTTCATCATGGAGCGCGCCGCGCAGGTCGACCAAGTCGACGTGTGACGCCTCACTCGCCCGCGGCTGCCCCTGCCTCGAGCCGCTCCGGCGGCGTGAACAGCAGCTTGTCGATGCGGTTGCCGTCCATGTCGACGACCTCGACGCGCCATCCTTCGACGTCGAAATGCTCACCCTCGACCGGAATCCTTTCGAGCACGTCGAGCACCATGCCGGCGACGGTGTGAAAATCACCGTCCGTCTCCATCCGTAGCCCGAGGGCTTCCTTCACTTCATCGATCGCGGCGCGCCCGTCGACCAACCAGCTACCGTCGTCGCGCTTGAGAATCTCCTGCTGCGCCGGCCGGTGCTCCTCTGGCAGGTCGCCGGCGATGGCGCTCATCACGTCGGTGAGGGTCACGACCCCTTGGAAGTCACCATACTCGTCGACGACGAAGGCGACGTGCAGCGAGGTTTTGCGGAACATCTCGAGCACGTGCATCGCCGGGATGCCCTCGGGGACGGTCAAGGGTTGGCGCAGGTGTTCGTCGATGCGCACACCCTGCCCGGCGATCAAGTTCGAGACCAAGTCCTTCTTTTGCACCACACCGAGAGGGTGGCTCAGGTCGCCGTCGCGCGCCACGACCAGACGCGAGTACGGGCACTCGGCGACGTCGCGCCCGACCTCCTCCGGCGGATCGTCGAGGTCGATCCAATAGACGTCGGGACGCGGCGTCATGATCGAGTCGACGGACCGATCGGCGAGTTCGAGCACGCCGTGGATCATCTCTTCCTCGACGTCGTCGATGACACCGGCGTGCGTACCCTCGGCGATGGTGAGGCGCACTTCCTCTTCGGTCACCGACTGCCCCGAGTCGCCCTTGATGCCGACCAAGCGCAGGAGCGCATCGGACGAAGCGCTGAGCATCCACACGAAGGGCCGGAAGACCATGGCGAAGATGTCGAGCGGGCGCGCCACCCGCGTGGCCAGAGCTTCTGGGCGCGACAAAGCGACGCGTTTGGGCACCAACTCGCCGATGACGACGGAGAAGGCGGTGATCAGTAGGACCACGATGCCGAAGGCGACATCGTCGCCGTACTTGCCGAACCAACCCAGTTCACCGAACACGAGGCCCAGCCGGGCGCCCAGCGTAGCGCCGCCGAACGCGCCGTTGAGCACGCCGATCAACGTGATGCCGACTTGAATGGCGGAGAGGAAACGGCTGGGGTCCTCGGAGAGGGCTAGGGCGCGGGCCGCACCGCCGCTACCCGCTTCCGCAAGTTGCTGCAATCGCACCCTGCGTGAGGAAACGATGGCCATCTCGGCCAACGCGAAGAACCCGTTCAGGAGGACGAGCCCGACGACGACGGCGAGCTCGATACGTATGCCCATAGCGCAGGCGCACCATACAGCGCCCAGCGACGGGCGCAACCCGAAACCCACAACTTTTGCGCCGGCCGCCGACCGGGACGCCGCGGGGGCGTCGAGGTCGACCGCGAGGGGCGACGGGCGCCCCAACGAAAAGAGCCCCTCACCGCAACCGGTGAGGGGCTCCAAACCGCGGACGGTGGGACGGCTTACATCATGCCGCCCATGCCACCCATTCCACCCATGCCGCCCATGCCGCCGCCCGGCATCGGCATGTCCTTCTTCTCTTCCGGCTTGTCGGCGATCATCGCCTCGGTCGTCAGCAGCAGGCCGGAGACCGACGCGGCGTTCTGCAGCGCCGTGCGCACCACCTTGGCCGGGTCGACGATGCCTGCCTTGAGCAGGTCCTCGAACTCCTCCTTGGCGGCGTTGAAGCCGAAGGCGCCCTTGCCGGCGCGGATGCGGTCGAGGACGATGGCGCCCTCCCAACCGGCATTCGAGGCAATGCACTTGCACGGCTCTTCCATCGCCTTGCGGACGATGCCGATGCCGACCTTCTCTTCGGCAGTGGCATTCTCCATCGCCGCGTCGAGGGCCGCGGTGGCACGCACGAGAGCCACACCGCCACCCGGCAGGATGCCCTCTTCGACGGCCGCACGCGTGGCGTGCAGGGCGTCTTCGACGCGCGCCTTCTTCTCCTTCATCTCGACTTCGGTGGCCGCGCCGACACGCACGACGGCGACGCCGCCGACGAGCTTGGCCAGGCGCTCCTGCAGCTTCTCGCGGTCGTAGTCCGAGGTGGTCTCCTCGATCTGGGCGCGGATCTGCTTGATGCGGCCGTCGATGTCGCCCTTCTTGCCGTTGCCGTCGACGATGGTGGTGTTGTCCTTGTCGACGACGATGCGCTTGGCGCGACCGAGGTCGCTCAGGGTGACGTTCTCGAGCTTGAGACCGAGTTCCTCGGCGATGACCTTGCCGCCGGTGAGGATGGCAATGTCTTCGAGCATGGCCTTGCGGCGATCGCCGAAGCCCGGCGCCTTGACGGCGACGCAGTTGAGCGTGCCGCGGATCTTGTTGACGACGAGGGTCGCCAGCGCCTCACCCTCGATGTCCTCGGCGATGAGGAGGAAGGGCTTGCCGGTACGGGCGATCGCCTCGAGCACGGGCAGCAGATCCTTCATCGAGCTGATCTTCTTCTCGTGAATCAGCAAGAAGACGTCGTCGATGACGGCCTGCATCTTGTCCGGGTCGGTGACGAAGTACGGCGACAGATAACCGCGATCGAACTGCATGCCCTCGACCACTTCGAGGGTCGTCTCGAGGCCCTTGGCCTCTTCGACCGTGATCACGCCTTCCTTGCCGACCTTCTCCATCGCCTCGGCGATGATGCCGCCGATGGTGGGGTCATTGTTGGCCGAGATGGTGCCGACCTGGGCGATTTCCGCCTGTTCCTTGGTCGGCTTCGACTGACCCTTGAGGTGGGCCAGCGCCGCGGCGACGCCCTTGTCGATGCCGCGCTTGATGCTCATCGGGTCATGGCCGGCGGCGACCATCTTGGCGCCTTCGGTGAAGATGGCGCGCGCCAACACCGTGGCGGTCGTGGTGCCGTCGCCGGCGACGTCCGACGTCTTACTGGCGACCTCGCGCACCATCTGCGCGCCCATGTTCTCGAACTTGTCCTCGAGCTCGATCTCCTTGGCGACGGTGACGCCGTCCTTGGTGATGTTCGGCGCGCCGAACGACTTCTCGAGAACGACGTTACGTCCCTTGGGCCCGAGCGTCACGGCGACGGCGCGGCCGAGCAACTGCACGCCGGCGAGCATACGCTCGCGGGCTTCCTGTCCAAACTTGATGACCTTGGCTGGCATGTTCGCTTCTCCTCCTTTGCGTCAGGCCCGATCAGCCTTCGAGAACGCCGAGGATGTCGTCCTCGCGCATGATGAGCAGATCGTCACCGTCGATCTTGATCTCGCTGCCGGAGTACTTGCCGAAGAGGATGCGGTCACCGACCTTCACCTCGAGCGGAATGACTTTGCCGTCGTCGCCGACCTTACCCTTGCCAGCGGCGACGATCTTGCCCTCCTGGGGCTTCTCCTTCGCCGTATCGGGGATGATGATGCCCCCCTTGGTCTTCTCCTCGCCCTCGATCCGCTTGACGATGACGCGGTCCTGCAGTGGCCGAATCTTCATGATCGCTCTCCTTTCACGAGCCGAAATGTACCCTTCGGGCTGTACCTTGGCGCCGCCCAACGAGATCGGCGGCGGCAGCGGCGAAGCCGTGCCGTCGCGCTCCCGGAGCGGCGAGACGCGCGCGAACCTAAGTCGAGGTCGGCCGATGTCAACCGCCGGACTTCAAACGGCGCGATTCTTCTTCGTAATACTTGCGATAGAGGACTTCCCATTCCGGGCTGCCGACCGGAACGGGGCGCGAAAGGGAGGAGATCTTGCGGCGGACGAGGTTGTCGACGCGCAAGTCTTGCTCGTGTTCGCGTTCGAAGACGCGGCGGATCTCGTGCAGCACGTGCTTCTCGCGCGCCGGGTCGAGTTCCATCAGCCCGTCGGCGCGCAGGGCGCGCACGATGGCATGGGCCAGGTATGAGGAGCGGGCTTCCGATAGTTCCATGTCTACAACGGGAAATCCCGCTCCTTGGCCAAACGCGCCTTGATTCCGAGGACGATTTTGCGCCGGTCCATGTTGGCGATGGCCGCCCCGTGCGACGCCGCCAGGCGTTCGGCCTCGCGTTCGAGGGCCTCTTCCTGCTCGAAGCTCTCGGCGATCAGGCGGACGATGCGCCGCCGGATGGCGTCTTCGCCACCCGTCAACTTGGCCACGCCTTGCTCGCGCAGGGCGCGCACGACGGCCCCGGCGACGCGTTCGAGATCCACGGACTGCGGCTTCATGGCTGGGCTTATACGAACCACCCGGGCGCTTGGCAATCGACCGCTCAGGACCGATCCGCCCGCCCGCGTTTTCCTCCCGGCGGCTTCGCCTTCGCCGCGGCGGTCTCGTTCGCTTCGGCATCCCGCCCCGACGGCACCAGCCGCCGCAGTTGCCCGAGCTGCTGCTCGAGGGCGCGCAGGCTGTCCTCGACGCGCTGGAGTTCGGCCCGGAACGTCGGATTGTGGGTCAGTCGCTCGATCGAGGTCCGCACTTGGGCGTCGACCCGCTGCTGCACCTGTTCGAGCTGGCGCTGGGGGATTTCGAGCAGATCGTTGAGCAAGCGCATCGGGCGCAGTTCGGGACTTTGCACCTTCGCCGGCATCTCCGTCACCAGCTCGCGCACGTCCTGAATCCGTTCCTCGGCCAACTCGCGCACGCTCTCCAGTGCCTCACGACCGCGTTCGACCTGGCTGACGACCTCTTGCAGGGTTTCGCCGCCTTTCTGAATGATCCAGCGCAGGACCGGCGCCGGCTGCGGGGCGTCGTTGCTCTTGGCTTCTTCGTAAATGATCTGCGCGAACGTCAGCGCCGTGAGATCCTCGCCGCTGTCGTTGTCGATGACGCGCAGGTCTTCTTCGGCGCGCACCATCTCGGCGATGGCGTCGAGGGTGACGTAGCGCGAGGCCTTGGTGTCGTAGAGCTTGCGGTTACCGTAGCGCTTGATCAGTCGGGTCATGACGCCGCTCCTGTCGCCCCTTCCGAGTGCGCTACCACAGGCCCTTCCTCGGCGGCAAGGAGGGTCCGCCGAATTCGCGCCGCCCGCAACGGGCGCGGCGACGGTCGGCGCCGCCGGGCCTTGCTCCACCACCGACCGAAGCTCTACGGTGCGCCGCATGGATCGATACGTCGCCGCTGCCGTTCAACTCGCCGCCGGCGCCGACAAGCCGGCCAACCTCGAACGCGCAGTCACGCTCATCCAGCGAGCCGCCGACGCCGGCGCCCAGCTGGTCGTGTTGCCGGAAGTCTGCCTGTGGCGCGGCCTGCAAGCCGACGAGCCGCAGCAAGCCGAAACCATCCCCGGACCGAGTTCGCAGCGCTTCGCCGCCGTAGCCGCAGAACGGCGCATCCACCTCCTCGCCGGCTCCCTCCTCGAAAGCTCGGACGACGGCCGCGCCTACAACACCTCCCTGCTCTTCGGACCCGACGGCAGTACCTTGGGGTGCTATCGCAAGATCCATCTCTTCGACGTCGACTTGCCCGGGCGCGTGTCGATCCGCGAATCGGACACCCGGCGACCGGGCGAGGTGCCCGTCGTCGCTCCGACGGAACTGGGCGGCATGGGCCTCTCCGTTTGCTACGACGTGCGCTTTCCCGAGCTCTATCGGCACCTGGCGCGGGCTGGGGCCGAAGTCCTCTGCGTGCCCGCCGCCTTCACCTTCGTCACCGGCGCGGCGCATTGGGAAGTCTTGCTGCGCGCCCGCGCCATCGAAAACCAGTGTTACGTCATCGCCGCCAACCAATTCGGCACGGGCGGCGGCGTACCGTGTTACGGCAACTCGATGATCATCGACCCTTGGGGAACCGTGCTGGCGCGCGGCGGCGAGGGCGAACGCATCATCTTCGCGGAGATCGATCGAGCCTACCTGCGCCAAGTGCGCAGCGAGCTGCCGTCGCTGCGCCACGCGCGTCTCTGAAACCTCAGCCGTGCGTCGCCGCCGGCCTCGCCCGACCTACGGTGCCGCGAGCCGGAGAATGCGGTCATCGGCCGCCGCCGGGACGCCGCGACCGTCGCGATTCGAGGTGGCGACGTACAACGCGCCATCCGGCCCCTCCTTCACGTCGCGCAAACGGCCGTAGACGTCGGGGAAGAGTCGTTCGATCGACGCCACGCGGCCGCAGGCATCGAAACCCACCCGCTGCAGATGACGCGCCCCAAGCGAGGTGAAGAAAAGATCGCCTGCCCACGGCTGCACGGAGGCGCCGCTGTAGAAGGTCATGCCCGCCGGCGGCACGGCGACGCTCGGAAACACCAGAACCGGATCGATCCACCCCTCGAGGCCGGGAGCACCGATGGCGTCGGGCCAGGCGTAGTTGCCGCCGGGCACGACGCGGTTGATCTCGTCGTGCGCGCCGATGCCGATCTCGAAGGACGGGCCATGCTCGCTCGCCCAAAGCGCACCGTCCCGCGGGTCGAAGGCGAGTCCCTGCGGATTGCGATGCCCGAAACTGTACACGTACGAACTCGGCCCGAACGGATTGTCGCTGGGAATCGAACCGTCCGGCGCCAGTCGCAGGATCTTGCCGCCCAGCGAATCGAGGTTCTGCGCGATGTCGCGGCTGCTCGCATCGCCCACCGTGGCGAACAGCATCCCATCCGGGCCGAACGCCAGACGGCAGCCGTTGTGCACCACGGCTCCCGGCAAGCCATCGAGGATCAACTCCACCGCGTCACCCTGCCCGTCGCGTTCACGGATCCGAACGATGCGGTTGAAGGTGCTGCCGCGGACCCGCGCCGTATGACAGAGGTACACCCACGGCTGTTGCTCGAAGTCGGGATGCAGCGCGAGGCCCATCAGGCCGCCCTCGCCTTCCGCCCACACGTCGAGTTCCGCCCACGGCTGAGCCTCCAGCACACCAGCGCGCACCACCCGTACCCGGCCCGGGCGCTCGGCGATGAACAGGCGCCCGTCGGGCGCGAAGTCGAGGGACCAAGGAACCTGTAAACCGGAGGAGACGACACTAACCGCCACCTCCGCTGGGTTGGTCACCGCGAACTGCGGCGGCATCGTCGATGCGCCACCGACGACAGTGCTCGGGGTCTCACGCACGACGCCGACGGCCTGCGACGCCGGCACCACGAGGCGGCCGCGCGGTGGGCTCGGACAGCCCTCCAGGGCCACGTTCAGGGCCTGCAGCACCTCGTCGACCGTCGCCCCATCGTCGCAATCGCGGTCGCCTTGCAGGCAGCTCGCCAGCGGCGTCTCGCCCAGGGCGATTCCGACGAGCCGCACGATCTCGTCGACCCCGACCGTGCCGTCTCCGTCACAATCTCCGGCGCAGGTTACCGTCACCGCTGCGCTGGGCAGCGGCAGCCACAGAAGCCACGCGACCATCCACCAGGTTCGACGCATGCTTCAGCTTGGTCCGAGCGGACGCCCGCTACAAGCCCCACCGCGATCTTCTGTCCTCAGCCAGGGCCGCCGGCGACGTAGTGCTCGACGACATCCGGCACCGCATCCGCCGGCCACAGCGCCGAGAGAAAATACTCGCCGTCCACCCACGACTGCGACAGGTTGGCGAAATACTGCGAGCGTGGATCGCCGCTCGGGCCCGAGGAATGCGCGAACCAGGCCTCATCCGGTCGCGCCAAATCGCAGATGAAGCGACTGCTCGGTCCGACGAGCGAGATCCAACGCTTGCCGACCGGCACCGAAATCGACGGGTGCACCGTGTACACGTCGCCCGGATAGGGTGAATCGAGCACGACGAAACCGCGCCCCAGACCCGGTAGCACCGCCAGCATCGTACCCAACCAAGCCCGCTGCAGATCGCCCCATCGCCAGAGTTGCGGCGCTGCGCCGCTCACCTGACGCATTTGGCTTGCCGCGCTGGCGAAGGCGTCAGCGGCCAGGACGTGCAGACCGCGGCCGGCCGCCCGCTCGATGCGCGGGCGCAACGGATCGGCGGGGTCGACGAGGAGTTGGTGCAGGCGCGGCCGCGCCTTGCGCCCGGTGGCGTAGCGCGCCCCCACCTCCGGACCGAGCAGGGCGCGAAAGGCGCTTTGGGACAGCTCGACCAGCGTCAGGTAGAACAGGCCGGCACCGGCCGAACCGACGGTGAACTGCGCGTCCCAATCGCGCAGCACCTGCCGCGCTTCGCGCAATTCGTCCTCGCCGGCGGGCGCTTGCTCCAGCAGGGCCAACAGCGCATCGCGGATGGCGGGGGCATAGGTCGCTTGGACGTCGCCCTGCAGAGCCCGGAACGACGCGACGTCGTGATCGCGGCGGGCGGCCAGACGGTCTTCGATGCGCTCCTGCCGCAAGCGCGGTTCGTAGTGCTCGGCTGTAGCAATGACGGCGTTCTGGCTGGGATCGGTCATGCCGTTGGCGGTGGCGACGAAGCCGCGTTCGGGAGCGACGATCTTGGGCATCTCTTCGAAGTCGAGGAAACCGAGCCATTGCGCCTCGGGGTCGTGCGCGTCGCGCACGAAGGCACCGTCGCGCGCGCGACGCGGCAGGTGGCCGTAAGGCTCCCAGGCGATGTGGCCGTCTTTGTGGGCGTAGACGTGATTGAAATCGAAGGGACCTTCGTTGAGCAGACGCAGCGCGGCGCGGTGCTCGTCGACGGACTTCGACTCCATCAGCGCGAGAGACCCTTGGAAGTAGGAACCGAGATCGGCCGGAGCGTACCGCACCGCGAGGTCGACACCATCGTGATGTTTCCACCCAGGGTAGAGGATGCCGTGCTCGCAGCTCTCCCACTCGAGGCGAGCGGCGCGACCGAAGCGAGCGTAACCCGTCTCGACGTGACGGCGAATCTCACCCGTGCCGTCGACGGTGCGGTAGCGGCTCTTGTCGTCGGGCAGACGGTGGACGCGATAGACGTCCCAGGCATCGCGAAACACCGTCGTGCAGCCCCACGCGAGGTTGCCGTTGTGGCCGTAGCCGAAGCTCGGACAGCCGGGGAACATACCGCCTTGGACGCGATAGCCGGCGGTTTCGACGTGCGCATGGGTCCAGAACGTCGGCAGCGGAATCACCGGCACGTGTGGGTCATTGGCGAGAATGGGGGCGCCGTGAGCGCTGCGCGAAGCGTCGACGACCCAATTGTTGCTGCCGCCGCCGACGTGGTGCAGCCCCGGCTCGGGGGTTGGTCCGTCGCAGGTTCGGTAGCTGGTGGGGACGTCGTTCCACGGTAGATCGGGGAAGATCTCGCGGGCGACGGCGTCGCCGACGTGGCCCCGTACGGCGTCGAGGGTCAATTCGAACTCGATGGCCGCTAGGCCCACGACGAGGGCGCACGCGCTGGCATTGAGCAAACAATCGGCGGGGCGCCACGGTTCGACGGCGCCGAGGAAGACGTACTCGTCGGGATAGACGCCCTGCATGGCGCGCAACGCGGCGTTGACCCCGTCGGCGAAGGCGTCGAGGCAGGCGCGCCCGCGGGCGTCGAGGCGTTGGTACCCCGCTTCGCTCTGCGCTTCGAGGGCGAGCGGCCGCAGGAACTGATCGACGTCGCGCACGCTTTTGCCGCCGACGAGTTCGACGCTGCGCGGCGCCCGCAGGTCCCCGAACAGTTGCGTCATGCGGCCGGCGCCGAGATGGCGCAGGACGTCGATCAGCGCGAAGCGATCGGCCGCCTGGACGAAGCCCAGGGCGGCGTACGCATCAGGTTCGCAGGCGGCGTAGATGTGGGGTACGCCGCGCCGGTCGCGGATGATTTCGAGCCGTCCGCGCAGCGCCGGCAGGTTACGGGCGGTAGGCGCCGGGCGGGTGGCGTAAGCAGGCGTGCCGGCATGCGGACGCAGGACCCGCGACAGCAGGCGGCGGATCATCGCGGTGTAACGTTTGGCGGGTAAGGATTCGGTCGAATGGGGCATCGTGGCTCAGGGGCTAGGGTCTAGGCGTGCGGGACGCTTGGAGTCGCAACGGAGGACGGCTCAAGGCCTGCGGGTCGATTGTGGATCGACCACCGTCATCTTGAGCATGTAGACGAAAAGATTGGCATAGCCGGCGGCGTCATGCGTGCGGGCGCGCAGATCGACGCTGAGTTTACGGTCGTTGGCGAGTTCGCCGCGCATCGCCTCGGCCCAACCTTGGCGGAAGTCGGCGTGCGCCTGGGCCGCCGCGACGAAGGGTTGCAGTACCGCGCCGTAGGCGGCGACGACGCCCCCAGCGGGCGAGGTCTCGTCGAAGCCGAGTCGGGCGAGGTCGGCGGTCTGCAGCCGCGCACCGCCGAGCGAACGTAGCGCCAGGCGCATCGCGGCCCGGAATTCGGCCTCACCGTCGCTCGTCGCCCAGGCTGCCGCGGGCACGGGCAGTTCGGCCAGCTCGGCCGCGGTAGATGGTCCGGCGGCATTGACTGCCAGCAGGTCGGTGGGATCGATCATCTTCGCCGCAACGCTCGGGTCGAGCGCCGCCAAAGCCTCCGCCTGGCGCATCAACCGGACGACGGCGGTTTGTTCGAGGATGGCGGTGTAAAAGCTCAGTCGGCGCGTCAGCAGCTTCTCCCACTCGTTCATGGTCGCGAGGTCGCGACTGACGAGACGGCCCATTTCGGCGATGACGAAGGGGATCAGGCGCCGGCGTGCGGACTCGTCCCAGAGTGCCGGCCCGAGCAGCCGGCGCGCCGAGGCGCCGCCGCCGGTTTGCTCAGCCAGCGCCGTCGCCGCGGCATGCAGCAATGGATACGGGCTCGTCCGGAAGCGGACGGCGACGGGATCGATGGGGTCGGGCTGAAACCCGAAGCGCTTGACCAAGGCGAGTTCGGCACGCTGACGCTGCAGTCGCAGAGCTTCGGGTTCTGCTTGTGGCTCGAGTACGTCGGACAGCGCCTCGGCGAGCTGTTGCGGCGTCGGCGGCGTCTCTGGCGCGACCGGCGGCGTGGCGCCGACGGCCGTGGCCACGATCACGATGAAGGCGAATCCTCGAAGCAACCACATGCGCAATCTCCCCGACGTCTGGCCGGACCGTCGGCTATCGGTAACCTCATGCGATCGCAACCTAGAAGCAAATGCGCACCACGAAAAGAGCGGCGCCCAGCCCTTCCACGATCGTTCCGGCAACTCGCAACCCTACATCATTCGCGCTAAAGGAGAGGCCGTTTCGATCGTAGGAGGAAGACCATGGCACCCGCCGAAACCCCGGCCGCGCCGCGCACCTTGCGCGCCGCCACCGCCGACGACGCCCGCGCCCGCGGCCCGCATCCCCTCGCGGGCACGGAAATGTCGAATGCCGACATCATTCTCCAGGTGCTGGCCGACGAAGGCGTGGACACGGTATTCGGCTACAGCGGCGGCGCCATCCTGCCGACGTACGACGCCATCTTTCGCTACAACGAAGGACACGCCAAGGACGAAGAGATCCGATTGATCGTGCCGGCGACCGAGCAGGGAGCCGGGTTCATGGCGGCGGGCTATGCCCGTTCGAGCGGACGCGTCGGCGTCTTCATCGTCACCTCCGGCCCCGGCGCCACCAACGCCGTGACGCCGATCCGCGACTGTCAGGCCGACTCGACCCCGGTGGTGTTGATCACCGGCCAGGTGCCGCGCGTCGCCATGGGCACCGACGCCTTCCAAGAGGCGCCGGTGTTCAACATCATGGCGGGTTGCGCCAAGCAGATTTACCTCGTCACCGACGAGACCAAGGTCGAGGCGACCATCCGCAGCGCCTTCGAGGTGGCCCGCAGCGGACGCCCCGGCCCGGTGGTCGTCGACATTCCGCGCGACGTGCAGTTGGCCCGCCAGGTCTTCCGCGGCGAGGGCCTGCTGCGCATGCGCGGCTACGAGGAACGCCAGGCGGCGCAGCAGCGCGCCCGCCTTTCGGAGCAAGCGGCGGAGGAGTTCTTCCGCATGCTCGGCCGCTCGCACCGTCCCCTGCTCTATGTCGGCGGCGGCGTCATCCACGCCGAGGCCGCCATCGAGCTGACCGCCTTCGCGCGCCACTTCAAGATTCCCGTGGTGACGACTCTGATGGGCATCGGCGCCTTCGACACCACCGACCCCTTGTCGCTGCGCATGCTCGGCATGCACGGCGCCGCCTTCGCCAACTACGCCGTCGAAGACTGCGACTTCCTCTTCGCCGTCGGCTCACGCTTCGACGACCGCGTCGCCGGCAAGGTCAAGGAGTTCGCCCCCAATGCGAAGATCGCCCACCTCGACATCGACGCCTCCGAGATCGGCAAGGTGAAGATGGTCGATTGGTCGCAGGTGGCGGACGCCAAAAGCGGCCTGGCGCAACTGCTCAAGGCGGGCAAGGAACTGGGCTTCAAGCGCGACTTCTCGGCTTGGCTGACCTACGTCGACGGCCTGCGGCGCAACCACCCGATGAACTGGAACCGCCAGTCGCCGCTGATTCAGTCGGAGTACGTGCTGGCGCAGATGAACGAGATCACCCAGGGCAAGGCCTTCGTCAGCACCGGTGTCGGGCAGCACCAGATGTGGGCGGCGCAGTACATCGACTTCAAGCTGCCGCGCACCTGGCTGACGTCGGGCAGCATGGGGACGATGGGCTTCGGCCTGCCGGCTGCGATCGGCGCTCAGCTCGCCAACCCCGACGCGCTGGTGATCGACGTCGACGGCGACGGCAGCATCCGCATGAACCTGGGCGAACTCGAGACGCTGACCACCTACGACATCCCGGTCAAGGTACTGCTGCTCAACAACATGGGCGACGGCATGGTGCGGCAGTGGCAAGACCTGTTCTACGCCAACCGTTACTCCGGCTCGGACAAGGCCCTGCACAAGAAGGATTTCGTCAAGGCAGCCGAAGCCGACGGCTTCCAATTCGCCAAACGCGCCGTGGCGATCGACGAAGTGCGCCCGCGCCTCGAGGAGTTCATCGCCTTCCGCGGTCCGGCCTTCCTCGAAGTCATGGTCGACCCACACGAGCACGTCTACCCGATGGTGGGCCCGGGCGCCGGCTACAAGGAAATGATCACCGGCGAGTTCATCCCCAGCCGTGGCGAAGCACCGATCGAGGCGGAGATGCCGGAGGGGTACTTCTAGGGCCAAGGGCCAAGGGCCAAGGGCCAAGGGCCAAGGGCCAAGGGCCAAGGGC
>CAZGEJ010000040.1:0-54767 GCA_964524885.1 uncultured Binatia bacterium (SeqCode)
GACGTACTCACGCCTTCGAAATAGTTCCCCAGGGCGTTGCCCTGGGCTGTTATGGGCCTACCCCTTTGGGGCGGCTGGATCCAGGAGGTTCGTATCCGAGTTTCCTTGCTGGCGCCGGCGCGCGAGCTGCTGCGCGACGTCCTGCACCAGGAGCTGCCGCCCTTCTCTGAGGTCCGCGTCGAAGCCGCCGACCTCGCCGACCTGGCGTCCACCAGCCACCGCACCACCCTCGTCGTCCTGCGGCCGCGGCTAGGCGAACGACGTAAGCGCAACGCGCCTCCCGCGCCGCGCCGTCATCATGGCGGGCTTGTAGCGAGGCCACCCAAAGATCCGCAGGTCTGCGGCGTTTTCCCCGCAACTCCCTAGCGCGCCAGGTTGCCGCGGACGTTGAGGGTGAAGGTGCCCTTGGTGTCGAAGTCGTTGGATCGCATGCGGGCGTCGACCAACCGGAAGCTGATGTGGTTCGCCTCGACTGCATCGATCACCAGCGTGCCACTCCCCGCCTTCCACGAACGCGAGCGCGAGAACCCCTCGTCGCGGAACTCGATCTGGTTGAGCACACCGGAGGCGCCGCTCAACTCGAAACTCGCCCCGGGCGTCAGCTCGGCCACGGTGTATTGGAACGACAAAGTGAAGCGCGGGAACGCCGACGGGCAGGGTTCGTAGGCGGCGGAGAAAGTGCTCGTGGCGCCCGAGCTGAAATTCTGGGCCGAGCCGAGCACCAGGTTCACCGGCATCGTCTGCAGGCTGTTCGTCCCGACGACCTCGCTGAAGGCCAACTCGGCGCTGCCGCCCGGGCAGCCCAACGGCGTCGGCGTCGGTTGCACCACCGGAATCTCGTCGAGCACGATCGTCCCGTTCAGCACCGCGCTGTTGCCGGCATCACCGCCGAGCCCGACGCCGTTCAGGGTGACGGTGCGGCTGCCGAGATCGACGCCGGCGCCGGCACAATCAGGCGCGTTGCAGAAGGCCATCGCCTCGAAGAAGTCGGGCAGGATCGGATCGGGGCTCCAGCCGTACGACACCGTATCGACGGCGCCGGTAGCGGTCACGAAGTAGACCTGCAGCAGAAAAGGCACCCCACCGACCGTGCCGCGGACACCGACCCGCGTCAGCTCGCTGCGGGTGCCGCCGGCGTTCTCGACCTTGACGCACGAGGCATCGAGGCCCCCGCTACCACTCGCCGGCACGGCGTTGCCGGCCCTCAGCGAGGCGGTGCCGTCGGAGTCGTTACAGGCAGGAGGCGGCGTCGCCACCGCCTGCGTCGCCGTCGCGGTGGCCGTCGGTGTCGCCGTCGGCGGCACGTCGAGACAGCCGTTGAGGGCACCATTGAGGGCACCGACCACCTCGTCGACCGTCACTTGGCCGTCGCTGTTGGCGTCCATCGCCCCGCACGCCGCAGGCGCGGCCGTGCCGAGCGCGATGTTGACCCCGACGAGGATCTCGTCGACGGTCACCTGGCCGTCGCCGCCACAATCCCCCGTACAGGCGGCCTGCGCCGGCGTCGCCACCAGCGACGCCAACAACGTCCATCCGAGTCCAAGGCCAATCGCAATTCGTCTCATCCGTGCACTCCTTTACCGAACGCCACTGACCTGATGGCGTTCATTCGCACGGAACGATGTTCAGTCGCAGGCCTCAGGTGTCGACCCGCCAGCGGTCGACCACCTGACCGCCTCTCACCAACCACAGGTCGCCGAACTGCAGGAAGACGGCCTCGCTCTGCGTCGGGCGCCAGAGCGTGACGTCGTCCGGCTGCACTTCGACATCGGCCGGCAGGTTCATCAGCTGGTGATTCGACGACAACCCGTAGAGCGAGTTCTCGCGCATGCCCTCGGGCCACACCGGTTTCGCCATCCAATGCCCGCCGTAGATGAAAATCGACTGGCCGCGGTCACGCTGGAAGCGGCTGATCAGCTGCGACGGCCCCTCCAAGAACGGAATCTGCACCCCCGGCCGCACCTTCAACACCGGCGCGGCGATGACACACGCAGGCTGCAACTCGGTCAGCGTCGGCACGTCGAAGTCCGTCGGCTTCACCAGGGCGGAGCCGAAGGAGATGTCGTTCAGCGGCGATCCCTGCGCATGCAACGACAAGCTCGGGCTACCGGCACCGTTGAGACAGAGGTCGTCACGCCACAAGGCCGCGAACGACTGCCGCACGAACTCGAGGAAGGCGCGGTAGCGGGCGTTCGACTCGCTGACCGCCCGTTCCCGTCCGACCCACGGCGGCGCCTTGGCCGCGTGGGCGTCGTAGCCCATGAAGCCGCTGAAGCGCAGATGCCGCGGGTCGGCGGCGATGCGCTGTAGCAGCGGCGTCACTTCCTCGACCTGCGCCAAGCCGCCGCGATGCATGCCGACGTCGATCTCGATCGACACCGACAGGCGAAGCGCCAAGGCTCGCGCCAATTCCTGATATTGCGCTAGCCGCGCATCCGTATCGATCAGCCATTGCAGACTGCGCTCGGGATCGAATCCCTCGCCGGCACGCAGCTCGGCATAAAAGGTCCGCGCCGCCACCACCGGCATGGGCTTGCCCAGCAGCAGATCGAACTCGGGAGCCTGCGTCGCATAGAGGTTGAGGAACGGCCGGTGAAACACCATCAGCGAGCGCGTACCCAGCCGCGCCGCCAGATGCCGCAGCAAGGGCATCGACGGCAGCGACTTCTGCACCAACCGCGGCCGCACCCCGGGCGCGACGAGGGTGCGAATCCGATCGGCGTTGGCCTCGAGACGATCGAGGTCGATCACCAAGTGCGGCGAACCATCGCCGTCGCGCCGCATCGTCTCGGCAACCCGCCGATACCAATTCGCTTCCACCGTTTCGCTCTGCATCCGGTCCTCCCAACACTGCTGCCCCGCTCTAGCAGAGACGACGGGAGGCAGGAACCTGGGCTCATGGCTGAGGGCCATGGCCCTCAGCCATGAGCCAGGGCCAAGGTTCAAGGGCCAAGGGCCAAGAGGGGACGGGAGCGTGATCCGTCGTCCCCTGATCGGTCGGCTACTGGGAAGGGGGCTCGATGCGTTGCGGGCGGCTGGCGCCGCCGCCGCGTGGGGCGCGCTCGCCGCCGTCGTCCGAGTCGCGGTCGCGATCCCCGCGGCTCGGGCGCATGCTCTCCTGCGGCCGCTCCGGGCGCTCGCGTCGCATCGGCGCCGGGGCGTGGCGCTCCGGTCGGCTCTCGCGCTCGATCCGCGGCGCACGCGGTTCTTCGCGTTCCGGACGACGCGGCGCCGGGGCGTGCATCGGCTCGCGTTCCTCCCGCCGGTACGACGGCTCGCGCCGTTCGTACGGCTCGCGCCGCGGCTCGACGGCTCGCCCGCCATACGGTTCCGTACGGCGCTGTGTCTCGGGCGGCCGGCGATCCGGCTCGACACGTCGAGGCATGTCCTCCGGCGCCGGTCGTTCGCGCCGCACGTCGCGCGAACGCGACGACTCGTCGCGCTCACGACGATCATAGGGCGACCGCTGTCCCCCCGGCGATTGCGGCGAGGTTCGCTCGTAGCGATCACCGGGCACGCGTGGCACGCCCCGGACAGGGCGCTCGTCGCGCGGAACCGGCACCGCTTCGCGCGGCTGCGGTCGGGGTGCGTCGCGGCGCGGCGACCGCTCGCCCCCGCCATATTCCGGCTGGTTCGAACGCGGGCTTTGCGGCGTCGTACGCATGGAACGCTCCGGACGCGGCGGACGGGTCCGCTCGCCACGTGGCGGCAGGCCGACGTCGACCGGCTGCAGCGGCGGCTGTTCCGCCGGGCGCAAGCGGGCTCCGTCGAGGCGTGGTGCATGCGGACGGGCCGAAGGCCGGCGCCCGAAATCGCGACGATCGACTGCCACGACCGCGTCCGGCGTATCCTGATGGCGATAGCGTGGGATATCGCGGCGATCGTATTTGTGATGCGGCTTGACTCGGTGGCGATGCACGTAGGCGGGCCCACCCCAACCGTCCCAACACGGACGCTGACGGTACCAGGTCGGCCCCCACCACGGCAGCACCGGCTCGCCCCAGTCGAGCGCTACCCAGCTGACGGGGCCGCCGATGCCGATGGCGATGCCCGGCTCGTGCAGGAAGGCGACCAAGGCGGGAGCATAGACGGGCCGCAGGTTCGGGCCTGGCGCCCAGGCCCAGCCGCGGCGGCAACGCACCCAACGCCCATAGTGATACGGCGCCCACCCCCAGGGTGCCGTGTCGACCCACGTCCAACCGTAACCGACATCCCAGTACCAGCGGCCGGTGCTGTACGGGCGCCAGCCGGGGCCGACGCGAAGGGGTACCCAGATGCGACCGTATTCGGGTTCGTCGTACCAGCGACCATGCTCATTCAGGTCGGCCAGGCCGTAGATGTCGTCCGAAACGACGTCGTCACGCAGGCGCGCCTCGATGGCGTCGGTGCGCTCGAGGTTCCAGCGCGCGAAGGCGTCGAACGGCGGCGCCTCGTAGCGTTCGAACGACGAAGTGCCGCGACGCACGATCTCTTCGCCCGAACGGATCGGCTCGAAATCGCCGTTGTCGAAAACCGTGCCGCTGCCGCCGCGATGAGCGAGGAACGAGCTGCGGTCCGCGGTGACGATGACTTCGTAAAACCCCGGCTCGTAGATGGCGAGCGTCGCGTGCGGCGTGCGTACATGAGCGCGGCCGCCGGCGAGCATGCGGCGCAGGTCCAGCGCGATGCGGCCGTCCACGACTTCGCAACGGACGTAGTCGGTGGTCTGCTCGTCGATACCGATCTCGGTCGCCTCGGCGAGGCGCAGGAAAGCCCGCGCGCCGATCTGGAGTTCGGCGCGGCTCGCCGATCCGGTGCGCAGGTAGTCGCCCGGCCCCAACGGCAGATTGAGTTCGGCACCTTCCCAATCACGTGCCCCGCTCGGCCAGAACGACACCCGCCCGTCGATCAGGCTCAGCCGCGGCGGCGTGCGGTCGACGTACTCCTGAGCCGCGAGACGCGACGGCTCGAGCAGGGTCAACAGAATCGACAACACGACGAAGGCGAGCGAAGGCATGGCTGGAACCTCTCCCCTCATCAACGCGAGGGCGAAGAGGAAGTTGCGTGGCATCGCGGCACAAGGCAACCGCAACGAGTCGACAGCACGCCATGCCGCCGCTACAAGCGCCGGCATGAGGATGCCGTTCCTGCTCGCGGGCTGGGTCGCCTGCGCCGGCTGCGCCGGAACACCCGAAGCGCCACAAGCGCCGCCACGCCTCGTCGTCGAGGAGACGGTCCACGACGCCGGGCGGATCACGCAGGGGACGACGATCCGACACCGCTTCACGATTCGCAACGACGGCGAGCGCGCCTTGCGCCTCAGCGGCGTGCGTCCGTCGTGCGACTGCGCCGCCGAAATCGTCACGCGCGACGCCATCGCCCGCGGCACCAGCGGCACTCTCGCGGTGGAGGTCGCGACCGACGACCTTACAGGGGCGATCGAACGATCCTTCACTTTGTTCTCCAACGACCCCGAACGTCCGTCGCAACGGCTGACGCTGCGGGCCGATGTCGTACCCGACGTGGTGAGCGAACCGCGTCAACTGTACGTCGGCCCCGTGGCACGCGGCGCACGCGCCACGGCTTCGGCCCGGATTTCATTCCCGCGCGAGCCCGCGGCCCGCGCGCTCGCGGCAAAACCGACCGGGCGGGTCGCGCACCCGCGCTGGCTCGACGCCGGCAGCACGGGCGTCCGCCGCATGACGGTCGAGATCGCGGACGACGCACCCCTGGGGCCGTTCCACGAACGGGTCCGCATCCGCACCTCGCATCCCCAGCGTGCGGTGGTCGAACTGGTGGTCGCCGGCGTGGTCGTCGAGAAGGGAGAAGTCGAGTGACCGCGACCATCACTCTCGTCCGACACGGCGAAACGGCGGGCGAGTCGAGCATCCGCTACCACGGGCGCAACGACGTGCCGCTCAACGAGGTCGGTATCACCCAGATGCGCCGCGTCGGCGAAGCCTTGCGCCACGAGCGCTTCGATCACGTCTACACCAGCACTTTGGGACGATCGGTCGTCGCCGCCGCGATCATCGCGCCGACGTTGCCGCGCACCGCGTTGCCCGGCTTCGACGAGATTCACTTCGGCGACTGGGAGGGGCTCACCGCCGCCGAGATCGAAGCGCGTGACGCCGCACTCTACCGGCGCTGGCGTGCCGACATGCCGAGCTTCACCTATCCGGGCGGCGACTCGGTACGCGGCTTTCGGCGTCGCGTCGTCGACTGCTTCGCCGCCCTCCGGCCGACGCTGCCCGAGCGCACCTTGATCGTGGTGCACAAGGGCGTCATCGCCGCCATCCTCGCAGAACTCTTCGGCAAAGCACTCGATGAAGCCTTGCCCTGGCGCATCGACCTCGGCTCGATCCATCGCGCCGAGCAGCGCGACGGCGGCTGGCACCTCGCCGCCTCGAACCTAGTGCCCTGAGGTGTGATCGAACCGTCGATCAACGCCAGCCGCGCGGGTTGGCGAAGAAGTCCCGCTCCCACGTTTCGATGCCGGCCAGGATGCGTGCCGCCTCGTCCGGGTGACGATCGATGACGTTGTACGACTCGTTGGTGTCGGCGGTAACGTCGAACAGCAACGGATCGTGCGTGATCAGCCGCGCCGTCTGTCCCGTCTGCGTGTCGGTGTAGTGGTAGTCGTGCGCCACTTTGCCGGTGACGCTGCTGACCTTATCGAGCGGAATCGGCCAGGTGTAGAGATTGACCCAGCGATAGTACTTCCACGGACCCGAACGCGCGCCGTCGACGACGTTGGCGTTGAAGAAGTACAGCGCCTCGTGCGGGCTCTGGAGGCTGTCGCCGCGCAGGACGTCCCAGATGTCGCGACCGTCGATGAGCCGGTCGCTCGGCAACTCGAGGCCGACGAGACGGAAGATCGTGGGGAAGAGATCGAAGTTCATCGCCGCCGCGTCGACGACGCGACCGGCCGGCAGTTGTGCCGGCCAATGCGCCAGCAGCGGGACGCGCTGACCGCCTTCCATCGGTTGGCCCTTGCGACCGCGTAGCGGCCCTGGATTGCCCAGATGCCATGGGCCGTTGTCGCTGGTGAAGAAGATCAAAGTGTTGTCGAGCAAGCCACGCTGGCGCAAAGCGGCGACGACTTGGCCGACACTCCAATCCAGTTCCTCGACGGTATCGCCGTACGGTCCGGCCGCCGACTTGCCGGTGAACTCGTTCGACGGGACGAGCGGCGTGTGGACGTTCTTGTGGGCCAAGTAGAGGAAGAAGGGCTTCTGTTGGTGCTGGTCGATGAACGCGACCGCCGCGTCGGTCAGCGAGCGCGCCACGTCGCCCTGGCGCAAACCGAGATCTTCTTCGACGATCTCCTCGTCGCGCCAGAGACGGTAGGGGAACTCGTCGTTCGACCCCTGGAATCCGAAGAAGGAGTCGAAACCGTTGCGCAGCGGATGGTACGCGGGCTCGGTGAGGAAGTCGCCGAGGTGCCACTTGCCGACCATGCCGGTGGCATAACCCGCGACACGCAGCGCCTCGGCCAGCGTCACCTCGGAGGGCGGCAGGCCGGGGAAGGCCGACTCGCCGGCTTGGACCATGTCGGAGGCGCCGATTTCGGCGGATAGGCGGCCGAATTGGCGCGTCAGCTTGCGTGCGAAGGTGTCGTCTTCCGGCTGGATGGGGAAGTTGATGCCCGTACGCAGCGGATAGCGACCGGTGAGCATGCCGGCGCGCGATGGCGAGCAGAACGAGTGGCTCGAGTAGAAATGCGTCAGGCGCACTCCACCCGCTGCCAGCTCGTCGAGATGCGGCGTGCGGATGACGCGATTGCCGTACGATCCGAGGTCGCCGTAGCCGAGGTCGTCGGCCATGATGATGACGATGTTGGGCTGCGACGGCGGCGCCTGACCGGCGCGGCGCACGACCTGCTCGACCGGCAAGGCGTCGCGCTCGGGATCGGCATACACGGAGGTGTCGAGGACAGCCACGCCCGGACGAATGTCGGGAACCGGTCGCGGCCAGACCGAGTAGAGCAAGGCGAGCGCGACAGTGGCGAGGACGATCCAGCGCAGCTTCTTCATCGGCCGACCTTTCCCCGAATCCACGCCGAGCACAATGATCCGTGGCGACGCGAACCCGGCTCTGTTACCCAGCAGGTATGAACTACGAAGCGGTCCGCCCGCCGGCGGTCGCCGGCAGCTTCTATCCCGCCTCGGCCTCCGCGCTCGCCGCGCTCGTCGACGACCTGCTCGCGCGCGTTCACGTCCCCGCCGGGGCAGCGCGTCCCAAGGGCATCATCGTGCCGCATGCCGGCTACGTCTACTCTGGGCCGATCGCCGCCTCCGCCTTCGCCCGCGTCCTGCCGTTCGCCGACGCCATCACGCGGGTCGTCCTCGTCGGGCCGGCGCATCGCGTCTACGTCGACGGCTTGGTCGCCCCTGACGCCACGACCCTGCGGACGCCGCTCGGCGATCTGCCGATCGACACCGAAGCGCTGGCACGCGTCGGCTTGCCGCGCAGCCATGCGGCGCATGCCCGCGAGCATTCGCTCGAAGTCGAGCTGCCTTTCCTGCAACGCGTGGCGCCGCGGGCTCGGGTGGTGCCGCTGATCGGCTCGCGCGCCCGACCGGAGTTCGTCGGCGCGGCGCTCGAAGCCCTCTGGGGCGGGCCCGAAACCTTGATCGTCCTCAGCTCCGACCTGTCGCACTACTTGCCTTGGGACGTGGGACGCGACGTCGACATCGAGACCTGTAGTCGGATCGTCGCCGCGGCGGCGCCGATCGACGACGACCGTGCCTGCGGCGCCGTCGGCATCAACGGGCTGCTGTGGGTGGCGCAACGACGCGGCCTGCGCATCGAATTGCTCGACCGCCGCAGTTCCGGGGATACGGCTGGCCCCCGCGACGAGGTCGTCGGCTACGCGTCGTTCGCCATCTACGAGACGTCATGAGCCAACCTACCCCCATGGAACGCGGCCGACGGCTGGCACGCTGGGCCCGCGACTCGATTCGCCAAGCCCTGGGCGGACCCATCGCCGAACGGCCGACGGGTCCCTGCTACGACGAACCGGGCGCGACGTTCGTCAGCCTGCACTGGAAGGGCAGCGGCGAACTCCAGGGCTGCATCGGCAGCCTCGAAGCGCAACGTCCGCTCGCCGACGACGTCGCGTACAACGCCGTCGCCGCGGCACTGCGCGACCCGCGCTCACGTCCGTGCGACCTCGCCGACCTCGATCGACTCGACATCGAGGTGTCGCTCTTGTCACCTCTCGAAGAGCTCGCTCGCCAGGAAGAGATCCGCGTCGGGATCGATGGTGTCGTCCTGGCGCGCGGCGAACGCCGCGCCACGTTTCTCCCAGTGGTTTGGAAGAGCCTGCCGACTCTCGCCGAGTTCCTGCACGAGTTGAAGCGCAAAGCCGGCCTCTCCCCCGACGACAGAGCGGTGCGGCTTTGGCGCTACTCCGTCGAGACCTATGAGGATCCCGCGCCATGAACGAACATCCGGCACGCTGGTGGCATCCTACCGACGATGGTCGTGTCCAATGCGACCTCTGCCCGCGCGATTGTCGTCTGCAAGAAGGACAACGAGGCCTTTGTTTCGTGCGGCGCCGCAGCGGCAACGCCATGGTGCTGACGACCTATGGCCGTTCGAGCGGCTTCTGCCTCGACCCCATCGAAAAGAAGCCGCTCAACCACTTCCATCCGGGGACGAGCGTGCTTTCGTTCGGCACCGCCGGCTGCAATCTGGCGTGCAAGTTCTGCCAGAACTGGGACATATCGAAGTCGCGCGAGATGGACCGGCTCGTGGTCGATGCGCAGCCGGAGACGATCGCCCGTGCGGCGCGCGACGCGGGCGCCACCAGCGTCGCCTTTACCTACAACGACCCCGTGCCGTTCGCCGAGTATGCGATGGACACGGCCGACGCTTGTCATGCACTCGGGCTGCATACGGTGGCGGTCACTGCCGGCTACATCTACCCCGAGCCGCGGCAGGAGTTCTTCGCCAAGATCGATGCCGCCAACGTCGATCTCAAGGGCTTCACCGAGAAGTTCTACCATGAGCTGACTGCGGCCCATCTCGAGCCGGTGAAAAATACGCTGCGCTACTTGATCCACGAGACGCAGGTGTGGACGGAGATCACGACATTGCTGATCCCCGGGCACAACGACAGCGACGCGGAGTTGACCGCATTGAGCGAATGGATCGCCGGCGATCTCGGAGTCGACGTGCCGCTGCACTTCAGTGCGTTCCATCCCGACTACAAGATGATGGACGTACCGGCGACGCCGCTGGAGACGCTGCGACGAGCGCGCCGGATCGCCGTGGCAGCGGGCCTGCGTTACGTGTACACGGGCAACGTGCACGACCCGGAGGGCGACACGACCTACTGTCCCACGTGCGGCGCCAAAGTGTTCGAACGCGACTGGTACGAGATCCTCGCGGCTCGCATCGAACACGGCGCCTGCGGCCAATGCGGCACACGCATCGCCGGACGCTTCGGCGCCGCCGTCGGACACTTCGGACGGGCCAGTCGCCCCGTCGTCCTGCCTGCCTAAGGCATCGCAGCCTGCGTCTCTACCTTTTCCCCTAGACGACCTACGAAGTTCTATGGCAAACAGCACATAGAACATAGGATAGGGATCGCCGGAGCCGAGGGGGGCATCTGGTGCAAACCTCCAGCAGGCGGAACGGATGATCCGAGATCGTTCGCTTGTCGACTGGAGCAACAGAGATGGGGGACTAATGATGCAACAATCGTCATGGCGTCACGCCATGGGGTTCGTCGCCACCGTTGCGGCACTCCTCGGGCCGCTTCCGGCAGCGGCCCTTCCAGTCGGGCACGGCAACTTCGTCGCGCTGGTCAATTCGGAGTCCAAGTACTGCGTCCTCACCACGCTGGCGAATCAGACCTACGAGGCCTTTGGGGCACAGATCAACCTCGGCGCCAGTGCCGGGCAGCTGTCCCTCTGGGGCCAACTCGACACCGTCGCTCAGACAGGGACTCTCTATGGCAGCGCCGTTCCGGACGGAAGCCAGTTGTACCTCGAAGGCGATGTCGCCTACGACGCCAGCAACTTGGCGAGCGTGCCGTTCACCTCGCATGCCCTAGACGCCGTCACCGGCGATGCCGTGCAAGCACTCGCTAATGTCGTATACTCCCTCGACGGCGTCGAAGCCTGCACAGCGTGGGATGGATCGACGACCGTCGGCAGTTGCCCCTACGCCGGCCCCTACAACTTCCAATGCATCGGAACGATCTCCGTCAATGCCTTCCAGCAAGAAGCGACTCCGACGGGTTCTAACGTAGCCATCGACTCGTCGGTGGCGTACTTCGATGTCACCACTGGTACGACGACCGAGATTGATGTCGGCGTCACCTTTGATACCGTGTACGGCACCGGCAGCACCACCGTAACGGCCGTCTCGGAAACCACCGGCACGATCCCGCAGACTTTCGCCATCGACATCCCCGGGTTGCCGGCCACCTTTTTCGACGTGTCGACGGACGCTCAGTTCGTCGGCCCGATCGAGATCTGCACCGATTACGGCGACGAGGATAACGACGGCATCGTCGACGGGACCGATATCGAAGAAGGCCGTCTGCGCTTGCTGCACGGTGAGGGCGACCCGCGCGTGTTCGTCGATCGCACATCGCGCATCGACACCGACATCAATATCGTCTGTGCCGAAGTGCCAAGCCTGTCCTTCTTCGTGCGCGCCGTCAGCGCCTGCGGCAACGGCACGATCGACAGCGGAGAACAGTGCGACGACGACCAAGGCACTCCCACCGACGGCGACGGCTGCAGCGCCGACTGCCAAGTCGAAGCCTGCTATTCGTGCAGCGGCACGCCGTCGACGTGCTCGGCCAACAGCGACCCTTGTGACGACGGCAATGCCTGTACCACGGGCGACGTCTGCTCCGGCGGAATCTGCACCGGCAGTGGCGGCAGCGGATCGCCCTGCGACGACGGCAATGCCTGCACCAGCGACGATCAATGCAACGCCGGTGTCTGCGACGGCACGCCGCTCGAGGGCACGGCCTGCGACGACGGCAACGCCTGCACCGAGGGCGAGACCTGCAGCGCCGGTAGCTGCGCCTCGCCGTCCGCGAGTTGCGATGACGCCGACCCGTGCACTACGGATGCCTGCAACCCCGCGAGTGGCTGCGTGCACGGCGAAGTCTACTGCGCCCCCGACGCCGATCCTTGCACCCAAGACGTCTGCCTTGCGGGTGTCGGCTGCGGCAATTACGAGACGCCGCTCGACTCCTGCAAGGAAGCCGGCAAGTCTTCCTTCCAGCTCAAGCAGAACAGCGACGACGGCAAGGACGCGCTCAAGTGGAAGTGGAGCAAAGGCGCCGACACCCAGTTCACCGAAATCACCGATCCCACCCAGAACGCGACGTACGATCTTTGCATCTACGACACGGCAGGCATCGTCGCCGCGGCGACGCTGGCCCCGGGTGGGTCCTGCGGCGACGATGATTGTTGGGTTGCCGGAAAGAAGCAGAACTACGTCTTCAAGGACAAGGCGGGAAGCCAGGACGGCATCACCAAGCTCGAGGTCGCCGCCGGCAACTCCGAAAAGCCAAAGGTCAGCGTTCAGGGCAAAGGCGCGAACCTCCCCGATCCGACCCTGCCGCTCAACGGCGGCGTCACCGTCCAGCTTCGCAACCGTTCCACGGAGGCTTGCTTCGGCGCCGCCTACACCGTCGAGCAAATCAAGAAGAACGACGCCGCCAAGGGCGCTTTCTCGGCAAAGGCGCCTTGATTGCCCCACCGACTCGGGAGGCACCGCTCCGGCGGTGCCTCCCACGACCCCAACCGCTCCGACGCCGCCGGCAAGGGCAACAAGCGATCCCTGCCGAGCAAGCCCTGCCTCGCTTGCGGCCGACCCATGACCTGGCGCCGCGCCTGGGCCAAGAATTGGGAGCAGGTGCGCTATTGCTCCGACGCCTGCCGTAGGCAGAAGTCGAAGCATGGGTGAACCACCTTCGCTCGTCCTCGTCCTCGGCGATCAACTCGACCGCGACGCCAGCGCCTTCGACCACTACCATCCGGAATTGCATCAAACACGTCCTCCTCGGACTTGACGCCTCTCGCCGCATGCATGGCCTCGCGGAGGGTCGAAAGGGGAGGCGTTGGGTTCACCCCCGGTTCGACGGTGGCCCGTTCGTGGTCGGAGGACACGCGTCCGCGGCGCACGGCTGCCAGCGTGAGCCTGCCGATCGCCGACATCCTCCATTGACAGGGGTCGCCCTCTTCGACTACCTCGCAGGCAGGACGAACTCGCGGTGAGAGACTGATGACTTTCGGAATCGACGTTCGCCTCGACTCCTCCGGCCACGTCACGCTTCTCACGACGACTCCGGAGGGTTCGAGGTCCAACCGTAGTCAGCAGTTCGGCTGGCCCGATGTACCGCGAGCGACCAGTGGGGTTGGCGTCCAGCATCACCCTCTCGCCGGCAACGATCCAACGATGCGAGTTGCCCACCGCGGCAAACACTTCATGGAAGGTTCCGTAACCTTGCGAAGGATCGAGCGGCGGGCTGGCGAAGTCCCTTTCGAAGCGGGCAAGTGCGACGGAACATGGGGATGTGCCCTTCGACAACCGCCGCGGGCGGAGTTTACTCGTTCGCACGGAGTCCACCTCGAGCAGCGGACGCTGGAATCGCCGACAAGAGGCGTCACACTGAGGGGATTCTTGCTTGGCGTCGTTCTGGTGGTGGTGTTGCCGCACTTCGCGCGCGCGGCGACCGACCAGGTCACCGCGAACGGGATCGCCTATTTTCTCAACGCCAGGCCACCTCAAGTCGAGCGGTACGACCTTCAAGCACAACGCTTTCTCGCGGCGATTCCCCTCGAAAGCGCCGGGGTGTCCTTTTGGGTGTCCGACTCTGCGCTGTTCGTCGCGCGCGGGACCAATGTCGTCCGCAGCAGTCTCGACGGCTCGAATCGGGTGGACCTTGTGACGGTCGGCGACAACATTACTGGTATCGTCGGCGTCGACGATTTCCTCTTCATCGCGGCTGGAACGACGATGACCAGCGTGAGCGCTGACACCGGGCAGATCATCGACACGCGGCGCTACCAGAACAGGATCTTGGGAGGGATCTCGCTGGCGGCGGAGCGGCGCTTGATCGTGGGACGGGCGGCGGGCAGCCCGCAGGACATCGTCTTCACACAGTATGCGCTCGGCGGAAACCTTGGCGATCAGTTCGACAGCCCATATCACGGCGACTTGGAGTATGCGGAGAGGGTCTGGGTCGTTCCAGGCGAGTCGTTCGTGGTGGATGAATCGGCAACCGTGTATTCGCTAGACGACTTCTCCTTCGGGGGAAGCCTCGGTGATCGCGTCGATGATATCGACTTCTCCGAAGGTCATTCGATCGTAGCGCGTGGCCGAATGCTGTCGACCTACGATCGTCGCTTCGCGGAAGTCGGCCGTGCGCACACCACCAGCGAGACGCGATTCGTCGTCGTTCACGACGCCCATGCATTCGCTTTCGCTTCGAACGGGACAGTCCAAATCGTCCCACTGTCTGAGTTCAGCCAGCCGCGGGCGAGTGTGCCTCCGGAGCCGATGACGCTGCCCTATGCGCCCGAGGCGATCGAAGCAGGAACAGACGATGTCATCTACCTCCTAAGCGCCGCGGCGCGAGCCGTCTATCGCTGGTTACCCGATGAACGACGTTACGCGGAAGGTATCGGTCTGAGCGACGTTCCCCATGGCATGGCCTATTCCCGAGAGCGCAACTCACTTTGTATCCAGTATTCGTCGGGTCGCTTGACGGAAATCGACCTAACGCCTCCGTTCGCCGAGCGACCGATCACCAGTGTGTTGCCGAATGCGCATGGACTCACGGCGCTGGACCCGTTTCTCTTTCTTGAGAGAGAACCCTTCCGCTTCTTGTACGCGGCGGACGGGACGCTCGCGAAGTTGAACGAACGACTTCACCTAGGTTCGGCCTTCAGCTGGCACGCTTCCACACGACGTCTGTACTCCGTACGGCGCGACCACACTGTCGCATGGGACGTCATCGACGAGATCGGTCAGCTGCGGGACGGGAATAGCGCCTATCACTCCCCAGCGTATGGCCCCATTGTGGTGTCGCCTGCCGGCGACAAGGCCGTGCTGGGCTCTGGTCTGGTACTCGACGGTGCATCGCTCGAAGGAATCGGCAATCTCGGCGTCGACCAGATCCTGGATGCGGCGTGGAAGGACGACGATCTCTACACCCTTCGCCCGGTCGACAATGCGACCCTGCTACAGCGCTGGGACGGCACTTACGCCCCGGCTGGGTTCACCAGGATCGCCGGAACGCCCATGCGGATTCTGAGTCTGAATTCCGGACTCCTGGTCATCACGCTCGCTGGAGGAAGACCCGTCTTCACCTTCGCCGAAACGGCAGCGGATGAGGACGGCGACGGAGTTCTCGATCCCCTGGACAACTGCATCGACATCGCCAATCCGAACCAGATCGACAGCGACGGGGACCAGGCTGGAGATGCCTGTGATCCGTTCCCACGGGACCCAGACGATGATGGTATCCCGGCCGAGATCGACAACTGCCCCGACGCATACAATCCGCTCCAGGAAGACCGGGATCACGACACCGTTGGGGACCTCTGCGATCCGTATCCCGATCTGCTGGATCACATGGCTGCGTGCCTGGAGGAAATTGGCGCTTGCCGCGCGACCCAAACGGGGCTCATCGCCGAGGTGGAACGCCTTCAAGCTGACAACGACTCCCTAAGGCAGGAACTCGACGCTCTGCGCGGGGGTCTCGGCTGTGCTGGTGATCTCGATGGAGATCGGAGCGTAACCGTGGATGAGATCGTTCGATCGGTTACGAACGCCCTGCATGGCTGCCCGGGATCCTGAAATGATGCATTCTCGGCGAATCAAATGCATCCTCACACTACTGATTGCGATGCTTGCGCTGGGCGCATGCGGCGGGGATGGCGACGACGGTTCGGGGCGCCGGGTAGCCACGGATGGTAGCCAAGCAATCCACGCCCGAGAGATCGTCGCATGCGCTGGCGATTGCAACATGGGTGGCACCGTGACGGTTGACGAAATCGTAAAGCTGGTGAGTATCGCCCAGAGTGGACTAGGCATCAGAGAGTGTGCGCTCGGTGACCGAGACGACGACGGTACGATTACAGTCGACGAAATCATCCACGCCCTGGACAATGCCATCCGCGGATGCCCGCGGTCGCCGCTCGCCGGCTTCGCCGCGGTGCAACGGTTGGCTGTCGGCTCGCGACCCGCCGGCGTCGTCGCTGCCGATTTCGATGGCGACCTCATCGTCGACATCGCAACGACGAATCGCGGTTCCGACGACATTGCGGTGCGACTGGGCAACGGCGGCGGCGGATTCGCCAAGGCGGACTTTTACCCGTGTGATAATTCACCCGGCGATATGGTTGCCACGGATGTCGACGGCGACGCGATTGTCGATCTGGTGAGCGCCAATGGGGATTTTTCCAATGGCGCGAACCCCAGCAGCCTCTCGGTCCGCCTAGGGTTCGGAAACGGCCGCTTCGGCGCCGAACGCCGCACGAATCTAACCCAAAAGCCGCGAAGCCTTCTCGTCGGCGACTTCAACGGAGACGCTCTCGGCGATGCGGTTGTCGTATACGCCGGAAGTGTGGTCACCATGCCGGGCATCGGTGAGGGGTTCTTCGGCACGGAAGCAGTGCTACAGGACTTTCGCGGCTATTCTCCCGTGGCGCTGGTCGCGGACATGAATGTCGACGGTCATCTCGACATCGTCGCCGCCGGCGGATTGGATGGCTTTGTATTTCTTGGGGACGGAGACGGTTCGTTCGCGCAAGGACGGCGCTTTGAGATTGGTCGGCCGCCAACGGCGCTGACGGTTCGCGATATCAACAGCGACTCGTTTCCCGATCTTTACGCGGCGTACGTTGGTTCCGGGGATACGGGAGTCGTATCCTCCTTCCTTGGCGGCAGTGACGCCCATCTGATTTGGAACTCGAATCGAACGATTTGCGGCGCTCCGGTTGCGATCGCAGTGAGGGATTTCAACGGCGACGGCACGGGCGACATCGTAACGGCCGAATCGAGTGGCACCATGACGGTCGTTCTCACGGGCCGCAGCGGATCAGCGGGGCGTCCGGTTTGCTACGGAATTGGACCGGATCCTTCCGGGTTGGTCGTCGCGGATGTCAATCAAGATGGCCGCCTCGATCTCCTGACGACCACGCAGCAGGATCGTGTCTCGGTGTTGTTCGGCGTCGACGACGGCCGCTTTGCGACCGCGGCACTGCGGACGCTCGGGAGTTTCAATGCTCCGCGCCGAGTCGAATCAGCTGATGTCGACGGGAACGGTGCTCCCGATCTCATCGCGGCAGTCAACCAGTCGCTCACGATCTTGCTCGGGGACGGAGCCGGCTTCGGCCCGCTTGCATCCATCGAACTCGGCGCCCAGGTTGTCTCGCTTCTCGCCACCGACCTCGGCGGCAGCAATGCCATGGATATCGTCGCGGGCCTCGCCTCGAACCACGTCGTCGTTCTCGAGGGCGCCGGTGACGGCTCGTTCGCGACGCAGCGTCGCTTTACCGTTGGACAGGCTCCCAATGCTCTAGCGGCCGGCGACTTCAACCATGACGGCATCAAGGACATTGCCGTCGCCAACCAGTTCGAGGGCACTGTCTCCTTGCTTCTTGGACGCTCCGATCTCGGGTTCGCCCCCCAGGCTCGTTTCCAAGTTGGAAGGGAGCCGTCGGCGATCGCCGCTGTCGACGTGGACGCGGACGGCAATCTCGACTTGTTGACGGCCAATTTCGGGAGCGGAGATCTCTCGGTCCTGAAAGGCAATGGCGAGGGCGCCTTCCCAACGACCCAACGGATTTCGCTCGCCTCGACCTCCGGAGGTCCATACGCCCTAGTCGTAGCCGACCTGTCGGGCGATGGATTGCTCGACATCGCCACCTCCCAGCCGGCAGCGGGCGAGGTGTCGATACTCCTAGCAACGGCACCCGGCGTCTACCGTCCAGCGCACACATTGCAGGTGGGTCCATGGCCGGTCGCGATGGCAGGAGCCGACATCAACCAAGACGGTGTTCTCGACCTGGTTACAGCCAACCGCCAGTCGAATCCGGACACCTTCCTTCCGATTCCCGGGGACGTCTCCGTTCTGCTGGGGCGTGGCGCCGGATCGTTTGCACCGGAGTTGCGCTTTGGATCGCAAACGAGTAGCGGCATCCCGGCCTTTCAGACGGGCTCCCACTTTACCGTCGCCTTGACGGTTGCGGATCTCAACCTCGACGGAAGGCTCGATATCGCCGTCGCCAACGAGGGCGACCTCAGTCTAACGATCCTCTACGGCACACACTAAGACCGACATGACTACCCTGGGCCGCCCCTCACTCGGAGACAAAACGCCAGCGTCCGCCGTGTCGCTGGCCTTGATGTACCTCCTCGGATTCACGGCGCCCGTGTACGCCGCAACGCTGGCCTACGTCACAAGCGAACTGAGTGACTCCGTAAGCGTCGTCGATCTCGACTCACGCCAACAAGTAGGGACCATCTCCGTTGGCAGGGCACCCGTCGATGTCGAGGTGAGCTGTGATGGTCGGCGTGCCTTCGTCGCCAACTGGGCGTCCTCATCCCTCTCCGTTATCGACACGCGCACCCATCAGCTTAGCGCGACTTGGGCCCTCGGTGATCGCCCCGAGCGTATCGCGCTCGATGCCACCTGCGGCCGTGCCTTCGTCAGCCTCCCGACCACGAACCGCATTGCTGTTGTCGATCTGCAATCGGGCCAGGTTTCGAGCCGCATCGAAGCCGGCACGAATCCCACGGCCATGCTGTTCCGCGCTAAGCAGCGTACGCTCTACGTCACAGACCGTAGCGGCAACGCCATGCGCTTGATCGACGCCGAAGAGCAAACGATCCGCTCGCAGATCGGCTTGTTCGACAGTAGTGGCCCGGCCGACATCGTCACCTCAGAATCCGGCAGTCGCTTCTTCCTGGCAGACCTCGACTCCAACGTCGTGACAGTATTCGACCCGGCCAAAGAGTCGGTCGAGAAGACCATCCCCACCGGGAACGGACCGGCGAGCATCATCGAATTTCCGGAGAGCGATGGACGAAAAATCCTCGTCGCGTCGAGCCGCGACGACGCAGTGCATCTGGTCGACGTCCATGCTGCGCAAGTGATGCAGACGATCGAGGTCGGACATTGGCCGGTCATGATGCGTCTCGCTCCATCGAAGCGACTCGCGGCCGTTGCAAACTTCGGCGAGTCAACAATAAGTCTAATCGACATCGCCCATCTCGGCGTGACGGCCACGATTGCGGTAGGACCCGGACCTCGGGGACTCGCATTCGTCGACGCGCCCGCGCCCCCGCCACAACCAACGCCGACGGTGCCACCGTCCAGTACGTCCGACCTAGCCCTGATCACGACTTCCGAATCCAACCTGTACCTTGTCGACTTTCGTACCCGCACGACGCGCGAACTCACCAGCGTCCGCCGTCGCGCGGGTACCTTCACCGCTCGGCCCGATGCCCGGGTCATGTACATGATCCAGGGCGTTCGCATCCTCGCGCTGGATCCGTTCGCCGATCGCATCATCGATGAAGTCGACGTAGGAAGCGTGGCGTTCGTCACGCTTGCTCCCGATGGCACTCGCCTCTACGCGGTCAACGTTGCCCCTCCGCAGTTGGTAGCGATTGATACAGCGGACTTGTCGGTGGCGTCCAGGCTGACATTGGACATCAACGTCAACGACTTCGCCCTTTCGCCAGCCGGAGATCGTGCCTACCTGCTCAGTCGCGCCGTCGATCGTAGCATCCTCGTCGTCATCGACACGGCCAGGAACACCGAACTCGGTCGTATCGACCTGGGTGCGGGACATCCTCTCGACCTTGCATTGTCGCCGGACGGCCAAATCGCCTACCTCCTCTTCTTCGAAAGGGGGCTCCTCGTGGTCGACACCAAGGCGCTGGCGGTGCTAGCCGAATACAGCGGCGTGGCCCGAGCACCTTCGAATCTCCATCTCGCCCGAGATGGCCTACTGGCCTTGCTCAGTGAGGAGGCGAGCCTGGCCTCGCTGAGTCTAACGAGGAAGATGCTGTCGAACCGTGCCGATCTCTCGCAAGAATGCGCCGCTTCCTACGGAACAAGGCTGGCATGGAACAGCGACTCGAGGCGGGCTTACCTGGTTTCCAATCGAGGCATCTGCGTCGTCGACGCGCTGACAAAGAAGCGGGTCGACACGATTCCGTTCACGACCGGGAGCAACGCCGTCATCAGGAACGTGCTGCTCGCGTCGCGAGGTGATCCCTGCAATGGCGACTGCAATGGTGATGCTCAAGTAACCGTCGAAGAAGTTGTCGTGGCTGTCAGTATGGCCTTGGGCATACTGCCGCTCGACCGCTGCTCGGCGGTAGATGCTGACCGCGGCGGCTCGATCACGGTGGACGAAGTGGTGGGAGCGATCGGGAATGCACTGCACGGCTGCAACTAGGGCTCCTTGTCGGCACAATCAGAACGGGTCGAAAAAGGGTAGGCGGGTTGCGCCTTTAGCCTGCGCCTTTTTCCTGTGGCCTCTCACCGCGCTCGCAACCGGTAGCTTCGACTACTGCGTATACGCCGTGAACTCCGTCGGCGCGTCGGTCTCGGTGATTGACCCTGCGTCAGGAAGGGAGGGAATGCGGATACCCGTCGATGGCGTGCCCGTCACCATGGCCTTCACCCCCGATTTCCGAACCGCGTACGTAGTGAATGGCTACAACCTAGCCGCCGACTTGTCGCTCATTGATGTTCCGACACGAACGGTCCGCAAGACCATCACACTCCCCACAGCTGGCTTGAAGGATATCAAGGTAAGTCCTTCTGGTGCGTTCGCCTACGTCGGGGGCGACGAGAGTCAAAGTCTCTACGTACTCGACCTCGAAACCGAAGAAGTGTCGGCGACGTTACCCATTCGCAATGCGTACGAGACAACATTTTCTCCCGACGGCCGGTATGCGTTGGTTGCCACGCGCCATGACCCGCAAACACTTGTGATCGATACGACGACGCATTCGGTCATCGGTGAGCTTCCCCTCACCGATACGCGGGGACTCGCCGTCACTCGCGACGGCGCGTTCGCCCTTACCGTGAACGGTTCCCACCCCGGCGTTCTTCACGTCATAAACATGTTCACTCGCACGGTTACCACCGATGTCGACGTGGACCTCATTCCTACGCGCATCGTCCTGCGACCAGACGGAACCAAGGCCTATATTGGCCATGGCCACCTCGGCACCTCGACATTGACCGTCCTCGATCTACGCAGTTTCCTCGTGGAAGCGAGCGTCAAAGTCGGCGCGGGCGTTTTCGGCGTCGCCATCAGCCCTGATGCCGAACACGTTTTCGCGACGAGTGCCACGACCGATTCCTTGACCGTTGTGGAGTCGGCCACGAACACGGTGCTGAAGCAAATTCCCGTGGGACGCAATCCGGTCGACGTGGCCGTTGCACCGGCGCTCGGCGGGTGTGTCTTGCCGACGCCGACAGCGACGTCGACGGCCACGTCCAGTCCAACGCCGACACGAACGTGGACCGCATCGCCAACGAATACGCGGCGCTCGACGGCGACGCCGACGGGGACCGCTTCCCCGACGATCACTCCAGGCGGGCCCACTCTGACACCGACGCGAACGCCAACTCCGACGAGCAGTCCGACGATTACGCCGACACCGCTGACACATTCCGGCCCGGCGTTTGTCCTCAAGCGTATCGAGCCCAATTGGAACGCGAAGAGTTCGTATCCTCGCGCGCTCACTTCGGTGGGTGATCAGCTGTTCTTTCGGGCGATGACCGAGGCTACCGGCCAGGAGCTTTGGCGCACCGACGGAACGGAGGCGGGCACGTGGTTGGTACGGGAGATCATAACGGGTGAACGTGATGGCGACCCGAACGAATTCATTCCGATGGAAGACCAACTCTTCTTCACCGCAAGGGATTCGTCCGACGTCACCCAGCTCTGGCGCAGCGACGGAACGCCGGAGGGAACGTTACCTTTGACGAACAGCATCTACTCCGTCGGAGAGCCAGTTCCGGTGGATGGCGGTGTCGCATTCATCGTCGGAGATCGAGCGAACGTCCGTCTGTGGTTCAGTGACGGTACGATATCGGGGACGAGGCCGATTTCTGAGCCCTTCCCGGGTACGGTGGCGAGGCGATCGAACATGATTCGCCACGGCGATTCAGTGGTGTTTTCGCTCACGAGCGACTCGAAGGAAGTCACGCTGTGGAAGAGCGACTTGACTGCTTCCGGTACGGTCGCGGTCAAATCAATTCGCCCAGATCGTCCACCTTCTAATCTTGCGCCCGTGACCGCCGCGCTCGATCGCGTGTTCTTCCATGCGTTTGGCAACAGCGGCGAAAGTATCGAGCTTTGGGTGAGCGACGGCACAGACGAGGGTACACTGCCCCTGGCGGTGGGAGGCTTCGCATTCGACAACTTCGTAGCGCTAGCTGACCGGCTCCTGTTTCCTTGCGTCGGCGAATTCGGAGTCGAATTGTGCGCCACCGACGGCACCAAGGACGGGACGGGACTCGTCAAGGATATCTTTCCTGGACGAAGCGGCTCTCGCCTTGAGTTCGCACCACATGGCATCGTCGAACCATACGCGCTCTTTCATGCCACCGACGCGGGACATGGGACGGAGCTGTGGCGAACGGACGGCACGGCCGTGGGGACGACTTTGGTTAAGGATATTTCTCCCGGGGAGACCGACACATCGTTCCGCTTCGGCCCGGTGTTAGGAGGCGAGCTGTTGTTCGCCGCGAACGACAAGATGCGGGGCCTCGAATTGTGGAAGTCCGACGCGACCGAAAGCGGAACGACCTTGGTCGCGGACATCTTCGAGGGGGAATCCGGCTCGGACGTGTCGTTCCTGGGGGTGGTCGGCACCAAAGCAGCGTTCGCGGCGCGCGATGCATCGCACGGCACTGAACTTTGGTGCACGGATGGCACGACGGCCGGGACTTACCTCGTTCGCGACCTGCGCAATGGAAACGATTCGTCAGGACCGTCAAACGGCGCCATCCATCAGGGATCGCTCTACTTCCAAGCCGACGGTGGTGCCGGTCGTGAGTTGTGGGTGAGTGACTGTACGCCCAGCGGAACCAAGGAAGTGGCGAATCTTGCCGCGGATTTTCGAGGACCTCAGCCCCGTGGCTTCGTTGGGGCCGATTCTTGGTTGGTATTCAGCGCCCAACAGGCTCCGTCCTATGAGAGTCTGTGGAAGACCGACGGCACCGAGGTTGGGACGCTACCCCTCGGCTTGTGGGCAGATAGCCTTGCGACGCTCGGCGATGTTGTCATCGCGCGTTCCAGCATGAGGGACTATGGGGCCGAATTGTGGAAGTACGACCTGAATTCCGACGAGATGGGATTGGTGCGCGACATAGCGCCACGGGGCGCGTCCTCGAACCCGTCATTTCTCAAGCGGTCGGGAGACCTCGTGTACTTTGGCGCATCCGATTCCACGCTAGGTACCGAACCTTGGCGAACGGATGGCAGTGATGCCGGGACCGTTCTACTCAAGGACATTGCGCCCGCCAGAGGCTCCTCCCAGCCGATGGCATTTGCATGGACCGGTACCGGCGCCAAGACGCTCTTCATCAGTGCCAGCCTCGGTGAACTCTGGATAACGGAAGGCACGCCGTCGACAACGCAAAGAGTAGTTGGACAGGACGTGGTGCGACCGAGTACCGGAGAGTTCGAACGTTCCGGCAATCGCCTGTTCTTCGTTGGTTCCACAGCTGCCAGCGGCCCCGAGCTGTGGCGAACCGATGGCACGGCTGCGGGGACGGTACTCGTGGCGGATCTCTTTCCGGGCAGGGATGGAACGCAGTTTTCCGAACTCACTGACGCTCGGGGTCAACTCTACTTCGCCGCCGACCGAGGCCTTGAAGGGAGCGAGCCTTGGCGCAGCGATGGCACGCCGGCAGGCACCGAACTGTTGAAAGACATACGTCCGGGAATCGTCCCGGGTTATCTCGGCGACAGGCAGGCCTCATCCGAGCCGCGGGAATTCACGCCTGTCGGTAGCATCGTCGTCTTTAGTGCCGACGATGGCGTTCATGGGCGCGAGCTGTGGCGCAGCAACGGCAGTAACAGCGGCACGGTGCTGGTAAAGGATATCGAGCCTGGTCCGCACAGCTCGAACCCAGCGTCCTTCGTGCGTGTCGGCTCGAAGGTCTACTTCAGAGCCTGCGCCGTCTCTGGCTGTGAGCTTTGGGTGACCGATGGAACCGAAGACGGAACGCATCTCTTCGTTGACGTTCTTCCAGGTTCGTTGCCTTCGAATCCGCGGGATCTGACACACTTCGACACACGGCTGTTCTTCTCCGCTCAAGAGAATACCTCGAGTCGGCAGCTCTGGGCGGTCGAAGTCGGCGCGGACTGAGCCTGTGGGCGACTGAAGTTGGCCCGCCGCCCACAGGAAGCTGGTGGAGCGATGCTACTGGCCACACGAAGAAGGGAACTTGAGCAAAATTCGATCTCTGCCGAGCAAGCCCTGCCTCGCTTGCGGCCGACCCATGACCTGGCGCCGCGCCTGGGCCAAGAATTGGGAGCAGGTGCGCTATTGCTCCGACGCCTGCCGTAGGCAGAAGTCGAAGCATGGGTGAACCGCGCTCGCTCGTCCTCGTCCTCGGCGATCAACTCGACCGCGACGCCAGCGCCTTCGACGGCTTCGATCGGAATCGCGACATCGTCTGGATGTGCGAGGCGCGCGACGAGAGCACGCACGTCTGGAGCAGCCAACAACGCATCGCCCTCTTTCTCGCGGCGATGCGCCATTTCGCGAGCGACTTGCGTGACGACGGCTATCGCGTCGACTACGTCCAAGGCTTCGACGGAAGCTTGGCCGACGCACTCCTCCAGGCCATCGAGCGCCACCGGCCCACGCGTCTCGTCGTCACCATGCCCGGCGACTGGAGGGTCCTCCAATTGTTGCGTCGCGCTGCCGGCGCGGTGCCGCTCGAGGTACGCGAGGATCGGCACTTTCTCTGCGATGCGGCAACCTTCGCCACGCATGCCCGCGGGCGACGCCAACTGCGCATGGAGTACTTCTATCGCGAGATGCGGCGGCGCCATGGCGTCCTCATGGACGGCGATCAACCTTGCGGCGGCACCTGGAACTTCGACAGCGAGAATCGCGGCAGTTTCGGCAAACAGGGCCCAGGCGTCGTCCCATCACCGCGTCGCTTCGAGCCGGACGAGATCACGCGCGCCGTACTCGAAGAAGTGCGTACACGCTTCGGCAATCATCCCGGCGACTGCACCTCGTTCGCCTGGCCGGCAACCCGAACGCAAGCGCTGCAGGCCTTGCAACAGTTCATCGAGCAGCGTCTGCCGTCGTTCGGCCGCTGGCAGGATGCCATGTGGACGGGAGAGGCGTGGCTCTACCACTCCCACCTCGCGGCGGCGATGAATCTCAAGTTGCTGCATCCGCGCGAGGTCATCGATGCGGCGGAGTCCGCGTTCCGCAACGGGCACGTCGACCTCGCCTCGGCGGAAGGATTCATCCGGCAGATTCTCGGCTGGCGCGAATACGTCCGCGGCATCTACTGGCTGAAGATGCCCGGCTACTTGGAACGCAACGAACTCGGCGCCGAGCGCGACCTGCCCGAATGGTACTGGACCGGCGAGACGTCGATGCGCTGTCTCGCCGAGGCCATCGGGCAAACCCTGCGGCATGGCTACGCCCACCATATCCAGCGACTGATGGTGACCGGCCTGTTCGCCCTGCTCTACGGCGTCGCGCCGAAGCAGGTGCACGAGTGGTACCTGAGCGTCTATGTCGATGCCGTCGAATGGGTCGAGCTACCCAACACTCTCGGCATGAGCCAATACGCCGACGGTGGCATCATGGCGAGCAAGCCCTATGCGGCGACGGGCAAGTACATCGACCGCATGAGCAACTACTGCCGCGGCTGCCGCTTCGACCCGGCGCAACGCACCGGCGAGCGGGCATGCCCCTTCACCACTCTGTACTGGGATTTCCTCGATCGCCACGCAGCGCGGCTCGCCGCCAACCCACGCATGGCGCTCCAGGTGAAGAACGTGCAGCGCCTCGATGCGGCCGAACGCCAAGCCATCGCAGCCCGCGCCGCAGCCATTCGCAGCGGCGCCGTCGCTTGAAGGCGACGGCGGACGATCAATCACACGCCTCGGCGAGACGACGAAAGGCCTCGCCGAGGTCACTCGACACCGGCACGGCATGGCGCAGCGAGCGCAACGCCTGCCACCATACCGGTCGATCATCGTCGTCTTCGACGAGCAACAACGGCCCGGCTGGTTCGGCCAACTCGAGGGCATATTCGGGCGGCCGCACCATGCCGTCGGCGATCCACACGGCGGGATCCGTGTCGGCCGGCGCGTCATCCGTTTCGAGCAACGGAAACGGACGGCTGAAATCCGGCTGGGGCGGGCCGCCGGCGAGTCCGGCGCCCGGCAACAGCAAGGTGGCGACTACATCGTCGACGCGCGCCCCGGCCAACAGCAAGGCGACGTAAGCACCGAGGCCCGCCCCCGCCACCGCGGCCGTACCGATCCGCGCCAGAGCCGTGTCGGCATCGGCGACGAAGTACTCGGGCGAGTAGCCTCCGCCGTGCAGCCGTCGAGAATCGCCGTGACCGCTGAAGTCGAGGGCGTAGACCGGCCCCTCCCAGGCGACCGGGAGCGATCGCCAGTAGGCAGCGGAAGCACCCAGCGGATGCAGCAACAACAGCGGAAGGCCCGTGCCGCGCGTCAACGGATGCAGCGCCAGCGTCACTCCGAGATGGTGCAGATGGATCATGCGACGAGAAACTCCTCGATCGCCCGTGCCGTTCGCTCCGGTTGCTCGACGTGCACGAAATGTCCGGCACCGGGGATGGTGACCCGCTCCAAGCGCGGCGCGTGACGCAGCCGGTCGGCGAGGACCTCCTCCGGCAGGGGCCCCCAGGTATCGGGCTCGGAACCGACGATTGCCAACATCGGCATGCGCAACGTGGCGAAGCCCGGTCCGATCCAGTCCGGCTGCCATGGACCGGCCCCGGCCGCCATCTGCGGATCGGACTTCCAGCGCCAACCGTCATCGCCACGCCGCGCCCCCCAATGGAGGAAATAGCGCAGCCAGGCCTCACTGAGACGCGGGTTCTGCGCCCGACGCCGGCGGACCAACTCATCCAGGGTCGGATACGGGTTCCAATCCGGTTTCTGGGCGAGGCGGCGGCGGTAGTCGAGATAGCGGCGCAGCTCCTGCAACTCGCTCATTTGATTCGGATCGTTCGGCGGCGGACCGAAGCCATCGATGTTGACCAACTTGCGCACCAGTTCCGGCGCGGCGCGCGAGGCATCGACCGTCTGACCGCCGCTCATGCTGTGGCCGACGAGGTAAACCGGCTGACCGATGTCGCGGATGACGTTGACGATGTCGGTGACCCAGGTCACCCAGGTATAGGCGCCCGCCCAGTCGGAATCGCCGTGGCCGCGGGCGTCCATCGCCACCACGCGAAAGCGTCGGGCGAGCAACGGCGCCAGGGTGGCGAAGCTGCGCACGTGATCCCAGAAACCGTGGCACAACAGCAGCGGCGGCGCCTCGGGATCACCCCATTCGACGACGTGAATCGATAGCCCCAGCGAAGCGACGCGGCGTGAACGCGCCGGCTCGACGGCCCCGGGGAAGGTCGGTGCAGGCTCGACGATGTCGGCGGCTTGGCTCATGCGTCGGTGGTTTGACCACGCCGCCCCAGGCCTCGCAAACGCGCCGCCGCGACGATCGTCGGACGGCTCAAAGCGAGGTGATCGCTTGCCGCAGATGAGCCCCGAGGACGGGGCGTGACAGCCCGAACAGAATGACCGACGCGGCGTGCTCGGCGAGCCAGTCGACGTGCTCGGCGATCGGCACGATCTCGCCCAAGCGGCGCCGCCGTACGGCTTCCCAAACGTCATCCCACACGGCAAGCGAGATCTCGCGTCCGAGATCGCGCAGACGACGGCTGCCGGCGAGACTGCGGGCCAAGGCTCCTTCGTCGGCCGGCACCCGCGACCCGACGAGTCCCAACAGCTGCGGGATCGGCTCGTCGAGCAACTCGCGGACGAAGGCGCGCGCGAAGTCGGAAAACGCCGATTGATTGCGGCGATCGATGAGGAAGGAGGTCGCCTGATCCTGCACCAGCGGCATGAACAGGCGGATGAAGCTCTTGATCTGCCCCTCGAGCATGGAGGTCGCGAAGCCACCGAAAAGCGGATTGACCTTCTTGTTGAACGACACGATCGAGGTGTGCACGACGTCGGTGAGCAGGTCGCGAATGAGTTCGCGGCGCATCATGCGGCCGACGAAGTCTTCGGCGTCGTTCGACAGGGCGACATCGCGATCCAGTAGTGACTCGACGACGCCGGCGAGTTCGTCATCGAGCAATTCCCAGGGCGACTCGCGGCGGCGGCCCAGCTCGGCGCGTACGCGGCGACCGACGACGGCGATCATCTCGGCGACGAAAGCCTCGAACAACAAGCCGTCGGCACGCGACAGCACCTGGCGCACCGCCGCGGGATCGATGAACGCGGCGATCGGTTCGGCGGCGGCGGCTTCGATGTCGGCACGCACCGCCGCGACCAAAGCGGCGCGGGCGTCGTCACCGGCGGCGGCCGGGGCGCGCCGCGTTGCCGCCTTCTTGGCGGTGGCTTTCTTGGCCGCGGCCTTCTTCGCCGTCTTGGGGGCAGCCTCGCTTCGGGGCGTCTTTGCAGCCGGCATGCGCCGCACCATGGCAGCCTCCGCCAAGTCCGACAAGTCCGACAAGTCCGACACGTCCGACGAGTCTGACGAGTCTGACACGTCCGACACGTCGGACTTCTTTGACTCCACTTCAGCGCGCACGCTAAGCAGCGCCCATGTCGATCCCCCCTGCCCTCGATCCTCCGGCTCGTCTGCTGCTCGGTCCCGGGCCGAGCAACGTTCACCCGCGCGTCTTGCGCGCCCTCGGCACGCCCATCGTCGGCCACCTCGACCCCTATTATCTCAAGCTGATGGACGACACGCGGCGCATGCTGCAGCAGGTCTTTCGCACGACGAACCAGCTGACCCTGCCGCTGTCGGCGACGGGCAGTGCCGGCATGGAAGCGTGCCTCGTCAACCTCCTCGAACCGGGCGACGAAGCGGTCATCGGCGTCAACGGCGTCTTCGGCACGCGCATGGTCGACATCGTCGAACGTTGCGGCGCCGTGCCGGTGCGAGTCGAAGCGCCGTGGGGCAACGTCATCGACGCCGACGACGTGCGCCGCGCCCTCGCCGGCTGCAAGCGACCGAAGCTGGTGGCCGTGGTACACGCCGAAACGTCGACCGGCGCCTGGCAACCGGTGGAGGAGATCAGCCGCTTGGCGCACGAGGCCGGCGCCCTCTTCGTGCTCGACACCGTAACCTCACTCGCCGGATGCCCCGTGGAGATCGACGCCTGGCAGGTCGACGCCTGCTACAGCGGCACGCAGAAATGCCTCAGTTGTCCGCCTGGTTTGGCGCCGCTGACGTTCGGGCCGCGTGCGGTCGAGGTTCTGCGCGGGCGCAAGAGCAAGGTGCAGAGCTGGTATCTCGACCTGACGATGATCGAGAAGTACTGGGGCGATGACCGCGTCTACCACCACACGGCGCCGATCAGCATGAGCTTCGCCTTTTACGAGGCCTTGCGGCTGGTGCTGGAGGAGGGGCTGGAGGCGCGTTGGGAGCGGCATCGGCGCAACCACGAAGCGTTGCGCGCCGGTCTGGCGGCGCTCGGGTTGGAGATCGCGTCGCAGCCGGGGCACCAGCTCTGGCAGCTCAACAGCGTGCGCATTCCGGAAGGAGTCGACGACGCGCGCGTGCGCAGCACGCTCCTGCAGCGGCACGGCATCGAGATCGGCGCCGGCCTGGGGCCGTTGAAGGGGAAGACCTGGCGCATCGGGTTGATGGGGGAGTCGAGCCGCATGAGCAGCGTGCTGGCGGTGTTGCACGCGCTGGAGCAGGCGTTGCCGGAGGCGGGCTATGCCGTGGTGCCGGGTGCCGGCGTCGCGGCAGCCTCGGCTTCAGCCTTAGGTTAAGGCTGAGCCTAAGCCTGAGCCTAAGCCTCAGCCTCCTCTACGTTTCGTAGGCTAAGGCTTAGGCTCAGGCTGAGGCTGAGGTTAGAAGAGAAACTTTCCGTTGCCGGCGGCGACGGGTTTCTGTTCGTCGTCTTGCCAAGCGACGACGCGGACGTTGGCGATGCGGCGGCCGAGCTTGAAGATCTCCGCCCGCGCCCGGCAGTCCTTGGGGCCGGCCGAGCGCAAGTAATCGATGCTGAAGTTGATCGGCTTCGGCAATTTGTTCGACGGCGCGTCGCGAATCAGACGCAGCAACGCTGCCAACTCCAGGAACGCCCCGAGCACGCCGCCGTGGATCGCCGGCAGTGTCGGGTTGCCGATGAGATCGTCGCGAAAGGGCAAAACGAAGATCGGCTCGTCGTCGCGCTCTTCGAGATCGACGCCGAGAAAGGCCGCGTAGGGGATCGCCGCCAGCAGCTGTTTCACGAGAGCTTCACCTTCTGCGCCTCGGCCAGACGCGCCAAGCCGGCGCTGAGCACCGGTGACGAGCCGATCATGAAGGTTCCCAGCGAAGTGGCGAAGGGCTCCGCCTCGTCCCGGTCCCAGGCGATGCCGCGCACGAAGGCGACGTTGCGGGTCAGCTTGTAGCACTCGGTGCGCGCATACAGATCGACCCCCGGATCGGCGGCGCGCAGATAATCGACCCGCAAGTCCACCGTGGCGATGGGCTTGAGATCCTCCATCGAGCAGGCCACGGCGAGGCCGGAGGCCTGGTCGAGCAGGGTGGTGATGACGCCGCCGAACACCACCCCGCGTCCCGGGTCGCCGACGAGTTCCGGGGCGAACGGCAGGGTGACGACGGCGACTCCGGCCGCCGTCGAGATGACCTGCATGCGCAATCGCTTGGCGTGCGGCGTGTGGTGCAACATGTTTTCGAGGCCGGGTCCGAAGACCGCCTGCAACGCATACTTGGGCGGGTTCGCCATGACGCCGCACGTTAGCGACTCGCCGCCGCCGTGGCGAGTCGCGGGCGCATTCATTTTCTCACGCAGGCTCCCTATACTGCGGCGATCGTTCGCGAGGAGAAGCTAATCGGATGCGTTATCTCTTGGGACTCCTGCTCTTGGCCGCGACGGCCGCCGGCGGCTTCGTCGCCTGGTTGCAGTTCGAATCCAACCCGCCGCGGGTCGAAAACGTCGGCGAAGCCGGCGCCTTGCCGCGCGACGCGGCGCTCGCCTTCCGCGTGCATGCCGACCCGCCGGGCCTGCGGCGTATCGAGGTGCGCGTCCACCCTGAAGGCGCCGCCGCCGGCACCACCGTCTTCGAACAGCATTTCCCCGCCACGACCTGGCGCGGTAGCGGCGTGCTCGACGCCGACGTCAGCGTTCAGCCCGACTTCACCAAGCTCGGTGTCGCCGAAGGCAAGGCGGTCGTCCAAGTGTACGTCGAAACGTACGCGTGGCATCTGCGCCCGCAGGGAGACGGCCCGCGGTTCGAGGCGCCGCTGGAAATCGACCGCACGCCGCCGCGCATCGAGCTCCTGAGTTCGCAGCACAACATTCGCCTGGGCGGCGTCGAAGCCGTCGTCTTCCGGCAGTCGGCCGACACGGTCGAAAGTGGGGTGCAGGTCGGGGATTACTTCTTCCCGGCGAGCCGCGGCGTCTTTACCGATCCGGAGGTGGTGATCGCGTTGTTCGCGGTGCCGCAAGACCTGACCGCCGAGGCCAAGCCGCTGCTGTGGGCGCGTGACGGCGCCGGCAATCGCCGCGAGGTCGGGCTCGCCTGCCCGATCAAGCCGCAGACGTTTCGCGAGCGTACTCTCGAGATCGGCGATGCCTTTCTGCAGCGCAAGGTTCCCGAGCTGGAGCAGATCAACGGCATGGCGCGCAGCAGCAATCTGCTCGACGGCTATCTCCGCATCAACCGCGACGTCCGCCGCGAAAACGAAGTGCGCATCCGCGAAGCCTGTCGCCAGTCGCAGCCTTCCATCGCCTGGACCGACGCCTTTCTGCGGCAGCCTGCGGCGACCTTGAGCGCCTTCGGAGACCGGCGCTCCTATGCCTACGACGGCGAGATCGTCGACCGGCAGACCCATCTCGGGGTCGACCTCGCCTCACTCAAGGCGATGCCGATCGTCGCCGCCCAGGATGGTACGGTCGTCTTCGCCGAGAACCTCGGCATTTACGGTCTGACCGTGATCCTCGACCACGGCCTCGGTATCTTCTCCCTGTACGGGCACCTGAGCAGCATCGACGTCGAACGCGGTGCCACGCTGAAGCGTGGCGACGAGCTCGGCAAGAGCGGCGAGAGCGGGTTGGCCGGCGGCGATCACCTACACCTTTCGATCATGCTGCACGGCGTCCACGTCGATCCCGTCGAATGGTGGGATCCGAAGTGGGTGCGCAACCGCATTCTGGCTCGGCTCGAACTGGCGCCGCGCAGCGCGGCCGCAACCCCAAGCGAGGCAAAGTAAATGTCCAAGGATCCCCGGAACTCTCGCCTCCGCGACGGAGAACGCCGTCTGGAGGAATGGCAGGCAGGCAGCACACCGGACGAGCTGCGTCAGCACGTCGGACGTGATGCCACGGCCGACCTGGCCATCGCGGCCCGGCTCGGCGGCATCGCCGACGACGCCAGCGTGGCCTTGCTGCAGGAGCTTTCCGGCAGCGCTGACAAACTCGTACAAAAGGAAATCAAGCGCTCGCTCTATCGCCTCGAACAACGCGGCGTAGCGGTGCCCAAAGAGGAAGCGCCCGCGCCCGTGCGGCTCGTCCCGAGTACCCCGACCCTCGAAGGCTACCTCTCCGCCGTCGACAACAACGGCGATCAGCTCGTGTGGGTCGTGCGCGGCGACGCCGGCGGGGTGCTACACATCTTCGCCGTCGTCAACGAACGCGACGGACTCAAGGATCTCGGCCTCTTCGAAACCTCGCGCAAATCACTCCGTGCTGCCCGCACCAATATGGCCGAACAGCACGGCATTCACATGCACGAAGTCGACTGGCGCTATTGCGACTACAGCATCGACCGCGCCTTCCGCCGCTCACGCGAACGCGGCGACACCTCGCACGGCGACCTGCCCGGCATGCGCCGGCGTCTCACCGACGCACCGGTCACCCCGACCGCCGCACCGATTCGCACGCTGCTCGACCTCGAAGAAATACGTGCCGACCGCGCCGCGCTCGAGAGGTCGGCACAGCTCATGCGCGAACCCGAGGTGCGCCAGTGGTTGCTCCCCTACGACACCATCGCCCCGTATCTCGACGCATGGAAAGCGATCCTCGACAGCCCCATCGTCTTGAGCGAGGAGCAGCAACGCGAACGACTGGAAAGCCTCAGCGACAAGCTGGTGCGGGAAGTCTTCAGCGGCGAGGAACGCACCGCTTGGGTATGGCGCTTGGAAACCCTCGCCTACGTCCTGCATGCGACGAAGCGCGTCGACGAGGCGCGCGCCGCCCTGGCCGCGGCACTGGCACTCGAAACGAGCGACCAGGGCGGAATCGGAGTACCGATCTGTGATGCGGTCGGGCGCACCTGTCTCGCCGCCTACGTGCACTACTTCGCGGAGCAAGCCAAGGAACAGGCTCGAGCAGAGGCGGAAGCCGAAGCAGCCGTCGCCGCGGCGTCCGACCGGACGGAGTGACCCACCGGCTTCAATGGCGCGTGCCGGCGTCGACCACGCCGGTCAACGCGCGCGCCGTGGCGTCGACGATGCGCACGCGCACCAGATCACCCGGCGCCGCGACGGTGCTGGGGAAGACCGTCGTCTTGAAGTCGGGCGTCTTCCCGAACATCCAGCCCTCGAGCTTGCGCGCCGGACCTTCGACCAGGACTTCCTGCACACTGCCGATGCGTGCGCGGAAGACCTCGCCCGAGATCTGGTTCTGTAGCGCGATCACCGCCTGCAGGCGGCGCGACTTCTCTTCTTCGGGGACGCTGTCGGGGAACGAAGCCGCCTTGGTGTGGGTGCGCGGCGAGTACTGGAACAGGAAGGCGCTGTCGTAACGTACCTCGCGCACCACCTGCATCGTCGCCTCGAACTCGTGTTCTTCTTCCCCCGGGAACCCGACGATGATGTCGGTCGACAAGGCGAGACCCGGCATGGCGGCGCGCAACTCGTCGACCAGGCGGCGATAGGCGTCGACGGTATAGCCGCGCGCCATGCGCTCGAGGATCCGATCGGAGCCGCTCTGCAGCGGCAGGTGGAGTTGCGGGCAGACCTTGTCGCAGGCGGCCATGGCGGCGACGACCGATGGGGTCATGTCGCTCGGATGCGGCGAAGTGAAACGGATGCGCTCGATCCCGGGCACGTCGTTGGCGCGGCGCAGCAATTCACCAAAATCGACGTCACCGTCACGATAGGCGTTGACCGTCTGGCCGAGGAAGACGATCTCGCGCACCCCGGCGTCGGCCAGGTCGCGCACCTGCTGCAGGAGAGCATCCGCCGGCAGGCTGCGCTCGCGGCCGCGGACGTAGGGCACGATGCAGAAGGTGCAGAACTTGTCACAGCCGCGCATCACCGTCACCCAACCGCGCACCCCTTCGCCACGCGCCGCCGGTAGGTCGGCATAGGTTTCGCTGCGGTCCAGACGCACGTCGACGAACGGCTCGTCGTTGGGGTGCCCGAGCAGTTCGGGCAAACGACGATAGGCGTCGGGACCGACGACGAAATCGACGAAGGAGAGCCGCGTCAGGAGTTGGTCGCGCACGTGCTGCGCCATGCAGCCGGCGATGCCGAGCTGCACGTTGGGCCGGCGGTGCTTGAAGCGCGCCAGCTGGCCGAGTCGACCGATGATGCGCTCCTCGGCGCCTTCGCGGATGGCACAGGTGTTGAGCAACAACACGTCGGCGGATTCCGGCTCGAGCGCGCGAGTGTAACCGTTGCGTCCGAGGTGACCGAGCATCAGCTCGGTGTCGGCCAGGTTCATCTGGCAACCGTAGGTTTCGATGTAGATCCGTCGCATGTTGCTCGGCTATGGGCCGCTCTGTATAGCCAAGCCGCGATCCGCATGAAAGCACTCCACGACGCGCCCGCCCCGGATGACGAAGCGGACCGGCTCACGAGGCTGCGCCAACGCACGGCCAACGTGCGCTACCGGCCGCGGGTGGTGTGTCTGGGCTCCGTGTCTCCGTTGATCGTCCTTGGTGGACGGATGGTGGATTGGGTGGAGCTGGCGGGGGGGCAGTTCGAGGCGCTTCCGCGGGGTGTGGCGTCGCAGGAATGGTCGTTGGATCGACTGGTCGAAGCCGCTCCGGAGGTCCTGATCCTTTGCGCCTCGGATGCCACGGCTCTCGGAACCAGGCTCGGGCAACCAGGCTGGAGCCTCATTCCGGCGGTGCGGTACGGGCGGGTTTACAGCATCGCAGCGCAGGGCCTCATCGACCCCGAAGCGGAGCCATCCGCGGCGGGCGCCGAGGTGCTGGCGGCGCTCGTTCAGCCGGGGCGCTGCGGTAGTCTCTTGCCGAAGGGTGTGGCCTGCCGCGTCGAGGGATACACTTCGTCGCGATCGACGAGTTGACATCGAAACGCGTCGACTTAGGTTCGGGCCAGCTAGCTCGGTTTGCACCGGCCGGTGCCATGAAGCGCGGAGGAGCGTGCAATGGCACTACGATTCGACACCATCGACAACCTGCTGCGATTGCAGCGAGACATCGAGCGTTACTTCGGCAAGCCCCTGTTCGAGGCCGGTTTGTCCGGCGGTAACGCCTACCCACAGATCAACGTTTTCGCCAACGGCGAGGGCGACCTCGTCATCAAGGCCGAGGTTCCGGGCGTGGCGCCGGAGGCGCTCGGCATCGAGGTCGAGCCGCGCCGCCTGACCCTCTCCGGCGAGCGACTCGGCGCGGCGCAAGAGAAGAGCGCGCTGCACCGGCGCGAACGCGGCACCGGCAAGTTTTCGCGCACGATTCAGCTGCCCGGCGATCTCGACACCGAACACGCCCGCGCTGCTCTGCGTAACGGGGTGCTCACCGTCACCATTCCGAAGCATGCTCAGGCGCGTCCGCGCAAGATCTCGGTGCAACCCGCCTGAAGTGTGAAGTGCAAAGGAGAAAGACGATGACGGCACAAGAACTCGAAGTGAAGGGCAAGCGCGAGGTCGCCGACAAGGACGAAGTGCAACAGGGCCGCTACTACCAGCCCGACGTCGACATCTACGAGGACGAGACGGCGCTACGAATTTACGCCGACATGCCGGGTGTGACCTCGGAGCGCGTCTCGATCGAGCTGCACAACGACATCCTGTCGATCCAAGGGCAGGTGGATCTGAGCGAATACGACGGGCTGCAGCCGCGGTACAGCGAATACAACGTCGGGCACTACTCTCGGCGCTTCCGCTTGTCGCAGCGCGAGCGTTACGACGGTGAACACATCGCGGCCCGGCTGGACAATGGCGTGCTCGTAGTCGAATTGCCGCGAGCGGAGAAGGCGAAGCCGCGGCGCATCCAGATCACGACCGACTGATCCACGAGGCTGCAGCGCCGGAGCCGAAAAGCTCCGGCGCTGGTGCTTCAGTCGCGCAATGACGCGCCGTTGGCGTGGTAACGCGCGAATTCTTCCAGATACGACAGACTCTCCGTCGACCGCATGCGGTCGAGAAAGACCTTGCCGAACAAGTGGTCACATTCGTGTTGCACGACGCGGGCGTGGAAGTCGTGCGCCACGAAACGCTGCAGCCGACCCTCGCGGTCGTAGGCCTCGACGCGCACCGCCGTGTAGCGCGGCACCTTGCCACGTAGCCCGGGGACGCTGAGGCAGCCTTCCCAATCTTCTTCCATGTTCAACGTAGTCGGCGTGATCTTCGGGTTGATGAGAACCGAGAGCGGCACCGCGTCGGCCCCAGGGTAACGCGGGTTGTCGTTCACCTCGAAGACGACGACCTGCAGCGACACGTGCACCTGCGGCGCGGCCAAACCGGCGCCGTCGTATTCGACCATGGTCTCGATCAGATCGTCGACGAGGCCTTGGATCGCCGGCGAGCCGATGCTCTCCGGCGGCACGGGTTCGGCGACTTGCCGCAAGACGGGATGCCCGAGCCGGGCAACTTTCAAAATGGCCATGGAGCCGGTGTACGCGACGGGAACTCACGACGCCAGCGGCCGGCGTCGTCCAAGAGGAACGGATGCGCCACGGTGCGGTTTCGCCTCGGCGTTGCCGGCAAACGCTAGAGGTCGCCCGCGGCGGCGCCGAAGTCGACTTCGTCCTCGCTCCGGTTCTCGAAGCGGGTGTACTCCGACATGAAGGTCAGCGGCACCGTGCCGATCGGACCGTTACGCTGCTTGGCGATGATCACCTCGGCGTCACGTTCGTTGGCGCTGGAGTCGTAGACGATCGGGCGGAAGAGGAAGGCGATGACGTCGGCGTCCTGCTCGATGGCGCCCGACTCGCGCAAGTCGGCCATGATCGGCTTCTTGTCGGCGCGGTTCTCGACGGCGCGGTTGAGCTGGGACAAGGCGATGACGGGGACGTTGAGTTCCTTGGCGAGGGCCTTGAGCGAGCGCGAAATGCTGGAGATCTCTTGTTCGCGGCTTTCGTTGGAGACGCCGCGCATGAGCTGCAGGTAGTCGACCATGATGAGGCCGAGGTTGACGTTCGGGTCGCGCTTGAGGCGGCGCGCTTTGGCGCGCATCTCGAGCACGGACAGCGCCGGCGTGTCGTCGATGTAGATGTGCGAGTTGTTGAGCCGACCGGCGGCTTGGGCGAGACGGGAGAAATCGTTGCCCCCGGCGAAGCCGGCGCGGATCTTCGACTGATCGACGCGCGCTTCCGAACACAGCAGACGTAGCACCAGTTGTTCCTTCGACATTTCGAGCGAGAAGATGGCGACGCCGGTGTTGGCTTCGATGGCGGCGTACTGCGCGATGTTGAGGGCGAAGGCCGTCTTCCCCATGCTCGGGCGGCCGGCGATGATGACGAGGTCCGACGGTTGCAACCCGGCGAGCATGCGGTCGAGATCGTGAAAGCCGGAGGGCACGCCGGTGACCAGCTCGCGGCGCTGGTACATCTGCTCGATCATCTTCATCGAGTCGAAGACGATCTGCTTCACCGGCACCAAGCCTTGGCGCACCTTCTTCTCGGAGATCTCGAAAATCTTGTGTTCCGCCTCGTCGATGAACTGATCGACGTCGGCGTTCGATTCGTAACCGCGGGTGGCGATCTCGGTAGCGGTCGTGATCAGGCTGCGCAGGATCGCCTTCTGGCGCACGATGCGAGCGTAGTAGCCGACGTTGGCGGCGGTCGGCACCTTCTCGGCCAGCTCTTGCAGATAGGCGGCGCCGCCGATCTGCTGCAGGTCGCCGCGTGCCGTCAGCGCCTCGGTCAAGGTGATCAGATCGATCGGCTCGCCGCGTTGCTGCAGTTCGAGCATGCCTTGGAGGATCTTGCGGTGGTTCTCGCGGTAGAAGTCTTCCGGCGAGAGGATTTCGACGGCCGCGTCGATGGCCTGGTTGTCGAGCAGGATGCCACCGAGCACGGATTCCTCGGCTTCGAGGTTCTGCGGCGGCAGTTTGCGCAGGCTCTGCTCCATCGGCTGCGCCGAGTCGGCGCCTTGGGCTCGCGGGTACGACATGGGGCGGCGGATAGTAGGACCGTCGCCGGTGCCGGGCAAGCGGTCGGTGCGCGGTACGTGCAGCCCATCCCGGGCTCCCACCGCGGCCACGCCAGCGGTCCGGCGTGCCGCACCGCATCAATCTTTGCCCCCCCTTTTTCGTGGGCGGTTCTTTCCTGCTACCTTGCCGGCTTGCGAGGGGCAGCGTGGATCACAACGAAATCATCATTCCGGGCAATTCCGCTTATCTCGAGACCCTGTACGGCGACTTTCGCCGCGACCCGGCCTCGGTCGATCCGCAATGGGTCGAACTTTTCCGCGCTTGGGAGCGCGGCGAGGCCGGCGCCCCGCCGGCGGAGACCGAAGGGACGGCGCGCCTCAACCCGGCGCGGCAGCATCTCGCCCGCATCGGCTCCGCGCCGGAGCGCAACATCGGCGTCTTCGACTTGGTGCACTCCTACCGCGGCTTCGGCCACCTGGTGGCGGATCTCGATCCGCTCGGCTCCAGCCTGCGCGAACACCCCTACCTCGACCCGGCCGAGTTCGGCTTCCAGGCTTCCGACTATGACCGCCTCGTCCAGTGCCCGACCTTCAAGCACTGCTCGGAGGCGCGCCTGCGCGACCTGATCCAGCTGCTGCGCGCGACCTACTGCGGCACCCTCGGCGTCGAGTACATGGGCATCTTCGACCAGGAGAAGCGCACCTGGCTGCAAGAGCACATCGAGCCCGACCTCAATCGGCCGCGCCTGGGGGCGGAGGACCGCTGGTTCATCCTGCAACGGTTGATCGCCGCCGAGGGATTCGAACAGTTCCTGCAGACCAAGTTCCTCGGGCAGAAGCGCTTTTCGCTCGAAGGCGGCGAATCGCTCATTCCCCTGCTCGACTTTCTCATCGAGGACGCCGCCCGCGGCGGAGTCGAGGAGATCGTCCTCGGCATGGCGCACCGCGGCCGCCTCAACGTCCTGGCGCACCTGCTCGAGAAGCCGTACGAGATGATCCTGGCCGAGTTCGAGGGCGCCTTCCTGCCGGCCGACATCTCGGGCGACGGCGACGTCAAGTACCATCTCGGCTTCTCGCACAACCACCGCACCCGCGACGGGCACGAAGTTCACCTGTCGCTGTCGCCCAACCCGAGCCACCTCGAGGCGATCAACCCGGTCGTCGAGGGCATCGTACGGGCCAAACAGAACCGTCGCGGCGACCTCGAACGGGCACGTGTCCTGCCGGTGCTCATCCACGGCGACGCCTCGTTCACCGGCCAGGGGGTGGTGTCCGAGACGCTGGCGTTGTCGGAACTCGAGGCGTTTCGCACGGGCGGCACGATCCACATCATCATCAACAACCAGATCGGCTTCACCACCTCGCCGAACCATTACCGTTTCACGCGCTACCCGTCCGACGTCGCCAAGGAGATCCAGGCGCCGGTATTCCACGTCAACGGCGACGACCCCGAAGCAGTGGTGCAGGCGGCGCGCTTGGCCATCGCCTACCGCCAACGGTTCAAGTCCGACGTCATCATCGACCTCGTCTGCTACCGGCGGCACGGGCACAACGAAGCGGACGACCCGACCTTCACCCAGCCGGTGCTGTACGAAAAGATCCGCACCCACCCGACGACCCGCGAGATCTACGAGCGCCGCCTGACCGAGGCGGGAACGGTGGCGCGTGAGACGGTCGATGCGTACCGCAAAGAGCTGCGCGAAACCCTCGATGCGGCGCTCGACTATGCGCGCGATTTCTCGCCGCGGCAGCAGGTGCAGACCCTCAGCGGCCTGTGGGAGGGCATGCACTGGGCCGGCCTCGATTGGGGCGCCGACACGCGCGTGCCGCGCGCCACCCTCGAGCGCATCATGGAAGCGGTGCGCAACCTGCCCGCCGGCTTCGCCGCCCACCCCAAGATCCAAAAGCTCTTGGAGGAACGCTCGCGCATGCTCGAGCCCGGCGGCCGGCTCGACTGGGCCTGCGCCGAGATGCTCGCCTTCGGCAGTCTGCTACTGGAGGGGCACCGGGTGCGCCTGAGCGGCCAGGACTGCGGCCGCGGCACCTTCAGCCACCGCCACGCGGTGCTGACGGACGTGAAGACGGGCGAGCGCTACGTGCCGCTCGACCATCTGAGTCCGAACCAGGCCCGCTTCGTCATCATCGACAGCCTCCTCTCGGAAGCGGCCGTGCTCGGCTTCGAGTACGGCTTCAGCATCGCCGACCCGAACAACCTGGTGCTGTGGGAGGCCCAATTCGGCGACTTCGCCAACGGCGCCCAGGTGGTCATCGACCAGTTCATCGCCTCGGGCGAGTCGAAGTGGCAGCGCATGTGCGGCCTGGTGCTGCTGCTGCCGCACGGCTACGAGGGACAGGGGCCGGAACACTCGAGCGCCCGCCTCGAGCGCTACATGCAACTGTGCGCCGAAAACAACCTGCAGGTGTGCAACCTGACCACGCCAGCACAGTACTTCCACGCCTTGCGCCGTCAGCTGCGTCGCGACTTCCGCAAGCCGCTGGTGCTGATGTCGCCCAAGAGCCTGCTGCGCCACCGCGGCTGCACCTCGACGCTCGAAGAGTTGATCGACGGCACCTTCCAGACCGTGCTCGACGAGGCGGCGCCGATCGAGAAGCAAGACGTACAGCGCCTGCTGCTGTGCAGCGGCAAGATCTATTACGACCTGCTGGCGACCCGCAGCGAGCGCGACATCAAGGACATCGCCATCCTGCGCGTCGAGCAGCTCTACCCCTTCCCGAAGAAGGAAATCGAAGCGCTGCTCGCCAACTACCCGAACGCGACCGAGCTGTTCTGGGTGCAGGAAGAGCCCTCCAACATGGGCGCCTGGAAGGACATGGAGCGACGCTTGCGACGCATCCTTCCGCCGCGCATCAAGGAGGTCTCGTACTCCGGGCGTAAAGCGTCGGCCAGCCCGGCTTCGGGCTCGTACAAGGTCCACCGGCGTGAAGCCGACGAACTCATCGATCGGGCATTGAGGAGAACCCATGGCCATTGAGGTGCGCATTCCTGTCCTCGGCGAGTCGGTCACCGAGGGCACCATCGCCCGTTGGCTGAAAGCCGACGGCGACAGCGTCAGCATCGACGAACCGTTGCTCGAACTCGAAACCGACAAGGCCAACGTCGAGATTCCGGCGGAACGCGCCGGGCGGCTGCACATCCTACGCAACGAAGGCGAGACGGTGAACGTCGGCGACGTCGTCGCCGAAATCGACCCGAGCGCGGCGGGTGCCGCGGCACCCGCTCCCGCCGCTCCCGCCGCGACGCCGCCGGCAGCCGCTGCGCCGTCCGCCGCTGCCGCGCCGCCACCTGCCGCTGCACCTCCTGCACCTCCTGCGGCTGCTGCGAGCGCGCCGCTGAGCCCGGCCGTACGCCGCCTCGTCGAAGAGAATCAGCTCGACCCGAGCGCCCTCAGCGGCACCGGCAAAGGCGGCCGCCTGACGAAAGAGGACGTGCTCCAGCACCTCGAGCAAAGGTCCGACAAGTCCGACACGTCCGACAGGTCGGACAGGTCGGACACCTCAGAGCGCGTGCCGATGACGCGCATCCGCCAGCGCATCGCCGAACGGCTGGTGCAGGCGCAGCATACCGCCGCCATCCTCACCACCTTCAACGAGATCGACATGAGCGCCGTGCTCGACCTGCGCCAGCGCCACAAGGAGCGCTTCGCCAAGGTCCACGGCATCGGACTCGGCTTCCTGTCGTTCTTCGCCCGCGCCTGCTGCGAGGCGGCGCGCGACGTGCCGGTGGTCAACGCCCGCATCGACGGCACCGACATCATCTACAACCGCTCGATGCACCTCGGCATCGCCGTCGCCACCGAACGGGGCCTGGTGGTGCCGGTGGTCCGCCGCGCCGACCAGATGACGTTCGCCGAGATCGAAGCCGATATCGCGCGGCTGGCCGGCCTGGCGCGCACCAACAAGCTCGGCATCGACGACCTGTCGGGCGGCACCTTCAGCATCACCAACGGCGGCGTCTTCGGCTCGCTGCTGTCGACGCCGATCCTCAATCCGCCGCAAAGCGCCATCCTCGGCATGCACAAGATCGAGAAGCGCGCCGTCGTGGTGGACGATCAGATCGTCATTCGCCCGATGATGTACGTCGCCCTGTCCTACGACCACCGCATCATCGACGGCGAGCAGGCCGTCACCTTCCTCGTCCGGGTGAAGGAACGGCTCGAGGATCCGACGCGACTGCTGCTCGGATGCTGAGGAGAGTTGGATGGACGCCTTCGACCTGATCATCATCGGCGCCGGCCCGGCGGGCTACGTCGGGGCGCTGCGCGCCGGCCAGCTCGGCATGCGCGTCGCCTGCGTCGAGAAGGACGCCGCGCTCGGCGGCACCTGTCTCAACGTCGGCTGTATCCCGAGCAAGGCCCTGCTCGATTCGAGCGAACGCTACGCCGGCTTGGCCCACCTCAAGGCCCACGGCATCCGCGTCGGCGACGTCGGCTTCGACCTGCCGGCGATGATGGCGCGCAAGAACAAGGTGGTGAAGACCCTCACCCAGGGCATCAAGGGGCTCTTCCGCAAGAACCAAGTCGAGCGCATCGAAGGCTCGGCCAAGTTGCGCGGCGACGGCGTCGTCGAGGTCGTGTACCGCGGCGAGAGCCGCCGCCTTTCCGCCCCCCACATCATCATTGCGACCGGTAGCGCGCCGATCGCGCTGCGCCAGTTGCCGTTCGACGGCAGCCGCATCATTTCCTCAACCGAGGCCCTGTCGCTGACGGAGGTGCCGCGCCGTCTTTTGGTGGTCGGCGCCGGCGCCATCGGGCTCGAGTTGGGTTCGGTGTGGCGCCGGCTGGGTGCCGAGGTGCATGTCGTCGAACTGGCCGACCGCATCCTGCCTGGCATGGACGGCGAGGCGGCGGGGGTGCTGGCCAAGTCGCTCGCCAAGCAGGGGCTGACGTTCGCCTTGAAGACGAGCGCCCGCGGGGCACAGGTGGGCGACGAGGTCGTGGTCGAGCTGCAGAGCGGCGAGACGTCGTCGACGCACACCTGCGACGTGGTGCTGGTCGCAGTCGGGCGCAAGCCGTACCTCGACGGGCTCGGTCTCGACGAGATCGGCGTGCGACTCGACGAGCGCGGCCGGGTGGCGGTCGACGCGCACTACCGCACCAACGTCGCCGGTGTTTATGCCATCGGCGACGTCATCGCCGGCCCGATGTTGGCGCACAAGGCCGAGGAAGAGGGCGTGGCAGTGGTCGAGCGCATCGCCGGCATGGCGGGGCACGTCAACTACGACGCCATCCCGAACGTCGTCTACACGTCGCCCGAATTCGCCGGCGTCGGCTACACCGAGGAGCAGGCGCGGGAAGAGGGGCGCGAGATTGCCGTCGGCAGTTTCCCGTTCATCGCCAACGGACGCGCCCGCTGCATGGACGAGACCGAGGGCATGGCCAAGATCATCGCCGACGCCAAGACCGACCGCGTGCTCGGGGTGCACATCGTTGGGGCGCGCGCCTCGGACATGATCGCCGAGGCGGCGGTGGCGATGGAATTCGGCGCCAGCGCCGAAGACATCGCGCGCTCGGTGCATGCCCACCCGACGCTACCGGAGATCGTCAAAGAAGCGGCGCTGGCGGTGCACCGCCGCGCCCTGCACATCTGATCGACTGGTGCCGCCGGCGGGCGGCGATTCCCCCAAACGACGAGAGCCTCGCCGCGGAACGGCGAGGCTCTCCGTTGAAACCCGGATGAGGTCGCGAGGCGACGCGGCAATCAGAAGCGATACATCGCACCCACGGTGAACGGCACCTGGGTCGGAGCGAACTTCTCCGGCAGACCCTTGACGTCCATCTCGGTCGTCAGGAGCCACGCAACGTCGAAGGTCAGGGCGATATTGCGGGTCAGGTAGTAGTCGACGCCGCCGCCGATCTTGCCGGCGAACACCGCCTCGGTGGAGCTACCGCCTTCGATCTGCGGCACGCTGGCCGGAGGCAGCGGGCTGCCCGGCACCAGCACCTCGGCGTCCTCGGTCTCGATGTCGGCGACGACCGTGCCGATACCGGCGGACAGGTAGGGCTGAAAGATGCCGGTCATCGGGTAGAAGCGCCCGGAGGCGAGGATGTTGTAGGTGGTGAACTCGGCGATGCGCTGGTCGCCGATGACGTTCTCGACCAAGGCGGTGCCGTTGAACGTGTAGAGGGTCGTGCCGCGCAGCTCGAGTTCGTAGTTGTTGAGGTACTGCAGGTTGAGCTCGGCGGCGAACATGTCGTTGATGCGGTAGCCGGCGCGCATGTCGAAGCCCGGCGTGTCGCGTGCGTCGACGAGGGCGCTGAAGTTGCAGGGCAACTTACCCGGGATGGCGCAATCGTCCTCGCGCGTCTGCTGGTCCAGCCGGCGCACGGCGGTGAAGGAGTCTTCGAGGTCGCTGACGTCGAAGGACTGCTTGCCCCAGGTGAACCCGAGGCTCATGTACGGACCTGGCCGCGAGTAATCATCTTGGGCGAAAGCGACCTGCGCCCCCGCCGTCAGCAGTAATGCCGCCAAGGCCCCAAACGCCCCACGTCTTGCTCGCATCGTACCCCTCCGGCTGTAGAGTTGCCCGCGTCAGTATCCAAGAACGGAAAAATCTTCAATAGCTTTTTCTTGAGACCTCGTCGGCATGCGGCGGGCCGCCCCCACCGCCTCAGCGGATGCCGCCGCCGAACGAGAACATGACCATCTGCTCGTCGTCGTCCTTCTTCGCGTTGAGCGGGAAACCGAATTCGATGCGCAGTGGCCCGATCGGCGACATCCAGCGGATGCCGGCGCCGGTCGACATGCGGATCTCGTCGATGTCGAACCCCTGCGAGGCGAGGAAGGCATTGCCGGCATCGAAGAAGACGACGCCGCGCAGGCCGAGGGACTCGACGATCGGCACGATCAGCTCGTTGTTGGTGATGTACTGCTGGCTACCGCCGATGCGGTCGCGGCTGATGAGGTTGCCGGCGCCGTCGGTGCGGTCGTTGATCGGGCCGAGGGCCAGGATGTCGAAGCCGCGGATCGAGTTGATGCCGCCGGGGAAAAATCGTTCGAACAGCGGCAATTCGGAGCTGTCGCCGTAGCCGAAGCCGTATTCCGTGCGCAGGCCGGGGGACAAGACGAACGTGCCCCAGTCCTCGCTGGACCACACCGGGATGTACCAGCGCATCAGGGCCTCGGCCTGGATGAACTTACTGTCGCCGCCGATGCCCGCAACCTCGATGCCGAAGTCCTGGATCGATCCGTCGGTCGGGTTGAACGGGTGGTTGCTGGTGTCGCGCACGAAGCGGGGCGTCAGGCTGCTGATCAGGCTCTTGCCCTGTTCGGCGCGGATGATCGGCGACGTGAACGCGTCGACGTCGCTGATCTCGGCCTGCTCGAGGCGGTACTCGATACCGATGCGCGAATCCTCGAGCGAGAAGCCGAAGGCATTCTGAAAACCGAGCGCCGTCAGCGGGTAGAGGAAGCGCAGTGTGCCGCCGGTGCCGCCGCGGGTGAAGTCGTTGAACAGGAACTGCCAGTTGAACAGGCGAACCCCGGCCAGCACTTCGGTGTCGAGGAAGTAGGGTTCGGTGAAATCGATGGAGAAGTTGCGCCGCAATTGGCCGAAGTCGGCGTTCAACACGAGGCGCTGGCCGCGTCCGAACAGGTTGATCTCTTGCAGGCGCACGTTGAACAGGAACTGCTCGCCCGACGAAATGCCGGCGCCGGCGGAGAAGGTCCCGGTCGAGCCCTCCTTGACGTCGACGATCAGATCGAGCTGATCCTCCTGATCCGACTTGCGCGTCGTCAGGTTGACGTCCTCGAAGAAGCCGGTGCGTTGGAGACGCAGTTGGCTTCGGCGCAGCTTGCTGCCGGAGAAGCGGCGCTGCTCCTCGAGTTCGATCTCGCGCCGTACCACCTTGTCGCGCGTCTTGGTGTTGCCGGAGATCAATACCTTGTCGATGTGAACGATCGGGCCTTTGCTGACCGCGTAGGTGACGTCGACCGTCTTGGCCTTGGGGTCGATCTCGGTTTCCGGATTGATGTTGACGAAGCCGTAGCCGTCGTCGCCGTAGATCTCGGTGAGAGCGGTGATGTCGGCGCGCAGTTTCGAGCTGCGGAAGGTGGCTTCCGGCTCCAGCGACAGACTCTCGCGGGCTCGGGTCATGTCCGCCAGCTGGTCGCCGCCGATGGAGACCTTGCCGACGTTGTACTGCGAGCCCTCGTCGATCTTGAGGGTGACGTAGAGCCCGTCGTCCTTGCGCTCGACCTTCGGCTCGTCGATCTTCACCTCGATGTAGCCGTTGTCGTAGTAATAGGCCGTCAGCCGCTCGAGGTCGGTGTTGAGGACCTCCTTGTCGAGGTTGCCGGCTCCGGTGAAGAAGGAGAGGAACCACTCCTCGCTGGTCTGCATGTAGCGCTTGAGGCGGCGCGCCGGGAAGGCCTTGAGCCCTTCGAAGACGATCTCCTGGACGCGCACCACCTTCTTCTCGTCGATGTCGAAGACCAAGGCGATTTCGTTGTCACCCTTATCTTCGGTACGCGGCGTGATGACGGCGTCGAGGTAACCCTTCTTGTCGTACAGCTTCTTCGCCTCGTCGATGCCGCGGCGCACCTTCTCCGGGTCGTAGATGGTGTTCGGCCGCACCTTGAGGGCCGGCTCCAGTTCGTCCTTGTCGAGCTTGTCGTTGCCCTCGATGCGCAGCTCACGAATGTACGGCCGTTCGGTGACGCGATAGGTCAGGCGGCCGGCGGCAGCGTCGAGGTCGGCCTCGACATCGGCGAAGAAGCCCATGCCGAAGAGGGCGCGCACGTCTTGATCGACCTTGGCCTCGTCGAGGATTTCGCCGCGGCGGGTGCGCAACACGGCGAGAATGGCGCCGTCTTCGACCCGTTGATTACCCTCGACGGTGACGGACTCGAGGCGGACGGCGCGGCGGCCGCGGGTGGCATCGTCGGGGGCCAGCATGCCGGCGACGTCGCCGAGAGGGAGCTGGGCGGCGGCCGGCGCCGCCAGGGCTAGGGCCAGAGCGAGGGCCAGGGATGAGGAGCGGCGAACGTGCATGCGTCAACCTTGCAGACGTCCATCCTGAAGCCGAAGCACACGATGGCACAGGCCGGCGAGTTCTTGGTTGTGGGTGACGAGCACCATGCTGATGCCGTGCTCACGATTGAGCGACAGCAGCAACTGATGCACCTCGGCGCTGGTCGCCGGGTCGAGGTTGCCCGTCGGCTCGTCGGCGAGAATGGCCCGCGGCGACAGTGCCACGGCGCGGGCCACCGCCACGCGTTGCTGCTCGCCGCCCGAAAGCTCGCCCGGCTTGTGGCTGGTGCGATGCGCCAAACCGACCTGCTCCAACAAGACCTGGGCGCGACGTTCGGCGGCGGCGGGGCTACTGCCACCGATGAGCATGGGCATCATGACGTTTTCGACGGCGGTGAAGTCGGGCAACAAATGATGGAACTGAAAAATGAAGCCGATCTCCCGGTTGCGAAACTGCGCCTGCTCGCGCTCGCCGAGCGCGAAGATGTCCACTCCACCGAACAACACCTGCCCCTGGCTCGGGCGGTCGAGAGCCCCGAGGACGTGCAACAGCGTGCTCTTGCCCACCCCCGACTGACCGACGATCGCCACCACCTCGCCGGCGTCGATGTCGAGGTCGAGGCCACGCAGGACCTCGACGCGCGACCCGTCGCCGTACGCCTTCCACAGCCCGGTCGCCTGAATCAGCCGGCTACTCATAGCGAATCACGTCGACCGGCGCGAGACGCGACGCCTGGCGGGCCGGGTAGATCGTCGCCAGCAGGCAAATGACGAGCGACGACAGCGCGACGACGGCGAAATACTCGGGATAGATCCGCACCGGCACGGTGTTCACGTAGAACACGCCCTCCGGCAAGTCGATGAACTCGTAGCGGCGCAGGGCCCAGCAGGCGATGTAGCCGGTGACGCTGCCGAGCACCGTGCCGACGCTGCCGATGATCATGCCCTTGAAGACGAAGATGCGAGCGACGCTCGACTGCGTCGCGCCCATCGACTTGAGGATCGCGATGTCCTTGCGCTTCTCCATGACCACCATGATCAGGGTGGCGATGATGTTGAAGCCGGCGACCAAGACGATCAGCAACAGGACGATGAAGTACACCGTCTTCTCCAGCTGCAGCGCCGAGAAGAGGTTGTGGTTGATCTCCATCCAGTTGCGGACGCGGAAGGGAAAGCCGAGTTCCTTGAAGATGCGCTCGCTCAGCTGGTCGGCGGCGTAGAGAGCGCGCCCGCGCACCTCGAGGCCGGTCACCGCATCGCCCATCTCGAAGAATTTCTGGGCCTCGGCCAGCGACATGTAGACGAGCGACGAATCGTACTCGGACATGCCCGAGTTGAAGACGCCGGCGACGACGAAGCGCTTGATGCGCGGCAGCATGCCGATGGCGGTCGGGTTGGCCTGCGGCGAAATCACCGAGACCACCGCCCCGATGGTGAGGCCGAGTTGCTGCGCCGCGTCCTTGCCGACGATCAGGCCCGGCAGGCGCACGACGTGCCCTGCGTCGTCGAGTTTGACCTCGAAGCTACGGGCCAAGTCCTCTAGCTTGCCGTCGCGCAGGTGCCGCCGCACGTCGGTCACCTCGGTGCCGTTCGGGTCGAGCCCACGCACGATGGCGCCCGCCACCTGATCGCCCGAGGACAGCATGACCTGGCCGAAGATGAACGGGCCGACGGCCTCGACGTCCTGGATCTTCTCGACGCGCTCGGCGATCTCGCGGTAGTCGCCGAAGGAACCGCCGCTGTGCAGCACCAGCACGTGCGGGTTGAAGCCGAGGATGCGGTCGCGCAGGTCCTCTTCGAAGCCGGTCATGATCGCCAAGGCGATGTTGAGGGTCATGACCCCGAGCATGACGCCGAGCACCGAGATGACGGTGATCAGCGAGATGAAGGCTTCCTTGCGTTTGGCACGCAGGTAGCGGAGCCCGATGAAGAGTTCGTAGCGCATGCGGCGGGGCAAGCAGACGGCGAACCGGGCGAGCGATCAGCTCCGGCCGCGCGGTGCGGGGTGTGTCACGGGGTCGCCTCCGGCGCCGGGTCGGCGTCGACGGCGCGGCGTTCCGGCCGCATGTGGGGGAAGAGGATGACGTCGCGGATCGACGCGGCGTTGGCGAACAGCATCACCAGCCGATCGATGCCGATGCCCTCGCCGGCCGCCGGCGGCATGCCGTGTTCGAGGGCACGCAGGAAGTCTTCGTCGACGACGTGCGCCTCCTCGTCGCCGGCAGCATGTGCCGCCAGCTGCGCCTCGAAGCGCGAGCGCTGGTCGTCGGGATCATTGAGTTCGGAGAAGGCGTTGCACAATTCGCGGCCGACGACGTAGGTCTCGAAGCGATCGACGAAATTCGGGTTCTGGCGATTGCGCCGCGCCAGCGGCGATACCGCGGCCGGGAACTGTAGCACGAAGGTCGGTTGCACCAATTCCGGCTCGGCGATGGCCTCGAAGATCTCGGTCAGCAGGTAGCCGGTGGCGTTTTCGCCATGACGCGTCGCCAGCGCCGGATCGATGCGCACGTTCAGCTGACGCGCCGCCTGCCGCACCGTCGCCTCGTCGAGAGCCAGCACCGCGTCGAGCGGCACCCCGGCCTTGTCGGCGACGTATTCTGGAATGCGCAGCCTCCGCCACGGCGGGCTCAGGTCGATCTGATGTTCGCCGTAGGGAAGGATGCGCGTGCCCAGAATGGTGTCGGCCAACTCGACCACCAGCTGCTCGGTGATCTCCATCAGGTCCTCGTACGTGGCGTAGGCCCAATAGAACTCGAGCATGGTGAACTCGGGGTTGTGGCGCACCGAGATGCCTTCGTTGCGGAAGTTGCGGTTGATCTCGAAGACGCGGTCGAAGCCGCCGACGAGCAAGCGCTTGAGGTACAGCTCGGGCGCGATGCGCAGGTAGAGCTGCATGTCGAGGGCGTTGTGGTGGGTGACGAACGGCCGTGCCGCGGCGCCGCCGGGGATCGGCTGCATCATCGGCGTCTCGACCTCGATGAAGTCGCGCGCCGTGAAGAAACGCCGGATGCCGTCGACGATGCGCGATCGCAGGCGGAAGGTCTCGCGCGAATCGGGGTTGGCGATGAGGTCGAGGTACCGCTGGCGGTAGCGCGCTTCGACGTCCGTCAGGCCATGCCACTTTTCCGGCAGCGGGCGCAGCGACTTGGTGAGGATCTGGAAGGAGGCGGCCTCGATGGTCAGCTCGCCGGTGCGGGTGCGGAACGGCCGGCCGACGACGCCGAGGTAGTCGCCGATGTCGACGGCGCCGAAGACGGCAAAGGCCTCTTCGCCGACGACGTCGCGCTTGACGTACGCCTGAATCTTGCCGGAGCGATCCTGCACATGCAGGAAGGCGGCCTTGCCGAAGCTGCGCAGGGCGATGACCCGACCGGCGACCGCGACGCTGTCGGGCTGCGCGGCGAGCGTCGCCTCGTCCGCGTCGGCGAAGCGAGCGACGACCTCGGCGGCGGTCGAGTCGGGGCGAAAGTCGTTGGGGTACGGATCGACGCCGCGGGCGCGCAGCTCCTCGAGCTTGCGGCGGCGGGCGACGACGAGATCGGAAACTTCTGTTTCGGCGGGCATGGGACCTGGCTGTGAAGCCGATTCGGCTTATCGGAGCCCCTGGGGGGAGTCAAACAAAGTCCGACAAGTCCGACGCGTCAGACCTGTCCGACCTGTCCGACCTGTCGGACTTGTCAGACTTGTCGGACGTTTCGGATTATGCTCTGCCGCCGCTATGCTGACGCGTGTGAAAGAACCCTTCAACGCCCTGTCTCATTTTCTCGGGGTCGTCCTGGCCATTCCGGGCCTGGCGGCGCTGATCATCCAGGCCGACGGCGACCCGCGCCGCGTCGCCGCCTTCACCGTCTATGGCGGCAGCCTGATCCTGCTCTATTCCGCGAGCGCCCTGTTCCACGGGCTCAAGGTATCGCCGCAATGGGAGGATCGGTTGCGCCGCTTCGACCACGCGGCGATCTTCGTGCTCATCGCCGGCAGCTACACCCCGGTCTGCCTGATTACGCTGCAGGGAGCCTGGGGCTGGACGATTTTCGCCGTCGTGTGGACGATCGCCGTCGCCGGCATCTGCCTGAAGGTCTTCTTCGACCACCTGCCGGCCTGGGCCAGCGCCGCCATCTACCTCGCGATGGGATGGTTCGCGGCGGTCGCCAGCCTGCCGGTGCTCGATTCCTTCCCGCCGGGCGGACTCTGGTGGCTGGTTGGCGGCGGCCTCGTCTACACCGCCGGCGCGGTCATCTATGCCCTCGAACGGCCCGATCCTTACCCCGAGGTCTTCGGACACCACGAGATTTTCCACATCTTCGTGCTCGGCGGCAGCGTCGCCCACTTCGTCTTCATGAGCGGCTACGTCGCTTGAGCCGGCGATCCCACAGAAACATCGCCGACTCGTTTGACAGCGCCGACGTCGGCCGCTACTACACGGGATCCGAACGCGTGACGCGGGGTGGAGCAGCTCGGTAGCTCGTCGGGCTCATAACCCGAAGGTCGGAGGTTCAAATCCTCCCCCCGCAACCATGATGAAAGCCCCGCGACCCGTCGCGGGGCTTTTCGTTTCCGCCCCCCAGCCGCGTCCGCGCTCGCAAACCGGTAAGTCGCCGATCCCCGCCGGGGCAGGAGGAGTCATGAGCAACGATCCGAACAAGGTCATCTACTCGATGGTCGGGGTGACCAAGACCTACGACAACAAGCGCGTCATCCTGAAAGACGTGTACCTTTCGTATTTCTACGGCGCCAAGATCGGCGTGCTCGGCATCAACGGCTCCGGCAAAAGTTCGCTCCTCCGCATCCTGGCGGGCATCGATACCGAGTTCGAGGGCGAAACCGTTCTCTCCCCCGGCTACACCATCGGCTACCTCGAACAGGAACCCAAGCTCGACCCCGGCCTCACGGTGATGCAGGTCGTCGAACAGGGCGCCGCCGAGGCCGTCGGCCTGCTCGCCGAGTACGAAGAAATCAACGCCCGCTTCGCCGAGCCGATGGACGATGACGAGATGAACAAGCTCATCGAACGTCAAGGCGTGGTGCAAGACCGCATCGAGGCGATCGGAGCGTGGGACCTGTCGGCGCGCCTGCAAATGGCGATGGACGCCCTCGGCTGCCCGCCGGCCGACGCCGTCATCGACAAGCTGAGCGGCGGCGAGAAGCGCCGCGTCGCCCTGTGTCGCCTGCTCCTGCAGCAGCCCGATATTCTGCTCCTCGACGAGCCCACCAACCACCTCGACGCCGAGTCGGTGGCCTGGCTCGAACACCACCTGCAGACCTACCCCGGCACGATCATCGCCGTCACCCACGATCGCTACTTCCTCGACAACGTCGCCGGCTGGATCCTCGAAATCGAACGCGGCCGCTGCCTCCCCTTCAAGGGCAACTACTCCTCTTGGCTCGAACAGAAGCAGATCCGCTTGGCACAAGAGGAAAAGGCCGAAACCCAGCGGCAAAAGACCCTGGCGCGCGAACTCGAGTGGATCCGCATGTCGCCCAAAGGCCGCCATGCCAAGTCGAAAGCCCGCATCACTTCGTACGAACACCTGCTCGACGACGAAGTCGAAAAGCAGGCCTCCGACCTCGACATCTACATCGTGCCCGGTCCGCGCCTCGGCGGCATCGTCATCCAGGCGGACCACGTCAACAAATCCTTCGGCGACAAGCTCATCGCCAAGGACATGACGTTTTCGCTGCCGCCGGGCGGCATCATCGGCGTCATCGGCCCGAACGGCGCCGGCAAGACCACCCTCTTCCGCATGATCGCCGGCAGCGAAAAGCCCGACTCCGGCTCCATCCGCATCGGCGACACCGTCAAGCTGGCCTACGTCGAGCAGAGCCGCGACGTGCTCAACCCGGATCACAACATCTGGCAGGCGATCACCGACGGCCAGGAGGTCATCGACCTCGGCAAGAAGCAGGTGAACTCGCGCACCTACGTCGCCCGCTTCAACTTCGGCGGCACCGACCAGCAGAAGAAGGTCGGGACTCTCTCCGGCGGCGAGCGCAACCGCGTCCACCTCGCCCGCATGCTCAAGGAAGGCGTCAACGTCCTACTGCTCGACGAGCCGACCAACGACCTCGACGTCAACACCATGCGCGCCCTCGAGGAAGCGCTGGAATATTTCCCCGGCTGCGCCGTGGTCATCAGCCACGACCGCTGGTTCCTCGACCGCATCTGCACCCACATCCTCGCCTTCGAAGGCGAAGGCAGCGTGGTCTGGTTCGACGGCAACTACACCCAATACGAGGCCGACCGATTGAAGCGCCTCGGCAGCAGCGCCGACCCGGCGCAGAAGGCGAAATACCGGGCCTTGACGCGCGTCTGAGCCGACGCCGTCGCGGGAAAATCCGTGACAGCCAGGCATTCCCCTGCTAGTCGGGACGGGTGAAGGCGGCGCCAAAAGATCGCGGGCGGACGAGGCGCGAGCGTCGTGGCTTGGCCACGGCGCTCGTCGCTCTGCTGCTGCCGCTGGCGCTGGCGCCGCGCGCCAGCCTGCTGGTCCACAGCCACGCCGGCGGCACCCGGGCCCACAGCCACCACCACCACCACCCTCACCATCATCACCATGGGTCGCATGAGTCTCATGGGTCCCATGGGACCTATGGGACCTATGAGACAGCTGCCCCTCCGGTCAGCGCGACCACCTCCCTGCGGCAGCTCCGTGCCGGCGCGGCCCACGTCCATGCCCAAAGCAGCTTTCTGCCGGCGACCCTGCCGGCGTTGCCGGCGGTGTCGCCGCCCGCGGCGGCCTCCCCCCTCGCCCAGAGTCACGCCGCGCCCGGCCCACGCCGCGCCGCTCCTCGCCCCTCCGCCCGCGGGCCTCCGCCCCTTCCCTCGCTGGTCTGAAACCGTACCCTCCTAGTCTCCGCGCGAGTCGGCGCCGGCGTTGTCGCGTGCTCGCTCGCCCAGCGAACGGAGTCCTCCATGCATCTTCATGCCAGGAGACGGCGGCTCTTTGCCCTCGCCCTCTCCGTCTCTCTGCCTCGGGCCGTCCTCGGCCACGAGGAAATCCCCCCACCCGACGAAATCGTCATCGTCGGGCGTGCCCAGAACCTCATCGGCGTCGCCGATTCCGCCTCGACCGGACGCGTCGGCGCCGACGAGTTGCGGCGTGTTCCCTTCCTGCGCGTCGGCGAAGTTCTCGAACGCGTGCCGGGCTTGATCGTCACGCAGCACTCCGGCACCGGCAAGGCCAACCAGTTCTTCCTGCGCGGCTTCAATCTCGATCACGGCACCGACTT